>NZ_JNFG01000032.1 GCF_000729995.1 Caballeronia sordidicola | reverse complement strand
CCTCCCCCTCTCTTTCCGCCGCCCGCGGCAGTTGTAAAAAAGGCACACCCAAACCCCCCCCCGCCACAACCCGATTCCCGCCCGCCGGTGCGCGGTTTCATCGCGACCGAATTCGAGTTCCATGCGCCCGCGGCGTCGGCTGTCGATCTCCCCGGCCTCGATCTCCTCGAACCGGCATCTGACGAAGTCGAGCCTGTTTCCGAACAACATCTCGCCGAAACGGGCCAGTTGATCGAGCAGCGCCTGCAGGAATTCAAAGTACCGGTGACCGTGGTCGGGGCATCGGCGGGACCGGTCATCACGCGCTTCGAAGTTGAACCGGCGCTTGGCGTGCGCGGCAGCCAGATCGTCGGCCTGATGAAGGACCTGTCGCGCGGGCTTGGACTCACGTCCATCCGCGTGGTCGAAACGATTCCCGGCAAGACCTGCATGGGGCTCGAACTGCCGAACGCCAAGCGGCAGATGATCCGGCTCTCCGAAATCCTGGAAGCCGATGTTTATCGCGATTCAAAGTCGTTCTTGACGATCGCGATGGGCAAGGACATCGTCGGCAATCCGGTCGTAACCGACCTCGCGCGCGCGCCGCACATGCTGGTCGCGGGCACGACGGGTTCCGGCAAGTCGGTGGCGATCAACGCGATGATCCTGTCGCTGCTCTACAAGGCGAAACCGGAAGACGTCCGCCTGATCATGATCGACCCGAAGATGCTGGAATTGTCCGTGTACGAAGGCATTCCGCACTTGCTCGCGCCGGTCGTGACCGACATGAAGCTCGCCGCGAACGCGTTGAACTGGTGTGTCGGGGAAATGGAGAAGCGTTACAAGCTGATGTCGGCGGTGGGGGTGCGTAACCTGCAGGGTTTCAACCAGAAAATCCGCAATGCCGAAGCTGCGGGCAAGAAGCTGACGAACCCGTTCTCGCTCACGCCCGACGCACCCGAACCGCTCGCCAAGCTGCCGATGATCGTCGTCGTGATCGACGAGCTCGCCGACCTGATGATGGTCGCGGGCAAGCAGATCGAGCAGTTGATCGCGCGGCTGGCGCAAAAGGCGCGGGCCGCCGGCATTCACCTGATTCTCGCGACGCAGCGGCCGTCGGTGGACGTGATCACCGGGCTTATCAAGGCGAACATTCCGACGCGGGTGGCGTTCCAGGTGTCATCGAAGATCGATTCGCGCACGATCCTCGACCAGATGGGTGCGGAGTCCCTGCTCGGCGCCGGCGACATGCTGTTCCTGCCGCCCGGCACCGGCTATCCGCAACGCGTGCATGGCGCGTTCGTCGCAGATGAAGAAGTGCACAGCGTTGTGGAGTATCTGAAGCAGTTCGGCGAACCGGAGTACGAGGAAGGGATCCTGTCGGGACCGACGCCCGAAGGCGGCACGCCGGACCTGTTCGGCGATACGCCGGATGCCGAAGCCGATCCGCTCTACGACGAAGCCGTATCGTTCGTGTTGCGTACGCGCCGGGCATCGATTTCATCGGTGCAGCGGCAATTGCGCATTGGCTATAACCGCGCGGCGCGCCTCGTTGAACAGATGGAAACCGCAGGCCTTGTTTCGCCGATGGGCACGAATGGGAACCGCGAAGTGCTTGCACCGGGACCGTCGGAATAAGCGATTCCCGGCGGGTGACAGGTGCCCAGGCAGGTTTGTGAAACCACATGTCCCGGGCATCGACCGCATCACTTCACCACAACCGGAATCGCCGCAACAAATACAGCGTGGAGGCCGCGCAAACGCCCATCACGCTCATTACGATCAAGAACGAATAATTGTTGTGCGTGCCGGGCAGCCCGGCCACATTCATGCCGAAGATACCGGACACGAGCGTTGCGGGCATCAGCAACGCGGACATGATCGCGAGCCACAGCAGCTTGCGGTTGATGTCCTCCGATAGCAACGCAGCAATCTCTTCCTGCAACAGCTTCGAGCGTTCGTATTGAGACTCAAGCCCGGCAGCCAGCCCGTTGAGCACTTGAATTGCCTGAATCAGCGTTTCCATGGACCGGGGTTCGGCCCACTCCAACCGCCTCAAGACCAGTTGCGTAAGCGCGCTGCGCTCCGGATCCACAAACCGCTTCACCTCCACCAGCCGCCGCCGCACCGACCCCAGCTCCGCGCGCCAGTTCGAATGCCGGCCGTCGAGCACGCCCTCCTCGACGTCGTCGAGCCGGTCGCCGATTTCATCGATACGATCAGCAAACGTCTCGTTCAACGCACGAATCAGGCCGGCGAAAAGATCGACGGTATCGCGGAACACCGCGCCTTCGAGCACGGCGTGACGCAGGCGATCGGTGGATTGCAGCGGCTGTGCTCGCACCGTGATCATGCGGTTCTTATCGACGTAAAAGCGCAACGCGCCCGTCGCCCGGCGTGTGGCCTGCGCATTCGGATCGGTGTCGGGCGTTTCCGCGACGCGCTCCAGATCCGCCACGACGCCGTACATGAACGTCCCGCCCATGTGCACGCGCGGGCGCTTGTCCTCACCGTTCAGGAATTCGCGGGCAACATCGGGCATTGCGGTGACGCCGGTCAGCCAGCTTTCGACGGTGTCGTCGTTTGCGCTCAAATGCAGCCACGTGGGGCCTTCGCCCGCTATTTCGCGCCGCGCTTCATCCCAGGACAGCCGCAAAGCCTCCGCGCCGGCAAAGCGGAACGCACAGATGAAACCCGGCGGCGTGGGCGCGTCGTGCGGCGTATTTCCGGCGCTGAGACCAGACTCCCTGCTTACTGCTGACGTAATGTTCAACTTTAAATTCCTTCCACACTGGGACAACCCGCGGGACGACTCGCGGGACAAACCGGCCTTACTGGTTAAATCAAAACCACGTTACTTGAGAACCAAGAAAACTATGTGAGCCGCGAATCACTGACGACCCGCGACCCGCACACTTGAAAAAATAATCTTCAGGATGGCGAAACGAACTTGAAATCGACCGGTGAGCCGATCTCCAGGCGCTTCGGATCGGACGCAAGTTCACCCGTGTCCGGATTGCGCCGGAAAAAGTAGACGCTGTCGCTGTCCTGGTTGCCGACGATCAGCCAGCGCCCGGTCGGATCGATCGCAAATTCTCGTGGCGTCTTGCCGAGCGTCGAATTGCGGCCGAGCAGCTTGAGATGACCATCGGACGGATTCACGGCGTACGTCAGGATTTCGTTTACATCGCCGCGATTGGTGGCGTAGAGGAAGCGGCCATCCGGTGACAGATGGATCGCGCCGCCGCCTACCTTGCCCTTGAAGCCGGGCGAAGTCATAGGCAAGGTTTGCCTCAACGTGAGCTTGCCGTCGTCATAGTCGTACACCGTCACCGATGCATTCATTTCGGTCGTGAGGTAGGCATGTTTGCCGGCCTGATCGAAGATCAGGTGGCGCGGCCCCGAACCGGGTTTCACCAGCGTGTAACGCTGCTCGGTCGGCCCGAACAAACCGCGGCTGCCGTCGGGCGTATACCTGTACGAGTAAATCTTGTCCGCCCCCAGGTCCTGCGCGAACAGGTAACGGCCGTCGGGCGAAAACACGGTCGAGTGCACATGCGAGTTATCCTGGCGCCCTTTCACGGGACCGCTGCCATCGTGATGTACGGTCAGCACGGACGGATCGACCCGGTCGGCTTCCAGCGGAAACACGGCGAAACTGCCACCCGGATTCGATGCCACCGAGTAGTTGGCGGCCAGCAGATAACGGCCATCCGGCGATAGAGCGAGATACGCGGGATCGTTGCCATCGGACGAGACGCGGTTTACGAAGGTGAGCTGCCCGCTCGGCGGATCGAAGCGGAATGCGCTGATGCCGCCGCGCTGCGAAGCGGGTCCGTTATCGCCAGGAAGCTCGTTGACGGCGTATACGTGCTGCCGGTCGTGGCTCACCACGAGATACGACGGATTCACCGTCTGCGCGGATGCAAGGCGCGTGATCGCACCGGTGCCTGCATCGAACCGGTACACATAGATTCCCTCGCTCTTGCCGCTGCCGGTGTACGTGCCCACGAGCAAGTCGAATACGCCGTTACCGGACGCATCGGAAGCAGTCGTCGATGTGCCGGCGGCCGTACCTGCCCCTTGTGCGAAGGCTTGGGCAGCAGCAAGCGACAACACAGCAGCAAGACCCGCTGCGACACTTTTTGACATCAATCGCGGCTGCCGGGAATGACGCCCGGAATCACGCCCAGATTGAGACAAACCCGCCTGCTCAACGGCGCGGCACGATGTTTGCGTGGGACCGAAGCTCCGGACACGGATCGTGGAAGGAAACCGACGGGTAAAACGCGTCAAGCGAGTGAAATGAGTGAAGTTCGCCAATTGCATACCGCCTCCTGATCATTCGTTATTACGGCTTGTTTCAGGGCTTATTTCAGGGTACGTGAGCCGTGGAAAGTGCCCGATTGTCACCGGTCACTGCTTTGGCGCATGATGCAGACCCATTCCCATCAAAAAATCAACAAGGAGTCGCCATGAATATCCATCTGAGCCTCGGACCGCTGGTTGCGTTGATAGCAGGCATTTTGATCCTGATCGTGCCGCGCTTGCTCAACTTCATCGTCGCGATTTACCTCATCATCATCGGATTGATCGGCGTGTTCGGACTGAGCGCGACCCATTTCTGACGGCGGCGGCCCGAACACCACCGTCGCGTTGGTATCCGTGATGCGCTCCATAAGACGCTGTTATTGGAGCGAGGTTCCGGAAGACGAGAAAACGCCAAACGCGGGGTCGCAATCCGCGATCCCGCGCGCTAGAAATGTTCTGAAGTCGTAAGAAGGCGCAGCGTGCTGCAGCGCAATCAGTATCGGTGTCAGTTGTTGGCAAGCTGCTCGAGCCGCATGCGGCCCTGCAGTGACAAGCCGCCTACGGCGGTATGCCCGTTGACCTCGCGATGCCGCGTGAAGCACGCACGTTCGATCAGGAACGACGCAGCAGTTTCCATCCCGTTGCGGGACAGGCCGAGATTTTGGTAATTGAGATCCAGGAGCGTGTTTTGATCGGCGATACGGCTCGCAGCCGACAGGATGGCGATGCAATCAGCTCTCGACGGATTCAGCATGGCTTTCACTTTCGATGTCCTCGAAACGTTAAGCAAGCAGGAAGCGCGTGACGTGCATCAACGGATCCGGTGCCGTGGACCCGCGCAACACCCTTGGGCCTTACCGTCATGCGCGAAGTTTCATTCTAAGCATTTGTCACACGTTTTTTCAACAGGCGTTTTTGCAAGCAGGCCCGGGCCCGGTGTGACAAATCGAAGCGGGTTGAAACGTGAGACTGAAGCCGCGGACGCGGATATGACAGACGCTCATGAAAGACACGGGACACGAATGCGCTTCATAATCGGACGCTCGAAGGACTGGAAGAGCCTGGCCTCCCCCAACCACGCGGCGCCTGAACTTCGGCCGCATCGACAACATTCCTTTAGCCTATGCCCGCACTGATTGAGGACTACGCCCTGGTCGGCGACGGCCACACCGCCGCCCTGATTTCAAAAGAAGGTTCCATAGACTGGCTATGCTGGCCGCGCTTCGACTCCGGCGCGTGTTTCGCGGCCCTGTTGGGCACGCCGGAAAACGGCCGCTGGCTGATCACGCCCGACCTGCCCGACGGCGCCCCGCCGCCGGTCATCACCCGCCGGTATCGCGGCGATACGCTGATCCTGGAAACCGATTTCGAGACGCCCGACGGGAAGGTGTCGCTCATCGACTTCATGCCGGTCCGTGACGGAGCGTCCGACCTTGTGCGCATCGTGGTGGGCCGGCGCGGCACGGTGAAGATGAAAATGGAACTGGTGCTGCGCTTCGATTACGGTTCCTCCATTCCCTGGGTCAGCCGGCTCCCCGATGAAAGCGGGATTCGCGCGATCGCCGGTCCCGATCTATGCGTATTGCGCACGCCCATCGAACTCAGCGGCGAGAACATGCGCACCGTTGGTGAATTTACGGTGAGCGAGGGTGAGCGCGTCCCCTTCTCGCTCGTGTATTCGCAATCCCACTTGCGTCTGCCGCGCGCACTCGATCCCCATACGCAATTCGCACGCACCGAGAACTTCTGGCTGGAATGGTCGGGACGCAGCAACCTCGACGGACGCTGGGGTCCTGCCATCCGCCGTTCGCTGATCACGCTCAAGGCGCTTGCCTACGAACCGACCGGCGGTATTGTCGCGGCGCCGACCACGTCGTTGCCGGAGCAACTGGGCGGCACGCGCAACTGGGATTATCGATACTGCTGGTTACGCGACGCCACCATCACCCTCCTCGCGATGATGCGCAGTGGTTACTACGACGAAGCGCGCGCCTGGCGGGCATGGCTGGGCCGCGTGATGGCCGGGTCGCCGGATCAGGTGCAGATCATGTACGGCATTGCGGGCGAACGGCGCTTGCCCGAATGGGAAGTCGACTGGCTGGCGGGTTACGAGAACTCAAAGCCCGTGCGCATTGGCAACGGTGCGGTCAACCAGTTGCAACTCGATGTCTACGGCGAAGTGATGAACGCGCTGCATCTCGCGCGCGTAGGCGGCCTGCAAGCCGACGACACCGTCTGGTCGATCCAGCGCGCCATGCTCAATCATCTGGACACTGTCTGGCAGGAAGCCGACGAAGGCATCTGGGAAACGCGCGGCGGGCGTCAGCAATTCACCTTTTCGAAGGTCATGGCGTGGGTGGCTTACGACCGTGCGATCAAATCGGCGGAACAGTTCGGGCTGGAAGGCGCGCTCGACCACTGGCGCAACCTGCGAACGACCATTCACGCGGACGTGTGCGAGAAAAGCTGGAATCCGTCGATGAACTCGTTTGTCCAGACATACGGCGGTAAGGATCTCGATGCCAGCTTGCTACTCATTCCGCTGCTCGGCTTTCTGCCGCCGGAAGATCCTCGCGTGATCTCCACGGTCCACGCCATCGAGCGGGATCTCACCCATGACGGGCTGGTCAAGCGATACCACACATCGGAAGTAGAGGACGGCTTGCCGCCCGGAGAAGGCACGTTTCTGGCGTGTAGCTTCTGGCTGGTCGACAACCTCGCGTTGCAGGGCCGCCACGAGGAAGCGTATGCAATGTTTGAGCGTTTGCTGGGTCTGGCGAACGACGTAGGCCTGCTGGCCGAGGAATATGACACGGTCGCGAAACGTCTGGTTGGTAACTTTCCGCAGGCGTTTACGCATGTTGCGCTCGTGCATACCGGCATGAACCTGATGCGGCACGAACAAGGCATGGCGAAGGCGACAGGCCAGCCCACGTCGCGTCAGGACAAACCCTTGGACCCAGTGCTCGCGAAAGTAAGCAAATCGTAATGTTATTCGAATGATTGACGAAAATTAACAACTTCAGCGCAAAATTCATGCGGAATAGCGGCGAAGACCACGTATGTTGCATTGCACAAAAGCGTGTTCTTAGCTATGATCGAAAGAGGCTTTCCGACCGGTCGTTCGGCGAATAGGGCTTTGAATCGGCTTTGAATTGGCTTTGATTCCGAGTTCAAAATTGGGGTCTGGTGTCACGGCTTAGCCGGCATGTGTTTCGTGTGCTGTTCCATGTTCAGCCAAGAAGGCGCAACGCCGGCTTAAAGCCCGTCCCCAGTCCCTGCTCCATTCCCCGTGACCCCTCGTGGAAGTAAATAAGTAACAACGAATAACTGCCAGCACCAGCAATTCGGTGCAATCGACGACCTGCACGCCGAGCCGGGAACCAGCGAAACGCTGACCCTGCATGACGCCACCGCCGATAGAGGCCAACCGCCGGATCTGTTCCCGAACACGGGCGCAACCGGTTTTACACAGGTCAGACATGCTCTATCAATTCCACGAATTTCAGCGGGCCATGCTGAGTCCCCTCACAGCATGGGCGGAAGCGGCATCGAAGTCGTTCACCAATCCTTCCAGCCCGCTCGCGTACGTGCCGGGTTCCACGCGACTCGCGGCCGGCTACGAATTGCTGTACCGCCTGGGCAAGGATTACGAAAAGCCGGAGTTCGAACTGCATCAGATCGAGAAGAATGGTCATGCTATTCCTATCGTCGAGCAGATCGTGATGGAAAAACCCTTCTGCCGGCTGATCCGCTTCAAGCGTTTTTCGGACGACAGCGCGACCGTCACCGAACTCAAGACCGAACCTATTGTGCTGGTCTGCGCTCCGCTGTCGGGTCACCACTCCACGCTGTTGCGCGATACGGTGAAGACGCTGCTGCACGACCACAAGGTCTACCTGACAGACTGGCTTGACGCCCGCATGGTGCCGCTTGAAGACGGGTCATTCCATCTCGACGACTACGTGCAGTACATCCAGGATTTCATCCGCCAGATTGGCGCGAAAGATCTCCACGTCATTTCGGTATGCCAGCCGACCGTGCCGGTGCTCGCCGCGATCTCGTTGATGGCCAGCCGCGGTGAAGACACGCCGCGCACCATGACCATGATGGGCGGCCCTATTGATGCGCGTCGCAGCCCCACGTCGGTCAACTCGCTCGCGAGCGAACATTCATACGAATGGTTCGAGAACAACGTGATCTACACCGTGCCGGCGAATTATCCCGGTGTAGGCCGCAAGGTCTATCCGGGCTTTCTGCAGCATGCCGGTTTTGTCGCGATGAACCCGGAGCGGCACGTGACGGCGCATTGGGACTTCTATCAGAACCTGATGCGTGGTGATGACGAAGATGCGGAGCAACATCGCCGCTTCTACGACGAATACAACGCCGTGCTCGACATGGACGCCGACTACTATCTGGACACCATTCGCGTCGTGTTCCAGGAGTTCCGTCTGGCCGAAGGCACGTGGGACGTCAATGGTGAGCTCGTGCGTCCGCAAGACATCCAGAACACGGCACTGCTCACCATCGAAGGCGAACTCGACGACATTTCCGGCAGCGGTCAGACACGCGCGGCACATGACCTGTGCACCGGCATTCCGGCGAAGAACAAACGCCACTACATGGCTGAAAAAGCCGGCCATTACGGCATTTTCTCGGGACGCCGCTGGCGCACGATGGTGTATCCGCAACTGCGCGAATTCATTCTCACGCACGACAAGGCGCCGAAAAAGGAAGCTGTCGCGGCTTGATCGCGGTATGAGGGAATAAGCGCCTGAAATTAATTGGCACGACAAAACACGCCGCGTTTTACGCGGCGTGTTTCATTTGCGGCCTCTCCTCTGCTTTCTGCTTACTGCTTTCCGCGATAAGGAGGGAAGGCCGATGCGTCAGCGTCTCAGCAAATACGCGAGCAGCAATTCCGTGTTCATCTTGATGATTTCATCGCGTTCGGCGTCGCGGCTGAAGTCGAGTCCGAACGTGGCTTCAAGTGTGTATCGGTTCGATACGATGTAATAGCCGAGACCCGACAAAGTCACGTAAAAGCGCAACGGGTCGACGTTATTGCGAAATAGCCCGGCATGCTGACCCCGTTCGAGAATCTTCGTGAGCGTGGCGACTACCGGCGATATCAACTCTCGAATCCGCGTAGAGCCCTTTATATAGCGGGCTTCGTGCAGATTTTCGTTATTGATGAGTCGCAAGAGTTCGGGATGCTCACGATAATAATTCCAGATGAAGTGCGCCAGTTGCGTGATGGCTTCGACGGGCGCAACCCCCTCGAGATCCAACGTCTTTTCAGCGTCCGTGAGTGCGGCGAATGCATGTTCGAGCACAGCCGTGAACAACTGCTCCTTGCTGCCGAAATAATAGTAGAGCATTCGCTCGTTGGTTTCGGCACGGCGTGCAATCTGGTCGACACGCGCGCCGAACAAGCCGCCGGCCGCAAATTCCTCTGCGGCGGCGAGCAGGATGCGACGGCGTGTACCCTCGGGATCTCTTTTGATTTTTGGCTGGTTCATGGTGGCTTTGTGATCGACAAACCGCGTTATCGACATAGCGTCACGCGTTCCCGTGTCCTCAGGAAGCATGCGATGGATCGGTTACGCCAACGTGAGTGGGGAATACCGTCCTGCAGTCAATCGAAAGCGATTTGATTATGTGCACATCGTTGCCGTGTTGGCAATTGGGAATGATTGGGAACCGCCTGAAATTCGGCGATAATGCCGCTTCCCGTGCAACGGCCGGAAACGCTCGAACATGACGTCAAAAATGAGCGCGAACCTGAGCGGTCGATCTATCCTCACGCACGCTTTCGTGCATGGCTCATGAGCCCGTTCGCGCCGCCCTCCCCACGCTGATAGCAAGCCGTTAATGTGACCGTAGTGACTGCAACCTCTTTGAAGACTCTCGCCGACCAGATCGAAGACCGGCTGCCCCAGACGCAGTGCACCAAATGCGGCTATCCAGCGTGCCGGCCGTATGCGGAGGCCATTGCCGCAGGCGAGGCAAACTACAACCAGTGCCCGCCGGGAGGCCAGGAAGGTGTGGTTCGTCTGGCCAGCCTGCTCGGCAAGCCGGTAATTCCACTCAACCCGGATAACGGCGTTGAACGGCCACGGCCGCTTGCGATCATTGATGAGAATCTTTGCATCGGATGCACGCTCTGTCTGCAGGCATGTCCAGTCGATGCAATCATTGGGGCTGCGAAGCAGATGCACACGATCATCCCCGAGCTCTGCACGGGCTGCGACCTGTGCGTGCCACCCTGCCCGGTCGATTGCATCGCCATGGTCCCTATCACGGGCGAGCACACCGGCTGGGACGCATGGAGCCAACAGGAAGCCGACTCAGCGCGCGAGCGGCACGATTGGCGCCTGGCACGCCTCGCGCGTGAACGCAACGCGGCCGAGGCGCGCAAGGCGGCACGCATGGCCGGGGCGTCGGGTACTGAGCCGCTTACTGAGCCCCGCATCGCGCCGAACGCTGAACCGGATGCTTCGGTTGGATCAAAGACGGAGCAACACGCCGCCACCCCGGTCGACGATGCGCAGGCAAAGAAGCGCGCCATCATCCAGGCCGCCATGGACCGTGCACGCCAGAAGAAAGAAGAACTGGCCAGACTCGGCGCGGGACCGAAAAACACAGACGCGGTCAGCCCGGAGGTTCAGGCGCAGATCGATGCAGCGGAAGCGCGGCGACGCCGCCTTGGTATCGTCCATGCAGATGAAGACAAAAGTTCGACACGTGCTCTCGAGCCCGGCAGCAAACCTGATGACGCGCCCGACAACGATCACAAAGCCTGAACACGATGAACCCCACAAAACGCCGCGCGATCTTCGAAACACTGCAAAGCCTGAACCCGCATCCGACCACCGAACTCGAGCATGAATCGCCGTTCGAATTGCTGATCTCGGTGATGCTGTCGGCGCAAGCCACCGATGTCTCCGTGAACAAGGCGATGCGGCGCATGTACCCGGTCGCCAACACGCCGGCCAAAGTGCTGGCGCTAGGCGAAGAAGGCGTGACGGAGTACATCAAGACCATCGGATTGTTTCGGACGAAAGCGAAGAACGTGATCGCGACGTGCAAGATCCTGATCGAGCAATACGGGGGCGAGGTCCCGGACGATCGCGAGGCGCTCGAAGCGCTACCGGGCGTGGGACGGAAGACGGCGAACGTGATCCTGAACACGGCGTTCGGCCATCCGACCATCGCCGTGGATACGCATATCTTCCGGGTATCGAATCGCACTGGGCTCGCACCCGGGAAAGACGTGCGCGCGGTCGAAGCGGCACTGGAGAAATTCGTCCCCGATGAGTTCAAACAGGACGCCCATCACTGGCTGATCCTGCACGGCCGGTATGTATGCCGGGCACGCGTGCCGGAATGCTGGCATTGCGCGATCGAGCCCCTGTGCGAGTTCCGGCCGAAGACGCGGGCGCCTATCGAATAAGCGGCGCGAAGACCGACGGGCCGAGGCAGGCGCGAGTGGGCCGAAGCAGGCGAGAAGCCGCGATGCAGCTTAAAATGAGCCTCTGAAAACGACCCCAGCAAGCACCCCCACCACCATGTTCAACCCCAGCCGCGACGAAGTTCGCCAATTTTTCACCGACACCTGGCGCAAGCAGCGCGAGGGCGGCGTCCTGACGCCGCTTGAGAGCATTGCTGCGGACTGGATCGGCGAGCATCCTGAATACCAGCAAGAACTTGCAGACCCCGATGTGGCCCATGCCGACTACTCGCCGGATCAGGGCAAGAGCAACCCGTTCCTGCATTTATCGATGCATCTCGCGATTACCGAGCAACTGTCCATCGATCAACCGCCGGGCATCCGGCGCGCGCATGAGCGGCTGGTCGGCCGGATGGGTTCGACGCACGATGCTCAGCACGCGATCATGGAATGCCTTGGACAGATCATCTGGGAATCACAGCGCAACAACACGCCGCCGGATACCGACGCGTACCTGGCGCTGATCGAACAGCGGGCGTCGCGAGACTGAAAACCGAATCAAAAACGAAAACACCCCGCGGTAGCTCACCGGCGGGGTGTTTTTTCGTGGGCCTATCAAACCAGCAACGACTTCCGGGCGAAACTTACTTTTTCACGACCAGATCGCCGTCCAACGATTCGATATACGCCGAGATGTCCTTCAAATCGCTTTGCGACAAGCTTTGCACTTGCGCGGCCATGATCGGGTTGTTACGCCCGAAGTTCGGATTGCCGTTGCCCATCTGGTACTGGCGCAGCGCCCAGTAGAGATAGTCGGCGTGCTGGCCTGCGAGCTTCGGATAGTCCGCGCTCACCGGCTTGTTCAGGTTCGGGCCGTGGCAGGCCGCGCAATTGTGGGCCTCGGTGAGCACCTTGCCGTTGCCTGCATCGGCTGCATGCGCCGGCTGCATGGCTAGAACGCCGATCGCACCGGCCAGCGCGGCTGCCGTGCATGCTGTCTTGAACACTGTGTCGAGTGCCTTCATGAATTCTCCTATCCGCGATTAGTGATTACCGGGTGACGGGCGCCGTTGAGTCTTGCGATCAAATTCAGGCGCAACGCGGATCACTTGTCGGGATTGTTCTTCGAAGAGGGGGTTTGCGCGGCGTAATACGCAGCAATGTCGGCTATATCCTGATCGGACAGCGTGGTCGCTATGCCATGCATCGTCTCGAAATGGCGGTCGCCCTTCTTGTAGGCATGCAGCGCGTTCTCAATGTAGTGCGCGCTCTGGCCGCCGAGCATGGGAACCCGGTACACCTCGGGATACGCGGTGCGATAACCGGGAATGCCGTGGCACCCGATACACATCGCAACCTTGCCCTGGGCTGCTTTCGCGTTGCCCACGACATCGGCGGATGCCTGTGTCGCGAAACCGGCAAGCCCCGACAGCGCTGCGATCACGGCACATTTGCCGACGAATTTATTCATATCTTCTAACCTGGCATGAGGGGAAATCCGGCACCTTGGACGCCTGGCGTTCCGGGACTTTCTCGGGACTGGTCAAACGAACACACGCTGATCAATGGCACCAACCCGTGCCAGGAAACACAAATCAGCGAGTTTTCGAGTTTTCGTTCACCAGCCACGCGGGCCAAAAAAATCGCGCTAATTGTACCGCGCGACCTACCCTGCGTCCACCGGCCGCAGCCGGGTCGGCCCCATCGCTGAAGGCCGCAGCGCGGGGGTCCCGGGAGACTGCGACAATCTGTCCGATGGACATTTGCACCTCCCTCAGGCGCAACAGTGCAAACGGACGTTCCAGGGGCGGGGCCGCTAAAACTCTTCTGACTTATACTGCAATTTTTCCTTCTCCGAGGGACGCGTCATGCGTTTTGAAGGTTCATCGCAGTACGTCGCCACCGACGATCTCAAGCTCGCCGTCAACGCCGCCATCACCCTGCAGCGCCCGTTGCTCATCAAGGGCGAGCCCGGCACCGGCAAGACCATGCTGGCCGAGGAAGTCGCCGCCGCGCTCGGCATGCCGCTCCTGCAATGGCACATCAAGTCGACCACCAAAGCCCAGCAAGGCCTCTACGAGTACGACGCGGTGTCGCGCCTGCGCGATTCCCAGCTCGGCGACGAACGCGTGAAGGACATCCGCAATTACATCGTGAAGGGCGTGCTGTGGCAGGCTTTCGACGCCGATGAACCCGGCGTGCTGCTGATCGATGAAATCGATAAAGCGGATATCGAATTCCCGAACGACCTGCTGCGCGAACTTGACCGGATGGAGTTCTACGTCTACGAGACCCACGAACTCGTGAAGGCAAAACACCGGCCGCTCGTGATCATCACGTCGAATAACGAAAAAGAACTGCCGGACGCGTTCCTGCGCCGCTGCTTTTTCCACTACATCAAATTCCCCGAACCCACGACGATGAAACAGATCGTCGAGGTGCATTTCCCTGGCATCAAGCAGGATCTGCTCGCCGCGGCCATGCAAAGCTTCTTCGAGTTGCGCAATGTGTCGGGGCTGAAGAAGAAACCGTCGACATCGGAATTGCTCGACTGGCTGAAGCTGCTGCTGGCCGAAGATATTGGCCCGGAAGCGCTGCGCTCAACCGATCAGAAACAGGTCATTCCGGCGTTGCATGGCGCGTTGCTCAAGAACGAACAGGACGTGAGCCTGTTCGAGCGCCTGCTGTTCATGAACCGCAACAACCGTTGAAAAGGCTGCACGTATGAGCCGCTGGATCGATCCGGTTACGTTGGAAGGCAGGTTCGTGAGACTCGTGCCGCTCGAACGCGAGCACCAGGACGCGCTCGCCAATGCCGCCGCGGACGGCGAGTTGTGGAAGCTCTGGTACACGAGCGTCCCCTCGCCCGACACAATTGGCGCGTGGATGGACACGGCGCTCGCCATGCGCGATTCGGCCGGCGTGCAAGCGTTCACTGTCATCGACGTGAGGACGGGCGACGTGGTCGGCAGCACGCGTTATATGAATGTCGAGGCGGCGCATCGGCGGCTGGAGATCGGCAGCACGTGGTACGCAAAACGCGTGCAGCGCACGGCGATCAACACCGAAGCCAAGCTGCTCCTGCTCTCGCACGCGTTCGACACGCTGAAGACCATCGCAGTCGAGTTCCGGACGCACTTCATGAACCGTCAGTCGCGAGCGGCTATTGCGCGGCTGGGGGCGAAGGAAGACGGAATCCTGCGCAATCACCAGATCGGCCGGGACGGCATTTACCGCGATACGGTGGTATTTTCGATTATCGAATCCGAGTGGCCGGCCGTGCGCGCGAATCTGCGCGGCAAACTCGACACGCGGCTCGACTTGCCGTCCGGCTCGTAGCGCAACTCGTAGCACGACAGATTGGGGCAAGGAGCCCGGCATGCTGATCGACTTTTTCTATTCCCTGCGCGGCGCCAAGCTACCGGTTTCGGTCAAGGAATACCTGACGCTGCTTGAAGCGCTGAAGGCCCAGGTCATTGGGCCGTCTATTGACGAGTTCTACTTTCTCGCGCGCATGACGCTGATCAAGGACGAGAAATACTTCGATAAATTCGATCAGGCGTTCGGCGCCTATTTCAACGGTATCGCGACCCTCGATGAAGACGCGTTCGATATACCGCTCGATTGGCTCAAGAAACGCCTGGAACGGGATTTCACGCCCGAGGAAAAACGCCAGATCGAAGCGCTTGGCGGTATCGACAAGTTGATGGAACGGCTGAAGCAACTCCTCGATGAGCAGCATGAACGGCACGAGGGCGGCAGCAAGTGGATTGGTTCAGGCGGGACGTCGCCGTTCGGCAATGGCGGGTTTAATCCGGAGGGCATTCGGATTGGCGGGGATTCCGCGGGGAATCGAACGGCCGTTAAGGTCTGGGACGAACGCGCGTACAAGGATTACGACGATCAGGTCGAGATCGGGACGCGCAATATCAAGGTGGCGTTACGGCGCCTAAGGCGTTTTGCGCGCGAAGGCGCCGCCGATGAGCTCGATCTCCCCGACACCATTCGCAGCACCGCCGCCAATGCCGGCTGGCTCGACCTGAAGATGGTGCCGGAGCGCCACAATAATGTGAAAGTCCTGATGCTGCTGGATGTAGGCGGGTCGATGGACGACCATATCAAGCGCGTTGAAGAACTCTTTTCCGCCGCGAAATCAGAATTCAAGCATCTGGAGTTTTATTACTTCCACAACTGCGTTTATGACTATCTCTGGAAAAACAACCGGAGACGGCACGGCGAGCGCACTGCCACGTTCGATGTACTGCACAAATTTTCGCCGGATACCAAGCTGATTTTTGTCGGCGATGCAACCATGAGTCCGTACGAGGTCGTTCAAGCCGGCGGATCGGTTGAATATAACAACGCTGAAGCCGGCGCGGTCTGGTTACGACGACTCGCCGATCAGTTTCCCCGTTTCGCCTGGCTCAATCCTGAGCCGGAAAGGCTTTGGGAATATAGGCAATCGGTATCGATCATTCGGCAAATACTGGGCGGGCGCATGTTTGGGTTGACGCTCGGCGGGCTCGAAAGCGCAATGCGCGCGCTTTCCAAATAACCCGCGCGGGTTACGCGCCTCTCTTGCCTCGCGGGCCTTTTAATTCCAACGTACACCGCCCGCTTTGCCAGTTTTATTTGCATCGATTTAAAGTGGCACGGCAATTATTTTTCCGACTGTCCCTGCCCTTGATCGCGTCCAGTCAGTACGATTTGCGATTGTCCCCCAAGGCTTCGCATGAATCCGCCCGCCACGACCTTCCGCCCCCTCGCCGATTCCTCCCTCTCCGCGCTTGTCGCGGGATTTGTCGCCATGATGACGGGCTATACCAGTTCGCTCGTCCTCATGTTCCAGGCCGGGCGTGCCGCCCACCTCTCCGATGCCCAGATTTCCTCCTGGATCTGGGCGCTCTCCATTGGCATGGCGCTTTGCACGATCGGCCTCTCGCTCAAGTTTCGCGCGCCGATCGTCGCCGCCTGGTCCACGCCTGGCGCCGCCCTGCTCGTGACATCGCTCCCGAACGTGGCGTATCCCGACGCGATCGGCGCTTTCGTCGTGTGCGCGGTTTTGCTGACCATCGTGGGCCTCACCGGCTGGTTTGATACGCTCATGCGGAAAATCCCCGCCAGCATTGCCGCCGCGCTGCTGGCCGGCATCCTGTTCGAGATCGGCATCGAGATATTCAAGGCAGCCCAGTTCCAGACTGCCCTCGTCCTGGCGATGTTCTTCACCTATCTGGTCGTGAAACGCCTCGCGCCGCGCTACGCCATCCTGATGACGCTCGTAGTCGGCATCGTGGCCGCCGGCTTGCTCGGCTTGCTCGACTTCAGCCAGTTCCACGTCGCGCTCGCCCGCCCCGTTTTCACCATGCCGCACTTCTCGCTCGCGGCGGTCATCAGCATCGGCATACCGCTGTTCGTGGTCGCGGTGGCCTCCCAGAACGTGCCCGGCATCGCCGTGCTGCGCGCGGACGGTTACGACACTCCGTCCGCGCCGCTGATCGCCACAACCGGCCTCGCGTCGCTAGTGCTCGCGCCGTTCGGCTCTCACGGTGTCAACCTGGCCGCCATCACCGCCGCCATCTGCACCGGCCCTGAAGCCAACCACGACCCCTCGAAGCGCTACATGGCCGCCGTCTGGTGCGGGATTTTCTACCTTTTGGCCGGCGTGTTCGGCGCGACCATCGCGGCCTTGTTCGCATCGATGCCGAAAGCGCTTGTGGTGTCAGTCGCCGCGCTGGCCTTGTTCGGCTCGATCATGAGCGGCCTCACCAACGCGATGAACGACCCGCGCCAGCGCGAAGCCGCCCTTGTCACGTTCATGGTCACCGCGTCGGGACTGACGCTGCTGTCAATCGGTTCGGCGTTCTGGGGCCTGATAGCGGGCGTCGTCACGCAGATTGTGCTCAACGCGCGGCGGGCGTAGATTGATCGTATCGACGCGAAATGTTCACGCGAACAACGTGTAATAGGGCGTGAGTCGATGCCGGACCCTGGCATCGGGATCGCGCTGAAGACAGCTAACTGCTTTTTGCAGAACACGCGCCACCGTGGAAAACGCAGGTCAGAAATCGCTGTGGGTGAACTCTCGAAGCCACCCGTCGTCGAAAAGAATTGGGCATCGTATTCATCGCGGCAATTCAGCGGCCGAACGCAGGAAGCACGGCTGAACCATGCTGTTGTCTGCGCCAAATGGCGCGGCAGGAATAGAATGGAACCTTGAATGGCAATCTTGGGCGAGCCGCTCGCCAGAAGCTTTGGCGCAGCACACCAGCATCAGCGGCATCGCAAAATCCTTTCACCCGCGGGCACTCCGCATCTTTGACAACGGCATAACGCGCCGAAGACCAGACATGACCTCCGCTCTCGACCAACTCAAGCAATACACCACCGTTGTCGCAGACACCGGCAACTTCCAGCAACTCGGCGAGTTCAAGCCGCAAGACGCGACCACAAACCCGTCGCTGATCCTCAAGGCCGTCCAGAATGACTCTTACAAGCCGCTGCTCGAGAAGACCGTCAAGGACCACGCCAGCAAGCCGATGCCCCAGATCATCGACCAGTTGCTGATTGCTTTCGGCAAGGAAATCCTGAAGATTGTCCCGGGCCGCGTGTCAACGGAAGTCGATGCCCGCCTGTCGTTCGACATCAAGGGGTCGATCGCAAAGGGCCACGAGCTCATCAAGCTGTACGAAGACTCGGGCATTGACCGCAAGCGCATCCTGATCAAGCTGGCGTCGACGTGGGAAGGCATCCGCGCAATGGAAGTGCTACAGAAGGACGGCATCCACTGCAACATGACGCTGCTATTCTCGACCGCGCAAGCCGCGGCCGCAGCAGACGCCGGCGCGCAACTGATCTCGCCATTCGTCGGCCGCATCTACGACTGGTACAAGAAGTCGGCCGGCGCGGATTGGGACGCGGTCAAGATGGGTGGCGCGAACGATCCGGGCGTGCAATCGGTACGCAAGATCTACGCGTACTACAAGAAGTTCGGCTACAAGACCGAAGTGATGGGCGCTAGCTTCCGCACGATCAGCCAGATCACTGAACTAGCCGGCTGCGACCTGCTCACCATCAGCCCAGATCTGCTGAAGCAACTCGCCGATAGCAATGACAAGGTCGAACGCAAGCTGTCGCCGGAAGCAGTTGCAAACGATCAGGTGAGCAAGATCGCAATCGATGAATCGAGCTTCCGCTTCCTCGTTAACGACGACGCAATGGCAACCGAAAAGCTCGCAGAAGGTATCCGCGCATTCGCCGCCGATGCAGTCAAGCTCGAAAAACTGATCGAAGCGCTGAAATAATTTCGCGTTTTCAGCACCTGTATTTCGCGTCTGAAAACGGGCGTCGGCGCTATTGCGCCGACGCCTTTTTTTATGCGGATCAAGGCTGTGCGGTGCGTTTTTAGCGCTCGCGCGTGGGCTAGACTTTTGGCACGGGCGGCGAAGCTGCCCGACTCACCAGGAGTTGCCAATGCGTCTCGAACCCTATTTGTTCTTCAACGGCCGCACCGAAGAAGCGCTTGCGTTCTACCAAACAGCGCTCGGCGCGGAAACGTTGTCCGTCCTGCATTTCAAGGATTCACCTGAAGGCGTGAACGCCGCGCCGGAGTGGCTGGACAAGGTCATGCACGCGACGTTCAGGATAGGGCAAAGCCTGATCATGGCGTCCGATGGCGTGAACGCCGCGCCACAGGTTTTCTCGGGCTTCAGTATTTCGATAGCCGCCGACGACGTCGAATCCGGCCATAAGATGTTCGCGGCACTCTGCAACGGCGGCGACGTCCGGATGGCGTGGCAGCGGACCTTCTGGACGAGTGGGTTCGGGATGGTGTCCGATCGATTCGGCATCCCGTGGATGGTGTCCGTGGTGGATGATCTCGAAGGATAGCGAACCGTCGGGCGGACAGTTCACCCGCTCATCGATGAAACGGCTGCGCGCCCTCTATGTTCCATTGCCGCTCGATCTCGATCAGCCGCAAACGCAGTCTATCGACCTGTTCCGCCAGCCGTTGCGCGAGCCAGTACGGACCCTGCAGTTCAGGTGCGAGGTCCGCCGCGACGTTCACCGTCTGTTCCAGTCGCGCGGCCGCTGCAGCAGACCCGGTCGCGGCGTGCAGCAAGCCTACCCGCCCAAATCGCAACGCGCGGGCAATTAGCAGCAACGTGTGCCTGATCGCCCGCTCGTTCGTGTGAGCGCTGGTGGCAAGGCATAGCCCATCGGCCGGCATGGACGTCGCCATCATTTCGAGCGCGCTGAGAATTGCCCGGTGCTGGCGCTGGATGTCGTCGAGCACCGCGGCGGGCACGTCGATCTCTTTTGCCACCGACGCCAGCAATGAACGCGATGTCACCAGCCGCGCGTTCATCGTGAGGAAGCGTTTGGTCAGGGTGTCGGCGGGTATTGGCCGCCCTTCCACGATCGCGCTGTAAATCCGCGCGCTCTCGCGCATGTTGTCGGCAAGCCGGTAGCGCCATGAATAGGTGGCGTATTGCGGCAGCACGAACGAAAACGCGAGCGCGATCACAATCCCGATCAGCACCGTCAAGGTGCGCCACAGGCCGACTTCGATGGACAGGTCGCCATGTCCCGCGACGATGATCGTCGTAATGGCCGTCAGCAACGCGATATACCCTGGCTTGCCGATGGCGTGATACGCACAGACGCCGGCAATCACTGCCAGCAGCACGTACGTGATCATGGTCGAATGCGTAGCCGATTGCAGCAGGATCAGCCCAAGCCCGAGCGACGCGCCCAGCAATGTGCCGACCGCGCGCTCCGCGGCTTTCTTGCGGATATTGCCGTGATGTTGCAAGCCGCCGATCACCACCAGCAAGGTCACCGACGACCACTCGCCATGCGGAATATCGATACCCGAGGTCAGTGCAATCGACGCAAGCAGCGCCAGCGCCACACGTGCCGCATGCAGGTATTTGGCGTAGCGATAACGAAAATACGGCGAACCCAGCACATGCAGTAAGCGCCGTGCCTGGCTTCGGTGGGGCCTGGTCGTATCGGTCGAGGACATGCGGTTCCGTTAAGTTGACGGACAAGAAGACGGGTAAAACGCTGATGAAACCGGGCGCCGAAATACAAAACGCCCGCAACATCCGTTACGGGCGTTTTACCAGCTTTCGGGTCAGGACGGGTTAGATCAGTCCGTTTTTCCCCTTTCCGATCAGGTTTCCGCGACGTCGAGATAATCCTCGGGGCTCGTATGGTCATGCGAACGCTGTAGACCGATCACGCGCACCAGAATACTCACCACGATCGATACCACCAGGTTCACGACCAGCGCCCATACCGCGGCGTAGCCGGGAATCGCATAGCCGAACAGATGGATCGTGAAGATCGAGCCAGCCAGTTTCAGCGATATCGCCATCCACGTTCCCGTCGCAATGCCGGCAGCCCAGCCGATCAGCAAGCCACGGTGATCGAGAACCCGTGTGTACAGACCGAGCACCAGCGCCGGCAGCGTCTGGATAATCCAGATCCCGCCAAGCAGTTGCAGCTGGATCGCGTAGGTCAGCGGCAATGCAAGAATAAACACAACCGCGCCGACCTTCACCAGCAGCGACACCAGCTTCGCGACGTTGGTTTCCTGCTCCGGCGTCATGCTCTTGTTCACGAACTCTTTATGCACGTTGCGCGTGTACAGGTTGGCGGCTGCAATCGACATGATGGCCGCCGGAACCAGCGCGCCAATCCCGATGGCTGCAAACGCCACGCCCACGAACCACGACGGGAAGAAGTGCAGGAACAATGCCGGGACGGCGAAATTCGAACCGTACGCCTTGAAGTACGGAGCGAATTCCGGCATGTCCTTCACGCCCGATGCCAGCGCCATGTAGCCCAGCAACGCGAGCAAGCCGAGCACCAGCGAATACGCCGGCAGCAGCGCCATGTTGCGGCGGATCGTGTTGCCCGACTTCGACGACAACACCGCCGTCACCGAGTGCGGATACAGGAACAGCGCAAGCGCCGACCCGACCGCTAATGTGGCATACGCGCTGTAGCCGTTCAGGCTCGATGCGTCCGGTGCCTTCAGCAGGATTTTCGCCGGATCGACGTGAGCGAAGATCGCGCCGAAACCGCCGAGCTGTGCCGGGATGATGATCATGGCGGCGATGATCGTGATGTAGATCAGCACGTCCTTCACGACCGCGATCATGGCCGGCGCGCGCAGGCCTGAGGTGTACGTGTAGGCCGCGAGAATCGCGAACGCGATGATCAGCGGCAGGTCGCCGATGAACCCGGTCGTATCGAAACCAAGCGCGCCGATCACCACTTCAATACCGACAAGCTGCAACGCGATGTACGGCATCGTCGCAATGATCCCCGTCACGGCAATAGCCAACGCCAGCATGCGGCTGTTGTAGCGAGCGTGCACAAAGTCGGCAGCGGTGACGTAGCCGAATTTCTTCGAGATCGCCCAGAGCTTCGGGAACACCACGAACGCGAACGGATAGATCAGGATGGTGTACGGCAACGCGAAGAAACCGGTCGCCCCTGCGCCGAACACGAGCGCGGGAACTGCGACGAACGTGTACGCCGTATAAAGGTCACCGCCGAGCAGGAACCACGTGACGATCGTGCCGAAGCGACGGCCGCCGAGACCCCATTCATCGAGTTGTCCGAGATCGGCCTTGCGCCAGTGAGCGGCCACGAAGCCAAGGATCGTCACGCCGATAAAAAACAGGACGAAGACGAAGGTTGCGGTGGAATTCATCATCGCGGGCTCCCGGGTGTGAGCTTGGGAACATCGTGGATGGGCTTGGTCTTGACATAGACCACGGCCGTAATCACCGCGCTGATCAACACCCAGAGCAACTGGTACCAGTAGAAAAACGGAAAGCCCATGAGCACGGGCTCGATCTTGTTGTAGAACGGCACCCAGACCACGCCGATCCACGGAAGAACCAGCAGCCAGAGCCACCGTTTGTTGCGAACTTGACCACTGGCGGTCACCGCCTCTTGAGCCATGACGCTCTCCTCTTTCTTTTGAAATATGTTGCTAGACCAAGGCTTTGAGCCGGTCTCGCGGCAAAGCCTCAGTCTTATATAGCGCCCCGAAATAACACGTGGAGTATATGGACGCAGAAAAGCGGGTCAAGCAGGGCGAACCCGAACCGTAATGACAGAAGATAGCCAGATGTAAGGTCCTGGTTTCTTCGGCTGCGCTTCGGCTTCGCTTTGTCTATTCAGGCAGCGGGTTCGTCGCCGGATCTCGTCTTGAGTGCTTTAGCTTGATGCCTTAGCGATCAGATAGAAAAGCTGGTTGCGTCGTCCCCGCCTGCGCTGATCGCCAGCCCCTTGACCCATTGACGAGCCGGCAGCTTCAATTCTTTCTCGATCAGCTTCGCGCGCTTTTCAAGTTGCGCGTACGGCACATCGATTTCCGGACCGGCAAACGCGATGGCGATGCGATTACCGTCGTGAACTTCGGGCAGCGCGATCACGCGGCCATCGAATGCTTCGTTCAGGCGCTTCATGTTGCGCACGAAGCTCGGATGATCGCCGAACAGGTTCACCGTCACCACGCCCGCCGGCGCCGTCAGGCAAGCGCGGCACGCGCGATAAAACGAGGTGCTGTCGAGCACGGGGCCGCGCGCGGTGGCGTCATATACATCGATCTGCAATGCGCCGATGGTGCCGTGATTCGCACTGTCATTGACGAAGTCGTAGGCGTCCTGCTCATGCACGGTGAGGCGCGCGTCATCGTTCGGCAGCTCGAACATCGTGCGCGCCGCAATCACGACGGACGGGTTCAACTCGACCGCTTCCACCTTCGCGCGCTTCAGGAACGCATGCGCGAACTTCGTCAGCGCGGCAGAACCCAGTCCGAGTTGCACGATGCGCTTCGGCGTTTCGATGAACAACAGCCACGCCATCATCTGCTGGGCGTATTCAAGCTCGATGTGATTCGGCTTCTTCAGGCGCATTGCGCCCTGCACCCATTCGGTGCCGAAATGCAGGAAACGCACACCGTCCTCTTCAGAGAACGTCACGGGCGCGAAGCGCGGTTTGCGGGGGACATCGATGCGTGGCGCGTCATCGAGATCCTCGTCGCGCTCGCGCTTCGAGCGCTTGCCGTGCTTTTTCTCTTGCTTGTCGAGTTTGTCTTGGCGCTTGCTGCCGAACGCGCGAGCTTCCGCCGACGCACGTTTGATTAATTGGGTCATTTAAGGATGTCGCGCCAGATGCGCAATTTTTGATCGAACGAGAGGATAGCATTCGCCGGACTCGACGACGGCAGGACCAGGGTTTCATAGCCTGCCGCGCGGATCACGGGCTCGAAACGCCCTGAAGTTTTGCCGTTGAAGCAGAGCTTTTTCAGTCGCGGCGCATGCAGGCGGAATGAGGCGAAATCGTTGGGATTGGCGTGGCGGATCGCGGTGTCCAGGCTGCCTTCGCGCTCGCAGGCTGCGAGTACGTCCCATAGGCCGATGCCGTGTGTGAGTAACTTCAGCACGCGTTCATCGTAGGGAAGCTCGCTTAAAGGCTCGTCGATCACCGTACCCACCAGCCGCCAGAACTGGTTGCGCGGATGCGCGTAATACTGCGCGGCATCGAGCGACGCGACACCCGGGAAACTGCCGAGTATCAGCGTGTGCGTGTTGTCATCGGCGATGGGGGGAAAGCCTTTCAGCATTTTTCACAATGCTCGAGGAAAGACCAAAGCGCCGGCAAGAAGCATTCGGTGACCATCAACGGCGCGTCGAGTCGCAAGAATACCGAACGGCGGGCAACGAACGCGTGCGGTCTTTCGCGAGGCGTTTGTCTCGCGGCGAGCTTATAGAGCGGATCGCGTGCATCGATCCTTCTGCTCGTGAGCGGCGAGCGCCACACGCTGCTATCGCTATAAAGCAATTCTGCAAGCGGGCGCGTCCTTAATCGACGCATGGCTTGCCACACGCCCGAACTGGCATAGAGCGGCACCACGCTGTGCGCCGCGACGAACGGCACGCGGTTCACATGCAACACGACTTCGCGGATCCATACCGGCGTGCGCGGCGTGATGTCCAGCGCGGCGGCTTCATCCCGCCACGGCTGCCCGACCGTCTCGCGGGTGACATCGACGGTGACATCGCCCAGTTCACGCAAATGAGCGGTCAGCGAACCGCCGCGCGTGAGCCAGTCCTTCTGATCGGCGGTGAAAGTGGGAAGCGGACGGTCGCGCCATTGTGTCGTGGAGAGGTTTTTCGGCATGCGCGAGATTATAAAACCAGACACGTATATAGGAGGATTCGTATAGATGTCGGCGGCCGCTCACGGGAGACTGGTGAACCGGTCGAAAAATGATCGGTGCTCGCGGCAATTTTGTTGCGGGCCATCTATAAAGCATGAGAGGAAACGCATGTCGGTCAATACGAAACAAACGTCGAAGGTCGTCGCCACGCTGGCGTCGCATACGTTGCATGATCCGAAGGCGTCGGCGATTGCCAAGAGCCTCGCTGCGTCGGCGTTATCGCAAAGTCACACGCTGAATCAGACGGGCGCGCAAATGGAACACAAGGCCGCTCAAGTACTGGAAAGCAACAAATATTCGAAAGAAACCAAGACGCTCGCGGCCTCGGTGGTAGCGCAGTCGAACAAGGAACGAAAAGCGAAGTAAAAAAGCCGTTCCGGGATCATTCCCGGAACGGCTTTTTATTCCATTCGACTCGGCGCAAGCCTAGTCAACAAGCGACGGTCGAATAGTCTTAATGCACAACAACCTGCACGCTTTGCTGAATCAGCAATTCGGTATGCGCGCCAGCATGTTCGTACACGTTGTACGTCACGCCGCCCACGGCAGCGGTGCCATGCGTTTGCCAATCGGTATCGGCAATGCCCGCAACCTTCGCATGTAACAAGTCGACCGTATCGCCGTTGGAACCATTTACGACCATTTGCTTGTTACCGTCGTTCTGGAACAAGTTGGTTTGACCGAGATTCAGCACATCGAGGAGCGACAGGTTCAGCGAATTGGAGTGTCCGCCGAGATCAATAACTTCCACACCCGAAATCTTGGCGGTGGCCGTCTTGCCGGTCAAAGAGGTCAGATCCAGGACCTCATGACTGCCCGTGAGGTGCAGCGTATGTACACCGGTGTCGCCGCCCGCAATATGCGCCGTCGACTGTTTGAAGTACGCAGCAGGATCGAAGCTCAAGTCGGCAGTCTGATGGTCGCCGGTAGCAACGAACGCATCATTCAATCCGACAGCGAAATGCGTACTGGCGTCGCTAGCCGACTGGCTCGAAACAGCGACCGTGAAGTCAATACCCGCCGCTGCGCTAGTGTTGCCCGCCGCATCTGACGCCATCACTGTAAGCACATGCGCTCCATTTTGCAGAGCCTCGGGCACGGTCCAGGCCGTAACCGCTTTCGTGGCGACCATCGTGCCAATCAGCGCGCCGTTGTCGTACAAGCTATACGTGTTACCAGCAACGGACGAGAAGACGAACGCGGGTGTGCTGTCGTGCAAAGTCGCCCCATAACCGAAATCCGCATAGTTGCTGATCGAATGATCGATCAGGCCGAGTGTATTGGGCGCAGCAGGCAACGAAACAGCGACTTTGAAGTCAATGCTCGCTGCTGCGCTGGTGTTGCCCGCCGCATCCGCCGCCGTCACCGTAAGCACGTGCGCACCATTTTTCAGGGCCACAGGCACAGTCCAGGCCGTAACCGCTTTCGTGGCAACCATCGTGCCGATCAGCGCGCCGTTGTCGTACAGGCTATACGTGGTGCCGGGAACCGCCCTGAAGGCAAACGCTGGCGTGCTGTCGTGCAAAGTCGCGCCATAACCGAAATCCACGTAGTTGCTGAACGAGTGATCGATCAGGCCGAGTGTTTCGGGCGTGGCGGGCAACGGCACAGCGACCGTGAAGGCCATTTCCGCTGGCGCGCTGGTGTGGCCCGCCGCATCCGTCGCCGTGACCGTAAGCGCATGCGCACCGTTTTTCAAAGCAGGCACGGTCCAGTTCGTAGACGTTTTCGTGGCAACCATTGTGCCGATCAATGCGCCGTTGTCGTAGAAACTATACGTGTTGCCAGGGACGGACCAGAAGCAAATCTCGGGCGTGCTGTCGTGCAAAGTAGAAGTGAGTTCGACCACGTTGAGCGAATGATCGATCATGCCAACAATGACCGGCGTTGCAGGCAACGGAGCAGCAAGCGTGAAGTCGATACCCGATGGTGCGCTTGTGTTGCCCGCCGCATCAGTCGCCGTCACCGTAAGCACATGCGCACCGATTTGCAGAGTCGAAGGAACGGTCCAGTTCGTACTATTGGAGTTCGTGGCAACCATCGTGCCAATCAGCGTGCCGTTGTCGTAGAGACTATACGTGTTGCCAATGACGGTCGTGAAGACGATTCCGGGCGAGCTATCGTGCAAAGTCGCTCCATAGCCGAAATCCACATAGTTGCTGAACGTGTGATCGATCAGGCCGAGCATGTTGGGCGTTGCGGGTGCGTTTGAAGCCAGAACGTTTGTAGACATATTTTTAAGACCTTTTCGGATTAGTCCGTGGATGCGATATTTTGATTAGGAATCCGCTGCTCCACGAGCAGTTTGCTTCAGGACATTGCCTGAATAGGCAATGTCCGAAACATCCGCATTGTGTCGACGTTCAACGTAATGAAATACGCGACTAATCCGAAATGACGAAATGGCGTTTCAACTTTTTTCGATCCTCAGGCTGGGCGTGGCATCAAGCGTGCTCGCACGGATCAGATCCGGCGCCGTAGGGCTGACTTTTGGGTCAAGCCTTTGATTTACGTTTGCACTTCAGGCACACGCGGCACGGACGCGTCACGTACAAAAAAAAGCGCCCCGAAGGGCGCTTGGACATTCTTATACCGCTGTGAAATCAGCGCGCCAGCAACAACGCGTTCGTCCGCTTCACAAAACTTGCCGGATCTTCCAGCGATCCACCTTCGGCCAGCATCGCCTGATCGAAGAGCAGGTGACACCAGTCGCCGAAATTCGCGTCATCGGCGTGAAGCTGCTTGACCAGCGGATGCTCCGGATTCACTTCCAGAATCGGCTGCATCTGCGGCGCTGCCTGACCTGCTTGCTTCAGCATGCGCTGCAAGTAACCGCTCATGTCGCCGTCATCGGCAACCAGACAAGAAGGCGAATCCGTCAGGCGGAACGTCAGGCGCACATCCTTGGCCTTCCCTTCCAGCGCAGCCTTCATGCTTTCCACCAGCGGCTTCAACTCTTCGCCGACCTTCTCTTGCGCCTGTTTCTCTTCGTCATTCAACGCACCGAGATCCAGGTCGCCACGCGCCACGCTTTGCAGCGGCTTGCCGTCGAACTCGTTGAGGAACGAGAGCATCCATTCATCGACACGATCCGTCAGCAACAGCACTTCCACGCCCTTCTTGCGGAACACTTCGAGGTGCGGGCTGTTCTTCGCGGCCTGCCATGTATCGGCGGTCACGTAGTAGATCTTCGTTTGCTCGGGCTTCATGCGCGACACGTAGTCGGCAAGCGCCACGGTCTGCTCCGACGACGAATCCGATTGCGTCGATGCAAAACGCACAAGCTTCGCAATCCGTTCGCGATTGCCGTAATCCTCGCCGATGCCTTCCTTGAACACCTGGCCGAACTCTTTCCAGAAAGTGGTGTACTTGGCTTTCTCGGCTTCGTCCGTCGCCTCAGCCGACGACGATGCCACTTCTTCCAGCATCGACAAAACGCGCTTCGTCACGCCTTCGCGGATGGCCTTCACATCGCGGCTTTCCTGCAGGATTTCACGCGATACATTCAGCGGCAAATCAGCCGAATCGACCACGCCCTTCACGAAACGCAAATACGCCGGCACGAGTTGTTCAGCGTCGTCCATGATGAACACGCGCTTCACATACAGCTTCAACCCGCCTTTATGATCGCGGTTCCACATATCGAACGGCGCGTGTTTCGGCACATACAGCAACTGCGTGTATTCGCTACGCCCTTCCACGCGGTTGTGGGTCCACGTGAGCGGATCGTCGTGATCGTGGGAAAGATGCTGATAGAACTGCTTGTATTGCTCGTCGGTGATATCGCTTTTCGGACGCGTCCAGAGCGCGCTGGCCTGGTTCACCGTCTCGTCTTCATCCTTCGTGACCATCTCGGACTTCTCCGCGTCCCACTCTTCCTTCTTCATCAGGATGGGCAATGCGACGTGATCCGAATACTTCTGGATGATCGACTTCAGCTTGTGCGTGGAGAGGAATTCGTCTTCTTCCGGACGCAGATGCAGCGTGATGCTCGAACCGCGTTGCGCGCGCTCGATCTGTTCGACAACGAAATCGCCTTCGCCCGCGCTTTCCCAGCGCACGCCTTCGCTTGCCGGCAAACCGGCACGGCGCGTTTCAACCGTGATCTTGTCGGCGACGATGAAACCCGAGTAAAAGCCCACGCCGAACTGGCCGATCAACGCTGCGTCTTTCTGCTGATCGCCGGAGAGTTTCGAGAAGAATTCCTTCGTGCCCGAGCGCGCGATCGTGCCGAGATGCGAGATCGCTTCGTCGCGGCTCATGCCAATGCCGTTGTCGTCGATAGTCACGGTGCGCGCCGCTTTGTCGTACGAGATGCGGATGCGCAGATCTGGATCGTTCTCGTACAGCGCACTATTTTCGATAGCTTCAAAACGCAGCTTGTCCGCCGCGTCCGATGCATTCGAAATCAGCTCACGCAGGAAAATTTCCTTGTTGCTGTAGAGCGAATGGATCATCAGATGCAGAAGTTGTTTTACTTCTGCCTGAAAGCTCATGGTTTCTTGTGCCATGGTCGGTTCCTCTGGTTGTGTCTAATGTTGACGGATTTTTAGAGCGGTCACGATGCAGCCGGAATGCATCGCGCGAATTCTGCGGAACATGAGGTCGCCCGCGATAATTTCAAGGGGTGCATCGCTGGTTGTGATTGCACTCGAGCGTGCTCCGATAGCGCTACCCGACGCGATCCGAGTAAGCGGAGAGCATGGCGGGCAGGCCCGGATCACCGCAATTGGCGATGTTGAAGCGCATCCACGTGCTGGGCAGTTGATGTGGCGAAAACAAGCTGCCGGGCGTCAGCAAAAAACCGGCTTCGTGCCCTGCGGCGGCGAGCCCTTCGGAGTCCACGCCGGTATCGGCCCATAAAAACATGCCCGCCGATGGCACCAGATATGGTTTGTAGCCGACTTTTTCGAACATGCGGACGGTTTTCTCCCGCACTCCGTCCAGTTTTGCACGCAGTCGTTCGACATGACGCCGGTAGTGGCCCTCAGTCAGCACTTTGTACAGCACGCGCTCGTTGAGTTCGGGGCTCGTCATGCCGACCAGCATTTTCTGATCGGCGATAGCGTTCGCCACTTCAGGCGCCGCGGCGACGTAACCCACGCGCAAGTTCGGCGCGAGCGTCTTCGAATAGCTGTTGAGGAAAATCACTCGCTTCAGCTGGTCAAGGCTTGCAAGCCGTGTCGCGGGAAAATTGGTCGGGCAAAGATCGCCGTAGATATCGTCTTCCACAACGATGAAATCGTAGGTTTCCGCGAGTTGCAAGATGCGAAACGCCTGCGCCGCGGTCAGCGACGTGCCGGTGGGATTCTGCAGCACGGAATTGATGACGAGCATCTTCGGGCGCCAGGTCTGGACCATGGCTTCGAGCGCGTCGAGATCGGGGCCATCCGGCGTGTAAGGCATGCCGACAAGCCGCGCGCCCTGCGCCACGAAGCGGCCGAACATCTGGAACCACGCGGGGTCTCCCACGATCACCGTATCGCCCGGTTTGACGAAAACCCGCGCGATCAGGTCAATGGCTTGCGTCACGCCGGACACCATCACGATTTGCTCCGTCGACGCGCCTATCTCCAGCTCCTCCAGCCGAGTCTGGATTTGCTGGCGCAGCGGCAGGAACCCTTGCGGCGTGCCGAAGCCGAGCATTTGTGCGCCGCTTTGCCGGCTCATGGAGCGCAACGCGCTGGTCAGCAATTCGCCGTTCAGCCAGCTCGCCGGCAGATAGCCTATGCCCGGTCCTTTCGCCGGACTCGACGTGTGCAGCATATTGCGCAGCAGCCAGACCACGTCGATGGTGCTGGGTACAGGTGCGCGCTCAGTGGCTAGTGTTGGGTGGACATGGGAGTCGTTGGAACTGGTCCGGTCGCGCACGAAAAACCCTGAACCGCGCCGCGAGTCGAGATAACCGTGCGCCACCAGCCGTTCGTATGCCTCGACCACTGTAAAGCGCGACACGCCCTTGTCCACTGCCAGTTTGCGGATGGACGGCATGCGCATGCCCGGACGGAACACCCGCTCGTCAATCCGGCGCCGGCCCCACTGGACCAACTGGTCTACGAGCGTCAGTTGCGGCGCGCCGTGCGGCGCGGGGATCTGGTCGAGCGGGACTGACATGTCAGGTTCCATCGGGATTGAATGCGTTCGATGACTGTACCGCAGAGTATCGGATCGATTGTACCGTTACTGTTACGGTCGTTGCCGATACATTTCAGAGTGGGACGATAGGTAAAGTTGGCGGTTTTTGTATGCGTTTCATGCGTTTTTTCTGCCGGGGAGAGGGTTTCGGCGCGGTTTTCGTTGAGTTGAGCGGTGCGCTAATTGTCTGGCCAGTTACCCGGCCGAATGGCTAACGCAGACCCGGCGCAGCGGCACGGCCGGGCGGAACGGGTATGCTGACGAGCTCAGCCGGCGTTGTCCGGGCAATTTTCTTTCAAGCTACTCGCGCACTATGACCGCTCATCCGCTGCAACTCGACCACCTCGTTATCGCCGCCCGCACGCTGGAGGAAGGCGCGGATTTTATCGCCGCGAAACTTGGCGTGGAGATGACCGGAGGCGGCGCGCATCCGCTGATGCGCACGCATAACCGCCTGCTGAACCTGTGGGGCGGCGCGTATCTCGAAGTGATCGCGATCGACCCGAACGCGGAGCCAATCGAAACACCGGAAACACCGCGCCCTCGCCTCTTTGCACTCGACGACCCGGCGCAGCGCAAGCGTCTCGAAGCCGGCCCGCAACTCGTGCACTGGGTCGTGGGGGTGAACCGGCCGAAGTCGCTGACGCGCTGGCAGGCGCAATATCCGGAGCGCATTCCGGCTGTCGTAGCCATGACACGCGGCGGGAACGCATGGGGTCTCACCGTCCCGGGCGATGGCGCTTTTCCAGCGTGGCAAGGTGCCGGTGACGGGCTCCTGCCATCGCTGATCCAGTGGGACACGCCGCAGCATCCGAGCGAATCGTTACCGGAAACGGGTATTGCGCTGAAGTCACTCACGGGGTTCCATCCGCGTGCGCACCTGATCTCCGAGCAACTGGCATGGCTCGGGGTATCGCACTTGATGCAGGTCGAGGTGACGGCGGGCACGCCGGTACTGGTCGCCGAATTTGAGTTGGCGGACGGTTCCGTCGTTACGCTGGGTGAATCGGCGGAAGCGATCGAAGCGGTCAGACAGGCAGAGGTCGCGCCGGCAAAGCCCGCCCGCAAGCGCGCAAAGAGCAAGAAGACCGAGGACGCAACCACAGCGCATGACGTGGACACGCCAGAGGACACGGCCGAGCCTGTGCAAGACGAAACAGCGCGGGAAGACGAACAATAGACCATCCGGCTTGCTTCTTACCGCTGCTGGGTTTGACAAACGGGTTTAACAAACGGGTTTGACAAACGACCCCGACCAGCGGAACACCAGGCACGCGATAATAAGCGTCCGCCGCCGTTCATCTGTCGCGCTGAATTGCAGTACGCAAAACCTTATTCGAAGCACCGTGCAGCATTTTTATCAACCCGCATGCGCATTAAAACCGCTCACCGAGACCAACCGAGGACCCCATGAATCAAGCCGACCTTCAAGCCCAGCCGTGGCAACTTTCCGAACGTGCGAGAAAGCTCACCAGTTCGGCGATTCGCGAAATCCTGAAGGTCACCGAGCGGCCCGAGGTCATTTCATTCGCGGGTGGATTGCCGTCGCCGGCTACGTTTCCTGTCGAGGAAATGCGCGTGGCGTGCGACCGCATCCTGCGTGACAGCCCCGCCGCCGCGCTGCAATACAGCGCCACCGAAGGCTATCTGCCGCTGCGCGAATGGGTCGCGCATCGCTACTCGGTCAACGGCGCGTCGATCCGGCCATCTCAAGTGCTGATCACAACAGGATCGCAACAAGCGCTCGACCTGCTCGGCAAAGTGCTGATCGACCCCGCCAGCCGCGTGCTGGTCGAAACGCCCACGTATCTCGGCGCGCTGCAGTCGTTTTCCATGTATGAGCCAAACTACGTGCAAGTCCCGACCGACGAACACGGCTTGATCCCGTCCTCGCTCAACGCCACGCTGACGGCTAGTGCGCGCCTGCTGTACGCGCAGCCCAATTTCCAGAATCCGACGGGCCGTCGCCTGTCGCTGGAGCGCCGCACCGCACTGGCCGCGTTCGCGCAACGCGCCGGCTTCCCGGTGATCGAGGACGATCCGTACGGCGCCCTCGACTACGCGGGCGCACCCCTGCCAACCATGCTGTCGATGGCGCCCGATCACATCGTGCATCTGGGGTCGTTCTCGAAGGTCCTGTCGCCCGGCATGCGCGTGGGTTACATCATTGCGCCCGAAGAGTTGCACTTCAAGCTGGTGCAAGCGAAGCAGGCAACCGACCTGCATACGCCGAGCCTCACGCAACGCATCGTGCACGAGGTCGTCAAAGATGGCTTTCTTGAAACGCATATCCCGAAGATCCGCGCGCTGTATCGCGACCAATGCGCGGCCATGCTGGCGTCGCTCGAACAGCACATGCCGGCGGGCGTTGAGTGGAACCGTCCGGAAGGCGGCATGTTCGTGTGGGTGAATCTACCGAAACACATCGATACAATGAAGCTGCTCGAGCAGGCAATCGAGCAGCACGTCGCGTTCGTGCCCGGCGGCCCGTTCTTCGCGAATGAAGCGCAACACAACACGCTGCGCCTGTCGTTCGTGACCGTGCCGCCGGCGAAAATCGACGAAGGTGTCGCCAAGCTCGGCGCGCTGATCCGCGCGCTGGTCTGATCTCGTCGCACTGCAAGCGTGCCGCGGCGGGACGACCGCCCTGGCACGCTCTCGCTTCATCCTTTCCATTTCTAGGGAATACCCCATGGCCCAACTGAATGTCTACGACAAGCTGAAGGAACTCGGCATTGAATTGCCGACGGCCGGCGCCCCCGCCGCCGCCTACGTGATGAGCGCGCAAAGCGGCAACACGGTTTATCTGTCCGGCCACATCGCGAAGAAAGACGGCAAGGTGTGGGCGGGCAAACTGGGCGCCACGCTCACGACCGAGGAAGGCCGTGCCGCCGCGCGCTCCATTGCCATCGACCTGATCGCGACGCTGCACGCACACGTCGGCGACCTGAACCGGGTGACGCGGATCGTGAAGGTGATGAGCCTTGTCAACTCCACGTTCGAGTTCACCGAGCAGCATCTGGTGACCAACGGCGCGTCCGAGTTGATCGCCGATATTTTCGGTGAGGCCGGCAAACATGCACGCTCGGCATTCGGCGTAGCGCAGATTCCGCTGGGCGCGTGTGTCGAAATCGAATTGATTGCCGAAGTGAGCTGAAAGCGCTGCTTTAAACGCTTAAGAAGCATAAATCGCTGCAACGAATTTTAGTCTTGTTCTTAATCCCGATGCCGCCCGGCATCGGGATTCAAAATACCGCACTTCGCTCGCTTAAATTCACTTTCCAGAAACATGCGCCGCCCCGGCCGGAACCCCTCCAGATAAGCGCTTCAGCCTATCCGTGTATACCTCGATACATCGCCTCGCCGCCGCGCTTCCTTAAATGGGTGGCCTTCAGTAATATCTAAGCCGGCTGTCATTGGTATTATCTGACTCAGCCGCCATTATGGAAATCAGCCTCACGCGGGGGAGACTGGATAACCAGCGGCTATCGGTCAACCCGGGCCAACGCCGGACGGAGTTCTAAAAGCAGTAATACCAAAACCATCGTAAGCGAAATGCAAGCGTGCTTAACGCGCACGCTGGTCCCAGTCTGCGAAGAGGGGCTGCAAAATAAACTCGAACGATGGCCCGGATTTATTGGAAATCGGCAATAACACCCCGCCTCACCGGCATTGGACGCATTACTGCAATGCCGACACTCATTTGTGTTGTTCCGGACGCACTATCGGCGCAACCCGTCACAGGGTCCATGGACTGACCAAACCCATGAATCGATTACGGCCCAAAGCGCCACGCGACATGAAACAAGCGGATTTTCCGCGACGGCGCCGCGCATTGTTCGCCATTCCAGCGCTGGGCGCGCTCGTGCTCGTCCTGCTGTGGACGGTGATCTTCGCGCGCCTGTCGGTGGAGCGCGACGCCGCCACGCATGCGTCGATGGCCTCGGCGGCCATCCTCTCGTCCGCGCTCGAGCAACACACGATCAAGGCCATTCATCAGGTCGACCAGATCACGCGTTTCGTCAAATACGAGTTCGAGAAGACGCCTGGACAGTTCAACCTCGCAAGCACGGTTGAAAAAGGCGTGGTGCAAAGCGACACGCTCGTGCAGGTTTCCTTGATCGATGAACACGGCATGCTGATCGGGTCCACAGCCGGCGCTATAGCAAAACCAGTCGATCTTTCCGATCGGGAACATTTCCGGATTCACCAGCTTTCCAACGACGACCTGCTTTACATCAGCAAGCCCGTACTCGGCCGCGTTTCCCGCCAATGGACCTTGCAGATCACGCGCCGCCTGAATCATCCCGATGGGTCGTTTGCCGGCGTCGTGGTGGTGTCCGAAGATCCCAGCTACTTCACAAGCGACTTCTACAACGTGGCGTCGATCGGACGCGACGGCGTGGTTGCCGTGATTTCGGACAACGGCTCGGTACTCGCGCGCAGCACGGGTGTAGGTCCTGGTCCGGGCCCGGCGTCCGTCTCACCGGATGGCCGCCCGATGAAACAGGTCGACGGCAACGATCCGCGCGGCGGGTTCACAGCAAGCGGCGTGTACCCGACTTCCGAGCATGCGTCCGGCATCTATGTCGATCCGATCGACAACGTCACGCGCATCGTTTCGTATCGGCACATAGATGGCTATCCGCTCGGTGTGCTTGTCGGTCTGTCGCAGGCAGAAGAATTCACCGACTTCAATCACACGCGGCGCGTTTATCTGCTGATGGCGACTTTCATCTCGCTCGCCATGCTTGGCTTTTTCGCGGTCGCGACCGGGCTGATCGGCAAGCTGCTCGGGCGTGAGCGCGAGATGACGCATCTGGTTGAATACGATTTACTGACCGGTCTGCGAAACCGCTATTCCACGCTGCAAATGCTGCGTCACGACGTTGCCAAGCCGGAGAACGTCGGCCATCTCGCGCTGCTTTTCATCGATCTCGACAACTTCAAGACCGTCAACGATACCCTCGGCCATAACGCCGGCGACATCGTGCTGCAAATGACGGCGTCGCGGCTGGCGGAAACGGTCAGCGACAACGGCATGCTGTCACGTATTGGCGGCGATGAATTCGTCGTGGTGGTCAAGGGCGTCGACGTCGAACGGCAAGCAGTTGAACTGGCGGAAGCGGTTTCGCATATGTTCGCGACGCCGTTCGACGTGCGCGGCAGCGCCTTCGTGTTGCACGCGAGTATTGGCATTGCGTTGTATTCAGTGTCGAGCGAAAGCGAAATCGACTTGCTGAAGAAGGCCGATCTCGCCATGTACAGCGCGAAGGACGCGGGCAAGAACTGCTATCAGTTTTATTCGCCGCAGTTGTCACATCGCGCCGATCATTTGATGAAATGGGAACAGCAATTACGGGTCGCCCTGGCCCAGGATCAACTGTTCCTCGCTTATCAGCCGAAGATCGACCTGACCCGGCGATGTATCACGGGTTTCGAAGCGCTCGCCCGATGGAATCATCCTCAGCACGGTCTGATTCCGGCTAACGAGTTCATTCCGGTCGCGGAATCGACGGGACTGATCGTGCCTATCGGCGACTTCGTGATTCATACCGCTTGCCGGCAATTAGCCGTCTGGCAGCGTCAAGGCTACGACGGGTTGTCACTCGCCGTGAATATCTCAGCGGTGCAGTTCTGGCGCGGGGATTTGCTCGAGACCGTGGCGGCCGCTATTCGCGAAAACGGTATTGCGCCGGGGAAACTCGAACTCGAGATTACTGAAACCGTGATGATGGAGTTTCCGGATATCGTCGCGGAAAAGATCTCTGCGTTGAAGCGGCTTGGCGTCAGGATCGCACTGGATGATTTCGGTACCGGATATTCGTCGCTGTCTTATCTGAACCGGTTTGCCGTCGATACCCTCAAGGTTGATCGCTCGTTCGTTCAGGCGATTCCGCACGACCGCAGTGTTTGCGTGATGGTCTCCGCCATTGTCAATCTCGCTCGGTCGTTGGGATTGACGGTTGTGGTTGAAGGGACCGAAACCGAGGAGCAGGTTGCATGGCTGTCCCGGCTTGGACCGATCGAGGCCCAAGGCTTTCTCTTTTCTCGCGCGGTTCCGGCAGACGGGGTACAGGCGTTACTCGACCGGTTTGGGGTCTGCGGCCTGGGACTCATGGCCGACGTGGCGGCCCTGCCGTTGGGGGAAGCGCCGTCCAATGCGGTTGATTGATTCTGGGGGTCGACTAGATCGCAAAGGACGATGGGGCCGTGTTTAAGGTCGGAGCAAGGACCGGTTGAATCAGGTCTCCCTGCGTCACCATCGGTAATCGATGCCTGCGCTTCCCGCATGCGTGTGACCACCGCCGCCGAACTCACCGTCGTAGCGCAAAAAAGCGTGGATTTGCCGGCCCAATTCCACTCGGGCTCCAAGACCGACTTGTGCCATATCTCGCGCCGGTCCGCTGCCGTGAACCGTAAAATCACTGTCGGCTGCGCCTTCGAGGCGCGCATTGATCGCTTGTGTCTGCGTGCCATATTGATGAGCCCAGGCCAGTTGCCCGTTCAAGCTCCAGGCGCGGCCGAGCCACTCGACGGCTTTACGCCATTGCGCACCCAGTAACGAACGCATTGAATTCGCCGTATTCCCTGAGACTGCCAGATCCACCGAATCTGCACCGGTTTCAGTAAATGCCGGATTTTCAACGCTCTGTATTTCAAGCGCCACGAACGGTGTGAATACACCAAATGTTGCTACTGGAAAATCCACGCCGTTACTTAGCGATGCGAAGAACTGGTTTCCATCGACGTTGCCAAGGGCTGTGCGCGGGGTATCGGTGAAAAAGAGGGAGCGTTTCATTTCATCGTCATTGCGCGCATAGCCGATCGTGGCCTGGAGCCAATAAGCTCCCGGCACGTAGCTGCCGTAAAGCGCAGCCTGATAGCTATCGAATTGGCCGTGAACAGGCAGCGTGTCGATCGACGTATTACCGTGGACGGCAACCAACGCGGCTCCCAGCGTGAACCGCGGCGCGACGCGATAATCGACGCCGGATATCACGCCGGCCACGCTTGTTTGCTGGCCGAGCCACGTGTCATACCCGCCTGTCCTGCCAGTGCTGCCGATCACGCTGATCCACGAACATGCCCTCTCCCCGCTTGCAGACAACGCAGTCGCCTCGCCCGCAGCACATGCACCCGTGGTGCGGGCCACGGTCAATCTTGAATCGATTGCGTCCATGCCCAAGCGGGCGGCTTCGAAGAGGGCGTTCGGGAACGCGGTATAGGCTTCCGCGCCCAGTTGGTCGATTGCCGCGTAAGCCGATGAACCTTCGAGGTTCAGCAGGTCACCCGTGACGGACAGAAAATCGCGAGTGGGCAGAGCGCCCGTGCCAATGCCCGCTACACCATGATCAAGTGCCGCTTCGACCGCCATCTGGTTCGGTGTGCCACCGGCGAACTGGAAGCCGCGTTGGACGTGAATGTAGGCATTGTTCGCGTCGTAGATTAACGTTGGCAAAACGAATGGGCTAAACGTTGTGATGCCCGAGAAAGCGCCGTTTACACCAGAAGTTGTACTAAGTATCTTGTACGTGTCACTTTGCGTGAATAATCCGGCGCGCAAATGCGCTTCTACTGTGCCACCTTGTAGCGTTGCGGTGCCATCGACGCTGATGAGGTCGATTCCTTGCGGCGAGACATTGGCTTCGTAGCGGCTGCCGGCGGTCTGGATGTATGAGCCGGCGACCGACAGTGTGCCGATCGCCAAGGGCTGAAGACCTGTTGTCGCTGCGGTGCTCGTCACGCCGGGTGCAATGACGCCTTGCAACGTGAGCGCGCCATTCAAGGTTCCCGTTCCAGTCAGGGTGGCGCCCTGAGCGACGGTTATCACCGGGCTGGTCAAGGTGCCTGTCAGGCTCAGGGTGCCACTTTCAATCGCGCTTGAGCTACCTACCTGAACGGAACTGGATACGGTCCAGTCGGTGCCTTGCATCGCCAACGTGGAAAAGCCGTAGGTGCGACTGGACAGTGTTCCCGAACCCTGGATGACCAGCGCATTCGCCGAGCCGTTTCCGCCATCGAGGTCGCCTGATACCTGACTGCCGCTGTCGAGCGTCAGGCGATTGCCCGATCCTGTAAAACGAACCGCGGCGCCACTTCCGCTCAAGGTTCCGGCGTTATAGATCGAAACATTTGAACCGGCCTGTACGGCGACGCCTCCCGCGCTTGTAATCGAGCCGCCCTGCTCATTCGTCAGACTTGCTGAACCTGTTGATGCATCGATCGCGACGCCCGTTGCGTTTGCACCTTCCGCTGCGATAGACCCCGCGTTGGTGATCGAGACATTCGGGCCGGCCTGTACAGCAACGCCTGCTGCGCTTTTGATCGATCCGCCTTCTTGGTTCAGAAGGGACGCAGGGCCCGTTGGCGCATCGATTGTCACGCCCGCTCCATTCCCGCCCGTCGCCGCAATAGACCCTGCGTTGATAATCGAGACGTTCGAGCCAGCCTGGACGGCAACGCCTCCTGCACTTGTAATCGATCCGCCCTGCTCATTCGTCACGCTCGCTGAGCCGGCTGAAGCGTCGATCACAATACCCACTCCGTTTGGGCTTTGTGATGAGATAGCCCCCGCGTTATCGATCGACACATTCGAGCCCGTCTGCGCTGTGACACCGGCCGCACCTGTAATCGATCCGCCTGGTTTGTTTAGAAGAGTCGTAGGGCCCGACGATGCGTCGATCGTCATCCCGGCTGCGCTCCCGCCCTTCGCTGCGATAGACCCCGCGTTGACAATCGAGACATTCGAGCCGGCCTGCACGGCAACGCCGGCTGCACTTGTCACCGATCCGCCCTGCTCGTTCGTCAAGCTCGCCGCGCCCGTCGAAGCATTGATCGCAATTCCGGCTGCGTTCCCACCGCTCGCTGCAATGGAACCCGCGTTGACCACGCTCGTTCCCACACCATTTGCGGCCACCGCGGCGACACCCTCTGCACTGCTACTTATTGATCCACTATTGACTACGCGGCTCAACGCATTGACCGACACCGCGTTTCCCGACGAAGCGATAACCGCGCCGCCGGACAATACCTCGATGTCGATCCCCGCTGCCCCTGGCGTTGCAATGAGACTCCCGCTCAACCGCCCCGCCATCGCCACGCCGCCTCCGCTGACGAGCCATGTCTGAGCGGCGCTATTTGTGCCGGTCAAGGTCCAGGTGCCTGAATCGTTCTTTTGCAGGATGTCGAAGCCGCGATATTGCCCGGATGCACCAAGGCTCGATATATCGAATCTTCCCGGACTGGCTCCGCCGAGCATCAGCGTATTGGTCGTGGATGCGCCATGCGCACTCGCATCGACAATTCCGGTAATCACCGAGGTCCCCGCCAGAATCAAGGTATTGTCATTCGGGCCGAAGAGAATCGCCGTGCCCCCTTGTCCGGTGATGGTGCCGCTGTTGGAAACCACGCTGCCGACGCCGGCTGCGCCGACAGTCAGGTCAATTGCCGTACCGTTGAACGAACTGATAAGTCCGGCGTTCTGGATCGTAATAGCCGAATTTGAAATAACGCCTGGACCGTAAGCGGCAATTTTCCCTGTAGCGAGATTCGTGACGGTTCCGCCGTTCGGTAAGTGAATCCCCGACTGGGTTTGGGTAATATCCGATGCCGAGCCGCCAATATCACCCGCATTGGTGACTGAGCTGCTTGCGCTATTGGCAAACACGCCGTCGAACCGGCCCACAATAAAAGCGCCGACGGAATTAGTCACGGTACCGCCGCTATATAGCGCCACGGCTGTCGTGGCCCGGCTAATCAGCGATCCGTTATTGACAAGTACAACGGGGCTGTCGAATTCGACCGAGAAATAACCGCCGGTGACGGTTCCATTATTCGTGAGTGCCCACGTGGCTGACTTGTTGGACTGCCCATCAATCCCGATGCTGCCCTGTGCGGTCGTATCGATATTCGCGCCGGTGACGACGTTGTACGGATTGCCCGCCGGAGCCAGCACATAGCCGGTCAAGGAACTGTCGAGGTCAGTGGCACTCGCTTTCCCGGCTATACAATTGATCACGATCAGGATGGTTATCGGAACGTCCCGCCAGGGATGCCCCGTTTTCGACCAGGATACCGCCCAGCCGGAGCGTCCCCTTGCCAACTCGTCCAAAGCGCGCATTGCCCAGTTCCCAAAACGATAGGACTCAGCACTTTAGACTGTCGTGAAGGTGTTGACCATGAGCAGCAATAGCTTCAGACACGCAATGAAACGGTGGGACTTGTTGGTGCAGTCCACTGTCCATTTCTGCGAGCGATTGTGCAATAACGCGCTACATTCCCCGCGACAACACCGCTGCGCCAATGGTCACCACACCCAGCACGATATTGACCAGGACCAGCCTCCTGATCGTCCCCACTGCTCTTGCGCCATCCGGCCAGTTTTGCGCTTGCACTGCGCGCCGGATTTTAGGGAATACGCCAAAGCGGATATGGCCGAAAATCAGCATCATCACAATGCCGAGACCCGCCATGGCGTGTAACGGCAACGCCGCGTGGGCGCCGCCGAATTGCGTCAGCAAAAAGCCGCCGGTCAGCAGTATCACCAGCACCGATGCCGCCACCCAGTTGAAAAATCGAGCGAATACCGACTCCCATAACGGCAACCTCAATTGCGGCGATAAATCCGCTATGGCCGGCCGCAGACAGAAGTGAGCAAAAATCATCCCGCCAATCCAGACCGCTACCCCTAACAAATGCAGGAACAGCGCCACTTCAATCGCTTTATTCATTAACGTTCCTAAATGCAGGTGAATCACCGGTTCCCACTGCCGAGCCAAGCACTCAATCACCCAAGCACTTATCCGCCGCCTATTTTCGAAAGCTTCGGGCGTTCGACCCGACGAGGCGAAGCCAGTTCAAGTATTTTCGAGATAAACAAACGCCCCGGGGCCGGCTTAGCCAACCCGGGGCGCGCAATTACGCGTTATTGCGCGTCGTTTATCAGCCTTCGAACACCGGCCGCAACTCCGTCACCTTGATAGTCGACTCAGGCGCACGGCCCTTGCGCGCCCGCTTGCCTACGTGTGCTTCCAGGGCCGCGCCCGCGAGTTTCTCGTCACGCGCCTTGCCGCCGCGGCCTGTGCCGATCAGCACCAGGCCGCGTGCGTCGACAGCCAACGCCTGCCTCAACGTCTCCTTCGGATCGAGCGCCATCAAAATGACGCCCCGGCCGCCGCCCGACAAGGTCTTCATCTCGTCGATATCAAATGCCAGCAGGCGCCCGTTGCTCGACAAGCACACGACCCGAGTCGCGCCCGTCAGGACCGGCATGGGCGTAAGTGGCGCCGCGCCTTCGTCGATGGTCATGAACGACTTGCCCGCCTTCACCCGGCTCACCATGTCGCCCAGCTTGGCCATGAAACCAAAGCCGTTACTCGATGCCAGCAGCAGCGGCTGATCGACCGAAGCGGCGAAATAATGCAGCAGATGCGACCCCGACTCGAGCTCGATCAGCGACGTGACCGGAACACCGTCGCCCCGCCCGCCCGGCAGGATGGCGACGGGCACGGAGTACACACGCCCGTTGCTGCCCCACGCGATCAGCATGTCCGGCGTACGCGCCTGGAACGCGGCGTAAATGCCGTCGCCGGCCTTGAACTGGAAGCTGGCCGGATCGAGGCCATGCCCCTTCAACGCGCGCACCCAGCCCTTTTGAGACACCACCACCGTCACCGGCTCGTCGACCACCCGCACCTCGAACGTCGCCCGCTTTTCCGGCTGGATCAACGTGCGGCGATCGTCGCCATATTGCTTGGCGTCAGCTTCGATCTCCTTGATCAACAGCCGTTTCATGGCGGCGTCGCTGTTGAGCAACTCTTCGAGCTTTTCCTTTTCGCTGCGCAATTCCTTCAGTTCCTGCTCGATCTTGATTGCTTCGAGCCGCGCCAGTTGCCGCAAACGGATTTCAAGGATGTCGTCGGCCTGACGCTCGCTGAGGCTGAACCGGTCCATGAGCGCCTGCTTCGGATCGTCGGCTTCCCGGATGACACGAATCACTTCATCGATATTCAGGAAGACGATCATCCGCCCTTCGAGAATATGAATCCGGTCGTTCACCTTCCCCAACCGATGCTGCGTACGGCGCGTGACTGTCGTGAACCGGAAGTTGACCCATTCGTGCAGGATCTCGCCAATGCTTTTCTGGCGCGGCCGGCCGTCCGTGCCGATCATCACCAGGTTGATCGATGCATTCGATTCCAGACTCGTGTGCGCGAGCAGCGAATTCACGAACTCGGTCTGGTCGATACGGCTCGACTTCGGCTCGAACACAAGGCGCACCGGCGCATCGCGGCCAGATTCGTCGCGGACCGTGTCGAGCAGGGCGAGCAGCGTCTGCTTGGTCTGCAACTGATCGGGACTCAGCGCCTTCTTGCCGAGCTTGATCTTCGGGTTCGTCAGTTCCTCAATTTCCTCGAGCACTTTCTGGCCCGATGTGCTCGGCGGCAATTCCGTGATGACCAATTGCCACTGACCGCGCGCCATCTCTTCGATCTTCCAGCGCGCCCGCACCTTCAGGCTGCCGCGGCCGGTTTCATAAGCCGCCGCAATCTCGGCCTGACTCGAAATGATCTGCCCGCCGCCGGGGAAATCCGGACCGGGAATCAGCTCGACCAGCCGCGCATGATCGATCTTCGGATCGCGGATCATTGCAACCGCAGCGGCCGCGACTTCGCGCAGATTGTGCGAAGGAACCTCAGTCGCCATCCCCACGGCAATACCGGACGCGCCGTTCAGCAGCACGAATGGCAGGCGCGCGGGCAAAAGCTTCGGCTCCTGGAACGATCCGTCGTAGTTCGGCATGAAATCGACGGTGCCCATGTCGATTTCATCCAGCAGCAATTTCGCGATCGGGGTAAGACGCGCTTCCGTGTAACGCATGGCCGCCGCGCCGTCGCCATCGCGCGAGCCGAAGTTGCCCTGCCCGTCGATCAACGGATAGCGCATTGAAAACGCCTGCGCGAGACGCACGAGTGCGTCATAGGCCGACTGGTCACCGTGCGGATGGTATTTGCCCAGCACGTCACCCACCACCCGAGCCGATTTCACCGGCTTGGCGGTGTTGGCGAGGCCCATCTCGTTCATCGCGAACAGGATGCGGCGCTGCACGGGCTTCTGGCCATCGGAAACGTCGGGCAGCGCCCGGCCTTTGACCACGCTCACCGCATAGTCGAGATACGCGCGCTCGGCGTAATCGCCGAGCGTCAGTTTTTCGCCTTCAGGCGCGGCTTCTTGGTCCGCGAAGAGATCGTCCATCAGATTTCCAGTGTTATGCGTTGACGAGGTTCAGAGTGTGCATACAGCATCAGGCCGGGTGTCACGTGCGCCGAAGCATGAAAGCGTCAAATATCGGCTTCAACTTCGTTGCCCTTCTCCTCGAGCCAACTGCGCCGCGACGCCGCTTCGCCCTTGCCCATCAGCATCGTCATGCGTGTGACCGTGTCGTCAAACCCGAGATCGCCGACTTGAACCGGCAGCAGGCGGCGCGTGTCCGGGTTCATCGTGGTGTCCCACAATTGCTCCGCGCTCATCTCGCCCAGCCCCTTGAAACGGCTGATCGACCATTGCGTCTCGCGCACGCCGTCCTTCCTCAGTTTGTCCAGAATCGCCTCGAGCTCACCTTCGTCGAGTGCGTAGAGCTTTTGCGCCGGTTTCTTGCCACGCGCGGGGGCATCGACGCGAAACAGCGGCGGCCGCGCGATGCACACATTGCCCTGCTCGATCAGTTGCGGGAAGTGCTTGAAGAACAGCGTGAGCAGCAAGACCTGGATGTGCGAGCCGTCCACGTCCGCGTCCGACAGGATGCATATCTTGCCGTAACGCAGATTCGAGAGATCGGCTTTCTGGTCCAGGCTGTCCGGACCGTGCGGGTCCACGCCAATCGCCACTGCAATGTCGTGCACTTCGTTGTTCGCGAACAGCCGGTCGCGCTCGGTTTCCCACGTGTTCAGCACCTTGCCGCGCAACGGCAGAATGGCCTGGAACTCCTTGTCGCGACCCATCTTCGCCGAGCCGCCCGCCGAATCGCCCTCGACCAGGAAGAGTTCGTTGCGCGAGATATCGGTCGATTCGCAATCGGTCAGCTTGCCGGGCAGCACTGCCACGCCCGAGCTCTTGCGCTTCTCGATCTTCTGCCCGGCGCGCGTACGTGCCTGCGCCTGCCGGATTACCAGTTCCGCGAGTTTCTTGCCGTACTCCACGTGCTGGTTCAACCACAGTTCGAGCGCGGGCCGTGTAAATGACGACACGAGTTTCACTGCGTCGCGGCTATTGAGGCGCTCCTTGATCTGCCCTTGAAACTGCGGATCCAGCACCTTCGCCGACAACACGAACGACACCCGCGCAAACACGTCTTCCGCAAGCAGCTTCACGCCCTTGGGCTGAAGGTTGTGCAGTTCGACAAAACTCTTGACCGCTTGGAACAGGCCGTCGCGCAAGCCCGATTCATGCGTGCCGCCCGCGGGGGTCGGAATCAGGTTGACGTACGACTCGCGCAACAACGGGCCTTCTTCACTCCACGCGACGACCCAGGTTGCGCCCTCGCCTTCGGCGAAGGTTTCTTCATTCGACTTCGCGTTGCCCGCGAACCGCTCGCCTTCGAACAACGGGATAAGCAAGTCGCTGCCGCCCATGCCTTCGAGCAGGTAACCCCGTAACCCGTCCTCGTATTTCCAGGTTTGGCGTTCACCGGTCTTTTCGTTGATGAGCACGACTTCAACGCCCGGCAGCAAGACCGCCTTCGAACGCAAGAGCCGCTGCAATTCCCCGACCGGCAGGTTCGGCGAGTCGAAGTATTTCGGATTGGCCCAGGCGGTGACACGGGTTCCTGACTTCTTCTCGCCGCGGTTCATGGCACGGGTTTCGAGCGGCTTCACCACGTCGCCATTCGAAAAGCCGAGATCCGCGACCTTGCCGTCGCGCCACACGGTCACATCCATGCGTGTGGACAACGCGTTCGTCACCGAGACACCCACGCCATGCAGGCCGCCGGAAAACGTATACGCGCCGCCAGCGGCCTTGTCGAACTTGCCGCCTGCGTGCAGGCGCGTGAACACGATCTCGACGACCGGCACGCCTTCTTCCGGATGCATGCCAAACGGGATACCGCGTCCATCGTCTTCGACAGACACCGAATGATCGGCGTGCAGCGTGACCGTGATCTGCTTGCCGTAGCCGCCGAGCGCCTCGTCGGAGGCGTTGTCGATGACTTCCTGAATAATGTGCAGCGGATTTTCGGTGCGGGTGTACATACCGGGCCGTTGCTTGACCGGCTCGAGGCCCTTGAGCACCTTGATCGATGCTTCGCTGTATCCGCTGTTCTTGCCGCCGTCGGCGGCGCTGGGTTTTTTCGTGGACATGTCTGGACGTGGGTCCGGCGGTCCGGGTGGCCGCGGCTCGAATCCGGTAGCGGAATTCAGAGAGCGGCCACGCCGGACAACCGGCGAATGCGTGAACATAGCGGGCCAACCCGGCCAACCGAGACTAGGCCGGCCGCGCCGGATTGCGCGTTATTAACCTGGAACCGCGACGGCCTCCCGCCTGACTACAGCGTTTCACTACAAGGTGTCACCACGGTGTAACCGTGGCAATCCTTCGCAAATCCTGCTCGCGGCCGTGCGCCCGAAAACGCGACGTATTTTACTGTTTCCGACAAATTTTTCGATATGGGAAAGACGCCAGTCCCGAAGACCGGCTTACTTGCGCTTTGCTTCCAGTTCTTCCCACCGTTCGAGCGCGACCAGCAATTCCTCGTCGATAGCCGCATGCCGCGCGCTCAGCCGCGTGCCTTCTTTCGGATCTTTCGCGTACACCGATCCATCTTCGAGCTTTGAAGCAATCGACTTCTGCTCGGCTTCGAGCGCCGCGATCTGCGCGGGCAACGCTTCCAGCTCGCGCACTTCCTTATAGGGCAATTTGTTCGAGCGCTGCGAATTGCGCCCCGCACCGCTGTCCTTCGGGCCGTCTTCCTTCTTCGCCTGCTTCGCCGTGTCACGGGCGGCGTCCAGAGCGATTCTCTCCGAACGTTCGCGCTGGATCTGCCAGTCGGTGAAGCCGCCCACATATTCGCGCCACATGCCGCCGCCTTCGGACGCAAAGACCGACGTCACAACGTTATCCAGGAACTGGCGGTCATGGCTCACCAGCAGCACGGTGCCGTCGTAATCGGTGAGCAGTTCTTCCAGCAGTTCGAGCGTCTGTATATCCAGGTCGTTGGTCGGCTCGTCCAGCACCAGCACGTTCGCGGGCCGCGCGAACAGACGCGCGAGCAGCAGCCGGTTGCGTTCCCCGCCCGACAGCGAGCGTACAGGCGAACGCGCGCGCTCCGGGGCGAACAGGAAGTCGCCGAGATAACTCATGACATGCTTCTTCACGCCGTTCACCTCAACCCATTCACTGCCGGGGCTGATGGTGTCGGCGAGGGTCTTGTCGAGGTCGAGTTGCGCGCGCATCTGGTCGAAATACGCTACCTGCGTGTTCGTACCGGTGCGCACCGTGCCTTCGTCCGGCGCGAGTTCGCCAAGAATCATCTTGAGCAGCGTAGTCTTGCCAGCTCCGTTCGGACCGATAAACCCGAACTTGTCGCCGCGCATGACGGTCGCGGTGAAGTTGTCGACAATCGTTCGATCGCCGTATTTCTTCGTCACGTCGGTCAGTTCCGAGACGATCTTGCCCGAGCGCTCGCCTTGACCCACGTCCAGCTTCACGTTGCCCTGCACGTTGCGGCGTTCGGCGCGCTCATTGCGCATTTCCACCAGCCGTGCAATACGCCCAACGCTGCGCGTACGCCGCGCCTCCACGCCCTTGCGAATCCACACTTCTTCCTGCGCCAGCAGTTTGTCGAACTTGGCCGCTTCGACCTGTTCGATCTCAAGCTGCTGCGCCTTGCGCGTCTGGTACGCGGTGTAGTTACCCGGATACGACAGCAAGCGTCCGCGATCCAGATCCACGATGCGAGTCGCTACTTTGTCGAGAAAAGCCCGGTCGTGGGTAATGAACAGCAAACCGGTGCGCAACGTGACCAGCATTTCTTCCAGCCAGCGAATGCCGTCGAAGTCGAGGTGGTTGGTCGGTTCGTCCAGCAGCAGCACGTCAGGTTGCACGACCAGCGCACGCGCCAGCGCCACGCGCTTCTTCATGCCGCCCGAGAGCGCGCCCGAACGAATGTCGCCGTCCAGCCCGATCTGCTGCAGCGTGGTCGCCACGCGAGTTTGCCAGTTCCAGGCATCGTGCAGGTCGAGCGAAGACTGCAGCGTGTTCATGTCATGCAGCAGCGCGTCGTGCTCGGGACCTTCGGGGGTATCGGCGAGTTTGTGCGCCACGACGTCATATTCGTCGAGCAACTCCCGCTCGTGGGACAAGCCGGACGCGACGACGTCGAACACCGACGCCTCCAGGTCGAACTCGGGTTCCTGCGGCACGTACACGGTCGTGAGCTCGTTTTGCCGCGTGATGAGGCCGTCGTCCGGCTTGTGGAGTCCGGCGATAATCTTCAGCAGCGACGACTTGCCCGCGCCGTTACGGCCGATCAGGCCGACGCGTTCGCCCGCTTCGAGTGAAAAGTCAGCGTGATCGAGCAACGCAACGTGGCCGAACGCGAGTTGCGCGTTCGAAATGGAATAAAGCGACATGGGAGGCAGCCGGAAAAGTGCAAATACTGGAAGGGGCCATTGTACCGGTCTTGACCGGCGTGCCTGGAGGCCGCTTACAGGTCCTATGCCATCAGGACAAGGCGAGCGGCGCAGTAGGTTGAAAAATAAGCCGCAAAAAAAACGCGGCCGCGCCGCGTTTTTGAGATGAGCGCCAGTCCCAGAGCGGCCTCGCCCCGATCGGTGAAATCCGGCACAACAATCTTTATTTCACGTGGATCTTGATCGTCTGGCTCATTTCCGGTCCAAACGACTGGTGCGCGCCGTCGCCGAATTGCAGGGTGAGCGTGTGATCGCCCGGGGGCAGCGTCACGTCCGCTTCCGTCTGCATCTTGCCGAAATGCAGCGATTTATCGTTCATTGGGATCACGAGACCCTTTTGCATCGGGCCTGCATCGATCAGCAGATGGTGATGACCTTTTTGCGGGTCTTTATCGCCGGCCGGCGCGAGCGCCATGCCCTCCAGGCCGAAGACCACATGCACCGGGCTTGTGACGGTCGCGCCGTCTTTCGGTTCGACGAAAAACACCCGGGCTTGCTGCGCGTGCACCGCAACGGCCACAAGGAAAACGCTCGACAACACCGCTCCCGACAACAGTTTCTTGAACATCATTTTTTTGCTCCCAAGAGAATGCGGCTGCCTGATCAACTACCGGGCAGGCCAAAACGGTTTCGTGCGACATGCTTGGCGTAACACGCGCTGCGCTTGGTCCGACGCAGCACGATCCTCCAGACGCCACGCAAAGGACTCAAAAACCGCCGGGGAGAGGATACACCGAGCATAAGAAATCACGCAGATCCATGCTTTTACGCTGCCCCGGCGCTGTTCCACTTCGATGAACCGGTTCCGACATTCCGGTACTATGCGGGTCGCCGAATGTTTCGGCGACCGCGTGCGGTGCGCCCGAAAGGCGAACTTTCGGGCATTCAGCCGCCGAGTCGAATATTTAACGATGTTTTGTCGAACGAGAAAAAAGAGTCTGTCGTGAGTGAAGTTTTAGAATATAAAAGCTGGGTTTGCCTGATTTGTGGCTGGATATACAACGAAGAAGACGGTTTGCCGGAAGAAGGCATTGCGGCCGGAACCCGTTTCGCCGAGATCCCGGATACGTGGCGTTGTCCGCTGTGCGACGTCGGCAAAGACGATTTCGTAGCGGTCGAGTTCTGATCCGGCTGCAGGATCAGGTCGTTGCATTCGTCGATTCAGCGCGCGACCCCAATTAGTTCCCGGCTCGCGGCCGATACCGCTGCTCCATCCCAGTCGCCCTGCCACACGAGGTGGCGGAACCCTGCGGCTTCGAGCTGCGCGGTGAGTTCGTCCTGAGTGCGAAAGCGCAGTTCGCTCGCGGACGTCAGCGTCTCGCCTGTCGCCTCGAATCGATAATACGTGTTGAAGCGAATACCCGACTCCGGGCTTGCGCTCACGTCGTCCTGCCACACCTCCACCTCGCCGACCCCGTTCACTTCGATCAACCTGCGTGATTGCGCGGGCGTCCAGAAATCCCACGCTCGCGCGGCCGGATTACGGCTCTCGAACGCCAGGGTGCCGCCGTCGCGCAGCGCGTAGCGGGCGGCTTTGAGGGTATTGAGGAATGCGGTGTCGTCGAGAAAAACTTGCGCGACGTGGCCCGTCATCACCAGCAGGTCGGCAGGAGGCAGCAAGGCGAGCGCGCGAGCGTCGCCTTCAATCCACTGAACGCTATCGCCGTTCGGCCTATGTCGCGCCACATGCAACATCTCGGGCGCGGGATCGACCGCCATCACCCGATGCCCCCGCGACGCCAGTTCGCACGCGAGCAAACCCGTTCCGCAACCGAGATCAATCACGCGCTGCATGCCTGCAGCCAACGCCAGGTAGAAGTCGGTATCGGCGGCGAAGGGATTCAGGGTGTCATACAGCGCAACCAGGCGCGGGTCAGTGTAGAGCGTGGATGGCATCAGAAAATTGGGCGGGAAGTTAATCGTCACGTTAAGCGTCAAGCGTTTCAGCGGCTGAGATAAGCAAGCGCGTCGCGCATCGACTGGCTCGGCACGAGGATGGAACCCGTGAACGGTGTGTCGAGATCGAGGATCACGAGCACCGTGGACGCTATCGATAACGCCCCGAGCATGATCGTAACCAGCGCCAGTGCGTTACGTGGTGCGATCAGTCCGAAGCAAAGGAAGATGACGAGCAGCCAGAAGACGAGAATCCGGTCGAACGGCGACGAAGCCGAACCGCGCGCTTCCTCCACGATCTTCCAGCGTTGCTGGATCAGCCGGTCAAACCGGTCTTGCGCTTCTTCGGCAAGCTTCTGGTGGAACTGATCCGTCGGCTGCAACGCGCGAGTGTATCGTTGCGCTCGTTCAAGCATGGCGCCCAGCGCGCGGCTGTCAAGATTGTCTGTGCCTGTGCCCGGCACCAGCGTCTTCTCATAATAGTCGCCGGGAGGCGGCGGTTCCTGCGCCCAGGTGGACGCAATCGCGGCCGCCGTGTAGGCGCGCAGGATCCGGCGAGGAACGTCGGCATCGGGGCCGTACTCGCGCAGGGTGTTATCGAGTTGGATCAGCGCGGCGGCGTAGGTACGGATGTCGGTCGTGGTGGTATCGAAGGTTGTTTTCGACGATGCCGTCAGCAAACCCAGCACGAGCGCCGCAAACGTTACCAGCATGCCGACCACCAGCTTGAGCAATTGCACGGTTTCATGCGCCTTGTGTTCCTCAGGCAGCAGCGGGCGCACCATCACGCCAAGCCCCGTGGCCGCGAGCAGGCACAAGAACACGACGACAGAGGTTTCGAGTTCGGTCATGGCGGGAGCCGGGTGACATTTGTATTATCGGATGAAGTAGCGGGTTATTCCAGACGAATGAGTCAATGCAGCGGGGTGCGGCGTGACTCAGTTGACCCCGTTATGAGTTGGCCACGATAATCGCCAGTTCTGCTTGTTAATCGACCGGTGAGAGAAGGCATGAAACGGACGAAACACTGGGTTGCTGCATTTGCTTTGGCAGCCAGCGGGAGCGTGTTCGCAAACGTCGCCGCCGATAACGTCATTCGCAGCGCGGCGCCGCCGAGCGACCGCGTCAGGGGCAACGAGTGCACGGACAAGACGATCAAACCATTCGCGCGGCCAAAAGACAGCACAGTGTCCGACGATATGTTGCGAACGGCGTTGACCCTGATCTCGGGTTTTGCGCGCGGCAGCAATCCTGGAGCCGCGACTCGCGTGTGCGGCGATCAGTCGGCGCTTTAGGTTGTTGCCTCAAGATTCCCGACTTCCCAAGCCCGTCATTCCCGCCTTGCTCGAGCACTTCTTTAGCAGACCTGATTCGAGCGGTCGCGCAAACCCATCGCGCCAACCCGCTCCGCTGCTTCACGCTGCGCCAAAGCTATAAAGCAGCTGACAGCCAGAACGGCGCTCCGCTCAGTGCGCGGCCAGGAGAATTCGAGCGGAGCACGCCGGCTAGTCCCGGCTGATTCCAGCGTTGTGAACAAATGCCGCTCCGCCAGCGCGCGCGAACGCTGGATCGCCGCAGATTTCTATGAAGATTTAGTGCCAGAGCGTATTATCTCAGCCTCGGCGGCGTCGTTCAGCACCTTCGTACAACGCGAAAACGAGAGTGTCAGGCGCTTAACCTATTCGGCCTCGCGCGGATCTTTTCGGTCACCTTGCCTACTGAAAACCTATGTTCAGTTCTGTCACTCTCTACGTTGTCGGAATCATGTCCGGCGCGATCAGCGCAGTCGTATTCGGCTCGCTGGTGCGGTCCAGGATACCTGGATTGTTTCGCTGGATCAGTGCAAACGTCCTGATTGTGGCCGCACTTGTCGCATTGGCGTTCAGTGACAGTTCACCGACACCGCTCACGGTCGTATTCGCAAGTTCCCTATTCGCCGGCGCCGCATTCCTCGTACTGCAGGGTTGCCGATTATTCTTCGGCCTTCGACCTTCGCGGCTCCATGAAGTTGTGGCGTTCGTGCTATTGGTGGCCGGCATTGTCCACTGGAGCTTTTTCTCGCCGAATGCGGATGCCCGGATTGTCGTGATGTCCGGCTTCCTCGCCTATGTCCGTCTGATGGTGGCCTGGACCACCTATACGAAGAGGCCGCTGCATCGACCGGGATACAGTTACCAGTTCGTCGCGATTGTCGCCGCAGTCGGCGGGTTCGTTCATATTGCTCGCGGGCTCGCTGCTGGCCTTGGCTGGGAACATCACACGCGGTTTCTCGAGCCAACGCCAATGACCATTGCGTTTCTCGCGCTCGGCATTGTCACCCTGCCGTGTCTCTCGATCGGCGCGCTCATGCTTGCCTATGACCGCATGGCGGAGAGGATGGAGCGGCTGGCGGCTATCGATGAGTTGACTGGCGCCCTCGTGCGGCGCGAGTTCATGGCTCAGGCCGAGTTGCAGCTGGAGCGCACCAACCGCACAAAATCCCGGTTCGCGGTTGCAATCCTCGACATTGATCACTTCAAGGCAGTCAATGACGCTCACGGCCACGCGGCCGGAGATCGCGCACTCGCTCACTTTTCCTCGATTGTGTCGCAGGGCATCCGGCGAGGAGACATTTTCGGGCGGCTTGGCGGGGAAGAGTTTGCGATATTGTTCCCTGAGACAACCAGGGCGGACGCGCTCACGCTGGTGAACAGTTTGCGCCTGCATCTGGCCGCGTCGACGCTATCCGTGCTTCACGGAGAACTGACGTGCACCTTCAGTGCCGGCGTGGACGAATATCAAGCTAATGAAATGCTGGCAAACCTGATGGCGCGAGCCGACGCAGCGCTCTACTCGGCCAAGGCCATGGGACGAAATCGCGTCGTCTCTGCGGTCTCCACGGGCGACGAGACGGCCGACGTCACGAAGGACTCACCGAAACCGACCTGACCGTTTTTTGCGGGGGCATGTCAGCCCTTCCCTCGTTATCAGCGAGCCCGATTGTGGCAGCGTAGGTATCGCGACCGGCATAACGGCCGTGATCGATTGCGTCTTCCCCGCTCGAGCGCCGTGCCTGGCACCCTTCGTTTTAAACGTCAGAAAAAAGCGCTGTTCTGAACCCGAATTTGATCGAACGGCAAGAGGAAGACGGCTTCAATCCGCTTCGTTCGCGAGAGCATTCCCAGTCGATCGCAGAAGCCCTGACGCAACCGGGCACTGAAAAGGAAGCTGCGTGGCACGGTTTATTGCAGTATCTGAGATCCTGAGGTCTTTGAGGTTAATATGAATCTTTCGCTCGCCTTGCCTAGAATACAAAGGTAATAGCGTGCGCCGATTTTTGCGACGCAGCACCCTTTGATTACATCTCCACTAGAACACGTGGACCTAAAATAATGAAATCTGAAGAGTGCGGAAAGATCCGTGATCTGAGCGAGGAACAGCGCTTTCAACTACTCGTCACGGGCATCACCGATTACGCCATCTACATGCTGAACCCTGAAGGGATTGTCAGCAGCTGGAACGCCGGGGCGGAACGGTTCAAAGGGTATGCTGCGCACGAGATCATCGGCCAGCACTTTTCCCTGTTTTATACCGAGGAGGACCGGCGCTCGGGCAAGCCGACGCGGGCATTACAAACCGCCCGCGAACAGGGAAAGTTCGAAGATGAAGGCTGGCGGGTGCGAAGGGACGGCACGCGTTTTTGGGCAAGCGTCGTAGTCGATCCGATCTGGGGTCCCTCAGGCGAGCTGATCGGCTTCGCCAAGATCACGCGCGACATTACCGAGCGTAAAGCGGCCGAAGAGGCGTTGCGCGAAAGCGAGGACAGGTTCCGCCTGCTCGTTCAGAGCGTGACCGATTATGCGATCTACATGATCTCCCCGACGGGCGTGGTCACAAACTGGAATGCTGGCGGCGAACGCATCAAGGGCTACAAGCAAGAGGAAATCGTCGGTTCGAATTTCGCCGTCTTTTATACCGAAGAAGACCGGGCGAAAGGTCTGCCTGCTCAGACTCTGACAACGGCCGCAACCGAAGGGCGGTTCGAACAGGAAAGCTGGCGTGTACGGAAAGACGGAACGCGATTTTGGGCGCACGTCGTTGTCGACGCGATCCACGACGAGGCGGGAAAACTGCTGGGATTCGCCAAGGTCACGCGGGATATAACGGAACGAAAGCAGGCGTTGGAAGCCCTTGAGCGGGCCAATTCAGCGCTTTTCCAATCGCAGAAAATGGAAGCGATCGGCCAGCTCACCGGGGGCATTGCCCACGACTTCAATAACCTGCTGGCGATCATCTCAAGCAGCGTGGATGTGCTGGCCACGCGAACGCAAAGTTACGCCGACAAGAAAGTACTGGATGCCGTGCGGCGCGCCGTCGATCGCGGTGCGCTCATGACCCAGCAACTGCTTTCTTTCGCCCGTCAGCAACCGCTCATGGTCGAAAATTATGACCTGAACGCGGTGATCAGCAGTTTCGAACCCGTGCTTCGTCGCGCGGGAAATTCCGCCATCGAGATGAAAATACGGCCGGCGCGTGACGCCGGGACCGTTTCGCTGGATGCCGCCCGCTTCGAGGCGGCGTTGCTGAACCTGGTTGTCAACGCGCGCGATGCGATGCCCGATGGCGGAAAACTGGAGGTCATCGTCGAGAGTGTGCATTTGGGTGTTGGGGAGGTGGGAAATCTGGCGCCGGGTGCTTACGTCTGCGTTTCTGTCTCTGATACCGGCTCCGGCATGCCGCCGGCGGTGGTGGCACGGGCGTTCGAGCCGTTTTTTACGACCAAGGAAATTGGCAAGGGCACGGGGCTGGGCCTGAGCCAGGTCTATGGATTCATCGCCCAGTCCGGTGGCGACGTCGTGATCGACAGCGAAGAGGGCAAGGGTACGACCGTCAGCATGTACTTGCCCGTGGTTGAAGGCGCGCCAGATGACAGGATTGTCGCGGCTGACGAGCGCGTGGATACGGTCCTGATAGTGGAAGATGAGCCGGACGTACTGGACGCGGCGGGGCAGCTTTTTCGCAGCATAGGCTACGAGGTCGCGACTGCGGCCAACGGCGTCGACGCAATGGCGATCCTGGAGCGCCGTTCCGATATCGACATCCTGTTCACCGACGTAGTCATGCCGAAGGGCATGAGCGGTATTCAACTGGCGCGCCTGGCGCGCGAACTCCGTCCCGATCTCAAGGTGATACTGGCGTCGGGCTATCCGCTTCCAGCATTACGCGCGCAGTATGGACGCATCGACGATTTCACCTTCGTCGTCAAACCGTACCTTTTGGCTGAACTCGCCAAGGCGCTCAGGGCTGCGAGCTAAACTGACACGCCGCTTTTCGCGTTGAAGCAAAGCGGCGTGCGTTTTGAATCAGTATCGGTCTGGGGCAAAAGCGGAAGGGCAATACAGATGTGGGCATGGCTACGTCCTCCTTGCGGGCTGAATTAAGGCAGACAGCCCGCGTCCGCTAAAGCGCACTAATACCCGCCTGGATCAAGTCGTGGCGATGTAGGCAACGGTCTTGCTGTTGAAATCGTCACGTCCTTTAGAAAGTCAGCGCCGAAAACATGCCGCGCATTATTTGCGACGCGGCAGACGCACAGCGAACACCGTTTCGGCCTCGTCAGATCGCGCGTCGATGCCACCGCCGTGGGCCTTGGCAACCTCACGCGCTATATAGAGCCCGAGCCCCAAGTTGCCGTCTGCGTCATATTTGTTCTCTTGATCCGGGCCTCGCCGGAGAGGATCAAAGATCTGATCCAGAACCTGTTGCTCGATGGCGTTCCCGTTATTCTTGACCTCGAAACGGACTTCCTGCTCCTCGCCGGTGATTGTCACCCTTACCGGCGCGTCTGGCGTTCCGTACTTAATCGCGTTCAGGACCAGGTTGCCGAGCAACTGCTGCAAACGCCGGCCGTCCCAGACACCCTGGGAGTCCCCCTCCACTTCCAGATCGATCTGGTGGTCCGGGTGCGCTGCCCGCACCAGGTTCAATTCGTCGGCAAACAGATCGGCCAAGTCGACGTTGGTTGGAGAGATATTGATACCCAAACCCAGTTTGGTTCGATTGAAATCGAGCATATCGTCCAGCAGCGCTTGCATGCGAGCGCCGCTGTGGATCAAACGGGTCGCGGCTCCCGACACCTTTTCCCCCGCGTTCAGCGCCGCCAGATAGCCCGCTGTCATCTGAATGGTCTGGAGCGGACTGCGCATGTCGTGCCCAAGCATGCCAAGCAAGAGATTACGAGCCTGGTCTACCTGGGCACTGAAAAAGCTGATCGATTCGGCAAGCGCCTGGTCGATAGCCTCGTTGAATCGCATGATGTCATCGGGATTGGGCGTCTTGGGCTGACAGGCGTCCATCCACAACCGAAGAACGCTTGCACGCAGTGCGCGGTACTCGGCGGTCAGTTGGTTGATTTCGAAGCCGCTGCGCGCGCGCAGGACCGCATGCGTCTGTGCAGCGGTCTCCGAGGCTCCGATCAGTTGCGGGGCGCGGCCCATCGACTTTTCGCTTTGAGCTTCCCTGGTCTGGGAGGTCGTTAAGTCCTTGGCTACAGCCTCCAGAATTTGTTGCGCATGGTCCCGCAATTCCAGCGATTTCATGCTTGCCGCTGCTGGGAACAGGGTGAGAGCGAACGCCTCCCACTGTTCCAGGATCGTTTCCATGTCGCGCAAAATGAAGTCGGCCAGCCGCATGTCTGCTCCAACGAAAAGAGTCTTTTGAAGTATTTGCTGAACTCATGGTACGCGCATGTTGCTCACATAATTCTATTAGGCCTTCGAATTGCTGCGCATTAGGAGCAATGCGGAGAAAACTAAATGTCAATTGCGAAGCCGGACCGGCTGCTCATCGCCGATGATGACCCGAATCTGTTAGCGGCTTACGTGCTGTTCTTCGAGGCGTACGGTTACGAAATCCGAACCGCGGGAGATGGGGAGGACGCGCTCGCAGAATACGGTGCCTGGCATCCGAGGATAGTGGTTCTCGATATCCAGATGCCCCGTCTGGACGGTTGGGCAGTGGCGAGGGCAATCCGGAAACTCAAGGCTGGTGTGGTTCCGTTGCTGGTGGCGGTGTCGGCTCTGTCTGGGCCGGCGGATCTGGCCGAGTCGGTTAAATCAGGGTTTGACCATCACTTTGTGAAACCCGCCGAGCTGCCGGTTGTTTTGGCGGCGATAGTGGCAAGGGCAGGTGCTTACGGCGTGAGCTCTTCGTAGGTCGAAGCTGCGTACACAACGCGCCTTGGATTTTGTAGTCGGGCGTTTGTGGCTGTTTTTTGGGCAGTGGCGGTCGATTGCGGGAGTCTGTCGTGGGGCACCTCGCGTCAAAGCGACTTTGCAGGGCGTCGCCACGGACAATCAGATAAGGCCTCTACTCGCTGCTATAGAAAATCTGCAGCACGCAAACATCCCCAACAGCATCAGCGATGCTCCTATTCAGGCCGACGTGGCGCCACTTCTTGCGAAGGCCTAGTCTCGCGCCATGCGCCGCAGTCTCATTACGTGCAAACGCTGGGAGATACCTTTGAACACATTGCCCTCGTGCGGATCACCGAAATGCAGCAGTGCGGTACAGCGTACGCTGGACGGCAGGCAGGCCTCGTTCGCGTGGAATGAACGCATGCCCCAGAAGAAGTAGAGATTGCCCGGCGTCAGCGGCACGATTTTCGCTGAAAGCCATCGTTGCACGCGCGGCAAACGCCACGTCCGCTTCAGCAATCTTTCTACCATTAGTTTTTCGAGGATGTTGACAATCGCAAAGCGCCTCGCTTCGCGTAAATTCGGGAACATGATCAGATGGCCTCGGGGTTCATCCGGGCCGTTGGGGATCAAAATCGGCAGCAGTACGGTTACAACATACGAGTCGTAGTGAAAGTTGAGCGCGTGACGCAGCCCGTGCGTGCCGGTCAGCCCGCGCAGAACGGGAAAAATCCGGTCGCTGGGCGGCGATGCGCGCATCTTCCGTTCGTAAAGAGATCGCAATAGCGCGCGAAAGCCCGCGTCCTCAAATAGCGGATTGAGGCAGGTATCGGCGATCCATGCCTCGCCTTCAAGGCCGAAATATTGGCCGCTATGCTGCTCGATCTGCTGAGCGACGAAACTGCGCATCTGCGTGAGAATCGCTTCCGGCACGACATCATGCAGTATCCCTACGCCGGAATCGTCCATTGATTCGGCCAGTGCCTGCGCGCTCTCGACGCTCACCGGTAAGAATCCGTCGAGCGGCAACGCGTCATTCAATGCGGTCATCTATTTTCTCTTGGTCTTGTTTTGACAGCGAAATGCGAGTTCATACGCGTCTTACGAACCTTGGCGGAAAATTGTGTAGTCTTCCGTACGAATTCGCACAGATGAACCGATTGAGCACCGGATGCTGGCGCACAGCGTGGCAGGCAATTTGCTGCAGTGCTCGCCGCAGCAGATTGCCGGATGGCTCAAGCGCGCGTACCCGGACAATGAGGACTACCACGAGACTGTCTCTATCGCGCTCTCTTCATATAGGCACGTGGTGCCCTGAAGAAGGAGTTGCCGGAGCACCGGCGGCGTACTCGGGCTATGTGCCGTTCGCGGCACCACACGCAGAAGACGGCAGGATTCGCGACACGGTATCGAGCAGCGAACGCCCCCCCGCAGTTGAAGACCGCGCCGTAGCGGGCCACTGGGAAGGCGATTTGCTGTGCGGTAGTGGCAGCGGCCAGATAGCGGCGCGCGTCGAAGGCCAAACACGCTACGTCATGCTGGTTAAGATCCCCAGCGAGGATAGCGAGACGGTCATCAATGCACTCATCAGGAATCCGTACAAGTTACCGCAGGCGCCCTATAAGTCGATGACATAGGATCGGGGAACGGAAATGACCGGGCGCAAACGTTTCACCATGGCCACTGATATGAAGGTTTATTTCTGCGATCCCCACCAGCCATGGCAGCGCGGATCCTACGAAAATGCGAACGGGCTATTGAGGCGGTATTTGTCCAAGGTACCGACCTGTCAGTGTATTGCACAGGCCGAACTCAATGCCGTGGCGAGACGATTGAAGGAGCGTCTGAGAAAAACCTTGGACTACGAAACGCCAGCAGAACAATTCCCGCAAACGATTGCGTCGACCGGTTCAATCCGCCGCCGAACAGATACGACCAAAGTCATTTGGTCATTTCCCGTGTGCCGAGAAACGTGCTTGTTCGGCACCGCTCCGGGTCGTTCTATCCTCAACATAACAGCGAGCTGGTTCAGGCCGCCATCCGGTATTCGTAATAGGGTCGGTTGCGGTCGTCGAGAATGGCGTGCTGAGCCACGAGGTTCGCAGGATCTGGATTGAGCCACGCGTCGATGTGTTCAGGCTTGATGGGGATGATGCAGCGGTCGTGGCCGGCAAGCGCTATTTCCTGCGGTGGGTCGTCTGTGATGGCCGCGAACGACAGCAGGTCAGGATCGCCCTTCCCTTTCCAGTGCGACCACAGGCACGCGATCAGCATTTCTTGAGGCGGGTTAGGCCTGAATTCCAGGACCACGTTTTCATCTTTCTCCCCCTCAAGCGGCACGCGATTTTCGAGCCGAGACCGATTGACGTTTTCGTAGAATGCGGTCACTAGCATCAGGCCGTGCGTATAACCAAAAAGCTCCTTCCAGAAACCCTCCAGGTTGTCCCGCCGCGCGTTGTAGGTTCCGGGGTATTTCACGTCGTAGATCGCGGGCTTGCCCGCCGGCCTGCATTGATAGCGCATCGGCTTAATGACGCGCCGACCATTCTCCATCACCATGACGGGAGCGTATTGACCGGGGAATATCCGCGAGTCACGCTCCGCTGGTTCTGTTCGACGCAGGTCGTCGAGCCGGCGCATCGTGCCATCGATCTTGCTAGCGCCGATCCGTTTGCTCTCGATCGCCGCCTTTGTGGTTTTCGTCTGGAGTGTGCGCTCTGCATCAGCGAGCCGTGTGCGCTGCTTGAACAATTCCTGTTCAAGCTTCGTTATCTGAGTTGAGTCATATCGCTCGATCAGCTCCTTGATACCGCGCTCATCCTCTGTTTCCGGATTCATGAAGGTCACATCCATGCCCTTGGCAATCTTCGCGCCGCTGCCCTGGACACGCTCCCAGTAGAGTCGCGCGAACTCCCTGATATCGATGTCAGGACCGAACATCTTCACGTACTTGCGGTAGTCCGCCACGATCTGCGCCGAATAGCACATAGTGCGACCTCACATTGGAAGCTTCATCGCATGATGGAACGTTCCGCAGCCTGTTGTCACTCCGCAATCTACCGGACGATCGGCGACACCACGAGTTTCGAGCGAACGCCGCGCGTCCACGCCAGAGCCGCACTTAGGATTTAAACGTCTTTGATATACTCTGCCCGCTGCACCGGATCTATGCTCGCCAGCGTTCGGCGACGGGTAAAATCGACGCCGTAGTCTTTGCCCCGAAACCGTTGTTCGGCGGCAAGGTCGAGAAATACATAGGTTCACAGTGCGTCACGGCGCTTCGTTTAGGAAGAAGCAAATCAGCCGAAAGCGTACATTGGGCAAGGCCAAAGCCGGTATCCTCAAGGCTTGGGTCCGCCCACTGAAATATCCATCTCCCCGTAGTTCAATGGATAGAACAAGTGCCTCCTAAGCGCTAGATGCAGGTTCGATTCCTGCCGGGGGGACCATCGCTGCATCCCACACCGTCTCACCGAATCTCCAAGCCCCGTAAGCCTTGCGCTACGGGGCTTTTCGCTGCCGCTATCGTCCGGCGGCATTGTGCCGGTATCTATCCCGACACCAACACCGCCAAGCCGCGCGCTTAAGCGACCTGGACCGCTTATCCCACTGCACGAAGGCCCCGGAAAGCGCTACTCTTAGCGAGCCCTGTTTCGCCTCTCAGGGTGTCGATTTTTCTCCGGGACCCGACCATGGCCACGACCTTTACCGTTTTCAGGGCTCAACTCAACATGCTGCTTCGCGATCAGCCGCGCGGCGTGACCGCGGACCTGACCGATTTTGCAGTTGCTTATTGGAACGGGCGTCAGGTGGTGGGCGCCTACTTGCGTGACGCCGGCCATGTCGATGAAGTGTTCGACCTGGACGAGAACGCTTTCGAGCAGTGGCGTGATGAGTTTGTCGCGTGGCTGGACGAACCGCGCTTCACACGACGGCCTGACCTGCTGGCGTAGAAAAGAAGGAAGAAAGGGAGAAGCCGCCGTCCGATGCCGGCGGATATCAGTGCGCTCTGCTACTTACCGCGGCGCACACCGACTTACTGCGCACCGATCCAGAATTCGTCATCGAGTGCCTGGAAGAAAAACGTTTCCAGTGCTTCCTCCGACAAATCGTCGATCGTAATACCGCGCAGGCGGCAAAGCACGTGGAGGGTCTCGTCAGCAGCAATGACGAGATTGCGAAACGCGGTGGCGGTGGGGTTGGTCGTGTTCATGCATCCGCTAACGGCCTCTACTGACGAAACTTTAGACCCACACGCGCGATATTTTCAATTAGTCGCATCAAGCCTTACCACGGCACGCCAAGGTAATACCCGGTAAGCAGTCTGCGCCCAGGCACCTCGCGTAAAAACACCCGACGCGCATGATGAACACCGCCCACATCGGCGTCAAAAACAATCCCTAGATTCGCCCACCGATATAAGCCCCACCACCGAGCTCATCTTCAAGCGCATTGAAAAAGAACTCGCCCAATTGCGCATCCGACAAACTATTGAGCGGAATCTGCCTCAGGCGGCAAAGCAATTCCAACGCTTCGTCGGCGGCATTTAGTGCGATGCGGGTATCGGTATAAGAGAGCTTGTCGAGTTTCATAAGCGAAATAACGGTACGGGTCGAGGACGCTTTAATGCGTCGCTGAAACCCTGCAAAACCACGCCCTGCGATCCATGGCGGATTCACAGCGCGACTTCCTGTTCCCGCACGCAGTCCTTCCCACTCACCAGGGGCCGATGATGTCATCGCCAAGTGCATTGGAAAAGAACTCGTTGAGCTCGTCATCGGAGAGCTCTTCGATATCAACCCCACGCAGGCGGCAGATCAGTTCGAGCGTTTCACCCGCAGCTCGGATGAGATCGCGGGAGGCTTCTGGGGTGGGTTGTTTAGTATTCATGCCAACACTAACGGCGCCGCTGCAAGGAACTTTAAGCCCGCATTCCGCATGCGTTGAGCAGCAGCGCGGAGCAGCACGCGTGAACAAGTTCGAACCAACAACCCGTCACTCCGGCTCAACCGGAAAGCGTCGGTTCAACTCACGCTTCGCCCAGTGCAGCGCTTCGTTTTCGGCGACATTGCTGGTCGGCGCCATCTCTCCGGCATTCGTCTTCAGCGGCAAGCTGCCCGCCTGCACGGACCAGTCCCAGCGGGTGCCGCGTTGTTCGACGAACACGTCGATGACATGTTCATTGTGCATATAACGCATGGCTTCTCCCTTGGCAGGACGCGATCCTAGCATGATGACGCCGTCAGGCTTCGTGCTCGTCGCACCAGTCGAGCGCCCACGCCCGAGCGCACGCGATGGCATCGCCGTCGTTATCGAACGCATCGATATCGCCTGATTCGTGTTTTTCCGGATGCGCGTCGTCCGCTGTCGGCATGTGGATCATGCGAGCCTGCGCGTAGTACAAGCCATCTTGATCGTGTCGTGAGCGACAGTCGATGTGAAAGCCCTTGTAATCGAAACGCATCGGCGTATTCCTCGCAAAAATGTAAACGTTTGGCCAGTTCCAAACAGGTTCGCGCAAGACGCGTTCCGCATCGACGCAGAACAAGGCATTACCAGCCATCGCATTGCTCCCATCGGTCCCCACAAACTCGTTAAAATACGCCGACCTTTGGCCGGACGAATAAATGCGCGAGCGTTATTCAATATCCGTCCCGACCGAACAAAAGAACATCTCGTACAAGTTAAGTACCGATTAAGTACCGTTTGCACCCTGCCCAATCTCGTCAGCCACGGATTCCGCTATGAAATTGCTTGCCGCCGTCGCCTTAAGCCTGTGTTTGTCGACCGCTCATGCCTCACAGGAAACCGATGCCTGCGATGCCCATCGCCAGGCCCTCGAACGGCAGATGGCTACCGCGCTGAACCAGGACAACACGGCGCAACTCGACGCCCTGCAAGCCGACCTCAACAAGACCAACGCCGAATGCACGCCCGACGCGATCGCGCAAAAACGCGCAGACGCAGTGAGACGCCACGACAGCGCCGTGGCCGAGGCCAAGAATCGTTTGCGTGACTGGGAAGCGGAATTGGAGCGTGCCAGGAAAAAGGGCACGGATCAGCTGAACATAGCGGCCTGGGAGCGCAAGGTGAACCGGGCGCGCGCCGACTTGGACCGGGCAGTGGAAAGACCCATCCAATAAACTGCCTAATAAGGGTTTGTACCAACCCGAAATTCGCTAAAGGTTTAATCATCGATGCCGTTAGGCATTGATGACCTCCGTCCTCGACATCGACATGAAACTCCAGGGCGCGCCCTCCGCGCTGATGGCAGACCAGGAACTGACGCACCTAGAGCTGGTGCTGCGGCGTTCACTGCTCGACGACGCGTTGTGCCCCATCATGCCGCCGACCTACTGGCGCGAACGGCTTGCACTGCTCGCGCGAAGCTCGCATCTTTCGCACACGCAGCTCCAGACGATTCATCGGCTGTATCTGCAGATCGACGCCTGCGAGGCCGGCAACCGGACACTCGATACCGCGCCCGAACTCACGCCCGATCGAAAGTCGCGGATAACTTCAGTGCCACGCATGGTCCTGCAGGCGGCCCCCGCTCGTCCGTTCAGGAAAGACCGCTCTTAAACCGGTCACGCAGACGCTCAATGGCGGTGCCGAAGCCACCACTCGCGTAACGTGCCATACCCGGCGTGACTGCGGCGGCGCAGCATGCGATCGCGGAATTCGTCACGCCAATCGTGCGCCAGCACGGCGATCGCGAGCGCGGCAAGCGCCGCCAGCCCGACGAGGATATTCGCTAAACCCTCCATGGCGTCCTCCTTTTCGGTCGACTGCCATGGTTAAAGCATAGTTCACCCGTCCAGAATCGGAGCGTGGGCAGCGCATTAAATCCGCTCGTGGCATGTTGGCCGGGGCGTTCTTCGCGCAGCGCAACTGCCGATCAACTTAACGCTGCATGAACCGCATGACCGCGTCGACAATCATCTGGCGATGCCGGGCCCGCGATCTCGCGCCGGATGGATCGCGCCCGAAAGCGGCGGTGAATGTATGCCGGTTCGCGACGCGATGAAAACACAGCGAACTGATAAACAGATGGAGATCGACAGGGTCAATATCGCCACGAAACTGCCGCGCCGCCACGCCGCGAGTGATCAGGTCCGCGATGGTTTTCACCACACTCGCATTGCGCGTCCTGAAGGTCTTCAACTGGCTGACGTACTTCGCCCCATGAATGTTTTCGATGGTCACGAGACGGACGAAATCGCGGTGTTTATCGTGGAAGTCGAACGTGAATTCGACGAGCTCACGCAAACCCTCGCGCGGGTCTTTGGTATTGAGATGCAGCGACTGTTCAAGCGCGCGGATCTTGCCGTACGCCTCCTCCAAGACCGCTTCGTACAGCCCTTCCTTGCTGCCGAAGTAGTAATACAACATGCGCTTCGTTGTATTGGTGCGTTCCGCAATGGCGTCGACCCGTGCGCCGCTTAAACCCATCGCCGCGAACTCCTCGGTCGCGATGTCGATAATGTTTCGTTTGGTTTGTTCCGGGTCGTACTTTCGTTTGATGTCCGGTGCCTTAAGCACATGACCCGAACGGCCCGGCGCTCCAACTTTGCTTGCCGTTTTCATCGTTTATTGTGCAGAGCGCCTTAGGTTGGAAAATATTTTAGCATGGGCATTCGGGCGTTCATCGCAGAGGGACTCTTCACGAAAACCCTTGTTTCAAGGGGCTTCGCCGCGGTTTCGCTATACTTCCGCAGGATTTTGAAGACCCCGGTTGCGCGCCCCCACAAGGAACAGAATGACTCGTCGAAAGACTCACAAGCAAGCCCTGACCCGCGTTGCGTCGGCCTTCAACTCGATGCTCAAGCCGACCCTGATTGCATGCGTTATTGCAGGTGGCGCGTGTGCACTGTCATCGATCGCCAGCGCGCAAAATGCGCCCGCCCAAGATCCGTTTCCCGCTCAGACACTGCCGCCAGGCCATCCCGCGGTGCAACAGCCGTCACCGCAAAGTCTCGCTGCCGAAGGCGTGCGCACGAGCGCCAACATTGCACGCGGCGCCGCCGATATCTGCCACATCGACCGCGTGAAGATCGACAGGTTCAAGGTAATGACGCGCAAGAGTTTTCCCGCCGCGCCCGATTTCGACGGCGAGTGGAATCTCGGCTACACGGAAGCGCAAGCGACGGTCGATCGCTTCGCGGCAATGAAAACCAATAACCCCACCGAGTACGCAAAAGAGACTGGTGAGGCTTGCCCGGCGTTGACGCAGGGTATCGACGAAGTGACGAAATAAGCGACGAACCAAGTGCCGAACTAAGCCGCACTCAGTCGGGCGGGCCGCCGTAATGTGCACGCTTTTCTGCGTACATGGCGGCGTCGGCACGTTGGAGCATGACCTCCAGCCGCTCGCCGTCCTGCGCGGTGGCTGCGCCCATCGCGAAGCTCAATGGCATGCCCGAGTAGAACTGGTTATTGACCTCGAGCAGTTGCCGGATGCTGTCGATCACTGCTGCGCCGCCGCGTTCGTCCATGCCAGGCAGGAGCAGCACGAACTCGTCGCCGCCAATGCGCGCGGCGTGGCTCGGCTTCTCCACCGCCTTGCCGAGCACTTCGCCCGCACGTCGCAATAACGCGTCGCCGGCCGCGTGACCGAGTTGATCGTTGACGGCTTTGAGACCGTTCACGTCCACGGCCACGGCCGTCACCGGGAACGGGCCCTTGCGCTCAAGCCGGTTCATTTCATCGATGTAAAACGAGCGGTTCTTGAGTTTGGTCAGCGCGTCGTGCTTGCCGAGAAACTCGAGGTACGCTTCCGCTTTCTTGCGCGCGGTGATGTCGGTGAGCGCGACGAGGACGAGATCCCAATTGGCTTCGTGCCCGGGAAACACCGAGAATTGCAGATGCACATGCAACTGCTGCCCCTCCAGCGAATAGTTGACGACCTCGCGCTGGTGAAACAGGCGGTTCTCCCATAGATCGATGAGCTGTTCCTGGAAATGGCCCACCATTTCGTCGCGGAAAACGTCGCCCAGGCGCGAGAGCAACGCCGCTTTATCCAGTGCGCCGAACATGGTCAGCGTGTGCTGATTCACGTCGAGCACGTGGATCTCCTGCATGCAACGCTCGATGAATTCCGGATGAACATTCGTAAATGTCCGGAAGTCGACAATGCCGCGTTCACGAATATCGTCCAGCAACGCCTTCACACTGCTGAAGTCTTCAACCCACAGCGAAACGGGCGAATGCTCGAACAGGCCGCGCGCATAAAGCTCACTTAGCGCGGCCTTGCGACGCACATCCTCCAGTTCGGTAATGTCTTCCACGGTCACCAGCACGCGGTCCCAGGTTGCTTCGTGGCCCGGCAGGATCACCGCTTTCAGCAATACGTCGAGCCGCTTGCCGTCGAGCGTGTAGTTCACCGTCTTGCTGACGAACGTCGATTTGCCGGACCATAGTTGCTCAAGTTCGTCTGCATGGGTGAGGAGCATGTCGTCGCGAAAAACGGCGCCCAGATTACTCACCAGATGGTCGATATCCTTCGCGCCGAACAGCGCGAGCGTGCGCCGGTTGACCTTGATCACCCGGATGCGCGACGAGCATTCGGCAATCCGGGTCAGGTCCTCGAGCAGGAAAGCGCGCAAGTCGACAATGCCCTGCGCGCGCCAGCCTTCGAACACCTCGCGCACGGCGCTGAAATCTTCGAGCCACAGCGAAACGGGCGCGAGGTCGAACATATCGGCATCGTCCGCCGGTACGTTCGATCCACTCGTCGATGCCGTCGCCACACTCTGCAAAACGCGCCCCTGGTTGTTCGGCATGTCCATCCTTTTCCGATAATCAAGCTTGATATGTTCCGGTTTCGCCATTTTATGCGCAGACGTGGCGGAAATAAGCTGAAAGGAATTAACCGGGGTAACGCAAACGTTTCGGCGTTGAGCAACAATGAAGGAGTTCAGGCATGGTTGCTGCACGAAAGCGTTGAAAGGGCCGCATGCGTTGCGGCCTCGACGCACCTGCGCAAATGGCTGAACGCCGGCAGGTGCCGGGATATCAAACTCCTCAAACGCCTTTAAACCTCATCAAAGGAGACACGTTCCCATGGCTGACTTTCGCATCTGGTCCGATGAATTCGCGGCCAACGGATATCTTTCGAAGAATCATGAGTTCGATCAGCAGGCATTCGGCGTAGACGGCGAAAACATCTCGCCCGCGCTGCAATGGGACGGCGTGCCGCCCGAGGCCAAGAGCCTCGCTCTCACCCTCTACGACCCGGACGCGCCCACCGGCAGCGGCTTCTGGCACTGGATCGTGGTGAATATCCCGGTGGACACCCGCTCGCTGCCGCAGAATGCCGGCAAGGCCGACGGCAGCCTGCTGCCTGCCGGCGCGCTGCAAATGCGCAACGACTATGGCACGGTCGGTTTCGGCGGCGCTGCGCCACCGCGCGGCGACAAACCGCACCGGTATATTTTCCGGATCCATGCGCTCAATGGGGATCACCTGTCGCTCGACGTCTCAGCGACCAACGCGGTCGCGCGTTTCATGGTGCATCTGAACGAAATCGATTCTGCTACCTACACCGGCCTGTATCAGTTGAAATAGGTGCCGGAACTCGGGGTGGTGGGCGCCGGATTGCCTGGCGCCGCGCCGCCCTCCGCGTTTTTCCAGTAACCCGTATGAAAGGCGCGAGCCTTACACTTCGCCGCTCCCCTCCTCTTCCCTATCGATGGACGCAGAACAAGGCCTTCCTCTTCCTCAACGCTATTGGGCCATCCTGGTCGTAGCACTCGGCATTACGCTCGCCGTGCTCGACGGCGCCATCGCCAACGTCGCACTTCCCACCATCGCCCGCAACCTGAACGCCAGTCCCGCCGACTCGATCTGGGTGGTCAACGCGTATCAGCTCGCCATCACGGTCTCGCTGCTGCCGCTCGCCTCACTAGGCGACCGGATCGGCTACCGGCGGGTGTACATGGCGGGACTCGCGCTGTTCACCATTGCATCGTTCGGCTGCGCGCTCTCCGGGTCGCTGACGTCGCTGGCGATTGCGCGGGTGATACAGGGGTTCGGCGCGGCGGGCATCATGAGCGTCAACACGGCGCTCGTGCGCATGATCTATCCCAACGAGCATCTTGGCCGCGGCGTCAGCATCAACGCCTCCGTGGTGGCGATCTCGTCGGTCATAGGGCCCACGATTGCCTCCGGCGTTCTGGCGATCGCAACGTGGCCGTGGCTCTTTGCGATCAACGTGCCGATCGGTATCGCAGCGTACGCCGCCGGATGGAAAGCGTTGCCGCGCACGCCGGGACACCGGCAACCTTACGATTATCTCAGCGCGCTGATGAACGCGGCGGTGTTCGGCCTCGCGATCACGGCTGTCGACGGGCTTGGTCACGGAGAACATCGTCAGTACGTGCTTGGCGAATTTCTTGTTGCCGGCATAGTCGGATACTTTTTCGTGCGGCGGCAACTGACGCAAGCCGCGCCGCTCCTGCCTATCGACCTGCTGCGAATCCCGGTGTTCGCGCTGTCCATTGTCACGTCCTTCTGCTCGTTCACCGCGCAGATGCTGACCTTCGTCTCGCTGCCGTTCCTGTTGCAGGACACGTTTGGCATGAGCCAGGTCCAGACCGGATTCCTGATGACGCCGTGGCCGCTGGTGATCGTATTCATCGCGCCACTCGCCGGCATGCTGTCCGACAAATATTCAGCGGGGGCGCTCGGTGGAATTGGGCTCGCCATCATGACACTCGGCTTGCTGCTGCTCGCGACGACCGGGGTACATCCCGCGCCCGTCGACATAGCGTGGCGCATGGCAGTGTGCGGCCTGGGCTTCGGTCTGTTCCAGTCGCCCAACAATCGCCAGATGCTGTCCTCGGCGCCGCGACATCGCAGCGGTGGCGCAAGCGGCATGCTCGGCACCGCACGGCTCTCGGGACAAACGCTCGGTGCGGCACTCGTCGCGTTGATCTTCGGCATTGCGCCGCAGCACGGCACGATCATTACGCTGTTCGTCGCGGCGGGCTTCGCAGCCGCAGCGGCCATGGTCAGCCTGATGCGCATTTCGCGCAGCAACACGCCTGCGACTGCCTGACGTTAGCCCATCCGGTGCTTTCAGACCGCCCTGCCTTACAGCCTTGTAGGCACACCCTTTGCTGACCTGAACAAACCTGGCTCCGACTCTCAGAGCCGGTTCGTTCAATGCACCAAGGAGCTTATTTCATGGCTGGTTCCCTCGCTGGTTACAAGGTCGCGATTCTCGCTGTCGATGGTTTCGAACAGGCCGAACTCGTCGAACCGCAAAAGGCACTGAAGGCAGCCGGCGCCCAAGTCCATGTGATCTCGCAAAAGCCGGGACAGATCCAGGGTTTCGTCCACACCGACAAGGGCGACAAGGTCAACGTCGACGCCACCTTCGACCAGACGCGTGCATCCGATTACGACGCTGTCGTGTTGCCGGGCGGCGTGGTCAACGGAGATGCAATCCGCGTCGACGCGAAGGCGCAAGACATCGTGAAGCAGTTCGACAAGGACGGTAAGCCTATCGCCGTAATCTGCCACGGCGGCTGGCTGCCGATCTCGGCGGGCATTATTTCCGGCCGCACGCTGACGAGCTGGCCGACGCTGCAGGACGATATTCGCAATGCCGGGGGCACCTGGGTCGATGAAGAAGTCCATCGCGATCGCAATCTCATCACGAGCCGCAAGCCGGACGATCTCCCTGCGTTCAACAAAGTCATCATCGAAGCGCTCAGCGAACGGAAGAAAGCGGCTTGATTGCCGGATTCCAGATTGTTTGCGATGGGCTACGGAGAACCGAATGACGAAATCGATGCCGACGAATACGCGCCAAGGCTTGAACGCTTTGCATGCTGCGAAGGCTCCACGATTGCCGCGGCGCAGTGCTGGCGTGATCGCTGCCCTCGCAGCGCTCACACTCACCGCAAGTTTTGTGTCGATGAACGCAAGCGCGCAAAACGACAATGTGGTGGCGCCGGCCCATGAGAACGGCGCCAGCGCCGCGTCTGCACCATTGGCCGCCGCGGACCCTCCCCACCCCGAATTGTCACCGGCCGATCAGCAGTTCGTGCAGGAAGCAGGCACGGCGGGCGCAACCGAAATCGCGGCCAGCAAGCTGGCGTTGACGAATTCGTCGGATGCGCAAGTCAAGAGCTTCGCGCAAAGGATGATCGCGGATCACACCCGGCTCGCGCGCAACCTCGATATTGTTGCGCAGCGGCAAGGCATCACGGCGGCGCCAAGCGCGGACGCGTCGGTGACGGGAAGCCTGGAGTCGTTGCATGGCGCGGACTTCGACAAGGCTTACATCGCACAGGTGGCTGTGGACGGGCATCGAAAGGCCGTCGCCGTCTTTAGCACCGAGAGCAAGGCCGGCGGTAACGCCCAGCTCAAAAATATTGCCGCCAGAGCGCTGCCTATCATCAAGCATCACTATGCAATCGCCCAGCAGCTCGCCAAACTCAAGGGCGTGACATCATGACGGCCGCCTCCGCTCCGCTCGCCTCATCCTTTCCGCCGTCTCGGCCAGCCTATGAGGACTCCACCATGCACATCCAGTTTCCCGACACTGCGCCCACCTACGACGGCGACGATTACGCCCTTCATTTCGTCGCGCTGATCGACGGCCAGCCAGTGGTGTGTTCCATTTCCGCCGAAGCGCTCGAGGATCATTTCGGCGCTGCGTCGGCACGGGAGGACGACCTGCTGCCGGCGTTCGAGCAGGGCCGCGCGAGGATCCGCTCGGTGTGCGCTGAAGCGCTTGACAGCAATGGCGGAGAGAGCGTTGTATTACGTAGCGGACTGTTCCGCGTGGCGGGCATGGAGCCGGAATGAGCGGCGCGTTCCATCCGTCATCGGTTCAATCGGTTCATCGACCGGTTCACTGAAATAAACGCTTCCCGGAGGTCCTCATGTCTCTGATCATTGCAGGACGGTTTCAAACCTTTCCTAAAGCCGAAGCCGCAGCCCAGCGTCTTTTTGCGGGCGGATTTCTCGAAGAAGATGTCACGCTCTTTTATGTCGCCCCAAGCGGCCAGCACGCACGGCTCGAGACGGGCGGCGACCACTATGCCGACGCAGGCGCGAAGGACGCAGGCAAGGGAGCGGGCAAAGGCGCCACGATCGGCGCGGTGATCGGTGCGATCGTCGGTGCAGGCATTTTTGTGTTGACCAAAGCGCCCTGGCTGGCCGCCGTGCTTGCTGCCGGAGCAGGCGCCTATGTCGGGTCGCTGTTCGGCGCCATGTCGCACGCAAAGTCCGGCAAGCGCCCGGCTGCCGATTCGACCACTTCCGAAAACCATGGCTCGGCTAACGCCCTCGATGCAAGGCATTCCGGCGTTGTCGTCGCGGTTCATGTTGGACCGGAATTGCAGGCGCAAGCAGCAGCCATTCTTCGCGATGCGGGCGGCATGGAAGTCGAGCGTGCATCGGGCCAATGGCGCAACGGCCGCTGGGCCGACTTCGATCCGGTCAAGCCACCGGAGCCGGTCCGGGAATTCGCGGCGCCGCGTGCGTAAGCTTGGGTAGTTCAGAGGTTGAAGTAAATCGGGCCGCTCCGTGAGCGGCCCGATTTACTTTGAATGTTCGGAACGCTACGAATTACACCCACAGTTGAATCCGTACCTTCGGCTGGACACCTGCGCCTCGCACGTCGTTCGCCGGCTCGCAACTCGCGCGCAGAGGACCATTTCTCAATGCTGACGTCGCTGGGTTGCACAGGGCTTCGTGCGTCGATTGCGCATCCGCCGCCGTGAGACTCTCATCACGATGCTGACGCACTTGCAGCACGAGTGCAGATGTGACGATTGCGACGAACACAAGATACTCGCGCGTATTAATGGTCATTGCTCCTCCGACATTCAATTTTGGGCGATCTATTAGCAAAGCACATGCCACTAATTGCCGCTGTTTTCCAGGAAGCGTTGGCGAGGTTGATGACACCCCGTTACCCCCGAAAACCATAGACCCTCTACGACGAAAGAGCGGGGTATCGGGCACAGCCGTTGCGTCTCTGCCTAGGACCGCGATTCGGGGAAACAAGGGATCGCGGGCCATCTTCGATTACTCTAAGGAGCAACATATGAGCACTAATATCGTATCGGTACTGAACGATCTGGTTGAAACGTCGAAGGACGGCGAAAAAGGTTTCCGCAAAGCCGCTGAAGACACCAAGGACGTCACCCTGAAGCAACTGTTTTCAGGCCGCGCCGAGGACTGTGCACGCGGTGCGCACGAGTTGCAGGATGTCGTGCAGCGGTTGGGCGGAAAGCCGGAAACCGGCGGCACGGTTGGTGGAGCGCTGCATCGCGGCTGGGTAGATATCAAGTCGGCTGTGACCCACCGTAGCGATCACGGGATCCTCGAGGAATGCGAGCGCGGGGAAGACGTTGCGAAGAAAAACTATCGTGACGCGCTGGATAAGGAATTGCCCGCGGATGTGCGCGCCGTGGTTGAGCGCCAATACCAGGGCGTTATCGAAAATCACGACCGCATTCGCGATCTGCGCGACCAATACGCCGCTGCCAAGCCGTAATTAATGGACGTTCGCTGAAAGCAAGCCGGTGCGCCGAAAGGTGCACCGGCTTTTTTACATTCGCGCGTATAAATTCGCACAACCCTTCGGCATCCTCAATGGTTTTCATATTCGTCAAACCAACAAACGGAAACTAAAAAACCCGCCGGCTGCTGCCGCAGCCAGCGGGTTCTTGCGGGTATCTTTCAACCCGCGGACCAAAGACAACGCAGCTTATTGCGGCTGGCCCTTGTCGTTTGTGCCCAGCGCGGATGCCGCCGCCGCAGCCGAGGCGCCCTTGAGGTGCATAGCCTTATCCTGCTTGTGCAAGTTCGTTCCGTGCGTGCCCTTCTTGCTCATGCCCATGCTTCCAGAAGCGGCCATACCGCCTTCCGTAGGCGCCGCAGTAGCACCAGCGTGCCCACCTACTTCACTCGCGCCCGCACCGGCCGTCGGCCCACCTGACGAGCCTCCGGCTGATTGGGCCAGCACCGGGCCGGAGAGCGCAAAAGCGAACGCACCGAGCAAAGCGAACTTTTTCGTTTGAGTCATGAAAATCTCCTTTTCCCTGGGGAACCGGTTCAACGCGATTGAGCGAAGACCAGACCCGTTATGAGTGATTGACACCATTCAACATCCATATATATCGGACTTCTTACTAATTACTGCGTAAAACCGCGCTGCGAGCAACAAGATACCCACCAGATACAAACAGAACTGGCAGCGAGCACGCTGCCAGTTCCGAACCCACCCTTACTCTACGATCTTCAGGTGGTTGCGCACCGATGCCACGCCGTCCACCTTCGAAACCACGTCTTCCGCGCCGCTCTTGTCGTCAGCGGTGGGCACCGTACCCGTCAGCGACACAATGCCCGCACGCGTCTTAACGTGGATATGCGTGGACTTCACGTTCGTCGCACCAAGCAATTCCGCCTTGACCTTGGTCGTGATTGCCGAGTCATCGACCTTTGTACCAATCGACGTGGAGGCGCCTGTCGCCATCGTGGCGGCTTGTGCACTGACGTTAAGCGCAAACACGACACACGCGATACTGCCGGCTGCCTTCAGGATTTGGGTCGATTTCATCTTTACGCTCCTTCTAGTTGATTTAAAAAACTGCGGCGTTACCGCTGTCTTGTTTGAGCCAGGCCGCCTCGTACGGCCGCAGCTTGTTTGCTGCAAAGCCCCGCTCGTCTTCTTACAAGCAGCGCCGAAGACGCCACGAGTAGTGATACGTCAGACGCAAGGAGCGTGCCGCACCGGCCGTAGCAATCGGCAAACATGACGTCGAAAGACGTCTTGAAACGATACCCGGCAACGCCGCTGCGCTGTTTTGTCCATACGATGTTTACCCACGACGTAAGGTCCGAAGCGCCTCTCTTTAACCGCAGTGCTTTTGCTCGTGCACGTGTAAAAAGTGCGTGCATTTGCCGGCTGATCGAGCGCCCGGACGTGCCTTCCACAAACGAAAATCGTATTGATAGCTAGCGCTCACGCGCCCGGCAGCTCACATGGCATGACTGTTGCTCTTAAGGACCCACGCAAGACGAAAGTCCCAACACAAAGGAACAACACGCAATGCCGCCTTCCCTCGAACTACGCACCAAGCAAAGTCTTGCGCTCACGCCGCGCCTTCAGCAATCGGTGCGTCTGCTGCAGCTTTCATCGCTTGAGTTTCAGCAGGAATTGCGCAACGCGCTTGATACGAATCCGTTCCTCGAATACGACGAGACGCAAGCGGAAGACAACGCGCTGTCTACTGACAATGGCAACTCCATGGCCGACACGCCTGCCGCCGTTGATCAGAACGCCCCCGTCGATGCTCCCATGAGCGCTGAGAGTAACGCCGACACATCGGACAACAGCGACTCGCAATCACATGAGGACTCGATGAACGAGTTTTCATCCGATCCGTTCGGCCGGACTTCGACGCGCAATAACGGCGATGGTGAAGGCTCCGACCCGGCCGACTGGGTTCGCATTGAACCCTCGCTGCATGAAACGCTGCACGACACGCTGCGCCTCTATCCCATCAACGATCGCGACCGGGCAGTGGCGCAACTCATCATCGAAGCACTCGATGATGATGGGTATCTGCGTCAGGATGTGCAGGAACTGTCGGAGCTCGTGGATATCGAGCCGGCGTTGTCTACGGATGAGCTGAATATCGCTTTGAAGCTCGTGCAATCGCTCGACAAACCCGGCGTCGGCGCGCGTAACCTGTCCGAATGTTTGTCATTGCAACTCGTCGCGTTGGACGCGGAAACGCCAGGACGCGAAGTCGCGCTGGAGATCGTTACGCATCATCTCGAGCGGCTCGCGCGGCGTGAGCAGGCCGAGTTGCAAAAGAAGATTGGCTGCAGCGCGGACGAACTGCGCATTGCCTGTGCGCTCGTGCGCAAGCTCGACCCCAAGCCGGGCGCGAACTATGGCGCAGCGGAAGACAACTATGTGGTGCCCGACGTGATCGTGCGCCAGGTCAAGAAGAACTGGGTAGTGACGATTAACCCTGCCGTGCTGCCCCGTGCACGTATTCACCGCATGTATGCCGAGCTGTTCGCGCAGTCCGCGGGCGCAAGCCGCTCGCCGCTGGCGCAGCAACTACAGGAAGCGCGCTGGCTGATCCGCAACGCGCAGCAACGCTTCACGACCATCCAGCGTGTGGCGGAATGCATCGTGACGCATCAGAAGGCGTTCTTCGACTATGGTGAAATTGCGTTGAAGCCGCTGGTACTGCGCGATGTCGCCGACGAACTTGAACTTCATGAGTCCACTATCTCCCGTGCGACGGGCAACAAGTACATGTCCACGCCGCGAGGCATCTTCGAGTTCAAGCACTTCTTCCCGCGCGAACTCAGCACCGAAAGCGGCGGTACCTGTTCGGCTGCCGCGGTGCGTGCGCTCCTGAAGGAAATGATCGCGAAGGAGAGCAGCAGCGAGCCGCTGTCCGATGTGAGCCTTGCGAAAATGCTGGCAGACCAGGGCGTGATCGTGGCGCGCCGGACGGTGGCGAAGTATCGCCATTTGATGAAGGTGCCGCCTGCGGAATTACGTCGCGGTTGAAGCAAACGCTCCAGCTTGCTGGCTGCAAAAAAACGCCCCTCGCCTATTTCCAGGGGCGTTTTTTATCGCCAGCCGGAATTTCGTTGCGTGCGTCTGCGGGCGACCATTGCCGACACTTCCGCGCCCAGCAGGAACACCGCCGCCGAGTAGTACAACCACATCAGGATGATCGCAAGCGAGCCCGCCGCGCCGAACATATTCGCCGTGCCCGCGTGCTGTAGATAAAACGCAAAAAGCCGTTTCCCTGCTTCGAACAACAAGGCTGCGGTCAAAGCACCGAGCGCGGCGTCGCGCCATTGCATGCGCGCGCTGGGCAGGAATTTGAGCAGCACCGCGAACGCGAACACCATCATCAGCAGGGAAATTGCCCGCTGCGCTATCGCCGCGATCAGGAAGGACGGCCCGCTCGTGCCCAGCACCCATTGACCGACCAGAACCACGAGGGCATCGAGTACGAGCAACGCGATAATCAATACGGCCGCGCCCAGGACGAACGCGAAGGAAATCGCGCGGACCCGCAGAATGGCAATGATGCTGGCCCGAGTGCCCGTGATGGGCGCGGGCCAGATCACGTTGAGCGCGGTATAGAGCGACGAAAAGGTCGCCGAGGCTCCGACCAGCACGCCCACGCCCGACACGATCGCCGTGCGCGTCGCGATGTCCGCGTGCCAGGCATTGGCGACGATTGCTTCCAGCCCGTGCGCAGCGTCGGTACCCACGATTCCGGCGATTTCGCCGAACAGACGCCCCTGGACCGCATCCGCGCCAAAAAAGACGCTCGCCACGGCGATGATGATCACCAGCGTCGGCGCCAGCGAGAAAGCCGCGAAAAACGCGATCGCAGCAGAAAACATCAGCCCGTGGTCCTGCGACCACTGGACGACCGGGTCCTGGATCCACGACCAGACGGACTTCAGTCTTTGGTCTCTTGCTGCTGTGTTCAAGGTAAGGCGCTCCCGCAAGTTTTGCTTTTTGCGATGGTAGCGCGGATTTGAGGTTTGGCTGTTGCATGAAAATTGGTGCGAGTTGGTGTTAAATAGTGTCGCCTTATTGCTTAGTATTTCTTATTATTGTTTTTGAACACAAAACGGCGCGCCCTGACGGGCGCGCCGTTTTGGAGCGCTTGCCTTGGGCTAAACGTCTTCGTCAGCTTCGTCACCGTCCGGGTCGGCGGTTTCGTCGTCTATCGCCCGCGTCTCGTCCACTCCATCCGGCAGGATGTCCGAGTCGGGCTGCAGATTGTTGTCACCATCGGCGGACGCCATCTCGCCCGTTCCATACCGGTCCGTGTCGCTGTTCAGCTCCGCTGCGGACTGGCCGATCGCGTGCGCATCGAGTTCGTCCTCGATATCGCCCGGATAACGCTTTTCGCCCTGCACGTCAGAGCCGCTATCGGACGAATCGCTTGGGCCCAATGCGCCGGTCCCATGTCCCTTGCCTACCTCCACGCCGCCTTCTTCATCCGGGTCCAATGTGCTTCCACTCATGATCACCTCCTGATGAACGTCTCAACCACCGCGCAAGTCCTGTTCCGCGCTCATCGATTCCACCAACAAAAAGCCCCGCGGCGGTTTATCGGCGCGGGGCTGAATTTGTCGGAAGATTTTAACTTGATACTTGACTCGATACACGCGCCGGCCGTTTCGCCTCCGTGACCTGGCGCACCGCTTTCTTCGTCATCGATGCAGCTGTGGTCACGCTGCGCAGATCGGTCAGGAACGCGTCGCGCCACACCGATAGATTGTTCTCACGCAACGGCGCCATCATGTCCGTATGACGTGCCTGGCGCTCGGCGAGAGGCATCGACAACGCCCGCTCCAATGCCTCGGACATCTGCGACAGGTCGAACGGATTGACAACCAGCGCGCCCGGCAACTGATCCGCCGCGCCTGCAAACTGCGATAGCACGAGCGCGCCCGGGTCGGCCGGATCCTGCGACGCCACATATTCCTTCGCCACGAGATTCATCCCGTCGCGCAATGGCGTGACGTAGCCGACCTGCGACAAGCGGAACAACGCCATGAGCAAACTACGATCGTACTTGCGGTTCAAATACTGGATCGGCGTCCAGTCGAGCTGCGCAAAACGGCCGTTGATACGCCCAGCCTCCCCTTCCAGGTTCTGGCGGATGCGCTGGTATGTCTGGACGTCGGAACGCGTTGGCGGTGCAATCTGCACCATCGATACCCGCCCATGCCATCCCGGCGCATGCAGCAACAAACGTTCGAATGCCTGGAAACGCTCAGCGAGCCCTTTCGAATAATCGAGCCGGTCCACGCTCATGATCAGCTTGCGGCCGCGCAGACTGTCGCGCAGGCTCTTCACCGGTTTACGATTCGAAAATTGCTCGGCGGTCTTTGCAATGGCGTCCGGATAGATGCCGATGGGATAGGCTCCGACCTTCAACATGCGCCCGTGCGCCTGCAGCATCCCGTCTTCACTGAGATGCCCCAAGTGCCCGCGCTCGATGTAATCGACAAACGACTGTTTGTCCGACTCCGTCTGGAATCCGACGACGTCGTAGCTGCACATCGCCTTGATCAGCTCTTCGTGCGGCGGCACCGTCCGCAGGATTTCGGGTACCGGAAACGGTATATGCAGGAAAAACCCGATGGGGTTCGTGATGCCCGCCGCCCGGCATTCCTGCGCAAACGGAAGCAAATGATAGTCGTGCACCCAGATGATGTCGTCGGGTTCGAGCAGCGGCTTGAGCTGTTTGGCCAGCGCCTCGTTCACCCGTGCGTAACCGGCGTATTCCTCACGGTCAAATCGCGACAGGTCGTTGCGGTAATGAAATGTCGGCCACAACGTGGCATTGGAAAAGCCGCGGTAGTACTGGTCGTAATCGCGCCGGGTCAGCCCGACGGTCGCATACGTCACGTTGCCGCGCTTCTCGATGACCGGCGCCGAGGCCTCACCCACAATCTCGCCGCTCCAGCCGAACCACACACCGCCTGTCTCCTTCAGCGCGTCCAGAACGCCGATCGCCAAACCGCCCGCAGCAGGTTTGCCTTCCTGGATCGGCGCGACACGATTCGATACCACGATCAATCTGCTCATTACTGCTTCACCTCATCAGTTGTCGTTGCTCGTTCGAATTGATCGACATAGCAACGCAAGACACGTGCCGTTTTTACATTTTGGAAAATAAAAATTGTGTATAAATGTGACAGGCGAACAAAAACACGCGGCCATCATGCTTTGCGCAGAAGATTTTGATGGTGGCGCGCGTTGCGCAATCGGGCGGCTTCAAACCCAATTCAGGCGTCTTGCTCCGACCCGAGATCCCGCTGGTAATCGAGCCCTTCTTTCCGGATGCCACCCTGGTTATGGTCACCGTCCGGCGGAACGCCCGGCGCCGGGCGGTTCTGCGCGGCCGGGTCATGCGACGAATGCAGGTTGCCGGGACTGGCCGGATCGGCCGGGACAGCAGCGGCCTCGGGTGGAGTCATCTTGGCTGGATCAGGCCGCGGCTCACGCTTCGATGAATGGCGTGCTGAACGACGGAGTGCGGGGTGCCTCATGGGTGCCTCCAGAAAGAAGGCCGTCGGAGAAGTGTTCGGCGGCGAATACGATAACCAACCAACAAAATCCGGCAAGAACAACCGGACTCAGCGCGTCTATCCGGTCATTCTTGCTTAACACGTTGTAATGCTTACAGCGGCGATGAAATATGTTCAATGGCCCGCTAACCAGCGGTTTCAATGCAATTTGTCCGAGACATGCGGCGTTTCGTTCGGCCCCGGAGGCGGATCGCCGATCGGCTGACTCGGCGGTGACGGCGGCTCGCGCGTCGGGTCCGGAATCGTGTCCGGCGGCTCTTGCGGTGACGGAGGAGGCGGCGGGTCGGGATTAAATGGCGGGTCAGGCGGCTGCGGTGTCTGCGCGTGGACCGGCATCAAATGCGGCGATCGTGAAACACGCAACACCTGCCATACGTGCAGTACGTTCCGGGATTGGCGTTGAAGCGGGGTGAGATCGGTCATGGCGGGCTCCCTGGATCTTATGATGATGACACTCGTTCGGATCAGGTGCAGCGAAGACGCAAGCGCGAGTGCAGCGCGGGCGCAGCGGCCGATCCGGCCAAGGACTCTCGAACCGGGCACTTGTGTGGGCGAGGTACCGCATCGCCCGCGAGCCCAGCCATTCGGTCGCAGCAAGGGCCATGCCCCGGGTGCCGGGTGCCTCTCCCAATCCACCAAGGGCTTTCAAACATTATCGGCGCTGCGTTCGCGCTTACCAAAGAAAATCGCCCGTCCAAAGCGGACATCTTTCGAAGTCCCAATGACACGGGCGTCTCACTCATCCACTACTTTCTACCGCGATAAACGCAAGGCTCAGGAACGGCCCGCGCCGGCATCACCCACTTCGCTGGCTTCGCTTATAGCTGCCTTGTTGGCGGCGTCATCGCCATATTCAACCAGCCGGTTGTAGAGCGTCTTCAGGCTGATGCCAAGAATCTCCGCTGCACGTGTCTTCACACCGCCGCATTGCTCGAGCGTGGCGAGGATCAACTGGCGATCCGCATCGGCAAGCGACGTGCCGAATGGAATCGTGACAGCCGTTCCCGCCGATGGCTTCGCTAGCGAGATCTGCAGCGGCACGGTCGCGGTGCTGTCCGACTCGGCGCCCGACATGATGTACGCGCGCTGCACGTAGTTCTTAAGCTCCCGCACATTACCCGGCCACGGATACGACGCGAGCATGTCGCGCACAGCAGCCGGGAACGTCTTCTTGGTGTTGTAGCGTGAGTTGAGCTCGTCGAGGAACGCCTGGCCCAGCAAGTCGACGTCCGTGCCGCGATCACGCAAAGGCGGCAGGTTGATCGGGAACACGTTGAGCCGGTGATACAAGTCGAGCCGCAGCTTGCCTTCGAGCACTGCCTGCTCCGGATCACGATTGGTAGCAGCAATCAGGCGTACGTCGGTCTCCAGTTCTTTCGTTGTGCCCACCCGCATGAACATGCCGGTCTCGAGCACGCGCAGGAGCTTCACCTGCAATTCGATCGGCATTTCGGTGATTTCATCGAGGAACAGCGTGCCGCCGTTCGCGCGTTCGAAATAACCCTTGTGCTGACGGTCAGCGCCGGTGAAAGAACCGCGCTCATGCCCGAACATCTCGGACTCGATCAGGTTCGGCGAAATCGCTCCGCAGTTCACGGCAATAAACGAATGCTTGCGGCGCAGGCTCAACTCGTGAAGCGTCTGCGCGGCGACTTCCTTGCCGGTACCCGACTCACCGATCAGCAATACCGACGCCGCCGTAGGCGCCACCCGGCCGATCTGATCGTAGACCGTTTGCATGGCGGGCGAATTGCCGAGCATCAAGCCAAAACGGCCCATGCGACGCAGCTCGCCGCGCAAGGTGCCAATCTCCGCCTTCAGGTCGCCAGGACGCGGCAGGCGGCTCAGGATCGCCTTGACGCGCTGCATGTTGATAGGCTTGACGAGGTAATCGGTTGCGCCCATCTTGAGCGCGCTGACCGCCGACTCCACCGTCGCGTGTCCGGTGATGACGATGATTTCCACGCCGGATCGGGGATCGAGGTCCTCGAACAGATCGACGCCCGAACCATCAGGCAATTTAAGGTCAGTGAATACGACATCCGGCGTCTGGCGCACAAGCTGAATCCGCGCTTCGCGCAGATCGCCCGCAGTCGCTGTGGTCAGTCCGTCTTCGCCGATGATCGCGGCTAGTGCCTCGCGGGTACTGGGATCGTCATCGACAATCAATACATGTGGCATGCGTCTCGAATTTATCCAAAGTGTTGAGGGTCACGCGGCGCAGGAAGCGTCGCGGAGGTCTCTGGGACGGTGCAATGAAAGCAGGTCGCCGCCAGGCCGAATGCGCACCAAGAGAAAATCAAGTACGCAGAAAGATGAAAGTCTTTCCGGTTTCACCAATGGCGCCTGATTGCATCGCGCAATTATTGCCATATAGCGAACTTATTGCTGTGAGTTAATCGATTATAAGGCTTTATCAAGGTGAAACGCACACCGGAGCGTGCGTTGCAAATAGTCTCTTGAGTAAGCTCTTGCCGCATGGACGTGATGCTCCGGGTCGCGGGTTGAGAATGCGCAATGGACCCGGCGCGTCCGTTTCGCTGTTGCGCTATCAGCTATGCATCAGCTATGCGGGAAATTCCAAGCGTCCGGTGTACTGCCTAGCGCGCCATTACCGACACCGTTCGACAGCTTGGCCGGCGCCGCGGGCGTAACAGACGAAGCAGCCGAAGCAGCCGAAGCGCTTGCCGGCGTAACGACTTTGCCGCCCTCGTCTTCCCAACGGTGCAGCTCGCGGGCACCCCGTTTTGAAGCGTCGCGCTGTGCTTGCGCCCATCGCCAGGCGAGGACGCTGCCGATCGCGAACAACGCACCGAACAGGCCGAATTTGGGTCGTGCCATTGTGATTACTCCGTTTGTCTGTCGCGATTGAAGTGGTTATAGCGGTTGAAGTGGTTACGACGGTCGCGCGGTTATCGCGAAACCAGAATGCCCGCCAGGAAGCCGATGCCCGCAGCAATGCCAAGCGCTTGCCACGGGTTGTCGCGCGTGTATTGCACGGTGCCATCCAGACTAGCGCGATACCGCTCCTGCGCATTGGATTGCGCTGTTTCAAGCGCATTGCGCGCTGCATCTACGTGATCCCGCAAACGCGTACGCAACGCATCCACACCTTCCGCGGGCAACGTCGCGCTAAGCCGTACAAGTTCTTCCGAATCGTTCAGCAAGACCTTGATGTCTTCGATGATCTTTTGCTTGCCCAGGGACATCTGGACTGTGGTTTGACTCATGTTATGAAACCCCTTGCCAATAACTGATACGTCTGATGAATGTGCCGCCGAACGTGGCAGCTCCTGCGCCCGCATCACGATGCACCGGTATTGAATGGCGCCTGGTGTTCCGAACGGCGCAGTCGCATCGCGCGTAGCATGGCGCCAAGCATAAGCCCGCCGCCGAGTGCTGCAAACACGGCACTCGTGACGCTCGCTGCCCGCGTGAGCGTCGGCGTGCCGGCTGCGCAAGCCATGACCACGCACATCAGCGCAGTCACCAGCGCGACGGCGGCCCAGTGATAAAGGTTGATCGGCTCGATCGCCAGGAGTTCCGGACGCTCGGCCGCTCGCTGAGGCGCGCGAGCCCGGCGGACCGGGCGCAGGCGCGCTTGCGCGTGGATGTCGAAATGAAGGGAATCGTCCATGGTTTGGTGCCGGAACCCGGCCTTTCGTTTTGCAGATGCCACCCTATGCGCAGATTTCGTGCCATCCCGATCAAGACACATGGCGTTATGGCAATTACCATCGATTGGGTGAAAGCGCTGGGACTCCGGCACGGGTTGAACGCGTAACAATTACGCCCGCGCAGGTAATTTCCTGGCGATATCGGTGAAGCTTTCCGGCCCGCGGCCGGTGTTTTCAATTCGTGTGTAGATTCATCTATTTAATTGCGTTGCAAAGGCCAAAGCCCATGCAAAGCACATTGGCGCTAAGTCGTTTCGGATGGTTAAATACGGGTTATGAGATAAGCCGCATGCAAGCACCGGTTCCCGAAATGACGAGGCTGGTGCCCGTCGAACGATGCTTCGCCCACCCGAGCGGCAGTCACAACGGGCCTGCCATTCGACTGGCGGTGACCGCCTCGTCTTCCCCCGAGCTGTCGCCCGAATAACATTTGCAGGACAAAAGACTCATGGCGTCAATCGATCTGGACTCGCCGGCCGTCGCCTCCGGCGACACGCCTTCGCAAAAAAAACGCAACGCTGGTGAAATCGCCGGCCTGAAATCGTATGGACTTCTGTACGGTTCATCGCCCGTGATGATGGAGCTCTACTCGCAGATTGAACGCGTGGCCGCAACCGATGCCACCGCCTTGATCATCGGCGAATCGGGGACCGGCAAGGAACTGATTGCCCGCACGATCCACGATCAGAGCGCTCGCCGCGAAGCCCCGTTCGTCGCCGTGAATTGCGGTGCGATCCCCGATAACCTCATCGAACCCGAACTCTTCGGCCACGAGAAAGGCAGCTTCACGGGCGCCGTGCAGGGACGCCTCGGATACTTCGAGCATGCAAACGGCGGCACGCTGTTCCTCGACGAGGTGACCGAGATGTCGCCGGTCCGACAGGTCAAGTTACTGCGCGCGCTTGAAACAGGCACGTTCTTCCGCGTGGGCGGCAGCGACCTGATTCACTCCGATGTCCGCGTGATCGCGGCGACCAATCGCGACCCTATCGTGGCGGTGAGGGAGCACGGCTTGCGAGAGGACTTGATGTATCGCCTCGCTGTGTTTCCCCTGCGCGCGCCGCCTCTGCGTGAACGCGATACCGACCGTGAATATCTCGCGCAGCACTTCCTTTCCGAGATGAACGCGCAAGAAGGGACGAACAAGTCCTTCAGCAAACGCGCGCTCGACATGCTGCGCACGTACTCATGGCCGGGCAATGTGCGTGAGTTGAAGAACACCGTGTATCGCGCGTTCATCCTGGCTGAGAAGACCGTGGAGATCGCGCATCCGCACCTGGCATCGCGGGTTAAAAAGCCGGTCACGCAGGGCGATGCGATGAACGTGTGGGTCGGCACGCCGCTCGCCGATGCTCAAAAGCAAATCATTCTCGGCACGCTCAAGCATTGCGGAGGAGACAAGCGGCGCGCCGCCAAGGCGCTCGGCGTAAGCCTCAAGACGCTGTACAACCGCCTCGGCACTTATGAAAACGAAAGCGGCGATGGGGACTCGTCAACGCCGACAGGCGCGGACAGCTAGATCTCCTCAGGTTGATGAAGTCGATGGAGTCGATGGATCCCGATGCGACTCATCGACTCATTCGCACGTCAGACTGTCACGGCTAGTTTTCATTTTGCGCACCACGTTCCCCGCATTTGCAATTTCTTGCAAATTTCTTTGCCCTTCATTTCGCTGCGTACTTCAAAATGCGCGGGCGCTCCGATTGCTTAGTGTTCCTTCAGTGCCCGCACAAGCAAGCCGGTGGCCGTTATCGAAAGAATAAAGAAAGGCGAGGAAGGAACAGCACCATGCAGAAATTGATTCACCGGCGTCCCCCGAACGCCGTCGCACTGGCAACGCTCCTGGCCGGAGCGCTCGCATGCTCCGCGCTTTCAGGATGCAGCTCACTTTATAGCGAAGGCGCCGTGGCAGGCGCGGGTATTGGCGGCGCCGCGATCGCTGGCGCCGTGACGCGCAACGCCGCGGTCGCAACCGGCATTGGCCTTGGCGCCGTTGCCGCCGCCAAGGCGGGCGTGCAGTACAGCGAGCGCGTGATGCACACCTATACGCAGGACAGGATCGCTGGCGCGGCCGGACCGCTCGCCGTCGGCGCTGTGGCGCCGTGGTTTGCGGTGCATAGCGTACCCATCGAGCCGGACGAGAAAGGCCGCGTGACGGTAAGCCGGACCATCAGCACCGGAACGCTCGACTGCAAGGAGATCGTATTCTCCGTCGATACCGATGCCACCAAGGATCAGCCGGCGGACAGCGGTTTCTATGTTGCGTCCATCTGCCGTGACGGCCAGGTCTGGAAGTGGGCGTCGGCGGAACCCGCCACGCCGCGCTGGGGTGCGCTGCAATGAAGCCCGGCCTCAGTTTGATGCTCGCGACCGGCGTGGCTGCGAGCTGCGTCTTTCTCAGCGGCTGCGGGTCGATTGGTGCGGCAGCCGGCGCGGCGGCGGGCATATCCACGGGCGTGGTGACGACTAACCCGGCGATCGGGTTCGGCGTGGGTATCGCGGTCCAGGCCGCGACCGACGAAGCCGTCGCGCGTCTGATGAAACGCCTGCACAGCGACCAGCAGATCGCCATTGCGACCACCGCGGGCGATCTCCCTATCGGCGATACGAAACCGTGGCGGGTAAAGCACACGCTGCCGGTGGAGAACGGTCACGGTGACGTCCGCGTATTGCGCGAGTTCAGCAGCGCGCTGGCGACCTGCCGCGAGTTCGCGTTCTCGGTCGTGGACGGCGACAAGCCGGATGCGCATCAGGACTGGTTCCTCGCGCAGGCCTGCAAGGGTAATGACGATAGCGGCGGCTGGAAGTGGGCATCGGCGGAACCGGCTGTCGAGCGCTGGGGCAATCTGCAATAGTGGTTGAGGGTTCGCTGTGCGTTGCCGTGCATCGATGCTCAAAGGCGCTTCACCAGCGCCAGCGCACGCTGGCGTCCCCACCCACCGTCTCGCGGTGCGCGCCGCTTGCGTTCATTGCGTAGTGCACGCTCACGAAGACGCTGCCGCGCGCACTCAGGTTCACGGCAAGCCCGGCTGCAATATCAGCAATCGTCGATGATGATTGCGCCGGGATGTCGGTCGTACCGTCGAAGGTTACGTGGCTCGTGGCATTGAAGTAGCGCCAGAGATTCACGCCTGCATACGGTCGCCAGGTCGCGCCCAGTCCTTGAATCCGCCCCGTCAAGCGCACGCCGAGGCGGGCTGCGACGGCGTTGGGGTTAGTGAAGGCGACGTTCGAAATGCCGTCGTTGAGATCATCGATGGCCACGTGTTGCCAGATCACTTGCGCCTGCGGTTCAATGCTCAGGCCTGCGGTCAGGGGCAACGGCAAGCCGGCCTCGATGGAACCCGCTATCGACCGGCCATGGGTGGTCGGGCTGACGCCGTCGTTCGACGATGGTTTGATCGTCAATGTGCTACCGATCACGATGGTGTCGGTGTACCAGCTACCCGCGCCGATATGCGTCCAGTAAGCGCCAATGCTCCCGGCATCGATACTCAGGCTGCCCACCTGCACGGCCGGCATGCCGAGCGCGAAACCGCTGACATCGCCTGATGCATGCGCTACACCGAGCAGAAATCCATAGTGGTTCCGTTGCCCGTCGGCGTTGGTATCGGCATAGAGATCCTGACCGATTTGCATGCCCCCGATCGCGCCGTTGAAATGCGGATCGACGCCCGAGTCGCTGCTTGTGATCGTCCGATTGCCCCAGACACGGCTCCACGCCGCACGTAGCGCGCCCGTCTCGTTTAGCTGCGATTGCTCGCCCGAGCGGTCTTGAAAAGTACCGATCTGCTGAATGCCGAGTTCGCGCGTCAGCGATGAAATCTCTGCATAGAGCGGTACCTCGATTCGATAGAGCGGCGTCGGGTCGGCCAGGAGCGGTGGCGTCACGGGCGGTGGCGTCACGGGCGGTGGTGTAACGGGCGGTGGTGTCACGGGTGGTGGTGTCACAGGCGGTGGTGTCACAGGCGGGGGGTTTCTCTTTTTAACATCTCCGCGCCCCCCGGGCGGGCTCCCCTTTCGTATTTCCGCTTCTTCTTTTAAAAAAAAAAAAACACATATGTAGCTGGTGTGAT
>NZ_JNFG01000031.1 GCF_000729995.1 Caballeronia sordidicola | reverse complement strand
CCCGTGCGTGCGAATGCTATGGCATCGTCAAGCGCGAGTTCGACCGTATGCTGCCGCGCGTGCGTCAGACCGAGGAAGTCTGCTAAGGAATGCCCAAAAGAAGAGCGCTCCCATCGCGGGCAGATCATCCACCTTTACATTGCGCAGGTTGGACGATCGCGCCCCTCGGCTTGGATTGGCCGACAAGGACCGTCTCCAGAGTCGGGCGTCGCGACGATGCTTCTTTTACAAGTCATGCTGCAGGCGAGGCATTATCAAGCGCGGGTCTTCGGCGCATGAGAAGCAACAGCAGAAGGAATGCCGTTGCGGAAGACAAAATGGCAACCTCTAGCAAAATGTCGATACCGAACCGAGTCAACAACGCGATGAAAAGCGGTGGTGACACTGCCGAGATTACGTTTAGAGGAAGAGCGATGCGCGATGCCGCCGATGCATAGTCGGCCTTGTCATAAAATACCAACGGTATTGTTGCGCGGGCAACGGCGAGTGCTCCACTCCCCAGGCCATAGAGGACAACGAAAATCGCGACCGCGGAATGTGACCCGTTGCCCACGATGAGCAGCGCCATCGCCACCGGAAGCGCGATGCCCGCAAAGATACCGGTCGAGATGCCATCCCACTTGCCGCCCCCCAGAAAATCCACTGCTCTTGCACCAACCTGAATCACGCCGAGCGCTGACCCAAAAGCGACAGCCTGAGGTGTCGGTAATCCGACAGCTTTGAGCAATTCAATAAATATGGCGCTGAACCCAAATGTGACAAACGCGTTCAACGTGATTGCTGCCGCAATCAAATAAAACGTACTTTTATGCTTGGGAACGTTGACTGTGGTGTCCGATATATCGCGAAGGTTTCGATTGGCTGGCGCGGTCTTGGCCGGTAGTCCGAAGACGTAGAGCGGGAGGGAGACGAGCAACATCGTTCCGGCGTAAATCTCGCACGTCGCTTGCCATCCAAAAGCCTTTGCAAGAAGTGAGGCTATCGGCCAAAAAACACTGCTCGACAAGCCCGTGAGCAACATTAGCGCGCCGATCGCGCGTTTCGCATTCTGTCCGGCGAGCTCGTTCAACATGATATAGGCAGCGGTCGAGAGCGTTGCGCTACCCGCTGTTCCAAGCGTCACCCAACCGGCGAAATATAAAAGGGGTCCCTTACACCACGCGAGCAACAAGAACCCCAGGGCCGCCACAATTGTGCCGCCGATCATGATGCGCCTGGCGCCAAAGCGAGCAAACGCTTTAGCCAGAAAGGGCGCCCAGAGTCCCATGACAACATAAAGTACAGAGGTGCCCGCAAAGACGGACGGGATGTCCATCTTGAGGTCATCGGCCATCTGCCTGCCTACGATTGCGGGTAAGCCGACGGTTCCCCATCCGATTATCTGCGTCACAGACAATACCAGGAGTGGAACCGAGATTTTTCTGTCGAATGAAGGTATTCGCATCGACTGTCCGCCGTCAAAGGAGATTGGGACTTAATGGGTGACCAGTACGCTCAACAAGCAGATTGTCGGTGATTCAGGCGGCGGTATCGAGCCTAACAGCGAGCGGTGGCGGTGCGTCCTTGTTCCGTCTCGCGGGCTGCTTGTTGTCGTCCAATCTGCAGCATCGCGATACTGGCAAGAATCAAGGCGATGGCGCTCACTTCCAAAACGCCAACCTTTTCTCCGGCGACCCAGCCAATTAGAAGCGCAACGGCAGGTGTAATGTAAGTCGAGCCCGAAGCGGCAACTGCACCTAGCTCCTGCAGCAGGAAGTAGTAGATCAAAAAAGCGATTCCGGTTCCGAGGATACCAAGTCCGATCACGACACCGGCGGCCGCTTGCCAATCGTGAAGTATGTGCCCTATCCCGGTGAAGTCGGTGAGCAAGGTAAGTATAAGCAGGGCCAGGCCTATCTGCCACGTGGCCAACGCCAAGGGCGGGAGGTTGAATGGCGACAGAAAACGGCGGACGTAGACATACGACAGCCCGAGGATGATCGCCCCTGCCAACATCCAGAAAACGCCGGCAAGATCGATGGGGTTGGCTGCACCTTCCCAAGGCCGCGCAATCAGAACAATGCCGGCAAACCCGAGAACCACGCCGATCGCCATCAACCCGTTCACTCTCTCTGTTCGCAGGAGCAATAGCGAGAAGATAGCGGTGAATAGTGCAATGGAACCACCCAAAACGCCTGCGGTGCCTGAAGGGAGAAGCGCAGTGCCTTTCACAATGGCAACATAGTAGAACGCTGTCGCAACAGCACCCATGACGAAAAAGTGCGGCAGATGACGCAACTGGCTACGGTTGATCACTCCCTGATGCCATGCGGCAAGCGCCAGCGGCAGGAAGCCGAAAAGTACCCGCAAAAAGGCGATCTGCATCGGGCTGATCAGGGTCACGGCCCACTTCATGTAGATGAAGTTTGATCCCCAGATGAAGCCGAGAAGGACGAAGGCAGCCTTGGTGAGTTTCATCATGCATGCCTCGCCAACCAATGATGTTGTTCGTCAGTAGATCAAAGCCCGAAATCCGCTGATAGAACGAAAGCGGCATCGCCGTAGGACGCATCGGCCGCGATCTGGAGGCCGCATCGATGGTGGAGATTCACAACAAGCACAGTATTGGCGAGCGCTTCTAGGGATAGGCACCATGCCGTCAAATGGGCTCAAGGGAATCTGTCGAACCCGGTCCGACGTTGAACTGGCGGCGTGGGCCGCCATCTGAGCGGTCGGTCGCGCTCCGGGGAAGCGGCCATTCAACACTCGGTGAGGGGTGTACCGGTTTGCCACTGGCTACGCTTGCGGTGCGTGGATGCGCTCGATCTTCAATGCCGGCCCTCCTGTATCACATGGGTGAATGCAACTGTGTTGGTAAGAGCAAAGGCACTGTACATGTCAAACGAAGGGCCTCGCCTTCAGAATGTTCGATAGACCTGTTGAGCCTGGAGTCAGGTTGACTCACGGTGGAGGCGCCACTAACAGGCGATAGCGCACCTGTCGATGCGGCTTGATAGTTACCTGACGAAGCTTGTCGCCCATCGCCAACTCCACGAGAACGGCACCGTGACCATGACTATCGCTGGATACGAAATTTCGACTGAAGCAGCGCGCCTCGACCACGAAATGATTTTCAGGTTTCTGTCGGAAGATTCGTATTGGGCCGCTGGCATACCTCGATCGGTCGTCGAAAATTCGATCGCTAATTCGCTGTGCTTCGGCGTCTATTATGCGGCGGTGCAGGTCGGCTTGGCTCGCGTCGTCACCGACAGGGCAACGTTTGCACTCGTCGCCGATGTGTTCATTCTGGAGGCGCACCGGGGCAAAGGTTTGTCGAAATGGCTGATGCACGAAGTGATGCAACACCCGGATCTTTCGGGCCTTCGCCGTCTTCTGCTGCTGACATCGGACGCGCATTCGCTCTATGCGCAGTTCGGCTTCACCGAACTCGGGAACGCATGGCGTTTCATGGAGGTTTTGCGACCGGACGTCTACAAGCCATCTTGACGCATGTCCGCCACTTCACACCTGCCTCGTCAATTGGCGCGTGCCTGACGATAGCATCCACCGCGCCACGCGCCGGACGGTTTGTCGACGATCTGCGCACCGCTGTCGAACGACTGAATTTGGCCGGACTAAGAATCTCGGCACTGCGTCACGCTTGGGGAGACTCCGATCTCAAATCAAACTTTCGTAGGCGATGCAAAGCACCCCGTCCCGCTCATACCGGACGTTCAGGCATGGTCGCTCCGCTGCCGCGGCACGGGCGTGCGAGCATAGTAGATATCCCACTCTGCTTCTCCCTCTTTCACGAATCCGTGGCGCTGATAGAACCGATTTGAGTCGCTGTCACGAAGCGCCCCGAGTTTAACCGTGAGCAACTGTGTGTCAGCGTCTTGCAGGACAGAACCGAGAACGGATGAGCCGATCCCTTTTCCCTGATGCTCCGGCACAACGTACAAATGGTCCAACGCCAGATGATTCTCGGCGCGTCGCACCACTACGAAGCCCACGGATACGCCGTCAATCAAAATAAATTTGCACAGGCTTGGGTCAAATGACGATATGAAGCGATCGCGCGCTCGCTGGGGGTCGAAGCGACCGATACGTTCAAGACTCTCCCTCATCGCCGCGATGCGCATCCGAACCAGCGTTTCCGCGTCGCTGTGCGCAGTGCTTTCGAACGTCAATTTCACGCGAAGTCCTCTAAATGTTGAATCAAATGCCCCCGTTACTAACCCCGGATCATGTGCCGTAATGTCAACCGAGGTCAAGGGACGACCATCGCAATGACGACGCCGAACGCTCGCTTCGTTACTTCCGGTAGGCGGTACTCCAGTTTATGCAATCTGACCCGCATGAGTCGGTCGGCCGTCGAATTCAAAACCGGGAAATACCATCGACACCTGATATGTCCAGACGCTTCCATGCTAGGGCGCAGCGTCGGCTAAAAGCTCCGAGCGCCGCGACATGTCGTCGAATGGAAAGCTGCCAGCAGAACGCGTTGAGTCATCGTCAGGCAGGTATTGGAAAGCGATCTGTCAAAAAGTAGGATAGCGTAGCGACCGGCAACGCGAACAGGGCGATTCCTCCTTGCGACAGCCTGAACGCAGGCCCCGCCAGCAGTAACGGCGTGGTGGTCCAGAACAGGCTGAACGCCGGGCAGAAGTTGACCCTGATGCGCCAATCGTAGCCAAGGCCCGTCCATACAGCAAGGTACGCTCGGTTTGCTGGCGGGCTGGGGGATGGATGGCGAACAGTTTTTCCAGCGTGTCCTACGTGGCTGACGACATGCCTGATGTTGCCACAGAGGGTTGCGGTTTTTCCAAGAGGGAACGTGCTGGAGAGTTTGATCGGGGTCTGTGTCGCAATGTATCTAGCGGCCGAGGCGATACAGAGTGTTGCATTTGAACTGTTTCCCTACACAAGCCAGATACCTTCGCGAGTTTTAATGCATCGACGCCGGAAGCACAAGGATCCCACTCCGCAGCTCGAAGTCGGAGCTGCGCCGTGGCACCCAGGCATCGGTAAATTCCCCCTGCCACAAGCCAAACTCCGAAGGTAACTGCTGTGACATTGTTCATTCAAGCCGTCGTTCTCGCCGCTGCACTCGCCTTTCCGCTCGCCTCTCCGCTCGCCTCTCCGCTCGCCTCTCCGCTCGCCTCTCCGCTCGCCTCTCCGCTCGCCTCTCCGCTCGCCTCTCCGCTCGCCTCTCCGCTCGCCTCTCCGATCGCCTCGTTCGCGCAGGCGAACGGACCCACAAGCCGAGCAGAAGTTCGCGCTGAACTCGTCCAACTCGAACAGGCCGGGTACAACCCAGGTCGCCTAGCGGATCCGGATTATCCCGCCGACATTCAGGCAGCCGAAGCGCGCATCGCAGCGCGAAGCCGCGAGACGAGCAGCTTCGGAGGTACGCTCATTGGCAACTCAGCATTGGGCGTCGCCACCGCGTCGAGTCGCTCAGGCGGTGGCGGGGCCGAGCCAATTTACTTCGGTCACTGAAATCTGTCGGGACGTGCTGCCTCGTCAGCGTTTCTTAAAAATGTGCTTAGCGTTGCACGGAGACCATGCATGAAGAATCATCAGTTGCGTGCATTCGTTGCCGTAGCACGACATAAAAGTATCCGCGGCGCCGCTCGCGCATTGGGTCTCACCCAGCCAGCGATAACCCGCATAGTGCGCGAACTCGAGTCCGATCTTGCGGTTCCGCTAGTGCGTCGTAGCGCGGCAGGGATCGAACTGACGGAGTTTGGCGAAGCGCTCGAGGTTCGCGCGCGGCTCCTGCTGGAAGAAATACGAAAAACGCACGAAGAACTTAGCCGCATCAAGCACGGTGCAGCAGGGAAAGTCGCGCTTGCAGTCAGCCCTACTGTAGCGATGACTGTACTGCCAAGGGCATTCGACCTCTTCACCGCGCAAATGCCCGGCGCCCAAATTGAACTTTCGGAAAATAGTCCTACGCCGGGGATGGATGGCTTGCGTGATGGCACGCTGGACCTCATCGTCACTCACTTGCTCGATGAACCCGAGCACCCCTTTCTGAGCGAGTTTGAGTCTCTTGTCCTGTTCAAATGCTCCGTCGTCATAGGTGTCAGGCACGGGCATCCCAGAAAAGATGCGAGCTGCCTATCCGCTCTATTGGACGACAGGTGGTGCTTGCAATCATATGGCTATCATGGTGATGAGCTTGGCAATGCGATCTTTTGCAGTAACGGTCTGGCACGACCTCGTCAAATCATTCATGACCAGTCGTTCGCAGTTGGCCTGGGGCTGGCCATTTCTACCGAAACAGTTAGTCTGTTCACACAGCCACTTTTCAATTCACATTGCGTGCCGCATGGCCTGCAAGTGGTACGCGTTTCCGACAATTTACCTGCAGTTGCCGTTGCCATCGTTTGTCGACGGGGGGCACTGCCGACGCCTGCAGTGCAGCGGTTCATCGAATGCCTAACGGCTGCAGCACAACCGCTTGCGACTTGAAGGCGTTCAAGTCAGATCTGTTTAATGCTTTTGTCGGCCGGAACTTGCTGCACATCAAGACTGAAACTAAGCAGCCGTACCTTCAACCACGGTTGCAAAACAGCCGTACGATGATCAACCGGCGAACCTCGCTATGTGCACCGTGCAAGGCACCCCGGCGCGGCATATCCAGACAATCGCTAGCGGGTGAAAACATTTCGTTTTCACCCGCTAGCGATTGTTGTCTTTTCACTCGGAGAATTCGGGGTTAGTCTCTGCTCATCGAAATTGCAAGACTGAGATGGGCATGGAAGCTCGATTCTGGCTCACCTGCTGTTAAGCGATCGGGATATGACGAAGCACTGTTGCCCGGCACCGAAGGGCATGTTACAGCGCGCACCGGGGAGGACGTTTTCGCGTGACGGACGGCGTGCTCTGCGCCCCGGATGTCGCGAGCTGTCTCGGTGGCATCACACACGGCATTGTCGTTCAACGCACAAGAATAGCAACGCGAGGCGAGATAGAAAAGCGCGAAACGCAGGATCGGATTTATTGCGCAAACGAGCCGTTTTTAACTGGTACTGTTGTCGAGGCGAACCAGCGCCATCAACTGGACGGCGTTCGATCGGAACGGGCAGCTGCAGGTCGGTCACTGCGTCGCTGCAACCACAGTTCTTCGATGTCGTGAACGGCTATCTGGCCCGGCATCTTCACCGCTGGCTTTCGTAAGCACTGGTTCGTCCGGACTAGTAGGCTCTTTTCACGTATGCGCAAAGTGGACACCAATCCTTTCGAATTTGATGTAGGCCAGTAGTATGTTTCAGCGCGACTGTACATTCCACTCATCGACGAACATCCATCAGTTATTCTAAGTGACGTGGTTAAAAAGTAGTTCGTAGTACGTGTCAAGTTGTGAGCTAATGAACGTCGTTGTGAAAGGCTCTAAAATTTCCTAAGAGGCGATATGTTGTATGCGCTACCGGGAAGGGCGGGTGTTTGTAAGTGAAGAAGCACTCGCGGCAACTTGCAGTAACACTCTTGCTCCTGACGGATTTGCGATGCTCCGTATCAGACCATCCGTTTGATGCGTTGGCATACAAATCCACTTTGAAGTGAACATGTTTGGAATTCACTCCAACATGACTAATTACCCGCAGTCAGCGTTATAAGGAGTATCTAATGTCAGTTGATTTCAACAAATCCCGTCGTAACTTATTAGGAGTATCGGCGCTGGGTTTAGTCGCTGCCCAGCTTGGGACTATTGGGACGGCGCGTGCACAATCAAGCGACACCACCCGCAGTCCTGTATCTGGAACGGCGACCGCGAAAAAAAATACCTTCGGTCCACTGAAGCACATCAACGCAGGCGTACTCAGCATTGCCTATGCCGAGGTCGGGCCGGCTGACGGTCCTCCAGTAGTGCTTTTCCATGGATGGCCTTACGACATCCACTCGTTTGTCGATGTCGTTCCGATACTCGCGGACGCGGGCTACCGCGTGCTCATCCCGTATTTGCGAGGCTATGGGGAGACGCGCTTCCTCTCCGCAACAACGCCGCGCAACGCCCAACCGGCTGCGGTCGCAATGGACGCCATCAATTTCATGGATGCTCTCAAGATCGACAAAGCTATTCTTGGAGGGTTCGACTGGGGTAGCAGAACAGCGAATATTGTGGCTTTTCTGTGGCCCGAGCGCGTCAAGGCCCTCGTTGCGGTGAGCGGCTACGTCGTTGCTAGCCAAGCCGCCATCGCGATGCCGCTGCCGCCAAGCGCGGAGAACCGTTGGTGGTATCTATTCTATTTCGCTACCGACCGCGGAGAGGCTGGGTATGCGAAGTACACCAAGGACTTCAATCGACTGATTTGGCAGCAGGCTTCACCAAAGTGGGCATTCGACGATGAAACCTTCGAACGTGCCGCACAAGCTTTTGAAAATCCGGATTTCGTTCGGATTTCTCTCAACAACTATCGTTGGTACCTCCGCCAGGAACCGGGCGAGAAGAAATATGATGGTTTGGAAGCGGAGATCGCGACGTTTCCAACCATCTCAGCGCCAACAATTACGTTGGAGGGCGACACGAACGGCGCGGGGCATGCCGACCCCAGCGCCTATGCCAAGAAGTACGTGGGGAAATATGAACATCGCAACATCGCAGGCGGCATAGGACACAATCTCCCACAGGAAGCACCAGAAGCCTTCGCGAAGGCAATCATCGACGTCGACAAGGCTTGAGTCGATTTTCCTAACGTAGCGCCGCTTCCCCGCTTAGGGGAAGAACCCGTAGCGCCAACCGCTCTGCACGGCCGCGTCTTGCGGCCGGGGAGGGACCCGGTCGACAGCGACATATTAGTGACGCTGAAGCCGACATTCGCGAAGACTGGGACGAGCTCGCCAACGGCCTTTCTGGCCGAACACGTGCCGGCCGACACGACGCACGTCTGATGAACGCCGGAGAGGAGGGCGCTAACTCTTCCGTACCAGAGCGGTGGAATCGCGTTTGACCAACACCGGGTCGGCGGTCCGAATAACCGGGGCTACATCTGGAGTGTTGGCGATGAGCTTGAGCAGCAACTCGACACTTTGCTCGGCCATTTCAGCCGTAGGAATGGCCACGGTGGTGAGTGACGGTCTGGATTGACTCGCCAGTTCGATGTTAGTCACGCTGACAATGGACAGGTCGTTGGGGACATTCAATCCGAGCGAGGCCGCGGCGTTTAACGCACCCAAAGCGGGAAGGTCGTTTGAGACGAACAAAGCCGTCAAGTCCGGGCGAGCGGACAACAAGTCGAGCGCAGCGTCGAAGCCGCTTTGGAACGAGTCGCTGCAGAACCGCGCATCGGCCAGGACGTGCTTGACCTTTTGCGCGCGCAGGGCATCGCGAAACCCTTGATAGCGGCCACCGTGAATGCCGTTTTTCGCGCTGCCAACCACTGCGCCAATGCGGCGATGCCCAAGTTCCAGCAGGTGATCCGCCGCGATAAAGCCAGCCTTGCGGGAGTCAAAGGCAACGCACGGAACCCCGGGCGGATCGTCTGGAAGTTCCCAGATCGAAACAACCACGGGAGTACCAGTTGCCTGAATGGCTTTCAATTCGTCAATCCGCAGATCGCCGTTGTTCGCCACCAAAATGCCGTCCGACAATGAGCCCGCGACATCCGCAAGAAACCGTGTTCCGCCATCCGGCTCATAATCAGTATTGCAAACCAATAAAAAACGGCCGTGCCGGCGAGCCGCATTGTTTGCTTGCAGTGTGAACTCCGGATAGAACGGGTTCGTGATGCAACCCAGCATGAGCGCAAGCGTAGGTGCGCGGCGTTCCACCAGCGCACGCGCGTTCAGATTAGGACGGTAACCCTGCGCCGCGACCACCTCCAAGACCCGCTCACGCGTCGCGTCGCCTACCCGGCCGCGGTTTCGCAGCACGTTCGTTACGGTCGTTGGAGTCACGCCTGCCAATGCCGCGACCTCCTTGATCGTCGCCATCAGCCTTTCCCGCTTAGCCATTCGATTTCCCAGAATCTGCAGTGGTCACAACTTACGACTGCCTTTATTGTCATGCCAGACGGCAATGTTACCAACGCTTCCGGCCGACCAACGGTGTCGATTGCGCTAAAAAAATTCTTGCCAATCGTACCGCACACTGCTAATTTGCTCCTGCACAACCACGTTGATCGAATTTCCACACGGCCTCCAGGCCGTATTTTTAGCGAAATTTGATTTAACGTTAAACCAAAAAATGGAGACGCAGTGGCAGCGATATCTTTGCAGGGCATTTCGAAGGCGTTCGGAGAGCATGCGCCGGTGCTTCGGGATGTAAATCTCGAGATTGCACACGATGAGTTCTGCGTGTTCCTCGGGCCGTCCGGCTGCGGAAAGTCGACACTTCTTCGCATCATCGCCGGGTTGGAAGACCCGAGCGCTGGTGAGATTTCGATCGGTGGCCGCGTCGTGAATACCGTGCCGCCGGCAAAACGCGGCGTAGCGATGGTGTTTCAAAGCTATGCCTTGTTTCCGCATATGACGGTCGCCGAGAACATGAGCTTTGGGCTAAAACTGGCCAAGCTTCCGGCGCCAGAGGTGGAGCGCAAGGTACAGGAAGCCGCGAAGATCCTGGAGCTTGGACCCTTGTTGAATCGCAAGCCAGCGGCCTTGTCCGGTGGTCAGCGGCAACGCGTGGCGATTGGCCGGGCCATCGTGCGCGAGCCCGGTGTCTTCCTGTTCGACGAACCTCTTTCGAATCTCGATGCGACGTTGCGCGGTCAGACTCGCGTCGAAATTGCACGAATCCATCGCCGCTTTAGCGAGGCGAGCACCGTCTACGTGACGCACGACCAGGTCGAGGCCATGACGCTGGCCGACAAGATCGTCTTGCTCAATGTCAGCCGTGACGCATCGGCATCGGCATCGGGAAGCATCGCCCAGGTCGGCACGCCCATGGACCTGTATCTGCGGCCGAACAGCCGTTTTGTAGCGGGTTTCATCGGCTCTCCCCAGATGAATTTCCTGCCGGCCACGGTCAGCAAGATAGAAGGGGCGCACACGACCGTGACGTTAAGCGCTTCCCGCGAAGACGTCCGGATCGAGCGGGCAGGCGCAGGCCTGACGCCAGGGCAAGCAGTGATGCTGGGCGTGCGGCCGGAGCACATCGCGTTGCTCGCTTCGGGCGAGGCAGAAAGGAACGGGCCTCAGTACGCCGGCTCGACGCTGACGCGCACGGTGTCGCTCGTCGAGCGGCTTGGCGAGCAGAGTTACCTCCATTGCAGCGAAGCGGACGGGGCAACGCTTCTCGTCAAACTGCAGGGCAATACGCTGTTGCGCTCCGGCGAAGCGGTTCACCTCGCACCGGACCCCGCTTCATGCCATCTCTTTACCGAAGAAGGCCACGCCGTCTGAGCGGGCTCAACCAACACCAGGAGACAAACCATGCAGAACCGATTCCGCTTGTCGTTGCTTTGCGCCGCACTGAGTTTTGCCGCCACCGTTCATGCCGGCACATTGACTGTCAATATGGCGTTCAAAGGAGCGAATCAGCGCGCATTCTGGGAGACCACGGTAGCCGAATTCGAAAAGGCCAATCCTGACGTCAAGGTCAAGATCGCCTACATTGAGGAAGAGGCCTACAAGGTCCAGTTGCCCGGCTGGCTGATCTCCGAGGCGCCGGATATTGTCAGGTGGCATGAAGGCGAACGGATGCGTTATTACGTCGAGCGCGGCCTGCTGGAGGACCTCTCGCCGGACTGGCAGAAGAACGGCTGGAATACGAGCTTTGCCTCCCTGAAAGAACCGTCCTCGTACGAAGGTAAGCAGTACGCATTGCCTACGGACTACTTCTCCTGGGGAGTTTTCTACAGGAAGGACCTCTTCGCGAAGGTGGGGATTCAGGGAGAACCCAAGACCTGGGCTGAATTTCTCGATGACTGCAAGAAGCTCAAGGCGGCCGGCATTGCGCCGATCTCCATCGGCGGGCGCGATTCATGGCCACTCGCAGCGTGGTTTGACTATCTCGATCTCCGCATGAACGGCTACGCGTTTCACATGCAGTTGATGGACGGCAAAATTCCTTATACCGATGCACGCGTGAAGAAGGTGTACGAAGCGTGGAAGGTGCTGATCGACAACAAATATTTTGTCGACAACGGTCTGTCCTACACGCTCGATTCCGCTCAGCCTCTGCTGATCCAGGGTCAGGCCGCGATGATGCTGATGGGCTCGTTCATCTCCGCTGGCTTGCCCGACCCGGTCAAGTCGCAGATGGGGTATTTCCAGTTTCCGATCGTCGACCCCAAGATTCCTGTGGCTGAAGATGGCTCGGCGGATTGCCTGAACATTCCAGCCAAGGCGAAGAACAAAGCCGATGCACGGCGCTTCCTCGCGTTTGTCGGCACGCCCGAGATTGAAGGACGTCTTGCCAAGGCATTTGGGTCGCTGCCGGCCAACAATCAAGCGACGGTATCGAACGATCTCTTTACCAAGAAGGGTTTCGAGATCCTGTCGAATACCAAGGGCGGCATCGCCCAGTTCTACGATCGCGACATGACCAAGGAAATGGCCGATGAAGGCATGAAGGGCATGCAGCGGTTCTTCAGCGACCCGTCCAAGCTTGATCAGGTGCTGGCTCACCTCGAAGAGACCCGCATGCGCATCTACAAGAAATGATGCACAGCGTTGCGGCGCCATCGTGTGCCGCGGAAGCGATTGTTCAACTTACGCAGCGCGCCTCGGCGCGCATCACCGAGCTTGGTCATGTCCGTATCCATCAGTGCGTCACCGCTCGCGCGCCGCCGCCGGCGCTCGGCGCTGCTGTTCCTCGCGCCCGCGTGCGCGATGTTCTTGATCTATGTGATCTACCCGATCTTCAGCAGCATTGTGTTGAGCTTCTACGATTGGGACGGAGTAGGCGCGCGAACCTTCGTGGGCCTGGCGAACTACCGTGAACTGCTGCACTCCGACACGTTCTCTACGGCAGTGTTGAACAACGTGATCTGGCTTGTCCTGCTGTTGCTTGCGCCGCCGATCGGATTGTTGCTTGCGCTTTATCTGAATCAGAAAGTACGCGGCATCCGGATCATCAAGTCCTTGTTCTTTTCGCCGTTCGTGGTGTCGGGTGTCGTGATCGGTCTTGTTTTCAGCTGGTTCTACGACCCTTCGTTCGGCTTGCTGAAGGTGTTGATCGGACACGGTGTGCCGGTGCTCGGCAACGAGCATATGGCCACGCCCGGGATCATTGTTGCCGCGCTCTGGGTGCAGATTCCGTTCTGCATGATCCTGTTCCTGACGAGCCTGACCGGCATCAACCCCGAGGTCATTGAGGCCGGCCGCCTGGAAGGCGCACGCGGCTGGACCCTGCTGTGGCACGTGGTGCTGCCCCAGTTGCGCCCGGCAACGTTCATGGCGATCACGCTGACTGTGATCGGCGCCTTGCGCAGCTTCGACCTGATCTCCGTCATGACCGGCGGCGGCCCGTTCGACAGTTCGACCGTCCTTGCTTACTTCATGTACGACCAGGCGATCAAGTACTTCCGTTACGGCTATTCGGCGGCGATTGCGGTTGTGCTGTTCCTCATCATGCTGGTCTTCATCGTCTATCAGCTGCGGCGCTTGCTGCGCTCGGACAACTGATTCAGGAGCATCCATGTACCCCTTACCCGTCGCCAGCTGGAAACCATCGAACCGCGTGCTGTACAAGATATCTTTGCCGGTTGCGTTGATTATCTGGCTGTTGCCCCTGTTAGCCGTGCTGGTCACCTCCATCCGCTCCTCCGATGAATTGATGCAGGGCAATTATTGGGGATGGCCGCACGACTTCGCCGCGTTCCAGAACTACCGGACCGTGCTGGTCGACTCGCCGATGCTCCACTATGCATGGAACAGTTGTCTCATCACGTTCCCCTCGGTGTTCGGCGCAATCGTGCTTTCGGCGATGGCAGGTTTCGCGTTGGCGACCTACCCGTTCAAGGGCAGCGCGGCCGTTCTGGCGACCTTCGTAGCCGGCAATTTCGTGCCGATCCAGATCCTGATGATCCCGGTACGCGACTTGACCCTGAGGCTCGGACTGTTCAATACGGTCGGTGGGCTCATCCTGTTTCATCTCTCCTTTCAGACGGGTTTTTGCACCTTGTTTCTTCGCAACTTCATCAAGGAGTTGCCGTACGAACTGGTGGAAGCGGCCCGGGTCGAAGGCGCGACGGAATGGCAACTGTTCTACAAGATTGTGCTCCCGTTGATCCGGCCCGCACTTGCCGCGCTCGCGGTCCTCGTCTTCACCTTCGTGTGGAACGACTATTTCTGGGCGCTCTGTCTCACGCAGGGCGACGACGCTGCGCCGTTGACAGTCGGGGTCGCTGCGCTGAAGGGGCAGTGGACCACCTCGTGGAACCTCGTCTCGGCAGGGTCGTTGCTGGCAGCACTGCCGTCCGTCGCAATTTTCTTCGCCATGCAAAAGCACTTCGTGACCGGTCTCACGTTTGGCGCTACCAAGGGCTGAATTCTTCCACTTCGCGCCGGGCATTCGAGTCCGGCGTTTACCCATCAAATCAGGAAACGCTTATGAAGGTCGGTGTCGACTATTACCCCGAGCATTGGGACCGGGCGATCTGGGAACAGGACGCCGCGCGCATGCAGGCTGCGGGGATCACGCTTGTGCGGCTCGCGGAATTCGCCTGGTCACGTCTGGAGCCGACCGAGGGGCAATTCGACTTTGCCTGGCTTGACGATGCCATCGATGTTCTCGGACAGCGTGGCATTCAGGTTGTCATCGGTACGCCGACCGCAACGCCGCCCAACTGGCTGGTGGCGAAGTGTCCAGACGTCCTGCCACTGGACAACAAGCGTCAGCCAGTCTATCCCGGCGTGCGGCTGCACCGCTGTTACAACAGCCCGTCGTTGCGCCGGTACACGCAGATCATTGTCGAAAAACTGACCCGGCACTACGGCAGGAATCCGCATGTCATTGGATGGCAGACCGACAACGAGATGATCGGCAACGACAGTCACAGCGACGCCGCAATCAGCGATTTTCGTCTCTGGCTGCAGAAGAAATACGGTGACCTCGAAACAATGAACCGGGCGTGGGGTACGGTCGTATGGAGTGGCGAGTACAGCGACTGGTCCCAGGTAAGCACGCCGCTGGGCGGCTCGCCGCACATGAACCCGTCCTACCTGCTCGACTACAAGCGTTTTTGTTCGGACTCGGTCGCGGATTTCAACCGGTTCCAGGCGCGCATTATTCGCGAGAATTGCAGCGGACAATTCGTCACGCATAACCTATGGGGCTATCCGGTCTTCAACGACTACTACGACCTGTTCGACAGCATGGATTTTGCATCGGTCGACTACTATCCCAGCACCGATCTCGTCAACGACAGCAAGTCGCGCGTCTATCACGGCGCGCTGACGCATGACCTCACGCGCGGCCTCAAGCAGAAAAATTTCTGGGTGATGGAGCAGCTGAGCGGTACGCCGGGCTGCTGGCATCCGATGTCGCGGACCCCCTATCCGGGGATGATCCGCGCGCACGCCTGGCAAAGTGTGTCGCGTGGCGCGGACGCGATCGTTCAGTTTCGATGGCGCACCGCTCGCATTGGCGCCGAGCAGTTCTGGCACGGCTTGCATGACCACCACGGCAAGCCCGGACGACGCTTCGACGAGTTCGTCCGCTTTAGTGAGGAAGCGCGGCGGGTGTCGCCTCTGCTGGAGGGGACGAGCGTGGTCAACGACGTCGCGATCCTGTTCTCGCACGAGCAACTCAATGCGTTGACGATCCAGCCGCAATCGGACGGATTCGATTATCTTACCAACCTGAAGCAGATACATCGGGCTTTCCTTAGGCTCGGTGTCGGTACGGATGTCATCAACTGGACCTCGAACATTCATCGCTACAAGCTGGTCGTGGCGCCGTTCCTGTTTCTCATCAACGATGACATCGTCAAGACGCTGACCGACTACGTGGCGGGAGGCGGAACGTTGATCCTGACGCCCCGGACCGGCGTCAAGAACATGGACAACGTGTGCTTGCCGACGCAACTTCCAGGACCGTTGAGCGAGCTTGCCGGCGTGCTGGTCGATGAATATGACCCGGTGGGTCATGACACGCAGTTCGTCGCGCTTGGTGAAGACAGTAGGTTCGAATGCACGCAGTGGTGCGATGTCCTCACGCCGACGACGGCCGAGACAGTGGGGACATATGCCAGCGAATTCTTTGCGGGTCGCGCTGCAGTGACGAGGAACCGCTTTGGGATGGGAACCACCTATTATCTCGGCACGGTGCTGGAGGACCACGGGTACAAAGCGTGGTTTGAGGGGATCTTGATTGCCTTGAATGTCGCGGTCATGCCGCATCTCCCGGCGGGCGTCGAGGTTTCCGTTCGGTCCGCTGGCGAGCGTCACCTGCTGTTCGTGCTCAACCTGACCAAGAACGAACAGGTCGTCGAACTGCCGGAAGGTGAGTATCAAAGTGTGCTGAGTCAGCTTGTTGCGCCAAGGCGTTTAGTGCTTGAGGCTATGGGAGTGGAGATCTTGCAGAGTCTCGGCAAGATGTAGTGTGCTTTGACATGTTCATCGCCGACCGGACGTCTCGCCGACGTCCGGTACGGCTAAGCAGTCTCTTCGCTGCTTCGCTCACTGGCCAATTTCCGCGTCCTTTGAAGCGAAGGGGACCGTTCGGTCAAGCGAGCCGCTGTGTCCTTATCCTGAGAGCCTGCAGCCGCGAACAGCCGTCTATATTCGGCCGGTGTTGTTTGCTTGGCGCCCCTGAACTGCCGATTGAAATTGGCGACGTTCGCGAAGCCCGATCGAGCGGCAATGACGGCAACGGGCAGGGACGTGTCAACCAGCATCCGGCATGCGTGACCAATACGAACCCGGGCGATATACCGACCGACGCTTTCACCAATATGCTGAACAAAGTAACGCGTGAGCGTACGTTCCGACAGATTAGCAGCCGCGCAGAGCTCTGACAGTCGCAGGGGTTCGGCAAAGCGCGCGTCAATCATCGAAAGGACCCGGTTGATTCGTTCGGGCTCGTGGCCGGATGGGCCGGCGCTTGACTGATTAAAAGCACTCGGCGAGGCGAGCGGCTGGCCCGGCGCGTCGGCGAGCGTGCACAAAATATCAAGGGCGGCGCTAAGGCGCTCGCGCGCCCCGCTCGATAGTAATTGCTCCAGCCGGCCGTGCATCGATTTGCCAGCAGGCGGCTCGAAGGCTAGCCCGCACGCGGCCCTGCGTAACAGCTTGCGCAGCGGCTCGTATTCGGGGCAGCAATCCGCCATACGCCGCGCCCAATCGCCATCAAACCAGATGACGATGGCGACTTGCGGGGAGGATGGATCGATCGAACGATTCGACGCCCAGGTGTGCGGCAGATCCGGCGGCACGAGGACGAGATCCTCAGCCTCATATTCGTTGACGGAGTCGCCGATGTAGCGCTTGCCGTGACTGTTCATGGTCAGCGTCAACTCGTATTCCGGATGGTGATGCCACTCGAATGGAATACGTGGAAGCCGCCGATGGTAAACCCGCAGCGAACAGTCCTCGCCGAACTCGACGTGCTCATAGGCTGGCTTCATGGCTGAAAACGCAAATAGATTGCCTGAATAGTATCACCAGGGCGCGCATGCACGTCATATCCTCGGGCATATCAAATTCAGACGGAGACAATCATGGCGTTAATCATTGACGATCTGCCGAGCTCAATTCGGCAAGCGAAAAAGGAGTTGCGCGCGGCGTTGCCGAACTACCGGGAGGTCTTCGCCGAAGTCGAAGAAGCGATCAGCGCCGAGGCGAGGCGAATCGCCGGGCAGCGCGATCGTGGAGAAGACGTAATACCGGAAATTCAGTTTTCCGACATCACCGAACGGCGCGTCACCGCGGACCAGATCGCGGTCGTCAAGGCGCGCGGCGCATGCGTGATTCGTAACGTCTTCCCGCGCGCGCTGGTGCAGGGTTGGGATGAGGATATTGCCAACTACGTTGAGCGCAATAATCTCGACAAGCGCCTGGAAAACCGTGCCGAGGACAAATATTTTGGCCAGCTTGCTTCCAGCAAACCGCAGATCTATGGCGTGTACTGGTCGAAGCCACAAGTGCTGGCCCGTCAGTCAGAGCTGCTGACTGAGGCACGCGTGTTCCTGAACCGTCTGTGGCGCCACGAAAGCGAGGGCCGCGTGCACTTCGATCCGGAGCGCGTGCCCGCGTATGCCGATCGTCTGCGTCGCAGGCCGCCGGGCTCCGCGTCGCTCGGCTTGTCCGCGCATTGCGATGGCGGGTCCGTCGAGCGCTGGATCGAAAGCAATTTCCGAAAGGTGTACCGCCACGTGTTCGAGGGGAACTGGCGCGACTACGATCCGTTCGACGCGGCGTTCCGACCTGATGTGCAGGAGATCGCCTCGCCAGCCGTCTGTTCGATGTTCCGCACCTTCCAGGGCTGGACTGCCTTGACGCCGCAAGGCCCGGGCGACGGCACACTGCAACTCGTACCCATCGCCGATTCGATGGTGTACATCCTGCTTCGGGCGCTTCAGGACGATGTCGCAGAGGACGACCTGTGCGGCGCCATGCCCGGGCGGGCGCTGTCGCTCAAGCCGGAATTTCATGCGCCATTGTTCGAGGCGCTGTCGTCGATTCCGAAAATGGAAGCGGGCGATACCGTGTTTTGGCACAGCGATGTCATTCATGCAGTCGAAGACGAGCACCGAGGTGCGGGTTACAGCAATGTGATGTACATCGCGTCGGCGCCCGCGTGCGCCAAAAACGACGCTTACCTCAAGCGCCAGTTGCCGAGCTTCCTGAAGGGTGAAAGCCCGCCCGATTTTCCGACTGATCATTTCGAAGTGGATTTCAACGGACGCGCCACGGCTGACGACCTGACAGCGCTCGGCAAGACGCAACTTGGGTTTGACCTATAGATCGACAAAGATGCCTGACATGCATGAAGACGAGCACGCTTGTGCGGTCGCCCTGGCCGCGAATGCGCTGCTCGCTCAATAACTAAAAATCTAACTAGAATTTCGGAGATTGCAATGAAACGATCACTGACGTCGATTGCGACGGCTATTACGCTGCTCGTGGCTGGAACGCATGCCGTACTTGGCGCCGAACAGCTTTCGGTACTGCACTGGTGGACCTCCGGCGGCGAATCGAAGGCGATCAGGGTGCTGAAGGACGATATGAGCAAACAGGGCTACGAGTGGAAGGACTTCGCCATAGCGGGAGGAGCGGGCGCGGCGGCCATGACCGCGCTGAAGACGCAGGTCATCGCGGGCAACGCACCGTCGGCCGCGCAGATCAAGGGGCCCCTGATTCAGGACTGGGCCACTCAGGGGGTGCTGGTCAATATCGATCAGTCCGCTACCGATTGGAAAGCGCATTCGCCCGCGCAAATAGACAGCTCCATGAAGGCAGGTGGTCACTATGTGGCTGCACCATTCTCCGTACACCGAATCAATTGGTTGTGGATCAATAAATCCGACCTCGATAAAGTCGGCGGGTCGGTGCCCACAACATGGCCGGAGTTCTTCGCGCTCGCCGACAAGTTTCGCGCAGCGGGCATCACGCCCGTTGCGCATGGCGGCCAGCCTTGGCAAGACATGACCATCTGGGAGACCGTGGTGCTGTCTCAGGGACCTGATTTCTACAAGAAAGCCCTCGTTGAGCTCGACCAGAAAACGCTGACCTCGCCGCAGATGGTGCAGGTGTTCGAGACTGTCCAGAAGATCCGGACTTACTTCGACAAAGGCTACTCCGGGCGTGACTGGAATCTCGCGACGGCCATGGTTATTTCCGGCTCGGGCGGGATGCAATTCATGGGCGACTGGGCGAAAGGGGAGTTCGCCAATGCGAACAAGAAGCCGGATGTCGACTATATCTGCGCGGCCGCGCCCGGTACGTCGAATGCCTACACATACACAGTGGATGCGTTCGTGTTCTTTCAGCAGAATGGCAAGACGGAGGCGACTCCCGGGCAGCTTGCACTTGCCAGGACGATCATGTCCCCTGATTTCCAACAGCAGTTCAGTCTTTACAAAGGTTCAATTCCCGTCCGGCTGGATGTGCCCATGGACAAGTTCGATGGCTGCGCCAAGAAATCACGAGCAGACGAGCAGGCTACGATTAAGTCGGGTGGGTTCCTGCCGTCGTTGGCCTTTGGCGAACTTCAGTCGTCGGTGACTGCTGGCGCCATTACTGACGTCGTAACGAATTTCATGAACTCGAACGAGGATCCGAAAGAGGGCGTGCGCAAGCTTGCCGCTGCTGCGAAGGTTAAGTAGGCGGGGACCCTGGCGCTAGTCAAACAAGTTACATGGAATGGGAGACAAAGATGGATCCGGTAGCAAAACGTAAATGGCCGCGTTCAGGGCTCGACACAACCGTAATGGGCTTTGGCGCCGCGCCCATCGGCAACATCTTCAAGCCGATCAGCGAAGAGGATTCGGCTGCCTTGATCAAGGCAGCGTGGGACGCAGGCGTACGCTACTTCGACACCGCCCCCATGTACGGCCACGGGTTGAGCGAAGCGCGCTGCGGCCAGGGGCTGCGTTGGTATCCGCGCGACCAGTATGTGCTGTCGACCAAGGTTGGACGCCTTCTGAAGCCACGCAAGCGCGCCGAGATCAACTTCGAGCCGTGGGTTGACGGGCTGCCGTTCGAACCGGTTTTCGACTACAGCTATGACGGCACGATGCGATCGATCGAGGACAGTCTGCAGCGTCTGGCGCTGGAACATATCGATATTGCGCTGATCCACGACATCGACGTATTCACACACGGGAAGCGGCAGCCCGAGATGTTCGAGGCTGCGATGACCGGTGCGTCGAAAGCACTGCTGAAACTTCGTGACGAGGGTGTTGTGAAGGCGGTGGGCATCGGTGTCAACGAGTGGCAGGTCGCGCACGAAGCGATTCGCCGGCAAGATTTCGACTGCCTGCTGCTTGCGGGTCGCTACACGCTGCTGGAGCAGGATGCACTGGATGGCTTTCTGCCGCTGTGCGAGGAGCAGCAGGTGTCAGTGATTCTCGGTGGCGGCTACAACAGCGGCATTCTTGCGACGGGTGCGGTGCCTGGTGCTAAGTACAACTATTCGCCTGCGCTGGAGCCAATTCTCGAGCGCGTGCGCAAGATCGAACAGGTGTGCCAGGAATACTCGGTGCCGCTCAAAGCGGCCGCGCTGCAATTCGTTCTGGCCCATCCCGCGATCCCGACCAACATCCCCGGCGTGCGCACGGTTGCACAGTTGGAAGACAACTTGCAAAGCTTCCGGGCCGACATTCCACCGGCGTTCTGGGCCGAATTGAAGCGTCGCGAGCTGATCCGGCAGGATGCGCCGACTCCGCCGTAACTTTTGATTCCAGACGGCGCCCGTGGGTAACCGGATTGCGCCGGTGCGTCGTTCACGGTTGAAAGATGACTGCCGGTCTCCAGGGACTTCAACCCCGCGACGCCGTCGTACCACCCCTCCGTAAGATCAGGAAGAGTGCACCCGGCGCGCAAAGATGCGCCGCGTCAGATCGAACGCCACCAGATTTCCGGCGACCACCAGCACGAGCCCAACCACCGCTAATGCGCTCCACCGATAGCCTTCGAACACGGTCGACGCCGCCAGCGCCACGATCGGAAACAGCACGGTGCAGTAAGCAGCCCGTTCCGGCCCGATTCGCCCGACCAGCATCAGATACGCCGTAAAGCCGATCACCGAGCCGAACACGGCCAGATAGGCGAGCGCGCCCAGATAACGCGCGTCCGGCTCGATGGCGAAGGAAAAGCCAGCCAGCGCGCTGCCTATCGTCAATACGCTGGCGCCGATCAGCATGGCCCAGCTATTGGTGGCGAAGGGGTGCAGACCCATCGATTGCATCCGGCTCGACAGCAGATTGCCGGCGGAGAAGCACAAGGTCCCGAGAAACGCGATCGCAAGGCCGAACCACACCGCGTGGTCGCCGAGATGCCCGGCCATCTGCTGAACGAACAGGCAGACAATGCCGACCAGGCCCAGCGCCGCGCCGGCAATTGCCGTGGGCTGCAAGGGGCGGCCCATGAACAGGCGTCCGTTGATCGAGTTCAAAAGCGGCGCTGTCGAAAACACCACCGCCACCAGTCCGCTCGGTACGACCTGTTCCGCGTAGTAAAAGCAGAGAAAATTGACGCAAAACAGCGCCAGCCCCTGCGCGGCCAGGTAGCGCCATGCGGCGCGCGGCGGCCAGATCGGACGGCGCATCAGGCGTAGCAGCGCGAACAGCACCAGCGCGGCAATCCAGAACCGCCACGCAATCGATACTGGCGGCGGCACCGACCCAAGCTGCCATTTGATCGCAATCCAGGTGGTGCCCCAGATCAGGACGGTGACGGCATAGAGCAACATATTCATGGCGTGGCCTGCAGCATAAAAAACGGAAACTCAACTATGCTGCAGCAGGCCCGGCCGCACTTGTCCAGGATTGCGCACTTCTTGACGACGCTAAACCGTTGCTCATGGCGCCGCGTATACTGACGGTTACCCAGTCATCAGATGCATTCGCTCGTCCATGAACGCCACACCGCCTACCCCTGCGATGGATTGCACCGAAACGCCGTTCGGCCTTCATTCGGTCTGTCACACGCTGCGCAGCGCCAACGCGGATCTGGAACGGTTCGCGTGGCTTGGGGATCAATTGGCCATCGCGGTGTGGACGCGCGACACCGAGGAAGCCGAGACCGTCTATGACCGGCCGGGCCACCACACGCTTTCTTGTTATCTGGACGGTGGCTATCGCACCGAACGTCAGAAAATGCCGGGCCGCTACGGCGCACCGGCGCGTCTTTGCGCGCTCCCCGGCGACCACGAATCGCGCTGGTGGGTCCGCGGCCACATGCATTTCATGCATCTGTACTTCCTGCCCGAACACTTCACGCAACGCGCGGTTCAGGAGCTCGATCGCGAGCCGCGCGAACTGACGCTCGCGGATCGCACCTATTTCGAAGACGCCCGTATCGCAAGCCTCTGTCAAACGCTCGCCAATGAAAACTGGCAGGACCCCGACGGCCTGCTGCGTACCAATGAAACCGCGCATCAGGTGTTGAGCCTGCTGCTGCGTGCACAAGGCGTGCGCCGGACCGATGCATCACTGACGGGCGGTTTGTCGGTTGCGACCCGGCGGCGGCTGCGCGAGTACATCGACCACCATCTCGGGCAAACACTCACACTCAGCGAACTGGCCGGCGTCGCCGCGCTATCGGAGTTTCATTTCGTACGCATGTTCCGCACGTCGTTCGGACTGCCGCCTGCTGCGTGGGTCGCTCAACAGCGGCTCGAACGCGCGCGCACGCTGCTGCGCACCACGGCGCTACCGCTCGCGCGGGTCGCCGAACAATGCGGGTATGCAAACGCCAGCCATTTCAGCCACCGTTTTCGCGAAAGCGTTGGCGTCGCGCCGACTGTATTCCGGCAGGCCGTCGGCGCTTGATAGCTGCTGCCGGTGCAGATGTCACCTGGGACGGCGGATGAGGGGTTGCGCGACCACAAATGCAGGAGTTTGAAGTAACCATCAAGCCTTACTTTGTTCCACTGCGCGATTAGGCCTCCAACCGGAACACCCCTACCGTCGCGCGCAGTCTTTCGGCTTGCTCATCAAGGGAAGCCGCGGCCGCCGCCGCTTCTTCGACCAGCGCCGCATTCTGTTGCGTGACTTCGTCCATTTGCGACACCGCGCGGTTGACCTGTTCTATGCCGGTGCTCTGCTCGATCGATGCTGCGGCAATCTCGCCCATGATGTCGCTGACGCGCTTGATCGACTGGACGATTTCGCGCATCCGTTCGCCAGCCACCGTGACCTGGCCCGTGCCTACGTCGACGCGTGCTACCGACGATCCGATCAGTTCCTTGATGTCCTTCGCCGCCGATGCACTGCGCTGCGCCAGTGTCCGTACTTCGCCGGCCACGACGGCGAAGCCGCGACCTTCGTCGCCGGCGCGTGCCGCTTCGACCGCTGCGTTCAGCGCAAGAATATTGGTCTGGAATGCGATGCCTTCAATTACACCGATAATCTCGCCGATCTTCCGCGACTCGTCAGCGATGCTCTGCATCGTGCCGATCACTTCGTCCACCGCGCTACCGCCGCGTTCAGTTGCACCGGACGCGAGCACAGCGAGCTGGCTCGCCTGACGCGCGTTGTCTGCGTTCTGCTTCACCGTTGCAGTGAGTTGCTCCATGCTCGCAGCGGTCTCCTGCAAAGACGCCGCCTGTTCTTCCGTGCGTTGCGACAGGTCGGTGTTGCCTTGCGCAATTTCACCGGAGCCGGTCGCGATTGAATCGCTCGAATGCTGAATACCTTGCACCAGATCGCGCAGCTTCAGACGCATTTCGCTCAACGCAAACAGCAGGCTCGAACGGTCCGATGGCGCGAGTTTAATGTGAGCGCCCAAGTTGCCGGCCGCGATTTGCGCGGCAAATGCAGCTGCGTCCGCCGGCTCGCCACCGAGCGCACGATTGACGCTGCGCGTCATGAACCAAGCCATGGTGCCGACTGCCAGGAAGATCACAATCGCGATACCGACCAGTGTCTTAGCGAGCTTCCAGTAGGCGGCATTGATGTCGTCGTGGAAAAAACCAGTGCCAATCCACCAGCCCCACGCCGGAATCGCGACCACGCCTTGCAACTTCGCTTCGAGCGGACCGTCTTGCGTGCGCTTGATCAGCACATCCACCAGCGCGATATGGTTGTTTGCGAGACCTTGCTGATACGCCTGCGTATCGGTCAGATTGCCGTTCGTGGTCTTGTTGCCGCCCGTCTTGGTACCGATCAGGCTCGCGTTCGGATGAACGAGGTTGATACTGTCTGTGTTGGTTACCCAATAGTAACTTTTGCTATCTGCATTCAACTGGCTGAGTGCTGTTTTAGCGGCAGACTGCGCGTCATCGCGACTCATCTTGCCGCTTGCTTCCAGTGACTGGTAGTACAGCGTCAGATGTTCTGCCTTGTTCAGCAGCGTGATGATCTGCCCTTGACGGCTTTCGATGAGCACATGGTCGAGTTGCGACAGCGCGATCGCAGCTATGCAGATGACGCCCGCAAGCGCCGTAACAACAAGTAAGAGCAGTTTGGTAGATACTTTCATGGCGTTGAAGCGCGTACAGCGCATCCTTCTCGAAGTGAGCTCAATAACCCCTATATCGGCTCACCAACATCGACCTTTAGCGTTCGTTTTTGTCTGACGATATTTCCGCGTCTTTCCCGTATCTGCTGAAAACATCGCGTGAAGGCAACTGATCGCTTAGATAGGCCTCGTAGTGGAAGCTCAGCCGCTGATAGATGTCGAGCTGAAGCCAGGCGAACCGGGCACTTTCAGTTTCACGCGAGAAGTAACTGCGAATGTCTGCTTCCGTGGAATTCGAATGGCTCTATACAGGGACGGCTACGGAAATTCAGGTTGCTGCTACACCCGGCGTCGTTGATGCCAAAGGGCTGCGACCAATCGAGTTGCGTTGGCAATATATTTAGGAATATTAAATAAATATAAAATCAAACGGGCGAGGCAGCACCGAAGATGCTGCCTCTGACTCAATCTGAGAGAAAATGTTGGCAACAACTTTCACCTGGCACAGAGCTGATGGGGAATATATCTGAACCGAAAACGAAGTGTTAACACAAGGTCTTACGGCATATTCCAGATTTCATGGATCTGGGTGACGGCGTTTTGAGTTGCGATGCCGGAACCGGTTGATTCGACGCCATCGATCCCGTCAAAGCGCGTCGCGCGAACGTTTGCTATGGGGAACACAAGGCAATTTTCTATATACATAGAACAACTTATCAACGCTTCCGCAAGAATAATTGGTGAGGTTTGGAGGCCAGGTGTAATTAGACGGAGTGCGTAACGTATCGCTTTAGCGACAGCCTCTGAAAATTTATTTTAGATTTCGGGAAGACGTTTTATTGTCTGCTTCGCTTGATCCCATCAACGAACCAAGACATGTACCCATGACAAAAAAGATTGCTTTATCTGCGACCACTCTCGCTCTCATCTTCGCCAGCATCCAGGCCCATGCACAAAATTCTGTGACTCTGTACGGGATCATCGATACGGGTTTTACGTACACCCATAACAGCGGTGGCTCCGCCTCCCAGTTCGCGATGACCGCCGGTAACGAATCCGGCTCACGCTGGGGCCTCAAGGGTTCGGAAGACCTGGGCGGTGGTCTCAAGACAATTTTCCAGTTGGAAAACGGCTTTAATTCGACGACCGGAAAACTGGGTCAAGGCGGCCGCGAATTCGGGCGCCAGGCGTTCGTCGGATTGTCCGGTACGAACTGGGGCACCGTCACACTGGGTCGTCAATACGACCCGCTGATCGACTTGGTTCAGCCGGTGCAGGGTGACAACTATCTTGGTGGCATCTTCACATCGCCGGGCGACGTGGATAACGCCGACAACAGTGTTCGTTTCAACAATGCGGTCAAGTGGGCGAGCCCGACCTGGGGCGGCGTGACGGCTGAGGCCATGTACGCAGCAGGTGGGGTCGCGGGTTCGACGAGCAATGGCCAAAGCTACGCCGCCGCATTGGCGTATAACAGCGGTCCGCTCGCTTTGGCAGCGGGCTATTTGCACATTGACAATGGCACCGCGTCGGTACGTGGAACCTCCTCGTCCACGTCTACGGCGGATTCATTATTCAACTCTAACGTCAACCTTCACTACGAATCGGCGAAGACGATCAACATTGCTCGCATTGGCGGCAACTACCAGATTGGCGCAGTGACAGTTGGCGCTTACGGGAGCTACTCGGACTATAAGCCGGATGCCAGCTCTGCATTCACGACCGCTGAGAAATACAAGGTCGGATCTGCGTACGCCGTGTGGCAAGTATCGGCACCGCTTAGCACGGAAATTGGTTACGTCTACATGAAGTCGAACGGCGATTCCTCGGCCGCTTACAATCAATTTGCTGTTGCGGCGGACTATTTCATTAGCAAGCGTACCGACTTCTACGCCTTCGCCGGGTACACCCATGCTAGTGGCTCCAACGGGATTGGCGCGGCAGACGCGGTGGTCGGATCGACGGATACGGATTCGGGCAAGAATTCGCAAGCTGTCGTCACTATAGGCATTCGCCACAAGTTCTGATCGTTGCCAGTCATGTGCCCGCAATGCATCGCGGGCATTCATGGATGATGAGGCGATCTGATGATCGGACTGTTGCGATTGAGCCGGTCATTGGAACGGCAGAAGGGAGAAGGCGACATCCCTTCTGCCGGACCGTGTCCACAAGCTGCGCATAGCGCTTAGGGTGAGATCAACGAGATCGACTGCGGATGCGGTTCTTCTCGTCTCAATGCCGGCTGTGTTTGCAAGGTGGCATCCGGCTTCTCGAAATCGGTCGGATGTGCGCCAGTACCTGATGGACTAAAGACATAGCCTCGTCCGCGGATGGTCTGGATGAACCGGGGAAGCGAGGGATGCGGCTCTAACACTTGCCTGAGCCGCCAGACGAGTACGTCGAGCGAGCGCTCGCTATACCCCGTCGGGGAATCGCGCAGCTTGGCGACTATGGCACGTCGGGAAAGCACTCTCAGTGGATGTTCCACGAAGAGGTGCAATAGCGGGAACAGGCTCGGATGCACCGTGACGGGGATGCCGTCGCGCGTAACCGATTGCGCCCGGAAGTCGAGAGCGATGCTTCCCAGCTCGCATTTCACGCGCCCCGGCAAGCTCCATTGACCATTTTGCAACCTGTGCCGCAGCACGTTCTGGACCCGTGCAAACAATTCATGCGGATCGCAAGGCATTCTTAAATAGTCTTCAGCTCCGAGTTCCAGGCAGATAACTGCATCGACGCAATCCTTTGGCTCCCCGATCACGATAACCGGGATGTCGCTCCCTGCGTTGCGCAAGGTTTGCAGGACGGCAGTGGCTTGAACGTTGGGCGAACCGTCACGCAACACAAGCAGAGACGGGGTGTCTTGCTTCATGTGGCGGATTAACGAGCGACTGCAGTCAAGCATATATACGGTCATGCCACGACTTTCGAGAAAGTCACTTAGCATCCCGAGGGCGGGCGGATCGACTCCAACAAACCAGATACGCTTATTCATCTCTTTCTCTTGGAATGGCTTTGGAGCCCGCTACGAGGCTGGCAGGTCCAATTAGTACTTCAGGAATTCGACAGTACGGTACGGACGGGCGCCTGTTAGCCCTCACGATGCGTTGCGAGTCATTGCGATTGCGCGCATGCATGGGCTTCGGAACTGCTGGTAGACCGCTTCGCCTTATGTTGACGCTCCAATGCGTCGTGTGTGTTGTGAATTCCGCGAATAGAGTAGACGTCTCCGACCGATGTGGATCTCCAGCCGGCCGATTGATGCAAACAATCTGGACCGGAAAGCTAGCGCTCGTTTCGACCTATCTTAGACTAACAAAACTAACCAATGCATTAGAAATTCAGAAATCCAAAGGATATAACCGATTTCTATAAGGATAGACCCACTTTGGGGTAAGAGAAAACCTACAAATGATTAAGGATTTAACTTGAAACCGCCATGCCTATTACTTTGCATATGAAAAAGAATGCTTGATTGAGATACTCACTTCTTATAAATATCACGCTTGTTCATGAGCGAAATGCCCGCTACCGTCTCGCGCCTGTTGCACGCGCCTCGATCGTGACAACCTTGATGTGCCCGCGCGGCGACGATGCCAAGCGCGCCGGCGGATCACGCAGGTCTCTGGCCAGCACAAAAAGCGGCCTGTCAGAACGCGCTAATCCATACAGGCCTCGCAGCACCTCGGGAGGGGTAAAGCGCACCCTGAAATCGGGTGATTTTGAGTCTGACACGGCCTGGGCCAGAACCGGCGATTCGACAGCGACGTCCAAATCGTTGAAAATCGTTGCTCGAATTTTCAACTTCGGGGTCGAAACAGTCGAGCTACCCTCTGGGGCGCTCGAGTCGGAGGCGCGGCCCCGCCTCTGTTAGCTTGTACGTCAGCTCTTAACCGGATGATTCCATCATGACCACCATTCTCGAAAATCTTCCCGTCCAGCAGCGCGTCGGAATCGCGTTCTCCGGCGGCCTCGATACCAGCGCGGCGCTGCATTGGATGCGCCTCAAAGGCGCGGTACCGTTCGCTTACACCGCTAACCTGGGCCAACCCGACGAGGATGATTACGATGAGATTCCCCGTCGGGCGATACAGTACGGCGCAGAAGGCGCGCGGTTGATTGACTGCCGGGCGCAGCTCGTGGCCGAAGGCATTGCGGCTTTGCAGTCTGGCGCATTCCATATTTCAACCGCCGGCGTGACCTATTTCAATACGACGCCGATCGGCCGCGCGGTGACGGGAACCATGCTTGTCGCCGCGATGAAGCAGGATGGCGTCAATATCTGGGGCGATGGCAGCACGTATAAAGGCAACGACATCGAGCGGTTCTATCGTTATGGCCTCTTGGTGAACCCGGACCTCAAGATCTACAAGCCGTGGCTCGATCAGGCGTTCATCGACGAACTGGGTGGGCGCGCCGAGATGTCCGAATTCATGCGCAAATCCGGATTCGACTACAAGATGTCGGCGGAGAAAGCTTACTCGACCGACTCCAATCTGCTGGGTGCGACGCACGAAGCCAAGGACCTCGAAAGCCTCGAAAGTGGCATGCAGATCGTCAACCCGATCATGGGCGTGGCGTTCTGGCGCGACGAGGTGCAGATCGCCCGCGAACAGGTCACGGTCCGTTTCGAAGAGGGCAGGCCGACAGCTTTGAACGGCGTGGAGTTTCCAGATGCGGTCGAACTGCTGCTGGAGGCAAACCGTATCGGCGGGCGCCACGGACTCGGAATGAGCGATCAGATCGAGAACCGGATCATCGAGGCGAAGAGCCGCGGGATCTATGAGGCGCCGGGGCTTGCGCTGCTGCACATTGCGTACGAGCGGCTCGTGACGGGCATCCACAACGAGGACACGATCGAGCAGTACCGCGATAGCGGCCGCCGTCTCGGACGCCTGCTGTACCAGGGCCGCTGGTTCGACCCGCAAGCGATCATGCTGCGCGAAACCGCCCAGCGCTGGGTGGCCCGTGCAATCACCGGTGAAGTGACCATTGAGCTTCGGCGCGGCAATGACTATTCGATCATGAGCACGAAGTCGCCGAACCTGACCTATCAGCCGGAGCGGCTGTCGATGGAAAAAGTTGCGTCGACGTTCTCGCCGCGCGACCGGATCGGGCAGTTGACCATGCGCAACCTGGACATCAACGATACGCGCGAAAAGCTCCGTGTCTACGCGCAGGTCGGCCTGCTGACCCCAGGCGAAACCTCAGCTCTACCGCAGCTGAAAGAAGACGCCCAGTAAGACCTGGGACACGGATAGGAGCGCACCCTTACGAAGATGTTTGGCGTACACCGGGATTCAGCTCAAGTGATCGCCATCGGGCGTTTGCCGGTTACGCCTCGATCTACATGTTGGTTACCGCTAAATGGCCTCGATCCCGAGGCATATCTGCGCCGTGTCCTCTCTCGCATTACCGCCCATCCGGTCAATCACGTGAGCGAATTGCTGCCGTGGGCCGTTGCTGATCAGTCGCCCTCATACGCCGCTTAGTCGCGATTTCGCGTAAGGACGGCCTCGCGCGGACGCTTACGATGGCTCGGTACGTCACGCCAGATCCCGCGCCGCGTATCCGTAAGATAGTGTAAGAATTATTTGTATGAAAATTTCATCCGTACTGTCGTCAACCCCTACATGAGAGTCTTGCGGCGTTCCCTGCCGGTCCGGTTGGGATCCGCTGCCACCGTGAAATGCAAGGAGATTCGACACGCAGTCTCATGAACCTGAAGGGGGCTATCCAGCTCGTCCCGAAAGTTTCAACAGCCATTTTCAGGCTCCTGTCACAGCGACCCCCAGCCGAGACACAGGACCCGTCATCAATGCCCGCACTCGGCAAAACCATCCGTGTGAGACGCTTGGAGATCTCGCGTTTTACTTCCATAGACACGGCACGATCGACGGGATAAAAGTGGGCGTCGTATCCCCCGAATCGAATATTCTAGGCTCCTGGATCGAGGCTGCCGAGGCGCTGCCGATTACGGTCGTCCAAGTCTATCCGGAGAGGTGGCACGCGCGGACATCGCCGGGCGCTACGCCTCGTTTCTACACGAGCACTGACCTTGATGAACTCTCCGACACCCATATTCTAGTGACGGACTGTTGGCCCGCGGAAGCCAAGCCAGAGGAATTATCCAGCTATCAAATCACAACTGGGATTTTGGAGAAACGGCGACCAGACGCCGAATTCTTGCCGTGTCCACCCGTTTCTCGCGGCGAGGAAGTTTCCGAAAGCGCGATGATGCATGCCAGCTGTCGCGTCGTCCAGGCGAAGGCATTTCTGCTTCATGCGCAGAATGCGGTCTTGGAGAAAATGTTTGAAGCGATTTGAAACACAGAGAACTTTCGTTAGGCGGCGTGCGGCCACGAAGCCTCATTCGATCGCACGGTCGATGAGACATCCAGATGTCGGTTTCAAACAAACAAGAGACGCCGGCCAGCCAATTCAAGACCGTTCCCGTGGGCAGGCCCGACGCAGGGTGGCAAGCAGAAAGGCGGTACTGATCGCCCGTTGCGGCGCCGGACAGCATTCACAGCATTCTTCGCAACACGTCGTTACGGGCGATCAACTGATGCTTGACGACCGCAAGCACGTGCAGCAAAACTAGCCCCGCCAGCAGTGCGCAACTTGCGCGATGTATGACGAAAAGTTTGTCGATGAGCGCGCCTTTCACGAAGGGCGTGTGAATCTCGACCAGACCGAAAAATGAATAACCATTCGGGACCATCAGGAAGCCGCTCGCCAGCACGGCAAACATCGTTATGTAGATCAAAATGTGCACTCGGTGTGCCAGCGCGAGCTGTACTTCGGAAACATCTGGAAGCGCTCGCGGCTCGATTCGCACGAACTTCCAGCACACGCGCAGTGGGAAAAGCACGATCAGCACTGTAGCGATTGACATATTCAGTCGCGACAGGAAATCACGCTCCGGTCCGCTCGAAAGCTGTGCGAGCGCGTAGCCCGCAATACTGGCGTAAATGATTCCGGAGGCGAATACCCAATGGAAAAGCCGGGCGACGCCATCGTAACGATCCGGATCGTGCCCGCGTTTCAACCGCCGTGCGTTGTGCTCCTCAAGGCCAACATTCTGAATGATCGCGGCTTGCGCGTCGTCTGCGTTGTTTCGGCTATGTGGTGCCGATTGCAGCCCCCGGTTCACAGACATGTTCGCGTCCAAACTTGTTAAGCAAAAATCGATGCGCTAGTGCGCGCCAAACATGGTTTGTTGTCCGGCAAGTGCCATACGCGCTCAGCTATTGCCGTTCGAACGTTCCAATGAGCGTCAGATCGTAGCGACCGCGTGCATGTTGGTCAATGAAAATGCAAATAATAATCAGCCGCATTTACATCTGCCTTCGATACCTTTCATCTGGATTGCGTCGAGTTCGTGTTGGTCACGTACTTGCCGGTTTGACCGTGTGTGCGCGAAGTTCTGCTTCTTGGCGCGAGAACGTCCACAAGGCATATTCGAGGGTTGGCAATGGGTTGCTACGGTCAGTGGTGCTGCATGTCGCGGTGACGGCCGTAAGCACTTGCGTGCGGCACTCAACGGCTAGTTTCGGTCGTTCGTCGCCATGTAACTTGCGGCTTTGGCCTCTCTTGCCAACTGCATTGCTTTTAAACTGTCGTCTGAGATAGTCAAACCTCACTGAGTGGAGCCTATGGCCACAAGAAATCCAGCACACGTGGCGCACTGCCAATGTGGCGCGGTCGAGATCAGTGCCTGGGCTCAGCCCATTATGGTCAATGCGTGCTACTGCGACGACTGCCAGACGGCAGCCCAACGTCTCGCCGCATCCGCCAATTCAGAGCGAGCGTCCAGCGTCGACGGCGGCACGGAGTTCATGGTGTTCCGCCGCGATCGCATTGCCTGCACGCGGGGCGCAGATCGACTCCAGGCGATGAGACTGACCGCCCCCTCGAAGACCAGACGGATGATCGCGAGTTGCTGCGCAACACCGATGTACTTGGCCTTTGACGACAAGCGACCCTGGGTGTCAGCGTTCCGCACCCCTTTCGGAGCGGATGCGCCGCCGGTGGAAATGCGGATCTGCACCCGATTCAAACGCTCGGAAGTGGAGGCGCAAGACGGCTTGCCCAGCCATCCCGGATACCCTCCCGCAATGATGATCCGGATTCTGGCCGCCTGGCCGTTCATGCTGTTCAGCAGGCCGGTCGGCGCTTTGCCGTAGTGCGATTGATTTACGGAATTCTTATTGCGATCACCTTCCCTTTTCGCGCGCAGCCCCGATTGCAGATCAAGGGAAGCTCAATTGCCTTTAAAGAGTTCTTGCAGCCGCGCCGCTTCGCCGTTTGTTTGTGAGCGCACAAGGTCTTGATAGACTTCCGCGCGGGTTTTGCCTTGGAGCGTGGCAGGAGCGCCAGACATGGAGTTTCCAGACATGTCCGAACCTTCCGAGTTGTCCGCGCTGGTCTGCACCCCAGTCGTCGGATTTGTGCCGGTGGCCTGCGCATTGGCGTGCAAGGCGCACGTGCAGAGTAGTCCACCAGCGACGAGCAAGACTGTTTTCATGAGAATCTCCTTAACGAGCGTTGCCGCAACATCCGGTTGCGACGAGACGAGACAGACCCGGACCGCCTCAAGAACAAAAACAATGGGAACGAAGTCCGGGAGAGGACGGCGCACCGAGGCGAATAACAGTTACAAAAACCTCGGTTCTCGTTTGCCGATGCTGTCATCTCGATTCTCGGTCGAACCAGACGCCGTCGCCACCCACGTAGGTAGGTAAGCGGCCCGAATCGAGTCTGGAAAGATGTAGGCGTTCCAGGTCTGGCAGGCGCATCCAGAACGCTACATTTGTGTGTGTGGCTTTGGATAGGGGCCTGCTATTCTGTTTGAATTGCACGCTGCCCTATCCGCGGACGGCGAATTTCCTGATCGAGCGCCGTCATGAGATCGTCAGGCCTCACGGTGCGCAGGTTCAGATCGGCAGATCAGGAACGTGCGTTCCGGATGGACTACGCACGGCGCTTCTTCGGACAGCGGAGACTCGCCATCACAATCTTCACCGCATTGTGGGTCGTGTTTTCCATCCACGACTTCGGGCGGTTAGACGTACTCGATCCCTCCCATCTGCACCACAAAGAACTCATTCTGCTGAGAATCGCCGGGACGATCGGCATGACGGTGCCCGTGCTGTGGTGGAGCCCACGCGCACTCGACGAGCGCTGGGGCGTCGGGCTGCTCAGTGTCTGGACGATCAGTTGCTGGTTCGCGGTCCTGAGAATGGTACAGATCTATCCGGGCGATCTGGCCTGGCGGGAAGCTTATCCGATCCTGACGTTTGCCCTTTTCATGATATTCATGGCCTTCCGGCTTCGGGTGATCACTGCGGCCTGGCTGATTGGGCTATGTGTTGTCGGTTACCTCGTCATGCTCTATTTCAAACCCAGCGGCCAGAGCGTTGGCACGCGCATGGAGTCGGTGATTGCGCACGCTACGATGGTGCCAATGATGTATATCGTCGGTTTGCTCCTCTGCATTCCGCTGGAACGTGCCGCGAGGCGCGAATTCATGTATCGGCGCTCCCTGCGCGCGGCCAAGCGGCGCGTCGAAGCGGCCTCGCGCGCGGTTCGTGAGCAGAACAAACGTATGCAAGAGCTCGCCAAGGAAAAAGAGCGATTCTTTTCATCGGCGTATCACGACATCCAGCAACCTCTTGCCGCAATCAACCTCTTCATCCACAGCGTCCGGACCCGGGTCAGCGAGGGACGCACGGTGGATCGCGACCTCGATGTCATCGAGCAGACCGCGTTGGACATCGTCAGCATGTTCAAGGACATTCAAGACTATAGCGAACTGGGCTCGTATGTTCCCCGCCTTGCGTCAGTCAATACGCATGGCCTATTGACCGAAGTCTTCGAGCAATATCGTGAGACGGCGCGCTTGCAGGGAATCGATTTTAGATTCGCCAGGCGGCGGAGTCCTCCGTCGTCCATCGAGACCGACCGATCGCTCTTTAAGAGAGCCGTTTCCAACCTTGTATCGAACGCGATCAAGAACACGTCGTCGGGCGGCGTCGTGCTTGGCTGGGTGCAGCTTGACGCAAGAGTGCGCGTGGATGTATGGGATACCGGAATCGGCATTGGGTTGGCCGATCGGGAGGCGATTTTCACCGAGTACTATCAGATCAATAATCCGGGGCGCGACCGTTTGAAAGGACTGGGACTGGGGCTATCGATCGTGCATCGTGTGATCCGCATTCTGCCGGGACACGGCATGAGTTTTACGTCGGTGGAAGGGCGGGGATCGCGCTTTTCACTCTACGCGACGATATCGACAACGTCCCCGGCTATCGTGGCGAAGGGGCTAGATGGCGACGTCCACACGCCAGTTCTCAATGGTGTGTTTATGCTCCTGTGCGACGACGAACCGACCGTCCTTGAAGGCCTACGGCGTCTTTTCTCGAGCGCAGGCGCGCTTGTGCAGGCCGCGGAGTCGATGGCTGGCTTTGAAGCCATCCTCGCCGACGACAGCCGCATTCCCGATCTTATCGTCACCGATATCCGGCTGCGTAACGGAGTCACCGGCAAGGAAGTGGCTGATCGGATCAGGCGCCACTTCGCGTGGGCGGGAACGATTCCCGTCGCATTTATCACCGGCGAGCTAATGTCCGATAGCGTGCTTCGCGACTTCCCCGAACCACTCGTGCTATTGCGCAAGTCGTCGACACCGGAAAACTTGCTGGCGGAAATCAGCAGGTTCGTTGCTGGTCAACGGAAGATGCTTCCTGATCTCGCGAAGGACCGGTGACTGAAAGCGCCTGGAGCGTAATACCCGTGTCCGTCAGCTTCACGCGCGCTGGGTCGACGGCTCGCAGTGAGTCGATGTGAGCCGATAGCCATCCGTCGCTGTTCGGCCACCTGCGGCTATTGGTCTGCTCTTTCACACAGACGTTCCAACGTCGGCTCCGCCCAGGCAACGGACCTTCGAGGGGGAGAAGTCGCCAAAGCGCTTTTGAAAGATGACGAACGCCAACGCCGGCGCAGGGACCAGAACCGGAGGTCACGGGGGACGTTTTCGCATGAGGATGCGGGCGTAACCGACGAACGTCGCGATCCATCGTGGCCAGCAACTGTATTAGCTAAGGAATTAGCGGGGCAAGCGACCCCGGTATCGCCATCACGCTGGAATATTTAGCCCTGTCATCCGTTTACTGCACACGCCTCGCCCGCATTCGCGTTTGCCATCGGACGATCCAGTTCTAGTTGTGAATGACGCATGCCTCGTTCGCCGCGCACTCGCCGGCAACGGGTCTGCTTTTACGTGGTTTACGTAATTCGCCCCACTGCTGCCGACGCTGTGCGACCCGCGTTCGAGTCGCAAGACTGCTGTCACGGGCGAAATTCGCTTGCGGCGGCCGGCACGCGATGCGTGCAGCGACAACAGACGCGCCCGCCCCGCAGCATTCGTGGAGAGCGAAGTCATGAATCCCCTCATGCAAAGTCTTACTCCGAAGTTCGGCTGGCAACCCTGCCACCGCGTTGCCCGTGGAAAAGGCCGCGCGCTGAAACGCTTGCTGCTGAGCACGCTATACGGCACCAGTCTCGCGCTTTCCTTAGCGGGCAGCGCCATTGCCGATGACCTCACGGCGCTGCTGCCGTCCTCGTTCGTCACCTCATCGACGGTGCCCACCAACGGTGACCTCAATCCGTATGGCGTCGCGTTCGTGCCCGACGGTTTCCCCGGCTACGGCACGATCGCAGCAGGTGACCTGCTCGTGTCCAATTTCAACAACTCGCAGAGCGCCGGCAACCTTCAGGGCAAAGGCACCACCATCGTCAAGATCGTGCCGCGCGGCAATCCGGTCACGTTCTTCCAGGGTCCGGCGCGTCTCGGTTTGAGCACGGCGCTCGGTGTGCTCAGGGCCGGCTTCGTACTGGTAGGCAATGTACCGACCAAGGACGGTACATCCCCAACGGCCGGCTCGCTGCTGGTGATCAATCGAAGTGGCAGTCAAATTGCCGAATGGATGCCCCCGGCGGCAAAGATCAACGGTCCCTGGGATCTGACGATCTTCGATGAGGGCGACCATGCGAAGGTATTTGTGTCCAACGTGCTGGATGGCACCGTCACGAGGCTCGACGTTAGCATCGACGACAACGGCGTCCATCTGAACCGCGCCACGAAGATTGCCTCCGGCTACACATTTCGCCCCGATCCATCAGCACTGGTCCTCGGACCCACGGGACTTGCCTACGATCCGCAGCGCGATGTACTGTATGTCGCCTCGACCGCCGACAACGCGATCTTCGCCGTCTACGGCGCGGGCAGCTCGCAGCACGACGGCAGCAAGGGCGTGCTGATCTACGCGGACAACGGCCATCTGCGCGGCCCGCTCGGAATGGCCCTCGGACCGAACGGCCATCTGTTCGTCGCGAACGGCGACGCGGTCAACGCCGATCCGAAGCATCCGAGCGAAATCGTTGAGTTTACGCCGCAGGGCCGCTTCGTCGCTCAGTTTTCCATCGACCCGGCAGTCGATGGTCCGTTTGGCATCGCGTTTGGGCAGCCAGAGCATGGGTTCGTGCGCTTTGCGGCAGTCGACGACAACACGAACACCGTGACCGTCTGGCATCTGCCTTTTGAGAACACGGGCCACTGAGGTGTAACGCTGCACGCGGCGCATCACGCGAAGATGCGCGCGTGCGGCCCTTCAGCGGACATTCGCCGAGGTCGTGTTACTGCCGCGAACAACCACTTGGCCGATGACCTGCGGAGCGACTCGAAGGAGTGAATGACCGTTGTACCCAGGGAGCTGCCGACCAGGCGGCGCTTCGCCCATTGTCCGTTGTGGGTCGACGTGAGCCCGTGGTCGTGGGACAAGGTTCGGCCATGAAGCGTCGCTCGCCATTGCCACGACTGGGGCGTTTGAGCGCCCCCTCCACTCCCGGAACTTGGGCCGCCCTTCTGCTCATGCGACCCAAGTCGCCTGATCTGAGGAACGGATCGACCACCTAATATCGGCGCGGAAAGCTCCCCCGCTACTTAGCCGACGATCCTGAAGCAATGGAGGCGATCCGTGAACTCGCGGAACAACTGCCGATAGACGCGTCGACGAACATTAAAGACATTACACTCTCCGTCTCCCCAGCCGTGGCTAGAGAGTTCTGGCAACGGCGAAATAAGGTGGCGAACTTCCTCAAACACGCAGATCGAGACGCCAGTTCACTTATCGCACTTGACGAAGTAGATAATTTTCGCTTGATCATGCATCCCACAGTGCTTTGTCTTTGGTTGCGCGCTGGTGCTGCCACAGCTCGGCCAGCTTCGGGCATTCGCTGGCAAAGATTGACGTTCGACCGACCGTTCCACTCTGACTATCCGCCAATTGTCAGGGCTGTTCGTAGCGCGTGATTGACGACGCACGACAAGAGCAATTCCATGTCAGCCGCCCAGAGCGAATTTGATGCCGGGCGCCGGGCGCGGTTTCATGACACATTGCCCTGGGGCGACATGCCCCCGAAGTCGCGCAGTGCTCGACCAGGTCGCGGACAGTTGCGAACGACCGAGTCCTCGAAGAAAAGCGTTTGCAGTCCGGATTATCTTGTTGGGGAACGTGCAATATCGCAGTTATGAACTCGAGCCGTGACGGCAAATTGCCGCCCACGTCACCGTCCCTGCGTACTGACTGGAGCCGTGCGACGGGCGTCCAGTTTCTGCTGACGCAGCGCTTCGGTTGTTTCGCCAAAACCGTCCACGCGCCAGCCCGGCGGCAGCATCACGTACCTGATCGCAGTCCACACGCTGCCTGCCGACATGACATCACGGGCGAGGCTGACCCAGTGTTCGAATTCGACAACGAGCGGGTTGCGAGAGCGCGTTGGTGTCGTGAGACCGTAGCGGCACGGCTCATCAGCGCGTTCTTCGACATACGTACCGAACAAGCGGTCGAATATGACGAGCACGCCGCCAAAGTTCGCATCGAGATAGTCGGCATTCGATGCGTGGTGCACGCGATGCGCGGATGGCGTATTGAACACATATTCGAGCCAGCCGAGTTTTGGGGTCCACGTGTTATGCAGCCAAAATTGATAAAGCAGATTAAAACTCAGCGTCGCCAGCACGATTTCCGGACGCACGCCAAGCCATACGAGGGGGGCGAAAAACATCGCTGAGCCAGTCAGCTTGCCGGTCAGGCCAAGCCGGTAAGCAGACGAAAGCGTCAGTTGATTCGGCGAGTGGTGAACCGCATGCGTTGCCCAGAAAAAGCGAATGCGGTGCGACGCGCGGTGGTACCAGTAGTAGCAGAACTCCTGGCCGATAAAGAGCAGGAACACCATCAGCGCGCCGTTGAGCGTGACGGTGAAGATTCGGTGATCCCAGGCAAGCGCGAAAATCGGGGTCGCGAGCGAAAGCGGCAGCAGTGCGAGCAGCTTGCGACCGGCCACATCGGCCAGCGAAATCCACACTTCATACCAGTCAAAAGGCATTGCGCTATTGCGCTGTCTGCGGGTGAGCACGCATGCCTCGATCAGCGAGACGGCGATGACGAACAACGTAGCGCAAAGAGCGATTTTTCCAGTGGTAACCATGATGGGCAGATAAACGGTTGAGATTGGACGCGTCGTTTGCGGGAAAGGCTGCTATCGCGTCGGATGAAGCTAATGTAGTGTTCGGCCCGGTTAAAAACCATGCGTAAACTATGTCGCCAGATGTCGCGAAATTCCGCCCGTGACGGGCGAGCCGCGGTGCAGGGTCGGCGCTGGCGGCATGCCGCGGCGATGGACTGCGACAGACTCACGTTTAGTGAGCAGTTTCCAATTGCTTGCTCCACTGACCGGCAAGGTCATGAAGGGACATTCCCGTCAACGGTGAAGAGGGCGTTTGGGCGGCCGCTTCACAACTCGAAACGGCCGTTCGTCGATTCTTTAGGTGAGCCGAAACCACCGGGCGACCCCTGATACACCGATCGCAAATCGGTGTGCGACAATCATCGGGTCTCGTGATGGGGAGAACCGCCAGCCTGGCGCGAGCGCCTTCCCGCAACTGAAAATAGCATGACTCGCGATTGCGGAAATTGAAGGTTCATTCCTTTCGCTGTGAAAGAACTGACCTTTCTACCTGACAGCACGAGTGTTCTCTATGGCAGAGGATTCCGGGTACATGTTAGTGGCGCTTCGCGAGGAGGCGGACTTCACGCTCTATCGCGGCAGAGCGCTCGGCAGTTCTATGCCGGTCCTGGCGCTGGCGCTCGCCGCTGATCAGTCGTCGCCCCAGCGCCGGCGGCGGCTCGAACACGAATGGTCGCTCGCGAGCGAACTCGATGCGGCGTGGGCCGCTCAGCCGCTGGCGCTGACCCGTCACCAGGGTCGAGCGATCCTCATTCTCAAGGACCCGGGCGGTGAACCGCTGGATCAGTTACTTGAACAACACAAGCGACACCCCATTGATCTGACTCGCGTCCTTCGCATAGGGATCGGTTTGGCGGCAGCACTAAACCAGGCCCACCGGCAAGGCTTCATCCATAAGGACATCAAGCCCGCGAACGCACTTGTCGACGACGCCGGACACGTGTGGCTCACCGGCTTCGGCATCGCGTCCCGACTCCCTCGCGAGCGCCAGTTGCCCGATGCCCCCGAATTTATCGCCGGATCACTCCCCTATATGGCGCCCGAACAGACCGGGCGCATGAATCGCTCAATCGATTCCCGCAGCGATCTCTATTCTCTGGGTGTCACGCTTTACGAGATGTCGACCGGCAGCCTCCCGTTCACCGCTTCTGATCCCATGGAGTGGGTGCACTGCCAGATCGCAAGGCAGCCAGTATCTCCCCGTGAAAGGGCGCCGGACATGCCCGGGCCAGTGTCAGCCATCATTGTGAAGTTACTCGCTAAAACCGCTGAAGCGCGATATCAGACGGCGGTGGGGCTGGAGCACGATCTCCGGCGATGCCTCAAGGAATGGGAATCTCGTGGATGCATCGATGAGTTCGCGCCTGGCGGCCACGACACGTCGGATCGGCTACTGATTCCCGAAAAACTGTACGGGCGCTCAACTGAAATCAATACGCTGCTCGCGTCCTTCGACCGTGTCGTAAGCGGAGGCAGGCCGGAACTCGTTCTGGTTTCCGGCTATTCGGGTATCGGCAAGTCCGCTGTCGTTAATGAACTGCATAAGCCACTTGTCCCGCCCCGAGGCCTCTTTGCATCAGGCAAGTTCGACCAGTACAAGCGCGACATTCCGTACTCGACGCTCGCGCAGGCGTTCCAGAGCCTTATCCGTCCAATTCTCGCGAAGAACCAGGAAGAGGTGGAACGCTGGCGCGATGCAATCCGTGTGGCGCTCGGCCCGAACGGTCAGCTCATGGTGGATCTGGTCCCGGAGTTGAAGCTCATTATCGGCGAGCAGCCGCCGGTCGCAGAACTATCGCCGCGGGATGCGCAGAGTCGTTTCCAACTGGTATTGCGTCGCTTCATTGGTGCGTTCACGCGGGAGCATCCGCTCGCGCTCTTCCTCGATGATCTGCAATGGCTCGACGCGGCTACTCTGGATTTGATGGAAGATTTACTCACGCATCCGGACGTTAAAGACCTGCTGCTGATCGGTGCCTATCGCGACAACGAAGTGGACGCCACACATCCGCTGACGCGTAAGCTGGGAAGCATTCGCCAGGCTGGCGCGATCGTGCATGACATCGTACTTGCGCCTTTAACGCGCAACGACCTGGAAGAGTTGCTTGGCGATTCCCTTCATTGTGAACGGGGCCGTGCCGGCACATTAGCGGAACTGGTCGAAGAGAAGACCACCGGCAACCCGTTTTTTGCCATTCAGTTTTTGTCGGCCTTGTTCGAAGAGGGGTTGCTCGTCTTCGATCACGCCGAGGGGCAGTGGTGCTGGGATCTGAATCGCATTCACGCCAAGGGTTATACCGACAACGTCGTGGACCTCATGGTAGGGAAATTGAACCGCCTGCCCACCGAAACGCAGCAAGCGCTGCAGCAGCTCGCGTGTCTCGGCAACAGCGCCGACTTCGTCATGCTGCGCACGGTGTATCAGGACTCGATCGAGGAAATGCACGGACAGCTTTGGGAAGCAGTCCGAACGGGACTCGTTATGCGTTCAGAAGAGGCTTACCGGTTTCTCCACGACCGTGTGCAGGAGGCCGCTTACTCGCTCATTCCTCAGGCGTTGCGCGCCGAGGCGCATCTGCGAATCGGCATGTCGATGGCTTCGCACACTTCGCCAGACAAACTTGAGGAAGGGATCTTCGAGATTGTCAATCAACTCAACCGTGGCGCTCATCTGATCACGTCGATTGCGGAACGTGAACGGATCGCGCAACTGAATCTCATCGCGGGCAGACGCGCCAGGATCTCGACGGCGTACGCCTCGGCCCTCAAGTATCTCCACGCTGGGCGCAGATTGCTGACGGACGATGCCTGGGATCGCAACTACGGTCTTGTCTTTCCGATCGAGCATCTGCTTGCCGCGTGCGAATTGCTGACTGCTGACATGACTGGCTCGGAGAGCCGTCTTTCCATGCTGGCCGGACGGGCGAAAACTGCCCACGATACTGCGCTGATTGTCCATTTGCGCCTGACGCTCTATAACCTGCTAGGTCGCGGCGACCGTGGCATGGAGGTATTCGTCGAATACCAGCGAGGGCGCGGAAAAGACTGGTCGCCCCATCCGACGGATGAACAGGTTTTGCAGGAATACGAACAAATCTGGTCGTGGCTGGGGACGAGGCAAATCGGCGAACTCATTGGTCTTCCCGTGATCACCGATCCGGATGTACTCGACACTCTGGATGTTTTCACGGAGGCTGTGCTGACGGCGCAATTCACCGACGAGAACCTTCTCGCGCTCGTGCTTTGCCGGATACTTTCCCTTAGCCTCGAGCATGGCAACAGCGACGCATCGTGCTTCGCGTATGTATCGTTCGGCATGATCGCCGGGCCCCATTTCGGAAACTACGAGGCCGGATTCCAGTTCGGAAAACTAGGCTACGATCTGGTGGAGAAACATGGATGGCAACGCTATCAGGCGCGCGTCTATATGCGCTTCGGAAGCTGTGTCATCCCATGGAAGCGACATGCCAGGACCGGACAACAACTTATACGGCGCGCGTTCGACGCGGCAAACAGGATCGGCGACCTGAGTTTTGGCGCATTCAGCTGCCACCACCTGAACACCAATCTGCTTGCAACGGGAGAGCCGTTGACCGAGGTGCAGCGTGAAGCCGAGACCGGTCTCGAGTTTGCGAAGAAAGTTCGGTTCGGCCGCCTCATTGACCAGATCGCCACGCAGCTCGCGTTTGTGCGGACATTACGCGGCCTGACAACGCAGTTCGGTTCTTTCAATGGCGGCGAATTCGACGAGCGTCAATTCGAGGCGCAATTTTCGAGCAATGCCTCCCTGGCGACGCGAGAGTGTTTTTATTGGATCAGAAAGTTACAGGCTCATTTTTTTGCCGGCGATCATGGTGCCGCGGTCCAGGCGTCGCTGAATGCGAAACGTTTGCTCTGGTCCGTGCACTCCTATTTCGAAGTGGCCGAGTTTTATTTTTACGGTGGACTCGCCCGGGCCGGTGCTTTTGACTCTGCAACCGCAGGCTCGCGAAAGGAGCACGTCGAGGCTCTGGCCGATCACCACAGGCAGCTTGCAATATGGGCGGAGAATTGCCCGGAGAACTTTGAAAACCGGGCCGCACTGGTGGGCGCGGAAGTCGCCCGGATCGGAGGGCGCGACCTCGACGCCATACGCCTCTACGAGCGTGCTATCCGCTCCGCACAAGCGAACGGTTTTGTGCACAACGAGGCCGTCGCCAACGAGCTTGCAGGACGTTTTTTCCTGGCGCGCGGTATAGAAAGCGCGGGCTACTTCTATCTCCGCAACGCGCGTCAGTGCTAAGGCGGTTGGGGTGCCCACGGCAAAGTAAAACAACTTGACGAACGATATCCGAGTCTGCGCCGAGAGCGAACGCCGGGTTCCGCAGCCGCGATTGGCGAACCGACCGGGCAGTTGGATGTCGAGACTGTTGTCAAAGCTTCGCAGACACTTTCCAGTGAGATGATCCTTCCCACTCTGATCGAGAAGCTGGTACGACTCGCGGTCGAAAACGCAGGGGCTAGTCGGGCTCTGCTCATCCTCCTTCGGCGCGGCGCGCAGGGCGGCGAGCCCCGGATCGAAGCGGAAGCGATCAGTGGACCGGGCCATATTGAGGTTGCAGTTCGTCAAGCCACGATCACGCCGTCCGACCTCCCGCAATCCGCGCTGCAATATGTCACCCGGACACGGGAGTGCGTGCTCCTCGATGACGCCTCGGCCGATAGCGTGTATTCAAAAGACGAGTATGTCCGGCGTAAGGGTTCACGCTCCATACTTTGCGTGCCCATCGTCAGGCAGGCAAAGCTTGTCGGCGCGCTTTATCTGGAGAATAACCTCGCGCCATGTGCCTTCACGTCGAACCGGGTTGCTCTTCTGCAGTTGCTGGCTTCGCAAGCCGCCATTTCACTGGAGAATGCGCACCTCTATTCGGATCTGCAACTCCAGGCCGGACTGCTGCAGCGACTTCCTGTATCCGCTTGGACGCTCAATGCTGATGGGACAGCGGACTTCGTGAATCAAGTTTGGCTTGACTACTCCGGCCAGACTCTCGACTTCGTCCGGTCGCACCCGGAGGCCTGGATGACCGCAGTTCACCCCGAGGATCGCGAAGCGGCATCGAGGGCCTTTTGGGGCGGGGTGCGCTCGGGACAAGGATTCACCATAGAAACCCGCTCCCTGCGCGCTCACGACGGAAGTTATCGCTGGCATCTCCAACAAGCTGTGGTCTTGCGTGATGCTGAAGGAAAGGTTCTGAGATTCATTGGTACCACCACGGACATCGACGAGCAGAAGCGTGCCGAAGACGCGCTACGTCAAGCGCAAGCCGATCTCGCACGCATTAACCGGGCGACCACCATGGGAGAGTTGGCCGCTTCTCTGGCTCATGAAATCAATCAACCGATTACGGCTGTTATCACTTACGCAAATGCCTGCCTGCGATGGCTTGAACGCGATGAGCCGGATCTCGATGAAGCGCGCTCGGCAGTCACCAATATTGTGAGAGACGGACAACGCGCTGCCCAGATCATCGCCAGGATCCGCACACAGTTCGAGAAGGGTGCCCTGAATCAGGCGGTCGTCGAGGTCAGCGAGATTGTGCGGGACACCGTGGGGCTCCTGCGCGGCGAGGCAGCGCGATACGACATATCGGTCCGCACAGAACTGGCAGCCGGTCTCCCCCGGATTGTCGGAGACCGCGTGCAATTGCAGCAGGTCGCGATGAACCTGATCGTCAACAGCATCGAAGCGATGAAGGATGTTGATGGAATCCGAGAGATGGTCATCAGGTCGCAGCGGGCCGAAAACGGGCAGATCCTTGTGTCTGTCAGTGATACCGGCATGGGCGTTCCGCCGCAGCTCGCGGAACAGATTTTCGATCCGTTCTTTACAACCAAGTCCCACGGCACCGGCATGGGGCTTCGCATCAGCCGTTCAATCGTCGAGTCGCATGGCGGGCGTTTATGGGTCACCGGCGCGCGTGGGTGGGGCGCGGTCTTTCAGTTCACCCTGCCTGTTGCGGTTGCCGACCGTCATTAATTAACTATCAAGCGGTTAGGCCGCGCTCACATGCGCGCAGTCGCGCGTTCGCTTCCAACTGTGAGGGGCCCGGTTCAGTTGAAATCCAAATCGGGTACTGGCTCGCCTCGGGGGACCGGGTCGCCGATGAGCTTCGCACTCTACGCATCTCAATCCACAAGGCGACAGAAACGCTGCATTTCGGCGCTCTATGCATAGTCCAATGACTTGCGAGCCGGTGAAGGCGTCGTCGCGTACACTTTGCCCGGATGTCGCGTGTTTTGGGGGAAAACGGACCGCGCCGAATTGCATTACCACTGACAGCGTTTTGACAGCTTCGCCGGGTCGTCATAGGCGACGGAACATTGCACGACGTCCGGCGACGGCGACCTGACATGGGATAGACATTTGCAGAAAACCCATCATGAAACGCTACGAGGTTCTCGCCAACTCGATCGCTGATGGCATCCGGTCGGGGCAGATTCCGATCGGCTCCCGGCTGCCGTCGCTCCGGCAGATCATCGCGCAGCGCGGTGTCAGTCAGTCGACGGTTTTCCGCGCGTACTACCTGCTCGAAGAGTGGGGGCTGATCCGCGCCGAAGAGCGCGCGGGCTACTTCGTGACGCGCGGTGCGGCGGTCAAACAGGTGCCGTTGCATCAGGACATGCCGCTTGCCGATTCAACGAAGGTCGACATCAGCGATCTGGTGTTTTCCGTCCTCGATGCCGCGAAGCATCCCGACATCGTGCCGCTCGGCTCGGCGTTCCCGTCCCCCCTGTTGTTCCCTTCAGCTCGCCTGCTCAAATCGCTGACTCAAGGCACGCGGGCGCTCAGCCCATGGAGCACGGTCGTGGATCTGCCGCCCGGCAACGACCATCTGCGCCGCCAGATCGCGCTGCGCTATGTGGCCACCGGCATGTCGATCCCGCCCGAGGAGATCGTCGTGACCAACGGCGCGCTGGAGGCGCTGAATCTGTGTCTGATGGCCGTCACGCGTCCGGGCGACGTCGTCGCGGTCGAGTCGCCGGGCTTCTACGCGGCCTTGCAGGCCATTGAGCGGCTCGATCTGCGCGCGGTCGAGATTCCGGTCCATCCGGTCACAGGCCTCGACCTCGACGCGCTCGCCGCTGCGCTCGAGAAGCATTCGATTCGCGCATGCTGGTTCATGACCAATTTCCAGAATCCGACCGGCGTCACCCTTTCCGACGCAAAGAAGAAGTTGCTCGTTGACATGCTTGCAGCGCGCGACGTACCGCTGATCGAGGACGACGTTTATCAGGAGCTGCACTTCAGCCGTGATCGGCCACTCCCTGCGAAAGCCTTCGATAGCAACGGACTGGTCATGCACTGCAGTTCGTTTTCGAAGACGCTTGCACCGGGTTATCGTATCGGATGGGCGTCCGCTGGACGCTTCGCGGATCGCGTGCAGCGGCTCAAACTGATGACGACGCTCTCGGCCAGCATCCCTGCGCAGGCGGGCATCGCGCACTACCTGGAGCACGGCGGCTTCGACCGGCATCTGCGCAAGCTGCACGCAGCGATGCAGACGCAACGTGCAGCCATGGAGGCGGCTTTGCGGCGTTACCTGCCGCGTGAGGTCCGATGGGTGACGCCCTCGGGCGGTTACTTCCTATGGCTGCAATTGCCGGACGCGGTCGATGCAATGGCGCTGCACCGGCTCGCGATCGGCCGTGGTATCAGCATCGCGCCTGGTCCGATCTTTTCCGCCAGGCACGCATTTCAGAATTGCGTCCGGATCAACTTTGGGCATCCCTGGAGCGTCGAGATTGATGGAGCCATATGTGCCCTTGCCGAGATTCTCGATGACCCGGCGGTGCACGCATCAATCTGATTTATGCTCAGTGCGACCGTGATGATCCCGTTGCTGTTAAGCCAACCACCCCAATAGCAACCGGGTTGCGCGGCCAATGCAGCGAAGCGCGAATCAGAAGCCCTGCATTGCGCTCGTCGAGTCCGCGACCAGGTGCACAAAGCCGAATATGATCGCGCCGATGACCACTGCCATGAACACGGCCACGAACGGCAGCAAGACAAAGTTCACGTTGGCGAAGTCCGCCTCATGCGACGCACGCTTGCGCACGCCGAAGAAGCTGGAAAGAACGATGCGGACGACTCGGAGGAATTCCATGGCGCTGCTCCTGTTGGTTTGGAATGCATCCATGATCCATCCACCCGGGAATCGGAAACAGCAGCAGATTCGTGCAATGCGTAGTAAGCACGGGCCGCAATTCGTCGCGGTCCGCTATGTAAGCAGCCGATCCTCTCGCGCGTCAACGTCGCGTCAACGTAATTCGCGACGGTGCAGATCGAATCGTACCGTCGAGGTGAAGAGTTGCTCATTTCATTGCTCAACGTAGCCTGAAAATGGTGCCTGACAGCACGGCGACCACTGAAGGCTCCACCCGAATGTCGGCAAATGCCGAGTGGGACACTAACGCCCACACCGTTACGTCAGGCGGGAATAACAAGACCGACCGTCAATTTCCGTGAACCATCTGCGAGAACCCTTGCGCCGCCGGAGAGAATCAGGCTCAAACCGGCAGACTCAAGCGTTACTTATCCTACCGGCCGTATTGAGGCCAGCGCCCAGTCCCTTGTCCGCCCACAATTAGCTCAGACTCGTACCGGCTCATTGCAGCTCACGTTGTGAAAAACGCCATGACCGGTTTTATTCCTTCAGATCAAAGTTGATCGCAAAAATAAAAAGTGTCAAAAATACCCGCGTGCAGCCTAGATTTTGAATTTGGTCGAAAAGTGTCAGAGTCGTTGATTTGAGCGCCCCGAGCATTGAGTAAAAAATAAAATGTGTCAATTCCGGACACTATGTGCAGACCGGCGTTATCAACGCGTCATGGTCGGGTTCAGGCTCGGGCAAAAGCCGCCGCTGAAGCAGAAGGACATCTGGGTAATTCGGATTCACCTGCAGAACTGCATGCAGTTCGCGATCTGGCCATTGCACCTTCGACAAGCGCTGCTCGCGAAGATCGGTTGGGACGCGAAGGGAGACTTCCTTGCAACAATCGTCAACAGATCAGAGACGTGATAGCGCTCGCCAGCCGGCGTGGCGTTACTGGGCGATCGCGCCTGAGCGGGCGCTTAGCAGTACGCGAGCAGATCAGCCGACCGCTTGGCCGCCGTAAATAATCGACGAGCTGTAGAACGACTGCGGCGCCGGCCCGACAGTCGGAACTGGCGCAAGTACCCCGCCCACTCGCACCAAAGCCCCGCAGCAACTGCCGAAACCCGCAACTGTCTCCGCACCTTCTGACGAAGCTTTATAGCCACGCGCCGCGACATGCCCGGTACGTTCGCCGGAACGTCACGATAGAGATTCTCGACCACGGCACGCACGCACTGGACGTCCTGCTTGACGGTATCCAACACACCGACCACGCCGATACGGCCCATCGACGCACGACCTTTATCAGATTGTTGATCGTCAGGGTCGACACCGAGTGGACTTTGCAACCGAGCTGATACCGGCATCAGCCGACTGCCCTGAAAGGTATGTTGATCACCGCACCGACGCTACCTGTCTCAAGCCTCAAAGTGTGGCAAACCGCGAATCTGCGCCCGCTATCCCGCACGCCGAAGCACGCCGGGCGATGCCGCGAGGACAGCGGCGAGCCGGCCCACTTGAAACCAGCCAGAGTACCGCCATGCAGCGATCTGAAGACGATATGAGAGACCGGCAATCCGGCCTCGATATCATCACTGATCCCGACGCTTTCCTCGCGCTCCGAGACGAATGGAATGCGCTCTGGTCGCAAGTCGATGGACGCCATCACCAGGCTTTCGATGTCTGCTGGCAGTGCTGGACCCAGGCGGCGAAGCCGAGCGGTTACCGGCTGCGTTGCATCGTCTACCGGGAGAACGGTGAACTCGTGCTCGTCTGGCCGCTCATGAGCCACCGGCGGTTCTTCTGTACCGTGCTCGAACCGCTTGCGCCCGGTACCGCTGAACACACGAGCATTCTCACGGCCACCGGCTCGAGCGCGGCGCTCAATGCAGCTTGGCGCGCCGCAACCCAACATTGCCACGCCGATCTCTTCTCTATTCCGTATGTCGCGAAGAACGCCGCGCTCCACGATCTCGCCTCGCGACACGCGGGCCTCGTCGCGGCGAAGCAGGATGTCTCCGCGACGGCGTTACTGCGTAAGGAGCCGGACTGGACGGCATACTGCAACACGCTCGGCACGTTGTCGAAGAAGAAGCCCGGTGCGCGTGAGAGGCGTTTCGAAAAGGAGGGTGTCCTGGACATCCGCATTCTCGAAGCTGACGATACGCACGCGCACGCCCAATGGGTGGACTGGATGCTCGCACGCAAACGCGAATGGGCAGAACACTTCGAAAAGAGCGGGCCCTGGCTTTATTCGCAGGGTTATCGGGACTTTCTGGTCAGTCTCGCCGACGGCACGCACGCGCAGCCGATGGGAACAGTCTTCGTGATGACGCTGGACGGCTTGCCGGTCGCCGCGTACATCATGGGCTTGGGGCATACGTGCGTGAACGGCCTGATCGGCGCCTTCGACTCGAAATTTTCCAGGTTCGCCCCCGGGTCGATCCTGATGGAACGCTGCGTCAAGTGGGCATGGGAAAATCGAATGGATCTCGACTTCGGCATCGGCACAGAAGAATTCAAGGGGTACTGGAGCCGGGGCAATGTACTGCCGAACACCAGCTTTCAGATTGCTACCACGCAGTGGGGAAAGTTGGCGTTTCACGCCAAGAATCTCGCGAAAAAACTGGCCGATTTGCGCGCGGCCAGAGCACGCGCCAGCACCAATAAAGCCGCTGATCAAGCCGATGCCCTCGCCGCGGCGACCGCCCGGACGGCTGATCCAGACATCGCTGAAATGCGGCCATCTCTCGCCATGGCGCAAGCGCCGGAACTTGGCGAAGCCTGAAGCGGAGAAGCGCGCTGCAAAAGCCTCCCTATCTCGACTGGCGCAAGCGCAGATACATCCCAAAGCACGAAGCGGCGCAGCACGTGGAAAAAACAGAGGCCGGCAAGGCCGTTCCCAAGGTCTATGGGTAAAACTCCCTCACCCACTTCCTTTCACATAGTCGACAAAAACCATCCGGGTTTCTTCGGTAGGACCAAGCGTCGGGCAGCCTTGGCCATCGACCAAAGGGGTTTGTGCCGCTCGACCACGAGTCTCGGCCTAAGCGTCGGATTGAAGCCACTCAGAAAGCGGTAGGTATTCGCGTTGGGGATACCGTCGAAATCGAAGGTGAGTTTTCGCTTCATCGCATCCTGGATCGCCGCCCAGATCAGCACGCTGATCGCGCTGCCGTGAGCGCTCGGACTGCGGGAGGACAGAAGGTAGTACGCCGCGTGCGAGTCACAGGTCACGCCAATCGCCGCCACGAGAAGACCGTTCGCGTTGTAGGCGCCAAGCAGATACCCCTCGCCCCGCTCGACGAACGCGCTGACGAGCCGCTGCATCAGATCCGCGCCGTAGATGTTCGAGCGGCTGCGCACTGTGAGATTGGATTCGTAGAACCGGTTGAATTCGGCAGGCGACTCGATAGGTGCAACCTTCAGAAATTTTTGCCCGGTGCGAATCAGGTTGCGGGTCTTGCCATTGAGTCCTTTCCACAGTTGCTCCACGTTGCGTTCCGGAGCGAACTGCAGCGTGTAGCGCGTCGATACGGTAAAGCCGTTCAGCCCGAATGCGAGGGCATCTTCCACGCGCGGATCGAAGATTTGATAAAAGCTGTCCACTTCCGGAATCTGCTCGATGAGCCGCGTGGTGATGTCGATACGATCGAGCATTGCGTGTGCCGGATCGCCTGCGAAAGGTTTGAGAGCGGGTCCAAGTGTGCGCGTGAGCGGCGGCATCTGCGACGTGCGCCAAAGTCCCTTGCGCCCGAGCGAGTACGGCATCTCGCCGACGACCTCGTTACCCCGCCGCACAGTCGCCGCGCGCCAGTTGCCGTCGGTCGCGAGGTCGAGCCACCACGCTTTGTGGAAAACCGACTGTGCGGGAAGCGGCACGCTCGCCGGGGTGGCTCCGTTGTCCGGATAAAGCTGCGGCGCCGCGAAACGCGCGCCACGCAGCGCGCTGCGGTGCGCAGTCTCAGCATCGACTTGCGCGGGGGCGGTGACCCGTGCGGTGCCGATAGTGGGAAACGCACTCGTGAACGGCGATCGCGTGCTGTCAGGACTGTTGCTTGGTGTCAGCGAGGCGCGGGCGGAGCCAAACGACGAGTTTAGGTTTTGCATGCTCTCTCCAGAACCTGTCATCGACGCGCCCGCAGCGGCGTCAGGCGTTGTGAACGCTGTCTCACGTGGCCCGCTTACCGCTGTTGCAACGCGGGTTCGATACCGGGATGTCCGCCCTGATCGTATCGACAGAACGCTTTACGCCAGGCGACGAATGGACCAGTTGCAATGCAGGTTTATATGTGGTGCTCACGACCTGATTCATAGATTGATGCAAGTGGTTTGCGTTTCGTCTCGGCAGTCATCCCTGTGCAGCTCCGGAATGCCGCGCAAATCACCGTGGCTACCGCGGACTTTATTTTCTATTTACCGAACACTACCCGCGTAAGTGCGATTTCAATGTTCGCGGACACACGTTCACGATCAGGCGCAATGTTGTCACTCGCGATTCTCCAGATTGCATCGTGGTCACGGCATTGATAATCATGTAGTTACCTAACAAGCGCAGTGCCGAAGCCCGACGGCATAGTCAAAGTGGATCCGCTCCGCCCGCTCTCGCAGATAAACGTAGGTCGGCCTTCGTTGTCCTTACAAGGTGTGCGACACCTCGGCCGAATTGCCCAGCGCTAACACGCGGTTCATACATACGCCGCGAGAACCGCGCGCTGAACGTCCTCATCAAAGGGGACAGCGGCCGGTCGAACGTCGCAGCGACCCGACGAACGAATGTCCCTCGATGGCCAAACACGGTCCGACGTTGAACTAACGGAGTGTGCCGCCATTGATCGGCCCGCGTTCGGCAGAAGTCGATCCAACTCTGATTTTCCTGTCCTCGGAACCAACGATCGGTTCTCGATCTGAAATGGACGCTGCATCTGTGCTCGAGCGCGTGTGCGAGCTGGCCGGCGAGGGGACGCGTTCACCCATACCTGGGGCACTCAACACGCCGGCGATATAGGTGGAGCCGGGAACGCAAACACTGCGCGCCGCGCCATATATCTGCAGCGCAGCTCGCGCCGTCCAAGGCCTGGCTTAACGCGATGGTGAAGCGCGAAGAGACTCGCCGAGATCAATACACCTTGAAGCGTTCGGTGCGTGCCATCAATGCCAGTCCAATAACTGCCATACCCGCGAAGAGCGCTGGCAGCAGGAAGACATTGGGAAGGCCCAAGGATGCGACCCCGAAACCGCCCGCGATGCCTCCTAACGCCGAGGCGAGAGCCGTCGAACTCATGAAGATTGCCGACGCCGTCCCCACCGCGTTGGGAAGCAGGCGTTGAGCGACGATGATGCCCAGAACCATAAATATGCCCCAGACACCACCCATGAGGATCTGTCCGGCGAACATGCCCGCTGCCGACGACCAGAGCGCAAAGCAAAGATTCGCAAACACCCCGATGGCGGCCGCGATACACATCAACCACACGTTGCCAAGCTTGCGGCCCAGCCCGATGCTGAAGGGCATGATGAGTAGTTCGATGAAAGGCTGTATCCCGATGACCGCTCCCCGTACGGCCGGACTTAGCTTGAGGTGTTCTTCCATGTAGATCAGCAGGAATCCGTACTTCACCGGTTCCCCTGCGTAGACCAGGACGAAGAGTCCCGTGAACGTCAGCAGCGGAAGCATGGCACGCAGGTTGGAGTGACGCGCGGGCTCACTCGCCGACTCCGGCTTGAGCTTGACGGTTGGGTTCAGCGTTCCGAGAGGTGCGATCTGTAGAAGCATGCAGATGGCGGTCATCCAAAGCATGGGGCGCAGGCCGTAGGCTGCTGCCACCCACGCCCCCAGGACAGGCCCAACGATCCATCCGCCGGTAAGCGCCATACGGATGATGGCAACGACACTTTCATTTGCGTCGCCGGACTTGTCGCTGAGTTCATCGTGGACGGCCGCAAAAATTTGCGAGGCGGCAGCACCGGAAATGGCCAGCAAAGCGATGGCGATGATGAAGGGCATCCAGACCGAAGTAGCGAGGGCCAGCCCCGCCCAGCCCACAAAGCCCGCCGCAGCACACATGCGAAAAAGACCGAGGCGATTCCCCGTGTGATCGGAGTAGCGGCCGACGAAATACCCCGCGACTGGAGCTGCAAGGCTGGTCAAGTAATAGAGTCCGGCCAACGGCAGCGAGGCGCCGAGTTCCTTCACCAAGAACAGAACGATCTGTGGTGCAGCCGCTGACGCGCCGAGACCCGACAGGAACATCGCAATGGTTGCACCGAGAAAAAGCCTCGAAGCTGCAACTTGACGCAATGCAGATTTACTACCGGTTCGGTCAGACATCGTGACGGATTGACTACCGCTTTGGTCAGACATCGTGGAACGAACCCCCTGGTGATGCTGCTGAAGTTGTTCGGCAGCGACGGTCCGCCCGGCGCGCACGCTGGAGATTATCGCAGCCGCTCCTCGATTGCTATGGTCAGGTCGCGCGGGACACTCCCGCATTGCCGTAACACCGGGCTGAGGCTGGAAATTGGAAACGCTTGAGCAGTCCGCGCGCTCGTTAATAACGGTCATCCGATCCGACGGTCGCTATGGCCGCAATCTGGCCGGGGCCGCCAGCGGTGGGCGACCCCTCACGGCCCTTCAGACCCTCAGGAAGCGGCCGTTCTACGTTGATATGGCGAGACGCCGAGAGCGGGCCAGGTTAAGAGAAATAAAGCGAAATGGGCGGATGCTGCGCGACTAACCAGCAGCAATATCAAACGGGCTTATCGCTGCAGTGGCTGGTATAGAAACTGATGCCATTGCCATCGGGATCCTGCATCGAGAAATAGTGGTGGCCGTATAAGTCGCCATCCGCGATAGCTGACGGTAAATATCCCTTACCGATCAGGCCGACCCTGTAGGATTCAAGATCCGCTTTTGTACGCGCTGCGATCATCAGGTCTATTTTTTCGCTGCTGAAATCAGGCCTCTGGCCATTCTGACTGTTCCGCAAAGCGCCAGCCTCATCATCTCCCTTGTCGACCAACAGCAAATGCGTGCCACCACGCATTTCAACGATCGCCAATCCGGGAAAGGTGCCGAATGCGCGCAGACCTAAACCAATATAAAAGCGAGAGCTCGCCGCAGCATCTTGGACTTTCATAACAAAGTGACCAAGAGTCAAGGCAGGCAATAGATCTTCCTTTGCATGTTCATTCATAACGTACCCCAGGGAGTTAGTTGAGAAACAATCTTGCGCCGCGAGCATCGCTACGCTAATCTGACTGGCCAGTCGGAAATATTATCCGACTGGCCAGTCGAAAAAGCAAGGGGTTGTTGTGACGCGAAAAAAGGAAATCGACAAAGACCGGGTTTTAGATGCTGCCGAGGCCGTCATCCTCGAATCAGGTGGCCGAAATTTCACGCTCGATGCCGTGGCCGAGCGTGCGGGGATCAGCAAGGGCGGTCTCGTCTATACCTTTGCGACTAAGGATGGCTTGATACACGCTGCGCTAGAACGAGAAGTTGCTCGTTTTCAGGAGGCAGTGCGTCGGCGACTTGGCAGCGGGCCAACTGGGCCGGTCGAATTGGTCCTCGCGCATATCGAGGAAGCACTGGGCGAGGACGACGCCTCGACGCAAATGGCGGCTTTTCTGGTAACCGGCCTGGTGCACGCCCCTGACATGCTGGGGCCGGTGCGAAACCTTTACCGTGCACTGCTCGATCCGCTTCGATCGGAACATGGTGAGGTTGCTGAAGTGCGTCACGCACTGCTGGCTGTTGAAGGTATTTTTCTGCTCCGAGGACTCGGGCTCGCAGAGGTTTCCGCAGACGAGCTCAAATCTGTCCTGCTCCACGCGCGCAATGTCGTCCTTGCGGCGTTAGATAGACCAGCATAGCGCCCGCTCCGAGAATCAGAGGGTCAACGATGAGCGCGGCGATCGCCCAATTCCGGCGTGCCGCGTTCAACGCATCGGCGGCAAGCAAGCAGCCGGTGCAGCGACCCACTATGGCATCCAGGCGCGTCGATTAGAACATGACCGGCTATTTCACTTACTACAGCAGAGTGAGAAGGACATTTGACTTTCTTTGGCGCGTGTCGTGCGCCCGCTGCCACTCTTCCTGAAAAATCGCTTTAAATTCAAGGATAGATTTTTCAGGAATGGCGACGCCCGACACTACGGTCAGTTGGTGACCGCTTTGCTTTGGGCGGTCCTGACGGTCCTGATCGGTACGTCTGTCGTTCACTTGCCGAAAGTTTTCATATAACATGCAAACCGGATAACCTAAACCGATCGACTGAAACTCCAGACCTCCGTGACAAAAGCGCTAACCCTGACCCAGCAAGTCGCCCAGCAAATGACGGGCGATATCCGCGACGGGGTTTACCCGGTCGGCACCAAGCTCCCATCCGGTAAGGATCTGGCTGCGCGCTTCGGCGTCAGCCAGTCGGTCATCCGTGAAGTGACGGAGCGCCTGCGCTCGAATGGCCTGATCGACAGCCGGCAGGGCGCGGGTTGTACCGTTAAGGCGCGTACGGAAACGGGAGGTTTTCGCGTCCCCCACGCGGTCGGTGCGGATCGGGCGGACCTCGCTGACGTCTACGAGCTGCGGCTCGATCTGGAAGGCGCAGCAGCGGCGCTGGCTGCCGTGCGCCGGACTGAAGCCGACATCGACGCACTGGCGGCCATTCTCAAATCGCTCGCCGATAACCTCTACACCCCGGACCACGCCGTGGAGCTGGACATCGCGTTCCATGTCGCGATCGCCGATGCCACCCACAACCGCTACTACGTCGATCTACTCCAGTACCTCAACCTCCAGATCCGCCAGGCCGTGCAGACAGCCCGTACGCATTCGCTCGCGCGTCAGCGTCTGCCTGACGAAGTCCACCGTGAACACGTCCGCGTATTCGAAGCGATCCGTGCCGGCGATCCTGTGGCCGCGCGCATCGCAGCAACTTCGCATTTGCAGAACGCAGCCGCCCGCTTGAACCTCACGATTCCTGGCCGCGACGCACTCAGCAGCGCCGCGAACCTCAGCTCCCTGACGAACACGTGAACGACTAAATGACCGACATCACTTTCCCCCAACGTCTGATCGACAAGCTCGGACCTGACGCTGTCATCACCGCTCCAGAAGAAATCGCGCCGTGGCTGTCGGACTGGCGAGGCATGTACACCGGCCACGCACAAACGGTCGTGCGCCCATCGAGCACCGAGGATGTTGCTGCAGTCCTCGCGCTCTGCTCGGACGCTCGTGTGCCGGTCGTGCCGCGCGGCGGCAACACGGGCCTGTGCGGCGGCGCCACGCCCGACGCCAGCCCCGCGAACGTGATCCTGAGCCTGGACCGGATGCACGCTATTCGCAGCATCGATACGATCGGCAACACGCTGGTCGCTGAAGCCGGCTGCATTCTCGGCAACCTGCGGCGGGCAGCAGCGGAAGAACATCGCCTGCTGCCGCTTAGCCTCGCCGCCGAGGATTCGTGCCAGTTGGGCGGCAATTTGTCGACGAACGCGGGCGGCGTCAATGTCGTGCGCTATGGCATGACGCGGGAACTGGTGCTCGGACTTGAAGCCGTCCTGCCGAATGGCGAAATCTTTCACGGCCTGCGCACGCTGCGCAAGGACAACACCGGTTACGACCTCAAGCAATTGCTGATCGGCGCGGAAGGGACGCTCGGCGTCATCACCGCCGCGGCGCTGCGGCTGTATCCGCGCAACGACGTGCGCGTGGTCGTGCTGGCGGCCGTGAATTCGTCGCAGCAGGCGCTCGATCTTTTCGAACTCCTGTTCGAACGCGGCGGCCCGCGCATGCAGGCGTTCGAATTCTTTACCGCCGAATGCCTCAGTATGGTGCTTGAACAAGTCGATGGCATGCGCGCGCCGTTCGCCGAACGTCATCCGGCTTACGTGCTGATCGAACTAGCGGATACCGTCGATGAAGCCGCGTTGCGCGAGCTTGTGGAAACGGTGATCGGCGAAGCACTTGAACGCGAGTTGTGTGTGGATGCTGCGGTATCCGAATCAATTGCACAGGTGAACAGCATGTGGCGGCTTCGTGAGGAAATCTCTGAAGCCCAGCGTGCCGATGGTCCGCATGTGAAGCATGATGTCTCGTTGCCGATTGCTTCCATTCCCGCGTTTCTTGCCTCGGCGGGAGAGCGCATCGACAGGCATCACGCGGGCGTGCGGCTGATCGTGTTCGGTCATTTCGGCGATGGCAACCTTCACTACAATCTCTCGCGTCCGGTGGGCGCGCCGCGCGAGTTCTTCCAGCTTCACGGAGAGGGATTGACGGCGCAAGTGCTGGACGAAGTAGCGCGTTATGGCGGCAGCATCAGTGCCGAACACGGCATTGGACAACTCAAGCGCGAGTATTTCAGCCGCTATAAAGACCCGCTGGAAATCCGCCTGATGCGCGAGATTCGAAAGGTCTTCGATCCCCACGGCATCATGAATCCGGGCAAGATCTTCTGATGAGAACACGGGCGCTTGCAGAAGGCGCATCCTCGCGAACGCACTGCATTCATCTTACGCACTGGCGCTGACCTGAAGGGTCCTTGCCTAGCGCGCCGGTGCGCTGGCATGGCCCGCCAGATTGGCGTTCAACTGCCCGGCAAGCCCATACAGCACGCTAAGAAACGGCACCGGGATTCCAGCCTTCACCGCCAGCTCATGAGGCGCACCCAGGATGGCTTCTATCTCCAGTTGACGGCCTGCTTCCACGTCCTGGAGCATCGACGTCTTGAACGCGCCGAGCTTGCGGGTTTGCGCGTTGCGCGCCTGGGCAGTCATGTTCAGTTCAATCCCGATCTCTTCGCCTATGCGCCGTGCCTCTTCCATGATCGAGACGACAAGCTGCGCCGTCAGCGGGTCATCGAGAATCACGTCGGCGGTCGAACGGGTGATCGCGCTGATGGGATTCATGGTCATGTTGCCCCACAGCTTGGCCCAGATATCGCTGCGAATCTGGCTCGATGCCGTTACGTCGAATTGAGCGAGGCGGAGCAATTCGATAGCGCGCGCCGCCTGATCGGCGACACCCGCAGCGGCGGGTCCGACAATAAGCTGGTTGCCATTGCCCTTTTTGATCACGCCAGGCGCGGCTATTGACGAGGAAAGATGCACGACGCAGCCGGAGACTTGCGACGGCGGCAGCGCAGACGATACAACGCCTTCCGGATCGACCGATTCGAGCCGTTGCCCTTCAAGACGTCCGCCAAACGCGTTGAGAAACCACCAGGGCACGCCATTCATGACCGAGACAATATGCGTGCCTGCGTTCACCAGAGGCGCCAGAGATTGGGCTGCCTGTATCAGCGCCGGTCCTTTCAGGCAGATGAACAGCAAGTCCTGCGCACCGAGCGTGCCGGGCTGATCGGTCGCGTTGATAGTGGCGACATACTGGTCCTCGCCCTCCACGACGCTCAGGCCATTGCGTTGTATGGCGTCAAGATGCGGCCCGCGCGCCAGGAGGTTCACTGCAACGCCGGCACGCGCCAGGCGAGCCGCGACGATACCGCCAATGGCGCCCCCGCCAACCACGGTGATTTTGATGGCTTGTTGATTCAAATCTATCCCCTGTACGAAGTGTCGATGCGATCGACGCGTCGAATAAGTGCGGCAAGGACATTCTCCCCAGCGCCATGCGCAGGCGAAAACTGTAGCGAATCCCGCGTCGTGCCCTTCACGATTTCATCGCTGATGGGCAGCGTATTTCCGCGCATGGAATGCGTGACAACTTGAATCTCGCACGCGCGGTTCAGGGTCCAGAGCAACGCGAACGCGTGAGCAAGCGTGGTTCCATGCGCGAGCAGCCCGTGGTTGCGAAGGATCAGCAGGCGCTTGTTGCCCATGGAGCTTAGCAGCCTGGACTTCTCTTCGTCATGGACCGTGATGCCCTCGAACGGATGGTACGCAACCATGTTGTGCAACTGGGCGGAGTAGAAGTTCGTGTACGACAAACCATCCTCCATGCACGCAACCGAAAGCCCCGCGGTTGTATGAGTATGCATGACGCAATGTGCGTCTTCCACATGCTCGTGAATGGCGCTGTGAATGACGAAACCCGCAGGATTGACCGGGTAATCCGACGGACTCAGGATTCTCCCGCTTAAGTCTATCCTGATGAGATTGGATGCGGTGACTTCGTCGTAAGCCAGTCCGAAAGGGTTGATCAGGAAGTGCTTTTCCGGTCCGGGTACACGCAACGTAATGTGATTGAAGATCAGCTCGGTCCAGCCGAGCATATGAAACACGCGATACGTTGCGGCGAGCGAGAGTCGGGCCTGCCATTCGTCAGGCGAACACCAGGCGGGCGCGGGCGGCGTGTTACGTTCGGAAGCGGTCACGGTGTGTCTCCTCAGACTGCCGAAGCAGGTGCAGTCAAGTTCAGGATTTGCTTATTCTGCGCTTGTGGACTGATCGATGTGCATAAGTGGCTTGCATAAGTGGCTTGCATTAGCGCTGACCGACCGTCAAGTTCGAAGCGTACAACATGGCTGGATTCATAAGGCAGTGCCGTCTAAACAAAACGCATACCGATCGCGCCCAGCGCGCCATAGTCCACATGGAACGTGTCGCCCGCAAAGGCCTTGACGGGTGCGGTGAACGAGCCGGCGAGAATCACGTCGCCTGCGCGCAGCGACTCATCGTATGGAGCGATCTTGTTGGCAAGCCACGCAACACCGGTTGCCGGATGATTCAGCACGGCGGCTGCCAGACCGCTTTCTTCTATCGCGCCATTCTTGTAGAGCAACGCGCCGACCCAGCGCAAATCCACGTCGAGCGGGCGCACGGGTCGGCCGCCCAAGACAATGGCTGCATTCGCCGCGAAGTCCGAGATGGTGTCATAGACCTTGCGCGGCGCATTGGTTTCTCGATCGAACTGCTCGATCCGTGCATCGATGATCTCGAGCGCAGGCGACACATAAGCGGTCGCATCGAGCACATCGAATAGCGTGACACCAGGGCCCCTCAGCGGCTTGTTCAATATGAACGCGAGTTCGACCTCGACGCGCGGAGCGATGAATCTGTCGGCGCGAATGTCCTGCCCGCTTTCGATGAACATGCTGTCCATCAGCGGGGCGTAGTCGGGTTCGTCGATCTGTGATGCACGCTGCATGGCGCGTGACGTGAGCCCTATCTTGCGGCCCTTGACGACCTGTCCTTCCGCAAGCTTGAGTTTGAGCCATTCGCTCTGGATCGCGTAGCCGTCGTCAACGGTCATCTCCGGATAAGAACGGGAAAAATGGCGCAACTGGGTCCGGGTCTTTTCAGCGTTATCGAGCTGCAACGCAAGATCGTAAATGGTCTTCTGGTCTAGCATGGCCGTCATCCGAGTTAGCCGCTCAAGTCTTGAGGCGAGCGTGGAGATTATTGTGTTTCCATGTGCCCGTTTCGCTGAACTCGTTGATCTCCATCGACAGCGCCAAGCCGATTGTCGCGAACTCATCGGCGAAATGTTCCTTGATGACGTTGAAGAGGGCGTCACCCGCAGCCTGTCGAACTTGCGGAGACCGTCCCATGGCGATCTTGAGGTTGGCGTGCAAAAAGGCGGCGTCGGGCCGGCCGTCGGCGACACAGTATTCGTGGCACCGCAGCGCGCGCACGCGGATACCGCCGAGCGGGAAAACCCGTTGCTCGCCATCGCGCTGGGCGTCCAGGCAGTGAGCCAGCTTGTTGCACAGCTCACCGATGTGTCCTTCAGCGGCAAGGTTGGCGCTGTATTCGAGTGTCAGGTGGGGCATGGTTATCTCCTCATCGCTCATTCACACGGGCAGCGGCGTAACCGGGAAAATGGCGTTGATCTGGCCGGTTCCCGAACTGCCGAAATAGGGCGTCACGACCTCGGCCGTGCCTTCATAACGGTCCCAGCCCAGCGCGCCCAATAGCATGGCGGTGTCATGCATGCCGCCTTCGCCCCAGCATTTTTCGTTGTAGAGCGGCAGCATTTCGCAGAACGTCGCCCAGTCGCCACGTTCCCACAACTCGACTACCTTGCGGTCCATTTGCTCGAGAAACGGGCTCCAGACCTTGTGCATGAATTGCTCGGCTGTGCCGTTGTTTGCGAAGTGGTGGCTAAGCGATCCGCTCGCGAGGATGGCGACGGTCCCGTCGTAGCGTTCCTCTATGGCCCGGCGCACTGCAAGGCCGAAACGCGCGCTGGTTGCGAGGTCGTGCCACATGCACCAGCCCGCAACGGAGACGGTCTTGAAATGCTGGTCAGCGTTCATATAGCGCATGGGGACCAGCGTGCCGTACTCGAGCTCGAGCGTGGTGTCGCTATGGGCCCGGCTCTTGACACCCATTCCGTTGGCCACCTCCGCAATGAGATGGCCGAGGCTCGTGTTGCCGGGGTAGGCGTAGGGCATGTTCTTGATGAAGTGGGGCAGTTCGTTGCTGGTGTACACGCCTTCGAAGCGAGAATTGCAGTTGATGTGATATTCGCTGTTCACGAGCCAGTGGACGTCGAATACCACGATGGTGTCGACCTCCAGTTCACGGCAACGCCTGCCAATCTCATGATGCCCGTCGATAGCGCTCTGACGGCATCCTTTATGCGGACCGTCGAGTTCAGACAAATACATCGACGGCACGTGCGTGACTTTTGCCGCCAGCGCGAGCTTGCCCATCGCGGCCTCCTATTTTGATGGCGCGAGCGCCGGGCTAAAGACCCCAGCGCGGGATGTGATGCGATCCAAGCGACACGCAGATATTCTTCGGTTCGAGAAAAACGTCGTAGCTCCACGTTCCGCCTTCACGCCCCACGCCCGAGGCCTTGGTGCCTCCAAACGGCTGCCGCAGATCGCGCACGTTCTGGCTGTTGACGAAACACATGCCCGCTTCAACTGCTGCCGCCACGCGGTGTGCGCGGCCCGTGTTTTCGGTCCAGATATAACTCGATAGCCCGTACGAGATATCGTTCGCGAGTTGAATGGCGTGGGCTTCGTCGTCGAAGGGAATCAGGCAGGCGACCGGGCCGAAGATTTCCTCTTGCGCGATCCGCATGCGGTTGTCGACGTCCACGAACACGGTGGGCGAGACATAATTGCCTTTTCTCAGCGACGCCGGCAGATCGGGTGTTTCCAGCCCGCCGCACGCAAGCGTGGCGCCTTCCTTGGGCCCCAGTTCTATGTAGCTACGGACCTTGGCGAGATGGGCCTGACTGATCATCGGACCAATGACCGTGTTTTCGTCAAGCGGGTTGCCAACCACAAGCCGCTTCGCGCGCTCTATAAAACGTTCGGCAAACATGGCGTAGATAGAGCGCTGCACCAGGATCCGCGACCCGGCCGTGCAGCGCTCGCCGTTGTTGGAAAAGATCATGAAGACAGCGGCGTCCAGCGCGCGTTCGAAGTCGGCATCGTCGAAAATAACGAACGGTGACTTGCCGCCGAGTTCCATCGAAAACTTCTTCAGGCCGGCGGTTTGAACGATCCGGTTTCCCGTTGCCGTCGAGCCGGTAAAGGAGACCGCACGCACGTCGGGATGGGCCACAAGCGGCTCACCTGTCTCCTTTCCGAACCCGTGTACCACGTTCAAAACGCCTCCGGGAATACCGGCTTCCAGCGCAAGGTTGCCGAGCATCGATGCCGTCAGCGGCGACAGTTCGCTCATCTTGAGCACGGCCGTGTTGCCGAACGCGAGGCACGGCGCCACCTTCCATGTAGCGGTCATGAACGGCACGTTCCAGGGCGAAATCAGCGCACAGACGCCTACGGGATGGAACAACGTGTAGTTCAGGTGCGAACTGGTCGGATACGTGTGGCCGTCGACTCGCGTGCACATTTCGGCGAAGTAACTGAAGTTGTCAGCCGCGCGCGGAACCAGTTGTTTGCGGGTTTGCGAGATCGTCTGGCCCGTGTCATTTGTTTCCGTCGCAGAGATTTCCGGCACGTTCTTCGTGATCAATTCGCCGAGTCTCGCGATCAGTTTTGCGCGCTCAGCCGCAGGCTTGCCGGCCCATGCAGGAAAGGCTTCTTTCGCGGCGCGAACGGCTGAATCGATTTCTTCAGGCGTGCCTCGTGCGACCTCAGCCAGGATCTCCTGGTTCGCGGGATTCACCGTGTCGAAATAGTCGCGCGCGGCGTGCGGCCGGCCGTTGATCAGATGCTCGATTCGCATGATGGTGTTCCCCTGGTCGGTCAAACGCGCCCGAAGTCGGCGTCAGACGCGATGACATTGAGAAGCCGGCCGAGACCTTCAATCTCGCACACGACTTCGTCGCCCGCATTGACGTTCACTACACCCTCGGGTGTCCCGGTGAGGATGATGTCGCCGGGTGCGAGCGTCATGAAGCTGCTCAGATATTCGATCAGCGCTGGTATGCCGGTGACCAGATCGCGCGTGTTGCCCCGCTGCTGCAGCGTGCCGTTGACGGTGGTGCGCAATTCCAGTTGGGCGACATCGGCGACATCCTTGGCATCGACGAACCAGGGTCCCAGCACCGTTCCCCCATCGCGATTTTTTACGCGAAGGTTAGGGCGATAGTAGTTCTCGAGGTAGTCGCGAATCGCGTAGTCATTGGCGATCGTATAACCGGCAACGTAATCGAACGCTGCTTCGCGCCGGACGCTCTTTGCTGCGCGCCCGATCACTACCGCAAGCTCGCATTCGTAGTGCATGAAAGCGACGTTGGCGGGACGGCGTGTCACCCCGCGATGGCCGATGACCGACCCCGGCCCTTTGAGAAAAACGAGCGGCTCTTCCTGGCTGGAAAACTGCAGTTCCTTCGCATGTTCGGCGTAGTTAAGGCCCAGGGCGAAGATCGTGCCGGGTTCGATCGGCGGCAGCCAGACGACCTCGTGCTCTTGCCTGACGCGTCCGTCAGCCAGGCGAACTCCATCGCCATCAGGGTAGGCCTCGTGGATTGCACCTGCGTACGCCACGCGTCCGCGCTTCATGGCTGTCCTCCATCGCATGTGTCATCGCCGATGAATGACACGCACAAAGGTGCCCACGATCCGATGGAAAGCGTGGCTTCATCGCCCGCGTGCGCCACCGGTGAGCCGTGCGGTACGCCTAGCGTGAGCACATCGCCGGCGCTCAGCGTCATGAACTCGGTCACATCGGTAATGAGCTTCGCGACGCTGCGCACTGAGGACGCCGTGCTGGCAACGAACGAGGGTTGGCCCGCTATCTTCACTGTGATTGTCAGGTTGTCGGGGTCCGCAACGTAATGCCGCGCGACTACCGTAGGGCCGATCACGCAGAATTTGTCGCGTGCGCGAAAACGTACCGACGGCCGGTAGACGCTTGCATGCGGCACGCTGATGTCGGCCACGACGGTGTAACCGGCCACGTAGTCAAACGCATGGTCGATCCCCACGTGGGTCGCCGTGCGTCCGATCACGATGCCGAGCGACGCACCCACTTCAACGCCCGCTGCATCGTTCGGGATCTCGACACGCGCACGATGCCCCGCGAGCGTATTGCGGGGTTTGAGATAGAGGACCGGTGAGTTCGGCGGCCTTTTATACGGCGCAGTGTGCATGGTATCGCCGAGGGCGAGCAGGGCGGCGCGGTCGTTGAGCAAGGTTCCATAGACTGCGCCCGTGACCGGTGCGCGGCACCTTGCATTCGGCGATAGCATGGCGAGAACCTGTTGGGCGTCGACGTCGCGCGGCAGCGGCTCACCCTCTATATGGATCAGGTAGTCAGCAAGTGCAAACATAGTCCCTGTTCTCTCGGATAAAACACTAACATGTGAGTATTGTGCTGCTTGATATGATTGGGGGTCAATAAATTCCCGTGTGTTCCTGGGTTTTCCCTAGGCGTTTCCTAGGTGCTTCCTGGGTGCTTCCCTAGCCCGGCCGCTCGTACTTTTATCCGTCGCCATGTCCGCAAAAGCCACTACCCGAAAGCTTCATCGAAACCTGCCGATGCTGTTGCTGCGCGCACGAGAAAAGATGATGGAACGGTTCCGGCCGCTGCTCACGGCGAACGGGCTGACTGAACAACAATGGCGCGTGATTCGCGCGCTTACTGAAAACGGCCCAATGGAGCCACGGCAGATCTCCGACATCTGCACCATCTCCAGCCCGAGCATGGCGGGCGTGCTGGCGCGAATGGAGGCCCTGGAGCTCATTACGAAGGAGCGTTTCGCCGATGACCAGCGCAGGATTCTGGTGTCATTGACGAAGAAAAGCGTTTGTCTTGTCCGCGTGATCTCGAAGGATCTCGAGGCGCGATATCGGGAGCTGGAGCGCACGGTAGGGCCGGAAGTGGTCGCGCGCGTGTACAGCGCGATTGACGATTTGCTGGCGGGTCTTGAATAACCCGTATAACCAGCGAGTTTGCATGCCGGGATTTGTTGATTCCCGCATTGCGCCTGTCGTTTGAAAGCTTTCAGCGCGCTTGTCATTTAATCGCGCCCTTTTTTGAGCGGCCCGGCACTAAATCGAGCGGACAATGGCGAGGTACATGCTATTACCGAACAATTCGATCTTCCGCAACCTTCCCGGCGAGGTGCAATATCGCGGGTTTCCAGGCAACGGAGAGAGGGTCTAAATCACTTTAAATTGAAAATGTGCATTTTTTTGTAACCTGGTTAAGCGTTTAATGCCGGCGTGGACATTTTCCAGAAATATGCTGGCCTGCAACAACTTGATTTTTCGCGTTATGACCGGGTGAATGTAACGCCTGCAAAAGCCCGTGTTTCAAGCCGCTTCCCGTCATATCGACCGATTGGCATGTGATATATCGCATCCCATCCGAAATCCGGCCGCCGCATTTGAATTTGTTAAGAAGCGTTAAAACATGCTGATGCAACCAATCCACCGTTCGGCATTTACACCGTCCCCCGGCAGATCGCTATAAGGTGAAACACCCTTTCGTATTATTTTATTTGATAATCCGGAATTCCAAAGGTAGTATGTTTCGAACCGAGAGAACCGCGCTGCACGTTATTCAGACCCGTTATATAAAGAGAGGGTTCACACGATGAAGCCAAGACTTATTTTGTCCGCGCTCACCGGCGTCCTGCTTTCTGCGCAGGTCATGCCTGTCGCAAACGCCGCTGTTTATTCAAACGGCACCAACACCACCACGTTTAACGTCACGCTCACATTGCAGGCGAATTGCACGATCTCGGCCACACCGCTGAGCTTCGGAACGAATGGCGTGCTGGCCACCGCGATCAACCAGCAAACTACGCTCGCGGTCACCTGCACGAACACTACGCCGTACAACGTCGGACTCGACGGCGGCAATGTGGCGAGTTCGAGCGTTACCGCCCGGTTGCTGGCCGGTACGGCCACGGGAAACACCGGCACCACCGTAGGCTTCCAGTTGTATCAGGACGCCGGGCACACCACGGTATGGGGCACCACCCAAGGCACGAATACCGTGGCTGGAACGGGCACCGGGTCCTCGCAGTCGCTCACGGTTTATGGCCAGGTGCCCGCGCAGGCCACGCCGAAACCGGATCTCTACCAAACCACCGTCACTGCAACGGTTTATTTTTGATCGCCACCGGCAGTCTCATGGTCAGGCGCTCGAAGCTGCTTGCGTTTCTGCTGTGCGTGGTAACGCTGAGCGCACAGGCGGCGACGCTGCAAATCTCTCCCGTGATGGTAGATCTCCAGTCGAGCGAAAGCGCGACCGGTATCACGCTCCGGAACCCGGGCGACCGACCGCTCTATGGTCAGGTGAGGGTGTATCGCTGGGACCAGTCGAACCGCGATGAAACGCTGACGCCAACGCAGGAGCTGGTCGCGAGCCCGCCGTTGATCCAGATCGCCGCACAGGCCGATCAACTCGTCCGGCTGGTGCGCACGACGCCGGCTCCGGTCGCGGCCGAGCAGAGCTACCGGATCCTTATCGACGAACTGCCTGCGCCGAATACCGCGCCTACCAGCGGCGTGATGATCCGCCTGCGTTATTCCGTGCCGGTGTTCGTGGAACCGGCCGGCAAGGCGGCGCAACCGGTGCTTTCCTGGCACCTCGATCGTGACGGCCAGGGCTGGGTCCTGCGTGTCGACAACGCTGGCCGGAGGCGTGCGCAGATCGCCGCCGTTCAACTGGTGGACAGCGCGGGCAAGGTCTATGAGATCAACAAGGGATTGCTCGGCTATGCGCTGGCCGGGCGTACGCGCCTGTGGACCGTGCCGTTGCCGGCCGACGCCGACATGAGCGGCTCCGTGAAGGTGCGGGCCGCGGTCAACTCGCTGCCGGCCGAAGCTGTCGTCACGGTTGGGCAGCCGGGCTAGGCGGCATGATTTCATCGCTTCGTGACTACGTACGTCGCTGCCTGCCTGCGCGGTGCCGGACGTTGACATGATGCGTCCCAATTCAATCGATGAGAATCCGACGACGGTCAACACGTCATCTGTACGGCCTCCGCATCGCGCTAGCCGCCACGGGGATAATCGCCGTCCTTGCCTGCATGCAGGTGTACGCACCAGCGGTGTACGCACAAGCGCCGCCGCTTCCTCCGCCCGCGAGCGCAAACCTGCCACATGATGTGTACCTCGAAGTGGAACTCAACGGCCAGCGTACCTCGGTGATCGCACAGTTTCGTGAGCTGAACGGGCGCCTTGCCGCGACCGGCAAAGACCTGGGCAACCTCGGGCTTGCCGTGGACCGGCTCGGCATTGCGGACGCGGCCGACGTGCAACTGGACTCCATTCCCGGACTTCACTACACCTACGACGCTGCGCGCCAGACGGTGTCCTTGCAGGTTCCGGACACCATCCGCAAGCCCTATACCTTCGATACCCGAGCACAGGTCAAGACGCCTCCGGCGACTTCGTCGCGCGGGTTGCTGATCAACTACGACGCGTACGCGCAAAGCAACACGGACTCGCAGCTCGCGATCTGGAGCGAGGAGCGCTACTTCGATCCCACCGGTGTATTCAGCAATACCGGCATCATGTACTTGTATCGTAACGATCGCCGTTATACGCGTTACGACACATCGTGGAGCATGTCCGACCCCGTTGCATTGAATACCACGCAGTTCGGCGACACCATTTCTTCGTCGCTCGCGTGGTCGCGCTCGGTGCGAATCGGCGGCTTCCAGTGGCGCAGCAATTTCGCGTTGCGCCCGGACCTGGTGACGTTCCCCGTGCCCGCGTTCGCGGGGTCGGCGGTGGTGCCTTCGTCGGTGGACCTTTATATCAACAGTGTCCGGCAGTACAGCGGCAACGTGCCGAGCGGGCCGTTCATCGTCAACAATGTGCCGGGCATTACCGGGGGCGGCCAGGCCACCGTCATTACGCGCGACGCGCTGGGCCGCTCGGTCGCAACGTCGCTGCCGCTGTATGTGGATACGCGCCTGCTTGCCCCCGGACTATCCAGCTATTCGTTCGAGGCGGGTTTCCTGCGCCGTTCATACGGACTGGATTCGTTCGACTACGATCCGCGCCCGGCGCTCAGCGGATCGGCTCGATACGGCGTCAATGACCTGCTGACGGTCGAGGCACACACGGAGGCCACCAGCGGGGTCTACAACGCCGGTGGCGGGGCGCTGGTGCGGCTTGGCATGGCGGGTGTGGTCAATGGCTCGCTGTCGGCCAGCGCGGGGCGTCTGGCCGGCACGCAGGCAAGCCTGGGTTATGAACTGGTCGAACCGCATTTTTCCATCGATGCCCAGACCATTCGCGCGTTCGGCAACTATGGAGACCTCGCCGCCCGCGACGGTACGCCCGTCCCGAGCGCGACCGATCGCGTGACGCTGGCGCTGCCGCTCTTTGCCAGTCAGACCTTCTCGGTGAGCTATATCGGCTTCAAGTTTCCACAGGCGCAACCGTCGCAGATCGGCTCGGCGTCGTACACGGTGAACTTCGGCAACCTGGCGTCGCTGAATTTCAGCGCCTACAAGGACTTCAAGCAGCACGATTCGCGCGGTGTGTTCCTGAGCGTGAGCTTCGGCCTCGGCAACAACACGTCCGTCAACGCAAACGTTGGCAGGCAGAACGGGCAGTCGAACTACAACGTCAACGCCACCCGTCCGCCCGATTACGACGGCGGCTGGGGTTGGGGCGTGCAGGCCGGCGACGCGGGCTCCGCGCCGTATCGTCAGGCCCAGGTGCAGTATCTCGGCAAGGGCGGCGAGGTCACGGTCGTCGGGCAGGATATCAACGGGCAGGGCACCGCGTCGCTCGATGTCACCGGCACCGTGGTGCTCATGGACGGCAGCGTGCAGCCGTCGCGGCGCATCTACGACGGCTTCGCGCTGGTGTCGACCGATGGCGTGGCCGGGATTCCCGTGCTGCATGAAAACCGCGTGATCGGCGTGACCGATCGCGGCGGCCATTTTCTCGTGCCCGACCTCAACGCGTATCAGGACAACCAGGTGGGTATCGACGGCATGAAGTTGCCCGCCGATGCGCGCATTGACACGACCTCGCTGCAGCTCGTGCCGCAGGCGCAGTCGGGCGTGCTGGCGCGTTTCGGGGTCACGCGTTATAGCGCTGCTTCGGTGATCCTGCAGGGACCCGACGGCAAGTTGTTGCCAGCGGGGGCGGCGGTTCATCACGAGGAAAGCGGCAAGGATACGATCGTCGGCTACGACGGGCTCACCTTCGTCGAGGGTCTGCAGCCCGACAATCATTTAGTTATCGAAAGTGGTTCGCTGTACTGCAAAGTGGAGTTCGCCTTCGAGCGGCCGGGCGATGGCTCGCTGCCGACAATCGGCCCGTTGACCTGTCGTCCAACTGCCGTGAAAGTGCGATGAGACGGATCGTCTTTCTGATGTTAGTCGTGGCTTTGGCGCTGGGTGTGCCGGAGCGTGCGAGCGCGCAGAGTTGCACGGCGGTTGCATCGGCGATCAGTTTCGGTTCGGTAAGTCCGATCAGCGGCGCTGCTGTCGCTACGACCGGCAGCGTTAGTGTGACGTGCACGTGGCCCGCTATCACGCTGGTACCGAACGCTCAGGTGTGCCTGAACCTGGGCGGCACCAGTCCGCGCTCGCTGACGAACGGTACCAACCTGTTGCAGTACGACTTGTATCAGGACGCCGGGCACTCGCTGGCATGGGGGTCGATCTACTCCGGCACCACGCCGATATCGCTCACGCTGGTCAAGCCTGCACTTGGCACGAGCGTGACCCAGGCCGTGCCGATCTACGGACAGATCACTGCGAACCAGCCGACGGTGCCGACTATTGGCAACGCCAGCACGCTGTACAACCAGACTTTTGGCGGCAGCCAGACGTCGATCAATGCAGGGTTTTATCTGCTGGGAGCACCGACCTGCGCGTCGCTGACCGCTTCAGAAGGCACCTTTCCATTCAGTGCAACCGCCACGGTGGTGAACAACTGCAACATCAGCGCGACGAACCTCAATTTCGGGGCCACCGGCTTGCTGAGCAGCGCGCTGAAGGCGACCGCTTCGATCACCGCGCAATGTACCAATGGCGACGCGTATCAGATTGCGCTGAACGGCGGCACGACCGCCAATGTGGCGGCGCGGCAAATGACGCGCTCGGGGGGAGGCGGTGCGGTCAACTACCAACTCTATGTCGATTCAGGGTTGACCACGACTTGGGGCGACGGAACCGGCGGCACTACTCAGGCGACCGGCACGGGCACCGGTAATTCGCAAGTGCTGACAGTGTATGGCGAGGTGCCCGCGCAAACCACGCCCGCGCCGGGCATTTATACGGACACGATTACCGCCACGATCAGCTTTTGAAACCGCATGGCGGTAGCCAAGGCTTGCTCGAACGGATACCTAGAAGTCCACCATCCACACTTTGGATTGCTTGCTGACGCGAGTGGCGGACTGTTCCGTAGATGCGGGTTGGACGGGATCGAGAGTGACGAACGTGATGTCATAAGGCTGGCCATGCAGGCACGATACGCTGGGCTTTGCGACGACCGCGGCCTCGGTGCCCGACTGGATCACACAGCTTTCCTGCACCAGCAGGCTGACCGATAGCGTAGTCAGTTCCGTGGGCGAGACATCCGATGCAAACACGCCCAGCATGATGGCGGTGAGCGCGAATATTTTATTTTTTTGCCACATAGGGAAGTGGAGTGATGATGTCGTTGGTGCGTAAATGTCCTGGTTGCGGCATGCCGGAAGGTGCCCGAATTCACCCTCCTGAACCGCTCTCTAATGCTATCGGCACCTGGGCGCGAGACTTTAGCGACAGTCCGCGGAATAAGCCTTCCCCGAATGGTCGCGGCGACCGTTTGACTTCGCTTTAAGCTGTGGAACCAGACGTCTCTCTCGTTCCTGAACTTGCAGCACGCAGAGATAAGTATCGAAAGACCGTGGTTTTATCGGCTCAGCTATAGTCGCGGCTTGACCACCCGTCAACCTATTGATCCGACGCCGGAGTTCCATGAGCCTGTCACTCAGAAGCGTTCGCTATTTCATCGCTGTCGCTGAAGCCGAATCGGTGACGGGCGCGACCCAGTCGCTCAACATCTCGCAATCGGTCATCACCGACGCCATCAAGGGACTCGAGACTGAAGTCGGCGCGCAGCTCTTCGTGCGCCACGCCCGCGGCATGGTCCTCACGCATGCGGGGCACCAGTTCCTGCGCCATGCGCATCAGATCCTCGCTGCGGTGCGCAATGCGCAGCAGGCCATGTCGTCGCGACCGGACACCATGACCGGGCGGTTGAACATTGGCGTCACGACCATGATGACGGGCTACTTCCTGCCGTACCTGCTCGATCACTTTCGCCGTGTGTTCCCGAAGGTAGAGGTCAACGTGATCGAGGACCAGCGCGACTACATAGAACATCTGCTGGTCAATGGTGAACTCGACGTGGCCGTGCTGATCGTGTCGAACATAGAGAACACGCAGGCGATTGAAACCGAGTCGCTGATCACGGCCGCCTGGCGTTTATGGCTACCGGCTAATCATGCATTGCGCGGGCTCGGCAGCATCTCCCTGCGTGAAATTGCCGACGAAGCGATGATCATGCTCAAGGTCGATGAGCTCGAGGACAACACCAATACTTACTGGCGTGCATCCGGGTTCAAGCCGAACGTGGTGATGCGTACGGCATCCGTGGAGGCGGTGCGCAGTCTTGTTGCCACGGGTGCGGGTTTGTCTATTCTCCCTGATGTTCTTTACCGCCCGTGGTCGCTCGATGGTGACCGGCTCGAGGTGCGCAACATCATGGAAGAAATGCCGAAGATCGATATTGGCATTGCATGGCGCCGCGGGCTCACGCAGTCGGAGACAGCCCAGAACTTTCTTGTCGTCGCGCGTGAACATACGCGCGGGCATGCCAAAATTTCTATCTGAATTTCCGATATCACGATGGCTGCGTTCTGTTTTGTGGAGACCTCAGTGGTATACGGAGAGCCTGATTCTGCGCGGTCCGTTTGGGCGCCATAGACCCCTAGGCGCGGCTCGCCGGTAGTGACCGATGGCAATAGTGGCTCCAGGACCGCTGCATCCTGCTTGTTTCCCTTTAGCCGCTCCAGCAGCAGTACGCCTTAAAACCGAGTGAATACGCCTCCCGTTCGGAATCGTCGATAGCTCCTATCTGTGATGCAGGCTGGCGGCCAAATAAAACGCAACCCTAAAATCCGTGAATGCCTCGTAGTTCCCGCAGAGCACGCTTGAACATCGCAGCAGTGAAGGCGCGGCGTTCTTCTTCCAACAAGAGAGAGACAGACATATGGAACAGACCCTGCAAACCAGCCTTCTGATCGGCGGCGAATTCGTCTCCGGCGCGGGGAATGTGGAGGACGTCCTGAACCCCGCGACGGGCGACATCATCGTGCGGATAGCCGAAGCATCGCTGGATCAGGTTCAGGCGGCCGTCGCCGCTGCGAGCCGTGCGTTTCCCGCGTGGGCGAAGACCGTGCCGAAGGATCGCGCGAACCTGCTGCTCAAACTCGCCGATGCCATCGAGGCACGGGCAACCGAATTCGCGCGGCTCGAGTCGCTCAATTGCGGCAAGCCTTATCTCGGTGCGCTTAACGACGAGATCCCCGCGGTGGCGGACGTGTTCCGCTTTTTTGCGGGTGCTTGCCGCACGCAACATGGACAGCTTGCGGGTGAATATTTGCCGGGCTACACGAGCATGGTGCGGCGCGATCCGCTGGGTGTGGTGGCATCGATCGCACCCTGGAACTATCCGTTGATGATGGCCGCGTGGAAGATCGCGCCGGCGGTGGCGGCGGGTAACACGGTTGTCCTCAAGCCGTCTGAACAGACGCCGCTCACCACACTCAAGCTTGCTGAACTCGTGGCCGCGATCTTCCCGCCCGGGGTGATCAACGTCGTGACCGGGCGCGGCGACACGGTCGGCGCACCGCTGATCGCGCAGCCTGACGTGCGCATGATTTCAATTACCGGCGATGTATCGACAGGGCAGAAGATTCTTGAAGCGGCGTCGCGCACGGTCAAGCGCACGCATCTGGAACTGGGCGGCAAGGCGCCGGTGATCGTATTCGACGACGCCGATCTGGAGCAGGTCGTCGCAGGCCTGCGCACGTTCGGCTACTACAACGCGGGACAGGACTGCACGGCCGCGTGCCGCGTGTATGCGGGCCCGAAGATCTACGAGAAGCTGGTGGCCGACCTCTCCAACGCGGTGAGCACGATCCGCGTAGGTGAGCAGCATATGGACGGCGTGGAGATGGGGCCGCTGATCTCCGAGCGCCAGAGAAGCCGCGTGGCGAGCTTCGTGGAGCGGGCGGCGAGCCAAGGTCATATTGAAGTCACCGCAGGCGGCAAGGCAGGCGCATCGCGTGGATTTTTCTACGAGCCGACCGTGATCGCGGGCGCGCTGCAGACCGACGAGATCGTGCGGCGCGAGGTGTTCGGGCCGGTGGTGTCCGTCACCCGCTTCGACGATACGGCCCAGGCTATTGCATGGGCCAACGACTCCGACTTCGGGCTCGCGAGTTCCGTATGGACGGGCGACGTAAGCCGCGCGTTCAAGGTAGCTGCCGAGCTGCACTACGGCTGCACCTGGATCAACACTCATTTCATGCTCGTGAGCGAAATGCCGCATGGCGGCATGAAGCGCTCAGGTTATGGCAAGGACATGTCGATGTACGCGCTCGAGGACTACACCTGCGCGCGCCATGTGATGGCGAAGTTCGAGTAGCGAACCTGCTTAAAGGCTCGCCGAAGGCTCGCAGCGATCCGCTTGTGGAAGATGGTTGTTTTCTTGCGTTCCAGCCGGTCCCGTTCTTAGCCCAGTTGCTAGCCGGCCTTCTTGTCCCTTAGCTGTCCCTTCGCCGTTCTTCAACCCTTTGAAGTCAAACCGAGCAAGAGGAAACACATGGAACCAGTCAATCTGCCCGACGCGCCCGCCGCGCTGGACCACGACGCCCGGCAACTCAAGAGCATGGGTTATACCCAGGAACTTGCGCGCCGCATGAGCGGCTTCTCGAACTTCGCCATATCGTTCTCGATCATTTGTATTCTGGCCGGGGGCATTACCGCGTTTCCGCAGGCATTGAGCGCGGCGGGCGGTGCGTCTATCGGTATCGGCTGGCCGGTCGGCGCGCTCTTTGCGATGGTCGTTGCGGCTTCAATGGCGCAGATCGCGTCGTCTTATCCGACTGCCGGTGGCCTGTATCACTGGAGCTCAATTCTTGGCAACAAGGGCTGGGGCTGGGCGACTGCATGGTTCAACCTGCTCGGGTTGATCTTCGTGGTGGCATCGGTGAATTTCGGCGTCTACGATCCGTTCTTCAAGACGCTGATCGCGCCGCTGTTCGGCATCAATCCCGACTCGCTCACGTTCTGGCACCAGACCGCGTTCATCGCTGCGGTGACGCTGACTCAGGCGTGGCTCAACCATAGCGGTATCCGGATCACGACGATCCTGACCGATCTCTCGGGCTATTTGATCTTCGCGATCGCACTGCTTTTGACGCTGGCACTGCTCGGGTTTTCGAAGACGCCGTTCGACTTCGGGCGGCTGATCGACTTCAGCAACTTCACTGGTTTCGACGGCGGCGCGTGGCCCAAGCAAGGCATGCTGGCGGCGTTCCTGTCGGGTCTTTTGCTGACCATCTACACCATCACCGGTTTCGATGCCTCCGCTCACACCTCGGAGGAAACCCACGATGCCGCGCGCAACGTGCCGAGGGGCATGCTGCGGGCGGTGCTCTGGTCGGCGTTGTTCGGCTACATCATGGTCTGCGCATTCCTGCTCGTGATGCCGGACATCAAGGAAGGCGTGAAGCAGGGCGGCGGGTTCTTCAATGCGCTGCTCAGCACGCTGCCGGCGTGGCTGCGCGTGTCGCTGGGCATCGGTATCTTCCTGTCGAACTATTTGTGCGGTCTCGCTTGCCTCACGTCATGTTCACGGATGATGTATGCGTTCGCGCGCGACGGTGGACTGCCTGCATCGACCTGGCTCAAGAAGGTCAACAATACTCATCGCACGCCGGGCGCCGCGATCTGGGTGTCGGCAATCCTGGCGATTGGAGCAACGTTATACGGCGATGCGTTCGCGGTGCTCTCGACGGGCAGCGCGGTGTTCTTATACGTCTCTTATGTGATGCCGGTTGCAGCCGGGTTGAACGCTGAAGGCAAGACATGGGTGCGCAAGGGGCCGTTCAACCTGGGCGTGTGGTCGAAGCCCATTGCGATGCTGGCGGTGCTCGGCGGGGCGGTGCTTGTTTATGTCGGGATTCAGCCGCCGAACGAGAAGGTGCTCTACATCAGCTTGTTGCTTATCGCGATCATGGCCGTGTTCTGGTATGGCCTTGGCGTGAGGACGCGGTTCGCAGGACCGCCAGAGGTCAAGAACGAGATGAAGGCGGAAGCCGACGTTGTCAATACTTGATAGGCATGCTGATTAACGAGTTTGATTGACGGTGCGGGCAAGGGAAGCCGTTGATCCGCGCGTGCCGGGCCCGGTTCGACTAGAGGACCGAGCGTCCATCGAACGCAACAGGCGGTTCGTCCGCGTGTTCTTGCCGGGTGCGCAGCCAGTCGGCAATCGCCTTGCTCGTCCAGACGGGATCGTCGTGAGGCAGGTCGTGGCCGGCCCACACATGCATTGCATGCGCAGTACCCCATTGGGCCGCTATGCGCGTGGAGCAGACCGGATCGACCAACCGGTCCGCCCTCGATGAAAGCAGCAGCGTAGGGCAAGCGGGCGCGTGCTTGTCGGCGCGAAAGCGCGCTGCCGCCCACAGCTGGCGCAGACCGTTCGCCGCGCTCACTCCGGCACTTTGCCTGATCGCAGCCCAAGCGGCGATGTCGGCGGACTGGGTGTCCAGCCGGTTGCACGTCAGGTCGTGGATGATCGTTTCGCACTTCAAGGCATCCGCCCATGCAGCAGCGACGCGCATGAGAGCAGGCCAAATTTCGGGTCGAAGACGCTCGTTCATGGCGCTGTACGGCCGCATGCTGGTGTTGATCAGCACCAGCCGTTCGACCTCGTCCGGATAGCGCTGCGCCCAGCTGGTCGCGACCATGCCGCCCAGCGACATGGCAACCAGCCGATACGGCGGCAACAGCCCAGACTCGGCCGCACGCGAGCGGACGAACTTCACCATGTCCGCCACGTTGAGCGGGGCGCTCAGCGCATTCTCGCGGCCGTTCCCGGGCAGATCGAGCATCGCAATGTTGTTTGCACTGCCGTTGAAATCCATCTCAACGCGCAGTTGTTCGGGAAACGATCCCCAGTGGCGACCCTCGCGCGTGAGTCCGCGCAACAAGATCCACGTGCTCATTGTGAGGATTTGCGCTGCCAGTGTTCCATGGCGCGCTCGAGGATCTGTTTTCTTACGTCGCCCTTGGGGAGCCATCTATTCGATGCAAACGCCGCGCGGGTCAGGAAGTCCAGGAAGTTGGCGTGACGGCGCAAGACCCGTTCAACCCGATGCGCCTTGACCGGGTTGAACATACCGAGGCGGGAAAAAATCTGGCTGGGGTTTTTCCTGATCCAGCGCCAGGAGCCCAGTTCCAGCGTCATCGGCAGGAACACGTTGGGCGCGGGTGTCTGGTCATACGCGCAGTCCCAGAGGTCGCCGTGAAGCAGGTATTGATGGCTTTGCGGTTCAAACGCATAACCGTGATGCGGATACGCCTGTTCGAACATGGTCTTGAGCTGGTACATCTCGGGGAGATGGGGCATTTGCTGTTTGGTTCGCGCATAGGGGAACCAGATGCTGTCGCCCCAGCCGTAACCTGAATGACAGTCAAGTGCAAGGCTCAGCGGGCGTGTCATCAACTCCTGCTTCACGACATCGAGCAAGGCAGCGCTCTCGAGTTCCAGAGAACCCTGGAGCGGACCGCGATACCAGGGCAACCACGAACCAATACGCTGGCCGCCCGCAAGGAAGGGGACGCGTCCTTCAGCGCTTTGAGGGGCATTGCGCATCAGGTCGACGCCGTTCGGATTCGAGCGGGTCTGTGCCCACATGCCACCCGGATTCACGATGGGCATGAAAACCAGGCGTATCGAGCGCAATTGTTCGTGCAGCAGTTCGTCCCATTCGAGACGCCGCAGCAGCGCGCGCATGTAATCGAGGATCAGCTGTGTACCAATGCGCTCCAGGCCGTGCACGCCGCCAAAAAAGCCAATGGCGGGCGCTTTGGGATCGTTCGATCCGATCGCCGCGGTAAGAATGGGGAAGGAGTGTCCGCCGGCGCGTACTTCGCCCACCGTGCGTGATTCGAAGCGCGCGCAACCGGCCGCCAGGATGGCATTGAGGTCATCGAACTCCGCAAAGCTTGCGGAGGCTATGCTTAATGGTCTCATACCCGCGGCCTGTTTTTCGATGCGTCTTCAGGCGGCCGGAAACACTATTGGCCGCCTAAAAGATGCTTGGGGTAGCTCAGGACTTGCCTGGCCTTCCTGTTTTGACTGTCTCTACAGCGGCGACAGCCGCAGTGAGTTGCTCTATGTTAGCGCGCTCAAGTATGAGCAAACCTGCCCGCAAGAGCTCGCCTTTTTTGACGTGCACGCCATTGGCGAGGCATTTTTGCTTCAGCAGGCCGATTTTGTCGTAATCGGACTTGGGCATCGTAAAGCTGTCACGGACGACCTTCTCTTTTTTCGGCCGTTTGACTTTCTCTTCGGCGGCGACGGACTCGACGGGCGCCGCTTTAGCCTTCGATTTAGCAGGCACCTGGACTGCCTTGCCTTCGCTTTCCTTTGCCGCCTCGACCGCTGCTTTGGCGATTGCCTTGCGTTTGCTTACTGCCGGCTCGGCAGCAGCCGTTTCCGCAGTCTTGGGGAAATGAAAAGCCTTCTTGCTAGGGGCCTTCGTAGCGGGTCCGGGCATGGAGTCTCCAAATGAGTAAAGGTATAAACAGTATATACGCTTTTTGAGACAGCCCGCGCGAGGGTTTTCGAGGGGCGGTTCTATATGCGGTTTGGCTGGGTTCGCGCCGGTGGGGTACGTGATTTGCCAGTGCGACCCAAGCGTCAACTTCAGTGCCGGCCTTAGCGGACGGCGATCACGAACAGTCGTGGAAAGGGCAGCAGCACCGTTCCGTCCGGGAACGCAGGATAAGCCAGCGCAACCGCTGTCTTATAACGCTCCAGGAACGCCAGTCGTTCATCTTCAGTAAGCGGTTCCAGAAACGGCCGCAGACCACTTCCCTTGAACCACTCGACGACCGCGTCCGCGCCACCCGCCAGTGCATGATGGTAAGTAGTCCGCCAGACATCGGGCTTCGCGCCGCAGGAGCGAAGCAGTTCGAAATACCATGCTGGACTGGCCATCGGTGTCCGGGCTTTCGTGACCTCGGACAGTTTGCTCGCCCAAGGGCCGTCGGCCGCGACTTCACGCATCAGCCGATGCGCCGGCTCTTCCAGGTTGTCCGGCATCTGAACCGCGAGACTGCCGCCAGGTGAAAGCTTTGCGACGAGTGCGGGAAACAGGCTGGCGTGATCGGGCAACCACTGGAACACCGCGTTGGCGAGGATCACATCGAACGGGCCGGGGGCGTTCCATGTCTTGATATCGGCTATCTCGAAGTGAACTTGCGGCAGCCGCTTGCGGGCTGCTTCGATCATGTCCGGCGAGCTATCGAATCCGCTCGCTATAGCGGTGGGAAAGCGCGCCATGAGCGCTTCGGTGGAATTGCCGGGACCACATCCTATGTCCACGACCGTGCGCGCGTCGATGTCCGGAACGGCAGCGAGCAGATCGTGTATGGGACGATTACGCTCGTTTTCAAAGGTTACATACTGCTTGGCAGACCAGCTCATTGTGTAAGGCCTCAATAGATGAATGACAGCGCAATGCGGTTTTGACGGGTTTTATAGGCCGGAAACCGCAGGCGTGAATGTTCAAGCTTCTACGCGATGCGACTAAGGTACAGCATGAGTGCAACCGGTCGCAGGTTCTGACCTGGTGAGCATGCGTTGCCGGTTGTGAGGATTGCAAGCTGCCGCGCGTATTCGGGCGGGTCACGCTCCAGGCGCTGCGGCTTACATTCTGAAAGCAAGCACTCCGTACTACGCTGCCGACTCATGCAGAACGTTCAGTGCGGACCCTGCGCGGAACCACTGCAACTGAGGGGCGCTATACGAGTGCTTGAGCCACACGGTTTCACGGCGTCCATCCGCGTGGTTGATACGGCACTCGACCGGTTCTGCCGGTGCCAGACGGTCAAGCCCGACTAAGTCGATCCGGTCATCGGCCAGGATCCGGTCGTAGTCATCTGAATCGACGAATGTCAGTGCAAGCAGACCTTGCTTCTTCAGGTTCGACTCATGAATGCGCGCGAAGCTGCGGGCGACTACCGCTGCACCACCCAGAAGCCGTGGTGACAACGCTGCATGCTCGCGGCTGCTGCCTTCGCCGTAATTCGCATCACCGATCACCACCCATGGTTGCGCTGCCGCCCGATATTGACGGGCCGCTTGCGCAGGCGTGAGACCACTTTCGCCCGTGATTACATTCGTCGTCTTGCCGATTTCGCCCGTATAAGCGTTGGTCGCCCCGTTGAGCAGGTTGTCGCTGAATTTATCCAGATGTCCACGAAAGCGCAGCCATGGACCGGCGGGCGAGATGTGGTCGGTCGTCGTCTTGCCGCGGGTTTTCAGCACGACCGGCATGCCGGTGAAATCACGCCCATCCCATGCTGCCCACGGCTTCATCAACTGGATGCGCTCGCTGGCCGGGTCGACGCTCAGCGTGATATCGCGACCGTCCGCGGGCGGCGCGACGTAGGTCGTGCGACCGGGCGCGAAGCGGGTCGGTGGTACTTCGGGCGCGGGCTTTGGCGCCGTGAGCATGAACGGCTTGCCGTCCGCGCCGGTGAGCGAGTCCGTGGCCGGATTGAACGACAGCCGGCCTGCCAGCGCGAGCGCCGTCACTATTTCCGGACTGGCGATCAGGTTCATGGTTGCCGGCGAGCCGTCATTGCGGCGCGGAAAGTTACGGTTATATGACGTGACGATGGCATTCGGCGTAGCCGTCACGCGCGGGTCGCGATGCCACTGGCCGATGCAAGGACCACACGCGTTTGCGAGCACAGTGCCGCCGAGCGCTTCGAGTTCGTCGAGCTGACCATCGCGTGCAATCGTCGCTCGGACCTGTTCCGAACCCGGTGTCACGAGGAACGGGACGACTGCCTTCAACCCATGCGCGCGAGCTTGCGCGGCGACATCGGCGGCGCGGCTCATGTCCTCGTAAGACGAGTTCGTGCAGCTGCCGATGAGCGCGGCGGAAATGGCTTCGGGAATCGTGTTGCCAGCGCTTTTAAGTTCGCCCGCGAGTTGCGAGAGCGGTCGTGCACGATCGGGCGAATGTGGTCCGACAATGTACGGTTCCAGCGCAGACAGGTCGATGCGGATCACGCGATCGTAGTAGCGCTCCGGGTTGGCTTCCACGGCTGCATCCGGTTCGAACAAAGCAGACGTGTATTGCCTGATCAACGGCGCGAGGTCGCCACGGCCCGTTGCGTTCAGGTACGTGAGCATGTGTTCATCGGCCGGGAACATGGACGTTGTTGCGCCGAGTTCCGCGCCCATGTTGGTGATGGTGGCCTTGCCAGTTGCGCTGATGGTGCGCGCGCCAGGGCCGATGTATTCGACGATCGCGTTGGTCGCGCCGGACACCGTGAGCTGGCCTGCCACGTTGAGGATGACGTCCTTGGGCGCGGTCCAGCCGTTCAAGGCGCCGGTCAGGTATACGGCAATATGCTTTGGATAAAGCACTTCCCACGGCAAGCCGGCGATGGTCTCTACGGCATCCGCGCCGCCGACACCCACCGCGCACGCGCCCAGTCCTCCCGCATTCGGCGTGTGCGAATCAGTGCCGATGATCAACGCGCCCGGGAATGCGTAGTTTTCCAGAACAACCTGGTGGATGATGCCGGCGCCCGGTTCCCAGAAGCCCGCGCCGTATTTGGCTGCGGCGCTGCGCAGGAAATCGTAGACCTCGCTGTTTTCCAGCACCGATACCCGCAGGTCCGAAGCGCCGTCAACACGCGCCTGGATCAAGTGGTCGCAGTGGATGCTGGTCGGGACGGCCACGCGTTCGCGCAGCGTTTGCATGAACTGCAGCATGCCGGTTTGCCCGAGCACGTCCTGGAACACGACCCGGTCGGGGCGTAGTTTCAGGTAGCTGCTGCCGGGAATGAGTTCCTGATCGTCGGGGTTGTCGAGATGACCGAGCAGTACTTTGTCGGCGAGCGTGAGCGGCTTGTCGAGACGGCGGCGTACGATCTCGAGTTTGCGCGCCATCTCGGGATAGAGGCGCGTGGCCATTGCAACGGGGGAGTCGTCGAGAGCTGACATGGTGGTTTCCTCTGCGGGAAGGGGTGTGGGGTGCCGCCAGTTTGCGCATTGCCGATCTCTGCGTAAAATGAATTTATTATTCCGATTGGTTCATTTTTCTTATGAAAATCGACATCCTTGGCGTTCAGGCTTTTGTTGCCATCGCCGATAAAGGCAGCTTTCAGAATGCTGCCGACTCATTGCATGTCACGCAGACGGCGATTACGCAGCGCTTGCGCAAGCTAGAAGACTTTCTTGGCGTGACGCTGGTGGAGCGGACGACGCGTTCTATTGCGCTCAGTCTGATCGGTCGGGATTTCCTGCCGCAAGCGCGGCGTTTGCTGGAGGAGTTGGGGGACGCGCTCCTGGAGATACGCGAGACGGGTAAGGCCGAGCGTGGAGATGTATCGATTGCATGCGTGCCCACGGTCGGGGTTCAGTATTTGCCGCGCATCATGCAGGAGTATTCGGCGCGGTATCCGAATAACCGGATCAAGATCCTGGATCACGCGTCGTCGGCGGTGGCCGATGCGGTGCTACGCCGGGAAGCGGAGTTTGGTATCAATATCGCGGGCGCGCATCATCCTGAACTCATGACGATGCCGCTGCTTGAAGACCAGTATGTTTTGATCTGTCACGAGGATCATCCGTTGGCTAAGCGCAAGCGGGTGGCGTGGAAGCAATTGCTCCCGTATCCGCTGATATTCGCGGGACAGGTCAGCGGCAATCGTGCTTTGCTGGATACGGCGCTGGGCGCTAATGGGCTGGGGTTGCAGTCGTTCTACGAAGTGCAGCGGAGTTCGACCGCGGTCGGTCTGGTGGCCGAGCGTATTGCTGCGGCAGTGGTCCCGCGGCTTGCGGTGCAAAAAGGCGCGTATCCGAATATCCGCACGATTGAACTCGTGGATCCGGTGGTGTCACGTGCGCTGGTGCTGGTGGTTCGAAAGACTGCGCGGCTGTCGCCGGCCGCGCAAGCGCTTTTTGACATGATCAAGGGGAGGGGCGCTCGCGCCGGTGGACGGGGTTGAACGGGTGGTGGGTTCTAGCTGTCTCTTATACACATC
>NZ_JNFG01000030.1 GCF_000729995.1 Caballeronia sordidicola | reverse complement strand
CACAACATATTCCTTCCGCCCCGATCTGGGCGCGCTTCTCTGTTGCTTCTCCGTTCTCTGAAATCACGATGCGATCACTGCAGTTTACACATTCGTAATAAACTGATGATTTCCGCGGATGTTTGATTTCTTCGGCGAGGCCCAGTCCCGCGCCACGCTCATCCGGCGACTTGGCATCCAGGCTTTCGCCACCGCTCGAACCCGTCCTTGAAAGTATTAATTAATGTATATACAATAAATCATGCAGATCGAATTTGACTCGGCCAAAGACCTGCTCAACCTTGAAACGCACCATGTATCACTAACCCTCATCGAAGAATTCGACTGGGACAGCGCAATAGATGTGCTTGACGAGCGCCATGACTACAAAGAGAAACGTTGGGTTGCGCATGGCTTGATCGGCGAGCGCCTGTTCTGCGTGGTCTACACGATTCGAGGTCCAGCTTTGGGCGTGATTGGCCTACGCAAAGCCAATAAACGCGAGGTAAAGAACTATGTCAAGCAAACGCAAGATCGTAACGCCCACTGATGCGGAAGACGCCGAAATCAATCGCGGCATCGAGGCCGATCCTGACGCGCGAGAACTGAGCGCCGAGGAGATGCGACGCATGCGGCCACTTCGCGAAACGCTCGCTGAGCGTGTTGGAGCGACGGCCGCCGATGCACTGCTCAAACGTCGCGGCCGGCCGCCCGCAGACATCACTAAAGAAGCGATTAGCCTACGCTGTGACCGGGACTTAGTTGAGGCTTTTCGCTCAACCGGTGACGGCTGGCAAACTCGAATAAACGACGCGCTACGCGAGTACGCCACATCGCACCACATGCTCTAACCCGAAGCCCGCGCCCTGCGGGCTTTTTCAGTTTGACGGACAGATAGCAAGGAAGTAAGCGTTGCATGACGACCGTGTTGCTTTAGCATTCGATCATCTGATACGAGGATCGACTGCATGCAGCAAGAGCCGCTTTACGTCGCAAACCGGGTGGTTGCCATCGTCCTGCCCAGCACACCATTTGTTGAATGGATCAATGCTGCCGATCCCTTCCCGGCCAATACAAAGATCACGCTAGATGACGCCCGTGATGAACCATCCGCGTTTCTGATCCCAACGGACAGTAGTGACGACCCGGACCAGCCGGGCAAGCGGTGGATTCAGCGTAACTGGAAGGCGATCTTCGAGCACATGCTAGGGGATTGGTATATCGATCCTGATTTATGGCCGCGCAATCGGACGATCAGGATGTTCAGGGAGTGGTGCGAGATTCGCCTTCACCCGACTGTTCTGGATTGCGCGGTCACACCACTCGAGTACGACGACTGATTCAGATTCCACGGTAGCAATTCATCAACACGGTTGATCGGATGCTCTGCGATGTGAGTGAGAACGTGACGCAGATACGCTTCTGCATCCGCCACGGGCACTGCCCTGGCTCAAATAATCGTTCCCTAGCTATTCGTTCGAGATCTCCGGCATGATCTTCCCCATTTCCATCGCCTGACTGGGCGGCAGTTCCTGAATGCCGATGACAATCTGGTCATCGGGTGCGCCTGTCGCGGTCTGAAACAGCTTCCAAAGACGCTGGATCAGTTCCCGCTTGTATTCAGGTGGGCGGCCGGTGCGGATCAGAAGCGTCAGCGCCGCGGTGGCGGCCGCTTCTCCGGCCGTGAAGCCGTTGCCGGCCGGATACTCCTGAAACACCACATGCACCCAGTTTTTCGGCACACCCGAATAGGAAGCGTGCAGCTCCGTCAGTTCGACCGCGAGCCGTGTCTTGGCCTCGCTGCTGAGTATGCCATCCTGAGTCATCAAGGTATAAAGCGGCATGGAGGCGACTCCTGTCTCGATGGTTCCAACCGGTCACTCAACGTAGTTCTTCAGAATTCGCAGATCCGTCACCGAGTACGACATACCCAGCCGATAACCGCGCCCAACGCGCAGCGGAGCGATCAGGTGCATGTCCTCGCCGGCGACCTCGGGAAGTTTCAGCTCCGCGGCTCCGGTCCAGAGATCGACGATCGCCAGATTGTCCGTGAGCGACATGGTCAGTTCATCGACTGGCGGTTTGTCCTGATGGCCGGCGGCGAGCTGGGGAAAGTAGCGGCGCATGGTCGTCGGCCGGTTGAACACGGTCCTCGGGTCAGCGACGGGCTCCTCGAGCTGGATACGGGCGGTCGCCAGCCGTTCGCCGTGCGCCGAAACACTGGCGCCGAAGCGGCTTCCTTTGGCAAGGGGAGCCGCCGCTGCACTCGGCGCCGAGAAACTGCGGGTCTGGTAGACGCTCGCGAGTTTCTTTGGAAAGCCCTGCGCCCATCCGCGGGCGATGGCGGCATCGTTGTCGACGAAGATGTACGGGCAGTAGTTGACCGGCACGCCGTCGAATACGGCCTCGACCAGCACGAAGGCCTCGCGGTATTGATAACGGGCCGGGTCCGTCAATTCGTCGTTGGACGCCGTGAACTGCCAGTCCAGAAACCAGAAGAAAGCGCGCCCTCCTGACTCCTCGTCCACGGTCATGCCACGCGGAAGCAGTGCCGCGATGGCTGTCGGGTCAGCCCAGTATTCGATGGCCATACAGTCGCTCGAATAGTGCCACGGCGGCATCGTCGCAAGTGCGGATTGTCCTTGCGGCGTAACAGGAACTGAAAACGCTTTAAGCATTTCGTTTCGCCTTCGATGGGAGCGACCGGCAGTCGCGATGACGCATTATTCTGGAAGGCGCTAACGTGTCCTATCCCCCGAACGGGGGTCGAAATGGCCGCTTGAAAGCCCTGCGCAAGGCAGTTGTCCATACCCGTGCATCGAAGGTTTTTGCAGTCATTTTGCCGGTATAGAATCGGCCAAATGTTTAAAGCTACGTTCACGCCTGCAGAAGACGCCAAGGCTCACCAAGGCTCACCATGATTCAGCGGTTGATCGCCTTGCCGTGCAGAAATCCGCGCCTGACCCAGCGCATCGAGGCGACCAGCGTGCTTCATATGAGACTACAAGAATGAATGGGCCGTGCGCTCGGAGACAAAAGTGAGCGAATTCCCGCCGTTCCGGCTCGACCGGGCCAACCAGTGCGTTTGGCAAGTGACGCCAGACGGAGGCCAGTCCCGGCTCAATCTCAGGCCCCGTGCGTATGACATGCTTCAGTACCTAGTCGACAACGCCGGCCGCCTCGTCACGCACGACGAGTTTCTCGACGCGCTCTGGCAAAAAGTCATTGTGCAGCCGGAAGTGCTGAAGGGACACATGCTGTCCATACGGGCCGCGCTCGGCGACGATCCGGCCAACCCCCGCTTCATCGAAACGCTTCGCGGCCGCGGCTATCGTTTCATCGCCCCGCTGCTGGCTCGCACGCCGGTCAACGCCACGGACGATGCCAAGAAACCTCCTGACGGCACCTTCGTCGGACGCACGCCGCAGTTGAACAAGCTCAAAACGCTGTTCGACGAGGCTTGCGCAGGCGAGTCGCGGATTGTGTTCGTCGCCGGCGAACCGGGCATCGGCAAGACCACGCTCGTCAACCGGTTCCTCGGATCGCTCGACGGCCGTGGCGACGTGCTGACTTCGCTCGGGGGCTGCGTGGAGGGTTACGGCGGCACGGAGCCGTATTACCCCGTGCTCGAAGCGCTGGCCCAACTGGTGCGCGGCGATGCGGGGGCCGCCATCATGCGCAGTCTGATCTCGATAGCCCCGACCTGGGCCGCGCAGCTTCCCGGCTCGGTGCCCGAGCGGTATCGCGCGCAGTTGCAGCGGCAACTGGTTGGCGCGGGCAGTGGCCGCATGCTCCGCGAGATCTGCGAGTTTTTTGCCGCTCTCTCGGCGCGAACGCCGCTCGCCCTCGTCTTCGAAGACCTTCATTGGTCGGATTACTCGACGGTCGACATGCTTTCCGCCCTCGCCCGTCATCGCACACGTGCGCGGTTGATGGTCGTGGTCACGTATCGCCCCGAAGATGCGGAGTTGGTTCAGCATCCACTGTGCCGCCTGAACCACGACCTCGGTTTGCAGAAGCTTTGCCATGACATAGTGCTCGAACCGCTGAGCGAAAGCGCCATCGCCGAATACCTTGAAGGCAAAGCGCAGAACGCTCGCGAGAACGGCCTTGCGCAACTCGTTTGCGAGCACTCCGGCGGCAACCCCCTCTTCATGGTGGCAACGCTCGAGCATCTGGTCGCCCAGGGCATCGCCCAGTCCACCCCTGAGGGGTGGAAGCTGCATCGGTCTGCGTCGGAAGTGCGGCTCGACGTCCCGCGGACACTCAGCCAGGTCATCGAGCATCGCATCAAGCGGCTGACGGGCGATCAACGACGCGTGCTGGAAGCCGCGAGCGTGGTGGGACTCAGCTTCAACGCCACCCTCGCCGCTCCAGCGGCGCAGCTAAGCCAGGAACGCGTCGAGCAGACGTGCGAAGCGCTGTGCCGTCAGGAAAGCTTTATCCGCCGTGAAGCGCCAGCGCCGTTCGACCGCATGATCACGGCACGCGTTTACGCATTCCGCCATACGATGTACCGGCAGACTTTCTACGAGCGCCAGGGCACGCTGCGCACCACTCATTCGCATCTGCGGATTGCCGAAGAACTCGAAGCGCGCAGCGCTCCGGAGGAGCATGGCAGCGTTGCGGCGGAACTGGCCCAGCATTTCTCAGCGGCCAAGCAATGGTCGCGTGCGTTGGGGTATCTGCGGATCGCAATCCAGACCGCGAAGAAGCGTCTCGCGTACAACGACGCACTCGCTATCCTCGATCGCGCCATGATGCTGGCGGCCAATTTGCCGAACGAGGCACGCGCAGCGGCCGAGGCTGAGTTTCTCGAAGGACGCGCGTCGGTCTTTACCGCGGCACATGACCGGCGCGCGCTCGAGACCTGCGAACAATTGGCCAGCCGTGCCGCGCAACTCGGTCTGATCGATATCCAGAGCCGCGCATTGCTGAGCCTCGCTTACGCCTATAGCTGGCGCGATCAGTTACGCAGCAGCCGGATTATCGATGAAGCGCTGGTGCTCAGCGAACGGCAGACCAATCTGCAACAGCAGGCGCGCACTCGCATCAGTTGTTACGTCTGGAAAATGTGGGTGCGCGGCTGGCACGCCGACGACATCCGTCAGTGCGAAGCATCGCTCGAACCCTTGGGCAACGGCGACGATCCGTTCACGAGCGCCTGGTCGCAATGCGAATACAGCATGGTGCTGATGGTGTCCGCACAGTATCAACAGGCCCAGGACAACATCCTCGCGAACTACCGGTTCCTCGTCGACAACGATGAGAACCGGCCCGAGTTCAACATGGCGCGCGCCACATGGATGGTCAATCTCGGTGTGCCCTGGACGCTGCTATATCTGGGCGAGCTCGGGCGCGCACATCAGGAGTTCGACCGGGCGATTGCCATGTACGCTACCAACGGCAATCAATATGGCGCCGATACGCTCACGCTGTATCGCTGCTGGGTGCAATTCCATGCACTGGACTTCGACGCCATGCTCGAGTCCTGCAGCCAGATTCTCGCGGAAACCTTGGCCGGGACAGCGGTGCACCGCTCGACCCTTCCCGCAGAGCAACGGCTCGCCATCCTCCTGAAGGGACTGGCCTGTCTTGGCCTGGGCGACACCTGCACGGCGCGCGTGCATTTGCTCGACGTCATGCAGCGCATGGATAACGAGCCGGTGATTTTCGACTGGTACTGGCGACTCGCGCTTGAATGGGGACTCGCAAGCCTTGCGCTGATGCAGGGTGATCTCGACGAAGCGATGAGGCATGCCGCGCGTCTGGTCAAGCTGGTGACCGGCACGGAGGAGCGCACCTGGCAGGGTTTGTCGTGGGAGATTCAGGCTCGCGTCGCGCTTCGCTTTGGCGCGGTGGCGGACGCCGTGCGTCATGTCGAAAAAGCGCTCGTTGCCACCCAGGATTTCCAGACTCCGCTCGCGGACTGGCGCATCCATCGTACGGCGAGCGAGGCCTACCGCTTGAGCGGGGATGCGCAAACGGCTGAACGTCACGCCGAACTGGCGGCTTCCAAAAAAGCGGCGCTCGCGGCAAGTTTGCCCACCGGGCATCGTATGCGCGCCACGTTCGACGCCGGGAATTAGCCCTCGATTGGCTCCGCGAGGCCCCGGCCGATCCGACGCCTGCCTGAACCGACGTTCAAGTTCGAGGACGGTCTCGAAGCGCATCGTACGGACCAGCAGCCAGCCGCGTCAGACCTGCAGGGTGCGCGCCGCGAAGTGGTTGCTGTTGTCGTGAAATCCCAAAACCCGCGTTCAAGCCGAAAAAATCATCGGCATGTGGATCAGACCAAGGCGCGTGGCCAGCGTGACCGCCTCGGTCCGGTTTCTGACTGACAGCTTCGTATAAAGATGCTTTGCGTGCGATTTCACGGTCTCAGGTGCGATGCACAGCTCGGCCGCGATCTGCTTGTTGGACAGACCTTGCCCCATCAGGCTGACGATCAGGCGCTCGCGCTCGCTGACGCCCGCAGCGGCGTTCGGACGTCGCACAGGGAATGGCTCAACAGCGTGGCGCGTGCCGCGTTGCCGATGCACCAGCAGCAGCCGTGCGTAGGGCAGCAGTTCGCCCGTATCGTGCACGGACGCGATCCGCCGTTGCACGATCGCCTCGATCAGCTCCGCGACGCGCACGCTGCAATCGACAAGCGTTTGATGCAGACCGACCGATTGCGCTAGCTTGAGCAGATTGACCAGCCCCTCCACGGCTTCACCGCGTCGGCCCGTCACAAGCGAGGCCTCGACAAGCAACAGCGCAACGGGCACCGCCGCATAGAGACCGCCGCGCCGTACCGTGTCGAAATGAGCCTGCCGCAATGAAGCTATATCGACGGCTCCCGGCGAGCGGACCAAAGCGACGCGCACCCGTGCGATGGTATGAAAACACGTGATCTCGAGGGCCGCGTTGCTACCGCTGCCGCTCGCGGCGCGCTTTTCACGTGCAAGTGCGGCAAGCCGCTCCAGACATTGCGCGGCCTCGTCGACACGCCCGTGGCCCGCTTCGATCTCGACCTGGTACGCGAGGCTCGCCGCCCGCAACCTCGGCCAGCCGCGCCGCACGCCGAGCGCCTCGGCCTCGCCGAGAATCACCAGCGCCCGGCCGGCTTGCCCCCGGCTCGCGGCGATGCGTGCGAGCAGCACATGCGAGCGCAGCGCGCCTTCGAGGGTGCTGCGCTCGCGAATGTCGGCCATCCGCGCGTCGATCAGCGCCTCGGCTTCGTCCACCTGGCGCTGCTCGTAGAGTACTTGCGCGATGATGGCCGCGGGAAACGCATCGGCCGGAACAGGCGTACCGAGGAAGCGCCGACCGGCCTCGAGCGCGTCGGCTGCCAGCAAGCGCGCCGCGTTGAAGCGCATCTGATCGAAGGCGACGGCGGCATCCAAGGCCAGATCGAACAGCGCGGAGACCGCCTGCATCGGACCTGGCCGGCCATCCAGTTTGACGCGTTCCACCGAGTAGAAACGCTTCAGATCACCGCGCCGCCAATACACGCTGCGGCACACCGTCAACGCGATCTGCACAGTCGGCGCGCTTCTGCCAAGCGCGAGCGCGGACAACGCGGCTGGCAAGGCGGCCACCTCATCGTCCTGGAACGCGAGCGCTGCCGCCCGCAGCGCCGCGATTTCGCCGTGAAGCGCTTTCGTCACCGTCACCGACAGCCGGTTCGCTTGCTGTTCGATCAGGTCAGCGATGACCAGCGCCTCGCGGGAATCGAAGCGCATGATGGCTTGCCACGCCCGTTCGATATCGAGCCTGATGTGTGCAAAACGGGCGCCCACCCCGGTGCCACCAGTCCGCAGAATCTGCACTGCGGCCGCGGTATCGCTAACGAGTGGCAGGGACCCGGCGGCGGCGCTCGTTTGCCGCGCGCCCAGTTCGGGCGAACCGCATGGAATAGCCACGCTTCGCGGTGTCCGGCCAACTGTCGATAAACTTTCGCATGCAACGACATCGTTCATTTCAGGCTCCGTAGGGACACCAGATCGTCGCAACCGCACAACGAGCAAAGGTGCGGCCCAGACTAAATCCGGCACCGCTACGAAGCGTGATGATTCGGTTATGTTTCGGTAATGGCCGGGTAATCGAGGGGCCTATACGGACCTTCAACGGATAACCCGGCAAGAAAGGACCGCTCGACGCCGCTATTCGTATGCGGCAATCCCGCTATCGCGGAACGTCTCGTTGAGCGGCGTGACCGGGCGAGTCGTCGGGCAACCTGGCGCCGCGCATGCGCCCCGCCATGCGTTAGGCGGCTCGCCGATCATTCGCTTGATTGGTGAGCATCATGCGCGAGCCGTGCGCTCCTCCGGTATCCCCTCGATGGGTGAAACCGCACTGCACGAGCGTGTCCGCTTGGCTCTCAGGTCTTGGCGCCGCGCCGCGGTTTGATGGCGCCAGCCGGCTGATTCTTCGCGATGGTCGAGCGGAGCGCCGAGTAGGCGGGTGCCACCATCGGATAGTTGGCGGGCAGCCCCCATTTCGATCGATACTGATCGGGGGTCATGCCGTAGCGGTGTTGAAGATGGCGTTTGAGCGACTTCATTTTGCGGCCGTCCTCCAGGCAGACCAGGTACTCGTCATGGATCGATTCATCGATCGGGACGGCTGCCTCGGCATGCGCGCCCGCTTCCTCGCAGGGATCGCGCAACGCCGCCAGCGCGGCATGGGTACTCAAAATGAAGGCGGGAAGATCGGCCGCCGGCAGCGGATTGCACGAGACGAAACTCGCCACGATCTCGGCAGTCAGTTCGACCAGATGGGGATGCTCCGTCACGGGCGGCCTCGCGAACTCAAAGAGCCTGCGTTACTGGGATTGCCCGAAAGCGGCGAGCGGATTCGTGCGCCTCCATAAGCTTGTCTCGCTCTCAGGTGGGACACCCGATCAAAGTAGCGGCGCGACCTGGGCGGGTCAACCCCCCGAACGGGGGCGCACCTGCGCCCCGGTCAGCTCCGGACGTCATGCCGGGTAGCCGCGGTGATCACGCCATAACCGATGAGCGTAATCGCAGACGGCACTTCGCCATACAGACGAGATCGGCTATCAATCACTTACCCGCCTTTGTCGTTGCCGATCCCTTGCGGAATCTGTTCCCTATAAAATGGCCGCATATCCGATTGATTTGGAGACCTCCCATGATCAGATGGTTGCTTGCGATTGCCGTCGTGTTGGCGGGCGTTGGTGCGGCGACTCTAGCTCGCGCGGACGTCGAGTCAGACAGGGTCGCCATCACGGACCGGCTGCAGCGTTGGACGGTGGCATTCAACGCACGCGATGCCGCCGGGGTCTGTGACCTGTTCGCCCTTGATCTGGTTTCGACCGTTCCTGACGCGCTCGATGGTAGCCGGGACGCGCTCTGCGGGAAGCTCAGCGCCGTGTTGGCGAAACCTGGGTTGAAGCTCCATTACGACAGCCCCGACATCCGCGAAATCATCGTGTCCGGGGATATCGCCGTAGTCCGGCTGTTCTGGACGCTCACTGCGCAGAAGGGTGGCGAGTCGAGCACGAGTACTGAAGCGGGGATGGACATTTTCAAACGGCAGCCGGATGGCAAGTGGTCCATTGCCCGGTTCATCTCGTTCAGCGCTACGCCGAACAAAGTCCTGCAGTAAGCGAGCGCTTGCTGCGAAGACCTGTGCCTCAGTTCAGCGCTCCTGGAACGCGCTTTCTAATCGCTTGTTGAAAATGCGGCATTTTCCGCGATGATTTTTAGTAGAAAGTCCATGACCGCCCGTACTTGTGGCAAACGGCGCAGATCCCGATGCACGGCCATCCAGATATCTCGTGCAAATCGTTCGCCATCGTGCGCGACGCGCCGCAGATTCGGATCAGTGTCTGCCACGAAGCACGGTAGGCCAGCCACGCCGGCGCCTGCTTGAGCCGCTGCGAGGTGACCCGTGATGTCGCCGATTTCGCATGCTATTGGTCGCCCTCTTGCGACGTTCATCAACCAGGTCTGCTGTGGCCTGTCCGCGAAGCCGGCATCGTAGACGATGAACTCCCAGGCAGCCGGATTGTGCAGATGCGGGTAGTCCTTGCTTGCGTAAAGGTCAAACGACATACGCCCTAGCTTACGTACCACCGTAGTCGCTTCCTTTGGCCGAACCAGCCGCAGGACGATGTCCGCTTCGCGTCGACTCAGGGAAACTTGCCGTGGCTCGCCCGAAACAGACAACTGCACGCCGGGATGTGCAATCCGGAAGTCCGCAAGGTGCTTCACCAGAAAACTGGCCACCAGTACGGGCGGCGCGCTCAGTGAAACCTTGCCGCTGAGCGGAGCAAGGTTCACATCCAGGAAGCGCTCGATCGCGTAGGCATTCTCTTCCATGCCCTGTGCCAGTTCGACCACTCGCTGACCCGCCTGCGTGAGCTTGCAGGATCGGGGAAAACGCTCAACCAGACGGGTCTTCATCTCATCCTCGAGCGCGCCCAAGCGTCGGCTCACCGTCGCGTGATCGACCTTCAGGCTGCGCGCGGCCCCCGAAAACGTACCGATGCGGGCGAGCGCGAGGAAATGACGCATATTTTCCCAATCGAACATCGGTGCATTTTCCCAAGGATGCGGTGCAGTTATGGGGAATATTCGCACGAAGTCAATGTGTCTACCATCGGCATTACTTCAGCCGATAAGGTTTATTCGCTTGATAGCTCGTCCGCGAGCGGCCGTCAATGCGCTGAGCCCCGAGTTGGGTAATCTGCCGGCCACGCGCGTTGGCTAGCGGAGCATTTTCCACTTAACCTGCCGCCCGGGCTCGGCGCAATACATAGGTCCATTACATGAGAACTGCTAAATCCCGCCGCGTTATATCCGCCGTGCTCATCTCGCTCTGCTTCATGGGTGGGGTCGCCGGAGCCGCTTCGGCGGCCGGCATGGCTTTGCTTCTTTTTCCCGAGTTAGCCGCCCTGTCCTACGACGTATTGCTGCGGCCGCGCGGCACCTGGGCCCGTGCGCCCTGGATGCTCGCGCTCTCTCCGGCAGCGACCGCCGTGTTCGGTGTGCTCGTCACTCGTTATCTGCCGTATTCCGCTGCGTCCATTGCGATCTGCATCGTCGGGGCGATGGTCATTCTCAAGTTCATGCGCTCACCCATCGCGCCGGCCATCTCGGCCTGCTTTCTCGCGCTCTCGCTCGGTGAGAAAAGCTGGCTGTATCCGCTTTCGATTCTACTTGGCACGGGTGCGCTTGCCGTCCTGTCGTCAGCATACCTAAGGTTCTTCGGCAACGCAGACGCAGATGCAGACGCCGCACCGAGCGCCGCCGATCGGGTCGACGATGAAATCGAATCGCTGCCCGAGCAGTTCCTGTGGTTGCCGTTCTTCGTAGCGTTTCTCGGCGCCACCTACCTGCTTTCGATGGCGACCGGAATGAGAATGGTGTTTTTCCCGCCACTCGTCGTGATTGCGTTCGAAATGTTCGCGCATGCAGACGTCTGCCCATGGGCCCAGCGGCCGGTACTGTTACCGGTGGTATGCACGCTCGCGGCGGCAACCGGCGTTGCTGCGCTGGCGACATTTGGTCCAGGCGTTATCTCAACGGTACTGGCCATGCTGTTCGGCGTCGTCATGCTACGCGCGACTCGTCTGCATGCAATCCCCGCACTTGCCATAGGACTCCTGCCGCAAGTCATGACGCGCGCCGACTGGCATTTCCCGCTCGCGGTCGGCATAGGCAGCACGCTCTTGACAGCGAGTTTCCTGCTCTTCAAGAAATCGTGGGTAACCGGACGCCAGTTAGCGCAATGACGGGTGGTCTCCCGTGAAGCCGCCTTATCACTATCTGCCTTCGAGCCTCGGCGCAGCCCGATCCCAACACCATGACGACGACACGATTGACACGGCGCGCTGACTGCGCAACCATGTTCGGAGTTCATTGGAGGACCATCGCTATGACCGCACAGGCTGAAACTTTTGCAGAGCGTCCTTCCTCCGTGCTTACGTTGCAAAGCAAATACGACTTTCAGACAACCGTCTCGCGGCTCAAGGCTGCAATAAGCTCGCACGGAATAACGCTATTCGCCGATATTGATCAGAGTTCCGCCGCGACGACCGGGGGATTGTCGTTGAGACCTACGCGGCTGTTTCTGTTCGGAAATCCGAAGGCCGGCACGCCGGTAATGGCGGCTAATCCGCATGCTGCATTGGAGCTGCCATTGAAGGCGGTGGTTTGGCAAGACGCTGAACATGGCGTGCACGTGGACTATCAGGACGTGACCACTACACTTGGCAGCGACTATAAGGTCGATCCGCAAGTGCTAGCGCCCTTGAAACAAACCCCGGCGTTGCTGCGTATGGTTGCCGGACAAGACTGAACGCGCACAAATTTCAGAACTAGCCTCTCTCGGCTCTAGCCGAAAACTGCCCACCCTTGCGGGCTCAGTTCAGCTTTCGCGCGCGTTAACTAACGCTGCGTGTCATGCAGTCGATCGGGAATGAACAGCGCGGTTACACCGCTTAAAAAGAAGACCGCACCGACTACAAGAAAACCGATACCGATTGAAAACTGCGTGGCCAGGTAACCGATAACGACAGGCGCCGCGCCCGCGCAGAAACGTCCGAGGTTATAAGAGCCACCTACCGCCGTGCCGCGGATCGAGGTGGGGAAACTCTCCGACATGAAGGTGCCGATCGTCCCCAAGGGCACGCCGTACATGAAGCCGAAGATAAACATGAGATAGAGGATGTTCTCGCGCGTGTGCCAAAAGATAATCACGGGTAGAAAAATCGCCGCGCCCATGCAGCCAAGAACGTATACACCGCGTCGACTCCAGCGGTCGCCGAGCCAGCCGGCGATGATCTTTCCAGCGAACGCGACCACGTACGTGCCGATCATGTACCCGGCCATCGAACTGAACTTGATGTGCAGTTCCTTTTCCAGGTAAGTAGGCAACCAGTTGTTCAAGCCATAGAACCCGGAAAGCGCAAACACCGAGGCCAGGGTCCACAGGATGAATAAGCTACGTGATTGTTGGTTACTGAAAATCAGGTAATAGCGGTTGTGGACAGGCTTGCCTTCTTTGTTCTCGCGGGCTGCAACGCGGCTCGCTTGCCAGTTTGCCGGTTCGGGCACGGCGAATTTGATCGCCAGCGCCAACAGCACTGGCAGCGCGGATACGTAATACAACGTACGCCAGCCATAGTGGGGCAAAATCCAGTTGCTCAGCGCGATGACGACAATGTAGCCAGCCGAAATTCCAGTCTGCAGGGCGCCGAGAATCAGGGAGCGCCGTTCCGTGGGCACGTATTCGGCAACAAGCGTGGTGACCAGCACCATTGAGCCGATGCCCAACGAACTGATAAATCGCACGACCGCGAATTCCAAAAAGTTATGAGTAAATCCAAGCATGCCGGCGCCCAGCGAAAAAAGCGCCAACGCCCACGCGACCACCCGAACCCGGCCCAGGCGATCGCTCGCCCAGCCACCAAGAATCCCACCGATCGCCATGCCACACAGCGTCAAGGCCCCCAACGCCCCCGCTTCGACATTGCTCAGAGCGAACTCATCCTTGATCCGTGTGAGCGTCAAGCCGTACATCATGACGTCTGCGCCATCGGCTATCAGCGCGAGATAGCCGAGTGCAAAAACAAGCAGCCACGAGCCCTGCGCCCCGAAGGTTTTTGGCAACGTGGATGTTTCGGAAACCTGATTAGTTATGCTCATGTCAGCGACCCGTGGCGTCGCCGGCGGGCGCCGTATTCCGCTTAACGAGCGCAGCGGCAAGGAAGGAGCCGATCAGCAGGCCGATTTGTTCATGCCTGGCCGTATACCACCCTTCCCTATGCGTCATGTTCATCGTACCCACACATACGCCATCGTATGCGATCGGGATGTTCAATATCGATCCCAGGCCCATGCCGGTCATCACTGCGTGATCGTCAAATGCATCCTGGATGCCTTGCGGCGTTTCTGCGCGAAAAGGCTTGAGCTCCAGCAAGACCTGGCTCGCCCACGGGGTACCCTGTTTTCGCTTACGCCCTCCAGTTGGATAGACGTCCGGCATGTTCGTATAAACTCGCTGGACCTCGAGACGCTGCGCATCGTAGGACATGATCGTGAAGAGGCTAAGGCCTATTGTGCGTTCCGCCACCGCATGAACGGCACGAAAAATCGCCATGGGTTGATCCTTGAGTCGCAGGGCATTTGCCAGGCGCTCAAGGTCCGGAATATCAAGCGCTCGCGTGGCTAGCGGCGCAGTCGCGATATCAATGTTTTGCATAGGCTTGATGCGAGGTGATGTAAAGGTTGGAGGCGACATTCAGCCGTTCATTTCGGTGGAACTTAGCGGGCTTCGCACATCGTGCTGCTCCAGACCACCCTCCTCGATGTCTTCAAGCGACCGGTTGCGCGTCTCGATGCCGAGGAAGCCAACCACGCAGGCCCCAATCAACAAAACCGTCGTGGTCATGGCGAACACGCCCAGAAAGCCGAGCGCGGGATACACGAGTCCGACCAGAATGGGCGCGCTTACCGAGCCAATGCGACCAAACGATGAAGACGATCCGGTGCCGGTCGCGCGAACCGCCGTCGGAAACACTTCCGGCGTGTACGCATAGACCCCGGCGAACGCGCCGTTCATGAAGAACGACAGGAAGATGCCCGCGCTCATGATTTGCAAGCCGCTATGAGAGAACGCAAGGGTGATCGCCGCAACGCCACCCAATAGCATGTAGGACGCCACCACGGCCTTCCGCCCGATCCGTTCATTGAGCCATGCGGCGGAAAAATACCCGGGAATCTGCGCCCCATAAATGGCGATTGAATATCCGAAGCTTTTCGTCATGGTAAGTCCTTCCGCGAGGAGCAGACTCGGAATCCAGGAGAAAAACGAGTAGTACGCAAACGCAACCGAGAACCACATTAACCAGCTCACGGTGGTCGTGCGCGCGAGGCGCGGCGACCATAGCGTCAGGACGTTCTGCAGCGCGCTGCTCTTCGTGGGCGTTGATGCTGAAACTGCGCCTACGGACGCGACGGGCGCTAGATGAATACCCCTGTCGCTAAACCATGACTCAATTGCACTCACTATACGATTCGCTTCGGCAATCCGGCCCTGGCTTTCCAGCCAGCGCGGCGACTCGGGCAGCGTCCTTCGCCACCACAGGAGCATGACAACGGGCAATGAAGTCACCACTGCCATGTATCTCCAGCCATCGGCAAAGTTTCTCACCACGGTGAAGCCGACTATGGACGACCCCAGATAACCAAACGACATGAAACCGACCAGTGCTCCGCAAAAAATGCCCCGGTAACGTCGAGGCACAAATTCGGCGAGGAATGGTGCGATCACTACGGTCTCCGCGCCCGAGCCGAAGCCAGCAACTATTCGCAATGCAAAAAACGTGTGCCAGTCGTTGGCGGCAGCACTCGCGAGCGATGCAACGCAATAGATCGCAAGCGCAGTCATCATGATGCGGCGACGACCGATCAAATCAGCCAGTACCCCTGACAGAAACGCCCCGAAGAAGTATCCAATATAGGTACTGCTCGCGACCAGGCCAGTTTCAGCACTGGTCAGGTGCCAAAGCTTGCTGACGACCGGCAGCAGAAAGGCAAGCGACGATGAATCGAGTCCATCGAACAGGTAGCCCAACCCGCCGATGAGCAGGAGTTTACGATGGAACCCTGACAGAGGCAGTCTTTCCAGACGGTCGGCGATAGCGGACAAGGCATGTTCTCGCTGAGGAAATTGATTGGAGTCTCGGGAATGTGAACGGGGATGCGAAACGGGAATGCGAAAGTCAGCGCCCGATAGCGTAAGCCTGCATCTGGCGGGGTGTCGCCGCGCCGCGCATCAGCCCGCCTCGGACCCCAACCGCGCAGACGCGGCCCAACGACCAGGGCTCGGCGACAGTCAGGTCGTGCCCGCGCGCGCGTAACCCGGCAAGCGTGCTCTCGGGAAAGCGCGATTCCGCAGACATCTTGCCCAGTTTCATCGAGCGCGGGTAGAACGAGCCGGGAAAGTGAGCTGTCTGGAACGAGGGTGCTTCTGCTGCGGCCTGGAAGTTCATGCCGGCGTGCACATGCCTGAGAAACAGCTGGATTGACCACTGGTCCTGCTGGTCACCGCCTGGGGTGCCGAACACCGCATAGGGTTGGTCTCCCCGCGTAACGAGTGTGGGCGAAAGCGTGGTGCGGGGACGACGCCCTGGACCGAGCGACGATGGCAGGCCTTCTTCCATCCAGAACATCTGCGCGCGCGTGGTCACGTTAAAGCCGAGACCGGGCACCGCAGGCGAGGCCTGCAGCCATCCACCCGATGGTGTTGCCGAGACCATGTTGCCCCAGCGATCGACCACGTCGAGATGCACCGTATCGCCGCGCAGTTCAGGCAGCGGTGCGAACGTCGGTTCGCCCTGGCCGAAACCGCCCGACTGCTCTTTTCCCGCATTGGCCATGATCAGGGCCGCACGCTGTTCGCTGTCGCCCAACCGGCCGGGACGGAATTCAAACGACGCGCGGCCGGGATCGATCAGCCGGCGCCGCTCGTCGTTGTAGGCGTCGCTCAGCAGCACATCCATGGGCACGTGCGCGAACCTGGGATCACCGTAAAACACCTCGCGATCGGCGAATGCGAGCTTCGAACATTCGATGATCGTATGGACGAAGTCCGGTCCCATTGGATCCATCGCAGTGAGATTGAAACCCTTGAGGAGCGCTAGCTGCTGCAGAAACATGGGCCCCTGGCCCCATGGACCGGTTTTGTGAACCCGGAAGCCCTCATAGTCGTATGAGACCGGGTCTTCGTAGGTCGGCTCCCAGCGAGCAAGATCGTCTGCGTTGAGCAGACCATGGTTACGCTGGCCGGAGGTGTCGAGAACTGCGGTCGAGCGGAAGTAATGGTCAATAGCCTCAGCCACGAATCCACGATAAAACACCTTGCTGGCCAGATCACATTGCTCTGCACGATCACGGACGGTATTCGCCTCTTCCAGGATGCGCTTGTACGTGTGCGCAATCGCCGGATTGGCGAACAACTGGTTCGGCATGGGTGCGTCGCCATTGCGCAGCCATTGCTCAGCCGATGTGGGCCATTCCGTCTGGAAGAAATCCTTGATTGCAAGGATTGACGATGTCATTCGCGGCAGAACCGGATAGCCGTTTTCCGCATAACCGATTGCGTAGCTCATCACGTCTGCAAGGGGCAACTGGCCGTAGTCGCGCAGCATAAGCATCCAGGCGCCAAATGCTCCGGGTACGACGGCTGGCAACAACCCTGTACCTGGAACGACCTCCAGACCTGACTCACGCATGCGCGATATCGTCATTGCCGCCGGCGTCACACCCTGCCCGCATAGCACGCGAACCCGCTTTTCACGGGCACTGTAGAACACGACCGGCAGTTCGCCGCCGGGTCCATTCAGATGCGGTTCAACGATCTGCAGAACAAAACCTGCCGCGGCCGCCGCGTCGAATGCATTACCCCCTCTCTCAAGAACGGCCATCGCCGACGCACTGGCTAGCCAGTGCGTGGAGGACACCATGCCGAACGTGCCAATCAGTTCCGGGCGGGTTGTAAACGACATGCGCAACTCCTTTCGCGACGATGGGCGATCATTAAATGAACCAATCATAATTGGTTCAAATCAATCAAAATAGAATGGTATGACGAGCAATGCCGGCCTGCAGTTAGTTATAACCCTTCTTTCCAGATATTTTAGTGGATAAAAAATATCTATGACGGTGTGAAAACAAGCCAAAATCTGATATTTTTGTACCAATGATTATTGGTTTAAGAAGGTTGAAAGAGAAAATGGAAAAATCACTGCTGGACAGGCTGCAGGAATATATCGTCCACAACCAGCTCAAGGACGGTGACGCGTTGCCGCCTGAAAGAAGTCTCGCCGAGGACCTGGAGGTCACCCGGAGGGAACTGCGCGCGGCGCTTGCCTCGCTGGAAGCTTCTGGCCGTGTGTGGCGAGGTGTCGGCCGCGGCACCTATCTGGGTGCGCGGCCGCTGAAATTTGCGCCGACGCTCCGCGGGCTTCGCGCTGGAGCCAGTCCGGCGGACATTGCAGAAATGCGGCTGCTTTTCGAGCCGGCGCTTGCCGCGCTAGCTGCGACGAAAGCAAGTGGGGATGATTTGCTGGAACTTGATAAATGCGCGCGAAAGAACGCCGCCGCAAAAAATGACGAGGAGTGGCAGCAATGGGATCATCGATTTCATTTGCTGCTCGGACAGGCCACGCGAAACCCCGCTCTCATCGCCCTGATGGAAGTCATCAACGGCATGCGGGTCAAGCCTGACGTACGTGAAAAAACCGCGGCCCAGGAGACCCGGCGCTATTTCGCCCAACAGCACGAGAATATTGTCAGCGCCATGAAGGCCCGCGATAGCGAATTAGCTGCGCGGTCCATGCGCGAGCACCTGCTGAGCGTTCAGTGGCGCACGTCAGTCGGGCGAGACGATGCCACTGAACGCGATGGGTGAGGTACCTGCCGCCGTTGCCTGGTTGAGTTGTTCCAGCTCACCATGGCTGGCGTACCGGTCTTAATGAGCCGTGACGGAATCGTCCTGGACGCTCAGGCGTACAACAGAACCCGAGTCCGGCTCGGTTTCAATCTGCAGTTGTGCGTCGATCGATCGGGCACGTTCGGCCATGCCCTGCAAACCATACGAGTAGCCGGCCCGTGCGGCGACCATATCGAAGCCTCGTCCATTGTCGCTGACGATCAACTCGATGCCGGCTTGGCCGTTGGCTAGCGTCACATCGACACGCGACGCGTTGGCGTGGCGGGCCACATTGGTCAGTGACTCTTGCACGATACGAAATATCGCCGTCGCGCGGGCATCGGCCAAGCGCGGTTCGGGACCTTCCCGATGAAAATGGCAGGCTATTTGAGTGTGACGGCTGAAATCCTCGGCGAGCCATTCGAGGGCGGATGCGAGGCCGAAGTTGAGCGCGGCCGGCCGCAGGTGGCTGACCACGTTGCGCACGATCTTGATCGTTTTCTCGAGCAGTTCACGCATCTCCTCCGCTTTGTGCATGGCGGGCGAATCGGCCGCCAATTGCATCTTCAGCAATGACAGGTCCATCTTGAGCGCCGTGAGCAACTGGCCCAGTTCATCATGGATTTCCATCGCAATACGCTTCCTCTCCTCCTCGCGAATCGCCTCAAGATGCACCGATAGCTGCTGTAGCCGTTCGCGCGACGCCAGCAATTCTCCTTCGGTGCGCTTGCGCTCGCTCACCTCCAGTTCGAGCTGGTCACGATGGCGGCGCAAATTTTCGAGCGCGTGCCTGCGGGCCGTGACGTCGGTCAGCAGCCCTTCAAGACAGCGGGGACGGCCATCGTTGCCATCCAGACCGCGCCCGTTCAATTGGACCCAGATCGTCTTACCGTCGAGGCGCTTTAACTGCATTTCGAGCCCGGCGATTTCGCCCTGCACGCTGAGGATATCGAACAGGGCGCCAATTTGCAGCGGCGAAAACGGTCCTTTCCCAGGCTCGCTGATTGCTGTCGTAATCAGGTCGGTCGCAGCGCCATATCCGAGCAACTCCGCCATTGCCGGATTGGCCTCGTCAAGTCGCCCGCTGCGATCGAGCAGGAAGATGCCTTCGAGAGAATTTTCCACGATGCCCCGGTACTTTCGTTCGCTCTCGCGCAGGCTCTCCGTCGATAAACGAAGCCGGTCCGCCATGGCATTCACGCGCGTGGCGAGCCGCCCCAACTCATCGCCGGATTCTACTGCGCAGCGTGCATCAAGGTCGCCGTCCGAGATCCGGTCGACCATTTCCTCCAGCCGGTTTATCGGGCCACGCACCATCCGTTTGAGCAGCAGGAAGGTCGCCGCGTAGAGTGCAGCGACGACGAGCGCCGTCATCGCCAGGATGGTCCGGCGGGCGCCACTGATCGCCTGCCTGGCGACCGCCTTCGTAAGAACGACGCGGATCTCGCCGATTTTCTCTCGCGGCGCATCGCCCGGAGGATCATATTCAATCGCCTTGACCCGCACCACCCTATCGTCCGGGTCCACGCGTTGATCGCCCTTCACGTTCGACACGATGCCGTAGCCCACTGCCGTGACCGTGAATTGCGCGACTTCGGGATTGGGCGCGAGAGCAGCAAGCTGGTTGTCGATTGCGCCTCGATCGACGTTCCATAACGGCTGGGCGAGTGAGCGGCTGAACAGCTCAGCGATTCGCGTGGCGCGCTCCTCCAGTTCCGCGAGCCGGCGCTCGCGCGAATGTTCGACCAGAACAAACGCGGAGGTGCCCGCCACGAGAGCGACGAGTATGACGAGCGCGACCATCAGCTTGGTGTGCAGACTGAGCGAGCGTAGCGCATGTCGTAGAGGCGAACGCATCACGAGTCCTTCGCCGTGGCGTTCAGGATATGGCGCAAACTGAAGTCGTAGGGACCAGGATGCGGATGCATGGTTTTCGAGTAGAGACCAAAGTCGAGTGTGTGCCCGCGGAGAAAAACGACTTCATGGTATTGAGCGACGTTCTCACGGTGGATAACGCTCAGGAAGTCCAGTTTCTGGCAGAGTCCTCCGGACGCCGCAAAGTCGCGGCCGTGGTGGTAGTCATGCAGGAGAACCATGGCCCACGCACCAATGAAGTAGTCCCCCGCCACCATGGCCGCGAGACCACCATCGGCCACACGGGTCAGCGCCTCCGGCAATGCCCCCATCCCTCCTACCAGAACGCGGGCGTTGCGTGCTTCGACTGCGTTTAACGCCCCTAGCGTCATCGAATCGTTCGCCGCCCAGACTGCGTTGGCTTCCGGATACCGTGCAAGCAGCACGCGTGCCTTTTGATCGCTGTCGCCGTAGCTCCAGTCGCTGAAGACCAGTTGGCAGGTGCGCGCATCCGGCACCTTGGACAGGAACGTCTCGACGCCAGCGGCACGCTCCAGCGAGACGGGCGTGTTCGGGTCGCCGGTAATCCCGATGACCTTCGCCGCGCTCTGACCAAGCCACTGGCACAGGTATTCCATCAAGCGGTACCCACCGCGTGCCGCGTTTGCCGTCACCGTGCCGATCCAGTTCGGGATTCGTTGCCGTTCGTTGCCGATCTCGCGGCGCTGGTCGGGCGTGAGGTCATTGTGGATGAGCAGCACTTTTGCAGGCGAACGCGCCAGCGTTTCCAGCATCTGCCGGGCGGCCATCTTCTCGTTGACGATCACCACGTAGTCGGGCGCGTCGCTGCGGCGCGCGACCTCCTCAGCCTGGCGCAGCATCAGCAGATGGTCACGTTCCGCATAAAGGACTTCCAGTTGGATGTCGAAGGTCTTTGCTGCGACCGCCATGAACCGCGATACCAGTTGCCATTGCTGCCCCGTGCCACGTTCGAGCGCTTCTCCGGGGTTAAGGAACACCACATGAGGCAATTGCCTGGATGCAAACGCGTAGTTCGTCGTGCATAGCAGGCCGACGTGAGCACATGCGCGCAGTGCTTCTCTACGATTCATAGGATATTTCACTCGGTTGCCGCTATCGTGCGCGGGGTACGCATCGCGCGCTCAGATGCAACTGCTCGACGGGTAGCTCGACGCTCATTCTAGTAGCATCGTCTGCTTGCCAATATTTATCCAGCAGGACCGCGATGGGTCGAAATGGCTTTTCCATCAAGGCTCTGTTTGGCTGTCTATATGGCCAGCCTCTCTCCCCCCGCGTCGCATCAGCGTCTGGAGTCGGTTGCATTCATTTCGTTCGCCCTGATGTAGGGATTTCCTGACAATCCAAAAGGGGTTATTCCGAGGCTAGATTCAGCGCGTACCGACTAAGCAATCCGGTCTTCCAAGTCTAGGATTAATGCATGGGGCCGAGCGGTAAGGACAAGTACGTCTGCCGCTCCGGGCGCCTTGGGCAACGAGTCAAGAAGCCCATCGTTGGTGCGGTTTAATGGAGCTACGAGAAATGAACTTCGAATGGATGGACGGCAGTGTAAAACCGTCGCGGCCCGGTGTATATCCGGTCAAGGACGCACACGGAACCGCAGCAAGATACTTCGCGCGATGGACTGGAACGGTCTGGAATGTGGCCTGCGCGTCCCAGGCCAGGGCGCTGCTGGTCAACGCCGAATCAAAATACCAGGACCGTCAGTGGCGCAGATGGGCGACTGATATGGCAGCGTGAGCGAGCGTTCGTCGAGGCAACAAATTCGGCGCATGCGACGAATCTCATCGCCCCAAAGTGACGAGGCGATTTGGAAATCACGAGTTTGAGCTGCACTCGGTCACCGGCAAGCTTAAGCCCGCCGGGTTTGCAATCATCCAGCGTTCGAAGTCTTCGGGCGCGAGCGGGTGGCTGAAGCGATATCCCTGCCCGATGACACATCCATGCGAGACCAGCCAGCGCGCTTGAGCCCACGTCTCGACGCCTTCCGCAACAATGTCGAGCGTCATCGCATTCGCCATGGCAATCACCGCGCTGACAATAGACTGGCCGGTCGTGGTGGTGAATAGCTCCTTGATGAAGGACTGGTCAATCTTGATTCGGTCAATCTTGAGCGCGTGCAAGTAAGACAGATTGGAATAGCCTGTTCCAAAGTCGTCGACGGCAACACGCACGCCGAGCTGCGCCAATCGTTCGAACGTGGATCGAGCCTCGCCAACGTTGTCCAGTAACGCACTCTCGGTCACTTCCAGCTCCAATTGTGAGGGTTCGATCTCGAAGCGCACAATCAATTCGCATACCTCATCTAAAAATTCGGGGCGACGCAGTTGGAGTGCGGAGACGTTAATCGACATTTGCACGCTGATGTCATACATGGCACGCCAGCGCGCCACGTCTGCGCACGCAATGCGCATCACGGCCATGCCCAGCTCGCCGATCAATCCCATTTCTTCCGCAATCGGAATAAACAAACCGGGCGGGACGTGGCCAAGCTCCGTGTCATACCATCGTGCGAGAGCCTCGACGCCAATGAGCCTTCCGCTTACCATATCGACCTGCGGTTGATAATGCACCTTCAGGTCCTTCTGGATCGCGGCGCGCAGACGGCGGGCAATGCGATACTTTATCGCCGACGCGTGGGCCATCTGCTCGTCATAAAAAGCGGTGGTGCCCTTTCCCCGGTGTTTCGCCCGATACATTGCCGCGTCGGCACGGCTAATCAGTGATGCCGCATCTGATGCGTGCTCCGGAAACACGCTGATGCCAATGCTCGCGCCAAGCTTAAGCCGTGTTCCATCGATCGACACGTCGCGCGACATGTCGCGAATGATCTTGGTCGCAATGATCGAGAGGTCGTTGATAGATGCAACCTGTACAGCCGCGACGAATTCGTCACCACCATACCGGCAGATCAATCCGCCCTGCTCCGACACCTGCATCAACCGGCCCGACAGACGGGTGAGGACGCGGTCGCCGGCTTTATGACCCAGCGAATCATTGATCGTTTTAAAATTATCCAGGTCAACAAAAATCACGCCGACGATGGTTGTCGCTCCCTCACAGGCGCGCAGCAAACGATCGAGGCGTGCGATAAACGTAGTTCGATTCAACAATCCGGTTAGCGCATCAAGCTCGGACAGGACCTTCAATTGGCGGGTCTTTTCGGCAAGCCGCTCGGACGCCGCATGGGCAAACTTCGCGATGAGCAGTGGGTAGAGCACCATCAACGGTAGCATTACCAAGGTCGAATAGGGCTCACTCGCGCCTGCGATGTGACCGCCGAATAAGCCGATTCCAACCAGCGCGCCCACAGCGTTCGCGATACAACAAAAAAGCATCGGCCGCATGCCGCCAACGGCGATGCTGTTCATTGCTACGGATAGCAGAACGATCGTAGAAGGAACGAGGCGAAAATTTAACAACGCGACGATGACGCCTGCGAACACCGAGTCAATAAAAAGGTTACGGCGCTCGGCGTTGACGGGATGCATGGAGCGCCGGGCGATCACGTAGGCCACGTGCGGCCAGGCCAACAAAGCCGCGGCGAACGTCATCAACAAGAAAGTTACCGCATGGTCGGACAACATGATTGGCATGGTACAGACCAGCCCCGCCGTTGCCCCAAACACCCGAACGCGATATATTCCCGCAGCGAAGCGCAGCCCTGACCGATGCACGACCGCTGTCGACATAGGTATTCCAAACGGCCCGACCTTCGATTTCGCCACCATCCGCTCCTTAGCCTGGCCGAACACGCGTTCGCCAATGCTTGAACGTGCGATTCCAGCACTTCATTAGTAAACGGTAGTTTCTAGCAAAACTTTAATTTCGCCCCCATTGCGTCGTGGTTCATCGCCCGCCATCAAGCGGCTATCGCTATCGCTTTTGGACGAGGGCAAGCCGACCTTGTGAAACGGAGGCGCTAAGAATTTCCTCACGGTCAAATTCTGTCAGCCACGGCATGGTGCGGCCGTTTCGATATCCCGACTAACAACGTGGCGCCTGAAGTCGAGCGGACACTAAGCGGTTCTCACCCTCAGCGTGTGCCTTGTTCAATCCGTGTTCTCGACAACTGAAGCCGTTCGTCACGCGATGTCCGCCGTTGGCGCCATCAAAACGACGGAGGTGCATTTTGGCAATGGCGCTGTGGTGCGCTCGGGAAAGACAACGCTCGCCCTGACGTATGTTTTACGAAGAAATCGCGTCGATGCAGAGGAATATCAGCCATCGCTGAAGCGAGTCTTCTTGATTCCCGACGACGTGCGGCCTATTTTTAAGAGTGTGTCTATTCGACACATTAAGGAGGTCAAAATGCCATCACCCAGAAAGGCCCCACCGAGTCAAACGGCCGAAACTGATATGCCGAGCAGGAAGAAGGAAGTTGCAGCACCAAGCAAGTCCCTTGGGAAGACGCAAGGTCAAAAGGCTGCGCAAGTGGCTCAGCGCACGAAAGGCAAACCCAAAGGCTGAGCGGACCGCCCCCTTGTCCACTGGCAGGGGGCGCACGCAGGGGGCGCTTCGCGCTCAGCTAGCTATCTCACGCTCGGAGCCCAACTCTTCGGTGGATCTGGTCGACCGAGGGTCCATGAATCCGGGTGGCGATGTCCAACGCTGCGAAAAGGGACGTCGTGCTCACCCCTCCTTCGGCACGGGCGGTAGGTCGACAGCGTTCCTCATCCGGTCGATAACCTCCTGGGCGGCGCCGTAGCCGCGCATCAAGGCCTCAGCCGGGGTGCCGAGCGGGCGCTCTGCAACCTCGCCAAAGTGGAGGCGTCGGGTAGCCGCGGGGCTCCCGCTCTTCGTTATGTTGACGTCCGCGATGTATCCCAGTGGCGTCGCAGCAACCCGCTCGCCAGCGATTCCGGCCACCGCCTCAGTCTCCACCTCGATGGTGAAGTCTTTGTAGTTGTAGGTCCGATGCATGCCGAATACCCCTGGATTTTGGTCTTGTGAGATTGTCGTCGCCATGCCCGCGCGGTACAGCCCAGAGTCCGCCCGCGAAGGCGGCCGCGTTATCCCATGTGCAGGCCGCCGTTAAGAGAGAAGTCGGCGCCCGTTGCGAAGCCGGCGTCGTCACCGGCAATCCACGAGACAATCGACGCAATTTCAGAGGGTTCCCCCAGACGCCGCACCGGGATACTCGCGACGATGGTATCCAACACCTCGGGTTTGACAGCGCGAACCATATCGGTACCGATGTAGCCCGGCGAGACGGTATTCACGGTGATGCCCTTGGTCGCCACTTCCTGGGCGAGTGACATGGTGAAACCATGAATACCGGCCTTGGCAGTCGAGTAATTGGTCTGCCCGAACTGGCCCTTCTGTCCATTCACCGACGAGATGTTGATTATTCGCCCCCAGCCTTTGGCGACCATTGCTTCAATCACCTGCTTGGTTACGTTGAAAAGGCTCGTGAGGTTGGTATCTATAACGTCGTTCCAGTTTTCCTTCGACATCTTGCGAAACACGCCGTCGCGCGTGATACCCGCGTTATTCACCAGCACGTCAATCTCTCCAACCTCTTTCCTGACCTTATCAAACGCTGCGGCAGTCGATTCCCAATCACCGACGTTGCCCTCGGAAGCCACGAAGGAGAAACCAAGCGCCGCCTGTTCGGCAAGCCATTTTTCACGACGGGGTGAATTAGGTCCGCAGCCCGCCACTACTGTCAGCCCATCGGTATGAAGGCGCTGGCATATCGACGTTCCAATGCCACCCATACCACCTGTTACATACGCAATTCGTTTGGACATCTCTTCCTCTGTCTCCTTACTACGGTCAATGGAACTTCACTATCTGCGTTGAGCGGCGACCCGTGTCGAGCCGCAATTTCGACGCTGCGGGGATTGCGCCAGTGGCTTTGCGCTTTTACAGTCGGGCCGACAAGCAATGGCTGTGCTGCGCGATAAGCTTCAACCGCGTCGGACTCACATCGCTCCGTGAAACGTCTGATAAATAAAAATGGTGTTCGGCCAGCCGCTCCTGTCCAATTGTTCTATGAGCGTGTTCAGGAAATATTCGAAGGTCACATGGACCGTGTTGCGCCTTTTCGACCGCCCGGCTCTGCTTTTCTGCTTTCACAAAACCGCAGCATGAGCAATCTGAGTTTGGCCCGTGCAGAGCCAATGAACGTCGACGTCAAGGATGGCCGCCATACGCGTAAAAGCGTGCAAAGGCGGAACCGTAATTCCGTGTCGCCAATACTGCACGTCGTTCTCGCTGACGCTGAGTCGCTTCGCGGCCTTCGCGGAACTCATGCCGGCCCTGTGGAGAGCCCGGTCGAGGCGTGCTCCGATAGCGCGCCGGAGGGCGTTGTCCTCGTGACTGCGTTCGAGGTGCCCGATTGGATAAGTATGTCGTCCCATTTTGCCTGCATCTCTCAGTCTGTATTTATGCTATTCAGCGCCGACTTTTTGCGGCGTCAGTTAATACTACGTATTCACGATGACTTGCTCGTGACACGTTGTTAAATCAGATTAATCGTGGTTGTGCACCTAGCGACGTCTTGCTTTCTGATTTCCATTGGGAATAATCAATGGACCGGAGGCCTGTGTCAAGCAAGAAACTATTCACGGGCCCTACTCGTTGCTGAGTGGGTTAATCCTCTACGGCCGTTCTGCAGAAGCCCCTTGCGGATACTCTGACCCGTGCAAGCATAATCGCACAGCCGTGCTCAATTTCCCGATATGACCGCACAATGAGATGACTAAATAAATTAGTGATTTTATTTATGGAAAGGCAGTTGTTACTTATTTGTATCTTCCTACTTCTGCTTATCCACGGGTATATCAGTCAACGAGGGAAACAAATGATTGACACTCGCCCGTCTATCCTTAAAATGGGACTTTCGCTGCGCCGCAACAACATCATTTTTAACCGCATTTACCTCTACGGAGTTACTAATGAGCAGTTTTATCCCGGAACAACTGTTTGCCACGCAGAAAGCCGCCTACAACACGTTGTTTGGTCTCACATTCAAAGCTTTCGAAGGATTCGAAAAGCTAGTGGAGTTGAATGTGCAAGTGGTCAAGTCGACGCTCGCCGAAAATCAGGAAACCGTCGGTAAGGCTTTGTCGGCCAAGGACCCGCAGGGCTTCTTCGCGCTGCAGACACCACCTACGGCAGAAAAACTGCAGTCATACTGGCGCCACGTCTCAGAAATCGTCACCGGTACGCAAAGCGAATTCACCGCGGCCAGTGAAGGGCATTTCAAGCAGTCGCAGCACGACGTGCAGGCGTTCGTTGACAGTCTCACTAAGAACGCGCCGGCAGGAAGCGAGGCTCTCGTGTCCGCATGGAAGTCCGCCATCGGGACCGCCAGCGAGACGGCAAACTCCGCGTACGACGCTGCCAAAAAGGCCGCCAAACAAGTAGTGGAAATCGCGGAAAGCAATGTTCAGGCTGCGTCCTCCGCCTCGACCGCATTAGCGAAAAATGCCGTCGCTGGAACGACCGCGTCGACCGAGAAGAAATAAGTTTTCGCAGGTTGGTTTGAGTAAAGACAACAAAGGTGAGCCCTGCTCGCTTTTGTTGTGTCGCTCGTCAAGACACTGAAAGGTGCTGTGATTCTGTTGGCACTGCTTAGGCTATTCAGTGAAGAGCGCGCAGGCCTACGGCATGAGTGTTCACGTTCAATGTCGCGAGCACCGACGCGCGGCAAGTGGGCGGTCCATTGCGAATCCATCATCGCCTCTGTCGAAAGAGGCCTATCGAAAGCTCGCCGGTTTCGCCTCCACGGGCCCAACTTCTATCCACGCCGATGAAGCGTTTACTCAAATACGCCCGCCCGTGACGATTTGTTGAGGAGGCGAACAAATCGACCTCTGTTCAGGGCATGATGTTTAGCCTGTCTGGGACAGAATTCGAAAATAGAAAAAAAGGTTTTTGAGGGAATTATGGAGCCGACTCTGCCGGGTCTTGAGAGGGGCATGTCACTGCCCCGCGCACTGATATTCATACCCCTGCTGACCCTCGTTGTCCTTTGCGTGCTGTGGATCACGATCTCCGTGAGACTGCATATCGAGAAGGTTGCGGTGCTGCGCGAAACGGAGGATGAGGCCCAGACTCTGGTGCGCTCGCTTCAGAACCACACCCTGAAGACTGTTCACGATGTCGACGAAATCGCGCTCCTGATCAAGTACGGCTATGAAAGCTCACCACAAACGTTTGACCTCGCACAGTACGAAGCGCGCGGGCTGATCAGTGCCGACACCGCGCTGCAGGTGACGGTTGTCGGCGCGGATGGCCATGTCCTGGCCTCGACCCTCAAGTTTTCCGGCGTGGTCGATCTTAGCGATCGCGCACACTTCCTTGTGCATCGGTTGGATCCCGGAGCGGGACTATTCATCAGCAAGCCGGTGATCGGGCGAGTATCGAAGCAATGGTCAGTTCAGGCGACGCGGCGCATCAACCGGCCCGACGGGTCGTTCGGCGGCGTGGTTGTTGTCTCGGAGGACCCGGCCTACCTCACCGACGGCTTCTACAACAGCGCCGCGCTTGGCAAGCATGGCCTGATCGCTGTCGTTTCCCGTCATGGTTTTACGTTGTCTCGCCGGGCGGGCGAGTCGCCCAGCACCACCGGCGGTCCGCTGCCCGACGGGTACAAAACTGTTCTACTCACGCACGACGGCACCGTGGTGGACCCGGTCGACCATATTGAACGAATTGTCACTAGCAGCGCAATCGACCGTTATGACCTGATGGTCGTGGCCGGGCTCTCGGTCGCCGAAGCGCTCGATGACTATTTCAAAATGCGCCGTGTTTACGTGGTGATGGCCCTCGTCATCTCGGTCATTCTTATCGGTTTTTCATTGTGGATAATGGCGCTGGTCGCCAAGCTGCTGAAAGGTAAAGAGGAACTGCGGCGCCTGTCGGAAACTGACAGGCTCACGGGTTTGTTTAACCGGGGACGTATTAAAGACCTGCTGCATCGGGCCGTCTCGTCACCCGATGCGAGCGGCAGAGTGGCGGCGATCTTCGTCGATCTGGACGATTTCAAGCAACTGAACGACACACATGGACATCAGGCGGGCGACGAGGCTCTCGTGATCCTTGCAGACCGGGTCCGGGTCGTCGTGGGTAATCGCGGTGCAGTCGGCCGCTTGGGCGGTGACGAATTTCTGGTGATCGTCGGGGCAACGAACGCATGCGAAATCGCCACCCAGACCGCGAAGGAAATAGCACAGGCACTCGCCATGGCAATCACGGTACGCAATAACCCGTACATGATGCGCGCCAGCCTTGGAGTGGCGGTGCTCGAGCAAGGCGACAGCGCCGATGACCTGGTCAGGAAAGCGGATGAAGCCATGTACGAAGCCAAGGAACACGGCCGAGCCAGCGCTACTACTACGTGGCGCACCTATGACGAGGTCGCCATCCGGAACGTTGGTTCGACGGGCGACGCCGACTCTCCGAAACGGGGCGTCCTGGCGGGAAAGGAACGCGCCCCGTCCACTCATTGCTCCGATGGGGCAGAAGCGATGCTGCCTTCCAGCCCCTAGCCTGAAGAGATTGCGGCGTTGAGGGCCGGTGCGCCCCGCCCCGACATCGGCACGGAAGCCGCGGTGAGCGACGCCGTGCTGGCCGCGCGTACGCTGCTTACGTTTCTCGCTTCGCCCGGCGCCGACTCCGCCAAGCGGGCGCACGGCATGCAACCGGCCTGATCGTCAGCGTTCGGCTGATCGATCAGCGTCTGGCAGCGCGCCGGTGAAACCCGCTTCACCCTTCCTCAGGCAATCCACCCACCATCGACCGTCAGGCTTTCACCGGTGGTGTAGCCGGCTTCCGGGCTCGCCAGGTACGCTACCGCCGCCGCGATCTCTTCGGGCTTACCGAAGCGGCCCACACTGGCGAGCTTGGTCATCGTCGCGTGCTCTTCCGTCCCGGGCTGGGGAGCCAGTTCCGTGTCGATCGGGCCGGGCTGAACCGCGTTGACGGTCACGCCATACTTCCCTAGTTCGCGCGAAAGACCGCGTGTGAAGCCCCGAATGGCGAATTTCGACGCGATGTAAAGCGTTACGCCAGGCAGCGGCGCCGCTTCGCCGAAAGCGGAGCCGACATTGATGATGCGTCCCCACCCCGTCTTGATCATGCGCTTGGCCGCGTCCTTCGCCAAGGCGATCGGCGCCCTCACATTCAGGTTGAAGTGCGTGTCGTACGACGCCTCCGACGACTCGAGGAACGGTCCGTATTCGACTGTGCCCGCGTTGTTGACGAGGATGTCGAGGCGGCCATCGAACTTGCCGCCGAAGACGCCGTTCAACGAATCGACCAGCGCCGTTACACCCTCGGGGTTCGCCAGATTGGCGCCAACTGCTTCGGCCTCGCCGCCTGCATCGCGGATCGCTTTGACCACTGCCTCCGCGCGCGCCGGACTCGACGCGTAGTGGACGATCACGGATGCGCCGTCTCGCGCGAGGCGGGCTGCGATGGCCGCGCCGATTCCACGAGAAGAGCCGGTCACGAGTGCAAGTTTGCCTTTCAGAGCCTGAGTCATGATTACCTCGATAGTGAGATTAGTGAAAATTGAATGGTCTGCTCACATGCTCAAGTGCAGGGACAAGCCGACTGCTGCATGTGCGCCAATGCGTTCATGCATTGGTTGATGCGTATCGTCCGCTCGTGTCGGGATGCTGGGTAGTAACCGGCCGGGAATAGGTCCTATTCCTCGCGCAGTCATCGCTTTACGAAGGCACAAATGCGCCCAAGCGGAACATGCCTGCAAGGAATAACTGTTATCGACGAAGGATGCCTTCTGCTGATGGTCTGGGAGTTTCAGCCTGTGGCTTATCGTGAGCAGCTACAACGCTCGGCCAGTCCGCGGCCAATGCGTGGCCGATACGTTCGCCCTGCTGCTATACGCGATGCGCATTCATGGCCCATCGGCCTCAATCACTCAAGGAGATTCGTAATGGCACTGCAAGACAAGCTCGACGCTTTCAAAGCCGACTTCAAGGCCGGCAAACCGCCCTATCAAGCACAGGCGGAAATCCACCCGATCATGGAGCGTGCGACTGCTGAACTGATCGCGAGCGGCCAGGCGGCCCGCGCCGTCAAAGCTGGCGACCGCGCACGGGTGTTCAAGCTGAAGGACCAGAACGACAACGACGTCTCGTCGACCGATCTGCTCGCGCGGGGACCGCTCGTCGTGACCTTCTATCGTGGCGCATGGTGTCCGTACTGCAACATTGAACTTCAGGCGATCAACGAGGTGCTGTCGCAGATTCACGCGTATGGCGCGAACGTGGTCGCTATCTCGCCGCAGACGCCGGTCAATAGCCGCAAGTCGGTGCGCGAGAACAGGTTGAGCTTCCCGGTGCTGAGCGACGTGAACGGCGAGACCAGCGCAGCGTTCGGCGTGCGCTTCTCGCTGCCTGGCTATCTCGTCGATTTGTACAGGCGCATGAGAAACGACCTCCCGGCGTTCAACGACGACCCCAGCTGGACCCTGCCCATGCCGGCGCGCTACGTCATTGGCCACGACGGTATCGTGCTGTACTCCGAGGTCAATCCGGACTACACGCGCCGTCCTGATCCGAGCGACATGTTCGCCGTGCTCGAGAAGGCCACCGCTAAGGGGTAAGCGGATAACGCGCCTTGCTGTCTTCGGCGGCCGGCACGTCAATCGATAGAAGTGGATGTCGGGTCGGCTTCCGACCTGCCACCGTGCCCATCGAACAGGTGTTCGACGAAAGCGACGAAGGCACGCGCTTTCGTCGTCGCCATGCGGCCGGACGGGAAGACTGCCCAGACATCGATGGGCGGCAGCGTCCATTCGGTGAGAACAGCTCGCACAGTGCCGTCGGCGAGTTCGGGGGAGAACATCCATTCCGATGCGACGGCCAAGCCCATGTGCGTAAGCACCGCCGTGCGCATGCCCTCGGCGGCGCTCACGCTTACCCGGCCCGACACGGCCACCGAGACCTCGGTGCCATCGTCGCGACTGAACGACCACGACTCGCCACCACCTCGCAGCGAGTAGACGATCGCCTGGTGCCGACTCAGGTCTGCCGGTGTCTTCGGAATGCCGGCGTCCGCGAAATAGCTCGGCGTTCCGACCACCAGTCGCCGTCCCCGCAGGATGCGTCGCGCGGTCATCGTCGAGTCGTCGAGCGTACCCATGCGCAGCGCCACGTCGACGCCCTGTTCGAGCAGATCGATAGAGCGGTCGTCGAGGATGATATCGACACTCAGTTTCGGATGCTGGTCGAGAAAGGACTTAAGGGCTGGCAAAACGTGCAGCCGCGCGAACGTGACCGCAGCACCAATGCGCAAGCGGCCCGAAAGCCCGTCCGACGATTCGCGTGCCGCCTGTTCGGCCTGATCAGCCTCATCGATTGCACGGCGGGCGTGCTCGTAGAATCGCTGGCCTGCATCGGTGGGCGCCAGGCCTCTAGTCGAGCGAAGCAGAAGTCGCGCGCCGAGATGTTCTTCCAGTTGCGCAATCGACTTCGAGACCGCCGGCTGGCCTAACTTTAGCCGGCGAGCGGCGGCAGAAAATGAACCCGCGTCCACCACGGTTACGAACGTTTCCATCGCGGTCATGCGGTCCATGCGGTGCTCCCCTGCAAACTGTTCGCAATCAAATAGCAGAGTCTACCGAGCATTGGCGCATGCTGTCTTTAGTGCCGGGGGCCGGCGGCATTCACAGTCCGCGAAGGATTGACGCCGCACATCGTGGCGCGTAGTCAGGTCGGGTCCATTCGAACAGCAGTATGCAAAGCAAGCCAACAATGAACTAAGTGGCTCGGGAGGCGAGCGGGTCGCGAAAGACTGTGTCCAAAGTACTAAATGGCAATACTCCCGTCGCGGCCGAGTTACAGGAGCGCGTTCTCGACGTTTGTGGCAAGCTGAACTATCAACGTCATCAGATCGCCGTCGAGGCTCGGAGTCTGTTGTTGCACCGGATCGGCAAACGGATCATTGCCATCCCGCATATGCGTGCCGGTGCGCAGTTGATCATCCGTCAAACTACTACAGGCAGGCAAACGGAGGCATTGTGAGTGAACTGAAAGGCAAAGGCGCGGTTGTGACCGGCGGTGGACGCGGTATTGGGCTGGCATGTGCACGGTTGATAGCCGAGCGCGGTGGATCCGTAGCATTGCTGGGTGAGAACCCTGAAGTGCTGGAGCAGGCAGTGGCGACGTTGCGTGCCGAAGGTCACACTGTCACCGCCATCGTCGCCGATGTTGGCATCGAGGACGAAGTTGCCGACGCGATGGAAAAGTCCGCAGCATTTCTCGGTTCTATCGATATCCTAATTAATAACGCGGCGATTCAACCTTATGGAACCGTTGCGTCCATGGGATCGGCTGAGTGGGACAACGTCATCCGTGTCAATCTACGAGGAACGTATCTGGCCTGTCATTACGCTTTGCCGCATATGCTCAGGGCACAACGCGGTTCGATCGTCAACATCGCCTCAGTACAGGCGCTTGCCAACCAGGCCCGGGTCGCCGCCTACGCCACCTCGAAGGCTGGGATGCTTGCTCTGACGCGTTCGCTCGCCGTGGATTTTGGTCCATCGGGCATACGTGCAAATGCCGTCTGTCCAGGCTGCATCGATGCACCGATGACACGCTTTGCGGCCGCTGAAACCGCGCCGGGGCGAGAGGAAGAAATCCTTCGGGAATGGGGCAAGGCGCAGCCGCTCGGCCGAATCGGGCGCCCGGAAGAAGTCGCTGAGGTCGTCGCCTTTCTGGCCAGCGATCGCGCGAGTTTTTGCACAGGAGCGGAGTTCAAGGTTGACGGAGGACTGATGGCAAGCCTCGGCGTGACATTGCCGGAGTGATAGGCACTGTCCGCGTTCGAACCCGGCGTGATGGGGTCGCCTGTTTCCACAGGCGAGATTTGACAATGCCCTGTCTTTAAGAGGTTTGGCATTCCGCATCACATGAATATGTAATACCGCGGCAGGAAACAACGACGTAAATTAAGCGCCGAACCCGTCGACACACCGGGAATTGATGAAATGCTTGCCTCGACGGATTCCCGGGCTGTCGGACCGGTGGCGCATGGGACGCGGGCGTCACCCCGCTGCTATCGCTCATGGGTAGCTGTTCGTGCAGCCGGTCCGCATGCGCGGGCTTAGTGCCAGTCGCGAAGTCACGTCGCCTACGGGTCGCGAACGGACCGAAGACCTGGCTGATTAAGAAGTGGTTGCAGCGAAGCCCTGACTTGAATACATGCAGGATGCCGCTGAGCGCCGCCCGATCCGATTCGGAAAAGCGGCCTCGATCCTTCTTGCGCCACGGTTCAGGCTGCGGCAGTAAAGGTCCGATCAGTGTCCACCATTCATTGTCATGGATCGGCGTTACCATTCCTTGGCATCCGTTCTCCCGACGTCCAGGCTTAACCGCTCACCGAGAAATCAAGCGCCCCTCAGGGTTCTTTGAACTGGCCTCCAGACTAAAAAGGTCGATCCCGTGATTGAAACGATCCTTAACGGACTCCTGCCGGTTGCATTCGTCATCATTCTCGGATGGCTCTCGGCCAGGATCGGTCTCCTGAAGCATGAGGATGCCGGTGTGCTGGCGACGCTGGTTATCCGTTTTGCATTGCCATTTGCGCTGTTTTACGCGGCGGCGACCACTCCGGCGGATAAGATTATTGATGTAAGACTGGCGCTATGTCTCACATTTGGATTGATGGGCAGCTATTTGATTGCCCTTGCGCTGGGCCGCTTTGTGTTCAAGCATGACCTGCGTACTGCCACCATGCAGGCATTGGTGTGCGGATATCCTGACATGGCGTATTTTGGTGCGCCCATCCTGGCCGCCATGTTCGGTCCCGCAGGGTTTCTGGTGGTTCTTGTCGGCAATTTGGTCACCAGTATCATCATGTTGCCCTTGACCATAGTCTTGACGCGTATTTCGGACAAGCAGGACGAAGGGCACGGTTGGAAAGACACCTTGCATGTCCTGGGCCATGCCCTTCAAGGTGCGGCTACCAATCCCATTGTCTTTCTGCCGATCCTCGGTGTCGTCTTGAGTTTTTGCCGCGTGACACTCCCGACACCGATACTTACATCAGTGGATTTGATCGGCAAGTCATCGGGTGGCGTCTCGCTGTTCGCCCTTGGCTTGATGCTCTACGGAGAGAAATTCCAGCTCAACCTCAATGTCTTTACCAACATTGGCATAAAGAATTTCTTTATGCCGGCTTTGATGCTGCTAGGCGTTTACCTTTTCAAGGTAACGGGAAATTCCGCCCACCAGGCCATCATCACCGGAGCGGTTCCGACCGCGACTGCAGCCGCCATGTTCGCCCTAAAGAACAAGACCTACACGGCTGACGCAACATCAACAATTTTGTTAAGCACAATTCTTGGGATCGGGACAGAAGCAATACTCATCGGTTTGTTCTCTGTCTAGCGGGAGCTGAGCTCCGGCTGATCGCCACGAAGATATCGCGAAATCTATATAGACAATCCAGCCACTTGGTATCGGCATTTCTCGCACCAGGATTTAAAGCGATCTGCTCTGACCTTATATAGGAAATCGTCATGGAAAAAATAGTTGATGTAGCCAATCCAATTGCGACGGAACTGATGAGCTACGACCTGATCAACCAGCCTGGGCTTAACAAGGGAACTGCCTTTACGGAAGAGGAACGCGATCTGTTCCACCTGCATGGACTCCTGCCGCCCCACATCGGCACACTTGAAGACCAAGCCGCGCGAAGGATGAAGATACTACGCGGCTTCGAAACCGACTTCGAACGCTACGCATTTCTCCGGGACTTGCAGGATACCAACGAGACGCTCTTCTATTCGGTGCTCGTCAACAACCTGGAAGAGCTGCTGCCGATTGTCTATACGCCGACCGTCGGCGAGGGATGCCAGCGCTTTAGCGAAATCTGGCGTAAGCCCCGCGGATTATTTCTAAGCTACGCCAATAAGCACCGCATCCGCGAAATTTTTGCCGACAAAAGCTTCGATCGAGTTCGCGCCATCGTGGTGACCGATGGCGAAAGGATTCTTGGGCTGGGTGATCAAGGTGCTGGCGGCATGGGAATCTCGATCGGCAAACTGGCCCTGTATGTTGGTTGCGCCGGCATTCATCCGGACGAGACACTGCCAATATTGCTCGATGTCGGCACCAATAATCAGGAACGTCTTAACGACCCGCTTTATGTGGGATGGCGCAACGAGCGCGTCACCGGGGCCGAGTACGACGAATTCGTCGAGGAGTTTGTCACCGCCGTGGTGGAGCGTTGGCCGGACGTGCTCCTCCAGTGGGAAGACTTTGCCGGAGGCCATGCCGGGCAGTTGCTCGAACGCTATCGCGACCGGCTCTGCACGTTCAATGACGATATTCAAAGTACCGCTTCGGTCGCGCTGGCGACCCTACTCGCTGCCATCAATGTCACGGGAATACCGCTGACCGAGCAGCGCGTCGCCCTGCTGGGCGCCGGTTCTGCTGGCTGTGGCATCGTCTCGCTCGTGCTCCGGGCCATGATCGAAGCCGGCGCCAGCGAAGCAGAGGCGCGAAGCCGCTTCTATGCGATTGATCGCGACGGGCTTCTGGTTGACGGGATGCCAGGGATCACTCCCTGGCAGAGACCGTTCGTGCAGAGCCAGGCCGCCGTTGCCAACTGGAAGACGCAGTCGCCAGGCAAGATCGGGCTGTTCGATGTGGTTGCGAATGCGCACCCGACGGTGCTGATCGGCGTGTCGGGTCAATTTGGCGCGTTCACGGAACAAGCAATCCGTTTGATGGCGCAGCATGTCGAGAAGCCGGTCATTTTCCCGCTCTCGAACCCGACATCGCGCAGCGAGGCTACGCTTGAGCAACTCGTCACCTGGACGGACGGCCGCGCGCTGGTTGGTACAGGCAGCCCGTTCAAACCCGTTGTCTGGAACGGTGTGGAAATAGCCAACAACCAGACTAACAACTCATACATCTTCCCAGGCATGGGCCTCGGTATCCTGGCCGTGGGGGCAAACCGTGTAACAGATGCCATGTTCATGGTGGCGGGCAAAGCGGTCGCTGCCATGTCGCCGACAGTAACCGACCCGAAAGGAAGGCTCTTGCCGCGAGTTAGCCAGTTACGCGATGTGGCAATTGCCGTCGCGAAGGTGGTCGCCCGACAGGCGCAACTGGATGGCGTTGCCACGATTCGCGACGAGTCGGCTATCGATGCGCGCATCGCGGACTATATGTGGGAGCCGCAGTATCGCCGCTATATCAAGCGCACCTCGGCAGGCTGATGCGGATCACACTATGCGGTTGCGCTTCGCACATGATGTGCGAAGCGCGCTAATCTGCTCCGGCAACGACGGAACTGATGGCGGAGCTCGCACGCCATTGCTGAAACTGCCGTCTCGCTCCCCTGCCCTGGGGTGGCGAAACGACACTGCCGTCGTTGCCGCTACGACGACGCGCGGCGGCGTTCATCCGATAATCAACCCGATGTTCGACAAGCCGGCCCAAGTCTCCCCTCTCGATCGAAACAACCTCTAGCGCATCCGCTTCCAGACCGAGATCGGGACGTTACCGTCCGGCCGGGCAGCCACGCGATAGCTGAGTTCATCCCCCTTCAATTCGTAACGTCGTGTCTGGCGCTCTCCTTCCCAGTTGGGAAACGAAGCCCCCTGCACAGAAAACGTAATCGTCTTTTCAGCCTGATCGACACTGACCGTACCGAAATGCGTGCTGGAGCCGAGCACTGCCGCTTCGAATTCGGCCGGTGTGCCGGTGGGCTTGTTGCCGGATGCAAAGCGCGGCCGCTCCGCCTTGAATATCTGCAGCGAGTAGCGGCCTTGACTATCGATCATCAGCGATCCGGTTGGAGCGGCGCCGTAGTCCCGGGCTCGCGAGCCATCGGGTCGGATGACGTCGGCCGCCACAAGAGACCAAGTCCCCGCCAGCATGCTGTCGCCGGTAGCTTGGTCGGCCGGTTTCGCAGGCGCGGCCAATAACGCGCCAGTCAAGCACAATGCGCCGATCAAGGCGGCTCTTAGCGTGGTGTTTGATTTCATTTTTTATAGCCTGGTTCGAACTACGAATTAAATTGATCAGGTGCTGCTGATCGCGCGCTCGCAGGCCGGCGCCTGAGTCGGTCGGCAATCTTGTGAAGGCGCCGGTTCCTCCCGTGCGAGGAACCGGTTAATCCGATATCGCCGGCTCGCAATGACAACGATCGGAATGAGGATCAGCATCGTCGCTGCCTGGCAGACGTAAAGCTGGCGATACAGATGATGTCCGGCACTGATTGCAACAACGCCATAAATCAGCAGGCCGGCAGCGCCGTTGAGCGCGTTGAAGCTCGCGGTCACACGCCCCTGATAGTGCGGATCGGTGGCGCGCTGCGCCGCGCTGAGCGCGATGACGCTGCTCTGGAAACTCACGCCCAGTCCGACATAAGCCACGAACGCAGCGAGAAATCCCCCGCATTGCGCAAAGGCGAACAGACTGGACGCGGCGACGAGAAAGCCCAGGACAAGGATGGTGCGCCGACCGAATCGGTCCGCAAGCCGAACAACAAACAGGCCGCTGATGATCGCGCCCAGCGCATAGCCCGCATCGATCTTGCCGAAAGCGTCGGCGCCAAGACGAAGCTCTTCGCGCACAAACGGCGCCAGCATGGCGTTGATGCCGAAGATCATCGTCATGTTTGCGAGCATGAGCCCGTAGAAAAATGCGATCTCCGGGCGCTCGCTTATATGGCGCATGCCCGCACGCAAATCGCTCAAATGTTTTTTGGCACCGCTCACGGCCGCGCGCGGGCCGAACTCCACCACCCGCATTCGCCGCGCAACGACAAACCCGCAGAGCGCGGCGAGCAGATACGTCGTGCTGGCGACGCAGACCGTGGCGGCCGCACCGATGGCCGCAAGCACGATACCGGACGCGGCAGCCCCCAGTATCTGCCCCGTCTGTCCCGTGACAACGGTCAACGCGTTCAGACGGAACAATTGTTCGGGCGAGGCCTCGCGAGCGACCGCGGTCCGCCACGACAGGACCTGGATTTCATTTCCTAGCGCGATAAGAAAGCTGACCGCGTAAGCGGCCGGAGCCGTCGCCCAGCCTGTGGCATACAGCAGGCCGTAGCCTACCAATACGATCCAGCGAAGAAGGTCAGCCTGACATGCTAGCCGCGCCGGCTGGCACCGGTCCAATGCCAGACCGATGATGGGGGACAGCAACAAGCCCGGAAGGACCGTCATCACAAGCGAGATCGCGGCACTCGACGGCCGGCCCGTGATGCCGATGACAAGCCAGGTGTTAATCAGGAAGAAGAAGCCCGTGCCGATTTTGGCAGTGGCGATTGACACGCCATAGAGGCGTACGGTTTGTGGTGTCACGCGGGCCGTCCCTGCAGAAATCTCGATGTGCAGACACTAAGCGCTCTAGAATAATAAGAAAATTCGATAATTCTTATTCGATACTTTCGCAAAACTGAACTATGGGTCGCGTAAATCTTGATATGGACGTGCTTCGCACGTTGGTGACCGCTCACGAATTGGGCAGCTTCAATCGGGCGGCGGATCGGCTCGGCCGCTCGCAGTCGGCCATCAGCCAGCAGATTCGCAAGATTGAAGCGCAGGTTGGCGAGCCGCTTTTCCAGAAGCAAGGCCGTGGTCTCGCGCTCACTACGGCGGGTGAATTGGTGCTTGCCTATGCCCGTCGAATTCTGGATCTCAACGACGAAGCGGTGTCAGCAGTTCGCGGGTTCGCCATCGATGGAGTCGTGCGTGTGGGTCTTCCCGCCGATTTCGCGGAGACCTGGTTGCCAGAGGTTCTTGGCCGCTTCAAACGCGCGCATCCGGCGGTCCGGATCGAGGCGGTTGTCGATCGGAACCGGCGCCTGCTGGAGAGTATCGATAAGGACGAACTGGATCTTGTCGTTGCGCTTGGCAATGAAACACGCGGCGATGCCGAGCAGGTGGGCGTGTTGCCGTTGGCCTGGATCGGACCCGTGTCCTTCGAGAGGCTGTGGACACGCGGCGAGCCCCTCTCCCTCGTGATGTACCAGACCCCGTGCTTTTTTCGTCAACGGGCGCTTGCCGCGCTGGACGCGGCCGGCCTACCTTGGCGTATCGCATTCACGAGTCCAAGCCTTCACGGGCTATGGGCTGCTGTAGAAGCTGGACTGGGCGTGACGCTGCGCACGACAGTCGGCTTGCCGAGTTGTTTAAGGACAGTTGGAGAGGCGATGGGATTGCCGGAGGTCGTGCCCCCTACATTGAGCGTCTCGCTGCATGACGGTGGACGATCATTGCAGCCGGCCGCAGCGCGGTTACGGGAAGTCATCATTGAGACGTTGACGGCAAGTCTTCGTGAAATCGCTGCGCCGATCAGCACCTGATTGTCCTTCGCCAAGGACGCAGAAGCCGCGAGTTCACTGGCAGCGGCCACGCGCATCGGCCGCCGAACGACGCACGCGGCGGGGTCACGTGAGGCGCCCGAGACGCAGCGTCTGCGCCGAAGGTCGCGACACCGCCGTGAGCAGGACTCAACGCATCGATGCTCATCGGCATGTTGTCCCGCCCTTCTAAACTTAGCCGTCGGCCCCTTCCCCAGCCGCCCCCATCGCGCCCTCCAAAAGCGCGACCAGCGCGGGCCGCCCGGCACGGTGGGTGGTAAAGCCTGCAATCGATACTCCTGCATCCGGTGAGTAATAAACCGCGGTTCCCCAGTACCCCGTGTGCGAGAAACACTCCCGTCCACCGATGCGCTTCGCCGACATACCCAGCCGATATTCTTCAGCGCCCTCATGGTCACCTTGGCGCAGCATCTCGGCGAGCGTGGCGGGATTGTCGAATACGCGGTGCTCGAAGAGGTCTTGCTGGAACGTAGCAAGATCGCGGACCGACATGACCAGCCCTCCGCCGCCATAAAGATCGAGTGTCGCGCTGACATCGGTGACATCGGTTACGGCCGCATCGTCGAGGAATTGGCGCGCGCGTGCCTGCGTCCCCGCGGGTTGAGACTCGACCATCTCCCACCATGTCGATGAGAGCCCACGTTCGTCGAAACGCAACTGATGCCTGACGCTCTGCGCCAGCGGCGCCTGCGTCACGCGCTCGACGACGTCGCCCAGCAGAACGTATCCGGTATCGGAGTAGATGTACTCTCGGCCAGGCTCGTTGGTCGGCCCGTCGTAGAGGCAGGAAAGGCCAACTTGCTCCTCGCGGGTCCAGTGATGCGTCGGGTTAGCGAGCACCGCCTTGAAATAACGCGGATCGTCGGCGTGATCGAATACGCCAGCGCTATGGCTCAGGAGATGGCGGACCGTGATCTTGTCGGTGAGGTATCCGCGGGACGTCAGCAAGCGCTCAAGCGCTGGCGTGAGCAGCGGCGCAATGGGCGCATCGAGGACGATCGCTCCCTGCTCCCACAAGCGCAGCACCGTCGCGGCTACAAAGGTCTTGGTATTGCTGGCGACCCGCAGCGGGGTATCGATGGTCAGTGGCCTGCCAGTGGACGCATCCGCCATCCCGGTCGCAATACCCCAAGGGGACGCCACGTTTTTGCCCGTGACGAACACGGCCATTGCGACGGCCATTGCGACGCTCTGCTCCTGCAACGCTGCAGTCAAGACTTCCCGTTGTAGAAAATCCAAACCCTTCTCCCGGTGATCGATGAAAATCGAGCGCTGCTCGTGTCGGCGCAGTCAGCGCAGTCAGCGCAGTCAGCGCACCTCGAAGGTTACCGGGAAACGTCCGGCAAACGGAGGCCCGTGCCGGGTGCATCGTACAGGCAATGTCAAACGAACCTCTCGGTCCTTGACCCGCAACCAGTCAGCTTTTAAAGCCTTTCGAACTGCTTGCGGGTCGTCATCGCCATGCCTAACGGAATCGCGATGCCGACCAAAATCCCCAGTATCGATCCAAACCCGTGCGCGACACTTACGGGTGTCAGCGCCGACAGGTGAATAAAGACCGGCGATAACAACGCAAGAACCGTTTCGAACGTCTGCGTCAGCATCATTGCTCCTTCTTCATGCGGGTTTGAGCACCTTCTTGTGTTTGCGTGCCGCAGGTTGCTTGAACATTGCCTTGCATTCAGGGCTGAGTTGCTGAACATGCGCCTTCATGCAGACGGTGATTTTTTGCTCGTTCGGAATCTCCGCTGCGCAGTAGCGAAGCGCGTCGCCTTTGCAGGCTGCGGTCTGCTCATCGCGGGTCGCGGCAAACGCCGCACTGTTCAGCAGAATTCCAAGTAAAGAAACGGCGGTAAGGACAAAACGGGACATGGGCTTGGTAGAAGGTGGCGATATCGTCATACAGCAAATCGCGCGCCTGCCCCCGCGCCTGCCCCGTTGTCTTGCGACCGAGCGTGGACGCGAGCGGCGAACGATAACGACTTGCCGGCGCTGCTCGCTCCGCCCTCCTTCCGGCGCGTCATCAACCCATACACGAACACTGGAGCGTGCCTGCAGCCTCCGATCAATGCGCACAATACGCAGCGATTGTGTCAACATGCGCGACTTCATTTCATTCGTCAGACGCGGCATATCTTCATGGCTTCGAGCAACGCGCATCACGCGACCGGGTGGGCAGCAGGTCTTATTGCAGCTGCGGTCGTCAGCAAAGCCGGCGCAGCCGGTCCGTATCACGTCTGGGGGATCCTGAGCTTTTGTGCGGGCGTGTTTGGCGGCACCGCGCCGGACTGGCTCGAAGTGGCGTGGTGGACGCGGGCGCGAAGGTTATGGATCACGCACCGCACGCTTACGCATTGGGGTGTTGGCTGGGTTGCACTACTCGCGGTTTCTTACCACTTCCTCGGCGTCCACCCATGGGCCGCCGTCAGTTTCGGCTTCGCCTGCGGCGGCATGATGCATCTCTTCGCCGACTGGCCCAACCCGCTCGGCGTACCCTGGCTCGTCTCGCGACACTCGCTGAACTGGTGGAACAGCGGTCGATGCGATGCGTTGATCGTCGGCGCAGCATGGATCGCGGCGGCCTTTGCTGTAGACCATGTCTGGTTTCATAGCGTGTACGGCCTCAGGCTGCTGCATGTGCTCTGAACGGAACGCTTTGATTTTTCGGCCCTTCTTCACCGGCGATGCATGGCCGAACGCACACGCGCCTTGATCCATTCGATTGAGGGACGCACCGGCGCCATCGAGCTTTCATCCGCGCACGATCGAACCAGCGGATTTTCACGCCCCAGCTCCTGCCAATGCGCTTTTCCAGTCGCTTTGTTTCTATCGGAAAAGCGACGCAAAACCTGTGGATTCCGCTCGTCGGCCGACGTCGCGCGACAGGTCATATGGAAGCCACAACGCAACCGAAGCCCATGCGCCGGGGATCATTGCTTGCAACCCGCATCGATCGGAGCGTTTGTTGCGGCGCAATAAAACACCCTCACCGCGTTTGAGCAATTAATTTTCTGCTGTGACTATCCGCGTCAGTCGTCCGGGCAACGACGCCGCCATAAGGCGCGTGTCCACACGATCCCTTCAACAGACGGAGACATGCACTTGTTCCTATACGGCTACGGTCCACTGCTGCTGGCGGGCGCGAAACAGACGATTGCACTCGCTGTCCTGTCGCTCGCGGTATCCATCCTGCTTGGGCTCGCCGGCGCAAGCGCCAAGCTATCGGGCAACCGCGTCACGCGCGGCGTCGCCACCGCCTACACCACGCTGATTCGCGCGGTGCCCGACCTGGTCCTGATGCTGCTGCTTTTCTACAGCATCCAGATCGCGGTCAACAATCTGACCGATGCGTTCGGCCTGGAGCAATTCGACATCGATCCCTTCACGGCCGGCGTGCTTACGCTCGGCTTCATCTACGGCGCTTACTTCACCGAAACTTTTCGCGGCGCGTTTCTCGCGGTGCCGCGCGGCCAGCTGGAAGCCGGCAGCGCCTATGGCATGAGCGGCGTGCGGGTGTTCGTGCGCATCCTGTTTCCGCAGATGATGCGCTTCGCGTTGCCGGGGATCGGCAACAACTGGCAAGTGATGATCAAGGCGACGGCGCTGGTGTCGATCATCGGTCTCGCCGATATCGTCAAGGCCGCGCAAGACGCCGGCAAAAGCACCTACAAGATGTTTTTCTTCATCCTGGTCGCAGCCGCGGCCTATCTCGCCATCACGACCGTCTCGAACATCGTTCTGCTGTATCTCGAACGACGCTATTCCACGGGCGTGCGGCACGCCGACCTCTGAGCTACGTCTCAGCTAGCTCTCAGCAAAAAAGGGAAAAGCGACCATCATGATCCAGATACTTGCCGATTACTGGCGCCCGTTTCTTTACTCCGATGGCATGCGCGCCTCGGGTCTTGTGGTGACCTTGTGGCTGCTGGTGAGCGCGCTTGCGCTTGGGTTTATCGCGGCGGTTCCGCTTGCCTGGGCCCGTGTGTCGAACAACCGCTGGCTCTCTACGCCAGTGCGCCTCTACACTTACGTGTTTCGCGGCACGCCGCTCTACGTGCAGTTGCTGCTGCTCTACACCGGCGTGTACGGTCTCGAGTTCGTACGCTCGCAGTCGCTGCTCGAAGCCTTCTTTCGCAGCGGGTTCAACTGCGCGATCCTGGCCTTCGCGCTTAACACCTGCGCGTACACGACCGAGATTTTCGCCGGTGCGATCCGCTCGACTCCGTATGGCGAAGTGGAAGCGGCGCGCGCGTATGGCATGAGCACCTTCACGGTGTACCGGCGCGTGATCCTGCCTTCGGCGCTGCGTCGAGCGCTGCCGCTGTACAGTAACGAAGTGATCCTCATGCTGCACGCCACCACGGTTGCGTTCACCGCAACCGTACCGGATATTCTGAAGGTCGCACGCGACGCCAACTCGGCCACTTATCAATCGTTCGAGTCGTTCGGGCTCGCGGCGCTGATTTACCTGGCGGTGTCGTTCGTGTTGATCGGCGCATTCCGGCGCGCGGAAAAACGCTGGCTTGGGTATCTGGGCACGAGCCGTCGTTGAAGGTCGTCGCTTAGAATCTGGCAGCTAGAGCATCACCCTGGTTTAAACCGCAGTTCAGTCAACCACCCCGGGAGTATGAGTTGGAGCCAACCGCCAAAGATGCCGCGACAAAACTGGTCGCGCAAGACATTCACAAGCGCTACGGCGACAATGAGGTGCTCAAGGGCGTGTCGCTTTCCGCGCGCGCGGGCGACGTCATCAGCATCATCGGCGCGAGTGGATCGGGCAAGAGCACGTTCTTGCGCTGCATCAACTTCCTCGAGCGGCCGAACGCGGGGCAGATCGAGGTGGATGGCGAGACGGTGCTCGTCAAGGCCGACCGGGCGGGTAACTACGAGGTGGCCGACCGCAAGCAGTTGCAGCGTGTGCGCACGAAGCTCGCGATGGTGTTCCAGCACTTCAACTTGTGGTCGCATATGACCGCTATCGAAAACGTGATGGAAGCGCCGCGACACGTGCTCGGTCTCTCGAAGAAAGAGGCGGAAGAGCGTGCACGGATGTACCTCGAGAAAGTGGGGCTCGCGCCTCGCATTGAGAAGCAATATCCTTCGCATATGTCTGGCGGGCAGCAGCAGCGCGTGGCCATTGCGCGCGCACTGGCGATGCATCCCGACGTGATGCTGTTCGACGAACCGACTTCGGCGCTAGACCCGGAACTGGTCGGCGAAGTGCTGAAGGTGATGCAGAAGCTTGCTGAAGAGGGCCGTACGATGATCGTGGTCACGCATGAGATGGGCTTTGCGCGCAATGTATCGAATCATGTGATGTTCCTGCATCAGGGCCGCACTGAGGAAGAAGGTGCACCGGCGGATGTGCTGACGGCACCGAAGAGTGAGCGGCTGCGCCAGTTCCTCTCCGGCAGTCTCAAGTAGGGTCGTGAGCTTAAGCATCAACCCCGGCTCAGGACCAAGCCCGGGAGCCAAACCACTCAAGGTCGCAGTCGTGGTCCTGCCACCCTGCTCCATGAGCGGCGTGGGGATGATCGTCGACAGCCTGCGTCTCGCGAACGAGATCGACGGTCACGCGCTCTACGACTGGCAAATCTGCTCATGGGACGGACGCCCCGTGACATTCCCGGGCGGCGCGCAGCTTCACGCCGACACCACGTTCGGCGACGCCGTCAGTTGCGACTGGCTGATCGTAGTCAGCGAGCGGTATCAGCAATTCGCCGATTACCGGCTGTTCCTGCAAAGCCTCGCGCGCGTGGGCAGCCGCACGCCGCGCGTGACGGGCATTCACCACGGCGTCTGGTGGCTTGCGATGGCGGGCCAGTTGAGCGCATACCGCGTAGCGGTGAACTGGGAAACCTACCAGCAGTTCGCCGAGGAGTTCGAACGTTCGATCGTCACGCAGCAGATATTCGAAATCGACCGCGACCGTTCGACCTGCACCGGCGGGCAGGCTACCGTCGACTTCATGCTTGCAATGATCGCGCGCGACCAAGGCGCGGATTTGGCGGAACGGATCGCTGATTCGCTGGGCATTGGTGTATTGCGCTCGGGTGAAGAACGCCAGCGCATTCCGTTCGTGACCGCGCCGGGCGAACGCCATCCGAAGCTTAACGACGCGCTGCAACTGATGGAAGCGAACATTGAAGACCCACTCGCCACGGATGAAATCGCCGGGCTTGTCGGCATCTCCCGACGTCAGCTCGAGCGGCTGTTTCGACAGTACCTCGGCGCAATGCCGTCGAAGTACTACGTCAACCTGCGCCTGACCAAAGCACGCACGCAATTGCAGCGCACCAGCAAGTCGGTCGTGCAGATCAGCCTCGCGTGCGGGTTTGCATCCGCGGCGCATTTCTCCAATGCCTACCGCGACCGGTTCGGCGTGACACCCCGTGAAGAACGCCGCAACTGGATTGAAAAGCATAGTGGACAAGCGCCCGATGAACCGCGTGGCGGCGCGTTGCTCGGTTCATCGCGTGAGCCTGTTTGAAGCCCTTTTTGAAGCTCTTTTATTGGCTTGCGCCTGGCCCTCATCTCGCGTTCGGCGGTACTGACCGCGCGAACGATTAAAATCATCGCCCCACTTCTGAGAGGTAAGAGTTGAAGAACGTTTATTGGATGAATCACAAAGTCGCCGCTTTCGCGGTTGCCGCCACCACGGTATTCGCCGCCTCATTCGCCGCATCAGGCGCCCATGCAGCGGATCTCAAGGAAATCCGCTTTGGCGTCGAGGCGTCGTATGCGCCGTTCGAATCGAAGTCGCCAAGCGGCGAGCTGATTGGTTTCGACATCGATGTCGGCAACGCGGTGTGCGCGAAGCTCAAGGTCAAATGCGTCTGGGTCGAGAACTCGTTCGACGGCCTGATCCCGGCGTTGCAGGCACGCAAGTTCGACGCGATCAACTCGGACATGACCATCACCGACCAGCGCAAGGCGGCCGTCGCCTTCACCAATCCGATCTACGCGATCCCGAATCAGCTTATCGCGAAGAAAGGCAGCAAGATCCTGCCAACGGTCGACGGCCTGAAGGGCGTGCACGTCGGCGTGCTGCAAGGGTCGATCCAGGAAACCTATGCGAAGGCCAAGTGGGCGACGGCCGGTATCGATGTGGTGTCGTACCAGGCCCAGGACCAGGTGTATGCAGACCTCGCAGCGGGCCGTCTGGATGCAGCCTTCCAGGATGCGGAAGCGGCGTCGAAGGGCTTTCTGAAGACACCGCAGGGTGCGGGCTTCGCCTTCGCCGGCCCTGCCGTGGCTGATCAGAAACTGCTGGGCGCGGGGGTGGGTTTCGGTGTGGCCAAGAACAACCATGCGCTGAAAGATGCCCTCGATCAGGCGCTCACGGATCTGAAGGCCGATGGCACCATCGACAAGCTGGGGTCGAAATACTTCGACGTGAAGGTGGTGGTGAAGTAAGACGGCGACTGCATCGGTCTCGCCGCGCGGGACCGATTCACCAGGCAACGCCAGGCGCCGGCATGACACCTGGCTTGAAGGGATCGGGGACATACTCCAACAATCTTTCAGTCACGTCAAAACGAATACACGGGCCGCCCCCCTTTTTTGATCGTGCACGGCGCGCTGTATCATCACGGGTTCACACCCGGCTTCGAGTTCATACCCTGATCATCGAGCGGACCGGCGCAGGCATGCCCCTGCCTCACGATCAGACCTGGCTCGAACCAGAGTGCGAATGGCAGGGCCACTGCCATTCGCACGGAGCCCATCCTTCATGCCAATCTACAAGCAAGACCGAGTCGAATCGCTCGATGTCCCGGCCCATGCCAACGCGCCTTCCGCGGTCGGCACGCACAGCCCCGTTCGCGCGTTGATCGCAGCCGTTTCAGGCTACGCGATGGACGGGTTCGACCTGCTCATCCTCGGCTTCATGCTGAATCTGATTTCCGCCGACCTGGGCCTGACGAGTTCTCAAGCCGGATCGCTGGTCACGTGGACGCTCACTGGCGGGGTCGTGGGCGGCGTGGGCTTCGGCATATTGAGCGACTACCTCGGCCGCGTTCGCGTGCTGACCTACACCATCCTGCTGTTTGCGCTCTTCACGGGCCTCTGCGCGCTTGCAACGGGTTATGCCGACCTGCTCGTCTACCGGTTTGTGGCAGGCATCGGGTTAGGCGGGGAGTTCGGTATCGGCATGGCGCTTGCCATCGAAGCATGGCCGGCAGACCAGCGCGCTCGCGTGTCGTCGTATGTCGGCATGGGCTGGCAACTGGGCGTCCTCGCGGCGGCCGTAATCACGCCGCTGCTGCTGCCGCATATCGGCTGGCGCGGCATGTTCGTGGTCGGCCTGTTCCCGGCCGTGGGGTCTTTTGTCATTCGCAAGGCTATCGGCGAATCCGAACTGTTCGTGCGCACGAACGCTACGAATGCCACGAAGAAACGCGAGTTCCCGATCAAGACCTTGTTCCGCGACAAGACCACGACCAAACACAGCATTGGCGTAATCATCCTTTGTTCGGTTCAGAACTTCGGCTACTACGGGTTGATTGTATGGATGCCCGCTTACCTTTCAAAGATGTTCGGCTACACGCTCACCAAGTCCGCCATCTGGACCGGCGCATCGATCCTCGGCATGCTCGCCGGCATCTGGATCTTCGGCCAGCTTGCGGACCGGATAGGACGCAAGCCGGCCTTCATCGGGTATCAGATCGGCGCATTGGTCATGGTGTTCGTCTACTCGACGCTCAGCACCCCGGATGCGTTGCTGATCGGCGGCATCTTCATGGGCTTGTTCGTGAACGGGATGATGGGCGGCTACGGCGCGCTGATGGCCGAGCTCTATCCAACGCATGCTAGAAGCACCGCACAAAACGTGTTGTGGAGCATCGGGCGCGCGGTGGGCGGTTTCGGTCCGCTCGTGATCGGGGCGCTTGCCACGCATTATTCGTTCGGCACGGCAATCGCCTTGCTGGCGTCGATTTATATCCTCGATCTGCTGGCAACACTCTTTCTGATTCCGGAGTTGCGCGGGGTCGCGCTGGAGTGATTGCCGTGGGCGGTTGTGTGGGCATCGAATATCCAGGCGAACGTTCGCGCGAATGGCATTTTCCTTCATACTGGCAACTGCGGCATCGAAACGGCATCGCCGTGCGCTCACACGTTGCGGTCGCCGTCTGCTGTCTTCGTATTACTTAGGAGCATGATCCATGCATGATTCTTATCTTGCGCATGTGCGCAGCACCCTCGATCAGATTCGCGCCGACGGTTTTTACAAGACCGAGCGCGTGATTTCGAGTCCGCAATCGGCCGACATCCAGCTCGCGGGCGGCGGCGACATGCTCAACTTCTGCGCGAACAATTACCTCGGTCTTGCCAACGACGCGCGCCTGATCGAAGCCGCGAAAACGGGCCTCGACCGCGATGGCTTCGGCATGGCGTCAGTGCGGTTTATCTGCGGCACGCAGACCGTCCACAAGGAACTCGAGCAAGCGCTCGCCACTTTCCTTCAAACCGACGACTGCATCCTGTACTCGAGTTGCTTCGATGCAAACGGCGGCCTGTTCGAAACCTTGCTCGACGAATCCGACGCCATCATCAGCGACGAACTCAATCACGCGAGCATTATCGACGGCGTGCGTCTGTCGAAGGCGAAACGTTATCGCTACAAGAACAATGATCTCGCGGACCTTGAAACGAAGGTGCGCGAAGCAGATGCCGCCGGCGCGCGCTTCAAGCTGATCGCCACCGACGGCGTGTTTTCGATGGACGGCATCATCGCGAATCTCGCGGGCATCTGCGACCTCGCCGATCGATACGGTGCGCTCGTCATGGTCGACGACTCGCACGCAGTCGGCTTTATCGGCGAGCATGGTCGCGGCACCCCGGAGCATTGCGGCGTGCTCTCTCGCATCGACATCATCACCGGCACATTGGGCAAGGCGCTGGGCGGCGCATCCGGTGGTTACGTGGCCGCGAGTCGCGAGGTCATCGAGTTGTTGCGGCAGCGCTCGCGCCCGTATCTGTTCTCGAATTCGCTCGCGCCCAGCATTGCCGCCGCCACGCTCAAGGTGCTCGAACTGCTCGCAAGCGACGAAGGCGCCCAACTGCGCGCCAGCGTGCGTGCCAACGGCGCCCATTTCCGCGACGCCATGAGCAAGCTCGGTTTCACGCTCGTGCCCGGCGAACATCCGATCATTCCCGTGATGCTCGGCGACGCACAAGTGGCATCGCGCATGGCGGATGCGTTGCTGCATGAAGGCGTCTACGTGATCGGCTTTTCCTTCCCCGTGGTGCCGAAAGGCCGCGCCCGTATCCGCACGCAGATGAGCGCCGCGCATACGCCGGCGCAGATCGATCGCGCGGTCGATGCGTTTGCGCGCGTCGGCCGTTCACTGGGCATCATCTGAAGCATCGGGACAAATCGGAACCATCATGAAAGCACTGGCAAAACTGGAACGCGGTCCTGGGCTGACGCTGACGCGCGTCAAGAAGCCTGAGGTCGGTCATAACGATGTGATGATCCGCATCACGCGTACGGCCATTTGTGGCACCGACATCCATATCTGGAAATGGGACGAGTGGGCGCAGAAGACGATTCCCGTGCCCATGCATGTGGGGCACGAATACGTGGGCGAGATTGTCGAGATGGGGCAGGAAGTGCGTGGGTTTGCGATCGGTGACCGCGTGTCGGGTGAAGGTCATATCACCTGCGGGTTCTGCAGGAACTGTCGTGCGGGACGCCGGCATCTCTGCCGCAATACAGTGGGCGTGGGGGTCAATCGTCCGGGTGCATTCGCCGAATTCCTCGTGATTCCGGCCTTCAACGCATTCAAGATCCCGCCGGAAATCTCTGACGATCTCGCCGCTATCTTCGATCCGTTCGGTAACGCAACGCATACGGCGCTGTCGTTCAATCTGGTCGGCGAGGATGTTTTGATCACGGGTGCCGGGCCCATCGGAATCATGGCCGTGGCAATCGCCAGGCACGTGGGCGCGCGCAATGTGGTGATTACCGACGTGAACGACTATCGGCTGGACCTTGCCCGCAAGATGGGCGCGACGCGTGCGGTGAATGTATCGGAGACGTCATTGCGCGACGTGATGGACGAACTGCACATGACGGAAGGCTTCGACGTGGGGCTGGAAATGTCCGGCGTGCCGAGCGCGTTCACGGGCTTGCTGGAAGCGATGAATCATGGCGGCAAGGTGGCGTTGCTCGGCATCCCGCCCGCACACATGGCGATCGACTGGACCCAGGTGATCTTTAAAGGACTGGAGATCAAGGGCATCTATGGCCGCGAGATGTTCGAGACCTGGTACAAGATGGTCGCCATGCTGCAAAGCGGACTCGATCTCTCTCCCATCCTCACGCACAGCTTCGCCGTGGACGACTATGAAGAAGCCTTTGCGACCATGTTGTCAGGCCAGAGCGGCAAGGTGATTCTGGACTGGACGGTTTGATTTTGATCGCCGGGCTGGAGTCATGTCTAAATGACTCCAGCCCATACAACTACGCACGTTCCAGCGTCGCTATCTCGCGGACCACAACGAGCAGCATCGAAAGACTCGCACCCGTTGTCGCACGCAATTCCGCCAGCAAACGCCCATAACGCTCGACCGCGGCTTCCCTTCTGCAGCGCCAGTTTTCAACGATCACTTCAGGCGTATCAGCATCGCGTGTTTGCTCCAGCGCACTGATCGTCAACGCACGCTTGAGCCGCGCCAGTTCTTCCAAAGCAGCCGCCCGCGCCAGCAGGTCCCAGTGAGTGGAAGCAGGCAACGCCATCGCGCGCTCGGCGATCCAGCTGTAGTTCAACAACGTGCCTATGGCGAAGTAAACGCTCGCGACCGTCTCAAGGCTACGATCGCAACTTGCTGCAACTTCAGCGCTATCCAGCACCGCAGTCGATAACTCGCCGCTCGCCACCAGCGCCGCCAGCGGACCTTCAACCCCCGCCTCCTCCAGCACGCGACGCCGTTCGGTCCATCCATCGAGTTCGTCGGCAGGCAGCAGGCGCGGCAACTGCGGCGCGAGCCTTTGCGCCGCTTCCCGACAACGCGCGACACGTTCGGCCGCAAGACTGGCGTCCTCCGTCGATACCTTCAAATGGCGCAGGAACCAGAGCGTCGCGCCCTCCAGCAAACGCACGACATCGACGAACATCCGGGCTTGCACTTCGTCCGCCACGCGATTGTCGAGCGCGTCGATATTGCGCCAGACCTCGTTCAGATCGAACACATCGCGCGCCATGATGCAGGCACGCACGATCTCGCTCGGACACGCGTCGGTTTCCTCCATCAAGCGATGCACGAAGGTGCTGCCGACCCGGTTGATCAACGCGTTCGTCAGGTGCGTGGCCAGGACTTCGCGCCTGAGCGGATGGCGCTGCATCGGTTCGCTGTAGCGCGCCTGCAGGGGCAGCGGGAAATAGTCCGGCAGCATGCCTGCAACAAGCACGTCCTCGGGAACATTGGAGGCGAGCAGTTCGTCGTAGAGCCACATCTTGCTGTAAGCCAGCAGCACCGCGCGCTCGGGTGACGTGAGCCCCTGTTTGGCCGCCTGACGCTCGGCTATGTCTTCATCCGATGGCAGGAATTCGATCTTGCGTTTCAACCGCCCTGCGCGTTCGAGCCAGCGCATGAGCCGCGCCTCACCGTCGAGCATCTCGGCCACGTAGCGGTTCGCAATCGATAACGCCTGCGTCTGCGCGTAGTTATCCTTCAGCACGAGCAGGCCGACTTCATCGGTCATCTCGGCAAGCAGCGCGTTGCGCTGCTTTTCGGTCATCTCGCCGTCAGCCACCACCAGGCCCAGCAGGATCTTGATGTTCACCTCATGGTCAGAACAGTCGACGCCTGCGGAGTTGTCGATGGCGTCAGTGTTGATGCGCCCGCCATGCTGTGCGTATTCGATCCGGCCGAGCTGCGTCACGCCAAGATTGCCGCCTTCGGCTAATACCTTGCAGCGCAGTTCGGAACCGTTGACGCGCACGGCGTCGTTGGTTTTGTCGCCGACCTGCGCTGGCGTCTCGCGCGTCGACTTGACGTACGTACCCACGCCGCCGTTGTAGAGCAGATGCACATCCGCCAGCAAGATCGCGCGGATCAGCTCGTTCGGTGCAAGCGTCGCGGCTGCCACGCCGAGCGCGGCCTGGACCTGCGCCGACAACGCGATCGTTTTCGCCGTGCGCGGGAAGATTCCGCCTCCGGCTGAAATCAGCGTGGCGTCGTAGTCCGCCCAGCTTGATCGCGGCAGCGCGAACAGCCGCTCACGTTCGTTGAAACTGGCGGCAGTGTCAGGATGTGGATCAAGGAAGATATGGCGATGATCGAACGCCGCGATCAGCCGGATATGACGCGACAAAAGCATGCCGTTGCCGAACACATCACCCGACATGTCGCCGATACCGACCACGGTGAAGTCCATCGTCTGCGTATCCACGCCCATCTCGCGCGAATGGCGCTTGACCGATTCCCACGCGCCGCGAGCGGTGATCGCCATCCTCTTGTGGTCGTAGCCCACCGAACCGCCTGAAGCGAACGCGTCGTCTAGCCAGAAGCCGTATTCGTGCGCAATGGCGTTGGCATAGTCCGAGAACGTGGCCGTGCCTTTGTCGGCGGCGACCACGAGATAAGGATCATCGGGGTCATGACGCACGGTATCCGGCGGCGGCACGATGACGCCGGCCACGCGGTTGTCGGTCACGTCGAGCAGACCGCGCAGGAACATCTGGTAGCACGCCACGCCCTCACGCGCGAACGCCTCGCGGTCCGTGATTGGCGGCGGGTGCTTCACCACGAAGCCGCCCTTCGATCCAACCGGCACAATGACGGTGTTTTTCACCATCTGCGCCTTCATCAGGCCGAGCACTTCAGTGCGAAAATCTTCGCGGCGGTCCGACCAGCGCAAGCCACCGCGCGCCACCTTTCCGCCTCGCAGATGCACGCCTTCCACACGCGGCGCATAGACCCAGATCTCGAACATCGGCTTGGGTTCGGGCAAGCCCGGCACCATCGACGGATCGAGTTTGAACGAGAGATAACATTTGGACTTACCTTCGTCATCCTTACGAAAGTGATTGGTTCGTACAGTCGCGTTGATCACGCCCAGAAATTGCCGCAGGATCCGGTCTTCGTCGAGGTTGGGTACGTTGTCGAGTGCGGTTTCTATTTCGGCCAGCACATGCTGGGTGCGGGTGTCGCGAAGCTCATGACTTTGAGGATTTTCGCCGGCCGCCCCGGGAAGCGCGGGGTTGAAGCGCACCAGGAACAGTTCAAGCAATTTGCGCGCGATCGCCGGATTGCCGGTCAGCGCGCGTTCAATATAGGCATCGCTGAAGGTGGATCCGACCTGCCGCAGGTACTTGGCATAGGCGCGCAGGATCGTGACGTCGCGGGCGCCGAGTTGCGCGCGCAGGACCAGCCGGTTGAAGCCATCGTTCTCGACTTCGCCGGTCCAGACGCTTGCAAACGCGTTCTCGAACAATTCCTTGACGCGATCGATGTCAAATTCCACGTCGTCGGCAAGCTCCAGGCCGAAGTCGTGTATCCACGCCTGCGGCGCACCGAGCGGTTCAATGCGATAAGGCCGTTCTTCATCCACACGCACGCCAAGATGCTCCAGCATCGGCAGGCTATGCGACAGCGCGATCGGGTCACCCACTCTGTACACCTTGAAGCGAAACGCGCGCCGTCCGGCTTCAATCGGCCTGTAAAGGCTCATCGCGAGACCGCCCGCCCTCACCTGCGTCTGCTCGATCAATTCGATATCGCGCACCGCGGTCCGCGCCGGATAATCTTCGCGATAACCCGCCGGGAACGAATCCGCGTAGCGATTCAAAAGCCGGTTGCCCTGCTCTTCGCCGAAGCTGTCGACCAGCGCATCCGCCAGATCGTCCTGCCAGCGGCGCGCGACCTGCACGATCCGTTGCTCGAGTTCGCGCGTATCGGCTTCGGGTATCGTGCCTTTGTCCGAGCGCACCGTGATAGCGATGCGCGCGAGCGGAGACTCGGACAACAGCGGCGTGAACTCGATGCTCTTGCCGTTGAACGCCTCCATGAGGACCTTCGCGATGCGCTTGCGCAGGTCCGTATTGAACTTGTCGCGCGGCACGAACACGAGGCATGAGACAAAGCGGTCGAACCGGTCGCGCCGCACAAACAGCCGTGTGCGCTGATGCTCCTGCAAACGCAGCACCCCGAGCGCGATCTCGAACAGGTCGTCCTCATCGGCTTCGAAGAGTTCTTCGCGCGGATATTGTTCAAGCACGGTCACGAGCGACTTATGCAGATGCCCCTTCGCGAGAAAGCCGGCACGCCTGATGATGTTCGCGCATTTGCGCCGCACGATCGGGATCTCGGATGTGGGAACCAGATACGCGGTGGACGTGTACAGGCCAATAAACCGCCGCTCCCCGATCACCTTGCCATCCGCGCCGACGCGCTTTACGCCAACGTAGTCCAGATAACCCGGCCTGTGCACGGTCGCCCGTGAATTGGCCTTGGTGAGGAAAATCGGCGCTGATCCATTGATGATGGCCGCCGCGGCCGGGGGCAATGGCGTGATGTTATCGGCTGAGGCCGGACGCAGGCTTTCACGCAACAGTCCTGCGCCGGAGCCCGGCACGCCGCGAAGCGCAAAGCCGCTATCTTGCGTAATCAGTTCGTAGTCGCGGTGCCCGAGGAAGGTGAAATGATCCGCCACCATCCACTCCAGGAACGCGCGTGCTTCTACTCCATCCGCGCTGGTCTCGCGCGCTTTCATTTCAGCTATGGTCGCCCGCGCAACCTCAACGATCTTCGGCCAGTCTTCCACCGAAGCGCGTACGTCGCCGAGCACGCGAGCAATGTCGCTGCGGAGCTCGTCGAGCTTTGCTGCTTCGCCGCAGCGGTCCACTTCAAAATGAATATACGATTCGAGGCGCGATTGCGGATCGCCGCCATCGACGTGACCCAGCGCGATGCGCGTAATCGCCCCGCTTGCGTCGCGGGAAACCCGGAACACCGGATGTATCGCGGAATGCATCGCGAGACCCAGGCGGTTGACCGCCATGGTGACCGAGTCGACGAGGAACGGCATGTCGTCATTGACGATCTCGACCACCGTGTGATCGGAATGCCAGCCGTGTTGTTCAAGGTTGGGGTTGTATACCCGCAGGACCTCGCGGCCCGTGGTGAATTTTTGCGCCGTCTGCCAGTGCGCCATGGCCGCGCCGTAGAGATCGGCTATATCGCGGCTCTGGACGTCTTCGGGGTCTGCAAGCTCGTAGTAGTGACTTAGAAGTGGTTCAACGACATTGAACGCGGGCTCTGGAAGCCGTCCCCGTGCAAAGTCGACTACATCGGTGAGAAGGTGCGCAACGCGTTCTTCGCTCTTGGTCAGCATGTCGTCTCCCGGATCTTTCGCGTTCGGTGCTCGGATTATGCGCCTAGTTTTATGACACTAGAGCGCCCGAAGCACCGTCCGAGGAAACCCTGACCCTGACACTAACACTAACGCTGATTAGAGCCCGACACGACATCGATCCATACCGCGAGCACAAGAATGCCGCCCTTTACGATCATCTGCCAATACGAATCGACATCGAGCATCGACATGCCGTTGTCCAGGCTCGCCATCACCAGCGCCCCGATCAATGCGCCATAGACGGTCCCCGAACCACCGCGCATGGACGTCCCGCCAATGAAGCACGCGGCAATGGCATCAAGCTCGCCCATCGTTCCCGCCGATGGAGAACCCGCTGCCAGCCGCGCCGTGTTGACCAGTCCGGCAAGCGCGCACATCAGGCCCATCAACGCGAAGATCATCAGCTTCACGCGGTTCGTATTCACGCCCGACAAACGCGTTGCTTCGAGGTTTGAACCAACCGCATAAATGCGCCGGCCGAACACAGTCTGAGTTGCGATATAGGTGAAAATACCGAGCAACGCCAGCAGCAGCAATACAGGTACGGGAATACCGCCGTACTGATTCAGCGTCATCACGAACGCCACCAGCACCAACCCCGCCGCCACGATCTTCACGCCGTCCTGCCATAGCGGCACGACAGGCAAGTTGTAACGCAGATGGTTCTGCCGCTGACGCACGGTCAGCATGACCAGCAACGCAAACAGTACGACTGCAAGCGCATTACCCGCCATGCGTGGCAAATATCCCTGGCCGATGAACACCAGGTTGCTGGAGACAGGCGCGATGGTCGAACCGCCGGTCACGCCCAGCAGTACACCCCGATACGCGAGCATGCCGCCAAGCCCGACGATGAACGACGGCACCCTCAGATAAGTCGACCACCAGCCATTGAACATGCCGATCGCGATGCCGAGCAGCATCACCGCCGGCACGGTGAACTGGATCGGCCAGTGATGCGAGACGTCCAGAATAGCGGCCACGCCGCCGAGCAATCCGAGCAACGATCCAACCGACAAATCGATCTCGCCCGAGATGATTACAAACACCATGCCGCACGCGAGCATGCCGGTGATCGACATCTGCCGCAGCAGGTTCGACAGATTGCGTGGCGTGACGAACGCGCCATCGGTGAGGAAGGAAAAGAAGATCCAGATAACGGTGACCGCCAGCAGCAGCGCGAGCAGCTTGTATCGCGTGAAAAGCTGCTTGAAGCGCTGGCCGGAGGTGGTGCTCGCGCCGCCGGCGGCGCTGCGTTTGGGCGACGAGGTGACGTCAGGTGTCATGCGACGCTCGCTTGAAAAGAGTTTGTCTGTGGGGTCGCGCGGATGGCCGCCGCCAGGATATGTTCTTGCGTGAGCCCTTCGTTGATAAAGTCGCCACGCAGCTGGCCCTCACCTATGACCAGCACGCGGTCGCTCACGCCAAGCACTTCGTTGAGCTCCGACGACACCACGATGATCGACACGCCGCGCCGGGCCAGCGCGAACATGAGCTTGTAGATCTCGAACTTGGCGCCTACATCAACGCCGCGCGTGGGTTCATCGAGAATAAGGATTGCCGGGTCGGTCAGCAGCATCTTGGTTAGCACGGCCTTCTGCTGATTGCCGCCGGAGAGACTGGCGATGGACAACATCGGCGTGGCGGCGCGCACGGAAAGCCGCTTCATCTCGGTATGGATCGTGTCGAGTTCAGCAGCGGAATCAATCCGGCCGCCCTTCGCAAAACGATTCAGCACAGCGAGCGTGATGTTATGCCCGACGCCGAGTTGCGGCACGATGCCGTGACGCTTGCGGTCTTCAGGCACCATGCCAATACCGGCGTCGATTGCATTGGCCGGTGTCTTGATCTTGAGGCGCTTGCCGTTCAGATAAACCTCCGCCTCACTGACGCCTGGGTACGCGCCGAAGATCGCCTGCATCAGCTCGGTTCGCCCAGCGCCGACCAGGCCGGCCACGCCGAGAATCTCGCCCTTGCGCAGCGAAAACGAGACGTCGTCCACGCGCTTGCGCCGCGAGTTGGTCACATCGAAACAGGTAACGTGGCGCGCCTCGAAGATCACTTCGCCAATGTCATGCGGCTCGCGCGGGAACAGGTTCTTGATCTCCCGGCCGACCATCATCGAAATGATGCTGTCGGTGCTCAGATCCTTCATGGGCTGCGTGGCAACATGCTTGCCGTCCCGGATCACGGTGATGGTGTCGCAGACGGCTTCCACCTCGTCGAGCTTGTGCGAGATGTACACGCACGCCACCCCGCGCTTCTTCAGGTCGCGCACGATGTCCAGCAAGATCCGGATTTCGCTTGCGGTCAGTGACGACGAAGGTTCATCGAGGATCAGCAACTTCGCGCGCTTGTTCAACGCCTTGGCAATCTCGATCAATTGCTGATGGCCGCCGCCGTAATTCATCACCGGCTGAGCGACATTGATGCCGCTAATGTTCAGTTCGCGCAGCAGTTCATCGGCGCGCTGATACATTGCCGCGTAGTTCATCCGGCCGCCGCTCAGCGTGATCTCGTTGCCGAGGAAGATGTTCTCCGCCACCGATAACTGCGGCACCAGCATCAGTTCCTGATGGATGATGACAATGCCGGCATCCTCCGTTTCTCGGATTGTCGATGCCTGTAAAGGCTTGCCTTCCCAGAGAATTTCCCCTTCCCACGTGCCGTGCGGATACACGCCGGACAGCACCTTCATCAGCGTCGATTTGCCTGCGCCATTCTCGCCGCACAAACCCACGCATTCCCCGGGCGAGACCACGAGGTCGATTCCATCGAGCGCCTTCACACCGCCAAACGTCTTGACGATACCGTGCATTTCCAGCAGCGCGTTTGCCATGCGGTTTTTATCCTGGACAGTGAATCAGCGTGAAGGCCCCTGAACCCCTGCGGCCCTCACGCCCGGCATGACGCCGGCAGAGTGGTTAATTCCCTGCCAACTGGGCCTGCGTATAGAAGCCGTCCTTCACCACGGTATCGACATTGCTCTTGGTCAGGAGCGTCGGCTGCAGCAACACGGTGTTGACCTGCTTCATGCCGTTGTCGTATTTCGCGTTATAGGCCGGTTGCTGCCCTTTCGCCAGGTCCACCGCCAGTTTGGCCGCTTCGCCCGCAATCAGCTTCAGCGGTTTATAGACGGTCATGGTCTGCGTGCCATCCATCACCCGCTTGACCGCTGCAAGGTCAGCGTCCTGGCCGGAGATAGGCACCTTGCCCGCGAGGTGTTGCGCGGCCAGCGCCTGGATGGCGCCACCGGCCGTGCCGTCATTGGACGCCACAATGGCGTCGATCTTGTTGTTGTTCGCGGTCAGCGCGTCTTCGGTGATGCGCAGCGCGGTTGCAGCGCTCCATTCCGGCACCCATTGCTGACCGACAATCTTGATGTCGCCGCGATCGATGGCCGGTTTCAGGATCTTCAATTGCCCTTCACGCAGCATCTTCGCGTTGTTGTCGGTCGGTGAGCCGCCGAGCATGAAGTAGTTACCCTTGGGCTGCGCATTGAACACGCCTTGCGCCTGCATTTCACCGACCTTTTCGTTATCGAAGGAGATGTAGGCGTCCACATCGGCATCGAGGATCAGGCGGTCGTACGACACCACCTTGATGCCCGCCTTCTTCGCTTCGGCGACTACATTGCCGAGGGTTTTCGAATTGAACGGCACGATCACGATGACATCGACGCCCCGCGAGATCAGGTTTTCAATCTGCGATATCTGCCGTTCTTCGCTGGCGTCAGCGGATTGCACGGACACCTTGGCGCCCAGCTTTGTGGCGGCAGCGACGAAATAATCCCGGTCGCGCGACCAGCGCTCGACCCGGAGGTCGTCAATACAGAAGCCAATTTCAGGCTTGTCCTTGCTCGCATGAGCCAGCGTAGGAAGCACGGTCAAACTGGCGAACATCGCTCCACAGACTAGCGATCCCAGTACGGCACGGCGTTTTGCAAACTTCATGTCTCACTCCTCTTTATGGTTGACTAGCCGATGCGTCTCCCTGCGCGGCCGGTCGAGGCAACGCATAGGCGAGAGAGGAGACGTCGGCGGAATCTACTGCTTGCGCCGCGAATCGATGTTCGCGGTCGTCGGTTTTGCGGTTGGCGGTCTCTCAGGTTTTTCGTTAGCTTGAGCCCTTATTCGTCTTGCACGCAATTGCGAAATCAGCCGGGCCGCTTAATGATTTTCGATGCGGTTTCCTGATCATTTTGCCAAGCCCGCGCATCACTTATAAATCGCCCTGTTCACGATATTTTCGAGCTGCTCTTGTTGTCCGCTCACATGCTGCGGGTTAACGCGACGTCCAAGCGCATCGATAGCGAGCGACTCCAGAGAGTAACCGCCCGAGAGGATCTTGCGGCCAAATTCCGTGTCCCAGCCCGCGTAACGCTGGGTCTTGAACTCGGCGAGCTTGTCATTCTCGACCAGCGTGGCTGCCCGTTCAAGCGCGATGGCTATCACGTCGATTGCGCCTATATGCCCGAAGAACAGGTCCTCGGGCGCCACGCTCTGACGGCGCACTTTCGCATCGAAGTTCATGCCGCCGGTGCTGAAGCCGCCATGTCGCAGGATTTCATACAGCGCCAGCGTCAGCTCTTCAACGCTGTTCGGAAACTGGTCGGTGTCCCAGCCGTTTTGCGGATCGCCGCGATTCGCATCGACGCTACCGAAGATGCCAAGCGCGTACGCCGTCGCAATCTCGTGGTGGAATGAATGTCCCGCGAGCGTTGCATGATTCGCCTCAATGTTCACGCGGATTTCATTTTGCAAACCGAACTGCGCGAGAAAACCATGGACCGTCGCCACGTCGTAGTCGTACTGGTGCTTGGTCGGCTCCTGCGGTTTCGGCTCGATCAGCAACGCGCCTTTGAAACCCGTCTTGTGCTTGTGCTCCACCACCATATTGAGGAAGCGCCCAAGCTGATCGCGTTCGCGCTTGAGATCGGTGTTCAGCAGCGTGTCATAACCCTCGCGGCCGCCCCACAACACATAGTTTTCACCACCAAGCCGATGCGTGGCTTCAAGTGCCTGGAACACCTGCGTAGCCGCGAACGCAAACACTTCCGGGTTCGGATTGGTCGCGGCTCCCGCTGCGTAACGCGGGTGCGAGAACAGGTTGGCCGTGCCCCACAGCAGCTTGATACCCGTTTGTTCCTGCTTGGCCGCCAGATAGTCCGTGACGCCTTTGAAGTTGTTGACGTAATGCTTGATGCTGTCGCCTTCAGGTGACACGTCGGTGTCATGGAAGGTGTAATACGGCGCGCCCAGTTTCGAGAAGAATTCGAACGCCGAGTCGGCTTTCACGTGGGCGCGTTCTATTGCGTCGCCGGGTTGCTGCCACGGCCGGTGGAAAGTGCCCTGCCCGAACATGTCGACGCCGGGCCATACGAAGGTATGCCAGTAACAGACGGCGAGGCGCAAGTGATCTTCCATGCGCTTGCCGAGGACCAGCTTGTCGCGATCGTAATGACGGAAAGCAAAAGGATTGTCTGACTCCGGGCCTTCATAACGCACGGCCGGCAAATGTTCGAAATATGACATGGCGTCTCCTTCCTTTTAATGTGACACCATGCTGCCAGCTTCGTTGCGCAACGAGCAATTGCGAAATCCGCCAGCGCTCATGGTGTTTCTTCAGGTAGGTCATAATCGGGCTAGCGGTGGCTTCACGCGCGGGCCTAGAATCAGCAAACGCTAAAAAGACGCGTGAAAAAAACAGGCGCATATTGCGCTGCAACGGAGACGATGGGCATGTCGCGGCACTGCGGCATGCATCCGTCCGGAGTTCGATGACTCGACCACAGACAGCACAGGCTTCGCACCGGATCGCGCTGCTGTTCAACGCGAACAAGGTGTATGACCGCGGGGTCATTACCGGCATAGGCAATTATTTGCTGTCCACGCGCGTCGCATGGGACCTCTTCCTGGAGGAAGATTTCCGCTGCCGGCTCAACGGCATCGAACGCTTCGAAGGCGACGGCATCATCGCGGATTTCGACGATCCGGAGATGGCCGAAGCACTCGGCGATTCGCAACTGCCCGTGGTCGCGGTGGGTTCGTCTTATGCGGACCCGGCGTGTTACCCAGCCAAGCTGCCTTATATCGCAACCGACAATGCGAAGCTGATATCGCTCGCGTACACGCATCTGATCGGCGCGGGCTTGCAGCGTTTTGCGCTTTACAGCCTCCCTGAATCGCCCGAAAACCGTTGGGCGCAAGAACGTGAACTGGCCTTCAAGGCGCTGCTCGCAGCCGATGGACTGGAAGCAGATATTCATCGCGGCCTGCCGACCAGTGCACCGGTCTGGAGCCAGGCAAGCGCACAACTGACCTCATGGCTCGAGAGCTTGCCGAAGCCCGTGGGCGTGATCGCCGTGACCGATGCCCGCGCGCGGCATCTGCTGCAGGCGTGCCTGATCTCGGGTATTGCCGTGCCTGAGCAAGTGGCCATCATCGGCATAGACAACGATCCGCTGACACGCTCGCTCACCCGCATTCCGCTGTCTTCCGTGATCCAGGGAACCGAGGAAATGGGCCGAACAGCCGCGCATCTGCTGCACCAGATGCTGGGCGGCGCGCGCTTTCACGGCAGGCGCATCCTCGTGCCGCCGGTAGGCATCAACGTGCTTGAATCCACGCGTCATCAACCGGTGTCGAGTCCCTATGTCATGCGTGCGCGCCACTACATCCGGCAATACGGGTGCCAGGGCATCAAGACCGAACAAGTGGCCGACTACGTGGGTGTGTCGCGCTCGTCGCTGGAGGATCACTTCCGCCGCGAACTCGGTTGCACCGTGCATCAGGAGATCCTGAATCACAAACTCGATATCGCCAAGCAACTCCTCGCGCGTCACGATTTATCCAGCGCCGAAGTCGCTATCCGCTGCGGCTTCACATCGCTGCAATACATGTACGCCGTGTTCCGCCGCGAGCTGGACTGTACGCCGCGCGAATACCAGGAGCGCCTGCCGGTCGCGTCCTGCGAACAACCAGGCTGATCCACGCTCTTGATGAACCTCGCCGATATGCCCACCCCTCTCCGCCCAGGCTCCGTGCGCGTCAGTGTCGAACGCTGGGGTGAGTTGCCCGGCGGCGACGTGGCGCGCCTATTCACGCTGCGTAATGTGCACGGCATGCGCGTCGCCATCAGCGATCTCGGTGCAACGCTGGTCTCGTGGAATACCGCCGATCGCACGGGACGCGTGGCCGATGTCCTGCTGGGTCACGATACGCCCGCTGAATATTTCGCCGGCCATGCTTATCTGGGCGGCGTGATCGGACGCTGGGCAAACCGCATCGAGAACGCGCGCTTTGCGCTCGACAATGTCGCGTATTCGCTTGACCGTAACGAGGGCGACAACCTGCTTCACGGCGGTACGGCAGGCTTTCATCGCGCACTATGGGACGCGCAGGAAGTGGACGGCGGACTGGTCCTCACGCATGAGTCGCCGGAGGGCGACGCGGGGTTCCCCGGTAATGTGTCGACCACATTGCGCTACACGCTCGACGACGACGGCACGCTGACGCTCGCGTACGAAGCTGTAACGGATGCGCCTACGCCGCTCAACCTGACAAACCACGCGTGCTTCAACCTGTCCGGCGACGAAACCGCCGATATCCGCGGCCACGTGATTTCCATCGATGCCGACACGTTCTTCGAAGTCGATGCTGCGCTGATCCCCGAAGGCCGCGCGCAGGTCGCGGGCCATGCGTTCGACTTCCGCGCAAGCGCTCCGCTGGGTGCGCGGCTCGACTGGCCGCACGATCAGCTCGCGCGTGCCGGCGGCTTCGATCATTGTTATGTCGTGGGTGAAAACGGTAAGACGCTCAAACCCGTCGTGCGGCTTTACGACCCCGGCAGCGGCCGCGAATTGACGATGGGAACCAACGCGCCCGGCGTGCAGTTCTATACCGGCAATCATCTGGATGGCATCGTGGGACGGCATGGACGGCGTTACGGCAAACACGCCGGCCTGTGTCTCCAGGCCGGCGCGTTTCCTAACCAGGTCAACATGGCGGACGCGGGCAGCGTGATCGTGCGCCCCGGTGAACCGTACCGGCAGGTGACGTGGTATCGGCTCGGCTTGCAGCAATAAGCGCTTTATTTCACGACGATCGTGCCCGTCATGTGCGGATGGATCGAACAGAAATACTTGTACGTGCCGGGTTTCGAAAACGTCTGTGAAAAGTTCTCCCCGGAATCGAGCGGCGCCGATTTGAATTCGCGCGGCGTTGCATCGTTGACGATGGTATGGGGCATATCGTCATGGTTTTCCCACGTCACGGTCGACCCTGCTGCAACGGATAACTGAGCAGGACTAAACGAAAAATTGTCGATCACTACGGTGGTCGCCGGCGTAGCCTGGGCCGCGAAGGCTGGCGGGGCCGCCAGCGTCGTTGCGAGGCAAAGTGCAGCCATTGTTTTAGAGAGCGTCTTGGCCAGCCGTGCACGCCGATAGTCAAGTATTGCCATCATCATTCTCCGCTTGGTTCAAGTTGGCGCTCATGCGCTGAGCCGTGAATCGACAACGGCCAGCTCGGTCTTGCCCGGGATATAGTTGACCGAACGCACACCCAGCATCTTGCGCAGCGTATCGGCAGGAACTTTCATCGGACCGGGACCTGCCGCGGTGCCCGGCGCGGGTTGCGGAAATGCGGTCGACAACGCGGAGTAAAAGCTGATCTCGCCTTCAACTTTTTGCGCGACCTGATGCACATGGCCGTTAAGCACCGTGACCGAACCGAAGCGCTTCATCATGCTCAGCGCCTGCGCGCTGTCGTCCGTTCCCCAGCCCCATTGCGGATACAAAGACCAGAGGGGGATATGCGCGAACACGACAATCGGCGTGCTGCTCGTGCGTGCCTGCAGGTCTTTCTTCAGCCACGCCAGTTGCTCATCGCCGAGAAACCCCAGGCCGCCGCCACGCAGATCCAGCACATTGGTCAAGCCGATAAAATGCACCCCGTTCTGGTCGAAGCTGTACCACTTCGGGGCCGAGGGTTTGGCGAAGCGCTCGAAATACGAACCGCCGTCGTCGACGAGCACGTCGTGTTCGCCCGGTACGTAGTGCACGTCGAGCCCGGCGCTCCCGATGATCTGCGTGGCGGTGTCGAATTCGTCAGGCTTGGACAGGTGGCTGATGTCGCCGGTATGGATGATGAACTTCGGCTTCTCCGAGCTCGTGCGGATCTTGTCGACGGCTTCCTTCAAGGTGCTCGCCGGGTCGAGGTTCGGGTCCTTGCTGAAGCCGATGTGACTGTCGCTGATCTGCACGAAGCTGAACGCATGACGGTTGACTTCGGCTGCCTCCGCGGTGCCGCCGATCAGCTTGGAGCCAGGCACGCCGCCGTTCATTGTCCACAGCATGCCGGCGCCGGCCCATGCCATGCACGTCAGTGCTGTGCGGCGTCTGGCGCCGTGTTCCGTGAGGGATTCTGGTAATAGGATTTTTCGGTCGAGGTCTGACATGATCGGCTCCTGTGGGTGGGTATGCAAAACAGCGATGCAAGGTGGGGAAGCATTTCCCCATGCCCACCAAACTCAGAGGCCCATGGCTTTATTCCCGGTAAATTTTTTCGATAACCTCGCATAATCGGGAATAAATCAGGAAGCCGGCGAGTAAGTACAGTTGAGAGCCGGCGTCTTGTAGTGCGGTAGTGCAATATCGCGGTATTGCACACCCACCGGCGGTCCGTCATGCGCGTTGGCGCGTGGCGCACGTTCAGCACGTTCCACGGCAACACCGGTTGCCAGGGAGAGTACCAATGGCGAAGCACTCGCCGAATCGCTTCGACGCGGTGATGCTGCCGCATCTTGACGCGGCGTATAACCTTGCGCGCTGGTTGAGCGGCAGTCCCGCGGACGCCGACGACGTCGTGCAGGAAGCCTTCCTGAGAGCCTTTCGTTTCTTCGATGGCTATGAGGGCGACAATCCGCGCGCCTGGCTGCTGGCGATCGTGCGCAACACGTGGTTCACCGAATGGCGCAGGCAACATAACCGCGCGGATGCCACGCCCTACGACGACTCGCTCAATGTCGACGACCAGCTTCCCGGCTGGGCCGATGAAAGCGGCGAAGATCCGGAGAAGCTGGCCGTGCGTCAGGACGAGACCGAACTCGTGCATCGGGCGTTGGCTACGTTGCCGGTTGAATATCGTGAAGTGATCGTGTTGCGTGAGCTGGAAGACATGAGCTACAAGGATGTGGCCGCGGTGGCGGGGATACCGATGGGGACGGTGATGTCGCGGCTTTCGCGGGCGCGGCGCATGTTATGCACAGCAGTCAAGGCGGCCCAGGGTGGGTCGGACCAGCAGGCAATCCGTCTGGTCAAAGCGCCACCCGCAGGTCCCGAGGAGTCCAGGCGTGGAAACTAGATCTAATTCATCTCTTGCTGAAAAGCTGCGTGACGGCTCGCTTTACGAACGGGCACCGCAATCCCTGCGTGCGCAGGTGCAGGCGCGGTTAAACGCCGAAGCCGCCAAGGAAGCTAAGGAAGCTAAGGAAGCGCAGCAAAAGCCATCGTTCTGGAACGGGTCATGGCGCATGGCGGGCCTGCCGTTCATCGGCGGCGGAGTCGCGGGAATCGGCTTGTGCTCGCTGGTCTTCATGACGCTGCTCTGGACCCAGCAGCCGCCCCGTGGCGCGGATGTGCAACAGGAGATCGTCGCAAGCCATGTACGGGCGCTGATGTCGGAGCGCACGATGGATGTGCTGTCGAGCGACCAGCATACGGTCAAGCCCTGGTTCAACGGGCGTATTGACTATGCGCCGCCCGTGGTCGATCCCCAGGCGCAAGGCTTTCCGCTGGTCGGCGGGCGGCTGGACTATGTGGATCATCGCCCCGTTGCCGTGATGATCTACCGGTATCTGAAGCATCCGATCGACTTGTACGTCTTCCCCGATGATCACGGCAAAGGCGATGGCAAAAGCGCGTCGTCGTCCACGCCCCTGGTCACGCAATCCGACGATGGTTATTCACTGGTCGAGTGGCGTCAGGACGGCATGGTGTATTGGGCAATCAGCGATGCATCGGCGGTCTACATCAAACGTTTCGCCGAAGCGATCAGAGCGGGAACGCGGCAATAAGCGGGATTGTGCGGCTTGACACCGGTGGTCCGCGTTTCACCTGTTCGCGGACCACGGGACAGGCGTCAAGGTCCGCATCATGGCGCGGCCGGAACCGCTGCCGCACCACAGCTTTATCCGGCTTCGCTGCTCCCGTTGCCGGCCACCGTTGCGTACTTCACCACCACGAAGCGCCGCGCTTTTGCTTCCTCCACCGCTGCGTCAGTCCGTTCTCTTCTCTTCGATCCAACCGCCCTTCGCGCCGACCGTTGCGCGCGCACACGTTCGCGGGCGGCCGCTCTTGTGCCTGATGACGATTCGGCGTCTCATGTGAACAACACGGCGCGCCTGGAATTTTCGGGCGAGCTGATCGTTTTCAATCTTAAGAACCATACAGCGTGATAAATGGGCGAATGCTTGTATCCGCTTGCAAGCGCGCAAAATGACAGACGATTTCACGATCGGTTTTCAAAGAAAATATTACTGAACGCTGTCAATCATCTTGCGAATAGGGGCGTTAAATGCCGTTTTGTAACGATCGGAAAAATGGCGCGTAACGTCTGTAATGGCACTTCGTGGTCAACTGAATTAGCGTTCAGTTGTGCTCCTTTAATGCAGCGGATGGCGGGACGGTCCGATATCTGCTTGCGATAAAGGAATCGGGGGAGCGTGTCGTCAAACCAGGTTGGGAGAAATGTCGTGAAACGCCTGAATTCTTGCTTGCCGCTGGCGGCGGTGGCTGTCGCCGCAGCCTGTATCTGCGTGCCGGCAGATGCTGCACGTGTTTTTGTGGGTGTGGGGGTGGGATTGCCTTATTACTATCCAGTTGCGCCCGTTCCGTATTACTACCCTTATGCGCCCGTTTACCCGCCGGTCATGGCTGTGCCGGCGCCGCCGGTGAACTACGTCGAACAGGGACCCGCGCAGGGTCCGGGGCCATCGGCCGATGCCTCTGGACAACAAGGCGGGTCCTGGTACTACTGCGAGGCATCGAAAGCGTATTACCCGTATGTGAAGGAATGCCCGGCCGGCTGGCGTCCCGTGGCGCCGCAGCCAGGCAACTCTCAGTAATCCTTGAACGGAAGATCAAAGCGTCATGAAGTATCCAAGACTTGCATTACTCGTTTCGATGGGGGTGTCGCTGGGCATTCTTGGCGGTTGCGCCGTAGTGCCTCAGGGACCGAGCGTAATGGCCCTTCCCGGCACGAACAAGACTTTCGACCAGTTCCGCGCAGATGACGGTTCGTGTCGCCAGTTCGCGTATCAGCAGGTTGGCGGTGACTCGACCAATCAGGCCGTCAGCAACAGCGCGGTGGGCAGTGCGGTGGTCGGTACCGCGTTGGGCGCAGCGGCAGGTGCGGCGTTCGGCGGCGGTTCGGGTGCAGCTATTGGCGCCGGCGCCGGCTTGCTGGCCGGCAGTATGTTTGGTGCGAGCAACACCCAAGGTTCGGCCTACGACGTTCAGCGGCGCTATGACTATGCTTACCTGCAGTGCATGTATGCGAACGGTAATCGGGTGCCAATGCGCGGGCGCATGATGAGCGCAGCGCCGCCGCAAGGCGTTTATTCGACGCAACCCCCTCCTCCGCCACCGCCGCCCGGAATGCCGCCGCCTCCGCCGCCGGGGTATTGACGGGGTATTGAAGCAGGCACATTTTCGTTCGCACCCGTCCAAGGGGTTCAGCTGGAGGAGTGCGAACGAAAAACCTATCCCAGCGTACGGATCGAATTGCTGATTCCGCGCGCGCAATCAATCACCGCAGGCGCCAAGCGCTGCTCTGCTTCGGCGAGCGACCAGCGGCTCGTGGGCGCCACGACATGCACCGACGCCACCGGTCGCCGCTCCCCGTCGACCACGGCCGCTGCAATGGTCATATCGCCGATAAACAACTCCTCCCTGTTCGACGCATACCCGCTAAGCCGCCCCTGCACCAGCCGAGAATCAATCTCGCCGAGATCCGTCACCGTGTACTGCGTATGCACCACACGCTCACTCCCCTCCAGCAGCACGCGTGACTCATCCTCCGGCAACGCCGCCAGATAGGCCCTCCCTGACGCTGTGCAATACATGGGGATGCGACTGCCAATAGGCATGTGAATTGGCAAGAATTTCGTACACACAAAGCGCGCGACATAAACCATCTCGACCCCATCCGGCTCGGTCAGGTTGGTCGTCTCCCCCGTTACATTCGTCAGCTCGGACAGGAACGGATTGGCGACATCGATCAACGTATCCGCGGACAGGTAGTTAAAGCCAATCTGCATCGCCTTCACCGCAAGCTGGTAACGCTTGGTGCGCGGATGTTTCTTCACATATCCGAGCTTTTCCAGCGTGTAGATCATGCGCTGCGCCGAACTCTTCGTGATCGACGTTGCCTCCGCGACCTCCGGTAGCGTCATCGTTCGCCGCTGCGCGCTGAACGCTCGCAAAACCGCAATGCCCTTCTCCAGCGACTGATTAAACAGCGCATCCGGTGCATCTGGCGCATCAACAGCCATTGCAGGCACGTCCGCTTGAAGGTCCGGTCTGGTTCGGTTCATGGATTTACCCAATTGTTTGGCTCACGGTTCGAGATCATTATGCAACACTACCATATCGAATATCGATACGTATATTTCGATTGACGATTTTTTTGTCTCGAATAAGATACGTCAAACATCATTTACCGATTTTTTGACCGATCCTTCCCAATCAGTGGAGAGCCTCATGTTCCAGTTCGTCAAACGCTTCGCCTGTGTCTTTGCAACGGGATTGCTGCTCGCGGGCGCGCCGGCCCTGTCGGTGGCCGCTGCCGCCACTTATACGGTCGGGGCGACGGCGACGGGCGTGCCGTTCACGTTCCTCGACGTCAAGTCCAACTCGATCCAGGGCTTGCTGGTCGATGCCATCACGGCGACCGGAAAGGCGTCAGGCTTTGACGTCAGTATTGAACAAACAACGTTCTCCTCACTAATTCCGTCGCTGACCACGAAGAAGATCGACATTATTTCTGCCGCCATGCTGAAGACGCCGGCGCGCCAGCAAGTCGTCGACTTCTCGGACACGGTGTATTCGTATGGCGAAGGCCTCATCGTGCGCGCTGACGACACCGGCAAATACCCGTCAATGGACTCGCTCAAAGGCGAAGTGGTGGGCGCTCAGGTTGGCACGGCGTTTGTCGACGCGCTTAACAAGAAAGGTATTTTCAAGGAAGTGCGCACCTACGATTCCGTCGCCGACATCATGCGCGACGTCGCGCTTGGACGCATCAAGGCCGGCTTCGGCGACCATCCGATCATTGCTTACCAGCTTCAGCACAACCCGAATCCGCAATTGCGTCTGGTCAACGAGTATCAGCCGGAAGTGGTGGGTCAGGTCTGCTTCGTCGTACGCAAGGGGGACACAGCGACGCTCGACCAGTTGAACGCAGGCATCAAGAAGATCAAGGCGGACGGCACCCTGATGCAGATCATCAAGAAGTGGCAGGTGGAATAAACACATCCTCAGCACAGAGAGGATTGAAGCCATGTTCTTCCAGAACGCCATCGAGTTCCTGCCGATCCTGCTGAAAGGCGCGGTCGTCACGATCGAGATCACCTTCTGCTCGTTCATCCTGAGCACGCTGCTCGGACTCCTGCTGGCGCTGATGCGCGTGTCGTCGAACAAGGTCGCCTCGCACGCGGCCTCGACGTTCATCAACGTGATCCGCGGTCTGCCGATCATCGTCCAGCTCTTTTATATCTACTTCGTCCTGCCCGATCTCGGCGTGAGTTTGTCAGCGTTCCAGGCTGGTTTTATCGGGCTGGGCATCGCCTATTCCGTCTATCAGGCGGAGAATTTTCGCGCGGGTATCCAGGCGATCGATCACGGTCAGATAGAAGCGGCGCAATCCATCGGCATGCGCGGCGGACTGATCATGCGCCGCGTGGTGTTGCCGCAAGCGTTCAAGATCGCACTGCCGTCCTACGGCAACACGCTCGTGATGATGTTGAAGGACTCGTCGCTTGCATCCACCATCACGGTCGCTGAAATGACGCGTGCCGGGCAGCTGATTGCATCGTCGACCTTCCAGAACATGACGGTATTCACGCTGGTCGCGTTGCTCTATCTCGCGCTCAGCCTGCCGCTCGTCTATGGCTTGCGCCGCCTCGAACGCCGTCTCGGCCTCAAGGGGAAACGATGATCAAGGTCGAATCGATTCATAAACGCTTCCACGATCAGGAAGTGCTCAAGGGCGTCAGCCTCAACGTGGAAGCGGGTCAGGTGGTCTGCCTGATCGGCCCGTCGGGGTCGGGTAAATCAACGCTCCTGCGTTGCATCAACGGCCTGGAAACGCATGACGCCGGCACGATCACCGTGGATGGCAGAGCAGTCGATGCCCGCTCGCATCACATTCACGAATTGCGCATGCAAGTGGGCATGGTGTTCCAGCGCTTCAACCTGTGGCCGCACCGTACCGCGCTGGAGAACGTCTGCGAGGGTCCGGTGTTCGTGAAAAAAGAAGGCCGTGTGCAGGCCCGGGACAAGGCGCGCCATCTGCTCGACAAGGTCGGGCTCGGGCATCGTATGGACGCTTATCCGTCGGAATTGTCAGGCGGCCAGCAGCAACGCGTGGCGATCGCCCGCGCGCTCGCCATGGAGCCCAAGGCCATCCTGTTCGACGAACCTACCTCCGCGCTTGATCCGGAGCTGGTCGGTGAGGTCCTGAGCGTCATGCGCCAGCTTGCCTATGACGGCATGACGATGATTGTCGTCACGCACGAAATGAGCTTTGCGCGCGAAGTGGCGGACAGGGTGTGCTTTCTCTACGACGGCACCATCTGCGAGGAAGGCGCCGCAGCCGATCTTCTCGAACGTCCGCAACATCCTCGCACGCGCGATTTCCTGCGCCGGGTGCTCACCTCCTCCGACGCGCCTTCGACCTGAATATCCAACATGAGCCTTGTTGAAGTTGCACGACCGTTGCCGCCCTCTCTCTGGGCCGCGACTGCGGAACCGGCCGTCGATACCCCGCCGCTCGATACCTCCGTCAAGACCGATGTGCTGATCGTCGGGGCGGGTTATACGGGTCTGTCGAGCGCCTTGCATCTTGCCGGGCACGGCTTGAAAGTCTGCGTGATCGATGCGAATGAACCGGGCTGGGGCGCGTCCGGCCGCAACGGCGGCCAGGTGATCCCGGGGCTTAAATACGACCCCGACGAACTCATCCGCCGATATGGATCACGCGATGGCGAAGCACTCGCGCAGATTGCAGGCGGCGCCGCGGACACGGTCTTCGACCTGATCGAACGCCACCATATCCAATGCGACGCCACGCGCAATGGCTGGATTCAACCTACGCATTCGGACAAGCTGCTCAGCACGCTGCACGCCCGCGCGCGGCAGTGGGAAGCTCGCGGTGCGCCTATTGAACTACTCGACCGCTCTCAGGTTGCTAAGCGGCTGGGCACCGAAACGTTCGTGGGCGGCTGGATCGACAAACGCGCCGGCAGCGTGCAGCCCCTGAGTTACGCGCGTGGACTGGCGCGCGCGGCGATGGCAGCGGGTGTCGCTATTCACGGCGCCACCCGCGCCGTCGCGCTTGAACGAAGCTCTGAAGGATGGCGCGTACGCTGTGCGGGCGGTGTTGTCATCGATGCGAAACAGGTGCTGCTCGCGACCAACGGTTATACCGATGCGCTTTGGCCCGGTCTCGCACAATCGGTGATCGCGGCGAACAGTTTCATTGTCGCAACCCGGCCTCTTCCCGACGATATCGCAGCGACTGTGCTGCCTGGACGCGAAGTCGCGTCGGACTCGCGGCGGCTCTTGCTGTATTTCCGCAAGGACGCCGCCGGCCGCTTGCTGATGGGCGGCCGCGGTCCCTTCCGCGATCCGCGTACTGCCGCCGATTGGGCGCACCTTGAACGCGCGGCGCGGTTGATGTATCCGCAACTCGAAGGCATCGAATATGAATATCGATGGGCGGGACGCATTGCCATTACACGGGACTTTCTGCCGCATGTTCACACGCCTGCCGAAGGCTTGACGATTGCGCTGGGCTACAACGGACGCGGCATCGCCATGGCGACAACCCTGGGCAAACACCTGGCCGCGTTCATGAGCGGTGCGGCACAGGGGTTGCCTCTGCCGCCCACATCGATCAAACCGATCCCCTTTCATGCATTGCAGCGCGTCTATATCAGCGCGGGCGTGGCGTGGTATGGCCTGCTGGATGCACTTTCCTGACAACTGTCCGATGGCGGCGCACGTGTGACGCTTGCGAAAAAAAACCTTGGCGAACCGAAGAAGCGTAAATTCATTGGATAGGTTCCGGCCGGTTGCGTGGCGGTTGCATGGCTCACGCAACGGGTCCAACGTCGAAGTCGGACACGCTGTACAGGAGGAGCAACCATGAACACAAAACAAAGTAAAAAGGGACATCTCGAAGCCGCAGCGTCGCATCACGAGCAGGCCGCGCGATTTCACCGCGAGGCGTCACATCATTTCGGAGCGGGCAAGGACTACGACCACGCCGCCCACCAGGCAATCATGGCGCACGGTTACGCGCTTCACGCCATAGATGAAGCCAACAGTGTCGTCAAACATAACGCGGGTGCGTCGACGGTATTGCCAGCGCCGACAGGCTCCGCCGAAAACACGACCGCAGCGCAGCATCACGCAACGGCGGCGGAACTCCATGGGCAGGCGGCGCAGCATTTGCGACACGCAGCCAAACTCTTCGACGATGACCGCAGCGCTGTCGCTCACGACACCCAGCTAGCGTTTTCCCTAGCCGTGCGCGCGCTAGCTCATGCCAACGAGGCGGCCCGGCAGCATGTTACGTTGATGCGTGATAAGGCGCCGGTCACCGGCGCGGCCTGAGAGCGCTGTTGAAAGAATGTTGCCGCGAGCAACATGAGGGACACCGTCAACGCCCTGGCCTCTTCGTTCAAAACCAGCCAAACGAACGCCAGGGCGCGTGCTCGTCACTATCTGCCTAAGGATCAGCCTAAGGTCGCGCATTGCGTATTACGCTTTAGCAATGGCTCACACCTGATGTGTGTGGCCTTGCATGAAGCTGCGGGTACTTAAATCCGACCTAGGTCGTAACGGCCGCTCCGCCGAATGGCTCGGCCATGCTGGTCTGGTTTCTGCCTGACGCCTTCGCCCGATACACGGCTTGGTCTGCCGCTTTGATCAGCGCGAGCGCGTCGGACACTTCTTCGGTGTCGGTACACGCTACGCCGATGCTCACCGTGATGACCCCATGTTCGCTCCCGTTGTGTTCGATAGCCAGTCCACGCACAGCCGCGTGGATAGCGGCTGCAACCACAGCCGCCGCCGCACCGTCCGTTTCCGGCAGCACCACGACGAACTCCTCGCCCCCAAAACGTGCGGCGATATCGCCCGGCCGCTGGCTGTTACGCGCGATCGCCTGCGCCACGGCGGTCAACGCGTCGTCACCGGCTTGGTGGCCGTACGTGTCGTTGTAGCTTTTAAACCGGTCGATATCCACGAACAAAAGCGCCAGGGGTTTTTTCGAGCGTTTCGAACGGTGCCATTCGAGCATGAGACGATCGTCCAAACTGCGGCGGTTACTCAGACCCGTCAGCCCGTCGATACGGGTCATGTCGCGCAACTGCTGCTCCACGACCAGCCTGTGCCTGAATTCCACGGAGAGAAGCTGCGCGGCAAATAACAGCCCAACGATCAGCAGCGCAGTGACAATACCGATGTACCAGGCCCGGCTGGTCCAGTCCGCGAAGACGTAACGGGTCGCGGGCGCAATGATCACGATCATCTTCAGCTTGTCGAACTTGCGGAAGTTATAGAGCCGCTCCTCACCATCGTTTCCAGACGTGCTGATGAACGACGTCTCATGCGTCTGCTTGAATCGCTCGAAGTTTTTTCTTCCGCTAAAGTTCCCGTCGACCTGGATGCCATCATTCGGATAACGTAGGATCACATGGCCGTCATCCTGCAAGAGCGTGATGTTCCCACCGGGCCCGAGCTTGACGCCCGACAGCAAGTTCTGGAAATAGTCGAGCCGAAACGCCGCTACCACCACACCGGCGAACGACCCATCAGGATGGTTCACCCGCCGGCTGAACATGAGATCGACTTCGCCTGGATTGAGGCGCGACTGCAATGGACGGCTGACGAACAGCCCCAGGTTCGGATTGTCGCGATGAACGGTGAACCATGTGCGATCGGCCAGATCCACGCTGCGCGGAACCGCGCTTGTGGAATCCACAATGATCCTGCCCCGCGAATCAAGACACAACAACGAGCCTATGTACTGGCTGGCGCTAGCGGATCTGTCGAAGAGAAGCTCCCGTCTCAGGTGGTCCGGCAGCCGCATGACGTCCGCGTCTTGTGCACCGTCCACGGCCGCTCGAATAGAGAGGTCCATGAGTTGGGAGGTGTAGGTGATGTCATGTTCAATGACGCGCGCGAGGTTGTCCGCATTCTCGACAGCGCGAGCGGTCGCGTCCTGGCGCGCCTGCACCAGAACAGCCAGGGCGAACCCGAGCACGATCACTGAGAAAGCGATGCTGCCTAGACCTATTGCATTCGGATGGCGCGCTAAAGCCGCTCTTAGCCGAAAGAAAATAGTGGGTCTTTTTAACATTCGAAGGCTTCCAACGCTAAGGCCTTATTGTCTGGCTGTCTGGCGCTTATCGGACCCGAGCCGACCCGCGTCTGTTCGCAATTCGCCGATCGACCCGCCCGCTTGGGCGGAAGCGGTTCCCCTAAAGCCGCAATTACCCACGCAATCCGTCATTGCCTTGCATGCGCGTCCCAACTTTCGATTGCCTCATCACTCCCGGTCTGTTCCCGGTCCTTGCCGAGCATTAGCACTTATTCGTCGTGCGATTATTCTATGCGCTCCGGGGTTGCTCGCGACGATCTTTCTTCTGTTGTTTGTTCTCTTGTATGCCTTTGTCCGTCAAAGCAGTCATTGCAATACGACAGCATCAAGGTACCCGTCGCGCAGTGAAACGCTGGATGCGAAAAAGCCGTTCCGGCGAAATGCGGAACGGCTTTTTCAAAAACTGCTTAATCGTGGTTAATCGTGCTTAATCGTCATGCCGGAGATCGTGAAGATCTCGCTGCTGATGTTGCGAATTTAACCGGCTATCGATGCCGTGCCGACACATCGAGCAACCGGAAAGCTTCCCGTAATCAATGGCAGCGATTTTCCCAATGGTGATGCACCTTCACTTTGTGGCATTCGCGATGATGGTGATACTCCTCGGCGGAGGCCGAAGCGACGACGCCGAATGATGCTGCTGCGAGAGCGAGGGCAATAACGATTTTCTTCATGGTGTTTTCCATAAGTGTGAGGCGGGTAATAAGTGAAGTGGCTTCACAAAGCGGGTTATTCAGGCACAGGTAATACAGACGCCGACATCGGCGGACGAGTTCATCAACACGCATCAACCGGCACTGAAGTTGATGATGTCGTCAATCACGCGTCCCAGGAGGTTTCCGCCGGTCGATGGTTGTTCACCTATTCCCCTTGTTAACGGCCCGAAAGCGAAATGGATAACAACTTTCTGTAATTTTTTGCGCTAAAAGTCACTGGGGTTTACGTGAATCAAACGCAGTTCAGGACGCGAATTGAAACATGGGATAAGTGTGGCCAATACTTCAGTCGATAGGTATGTAATGTCGGCATTTCGTAATCTATCCGAACGCTGCACGCTCATCGATTCGGCTGCATGGGCTGCGGCATGCAGTGCATCCATGTATACGCAAGGCTTGTTCCTCCCATTTTTCAAAGACCGCTTGTCATGCGGTGTAACGCATGTAAGCAGTCTTGCAACGCATGAGACGCAAGCACGACATACACTTATTACGCGTCTTCTCCCAAGACGCGGTTGTGAGTGATGCAAGTGACTGCAGCTTGGCCCGCCCTCTTGGGTGGGCCGTTTTTTTATTCACAAACAAACGAGTCACTAATGAACCGTATCCCGTTCGCACCGGCCGTCGCTTGCCTCCTCTTCATTTCTTCAATTTCCTCCACTTACGCGCAGTCGAGCCCGGACGTAGCCAACTCGGCAATTGCGCAGAATTTCCAGTACATCAATCATCCGCCTGCGCCGCCGGTTCAAGCCAGCGCTCCGGCCGCAACCGGACGTGGTCGGGGGCATCGGCACCAGCAAAGCTCAACTGACGCCGACCAGACTCAATAGCAACAAGACCTGCGGTTGTACGGCTAACAGCAAAACGTTTAACGATCCTCTGGATTGCTAACGCCGACGCATCAGGGTGAACCGAGATTCAGTGCACTCGCATTCATAATCTCGCGGCTGGTTTCGGCCACGTTGTCCGCGTGCATAACTTCCCCATGCAGTCCTCACGATCTGGCTAGTATTGGAGCAGACACTCTTCGAGCCTGCCCGCCATGCCATCACGTCCCATCCCGGGCCGCCGTCGCTTCATGCTTGCCTGCTTGTCGCTGCCCTGCACTGTCCCTCTTGGCGCTCACGCCGCCGTACCGCCACCTGCAGCGCAGAGTCTTCGCAAACGCGTCTTCGCTCACTACATGGTCGCGTGGCCGCGTGGCGGCCCGCACGCAACCGTTGCCTCTTATGAATCGGAATGCCGTGACGCGCACGCGCGCGGCATCGACGGCTTCGCACTCAATTGCGGCGGGTGGGATCGCAGCGAGCCGCACTATAAACAACGCGTGCTGCGCCTGTACGATGCAGCCGCGCGTCTGAACTTCGACTTCAAACTGTTCGTCTCCGCCGACGGCCGGGCGCAGGACGAAATCGAGGACATAGTCGCCACTACGCGCGGTCTCAAGGCGCAATTGTTCGTTGATAACAAACCCGTGCTGTCTGCCTATGCCGCGGGAGGCAAGGATTTCACTAATGGCGCCGCGCTCATGCGCGAAGCCCGCCGGCTGGGCGCATTCTTCGTGCCGCACTTTTTCCCGTCGTCGGGCGAGCGGCAGATATCCGCACGTGAAGCCTCTGAAATTGTGGAACACCTTGGTACTGCTGATGGATATTTCTACTTCGGCGCAGCGGGTTCGCCAAACCTGATCGCGAGGTCCACTGAGGCGCTCAATGCGGAACTCAAGAGCCGGGGCAAGGTCTTCATGGCGCCGGTCACGCCGTATTATCGCGGGCTGCGTGCGGGCACCAACTATCGTGCGTTCGAAACCAGCGGCTTTTCTGGCATGGCGACCGAATGGGAAGCGGCGATCGCGTCCGGTGCGACGTGGGTGCAGATCGTGACCTGGAATGACTGGGCCGAATCCACGTATGTGGCGCCCATCGGCGGCACCGGTCGCGCTCATGTCTACGACGATCGCTTCGGCGATCTGCTCTCGCATACCGGTTATCTCGATGCGAGCCGGTACTACATCGAATGGTTCAAATCGGGGAGCAAACCTGCCATCACGCAGGATCAACTGTTCTATTTTTATCGGCTGAATCCGCTTGGGCAGGATCATCAGCATTCGCCGGACGCACACGATGCCAGCACGCCACCGCGCAGCCGCGAACCACTGTCGTCGCAGATTCACGTGTCAGTGTTCCTGACGGCGCCGGCGGTGCTTGTGGTGTCGGTGCAGGGCTCTATCACGCGCTTGGATGTGCCCGCAGGGGTCACACATATCAGCGCGGATGCCCGAGCCGGCACGCCACGTTTCGTACTGCAGCGAGAAGGCAAAATCATTATCGACAAGACCGGCGAACAAGCCATTACCACCGATGACTTCTCCGGCGCCTACAACTATTTTTCGGGTAGCGCGAAAGCTTAGCGAGGCGTGGGCAAACCAGGCTTCAGGCGACGAGATGGCACACCGCTTCAACACGATTACCCGCCGGATCATGGAGGAACGCAGCGTAATAGCCTGGATGATAGTCAGAGCGTAGCCCTGGAGGACCGTCCGAGCGCCCCCCCGCCGCAAGGCCGGCCGCGTGGAACGCGTCGACCTGCGCACGGGACGCGGCCTTGAAACACCAGTGCCGCTTGTTTTCGCCAATCGCGCCCGGATCCAGGTACACCGCGAGATAGGTCGACGCAGCGTCCTGTGGGGTGCATCGCTCGCCATATCCCAGCGCGTCGGGAAGGTCGTATACCTTCGCGGCACCGAGCGTGCTCATGATCGCGTCGTAGAAACGCCGGGCGATGTCGAGATCGGGAACACCGATGGAAACATGATCGAGAAGCTGCATGCTCGGCCGCTCAGGAATGGAAGCTCAGGGTGAAGGTTCAGCAGAAATTAGGCTTAATGGCCCGCTCATTGGCTCACTTACTGCCCTGCTTCTATCTGCGAGAAGGTATAGAGGGATTTCAATTCGATCCCGATTCCTTCGAGCATTTCCTTACCGCCGCTTTCACGGTCGATCACGCACAGCGTCAGCGAGACCGGCACGCCGTCGGCGCGCAGTTTGGCTACCGCGTCGGAGATCGCGCCGCCGCTCGACACAATGTCCTCGACCAGCACGAGCTTGCGTCCGGCCAGCTCGGCGCCTTCCGCATACTTGCAGGTGCCGTACTCTTTCGCTTCCTTGCGGATATACGCGGCCGGCAAGCCGGTCACCTGGCTGAGCATGGTCACGATAGGTATGCCGCCCATCTCGAGACCGCCCAATACTTCGGTGCCTGGGGGGATCAGGGGCACCATCGCTTCCGCAATTGCTTTCAGCAACACGGGATCGGACTCGAAGCGATATTTGTCGAAGTAGGTGTTGCTGCGCTTGCCTGAACGCAGCAGGAAATCGCCGCTCAACTTGGACACTTCGCGGATTCGCCGGGCAATGGTCATGAATGGTTTCCTCTTACTTTTCCGGGTAACAATTGTTTCGCGGTCGCAAATCTACGCGAAAACTTGCGTTCGAGGAAGCAATTATCCCAAGCTTGGTGATCCGATATGACCCAATCACTGGCTCTGAGCGGGATTTATCCAGCGGCACAACCCTCAATAAGGCCCCGCGCCCATGCCCGCTAAGGGCAAAGGGATACCGCCCCGCAACAGCCGCGCGGCGATAGACTTGGGCCCGCACCCATCTCTACCTCGTCAGCAGAGTCACTGAACCGCCCATGATCACCCTGCAAAAATCCATCGAAACCTATATTCGGGCGAAGGACGGCAACCGTCCATTTTTGATCGCCGATGCATTTACCGCCGATGCCGAACTCACGATGCAAGTGAACACCTCGGAAATCTCGTTCCCGGCTACGGTCAAAGGCGCGGCAGCTATTTCGACCGTTCTGGTGAGCGAGTTTGGGCAGCGCTATGAGAACGTCTACACCTTCTGCATCGGCGAGCCGCCCATCTCAGGACCAGCGTTCAGTTGCGACTGGCTTGTGTGTATGTCGGAGAAAGGCACCGGCCTGGCGCGCGCCGGTTTCGGCCGATACGACTGGCTCGCGGCGGAGAATTCCGGACAGGTCCGGCAACTCCGGATCACGATAGAAGAGATGACGACGCTACCGCAGGACACGGTCGAACCGATCCTGCGATGGGCCGATGCGCTACCGTACCCGTGGTGCCCTCGTGAACGGCTTGGTGAGGAAGCGCCGAAGATCACAGCGATCGACCGGATCCGGGCCGCGCTCGCATAGCGCCCCTGCGCAATGAAAGCAGAGTGAAACCAATCGGGCCCGGCTCTCCACACAAGAGCCCCGGCCCGATCTGACAGAAAGCGTTCGACATGTTCCGGCTTGCGGAAAAATCAAACGCCCGCCCGACTTAGAGTGGGGCGTAAGCCGGTTTGTAAGCGCAGTCGCGGATCAGCGCGGTGATGTCGTCCGGTCTTGGCACGCGCGCGAGTTGATTATCGAAAATACACTCGGCCACGCGCACGGCCACATGGAGCGAGGCTTCGAAAATCTTGCTCTGCGGCGGATAGATCAAGCCGGTTGCGAGACTGGCTTCGGAGACCTGCTCGGCCACTGCCTTGGCCGCGACAATGAACATTTCGTCCGTGACCCGGGTCGCCTGCGTGGCGAACACGGCCATGCCCAGCGCGGGGAAAATATAGACGTTGTTGCCTTGCCCGGGCACAAACGTGCGCCCTTCAATTTCCACTGGCGGGAACGGACTGCCGCTCGCGAAAATAGCGCGCCCCGAGGACCACCGGTACGCTTCCTCGGCCGTGCACTCGGAGCGTGAGGTCGGGTTGGAATACGGGAAGATGATCGGACGCTCGTTGATCTCCGCCATCGCCTCGATCACCTGCCGGTTGAACAGCTTCGGCACGGTACTGACACCAATGATGCCCGTCGGTTTCAGCGCCTTCACCGCGTCGGCAAATGTATTCACGGGTGCATGATCCAGGGCGAAAGGCTTCTGGAAATCGGCCAGGTCCTGGCGCGTTTTCACCATCAGTCCGTTCACGTCGAACAGCGCGCTGCGCGAGCGTGCTTCGTCGATACTCAAGCCTTCCAGCACCATCGCCTGGCTGATCAGCTCGGCAATGCCGGTTCCCGCCGAGCCGCCGCCCAGGAACAGGAAGCGCTGGTCGACGAGCTTTTGCTTCGAGATGTGGAGCGCCGCGAAAATCCCCGCCAGCGCGACGGCGGCGGTGCCCTGGATGTCGTCGTTATAGGTGCAGATCTTATCCTTGTATCGTGCGAGCAGCGGCACGGCATTGAAGTTGGCGAAGTCTTCCCACTGGATGCAGCATTTCGGATGCAGTTCCAGCGCTGCTTCGACGAACTCGTTCACGAATGCATGGTATTCGTCGCCGCGTACACGTTCCTGACGCAGACCCAGATACAAGGGATCGTCGAGCAGGTCGCGGTTATTGGTGCCCACGTCCAGCGTCACCGGCAAGCAATGTTGAGGGGGTACACCTGCACAGGCCGTATAAAGCGAGAGCTTGCCGATAGGAATGCCCATCCCACCGACACCCAGGTCGCCCAGTCCGAGAATGCGTTCGCCGTCCGTCACCACGATGAAGCGAACATCCTCTTCCGGCCAGTTTTGCAGCAGCTCTTTCACCCTTCCCCGTGCCGAGATGGGCAGATACATGCCCCGTGTCGCGCGGAAGATATGGTTGAATTTCTGGCACGCCTCGCCGACTGTCGGTGTGTACACGACCGGCATGAACGTCGCCGGATCGGACATGATGGTGGCGTAGAACAAGGTCTCGTTGCGCGCCTGGAGATCGGACAGCAGGAGATATTTTTGCAGGTCGTTATCGAGAGCGGCCAGCTCCGTATGGGTACGCGCAACCTGCAATTCCAGTGAACTGCTGCCCGGCGGGAGCAGCCCTTCGAGATGGTATTGGCGGCGTTCGTCTTCTGTGAAGGCGGAACCTTTGTTAAGACGGGGATCGCGAAGGAGATCGCGGCCGGTAAGCTCGCAAGGTTTTTGCATTGCAACACTCCTGTCAGCCGGCGCGCAGGGACTGCGCCGAATAGCGGATAAATACGTCGGGCGCCGCCTTAGTAACCGCTAAACAACCGCTAGAAAACGGCTAAGCCACGCGACGACGAAAAGAAGAAAGCCTTACGACGACAAAGCCTGCATGTGGATATACAAATCGCTCTTGCCTTCAAAGCCGATGCCCGGAAGATCCGGCAATCTCACGTAGCCGTTTTGCACTGTCACGCCGTCCGGAAAGCCGCCGAACGGCTGGAACAGATCCGGATACGATTCGTTGCCGCCGAGGCCTAAACCCGCTGCAATGTTCAATGACATCTGGTGGCCGCCATGCGGAATGCACCGTGAACGTGACCAGCCGTGCTGATGCAGCATGTCCAGCGTACGCAAATATTCGACCAGCCCATAGCTCAGCGCGCAATCGAATTGCAGATAGTCGCGGTCGGCCCGCATGCCGCCATAGCGGATCAGGTTACGCGCATCCTGCATCGAGAACAAATTTTCGCCGGTTGCCATTGGCTTGTCGTAGTAATTTCTCAGCGTGGCTTGCAGTTCGAAATCGAGTGGATCGCCCGCCTCTTCGTACCAGAACAGGTCGTATTGCGAGAGGGCTTTTGCGTATTTGATGGCCGTGTCCAGATCGAAGCGGCCGTTTGCATCGACGGCAAGCTTTTGACCGTCTTGCAGCACGGACAGCACCGCGTCGATCCGGCGGAGGTCGTCGTCGAGAGAACCGCCGCCTATCTTCTTCTTGACCACCGTATAACCGCGGTCAATGTAGCTGCGCATCTCGTCCTTGAGCTTGCCGAAATCCTGCCCGGGATAGTAGTAACCGCCAGCGGCATAAACAAAGATATCGCGGTTCGGTGTGCCGTTGCCGTACCGATCCGCTAGTAACTGGAACAGCGGCTTGCCTTCAATCTTGGCTACCGCGTCCCATACCGCCATGTCGATCGTGCCTATCGCCACCGAGCGCTCGCCGTGGCCCCCGGGCTTTTCATTCGTGAACATCGCGGCCCAGATCTTGTGCGGATCGAGGTTGTTACCTGACGCATCCAGCAGCGAATCCGGATCGGCTTCCAGCACGCGCGGAATAAAACGTTCGCGCATCAGCTTGCCCTGGCCGTATCGTCCGTTCGAATTGAAGCCGTAGCCTACGACTGGCTTGCCGTCACGGATCACGTCGGTGATGACGGCTACCAGACTGAGCGTCATCTTGCTGAAATCGATATACGCATTCCGAATGGATGAACTGATCGGAATGGTCTGCTCGCGGATTTCCACGATTTTCATGTGACTGTCTCCTGAGTGCCGCGCAATGCGTTTAGGAACGCTTAAGCGGATAACGAAGCTTACGCGCGTGCAGCCGCGTTACACTTCACCGCTACACATATGATTATTCAGTTTAAGTGAAGAACGACGTCACCTCCGATCTCGAGTTTTTTGTCCAACTGGCGCGCCTCGGCAGCTTGTCGGCGGCCGCCCGTGCGCTCGATCTGACGCCGCCGGCTGCCACCCGCCGGCTCGCGCTGATGGAACAGCGGCTGGGCGTAAGGCTCGTCAACCGCACCACGCGCAGCGCAAGCCTCACTGACGAAGGCGACACGTATCTGCGGCACGCTACGCGTATTCTTGCCGCCGTGAGCGAGATGGAAGACGCCGTGTCGCGCAGCCGTGAAGCACCGCGCGGCATCTTGCGCGTGAATGCCTCGCTCGGCTTCGGCCGCACGACTATCGCGCCGCTCGTGTCAGCTTTCGTGCAGCGCTATCCGCAAGTCGAGGTTCAACTGGATGTGACGGACCGGCCGGTGGATATTGTCGAGCAGGGTTTCGATCTCGCCATCCGCTTCGGCGCATTACCCGATACGCGGCTCAACGCGCGCCGCATCATGTCGAACAGGCGCTTCCTGTGTGCATCGCCGGCGTATTTGCTGCGGCACGGCAATCCCACCGCGCTTGCAGATCTCGCGCGCCACCGGACTATCCTTCACCGGCAGAATGACGACGCCTACGGCGTATGGCGTTTTACGCGCGAAGGCGAGACGGTGTCGGTCAAAGTGAACGGCGGCCTCTCGAGTAATGACGGCGACATAGTGCTCGGATGGGCGCTCGATGGACACGGCATCTCGATCCGCTCAGAATGGGACCTCGCGAAATACCTCGAAAGCGGCCGGCTGAAAGTCGTGCTCCCGGACTTCCTGCTGCCGCCGGCGGACTTGTTTGTCTACTATCCAAGCCGCCGCAATCAACCCGCGCGCATTCGTGCGTTCATCGACTTCCTGGTCGAGCACTTTCGCGCGTCCCAGTAACCCCGCCTCGGTGATATCGACCGCTTCGTCATGACAACTGCCCGCATTGCGTATGTACAGTGGCCCGAAGGATTGCAACCGGCCGGTCCGGCATGGGATGAGATTCGCCGCTCCATTGAAACTGCCCGCCCCGACATTCTCGTCACTAACGAAATGCCGTTCGGCCCTTGGCTCGCGGAGCATGCAAGTTTTGATGCGCAAGCCGCGCAACGTAGCATCGCGCTGCATGAGCATGCCCTCGATGCGTTGCGCAGCCTTGGCGCGGCGGCGGTGATTTCATCGCGTCCCGTTGCCTTCGACGGCCGTCTCGCCAATGAAGCGTTCGTGCTGGAATCGAATGCGTATCGCCTGATTCATCACAAAAAGTACTTCCCGCAGGAGCCAGGTTTCTTTGAGGAAGCGTGGTACGTGCGTGGCGCGGGCGGATTCGACTGCGTGCAAGTCGGACAGGTGAAGGTGGGCGTGTTGCTCTGCACTGAGTTGTTCTTCAACGACCGCGCACGAGCGTACGGTCGCGAAGGCGCCGACCTCATCGTGACACCGCGCGCTTCGGGAACTTCGTTGTCACGATGGAAAACGGCAGGCACGATGGCGGCCATCGTGTCTGGTGCGTGGTTCGTCAGTTCGAACCGGCATGGTCCCGGCGCACTCGGACAACAGTTTGGAGGCGCTGGATTTGTCGTGTCGCCTGAGGGTGTTCTGCTCGAGGAAACTAGCGAAGCAGCGCCGCTTCGCGTTGTCACCATCGACCTTGATGCAGCTCGCGCACAGAAGGCGCAATACCCGTGTTATGTGAAAGAGCTGCCTTGACTTGAACGAGTCGAGTCGCAGCAAGTTCATGCTTGTTGGCATTTATTGCTGATTTCTTAAGCGGCCATCTAATTCGATGGTTTATTACCGAATAGGGTCAACATGACTGCACCAGCCTAGGGAACTGGGCTTATTGTTGCCGTAACAGCAAATATCTTTCGACTAAACTATCGTTTAAAACCGACAATAGGCGGCCTAGACTTGTTTTCATCAGAAGCGAATGCAGACAGCGTCACTCAGTCTCGACGTCTTCCGAAATCGAAAACAAACTCTGGAGATTCCATCATGGCCAAGTCAACCAAGTCGGTTATGTCACTGTTCCAGGCATTGCTTATTGCTTCTGCGCTCGCCGCTCCTTCATTGGCGTTTGCTCAGGACAACAACGGATCCGTGACGCGTGCGGAAGTCCGCGCCCAGTTGACCCAGTTGGAAAAGGCCGGCTATAACCCGGCGACGAATGACAACACCTATCCCCAAGCGCTGCAGGAAGCTCAGCAACGCGTTGATGCATCGAACGGGGTAGCGGAAGAAGGCTACGGCCCATCGACGAGCGGTACATCAGCTTCAGGACTGCACGTTCCCGTCGCGCCCGCTTCCGGCGACGCTCAGCATTCGATCTACTTTGGTCACTAAGATTTGATCGGGAGTTGGTCGACTAGACGGCGGATTGATCGCTTAGAAATCGCAACCAAAAAAGTCGCTCATTGCTCAAATGCTCTGAGCGATTTTTTATGCCCGGCAGATAACTAAGCTTTCCTCAGTATTCGTTAGGTCAGATTTTTCGCCAAAAGATCACCCTCAATGCCGTAACGGCTTCTGAAACATCGCGAGAACGGCGCCTGCGGCAAGCAGGATCGAAGAATATACAAGCCCGCGAGCCAGGCCAGCACCATCTGAGATCCAGCCAATGACTATCGGCCCGACAATCTGCCCCACAGCGAACACGATCGTAAATGCGCCAATCCCGCGGGTCCATTGCGTGGCTGGAAGATTGTGCCGGACGAACGCGGTGGTCGACGCCACCGCCGATAAAAACGTTGCGCCGAATAACGCGCCAGAGACGAATGCCACCGCCGGTTGCGTGAACGCCGCGGGCATCAGGGTTGCAAACGCGAGGACCGCATTGAACACCGCCAACGCCTGCCCGCCGCTCATGCGGTTGAGCAGTCCCGACCAGAGCCGGGCCGAGACAATGGTTGCCAGACCGAGCAGCACGTAGAAAGCGGTCACCACCGCCGCGCTCATGCCGGCTGCACGAAGCAACGCGATAAGAAAGGTCATGTAGCCGATATATCCCACGCCGAAAAGCGCGTAACCGCCCAGCATGAAACCAATACGTCGCCAGGGCAAAGGGTTTGGACGGTGTGGCGAAGCAGCGTGTAGTGCAGCGGGAACCGCCGGCGCAGGTTCGCCGTGCTCAATGCTGCGAGCGGCGGCAATCGCGGCGATGGACGCCAACGCGCAAGCAGCGGCCAAAGCGAACCAGGCCCATTGCCAGCCATGCGGACCGCTGAATGTGGTCACGGGCACCAGCAGCGCCGCGACAACAATCCCGCTACCCGCACCGCCGTAATAGAGCCCTAGCACCAGGCCTGCATCGCGGGGATGGGCCGATGCAAGACGCGCGGCCAACACTCCGCCGCCGACGAAGATCAACGCACTACTCATACCGGTGACAACCCGTTGAGCGAGCAACGCATGGGTATCGGAAACCAGGCCGCCGATGGTCATCAACGCCGCCGTCAAGACACATCCAACGATGAAACAGAGACCCACGGGCCATCGACGCGATACAAGCGGAAATGCGAGCGCGCCAAGCAAATAACCAAGCGCGTTGGCGGTGTTCATCGCGCCGGCTTGCGCGAAGCTCCAGCCGAGATCGGCCTTCATTGCCGGCAACAGCAGTGCGTAGGAGAAACGCGTAAGGCCAAGCGCGATCGCGGTGCCGAATGACAAACCTGCGGCCAGCACTAGCGTGTGCTGGCGAGAGCGTGATGCATGAACAGGGGCTGCGTGTGCCGCGGTGCTGCTTGTGTCGTCGATCATCGGCTAAGGCGGCTTGTGGGCTGACGGGCTAAAGAGACTCGGGCACTATCGTTACCGGGACGCGGCCACGGTAACTGGCGATGTGTCGCTATGGTAACGCGCCTTAGCCTCATGGCGGCACGCTCGCGGCCTTCCTGGCCCTCGCGGCCTTCGCTCCTTACTAATGCCTCGATGTCGGGTCCGCCCTGCTGCTTAACAAAAACTCAGCTTCAAAACGCGGATAGCGTGCCGAAGCACGCTATCCCGTCATCTCGTGGCACAGACTTGCAGCCCTACTTCTCTCTGCGCGCACCCGATGGCGTGACGCTCGTACACGTCGCCACACATCCCAGCACGAGCGCTACCCCAGTCACCACCAGCGCACCGTTTGCCAGTCCGACGCCTGCCGCAACAACCGAACACGCCGCATACCCATTCAACGCGGCGATAAAAACCGGATATGCGCGATCGGCCATCGCCATGGCCAGGTAAGCGCCGATCAACGCGACCATTGCACCGATGATCACCACCGCCACCGCGCCGCCTTCGAACCCCGCCGTGTACGCAATCACCGTGCACAACGCGGCGCAGGCGAAGTGCATCGCGCTCATCAGTTTTGCATTCGATACCCCGAAGCGCACGCGGCTCAGTACGAACACCGTCGCAATCGCCGCGATTCCGCCGAGCGCCGTCAGCTCGAGGGAAGCACCCGCGTCGAAGCCAAGCACACGGTCTGCTGATGCCGACGCAAGCGCGGCCAGCGCCAGCGCACTTTGCAGCGACGCGGGCGTAGTCCTGCCGAACCGGGGCGTCAGCATCGCGAACGCCGCGATGGTCCCGATCGCGAGCGCAACGAGCGTCGAGTCGAAACCCGTCGCCATGCCGTAAGCCACGATCACCGCCGCACCCATACCGGTTGCATCGCGCAATGCTTGCCGCCGCGTGGGCGAGACGGCGCCGGGGGCCTTCAGGCTCTGCATCGACGCCATCACTGCAAACGCACACAACGCACCGTCAAGCATTGATGTCTCCGCGTCAGAGCAAGCGATTGACCAGGGTCCCGATACCCTCGATCGAGACACACACCTCGGCGCCGTCCTTGATCGAGCCGATACCCAGCGACGTGCCGCAGGCGATGACATCGCCGGGTTCGAGCGTCATGTCGTGCGAGATCAGGCTGACCTGTTCGGCGGGCGTGAAGATCATGTCGTCGATCGGATAGTTTTGCCGCTCGACGCCGTCGAGCGTGGTAATCACGCGCGCTGCACGCCAATCGAATCCGGTTGCGATCGTGGGTCCGAGGCACCCGAATGTATCGAATCCCTTCGCGCGGCACCATTGCGGAAAGTTCGGATCTTCCTGCAGGAGTTCGCCCGCCGTGACGTCGTTGACGCACGTGTAGCCGAAGATCGCGGCCTCGGCCTCTTCCACCGAGACCGACGAGCAGCGCCGACCGATCACGATGCCCAGCTCGCCTTCGTAAGCGATCTTGCCGTCGTAGCTGACGGGCCGGCGTATAGGCTCATGCGTGCCGATTACGGAGCGTGCGGGCTTGATCAGGAACAGAGGATGTTTGGGGGGGGCTTTATCGAGCTTCTTCGATAGCGCGTAGAAGTTGTTCCAGAGCGCGACGATCTTGCCTGGTTGGCAAGGTGCCAGCAGCTTTACCTCCTCTATGCCTAGTTCTTTGCCCGTCGGCTCCGTGTGATCAAAGGGAGAACCTTCGTATAGCATCACGCGCCGGCCATCTTCTGACAGCGTGCCGAAGCCCACCACGCCATCGGCGCGGGAAAAACGAATCCAGTTAGCCACGTTGAAAGCCCTGAAGAAGTAGTGCTGCCGTCTTTGAGGAACGGCAGTCGTAACCAGCAGCGATGTCAAGCCGCTGGTCTCGCCATACGAGAGACCCTAGATCGCCCCGAGGCTTCGCAGCGTCGCGACCTGATCCGGCGAGTACCCCAGTTCGGCCATCACTTCATCGGTATGTTCGCCCAGGAGGGGTGAGCGCACGACGTCGGTGGGGCTATCGGAGAGCTTGATCGGGTTGCCTACGGTCAGGTATTTGCCGCGCACCGGATGGTCCACTTCGACGATCGTGCCGGTCTTGCGCAGCGATGGGTCCTCGGCAATTTCCTTCATCGAGAGGATCGGGCCGCACGGAATATCGTGCTGGTTCAGGATCTCCATGGCTTCGAATTTGGTCTTGGTCATCGTCCACAGTTCGATCTCGGCGAAGATGTCCTTGAGGTGTGGAAGCCGTGCGGCTGGCGTGCGAAAGTCGGGATGATCAATCCATTCTTCCTTGCCGATCACCTTGCAGATCTCGCCCCAGACCGGCGCTTGCGTGATGAAGTAGATGTACGCGTTCGGATCGGTTTCCCAGCCCTTGCACTTCAGGATCCAGCCCGGTTGGCCGCCGCCCGATGCGTTGCCGGCGCGCGGCACGGCCTCGCCGAACGTGCCGTTCGGGTACTGCGGATATTCCTTCATCGTGCCGGTGCGTTCAAGCCGTTGCTGGTCGCGCAGCTTCACGCGGCAGAGGTTGAGCACGCCGTCCTGCATGGCGGCGAGCACCTTCTGGCCGCGGCCGGTGGCGTTGCGTTGATAGAGCGCCGTGACAATGCCGAGCGCGAGATGCAGGCCCGTGCCTGAGTCGCCGATTTGCGCGCCGCTGACGACCGGCGGGCCGTCGTCGAAACCTGTCGTCGATGCCGCCCCGCCCGCGCACTGCGCGACGTTCTCATAGACCTTGCAGTCTTCGTAGGGGCCGGGGCCGAAGCCTTTCACCGATGCCACGATCATCCTCGGGTTCAGTTCCTGGATGCGTTCCCACGTGAAGCCCATGCGGTCGAGTGCGCCGGGGGCGAAGTTCTCGACCAGCACGTCGCATTTTTTCACGAGCGACTCGAGGACTTTCTTGCCGTCCGGGTTCTTCGTATCGATGGTGATCGAACGTTTGTTGTGGTTGAGCATGGTGAAGTAGAGGCTGTCGGCATCGGGGATATCGCGCAGTTGTTCGCGCGTGATGTCGCCTGCGCCGGCGCGCTCGACCTTGATGACATCGGCGCCGAACCATGCAAGCAATTGCGTGCAGGTCGGGCCTGATTGAACGTGCGTGAAATCGAGGATACGCACCCCGTCGAGGGCTTTGCTCATGCCTGTCTCCTAACCTTTAGCAGGTTTTATATCGTGGTACTTGTGGTGCGCTTGGGTATGGCCGGGTTTCGGTTGTTGCTGTTGCTGTTGCTGTTGCTGTTGCTGTTGCTGTTGCTGTTGCTCTGGACATGATGGGCTGTTTTTCTCCGCTTCTGTAGATGGGGAGGGCCCTCATGGCGCCGGGATAAAGCGCTATCACTGTGATATACAATATTCTATACACAGTATTAGTCAAGTGGTTTTGCGTAGGACGTGGTGGGTTGTGCGGTGCGGTACGCTGGAGATGCCGGCTAGATGGCGAATGTTGGTGGTTTTTTGCTGCAGTGCGCGAGGGTGGTTTTGACGGAAGCGGCAGGGTGGGACGCTGGCGCTAGATGTCGGACTGATGCTGGGAGTGTCAGGTTGCTGCGTTAGCGGTTGGGGTCAGTGCCGGGGTGCCAGGTTTCAGGGTTAGCGGTCGGAGTCAGTGCCGGCGTGCCAGGTTCCTGCGTTAGCGGTCGGATTTATTGCCGGGTTGTTGCTTTCTGAGTTAGTGGTCTGCTTAGGTTTGCTAATTTCTTTATCACTGTTAGCCACTGTGCGTGGCGGCACGTCATTTCTTTGTCCAAAGCGACAAAGAAACGAAGCAAAGAAAACGCTTTCAGAACGAGGGCTCGTAAGTTGACCTAGCGTGCAGTTCCTACGTTTTTGGCACCCCAAAAGCACGGTGCTCGCCAGAACCACCGATGTGTGAACCCCTCCTTCTCGCGAATTCTTACACGCACACGCTTCGCCCCGTACGCTCTCGGGCAAGCACGAGTGCCAAGGAAACCCGCACGGCATCACGCGCTCTTAGTGCTTCATCGGTTGGTCGGTTGATTGCTTGATCTGCGCCGCTAGTTTTGCGGGTACGGCCTCACCCATCGTGAGGCCGCGTTTCGAGGCGGGTTGGCGACGTGGTTCGGCATGCGTACTAATTCGGAGGATGGTTTTTCGCGGATAGCGCGGGGTGCACCTTGGGCAGGTTCAGTCACTGGTGGCGAAGCGTGTGGGTATCCGTGTTCGGAGAAAGAGGGGTTCACACATCCGTCGCTCTTGCGAGCACCGTGCTTTTGGGGTGCCAAAAACTTGGAAACTGCACGCTGGGTCAACTTACGAGCCCTCGTTCTGAAAGCGTTTTCTTTGCTTCGTTTCTTTGTCGCTTTGGACAAAGAAATGACGTGCCGCCACGCACAGTGGCTAATAGTGATAAAGAGAAAAGCCAACTCAAGC
>NZ_JNFG01000029.1 GCF_000729995.1 Caballeronia sordidicola | reverse complement strand
TTGGTGCGAGCGCGGTATTCACGCTTTGTCGCGGTGCGCGAGACGACGGGTTTTAGCGCGGCCGCGGCGCAGGCAGGGCGCGGCGTCGGCGCGATCAGATTTTGATCTCGTGCAAAAAACTTTACCGCCGCAATGTTGAGGGGCGGAGATTCTCAAAACATAGCTACTCAACGCGTTTGCGTCGATACGCCGGCGTCGACAAAGCGCCCCGTTCGCACTTTACGCGTGAACGAGGCGTTTGCGGCAAATTGCCGACTTTGAATCGGCTAATCTAAAAGCCGGTCAGCGATAGATCACTGCGAATGGGCGGGTGACCACGTCTTGACCGAAGCCGACGCTCCAGACCGGGTGGTTGGAACCGTCCCAAACCACGGGGCTAGTAGCCGAATTCAATCTGTAGCTATCGAGGCGGATGAACGAGTAATACGGAATATTCCCGTCCCAATACTGGCCCATTGTGAAAACCGTTTTGCCGTCAGGGGAGTAGACAAATGGAAGAGACCAATCGCTCGGAATGCCACCGGTTATAGCACTGAAAGATTTTTTGCCCACAGTGTAAATGAGCGGCGCTATGCCCTTCTTGTTGGTGCCGAGCACAACCTGATTGCTATCAAGTACGTGTAGGTCATGAACGCTGGCATCGGCGGGGCTGATAGGCTGCAATACATTGTATTGACCGGTTTGAGTGTCCAGATTGGCGATGAACGGAGCAAGCTGGTTGTCGGGACCTGGATCGGCAAGGTACAGTGTTTTCTCGTCGGGTGTTAAACCCACGACCAGTGGTTGCGCGCGAGTCGTGCCAACGGGATACGACGCGATTTGGCTGTGGGAGTTTATATCCACCACGACGATCGATTGCGCACTGCCGGCCCCACTATTCTTGACAACGTAAAGTCGCTGACTCGATGTGTCACGTTGTGCAACGATTTGCTCCGCGCCGGTAAGTGGCAAATCCCACGATACTGTCAGCGCGCTTAAGTCGTACGCGCGCAATCCTCCCGCAGCACCTTGCTTCCATACGACATACGCGTATTTGCTGTCACCCGACAGTTTCATGTCCACGATTTCTTCGGCAATTGCTTTCCGACCCTTTAGCGTGTTCGTTTGAGTGTCGATATAGCCAAGAATCGAGGTGCCTTTTTGCTGGTTGAAGAGCGTGTAGGCGACTTTATTTCCATCCGGCGTTGCGTAGAAATGGCGAACTACGAAGCCATCTGCGTTCGGGATGGTGAGGTAATCCGCTACGTCTTCGAAAGTCTTGCTATCTTGTATTGACACAATGGGTGGGTCATTTGCGGTAAAGACCGAATAAATCTTGCTTCCGGGTTTTCCGTAGTATTGCTGCACCATACCAATGTCGACTGGGCTTAGCTGGCCATTGTTAGCCCAGGTGGGATTGCAGTAATTCATGACGGAGTTCAGATCCCAAGGCCCAAATATGACGTAGTCAGGGTCACCCTGACCTCGACCGGGATCTTTATCCTCAACGCCGCGATCGATGCAATCTTGAGGTGTGTCCGTTCGATATTGCTCATGGTTGAATGCCAGCAGGTGACCGAATTCATGAACGGCCACTGTCTTGACGCAGCTTTCCAGTCTGGACGGATCGGAGCAACCAGGAGACCACGAGTTGAAATCTATGTTGAGCTGCACATTGGATCTCCAGCCGATGCCCGCTTCACCTAGCTGCCGGGTAATAGGCTGACCGGGTGTGATGGTCAAACGAATCCCCAGATATTTATCAGGCGAGTCGAAATCTGGACACTGAGTCCAATCGACAAACGTCACATCCGAGTTGGCGTCCCAGGTACTGGTGACGGCCTCTTTCACCCATTCGCGTTGCGTTGCGTACCAGTCGTACGGATATTCCCAGCAAACGTTTATCCGGTGAGAATTCCAGATCCATTGGGGTCTCAGATAACCACCTACCAAACCCGTTGACTGGGGAGCCGCTTTTAGTACCGACATTTGCGTATTCTTGCTGTCGATTACGGAAGGGGAAAATCGAACCTCTGAAAACTCTGGCAAATGTACGGCCGCCTTACTCGACAGGGTGGCTTTCACAGCGTTGGACTCAGCTTTAGTGGCTGCGGGGGAGCCATTGTCGTTCGAGCCGCACGCAGCGAGGGAGGCCACCAGGAGGGTAGCCGTGAGCCACTTTACTAAAGAGGTCGCTAGCCTCATCGGATTTTTATTTGTCATTATTCGTTTTGTCGGAGTTGGAAAATAAGGATAAGTCTGTATGTAACAGCGATAGTCTTGTTTCGATTCGTGATTCACCTACCTCTTGTGAATTGAAAATATTGAATATAGGTATCCAAAAAAAGTAGGCTTTCTGCACGCGAGCGTCGGCTGTCACTAATTATGGATTGCAAAACATTTTGTTAGAATATATTGACGTTTTGTTTTAGCAAAAGAGGAATCGAGTAACCGTTGTGGGTGAGGGAAACGCTGTTACGTTCGAAAAATTAGATTAAATCAAACGACACGTGACGTTTTGTACCCGGTTCACGGGGTTGGATCTCATCTATTTGTATAGATCGTTCCTTAATTTTATTCCATTGCGAATGTCTCATATTGCTTTGGAACAACCTTGCAGAGATCCATTCTGCAAGGTTTTGATTTTGCGTTGAAAAGCATGAATGTGACAGATCAAATTAAAAGCAACTCGATCTTGGCAGCAGGTTTTAGAAGGTCTGCGGCATTTGGCGTTTGACCTATCCGGGAAATTAGTGAATCGCTATTTGCACGCCCGATTGCACCATCAATTCAACATGCGCTGTTGAGTGCTCGTAGACATTGTAGGCAACGCCGCCAATCGTGCTATTCCCCTGTCGCTCCCAATCTCCATCGGCGATTCCTGCAACGCGGGTATTGGACAACTCTACGGTATCCCCGGCCTTGCCATTGACCATTAATTGTTGCTTGCCATCCGCGCGGAAAAGGTCAGTCTCGCCGAGATTCAATACGTCGATCATCGCGATCTTCAGGGTGTTGTGCTGGCCACCAAGGTCGATCCGCTCGATTCCCGCAATGGTTGATCCAGTGGTCTTGCCCGTGAGTGACGTCAGATCGATTATCTGATGGTCGTCCGCGACAGTTATCGTGTTGACGTCGGCGTTGCCGTGAATATGCGTGCTGCGATCTGCTGTGTTAAAGAAGATCGCGCTTTCTCCCTTCGGGCTCGCCGTCACCCAATGGCCCATCTGGCCCGCAAGCGCTCCGATTGTGTGTACGTCCACAATCTGATCTGATTGATTGACGTTGTCGTGAACAGTTATAGTGAGTTTCGCATCCGGATTGGACGTGATCATTCGAGTCCAATCAGCTTCGAACGAGGTTGCGCCGTTCTCATCCACAGGCACCTGAAAGACGGCAACGGTGCTACCGGCCAACGTGACCTCTGCCTTCAAAAGCATCGATATAACACTGCCATCTGAGTTCGTGTGATTGAGCATCCCCGTATCCACGACTAGCAATTTGTCGTTCATCTGAATGCGGACGGTCAATGAGTCCTGGCTTGGCCCATGGCTAGTTTCCACGATGCCGTAGTTCTCCGACCAAGGTCCTTGAGCTTCGAATTCGCGCTCGACCCGTGCTGTATAGACATGCGGGCCGGGAGGGGCGTCACTATCGAGAATCCACCACGTGGTGTTTGAATAATTTGAGAGTGGGTTGAACGAATGAGTGTCCCCTGTCAGCTTCTCGCCATCGCGGTAAATGACGAGTGAATCGCTCCACTTGTTCATTGGTTGGCTAAGAACTCCTTCTATTCTGTGTGACGCTTCGCTAGAAGCACCTCCCGCTGGAATCAATGAAAGCTGAACACAACCTTCAGCGTCGACATATGAATCGAATATGCCAGTGATCGTTGCTGCTGCTGGCGGCGTGGGTGACTGCCCACCGGCATCTTGTACAAAGGACGCTGGCTTCCATTGCCCGAGCAAGTTCAGCAGAATCCTGAAGTCCGGGACGGCGATTGGGTTGTAATAGTCAACGCCGCTTTGATCGGTATCGATATGACGATGCAAAGGCAAATCGAAATACGCGTCCGGGTGAGCTTTCACATAGGCGATCCAGTCGACTTCAATGCTGATGACGCCACCGTTGTCCGTATAGCTTTTGACGGTCATTCCGGCTTTTTCGAGCATCCGCACGCCCTCGAGCATATCGATGGAAATGGCTTTGCCGTCGGCCGTGGTTCGGGCCCCGAACCGGGTGTCGAAAATCAGGAAGTCTTCAGTCGCAAGGAATTGAAAACTGCCGGAACTCGTTCCAGCCGTTTCAGTAATGACAAAATCCGCGGAATGGACGCCCTGTTCGCCCGAGGCGGAAATGACACTCGCCGTGTAGACATGTTGACCCGTTGTGAGTCCGTCGTCCTGATAGGACCAGTCGAGTCCCATGACTGAAGCGGTGCCGATCTTCTGGCCGTCACGAAAGATGGCGAGCACTTCGCCCTCGTGAAGAGACGCGCTGAGCGTTCCATGCAACTCCGGTGATGTGTCGGAGGTTTGCCCGCCATTTTTGATGGTGCTGTCGTGATGATTACCTGTCGGGTCGACGAATTCATCGAGCGCGCTGGTGATTGTCGCAACGGCCACCGGCGCGGGAACAGTTTCCAAAATGCTATAGCTTTCCGACCAAGGTCCCTGATCCCCATACGTGCGTTCGACGCGAGCCGTATAAACGTGCGGACCGGGCGGCACATCATTGTCAATGATCCACCACGTCTTGTTGGAGTAAGACATGGGGAAGTTTGACGAGTGGTTGCTCCCCTCCAGTTTCACACCGTCGCGATAGATCACCAGCCAATCGCTAAAAAACTGGACTGACTCGCTGATCGTCCCTTCAATCCGATGACTCATTGACGTTGTTGAACCGCCTGCAGGAACGAGCGACTGATGCTCGATTCCATCAGCGTCGACATACACGTCATACACGCCGGTGATCGTTGTAGCCGGGGCTGGCCGGGCCGACTGAAATTCTGCGCCATCGGCTGCGACAGCCGCGAATGTCCAGGTCCCGAGTTTCGCGAGCATACCCTCCCAGCTCGGAAAGCCGATCGTGTTGTAGTAGTTGAGACCACCCTGATCGTTATCGATATGACGATGTGAAACCAGATCGATATGCATGTTCGGATGCGTCTTCATAAACGCGACCCAGTCGACTTCAATGCTAATGAAGCCACCGTCGTCGGTATAGCTTTTGACGGTCATTCCCGCTTTCTCGAATATCTTGACGGTTTCGAGTAAATCGAAGGAAATGGGCCTGCCGTCGGACATCGTTCTGGGAATGAGCCGGGTGTCGAAAATCAGGAAGTCTTCCGTCCCGAGCATGGGAAACATGTTGAAGCTTGTTCCCGCCGTTTCAGTGACTACAAAATCGCCGGAATGGGCGCCCTGTTCGCCCGATGCAGCAATGACACTCGCCGTGTAGACGTGCTGACCGGTCGTAAGTCCGTCGTCCTGATAGGACCAGCCGAGCCCCGTGACTGAAGCGGTGCCGATCTTCTGGCCGTCACGATAGATGGCGAGCACTTCACCTTCGTGCAACGCGGCGCTTAAAGTGCCGATCAACTTAGGAGATTTATCGGCGGTCTTGCCGCCGTTTTGGATGACGTTGTCGTGATGATTGCCACCTGGGTCGGTGAATTCATCGAGCGCGTTGGTAATGGTGGCAACGGCCACCGGTGCGGGGTCAGTTTCCAAAATGCTATAGCTTTCCGACCATGTTCCTTGATCACCATACGAGCGCGGAACTCGCGCCGTGTAGACGTGCGGACCCGGCGGCACATTGGTTTCAATCACCCATCCTGTGTTGGTCGCTTGATCGTATTTGCCGTCAAGCAAGTCTTTATTGGGCCGCAAACGTACGCCGTCCCGATAAATTTCCCATGAGTCGCTGATCCAGCCCTCGCCAAGCGGCTCGCTGAAGGTGAATACGATTTTGTGCGTCGAGCTAGCGGTCGAACCACCATCCGGGATCAACGATAGCGCTGGATTACCGGACCCATCGGTATGGACCTCATAGATGCCCGTGATAGTTGTGGCAGGAGCCGGCGTTGCTGGCTGCCCTTGCGCGCCGTCGGCTCCGACCACCGCGAATGTCCAGGTCCCGAGTTTCGCGAGCACATCCTGCCAGCTTGAAAAGCCAAATGAATTGTAGTAATTGAGGCCGCCCTTATCGTTATCGATATGACGATGTGAAACTAGATCGAGACCCATGTTCGGGTGCGTCTTCATAAATGCGACCCAGTCGACTTCGATGCTGATGAAGCCACCTTCGTCGGTATAGCTTTTGACGGTCATTCCCTCTTTCTCGAAAATTTTGACGGTTTCGAGCAAATCAAAGGAAATGGGCCTGCCGTCGGACGTCGTTCTCGGAATGAGCCGGGTGTCGAAAATCAGGAAATCTTCCGTCCCGAGCATGGGAAACATGTTGAAGCTTGTTCCCGCCGTTTCAGTGACTACAAAATCGCCGGAATGGGCGCCCTGTTCTCCCGATGCAGCAATGACACTCGCCGTGTAGACGTGCTGACCCTTCGTAAGTCCGTCGTCCTGATACGACCAGCCGAGCCCCGTGACTAAAGCAGTGCCGACCTTCTGGCCGTCACGATAGATGGCGAGCACTTCGCCTTCGTGCAACACGGCGCTCAATGTGCCGACTAGCTTCGGCGAGGTATCGGCGGTCTTGCCACCGTTTTGAACGACGTTGTCGTGATGATTGCCACCCGGATCAGTGAATTCATCGAGCGCGCTGGTGATGGTCGCAACCGCCAACGGCAAGGGCGTGCTGTCGCCAATCATTTTGACTACCAGATGGTTCGACATCAGCGTCACACCGCTCACGCTGCTCACCGCGATGACACAGAAATTGTGCGTGCTTTTGCTTAGCAGCGGCGTGCTGAAAGCCCAGGTGCCGTCGCTGTGCACAGTGGTTGAACCGATGGAATGATCGCCGTCAAGGATCGTGACGATATCGCCTGCGTGACCGAAACCGATGATCGTCGGCAACGGATTGTCGATCGTCGCGACGCGCGAGAACTTGCCGTGACTGCCTTGCGTCGAATCGCTGATCCCAGCGATGGACGGCGCGCCCGCGCTGACCGGCGTTCCATGATCAGCGTGATGATCGCCATGACGATGATTGTGCGAGCTGACTGCGCGCAACGAATGGACGTCCATGTCTGGCGAGCCACGCCAAGGCATCGACCAGGAGCCGTCAGCGGACGAGATCGCCTCGCCGATGACGCGGTCGGAATCGGAGACCGTTACCAGCGAGAGTGGATCGGCCTTTCCGGTGATCGTCGATCCGTCGGAACCTAACGCCACCTGAACAAGAAAAGTATCCGGTGCGGGGAATTCTGATTGGGCGCCGATCGTACTAAGCGCCAGGGGTGCGGTGTCCGGATCTATATCGACATGACGAGAAGCCTCGTTGCCGTTTCCTGCACCGATCGCGATCGATGCGCTATCAAACCTGTCCGTTAAAGGGAGTGATTGGCCATCAGCGAATTCGCCAAAGCCCGTTCGGATGGTCGACGAGGAAAAGTTGCTCTTTACTTGTGCCATGGCAGTCCCGGTCTCTCAAATTTTTAGCCGGGCGACGCCACGAATTTTTCGCGTTGAACCGCCCGATAAGTTGTGCACGTTCCGATAAAAAACGTGCACCAACCTACGGACAATTCTGAATAATGAAATTGAAAGGTGATACCAGAAAACTCCTATTTCTCTAAGGAGTTTTCCGTGTAGTTGACATTGACGTCCAGCGATCCTACCGATTCACCATCCATTTCGGCACGCTCAATGCGAGCAGTCCACCGAGCACCACGAATGCGGCGAGCATATACATGCCACTAGCATTCGATGCTGTCACCTGCTTGAGCCATCCCACCAGATACGGACTCAAGAACCCTGCCAGATTTCCCAGCGAGTTGATCATCGCAATCCCAGCAGCGGCACCTGTTCCAGCCAAAAACGCCGTAGGCAAACTCCATAACAGAGGCAACGTGGTGAGAATGCCCCATCGTCGCCAAGGTGAGTCCGAGCATGGCCATCGGCGTATTCGTCGACCACACAACCGACACCACCAGCCCCAACGCCCCAACAGCTGCCGGAATGGCGATATGCCACCTCCGTGCCACGAGCAACATGCCAATCACCGCGGCACCAAACGGAATAGCGGACAGCAAGCCGATGTCCAGCGCATCGGTCACCCCGGTCGCCTTGATAATCGTAGGCAGCCAGAAGCCCACGCCATAGAGCCCCATCACGAACGAAAAGTACGTCAGGCTCATCAACCAGACGCGGCCGTTTTTGAGCACCTCACGCACGGGCATGTCTACTTTCTCGACGTTGTCCTTAGCGATATTCCTTTCCAGCAACTCACGCTCCTCGACCGTGAGCCACTTGGCTTTCGCAATCCCGTCATCCATGAAGATGAACACGATAATTCCGACCACGATCGACGGAATGCCTTCGAGCAAGGAAAGCCATTGCCATGAATGCCAGCCGTTGACACCATCGAAGTTCTTCATGATCCAGCCGGACACCGGACCGCCGATCAATCCCGACAGCGCGATCGATGAATTCAAAACCGATGGACGCATGTACTGATCTATATCCGAACCAGCGAGGTATGTGCCGCGCCAGTAGTCGAATAGCATCCGCACACCTTGACGGGCATGCGGATTTCTCGCGATCAAACGGCGTAATGCATCAATGCATCGTCAGTTGCACGCCGGACTGCACCATCAGCTCCACATGTGCTGTCGAATGTTCATAGACGTCGTATGTCACACCTCCTATCTTCGTTTCGGGCTGTTGCTCCCAATCTCCATCGGTTATCCCCGCAACGCTTGTATTCGACAACTTCACCGTGTCACCCGCCTTGCCGTTCACCATGAACTGCTGCTTTCCATCGACACGAAAAAGATCCGTCTCGCCGAGATTCAGCACATCGATCATCGCGATTTGCAGTGTGTTGTGCTGTCCGCCCAGATCAATTGTGTCGATGCCCATGACGGTAGAGGCAGCTGTTTTGCCTGTCAGCGAAGTCAAATCAAGCAATTGATGATCGTTCGTCACTGTAATGAGGTGGACGCCCGCGCCGCCATGGATATGCACGCCTCGATCCGACGCATCGAAAAACGCTGCGCTTTCTCCGGTCGACGTCATCGATACCCAACGATCCGTTTGCCCAAGCAGGGAACTGAGCGTGTGTTTGTCCAAGACCTCGATTGCGTCATCCGTGCCGATATGGGCAGTGACTTTCAACGTCGCATCGGGATGAACTGCCGCCACGGTTTTCCAATCCGCAGCAAAGGAAATCAATCCCCCTTCGTCAGCGGTGACTGCGAGCACATCGACTATCTTGCCGGCGACGAGCAGTTCCGCGGACAGTCCCAAGGCGGCAACGCTGCTGCCGGATTTGGACGGTGTAAGAGCTTGCACGTCGACCGTCAAGGCGCCGTCAGTCAACATCAGCCGAGAAGAGTGTGTATCCGGGAGTGTTTCGGGGACACTCTCGTCGAGCGCGCTTGGAATGGGGGCAATAGCCGTCGGCGCAAGGCTGGCGTCGACAGCGACACGCACGTCGAGATGCGCCGATTCGAGCACGGTGCCGTTTTCCGGGCTGACCGTGCTGACGGAGAAGTCGTGCCGTCCGGTAGCGAGCGCAGGCGAATTGAAGCTCCATGTTCCGTCCGGATCAACGGTGGTTGAGCCGATGAGCACCGCGTTATGGAAAACGGAAATGACAGTACCGGCCTGGCCCGAACCGCTCAGGATTGGAGCCGGGTTGAAGATGTTGATGGTGTTGGCTGACTCAAAACCCGACAGGTGGGCCATGTCACCGACGCCGGTGATAACTGGCGCGTCCGCGAAAAAAAGATGCGAGGAATACGGGTAGCGTTGCTGCGAGCCGCCTTGCTTCCCGAGCGAGATACTTGAATTGCTCCCTGGAATTTCCCACGATGGCAGTAGCGACGGAACGGCGATGTCGTCTGGCGGTAAATCAGTTTGCCCTTTGCCAATTGTGATGGGCACGTCGCCACGAAATCCATTGGAGCCCGAATTAAAACCGATCGCGATCGACGAATCCCCTGTGTTAATTGGCCTTGCATCCCGCCCGCCCAGGTCGCCGAAGGAAAGCGACGTACCCTCACTCGCAACGAAGGAAGATGCCGTACTCTCACTCGAAAGATGACCGTCCGAGGAACGCGGCGTGAGTTGGCTTAAACCGTCGTTCCAACCCAGCGATATGCGCGGATCGATTGCTGGGAATCCGGTCACCGGTAGCAGCGAGGAAATGGCTGCGTCGTTAAGCGGCGAAACCGTGTGATCAATGCCTACCGTGTCGGGGCCGTTCAACCGGATGGGTTGAGTTCCAGCGCTCGGCATGTAGGCAACAAATGCGGCGAGATCACTGTATGCCAGCGGGTCCAGCGCCGACAACGAGGACCCGTGATCTGCAGCCAGACTGAGTGCGTCGACAACGGTACGCGCCAAATCTCTTTGGCCATGGTCAATTGAGCTTTGTCCGTCAATCCTCGTCAAACCCGCGTCGCTGGAAAAACCGGCGCTTCCAGAACCTGTAGCAACCGATGAAAACCCCACGTCCAACATCCGTGCTTCTGACATGTTTGCCCCGTTTTAATTGTTGTAGATGGGCGGTGCAGACGCGTTTGCGCAAACCTCCCGCCCGATGAAAATCCTCTGCGATCGTTAAAAGATCGCAAACGATCCAACGGACGATTCTGAATAGTGTGGTTGAATGACGATACAAGAAAACTCCTATTTATCTCAGGAGTTTTCCGTGGGGTTGATGTTGACGCGCAGCGAGCCTACCGATTTACCATCCGCTTCGGCACGCTCAGCGCGAGCAACCCACCGAGCACCATGAACGCGGCGAGCATATACATGCCGCTAGCGTTCGATGCCGTCACCTGCTTGAGCCACCCCACGAGATACGGACTCAAGAACCCCGCCAGATTGCCAAGCGAGTTGATCATCGCGATCCCTGCAGCGGCTCCGGTCCCAGCCAAAAACGCCGTAGGCAAACTCCAGAACAGCGGCAACGTGGTGAGAATGCCCATCGTCGCCAAGGTGAGTCCGAGCATGGCCATAGGCGTATTCGTCGACCACACAACCGACACCACCAACCCCAACGCCCCCACAGCCGCAGGAATGGCAATATGCCACCGGCGTTCGCCTCGTTTGTCCGCACTGCGTGCCACGAGCAACATGCCAATCACCGCGGCACCAAACGGAATAGCGGACAGCAAGCCGATGTCCAGCGCATCGGTCACCCCGGTCGCCTTGATAATCGTAGGCAGCCAGAAGCCCACGCCATAGAGCCCCATCACGAACGAAAAGTACGTCAGGCTCATCAACCAGACGCGGCCGTTTTTGAGCACCTCACGCACGGGCATGTCCACCTTCTCGACGTTGTCCTTAGCAATATTCCTTTCCAGCAACTCACGCTCCTCCACCGTGAGCCATTTGGCCTTCGCAATCCCGTCATCCATGAAGATGAACACGATAATCCCGACCACGATCGATGGAATGCCTTCCAGCAAGAAAAGCCATTGCCATGAATGCCAGCCGTTGACGCCATCGAAGTTCTTCATGATCCAGCCGGACACCGGACCGCCGATCAATCCCGACAGCGCGATCGCCGTCATGAACAATGTCGTCATCCGTCCGCGCCGCTCAGCCGGAAACCAGTAAGTGAGATAGAGAATGACGCCCGGGAAAAAACCCGCTTCGGCCACGCCCAGGATGAAGCGCATTACATAAAACATGGTGGGCGTGGTGATGAACATCGTGAGGCCGGAAATGATGCCCCACGTGATCATGATCCGCGCGATCCAGATGCGCGCGCCGACCTTGTGCAGGATGACGTTGCTGGGAATTTCGAAGATGAAATAGCCGAAGAAAAAGATGCCCGCGCCGAAGCCGTAGACGGCATCGCTCAAGCCGAGATCGGTGGACATCTGCAGTTTCGCGAAGCCCACGTTCACACGATCCAGATAGGCCACCACATAACAAAGCAACAGCAATGGCGAGAGCCGCCACGCGACCTTCTTATACGTAGCCGCTTCGAACGCCGAAGGCGGCGCACCCGCGCCCGGTCGATGCAAATCACCCGCAGTACTGGCCATGTTGTCTCCTGGCTATTTTTATCGATGGGAATATGTGCGGTTCGATTCTAGCTGCTCGCTATAACCGGAACCGGCTGTTCTCTATGGGGAAAACACCGATCAGGCGCATCCGGCGGCGAGCTAAGTTCGCTACCGGATGCGGCTCTGGCAAGCACGTCAGACGCAGCGCCCGCCATCCACTTCCAGCGCGACGCCGGTGATGAACTCGGCGTCATCGGAGGCGAGATACAGCGCTGCATTCGCAATATCCTGCGGCGTTGAAAGCCGTCCCAGCGGAATGGTCGCGAGGAACTTCTGACGGTTCGCGGGCGTGTCCTCCATGCCCATGAACTCGGACAGCAAGCCCGTTTCGCCCATCACCGGGTTGATGCAGTTGACGCGAATCCTGTCCGGCCCAAGCTCGACCGCCAGCGCCTTGCTCGCGATAATCACCGCGGCCTTGCTGCCGTTGTACCAGATCAAACCTGGCCGCGGCCGCACGCCTGCCGTCGATGCAATATTGATGAACGCACCCCCGCCAACCTTGCGGAAGTAGGGCACGAATTGCGCCACGCTGAAGTAGATGCTCTTCACGTTCACCGCATAAACGCGGTCGAATTCCGCTTCGGTGATGTCCATCACCGGCTTGTTCCGATGCGTCGTGCCCGCGTTGTTCACCACGACCTGAACGCTGCCGAAGTCTTCGATGGTGGCATCGAAGAGCGTTTGCCAGTCGGCTTGCTTCGTCACGTCGCCGGGTACCGCGATCGCCTTGCCGCCGCTCACCGCAATCTCGCTGGCCACGCGCTCGGCTGCCGCGCCGTTGAGATCGTTCACCACGACGCTAGCGCCTTCGCGGGCAAATGTCTTCGCGATCCCTTCTCCGAATCCCGATCCGCCGCCAGTCACAATCGCCGTCTTGCCTTGCAGTCTCATGTTGTCTCCTATCTAGCCATGCTTGATGGCTATGGTTTTGAGCACCGTGAATCCATACAGCGCTTCGAAGCCTTTTTCGCGGCCGTGGCCCGAATGTTTGACGCCGCCGAACGGCAGTTCAACGCCGCCGCCTGCACCGTAATTGTTGATGAACACTTGCCCCGAACGCACTTTGCGGGCAATGCGCATCTGCCGGCCGCCATCGCGTGTCCAGATGCCCGCGACCAGCCCGAAGTCTGTGCCGTTGGCAAGCTTCAGCGCGTCGGCTTCGTCATCGAAGGGCATGGCGCAAAGGATCGGGCCGAACACTTCTTCGCGCGCCAGACGATGCGCCGGCGGGACATCGCGCAGTAGCGTCGGCGCCTGGTAAAAGCCTGCCTCCGGCGCTTCCGCAATCACTTCACCGTGGGCGGCCATGGCGATGCCGTCGTGCTGGGCATCGGAGAGAAAATCCCACACGCGTTGCTGCTGCTTCGCGCTGATCAGCGGACCGCAATCGAGATCAAGTTTGCTCGGGCCCACCTTCAACGCGCTGAACGCCTCCGATAACCGTTCGAGCAAGGGCTCATACGCCGATCGCTCGATCAATACACGGCTGCCCGCCGAACACGTTTGTCCCGCGTTCTGCACGATCGCCGAGACGAGCACGGGCAGGGCGGCGTCGAAGTCGGCATCGGCGAAAACGATTTGCGGTGACTTGCCGCCGAGCTCCAGCGTGACGGGAACGTGGTTATCGGCGGCCATCTTGACCACCGCCGCGCCCGTTGCCGGCGATCCGGTGAACGAGATGTGATCGATGCCCGGATGCCGCGCGAGCGCCGCACCCGCTTCGTATCCATAACCCGTGACAATGTTCAGCGCGCCTTCCGGCAAGCCCGCTTCGGCGGCGAGTTCGGCAATGCGCAGTATCGATAAACACGCGTCTTCAGCCGGCTTGACCACGCACGCGTTACCGGCCGCGAGCGCCGCGCCGACGCTGCGCCCGAAGATCTGCAGCGGATAGTTCCAGGGCACGATATGCCCGGTCACTCCGTGCGGTTCACGGATCGTGAGGACGGTGTAGCCGGTCTGATAGGGGAGCGTTTCGCCGTGGAGCTTGTCGGCGGCGCCTGCGTAGAACTCGAAATACCGCGCGATGCTGGCCGCGTCCGCGTGGGCTTGCTTCAGGGGTTTGCCGGTATCGCGTGCTTCGAGATGCGCCAGTTCGTCCTGATGGGCGGCGATGATCATCGAAAGCCTGTAAAGCACGCGTCCTCGATCCGCGGCGCTTGCGTGGCCCCATGGGCCTTCGTAAGCGTGGCGCGCAGCCTGGACGGCGCGGTCGATATCGGCTGCGTTGCCGCGTCCGAGTTGCGAGAAGACCTGGCCGTCGGACGGATCGATGACGGGAATGGTCTCGTGGCTTGCCGCTGCCACCCACTGGTTGCCGATGAAATGCTTTGCCTCTTCCATGCCTGACTCCTGTCTCCGTGGCGGTTGTTGGGGGGATGCACCATCACGTCAGTTCGTTGGGCGGTGCTTCAGTCGCGGTCGGGGTCGCGATGCGGATAGCCTATTTTGCGCCGTTCTACTGGCTCGCAGCAGACGCCGGAGTGCACGCGTTGATTGGCTATAATGACGTAATTGCGCTGTTTCATGGGCAACGTGATGCCTAGAAGCAGCGTTGCAGTCAGGACATCCGCGCTTCACGTGAATTGTCGCAATGCAGCAAGACGTGACGTTAGCGCGTACCGAATTCGTTTATCTCCGACACCGAATTTCCACTTTGAAGAGAGTCCACATGAGCTTTAACAACGTACCCCCAGGCAAGGATCTTCCGCAGGATTTCAATGTGATCATCGAGATCCCGGCGCAAAGCGATCCGGTGAAGTACGAAGCGGACAAGGACATGGGCCTGCTCGTGGTCGACCGCTTCATTGGGACGGGAATGCGCTACCCGGCGAACTATGGCTTCATTCCGCAGACGCTGTCCGGCGATGGCGATCCGGTGGATGTGCTGGTGATCACGCCGTTCCCGCTGCTGGCCGGCTCGGTGGTTCGGGCTCGCGCATTGGGCATGTTGCAGATGACGGATGAATCGGGTGTCGACGCGAAACTGGTCGCGGTGGCGCATGACAAGATCTGCCCGATGACGGCGCACATGAAGACTGTGGACGACGTGCCCGAGTATCTGAAGGACCAGATCAAGCATTTCTTCGAGCACTACAAGGCACTGGAAAAGGGCAAGTGGGTGAAGGTCGAAGGCTGGCAAGGCGTGGAAGCCGCCCACAAGGAAATCACGGAAGGCGTGGCTAACTTCAAGAAGTAAGCCATCGACTGATTGTCGAGATGTTGAAGACCGCCCGGTCTTGCCATGAGGCAGGACCGGGCGGTTTTTTTATGCTGGAAAGATTCATGTTGCTGTGGGCCTCATCGCTGTGCGAGCGATCGCGCAAAGACGCCGTTTCTGGGAAATCCGTAGCAAAACAATCAGAAAAGTACGATTTCCCTATAACCGTTGCGTAACTCGCAACGATCTCGTTACCGGTTGAAGTGTCCTTGTAAGGTTTTGCCTTCTCGCCTCCAGATCAACAAACAGGGGCGGCCTTCTCGCGTCCACTACCGTTTTTGTCAAATGCGTGACGTTGAATCGATCAGGAGAAGATCGAACATTGAAGAAAGGTCGCTACCTCATGAACAGGGTTTAAATAATGAACAGGCGACTCAGGGGTGGAATCAGCGCGGCGGTTTGCGCACTTGCGCTGGCGGGGTGTGGAGGTGGTGGTGGCGATTCCACGGGCAATCCCGCGTCTCAGGCGCAGAACAATATTCAACCGGCCAAGGTGGCCGCACCGAAAATTGCTGATGTCGGCATTACGCCTGCGTCCGCGTTACGTCCCGGAACCAAGGTTAGCTTTATCGTCAGCGGCGTTTTTCCCAGCGCGACAACTTACGTCTGGGATTTCGGCGATAGCACCCCTTCGTCAAACGGCGTCTCAGTGGCACACACGTATTCGAAGGTGGGTACGTTCGGTGTCAAGGTGACTGCAACGGACGCGAGCGGCCAGACGAGCGTCGAGACGCGCTCAGTGGCCATCGTGCAAAATCAGCCGCCAATAATCAGCGGGGCTGTCAGCGTTGGCCAAGGATCCACCGGCGTTATCGCCCTCGGACAAGGATCCAGTGGCGCGGTCAACATCGGGCAAGTAGAAGCGATAGGGCCGACCGTTACCATTGTCGTCAATGCGACCGATCCGCAAGGTGATTCGCTCACGTATAAGTGGCTGATCGATGGCGTCACTTACGGCCAGGCAACCGCGAACAACACGCTGAGCTATACATTTGCGACCGGCGCTGCGCACGTGTTGACGGTCACGGTGACGAACGAATATGGCGGCCAGACGAGCCAGGATTTCCGTGTCACGTTGGTGTCGCCGGTCAGCCCGGTGTCGCCGCTGGAGCCTGGAGGCTACGCGCTTTGGAAAGCGTCCTATACGGCGCAAACGGTTGGCCGGATTCGCGTCGCTGCGAACAAAACTGCCTGGGCGTTGCCAATTAATAAGCCGCAGGTGCTGAAGTCGACGGATAACGGGAGGTCATGGCAAGAACTGACACTTCCAAAGGACGATAACGGCAAGGGTGGCAACGGCTTTATCGACATCGCGTTTGCTGACGACAAAAACATATGGGTTGTCGGCTGTGGGCAGCAGAAGTATTTCGAAACTGAAAATGGGGCGGTGATCCAATTTGACTATGCCGCCACGATGCACTCCTCTGACGGCGGCAATTCATGGGAGAACGTCCGTTTGGCCGGATTCCCCGACGAGCGGTGTATGCGCGCAGTCCAGTTTGTCGGCCAGAATGGATGGGTGGTCAATGAACTCGGGATCGTGGCAAACACCATCGACGGCGGCAAGACCTGGAAATTCCAGGCAGATACCAATATGAAAGCGCTGCGGATGCAATTCATCGATGCGCGCAACGGGTGGATTATTGGCGCTGACAGAAACGGTTCGAAGATGCAAATTGCCCGGACGACCGATGGTGGAGCAACCTGGGCAACGTCACAGCCGCAGGGCGCCGACGTGAACTCGTACGCGAGCGTATTTTTTGTCGATGCTAAGACAGGATATGCCTCAGGTTCGCTGTGGAGCAGGGCTCCTTATCCTGTACTGAAGAGCATTGATGGTGGCGCGACATGGAACGCATTGGCCGTTCCGAAGAACACCTTTATCACCGATCTTGCCTTTACCACGCCGACATATGGCTACGCGCTCGACATGTTCGGCGACGTCTACGGCACAAAGGATGGCGGGCTGAATTGGGCGAAAATTGGCGTGGCCAGTTTGGGTGCGAATGTTGCGCTTACCTCGTTTGCGCTCGGCGACAATACGGCTTTACTCGGCACTTCTGCTTCCATAGGAGGCGGTGGCGCTTTGTGGCTGACGCCCCTTTAAAAGCGTAAAGACGGCTCTGCGCCAACGGGTTATGTTGGTTGGCGCAGGTGCCATTCGTGAGTCAGTGATTTCAAATGCTGCCCGTTTTAGCGCAACGAGGAATGCCGCGCAAACCGGATTGATTATCGGGCGTCAACGTCAGTGCGTTCGTCGGCATCGTTCGGGTTGGCAATGGCGCGGGCATCGGCTTCAATGTCCACCGGCGGCATTACCGCCGCCAAATCCAGATCTCCCCGTACCAACGCCCACTTCCGCGTCACCGTCAACCGCTTCACCCAATACTCAGCCCGTGACGCCTCAGCCCGACCACTCAGCTCAAACGAAGCCCGCACGGCCACAGGCTTGCGCGACCGGGTATACCTTGCGCCATCCCCACTCACATGCTTCGCAAATCGCGCTTCGACATCGGTAGCAATCCCGGTATAGAGACTGCCGTCGGCGCATTCGAGGAGATACAGGAACCAGGGCATGAGAAAGCTTGGCGAAAAAGGCGAAGGCCGCAATGCCGCGCATTATCGCTCAAGCCCCGGCCACCAACCCCGCTCGAACAAAATCCCGCGACTTCGGCGAGAATAACCGTTCCGCGCTGCACCAAGCGCCCGGCACTCAGCCCGAACAAGCTCCAAACAAGCCCGAAGCGAGGTAAGCCTGTTGAACCGCAAGGTCGAAATACATGTGGTCGATTCGCTCGATTCCGTGACCCCGGACGAATGGAACCGCCTCGCCGGCGATAACCCCTTCGTCCGGCACGAATTCCTGTCGGCGTTGCAGGACACGGGTTGCGCGGTCGCCCGCACCGGCTGGCGGCCGCATTTCCTGCTCCTCAGGCGTGAAGGCAAGCTGACCGGCGCCATGCCGCTCTACCTCAAGAAACACTCTCGCGGCGAGTACGTCTTCGACCACGCCTGGGCCGACGCCTTCGAGCGAAATGGCCTTAGGTACTATCCGAAGGGGCTATCGGCGGTGCCGTTTTCGCCGGTGACGGGTCCGCGCTTGATCGCCGCCACGCACGAAGAGCGCGTGATGCTCGCGCGCGGGGCGATCGAATTGACCAAGCAGTTGGAATTGTCATCGCTCCACGTGCTGTTTCCGCAAGAACAGGATCTCGAAGCGCTCACCGAAGCCGGCTACATGCTGCGCGAAGGCGTGCAATTCCACTGGGAGAATGCCCTCGGCGGCTACGACAGCTTCGATGCATTCCTCGCCACCATGAGCCACGACAAACGCAAGAAGGTGAAGCAGGACCGTCGACGCGTAGTCGATGCCGGCGTTACCTACACGTGGCTGCGGGGCGCGCAAATAGACGAGGCAGCGCTCGATTTTTTCTACGCCTGTTATGAAAACACCTACCGCGAGCACTGGAATCCGCCGTATCTGTCGCGCGAATTTTTCGATCAGATTCACGCGGCCGCGCCGGACAGCATCCTGCTCGTGATCGCCGAAGCGGACGGCCAGCGGCTCGCGTGCGCGCTGAACATGATCGGCGGCGATGTGATGTTCGGCCGCTACTGGGGGACGAAAGAATTCATCTCGGGGCTGCACTTTGAAACCTGCTACATGCAGGGAATCCAGTATTGCATCGAGAACGGGCTGGCTCGTTTCGAAGGCGGTGCACAGGGCGTGCACAAGATGTCGCGTGGCATGTTGCCTACTCCGACGTGGTCCGCACATTGGGTCGCGGACCCGCGTTTTGCGCACGCGATCAGTGAGTTCCTCGATGAAGAGACGGCGGCGATGGACCAGCATATCCAGGAGCTGGAAGCGCATACCCCCTTCAGGAAGAAGGCGTAGGGCCGTGCGCTCGACACGCTCGAAACCTGACCGGATGGCTAACGCTTGATCCAATAGGCGCCCGAAAACTGCAACTCGACTTATCATCATGTCGAAATGCTTTCGCTTTCACAGCGGTAACTCTTCACCCGCCCTTAACCCGTTATGCGCCGGAACAGGATCCCCGAATGCGGGGCATCGTATGGACAAGCTCAAGATGAAAAACCGATTCTTCAATCTCTACAGCCACGATTTCGCTCGCGTGGCGGTAGGCGTGCCGCGTTGCCGCGTTGCCGATCCGGCGTTCAACGCCGCCGAAACCATCGACCTGGCGAAGCAGGCGGCGGCGAACGGCGCGGTGCTGGTCGCGTTCCCGGAACTCGGGCTACCGGCTTACACCTGCGACGACCTGTTCCACCAGCGGGCCTTGCTCGATGCCTGCGAAGAGGCACTGGCGTCGGTCGTGGCGGCATCGAAGAGCCTTTCCATTGCGATGATCGTGGGCATGCCGCTGCGCGTCGACCATACGCTGTTCAATTGCGCCGTGGTGGTCGCGGGCGGGCAGGTCCAGGGCGTCGTGCCGAAGAGTTATTTGCCGAACTACGGCGAGTTCTACGAAGCGCGCCAGTTCAGCGCGGCTGAGAACGCATCGACGGATCGCGTCACGTTGCTGGGGTCCGAAGTGCCGTTCGGATCGGCGCTGCTGTTTGAAATAGCCAACATGCCGCTGTTCCGCTTTCACGTGGAAATCTGCGAGGACGTCTGGGTACCGGTGCCGCCTTCGTCATTCGCAGCGCTCGCGGGGGCAACCGTGCTGGTGAATCTGTCGGCATCGAACGTGGTGGTCGGCAAGTCGAATTATCGGCATCAGCTCGTTGGGCAGCAGTCGGCCCGGTGCCTCTCCGCGTACCTGTACACGTCGGCGGGAAGGGGGGAGTCGACCACGGATCTCGCCTGGGACGGGCAGGCGGTGATCTACGAAAACGGCGAATTGCTCGCCGAATCCGAGCGCTTCCTGGACACCTCGCATCTTGTTTTCGCCGATGTCGATCTCGAGCGGCTCTCGCGTGAGCGCATGCACCAGACCACCTTCGGCCAGTCGGTGCGCCGACATGCGGACGAAGTATCGAAGTTCGAAACCGTGCGCTTCAATCTCGATCTGCCGATCAACCGCGCCTTGCCGCTCGAGCGCGTTGTGGAGCGTTTCCCCTACGTTCCGTCCGACCCGAAGCGCCGCGACGAACGTTGCAACGAGGTCTACAACATCCAGGTGCAGGCGCTGGTGCAACGGCTCTCGGCCAGCGGCATATCGAAGGTCGTGATCGGCATTTCAGGCGGCCTGGATTCAACCCATGCGCTGCTTGTCTGCGCGAAGGCCATGGACCGGCTGAACCTGCCGCGCACGAATATTCTCGGCGTAACCATGCCCGGTTTCGCGACCAGCGACCGGACGCTCCTGCAGGCACGCCAACTGATGGAGATTGTCGGTTGCTCGGCGAGCGAAATCGACATCCGGCCGAGTTGCGAGCAAATGCTGAAGGATCTTGGCCACCCGTATGCGTCGGGCAAGGAGCAATACGACATCACGTTCGAGAACGTGCAGGCGGGTGAGCGTACGAACCATCTGTTCCGGCTCGCGAACTTCAAGGGTGGAATCGTGGTCGGTACCGGCGACCTGAGCGAACTCGCGCTTGGCTGGTGCACGTACGGCGTGGGCGATCACATGTCGCACTACAACGTCAACGCCAGCGTCCCGAAAACGCTGATCACGCATCTGGTCCGGTGGGTCGCGGAAACCGGGCAAATCGGCAATTCGGGTTCGGACGTGCTGATCAACATCCTGAATACCGATATCAGCCCGGAACTCGTTCCTGGTAAATCAGCCGGCAATCCGGAGCAAAAGACGGAAAGCGTCATCGGACCGTACGAGCTGCAGGATTTCAACCTGTATTACACGTTGCGCTTTGGTTTTGCGCCAACGAAAGTGGCGTTCCTCGCCTACACCGCATGGAACAACCGCGACGAGGGTGACTGGCCCGAAGGCGCGCATGTCGCGCGCAACGAGTACGCGTTGCCCGCCATCAAGCACAACCTAGGCATTTTCCTCGACCGGTTTTTCCGGACCAGCCAGTTCAAGCGGTCGTGTGTACCGAATGCGCCGAAAGTCGGGTCCGGCGGTTCTTTGTCACCTCGCGGCGACTGGCGCGCGCCGAGTGATTCGGAATCGGTCGTCTGGATGAACGATTTGAAGAATATTCCGGTGGATTGAGGCGTTTGCACCATATCTGCGCGTAAATGCGCCGATTTCGGCGTGATCCCGATGCTATGGCGCGAGATCTCTGCGATTAACTGTGAAAACGCAGCTAGAATCAAACCATCGATTCTTAAATCCGTTTTCACGCTTATCCGCACAATCTTCCAAGAGGCGCGCCATGAAACGCATCACCGCAGTCATCAAACCGTTCAAGCTTGACGAAGTCCGTGAAGCGCTTGCCGGCGCCGGGCTCACCGGTCTGACAGTCACCGAAGTCAAGGGCTTCGGGCGGCAGAAAGGCCACACGGAGCTGTATCGCGGGGCGGAATACGTGGTCGACTTCCTGCCGAAGGTGAAGATCGAAGTGGTCGTGGCCGACTCCCAGACGGATCAGGTCATCGACGCCATCATTGGCGCGGCCCGTACCGGTAAGATCGGCGACGGCAAGATCTTCGTGACCGATGTCGAACGCGTTATCCGCATTCGCACGGGCGAAGAAGACGAAGCAGCAGTCTAAGTCTGTTCGTCTGAAGCCGGCCTGATATCGTTTCAGGCCGCTATGTGTTTCCACGCGGCCCCTTGACCCGCGTGTCATACCGTCATCGGACCTGTCCGATGGCGTCTTTTGCTTTGTCTTTCGTCTGACTATTTCCGTCACCAATGTAAAAAACCGTTGCGGTACTATCTGCATCCCTGTGTGCTATTTGTAAGGATTTGTGGATGCATCACGCGATCGGCTTTATTCAGGATCTGGCGGTAATCATGGCGATTGCGGGCGTCGTCACGGTGTTGTTTCACCGTCTGAAGCAGCCGGTCGTGTTGGGTTACATCGTGGCGGGGGTGATTATTGGGCCCTACACGCCGCCGTTCCAGCTTATCCACGATGAAGCCACCATCCAGACGCTCGGCGAGCTCGGCGTGGTATTCCTGATGTTTTCGCTCGGGCTCGAATTCAGCCTGAAGAAGCTGTTCAAGGTTGGCGCGACGGCGTTTGTCGCGGCGGCGTCAGAGATCGTGCTGATGATCTGGATCGGCTATGAAATCGGGCAGTGGTTCGGCTGGAACGCAATGGATTCGCTGTTCCTCGGCGCCATGCTCGCTATCTCATCCACAACGATCATCGTCAAGGCGCTCTCCGAACTCGGCATGAAGGGCGAGCCGTTCGCGCAATTGATCTTCGGCATTTTGATCGTCGAGGACATTCTGGCTATAGCCATGCTCGTGCTGCTCTCGGGCATTGCGCAGACGGGTTCCGTCTCGGCGGGCGTGGCGTTTGTCACTCTGGGCAAGTTGCTGCTGTTCATGACGGTCTCAATGGTGGTCGGCATCCTGATCGTGCCGCGCGCGCTCGACTATGTCGCCAAGGCCAAAAGCGACGAAATGCTGCTCGTCACTGTGCTCGGATTCTGTTTCGGCTTCTGCCTGCTGGTCGTGAAGCTCGACTACAGCATCGCGCTCGGCGCGTTCCTGATCGGCGCAATCATGGCGGAATCGCGCAACCTGAAGCGCATCGAACACCTGATCGCGCCGGTTCGCGACATGTTCTCCGCCATCTTCTTCGTGACCATCGGCCTGATGCTGAATCCGGCGGTACTCGTGGATTACTGGTGGCCGATCGCGGTCATCACGGTTGCGGTCGTGTTCGGCAAGATCGTGTCGTGCGGGCTCGGCACTTTCCTCGCCGGAAGGGACGGGCGCACGTCGATGCGCGTCGGCATGAGCGTCGCGCAGATCGGCGAGTTCTCGTTCATCATCGCGTCGCTGGGGTTGTCGCTGAAAGTGACCAGCAGCTTCCTGTACCCGATCGCCGTCGCGGTTTCCGCGCTGACCACGCTGTTCACGCCGTATCTGATCAAGGCCGCCGATCCGATCACGCGTCGCATCGCGCGCTCCATGCCCGTGCCCGTTGCGAACACCTTCGGCCTGTATTCGCAGTGGCTCGCGAGCCTTTCACCTGACAACGGTGGCCCGACGCTGTTCAGCATGACGCGGCGCATCGTGCTGCAGATTGCGGTGAATCTTGCGTTGGTGGCCGCCATCTTCCTCACCGCGTCCTACGCGGCGCCGTTTGCCACTCAATATCTGTCGCGCTGGTTGCCCACCAACGATGCCCAGCGTGTCGCGCTCTGGAGCGTTGCCTTGCTGGTGTCCATGCCGTTCCTGGTTGCCGTGTATCGCAAACTGGGGTCGCTCGCACTGATGCTCGCCGAAGTGAGCGTGCAGCCCGCGAAGGCCGGACGTTTCACGCGCGCGTTGCGATCGGCCATTTCCGGCCTGATCCCGATCCTCGCAATGTTCGGTGTTTTCCTGCTGGTGACGGTGCTCTCGGGCGGCATCCTGCCGCCGTTCGGGTTGATGATCGCGGTGCTTGTCTGCGCGGCGTTATTGCTCACGGTATTGTGGCGCTGGTGCGTCAAAATTCACGCAACGATGCAGATCGCGCTGCGAGAAACGCTCGAAGAGCCGAGAGATCATCCTTGAGCATAAAACCTTTGTTTTCCCCGATAATGTGAGCAATTGTTTGATGGTTTGCCGCCCCCGGACCAGAGGCGGATAATTAAACTCTGACCATTCTCACAGCGCCTCGCGCCTACAAACGGAATGAGCGAAAACAAGTCAAACGAGTCGATACCACCGGAAACGCCCGGAACTGGTTCTCCCGCCGCCGATTCTTCGGCGTCCATCCCGGGCAGTCAAACGCCGGCCGTTGCGCCCGCGTCATCCACAAATAGTTCCGATGCCTCTGCTGCCGCTGCGCAACCGGGCCCGAACGCGACTGCGGCTGAACGGGCATCCACGGACGCACCTGCAAGCGCGTCGACGGTAGAACCTGTCGATACTGCCAAGGCGCAACGCGATGACGCGGCCGCAGCTCGTGCATCAGTGGCCAGGGCGACGGCGCAGCAGGAAACGGCGGCGCGTGCAACAGCATCGTCTGCATCCGCTGCGAACAAAACGCTAGATGCAAAGGCGAGCCTCGCTGCGCAAGTCCAGACCGCGACGGAAGCGCAAGCCAGTCTCGCGGCGGAAGTTGAAAACGCGACCGAGGCGCGAGCCGCTGAAGCCGAAACGGGAGCCGTGAGCGCTATAGAGAGCACAACAGAAAGCGCAACAGAAAGTGTCACGTCGAAGCCCGTTTCCAGCTTGCCGCCAGAATTTTCGACCGCGCCGGATTTCGGCACATTCCGTCCGCCGCCCATTCCACCCGATGCACCCGATATGAAGGCGCCGCCAGCGTATCTGCGCCAGAGTGATTCCGCGTGGTCGGTGTTCGGCCGTGTGATGAAGGCGCGTGCGCGTCAGATCTTCGATCGTGCCGGCCAGCGGATCACGCAGCGAACATTGAGAATTGGCGTGTCGGCGCGGATTTTTCATCCTGAACCGGGCGCCAAGGGACTGCGCGGCAAGACGCTGCAGTACCTGGAGGAATCGATTGCGCATTGGGTGATGTCGCGCGACGTGCTCGTCTTCATGATCCCGACGGTCGGCCATCAGGGCATGCTGCATCCGAGCAATATCCGCTTGCGCGACTATGCGAAACAGCTGGATGGCTTGCTGCTGCAAGGTGGCGCTGATGTATCGCCGCAATCCTATACGGAACCGGCCACGCGTCACGAATGGCCCGGCGACCGCGTGCGGGACATGTACGAACTCGAGCTGTTGCATGAATTCATTGAGGCGGGCAAGCCCGTGCTTGGTGTATGCCGCGGTTGCCAACTGATCAACGTCGCGTTCGGTGGGACGCTCTACCAGGATATTGCAACCGATGTCCCGACGGCCGGCGTCCATGTGAACGAGCAGTACGATCAGCATCGGCATCCGATTCGTTTCCCCGATGGCTCCACGCTCGTCAACATGTTTCCGGGCCACCGCGAAGCGCTCGTCAACTCGATCCATCATCAGGCGGTGAGGACGATCGGCCGTGACCTGAACATCGAGGCTGTGTCGGCCCACGACGGCATTATTGAAGCGGTGCGTTATCGGCGCGCGCCGTTTGTAATGGGCGTGCAATGGCATCCGGAGTTCCATCGAGCGGGCGGCGACGAGTTGCTCGATTGCACACCTTTACTCGATACCTTCCTGCGCGTGGCACGCGAAACGCGCTTCTAGGCGGTCGTCGTTTAAACGCCGCGTGATGAATCCCTAATAGCGATGACGAAAGGCTAAAAGGCCGTTCCAACATGAAAGTTGGAACGGCCTTTTATTTACTACGTGCTCGCCTGGATCAAACGCCAGCTCGAGCTTGAGCGTTACTGAACGAGTCCCGCTTCGCTCTGATCCTGAAGTTGCTGAACCTGCCGCTGCAACATGAGCAACTTGCGCTCGGCGGCGGATTTTTCGTTCAGTAGTGCCGCCGACTCCACCTGCATCTGCTGCTGACGCTGTGACACTTCGCTTTCCTGTGCGCGCGCAATTGAAAGATCGGCGGTCAGGCGCTGCGCCCGATCATTCGATACCGCAATGACACGCTCGAGCAATGCCTTTTGCGCCTGCAACTGCGTGCGTTTGATCTCGCCTTCTGCGAGCGCATAGCTCTTGCGGGCGAACTGCGCATAGGCCGTTTCAGCGCGCGCGTCGTCCTGCGATTTCACCACGCGCCAGAAATTCTTGTCCTGGAACAGCGCGACGTAATACACCATCTCTTGAGGATAGAAAAACAGCGCCGCGCCATAGTTGCCGTTGTACGTGACACGCAACTCAGTCAGCTTGTGGGCCCGGACCATCTGCTTGAGCTCCGACACATTGCCTAGCGTCTGGGCGTTCGACGCAGCGTCGGAGCCATCTTGAAAATCGTCCATGGAACCGATAGCAGAGGGTTGCCGGACGGGATCAGCGAGGTTGGTTGCCGAGAGCAGTGTGCCAACGGGCTGATAAGCCGTCGCGAAGGATGAGCCAAGCGCGATCACGGCAACGAACAGCGCGTTCAGAAGGGTGGAGGTGGTGAGGGACTTCATAGATGGCTGATGGTGAGGCTTCGAGATTGAGTAAGTTTCGGCTATCGATTAACGACACATCGTGCCGCGCGCGTAGAAAACGCGTTGCACGATGTGGCCATGGGGGCTGCCGTTCACTTGGAAAATTGCGAGGGCGTGTCGGTGACGCGGCGTTGGCTCAAGTCGGAATTCCAGTTGGGTGCATCGCTGGCGCCGGAGCGGAGTGATGGCAACGCCGCCGCTTCTCTGGGAGCTACGCGAACTGGCTGGCGGGGAGCGCCGCTGTTGTCATCGAGCACGGCAGAGTGCGCGAGCATGTTGTACATGTCGGTGACGCTAAGCGATGAGTTCGCCGGGTTGGCGCGTGCGTCAGCACGCGTAAGCGTACGGTGGCCCGGAGCGGCGAGCGGTGCTTCATGCCCGGTGCTGCGATAAACCGGCGCACCCAGATACTCATGACCATGCCGCCGATGAATCATCTCGTACCGATGCGCATCACGCCTGCTTTTCGCCTTGGCTTTCGAACCATGGCGTTCCACGGGTTGCGAAACCGTCCGCACTTTGGTTGCGCGTTCCGATATGGCGTTGGGTGCGCTGGCGCGGCCATCGCTAGCCATGGTGCTCGTACTCGTGACCGTGCGCGCCAGCGGCTTGCTGTTGCCTTGGGCGGTACTGAGATCGACGGTTTTTTGCACCGCAGGCAAAGCGGCAATCACAGCAGTTGTGGCGCGAGCGGCAGAAGCGCCAGCCGAAGCGGCAGTCTTGACTGCCGTTGAAGCCACGTTCGAGGCGCCACCAGAAGTCGACGCGCCAGCCGAAGGCGAAGCCGAAGCAACCACCACCGTTGCGCTTGACGCATCGGTTGCGTGGATGGTTTCAGAATCAGCGATCGGCTTGACAGTTGGAGTAGCGCTCAACACAACCGTAGGCTTTTGCGTTTCGGTATCCTGATGACCGATTTTCGTACCGAACAATGCCCACGCAATAAACGCAGCGCATGCCAGCGCAATCGCGCCACCAGCAAGCTGCTTGTGATGATCGTTATTGGCCGCCGGCGCCTTCACATGCCGATCGTCGGACGCGGTGAATGGCTCGAACGCGAAGGGTGCCGGCTCCGCGGCTTGCGGTGTTTCGTTGACGGGAATCGGGGGAACGCTAAAGCCTTGCTCAGCATGGTTGAGTTCGTCGCTGCGTTTGAACTTGCCCCACAGACTCGCCGGCGTGTACGGGAAACGATCGTTGCGAAGAGAAAGTGGGCTGATATAGGCCGTGAGAAATCGAGCCGCGTAAAACGGAATTTCATATTCGGTCAAGGCCGGACGCGTGCCGGTGAGCGTCCACTCTTCGCCATAAACGGCGTTGGGCATACTGGCAAGCGGGAACAGCGTCGGCAGAAGCAGATCGCCTTGTACAACGACCATAGGAGCATTCATCTTTTTCTCATTTCCGAAAGCGGGCGTCAGGACTGCTCAACGAACGAACAAGTGAAGCAGCCGTGTGGACGTCGCCCGGTTGTTGCCGCAAAGGTGTCGAATAATTCACCTTGCCCGGACCGCCACAGAACAGCCCTCGATGATACCCAGCGCCAGCTTGGGCGTCGCTCAGAACCTTCTTAGTTCCTTGAATAAGAGGTGTTCGGAATGAAAAAAAATCGCTGATTCGACACGGACGCAACGGACGTTTCGGCGCACGACACCTGACTCCCCGGATACTTGCTTTTTACTTGATGTGCAGGCGTTGAACGAGATTACCCCGACCGATCTGCGAAGGCAAAAGAAACGCCTGGGCTTCAGCCGATAGGCAGGACATAACGCAGCGCGATGATATCAATGCCGCCCATTGTGTCGTCTTCGCGACCGGCCAATTTCCATCCGCGAGACTCATAGAAACCGATAGCCGCAACGTTCGGCTCGAGCACAAACAAATGCAGGCTGGTTGCCGCTCGATCGCTTGCCCAACGCGCCGCGAAACCGAGCATTGCAGTGCCCAGGCCGCTACCCTTCGCGCCCGGCAGTGCGTGCAGATTGTCCACGAGTACGCTGCCGGTTTCATCGGGCGCGACGAGGCAAAGAAAACCGATCGGCTGGTCATCGTGCATAGCGATCACGACTTCGCCCGCACCGGCGGCCAGTTCTTCAAATCGCGTACTCCAGTGGGTTTCGCGTTCGGCCGACATTTCCCGATCGAGAAAATCGTCCGGGAGAATTCCGCGATAGCCCGACGCCCAACTTTGCGCATGCATACGGGCGATGAGTGGCGCGTCGGCGGACGTCGCCGGCCGCAGCACGAAGGGCCATGAAGGATCTGAATATGTAGGCTTATCGGTAGACATATGTAATACGAGTTTAGAGTTTTTTTACACGCATATACGCGATGTTCCGGGTAGGCGAATTTCACTTTCCCGCTGTAACATTCGTTTCGTGCATGCTTTTGAAGTGATTGTTTGCTTAACCGGCGGCTATCCCGCGCGCTTTCGCATCGTTTTGAGCATTTTCCGCCGGTCTGAGCACGGCGAAGCTTACACAGGCATCCGATGGAGTGCTATCGGGTCGTCGTCAACATCCGGTGGGTCAGCCGCGCATCTGCCGCTGAATCCGGCCACTGTTTTTTGAGATAACCATGTCCAGCCCGTCACATGCAACGCCTGCGAACGAGTCGAAGGTGAAGTCGGTGTTCCGCGTTGTCAGCGGCAATTTCCTCGAAATGTACGACTTCATGGTCTATGGCTATTACGCCTCGGCCATCGCCAAGACCTACTTCCCGAGCGGTAACGAATTCGCGTCGCTGATGCTGGCGTTGTCCGTGTTCGGCGCGGGTTTCCTGATGCGGCCAATCGGGGCCATCGTGCTTGGCGCGTACATCGATCATCACGGACGACGCAAAGGCCTGATCCTTACGCTGACCATGATGGCGATCGGCACGTTGCTGGTCGCGGTGATTCCGGGGTACGCGACCATTGGCGTGTTGGCGCCGATCATCGTGTTGCTCGGGCGTCTGCTGCAAGGATTTTCGGCCGGCGTGGAACTTGGCGGCGTTTCGGTGTATCTCTCCGAGATCGCGACCAAGGGCAACAAGGGCTTTTATTGCTCGTGGCAGTCGGGTAGCCAGCAAGTAGCCGTGGTGTTCGCTGCGCTCATCGGCGTTGGTATGAGCCAGATTTTGCCGCCTGACCAGATGACCGCGTGGGGATGGCGCGTGCCGTTTATCATCGGCTGCCTGATCGTGCCGTTCCTGTTCATCATTCGCCGTTCGTTGCAGGAAACCGAGGAATTCCTTGCACGCAAACATCGTCCGGAAATGCGCGAGATCATGAAGTCGATGATCTCCAACTGGGGCATCGTGCTCGCCGGCATGGGCATGGTCATCATGACCACGGTGTCGTTCTACATGATCACCGCCTACACGCCGACCTTCGGCAAGGAAGTGCTCAAGCTTTCGTCCATCGATGCACTGGTGGTGACGGTGTTCATCGGCTTGTCGAATCTTGTGTGGCTGCCACTTTCCGGTGCGATTTCCGACCGCATCGGACGCCGCCCGGTGCTGCTGTTCTTCACCATCCTGACCATCCTGACGGCGTATCCGGCCGTGCAGTGGCTCGTCGCGGATCCGTCGTTCCTGCGCTTGCTCGGCGTGGAGATGTGGCTTTCGTTCCTCTACGGCAGCTATAACGGCGCGATGGTCGTGGCGCTCACCGAAGTCATGCCGGTTGAAGTCCGCACGACAGGTTTCTCGCTGGCATATAGCTTGGCGACGACCATCGGTGGGTTCACGCCTGCCATCTCCACGTACTTGATTCACACGACCGGCAACAAGGCGGCACCGGGCGCGTGGATGTCCGTAGCCGCGGTCTGCGGCTTGATCGCGACGCTGGTCCTGTATCGATCCACACAAGCGCGGAGTCAATACAAGACGGCGTGATATTTGCCGGCTTTGAAACTAAAAATCCCTCGCTAATGGCGAGGGATTTTTGTTTGTGCGTTCAATGCTTCCGAACCCGTACTACGAAGCGCTTATCTCGCTCGCAACCCGTCCGATGACATCGTCCCATGCGCCGGGTTTCGGTTGCCGGAACAAGCGTGCTTTCGGGTACCACGGAGTCGACGCGGTATCGATACCCCAGCGCCAGTCGGCCGCGAACGGCAGCATCAGCCATAACGGTTTTCCCAGCGCGCCGGTCAGGTGAGCGACGGCGGTATCGACGGATACCACGCCGTCCAGCCGATCCACGATTGCAGCCGTATCCGCGAAATCTTCGAGCTTGCCTTCCAGTCGCTGTATGAAGCGGGCGCGCGGATGAGCGTCCAGCCATGCGCGCTCTTCGTCGGTCAACACGGGCTGCAAGACGATCCAGTCGATGCCTTCCAGCCTGAACAGCGGTTCGAGCATGCCAAGCGGCGCCGAACGTGTTTCACCCGGCTGAATACGCCCGGACCATGCAATGCCCAGCTTGCGTTTCGACTGACCGCCGAGCGAGCCGCGCCACTTCTTCCGATAAGCCGCCGGCACCACGAGATACGGCGTGCGCGCGGGCACTTTTTCGGCGGTCGATACCCCCAGCGCCAGGGGCAAGCTCAACAACGGCGAGAAAGCGTCTGCATCGGCGAGCGGGGCTGCATTAGCCGAACCGTTGGCCGAGCTCTTCAGCGAAACCAGCGAGACGCCCGCCGCGTGCGCCGCCGGCTCCAGCAACGCGACGAGTTCCGGCTGTACTTCAAGCACGACCTGTCCGACCAGCTTCGCCGCGAAGGGGGCGAAACGAACGAACTGCAGGGTATCGCCGAAACCTTGTTCCGCGCGAATCTGCAGCGTCCGACACGGCAGCGGCTCGCCGTTCCATCTCGGCAGCGACGGCTGCGTAATGCTGCCCGGCGTGCGCAGACGCCATTCATAGGCGGGCAGGCCGCGCGTGTAATCGCCGAGTGCGAGCAACGTCAGCGCCCGGTTCAGATTAGCCGCGACAAGACCGGGATCGAGCCGCAAGGCTTGATCGAACGCACGCAGCGCGGGTTTGTGCGCACCCAGCGCCAGATGCGCGTTGCCGAGGCCCAGCCACGCAACGCCGTACTTCGGATCCAGCCCGACCGCGCGCTCGAATTGCGGCAATGCAGCCTCATGCGAGCCGATAGCCGCAAGCGCATGCCCCAGGCCGAAGTGCGCCGGCGCGAATTGCGGCTGCATGCGTAGTACTTTCTGGAGCACCGGGACGGCTTCGTCCGGGTGGCCGGTGGCATCGAGGAGATTGCCCAGGTTGAAATGCGCCGCGACATAGTTCGGCTCGACCGTCATGGCAGCGCGGAATTGCTCGATCGCGCCGTGGGTGTCGCCAAGCGAATTGAGCGCCATGCCGAGATTGTTGTGCGCGCCCGCGTGGCCGGGACGGATCTGCAACGCGCGGCGAAATGCCTTCGCGCCTTCCTCGTAACGACGCATGCCGAGCAGCGCATTGCCGAAGTTGTTCCAGGTCGCGGCGTCCAGCGGTTGCAGGCGCAACGCTTTTTCGAAGGCATCGGCGGCGTCTTCGTGACGGCCCGCCGCCGCGTACGCATTGCCGAGGTTGTACTGCGCGAGCGAAAAACCGGGTTCCAGATGCAGCGCGTTGCGGAATCGCTCGATGGCGTCGTCGATCCGGCCCAGCGCCTTTAGCGCGTTGCCAAGATTGAGTTGCAGACCGGCATCGGCGGGGCGCAGGTCCACCGCGCGACGCACCAGTTCGGCTGCTTCCGCGTGCTGGCCCTGTTGATGGCGCAGCACGCCGAGCAGATGAAGTGCGTCGACGTGGGAGGGCTCTGCGGCAAGCGCGGCTTGATAGTCGCGTTCCGCTTCGGTGAGGCGGCCATCGCGATGCGCCGCGAAGCCACGCGCAAAAACTGTATCCATTGAGGAAAATCGAATGCAAACGCCTCATTTTTACACACGTTCGCCGCCGATCCCGAATTTTGCGTTGACTCGACCAGATTCATTTCTGTAACATATGAACACTTGTTCAATTGTTAGTCGATCTATTTTGTCTTCTCCCTTTGTAGCAACCGATGAGCGGGTTGTTCCGCTCGCCGACCTGTTCCGCCTCCTGGGCGATCCCACGCGTCTGCGCATTGTGCTGACGTGCGTCGAACGGCGCTGCGCGGTGGGGGCCATAGCGGAATCGCTGGGGTTGTCGGCTTCGCTCGTCAGCCATCACCTGCGTTTGCTGCGGGCGGCGCGGATCGTGCGCGCCGAGCGTGAAGGCAAGCAGGTTTTCTATCTCGCCGCCGATAACCACATCAGCGCCATGCTGGCCGAGTTGCTCGAACACGTTGCCGAGCCGCAGGCCGACTTCCGACCGGATAACGAATAAATGGAACCTCAAGAGAAACACCAGCACGCCGATGGTCATGCGCACGACCACGACCACGGTCATGACCATAAGCATGAGCCAAGTCACGCCCACAACCACGGCGCCGGCGGCCACCATCACCATAACGCGCCGCAAGCGGGGCAGGGCCGCACCTTCGCGATCGCAGTCGGGCTGAACATGCTGATCGTGGTGGTGCAAGCGGTGTACGGTTTTATCGCCCATTCCACGGCGCTGCTTGCCGACGCCGGCCACAATCTCTCCGATGTCCTCGGCCTGCTGCTCGCCTGGGGCGCCGTCTGGCTCGGCACGCGCAAACCGTCGGAGCGCTACACGTTTGGACTGGGCAGTTCGTCGATACTCGCTTCGCTCGCCAACGCCGCGCTGCTGCTCTTCGCGTGCGGCGCGATCGTGCTCGAAGCCGTGCAGCGCCTGCTCAATCCGGCGCCTGTTGCGGGCCTCGATGTGTTTATCGTTGCAACGATCGGCATGGTCGTGAACGGTTTCTCGGCATGGCTGTTCATGCGGGGCAGCAAAGGGGACCTGAACGTTCGCGGCGCTTTTCTCCACATGGCTGCCGACGCCGGCGTCTCCGCGGCCGTTGCCATCAGCGGCCTCGTGATCCTGTTCACCGGTGCGAGCTGGCTGGATCCGGTGATGAGCATCATCGTGGTCTGCGTGATCGTGGTGGGCACGTGGAGCCTCGGCCGCGACGCGATGTGTCTTGCAATGGGTGCGGTCCCGCCTGGCGTGGACAAGCAGGGTATCGAACGGTATCTGGCGGGTGTGCCGGGCGTCACCGACGTCCACGATCTCCACGTCTGGGCGCTGTCCACCACGGAGAACGCAATGACCGCACACCTGGTGATGCCGGAAGGCCATCCCGGCGATGGATTCGTGGACGGCATCGTGGCGACCTTGCGCCGCGATCACGCGATGAACCATGCCACGCTGCAGGTGGAACGGGGCACGACCGAGCATCACTGCTCGTTGCACGAACGTTCGCCGGCGCAATCTCCCGCTCATGAGGCTCATCACGCTCCTCACACGCATTGAGCGAGCGGTCGTTCGCGCGAGGCGACCGGCGTACACTTGGTAGCGTGAAGTTTGAGGGAGAAGCGCATGCTCGCGCAGACGCCGAATCGACACAAAATCCTTGACGTGCCGCCGGTTCTGATCGCCGGCGCCGGTCCAACGGGCCTCGCCGCCGCAATGAGCCTGTCGCGCGCCGGTATTCCGGTGCGTCTCATCGACAAGGCCCGCGAACCCTCGCCGTGGTCACGCGCCATCGGCATCCAGGCGCGTACGCTGGAACTCTTCGAGCAGCATCGGCTGGTTGAACCGTTTCTCGAAGTCGGTCACCGGGCGCGTGTTGCGAACCTCTATTCGAACGGCCAGCGCCTGGCGCGGCTCGACTTCGATCCCTTGCAAACGCGGTATCCGTATCTGCTGTTCCTCGATCAATCCGTCACCGAGCGCCTGATGACGGAGCACCTTGCGTCGTTCGGCGTGCGCATTGAGCGCGGCGTGGAATTGACGCGTTTCCGGCAGGGATCGGCGGGGCTGGACGCGGCCGTGCAGCATTGGAACGGTGCTGAAGAATCGATTCACCCGTCCTACCTGATCGGAGCGGACGGAGCCCATAGCACGGTGCGCCACGGTTTGGGCATCGAGTTCGTGGGCAAGACTTTCGAGCAAACTTTCCTGCTCGCCGACCTGCAAGCCGATACCGAATGGCCCGACGACGAATTCCATATTTTCGCGTCCGGCGATGGAATCGCAACCCTGTTTCCGATGGGCGGTGGCCGCACGCGCCTGATCGCGGACAAGCGCGTGGTGTCCGGTGCGGAGCCCGGTACGGCGCCCGACCACGGGATAGTCAGTCCGGAGAGCGCGGCGCCGACGCTCGACGAATGCCGGGCGATTATCCAACGGCGTATTCATCATCGTGTGACGGTGACCAACCTTCAGTGGTCGTCGTATTTTCATCTGAATAACCGCATGGCCGACCGGCTGCGTTCGGGCCGCATCTTTCTCGCCGGCGATGCTGCGCATGTCCATAGTCCGGCCGGTGCCCAAGGCATGAACACGGGCATTCAGGAGGCGTTTAATCTCGGCTGGAAAATCGCGCGGATGCTCGCCGGGGTCGCGCCTGACCGTTTGCTCGATACGTACCACGACGAGCGTCATCCGATTGAGCGCGATGTGCTGCGGCAATCCAGTTTCATGACGCAAATGGCCGCCGCGGAGCATGGGCCGATGAAGCTGATCCGTGACCACGTGATGCCGGCTCTATCGGCGATCGGTCCGTTGCGTGATGCCGCTCGACGCACGGTCAGCGAGTTGTCGATTCAATACCGGCGCAGTCCGCTGACGCTGGATCGCTCGCTCGACGGCGGTCCGCGTGCGGGTGAGCGCGCGCCGGACGCGTGGGTGCATGTCATCGATGGCCCGCTTGGACGGGCGCCGGGCGTGGGCTGTCTGTTCGATCTTCACGATCCCGCGTGCTTCTCGTTGTTCCTGCTAGTGAACCTGTCGCCGGAGAATGACATTGCAATGGCGCCCGCGACGCTGACCGTTGCGCATGCTATCCGCGATAAAAACCTGGATGAGCTGGCGGTATTGGTGGAAGAGGTGTTGCCGAATACCGTGCGCGTGTGGCGTATCACCGATAACGACAGCGACAACATGAATTCACTGACCGATGCGTACGGGCGCACGCGGCCGTGCTTTTATCTTGTGCGCCCGGATGGGTATATTGCGGCGAGAGGGCGAGCGCCGTCGGATACGCAGGCGTTGCTGCGTCATTGCGAAACCTGGTTCGGTTCGACGCAGCCGCGAGAGGAGGGGTGAGGGGTTATGCCACTGCCCCCGCCGGCGTCAACGCTACCCGATGTTTCGTCAGCGCTTCCAGCACGATAGGTTCAAGCTCGGAAGCAATGCCCGGATCGTCCAACCCGTTGAGCAGCGCAATCCGCATCCGGGGCGCCCAGAACTTGTGAATGTGATCGGCTACGCTATCCACCGCTTCGGCACGATCCGGCATCGAATCGAAGAATTCACCGATCTGATTCGCCATCACGACCAGGCTGTTCACATCCATGATTATTTCCCCGACGACGTGACAGGTGTCACCGTCGCCACCGTTGAATCACGCAACTCGAGAAACTCCAACTGCTGCGTATTGAAGCGCGAATAATCCTTCTGCCATTGCGACGGTTGTTCCACCGGCATCACCTGCACCGCCGTCACCTTGTACTCAGGACAATTCGTGGCCCAATCGGAGGAGTCGGTCGTGATCACGTTCGCGCCCGATTCAGGGAAGTGGAACGTCGTGTACACCACGCCCGGCTGCATCCGCTCGGTGATCTTCGCGCGCAGCACGGTCTGTCCGGCACGCGATTCAATCCCGACCCAATCATCCGCCTTGATACCGCGGTCCTCGGCGTCATGCGGATGAATCTCCAGCCGATCCTCGTCATGCCAGCGCGAGTTCTCCGTGCGACGCGTCTGCGCGCCCACGTTGTACTGCGACAGGATGCGGCCCGTGGTGAGCAGCAGCGGGAACTTGCGCGTGACCTTCTCCGGCGTCGCGATGAACTTCGTGATGACGAAGCGGCCCTTGCCGCGCACGAATTCATCGATATGCATCGTCGGCGTGCCGTCCGGTGCATGCTCGTTGCACGGCCACTGGATGCTGCCGAGCTCATCGAGACGTTTGTACGACACGCCGGTAAACGTGGGCGTGAGGCGCGCGATTTCGTCCATGATCTGCGACGGATGCGTGTAGTTCATTTCATAACCGAGCGCGCGGGCGAGCTTGATCGTGACTTCCCAATCGGCCAGGCCCGGCAACGGCGGCATGACTTTGCGCACGCGCGAGATGCGCCGTTCGGCGTTGGTGAACGTGCCGTCCTTCTCGAGGAACGACGAACCTGGCAGGAACACGTGCGCATACTTGGCGGTCTCGTTCAGGAAGATGTCCTGCACGACGATGCATTCCATCGACGACAACGCCTTCGATACATGCTGCGTATTCGGATCGGATTGAACGATGTCCTCGCCCTGGCAGTACAGGCCAAGGAAGCTGCCATGAACGGCGGCATCGAACATGTTCGGAATCCGCAGGCCCGGCTCCGATTGCAGCTTCACGTTCCATGCTTCTTCGAACAATGAACGCACTGCCGCATCGCTGATATGCCGATAACCCGGCAACTCATGCGGAAACGAACCCATGTCGCACGAACCCTGCACGTTGTTCTGACCACGCAGCGGATTCACACCCACGCCTTCGCGGCCGACGTTGCCGGTGGCCATCGCGAGGTTCGCGATACCCATGACCGTCGTCGAGCCTTGCGCGTGTTCAGTCACGCCCAGGCCGTAGTAGATCGCACCGTTGCCGGCATTCGCATAGATGCGCGCGGCTTCGCGCACCGATTGCGCCGGCACGCCAGTGATGGCTTCCATGGCTTCGGGCGAGTTCTCGTCCAGGGTGACGAAGTCGCGCCATTGCTGGAACGCACGGGGATCGCAGCGCTCGGCCACGAAATCTTCCTTCACCAAGCCTTCGGTCACGATGGTATGCGCGAGCGCGTTGACCATGGCGACGTTCGTGCCCGGCCGCAATGCCAGATGATGCGACGCCTTCACATGCGGCGTATTCACGATATCGATCCGACGCGGATCGACCACGATCAGTTGTGCGCCTTCACGCACGCGGCGCTTCAGCCGCGATGCAAACACCGGATGGCCATCGGTCGGATTCGCGCCGATCACGACGATCACATCGGCTTTCTCGACGGACGCGAAGGTCTGCGTTCCCGCCGATTCACCCAGCGTAGTCTTCAGGCCATAACCGGTCGGTGAGTGACAAACGCGGGCACAGGTATCGACATTATTATTGCCGAACGCCGCGCGCACGAGTTTCTGCACGAGGTAGGTTTCCTCGTTCGTACATCTCGACGATGTAATCCCGCCAATCGAATCCACGCCATGTTTGTCCTGGATTCGACGGAATTCGCTGGCAGCGTAGGAGAGCGCTTCTTCCCAGCTCACTTCGCGCCAAGGATCGGTGATCTTGGCGCGGATCATCGGCTTGGTGATGCGGTCCTTGTGCGTGGCGTAACCCCATGCAAAGCGGCCTTTGACGCACGCGTGACCATCGTTGGCCTGGCCGTTCTTGTTCGGCACCATGCGCACGACTTCGCTGCCTTTCATCTCGGCTTTCAACGAACAGCCGACGCCGCAATACGCACACGTCGTCACGACCGAATGCTCGGGCTGGCCGAGCATGATCACGGTTTTTTCCTGCAGCGTCGCGGTCGGGCAAGCCGCCACGCACGCACCGCACGACACGCATTCGGATTCCATGAACGGCTGGTTTTCACTCGCGGCCACGCGCGATTCAAAACCACGCCCCGCGATGGTCAGCGCGAACGTTCCCTGCGTTTCCTCACAGGCCCGCACGCAGCGATTGCAGACGATGCACTTCGACGCGTCGTACGTGAAATACGGATTCGATTCATCCTTCTTGTCCAACAGGTGATTCGCGCCTTCATAGCCGTAGCGAACTTCGCGCAAGCCGACCACGCCCGCCATGTCCTGCAACTCGCAGTCGCCGTTGGCGGGGCAGGTGAGGCAGTCGAGCGGGTGATCGGAGATATACAACTCCATCACGTTCTTACGCAGCGACTGCAGCTTGTTCGTCTGCGTGCGCACTTTCATGCCGGCTTCAACGGGCGTCGTGCACGACGCCGGGTAGCCGCGCTTGCCTTCAATTTCAACCAGGCACAGACGGCACGAACCGAATGGCTCAAGTGAATCCGTCGCGCAGAGCTTAGGAACGTTGACGCCGGCTTCGATCGCTGCACGCATCACCGACGTTCCGGCCGGCACGGTCACCGACGTACCGTCGATGTCGAGCGTCACGTCGATATCCGCATGGCGCAGCGGTGTGCCGTAGTCGGTATCGTCGAAGGGATCGCGCAGTTTCGTCTTGCACGCGCAATTGCCGGAACCGCAGGATGAGTTGGACATGGTTGTGTTCCTTCTTTTAAGCCGCTTTCTGCGACGGCTTTTTGGAAAGACCGAAGTCTTCAGGGAAATGGTCGAGTGCCGAGAGCACCGGATACGGCGTCATGCCGCCCATTGCGCAGAGTGAGCCGCTAACCATGGTGTCGCAGAGATCGCGCAGCAGCGTCACTTGTTTCGGCGATGTATCGCCAGCACGAATCTTCGCGATGACTTCAACACCGCGTGTGGAACCAATGCGGCAGGGCGTGCATTTGCCACACGATTCCACGGCGCAGAAGTGCATCGCGTACTGGGCGAGGTCGGCGAGATTCGACGTATCGTCATGAATCACGATACCGCCATGTCCGACCACCGCGCCGACCGCTGCATACGCTTCGTAGTCCATGGGAATATCCCACTGGCTTTCTGGCAAATAGGTGCCGAGCGGACCGCCGACTTGCGCGGCGCGCGCCGGCCGGCCGCTGGCCGTGCCGCCGCCGTATTCATAGATCAGAGACCGCAGGGTCACGCCGAACGCGAGCTCCACGAGGCCGCCTTGCTTCACATTGCCTGCTATCTGGAACGGCAGCGTGCCGCGCGAGCGGCCCATGCCGAAGTCGCGATAAAACGCGGCGCCTTTGGCGAAGATGATGGGCACCGTCGCCAGGGTGATGACGTTATTGATCACCGTCGGCTGCCCAAACAAACCGACCAAGGCCGGCACCGGCGGCTTCGCGCGGACTACGCCGCGCTTGCCTTCCAGCGACTCCAGCAACGCCGTTTCTTCACCGCAGACATACGATCCGGCGCCTTTGGCCACTTCCAGTTCGAACGCCTTATCAGTGCCGAGCACGCTTGCACCGAGCCAACCGGCGTCGCGGGCTTTATCGATGGCGCGATTCAGCGTCGCGATTGCGTGCGGATATTCGCTGCGCACATAGATATAACCCTTCGTCGCCTTGGTCACGATCCCCGCGATGATCATCCCTTCGATCAACATATACGGGTCGCTTTCCATGACCAGCCGGTCCGAGAACGTGCCGGAATCGCCTTCGTCGGCGTTGCAGACAATGTACTTTTGCGGCGCCAATGCTGCCCGCACCGTGCGCCACTTGATACCGGCTGGGAACGCCGCACCGCCGCGTCCGCGCAAACCCGATTCGAGCAGCGCTTCGCAGGCGGCATCGCCATCGGTTTCAAGCGCTTTGCGCAAACCTTCGAGGCCGCCATGCTTCACGTAGTCATCGGTGGAAAGCGGGTCCGTGATGCCGATGCGCGCAAACGTCAGGCGTTGCTGCTTGGCAAGCCACGGCAGCGTATCGACTACGCCGACGCGCTTTTCATGCGCGCCGCCATTTGCCAGGTCGGCATCGAAGAGCGCGGCAACATCGTCTTCATCGACATTCGAATAACCGATACGGCCTTCCGCCGTCTCAACCTCAACCAGCGGTTCGAGCCACAGCATGCCGCGCGAACCGTTGCGCACGATTTCAACTTCAATCCCGCGTGCCTGAGCTTCAACGGCAACTGCCAGCGCGACACCATCAGCGCCAAGCGCCAGTGCCGATGAATCGCAAGGGACGTAGATGCGCGTCATACCAGGTCCTCCGCGCTTGCGCGCGCCGCTTCATACAGCCGCTCGAACTTCTTGGGCGTGACGCGGGCATGCAACTCGCCGTTGATGGTCATGGCCGGCGACAGCGCGCATTGCCCGAGGCAATACACGGTTTCGAGCTCGGTATCAACCCGATGACCGGAATCGAACTTGCACCCCGTATGCCCTTCGATATGCGCCGCGAGCGCTTCCGTTCCCATACTCCGGCAGGCCTCGGCACGACACAACTGCACCGTCACGCGCGCAGGCGGCTCGGAGCGGAAATGGTGGTAATAGGTGATCACGCCGTGCACTTCCGCGCGCGACAGCGACATGGCCTGAGCGAGTGGGGCGATGACATCGGCGGGAATGTAACCGGCTTCGTCCTGAATAGCGTGCAGCACGGCGAGCAGCGACGCACCCTTTTTCAGATGGCGCGCGACGCGCTCATCGGGCGTGCCGGCCGGCTGAGTTTGGTGGTTGTGAGGCATCTGGACCATTGTGGGGAATCTCCATTGCTCGGCATATGTTTTATAAATGCATATATCGGTCTTATAATTTGCTGCACCGAGCCCGTGATATGCAAGATACGAGGCTAACCGGTCGATGGCAATAGGAACTGAGACTACATATGATCGATGTCGAATGCCGTACAGAGCTCGTCTTGCGCGACGCCACGGGCCGCGAAGCCAGTCTCAGCGCGGCCGTGCCGCTTTTGCTGCTGGTTTCGCAGACCGGCAGCATTGCGCAAGCCGCGTCGGCTAAGGGTTTGTCCTATCGGCACGCGTGGGGCCTTTTGCGCGACATAGAGACGCGGCTGGGCGGCGCGCTGATCACGAAGTCGCGTGGCCGCGGGTCGGTGCTGTCGGAGCTCGGCGAAGCAGTGCTGCGGGCGCAGCGTTTGTCGAACGAGCGGCTCGACGGGCCGCTTCAGGCGTTGGCTAGCGAAGTGGCCGGCGAACTGAACCGGCGGCTGTCGCGCGCCATTAGCGAGATACGGATTCACGCCTCGCATGGGTACGCCGTCGCGGCGTTGGTGGGCGCGCTGGCTGGCAAGCAGATTCCCGCCGACATCAAGTACCGCGAAAGCGCTGAAGCCGTCAGCGCGCTCGCGCGCGGCGAGTGCGAGCTGGCGGGTTTCCACTTGCCGATCGGCGAATTCCGCGCGAGTTGCGCCGAAATCTACCGGCCCTGGCTCGACGCGGGGCGGCATCGGCTGATTCATCTGACGCGGCGCACGCAGGGCCTGTTTCTGCCGAAGGGCAATCCCAAAGGTATACGCGGCTTGCACGATCTCGCCCGCGACGACATTCGCTTCGTCAACCGCCAGCCCGGATCAGGCACGCGTATGTTGCTGGATCTGGCGCTGCGCCAGATTGGCGTCGATCCCGCGAGCATCAACGGTTATGCCACCGCCGAACTGACGCATTCGGCCATTGCTGCATTTGTCGCGAGCGGCATGGCCGATCTTGGCTTTGGCGTGCAGCCGGCCGCACAGCAGTTTGGGCTGGATTTCATCCCGATTATCGAAGAGGACTACTTGTTCGTGTGCAACCGCGACAAACTCAACGACGCGGGACTCAGCGGCCTACTGGAGGTGCTGCGCAGCGATGCGTTCCGTGACAGCGTGGCGCATCTGGAGGGTTACGATCCGGCTTTTTGCGGGCAACTGCTTGAGCTCGAGGCGGCGCTCAGCGGAGCGACCGGAAACGTGCGGTAACCATTTAGATCCGGTCTATTCGGCCGATCCGAAGCCTTATGTTTAGAATTACGTTAACCTGATGGTTGGCTCGGCAGGCTCATGGTGTTACATGCGACGTTGTGTCGCCTCTCAGCATGCGGGAGATGCCGCTGGCCAAACGTTTAACCGACGACTGTTTTACTCACCGTTACTGCTGCCATGAAATTGCTTTTGAGCGTTGCCGCGTTGATCGCGTTCGTTGTAAGCGCCGTTGCCTTTGTGCCCGTCGCTTTTGCCCAGAATTCCCCTGGTGTTCCCGGTGGCATTTTGCAGGACCAGTTTCGCCTGAAAGAACATCCGCAGTTGCAGTTTGCCGCTTCCGCGCCGTCGGACAAGTATCAGAACGGCGTGACGGCGAAGCGCAAGCGCGGTGACCTGGGCGATCCGAACGGCTGTAACTTGCAGTGCCCGCAGGACCAATAAGCCTGCAGGAGCGCTGATAATAAAGTCCAGGCTCGCACGCGGCGGCTGATATCGAAGCTGCTGGGTTGCAGTGTGCAACTGGCTTAAAAGCGTGATACCGCGGCGACTTGAAATACCCGTTTGAGCTACGGCTAGTCACGGCTAGGGCTGAGTTGATTTAGCTGAATCAGATAGATTCGATTTGAAACGCGTCGCCGGATTTTCGGCGGCGCGTTTTTGTTTTTGGGGGCGGCTCATGCCGTGCTCTTGCGCATTCCGCAGATCGGGCGAAACTCACGGGCCGATTTTTCCGAAGACTACCTTGAATCAATGGGTTGGTCGCATGTCATTTTTTGTCTTCTAAGCGACCTGAGTTGGGCTCCGAGTGTAGGTTCGAATTTATCGGCTGACGACCGAACCGAGCTGATGGACTCGGCGTTGAAAGGGCGAGCTCGCAGCCATGCGCGCAAAGCAGCCGATCCATTTGAGCGTCTTTGTCACGTGCTTATTTGAAGCATTGTCCCCTATGGATTACAATCGAACCGATGCCCGCCATCCGTACTACCGATGTCTTCGACCACTGGTTTGATCGTCTGCGGGACCTGCGCACCCGAGTTCGGATTCAGGCACGAATCGATCGGCTGGCGACGGGCAACCCCGGCGATCATAAATCGGTTGGTGGTGGCGTCAACGAACTGCGCATTGATCTAGGTCCCGGCTACCGGGTGTATTACACGCAGAGCGGTGCAGTTCTCGTGATCCTGCTGTGCGGCGTAATAAGTCTACGCAGCAGGCTGACATTGACCGGGCCAAAGCCCTTGCAGCAAACCTCGATACGGAATGAATCATGACCAAAGTGAAGACAACTTCTTGGGACTCCGCTGAGCATTTGCGTACTGAAGAGGAAATGGCTGCATATCTTGACGCCTGCCTGGAGGAGGCGGGAGATGATCCAAAATTCATTGCTCATGCTCTTGGCGTGATAGCGCGCGCCCGTGGCATGTCGCAACTGGCGAGAGAAACCGGTGTCAAGCGCGAAAGCTTATATCGCGCCCTGTCCGGCGAAGGTAATCCGGAGTTCGCCACTATCTGGAAGGTCGTGCGGGCGCTCGGCATCCGCCTGCACGCGTCGACAACCTGACACGAAAGGTTACTCCGGCTTCGAATTGGATGCTATTCAGCGTGGCATGATGCCGTCCGACTTTAAGCCGATGGTGACAATCGGAGCCGGAGCATACGAAGTAAGGATTCACGTGGAAGGCGAATGGCGTGTCATCTACGTGGCAAAGTTCGCGGATGCCGTGTACGTGCTGCATGCATTTCCTAAAACGACACAGAAGACATCGAAGGCGGATATCGATCTCGCGGCGCGGCGTTATAAGCAGATTGGAGGTTAAACCATGAATGAACCGATTACTGAATCGACCGGTAACGTGTTTGCGGATCTCGGCTTTTCTGAGGAAGAGTCAACGTTGCTGCAACTACGAGCCGATCTCATGGCGTCGTTGCGTTTAGCCATCGAGGCACGGTCGTGGACCCAGGCGCAGGCTGCTGCAACGCTTGGCATCGGACAAACCCGCGTGTCCGACCTCATGCGCGGCAAGTGGGAGAAATTCAGCCTCGACATGCTTGTCACGTTGGCAGTGCGTGCCGGTCTACATCCGCGCGTGGCCCTTGAGGCAGCATGAGCGCGCTCCGGATTGACGGTAGCAATGGAAAGGCGACGCCGACAATAAAAAACCCCGCGAAGCCTTTCGGCCCACGGGGTTTCAAATAATCCGGCACAAGTCCGGATGCGTTATTGGTGGAGGCGGCGGGAATCGAACCCGCGTCCAGTAGCGCTCTACGACCAGTTCTACATACTTAGTTCTATCATTTGATTTAACCTGGCGACGCGGACGAACACGCTTCGCTTCGGCGATTCACTAAATTTTCGACCTTGGCGTCGTGACGCCGACAAGGCTTATCTGACGTATATGACCTCTCGCGGTATTGCTACCGGTCTTGCGACTCTAGTCCGTCAGTAAACTAGGGAGAGGCAGGCGGCCCTTAGGCTGCCAGTGCGAACGTTTCGTCGTTTGCAGTTACGTTTTTCCCATTGATTTACGAGGTGACGGGTCCTCGGTATGCCCTAGCCGCTTCGCAACCCCTGTCGAAACCAGGTCGCCCCCGAAGCATTGGCCATTATCTCACAGTTTCGTCCGCGTTTTCGTCGGAGAGCCCGTCCGCATGGCCGCGCCGTCAACTGCGTTCGCACGCACGCTACTGCACATCGCGCAGCAGATGTTGCAATTCGATTGTCGTTTCCACCACGTGATCAGCATGCCACCGGGTGGGCGGCAAATCCGTCCCGCAGTACCCGTAGGCGGCCGCCACCGTGACCATGCCGGCGGCGAAACCCGCCTGCACGTCTCGCAGGTCGTCACCTACGTACACCACACGCTCAGGCGCTTCTTCCATCAATTCAGCAGCATGCAGCAACGGCGCCGGATGCGGCTTCGAGTGAGGGGTGGTATCGCCGCAAACAAGACACGCTGCGCGCTCAGCCAGTCCAAGCAGCGCCACCAGCGGTTCGGCCAGCCGCGTTGCCTTGTTGGTCACAATGCCCCAGCGCACGCCGCGTGCATCGAGCTGATTGAGCAATTCGTCGATGCCCGGAAACAGCGTCGTCTCGATGCACAAATCCGCTTCATAGTTGGCGAGGAACTCCTCGCGCATGGACGCGTAATCGGGATGCTCCGGCCCGATCTCGAATGCCCCTGCAAGTAATCCGCGCGCTCCCGCCGACGCCAATGGGCGCAAGGTTTCGAGCGGCCGCATTTCCAGCCCACGGTCGTGCCGCATCTTGTTGACCGCGGCGACGAGGTCGGGCGCGGTATCAGCGATGGTCCCGTCGAGATCGAACAAAACCGCGTGGCAGAGCCTGAGCCGGGTCTTGTCGATTTGATGCTGGGGCAAGGGCGTCGGGTCGTCGCTCATGAAAGTCCGTACAGGTTCGATGACGCTCGGAGGCGTGGGGTCGGCATCACTTGGGCGATCGCTCATGTCTTTTCCCGTCAGGCCACGCGGCGGCAAGCCATCAGATAGTTGATGCTTGAGTCGTCGGAGAGACCGAAGCGCTTGCTCAGCGGCCGGTACGTAATCCCTTTGATCTCGACGATATCAAGTTGCGCAGAACGCACGTACTGCGCAAGTTCTGACGGCTTGATGAAGCGCGCGTAATCGTGCGTGCCGCGCGGCAGCATCCGCGCAATGTATTCCGCGCCGATCACCGCGAACAAATACGCCTTCGCATTGCGGTTGAGCGTGGAGAAAAACACCCAGCCCCCGGGTTTGACGAGCGTGGCGCACGCCTGGACGATGCCCGCCGGATCCGGCACGTGCTCGAGCATTTCCATGCAGGTCACCACGTCATAGCTGCCGGGTTCCCGCGCCGCCAGCGCCTCGGCCGCGATCTCTTCGTATTCGACCTCGACGCCGCTCTCCAGGCTATGCAGGTCGGCCACGCCCAGCGCTTTTGATGACAAATCCACGCCTTTCACCTTTGCGCCACGCACGGCCATGGATTCAGACAGGATGCCGCCGCCGCAACCGATATCCAGCGCGCGCTTGCCCGGCAGATGCGCAAGCGCGTCGATCCAGTCGAGCCGCACCGGATTGAGTTCGTGCAGTGGCTTGAACTCCGCATTCGGGTCCCACCAGCGATGAGCCAGCTCGCTGAATTTCTGAAGCTCGTGGGGATCGGCATTGATCATGTGCGGATAGCCTTGAAACATAAGGTCAGGAACGGTCAAGCAGCAAGTATATAGGCGGTGGCGAGAGCCGGTGAAACGCGCCACGAGCCCAGGCTGGTCGAGCAGGGGGAGGCCCCGGGCGTGCAGCAAGACGCGCAGTACATAAAAAAAGCCCCGCCGAAGCGGGGCTTTGATCCTGCGGCAATCAGTCGCGAATTACTGCGCTTGACGCGAGGTTCCAACAACTTCGACTTCCACGCGACGATCCGGTGCGAGGCAGGCGATAAGTTGCTTGCGGTTCTTCTGGTTGCAACCCGTGGTGACCGGGTTACGCTTGCCCTTGCCTTCCGTATAGATACGGTTGGCTTCGATGCCCTTGCTGACCAAGTATGCCTTGACAGCTTGTGCACGGCGCAGGGACAGACGATCGTTGTACTTGTCCGAACCGATACGGTCCGTATAACCCGTTGCGACCACGACTTCCAGGTTCAGGTCGCCAATCTTCGATGCGAGATCGTCAAGCTTTTCCTTGCCGCCTGGCTTCAGGATGGCCTTGTCGAAGTCGAACAGAGCGTCAGCTTGGTACGTAACCTTTTGGCTTTGGATAACCGGAGCCGGTGCCGGTGCGACCGGCGGCTGCGGTGCCTGGGCTACCAGCGCGCCATCGCACTTTGCGTTGGCCGTTGCCGGGGTCCAGAACGCGTCACGCCAGCAAAGCTCGTTCGTGCCGTTCATCCACACGTATTCGCCCGTGCCGTTCACCCAGTTGTCGTTCACAGCCTGGCGCGAAGCCGGGACCGATTGCGCCATCGCCGATGCAGCCATAACTGCGGTAGCTGCAATGAACGCGAGCTTTGAAAGTTTATTCATATTTCTCCTCTCGAAATTGAGATTACCGCAGGTTTACTGCGAGCCTTGTTGACGAAGACAAGTCATACATTGCTCGAAGTATAACATTACCGCGGAACAAAACGCTGTGTGTAGACTTCGAGCAGTGTCTAACTTTGTGCGTTCGCATTTTGCCATATCGTTCCCTTGCAACGATAAAAATATCCCTGACCCCCTAACGCCCGCAACCTTATGTGGTGCATGCGCAACAAGACGGGGCAAGGAATTGCAGGGTTTGATACGTGCCGAACATGCGCACAATGCGTGCCACCCCGGAACTTTTTCCAAAAACATCAATACATTCTTTTTCGACGGTTTTTCGCGCGTGAATTGGCGGCGTCAAAACCCGTGACGGCGAATGATAGCGGGTTAGTCTGACGTTTTCACTTTGTTCTATGTGGCAATTTGTAAGCTTTCGCTACTGATTGTCCAACAGGCCCGCGTCATGCTAGTCATTGGCTTGCGCATATCGATGCTGTTCCTGATCCGCCCGCGGCCGCGCTGTTTTGTCCCCGAATTTCTCAATTCTCTCTGTTCCGACTCCCTGTATACGCAGCGGTCCCGGGAGCGGATGTCGCGCATGTTAGAATCGCGTGATGCGTTGCTTTCGCAATGCCGATGCTAAACGACGGTGAATCCCGGGTAAAACGCCGCAAAAGAGGCTTTTATTCCGCGCCGGCGCCGCACAGTTCAAGACACGGATAAATGGATCAATTCGCCAAAGAGACCCTGCCAATCTCCCTCGAGGAGGAAATGCGCCGCTCATATCTCGATTACGCGATGAGCGTGATCGTGGGGCGAGCGCTCCCCGATGTCCGCGACGGCCTCAAGCCAGTCCACCGTCGCGCGCTGTATTCAATGCACGAACTGAATAACGACTGGAATCGTGCCTATAAGAAGTCGGCGCGTATTGTGGGCGATGTCATCGGTAAATATCACCCGCACGGCGACCAGTCGGTCTACGACACCATCGTCCGGATGGCGCAGCCGTTTTCGTTGCGCTACATGCTGGTCGACGGCCAGGGCAATTTCGGTTCGGTCGACGGCGACAACGCCGCCGCCATGCGATACACCGAAATCCGCATGGCCAAGATCGGCCATGAGCTGCTGGCGGATATCGACAAGGAAACGGTCGACTTCGGCCCGAACTACGACGGCAGCGAAAGCGAGCCGCTGGTTCTGCCGGCACGCATCCCCAATCTTCTGATCAATGGCTCTGCCGGCATTGCTGTGGGCATGGCGACGAATATTCCGCCGCATAACCTGCGCGAAATCGTCGATGCCTGCATGCATCTGCTGAATAACCCCGACACGACCATCGATGAACTGATGGAAATCGTTCCGGGACCGGATTTTCCGACGTACGGCGTGATTTATGGCGTCTCGGGCGTACGGGACGGCTATCGAACAGGCCGCGGACGTGTCGTGATGCGCGCGACCACGCACTTCGAAGAGATCGACCGCGGCCAGCGGATGGCGATCATCGTCGACGAAATCCCGTATCAGGTGAACAAGCGCACGCTGCTCGAGCGCATTGCCGAGCTGGTGAACGAGAAGAAGATCGAAGGCATCTCGGACATCCGCGACGAATCCGACAAGAGCGGCATGCGCGTGGTGGTCGAACTGAAGCGCGGCGAAGTGCCGGAAGTGGTGCTGAACAATCTGTACAAGATGACGCAGCTCCAGGACACGTTCGGCATCAACATGGTCGCGCTGGTCGACGGCCAGCCGCGTTTGCTGAACCTGAAGCAGATGCTGGAGTGTTTCCTGTCGCATCGGCGGGAAGTGCTGACGCGGCGCACTGTATACGAACTGCGCAAGGCGCGGGATCGTGGCCACGTGCTGGAAGGCCTGGCGGTGGCGCTGGCGAATATCGACGAATTCATCCGCATCATCAAGGCAGCGCCTACTCCGCCGATCGCGAAACAGGACTTGATGAACAACGCCTGGGACTCGGAAATCGTGCGCGAAATGCTGTCGCGCGCCGAAACCGAGGAATCGGGCGGGCGTCAGGCGTACCGGCCGGAAGGGCTGAATCCGGCGTACGGCATGCAGGCCGATGGCTTGTACAAGCTGTCCGACGTCCAGGCGCAGGAAATTCTGCAAATGCGCCTGCAACGCCTGACCGGGCTCGAGCAGGACAAGATTGTTGGCGAGTACAAGGAAGTGATGGCGCAAATCGCCGACTTGCTCGACATCCTGGCGCGGCCGGAACGGATTCGCGCGATTATCGTTGAAGAACTGGCGTCGATTCGTGCCGAATTCGGCGACGATCGTCGTTCGCGCATTGAACTGAATGCGACCGAATTGAATACCGAAGACCTGATCACGCCGCAGGAAATGGTCGTGACCATGTCTCACACCGGTTACGTGAAGTCGCAGCCGCTGTCCGAGTATCGCGCGCAAAAGCGTGGCGGCCGCGGCAAGCAGGCCACGCAGATGAAGGAAGACGACTGGATCGACACGCTCTTCATCGCGAATACGCACGATCACATGCTGTGTTTCTCGAACCGTGGCCGTGTTTACTGGATCAAGGTCTACGAAGTACCGCAGGGCTCGCGGAATTCGCGCGGCCGGCCGATCGTGAACATGTTCCCGCTGCAGGACGGCGAGAAGATCAACGTCGTGCTGCCGATCAAGGAATTCTCCGCCGATAAATACGTTTTTATGGCGACTTCATTGGGTACGGTCAAGAAAACGCCACTGGAAGCCTTCAGCCGGCCGTTGCGCAAGGGCATCATTGCGGTTGGTCTGGACGACGGTGATTTCCTGATCGGCGCGGCGATTACCGATGGCCAGCATGACGTGATGCTGTTCTCGGATTCGGGCAAGGCAGTGCGTTTCGACGAAAACGACGTGCGTGCAATGGGCCGCGAAGCCCGTGGCGTGCGCGGCATGCAACTGGAAGAAGGGCAGCAGGTCATCGCGTTGCTCGTCGCCGGCGGTGAAAACCAGTCGGTGCTGACTGCGACCGAGAACGGCTTCGGCAAGCGTACGCCGATCGACGAATACACCCGTCACGGCCGTGGCACGAAGGGAATGATCGCTATCCAGACGTCGGAACGTAACGGCAAGGTGGTTGCCGCAACGCTCGTCGAGCCGGAAAGCGAGATCATGCTGATCACCAATACCGGCGTGCTGATCCGCACGCGGGTGTCGGAAATCCGTGAAATGGGCCGTGCAACCCAAGGTGTTACACTCATCAGTCTTGACGACGGCACCAAGCTGTCCGGCTTGCAGCATATCGCCGAGGCGGAAGTGGCAGTCGAACTCGACGCCGATCTGGAAGGTGAAGCGGGCGAGGCAAACGATGCCGGCGAGCCAACGGCCAGCGCTGCGGCTGATGATGCGACCGATGCAGGCGACACCCCGGACGACACGTCGGAAGGTGATGAGGACAGCACGTCCTGACCCAGTGTTCTCCACCGCGCCTGTTCTGTTTCTGAAAGCTTGAATGGATAAGCTGCGCGATTTGAGCAAATGCCTTGAGCAAATGCCGAGTCGCGCCGCGATGGAAGCAAAAATTTTTTAAGGGAGTAATGATGCAAAAACAGTTTAAACAATGGATGTTGCTGGCTGCTTTGGTACCGGCTTTCGCATCGGCTCAATCACTCCAGAGCCAAGCGACGACGCCGGCTGCAGATGCAGCCACAGCGGCACCGGATCCGGCGAAGCAAGCTGCGATCAAGGACCTGCTGGACGCAATCGACGCGCAAAAGCTCGTCGGCGCCATTGGTAACAGTGCACAAATGCAGTCGAAGCAACTGGTTCCGGCCATCCTGTCCGACGCGTTGAGCGAAAACAAGACGATGAACGACAAGCAGAAGCAAGCTTCTGTTCCTCAGCTCCAGAAGGACACGGTACCGAAGCTGGTGGATTCGGCTGGTCAGGTCTTCGCGACCGACTCGTTCCGTCAGGACGCCATGCAGGCTCAGTACGACGCGTACGCGAAGTACTACACGACGGCTGAAATCAAGGACCTGACGACGTTCTACAAGAGCCCGACGGGTCGCAAGTTCATCCAGGTTCAGGACCAGGTGGGTCGTGACGTGGTGAACGGTCTGATGCAGAAATACATGCCGCAATCGATCAAGGCCACCCGCGCGCAAGCGGACAAGGAAGTGGCTGCTGTCAAGCCGAAGTAAGCTAAGGCTGCCAAAACCCGCCGCCGTTCATGTGGCTGCAGTAAGCGGCTGCAGATTGGCGGGTTTTCGGGACGGTGCGATAATGGCTGTTTGCGTTCAGACGCAAACAGCCATTTGTTTTTCGTGGCGAGATTCAGGCTTTATTCAGCTTTTCTCGCTGGCGTTCTCTTTGTTGCGTCCGGTTTTTCGGGGTGTTTATCAGATGCGCGTCTTCAATTTCTCCGCTGGTCCTGCAGCAATGCCCGAAGAAGTACTCCGTCAAGCCGCCGACGAAATGCTCGATTGGCGCGGCAGCGGCATGAGCGTGATGGAAATGAGTCATCGCGGCGCTGAATTCATGTCAATCCATGAAGCCGCGCTGACCGATCTCCGCGATCTGCTGAAAGTGCCCGCGTCGCACAGGATCCTGTTCCTGCAGGGCGGCGGCATAGGCGAGAACGCGATCGTCCCGCTGAACATGCTCGGGGCACGCAAAACCGCGGACTTCGTTGTGACAGGCTCGTGGTCGCAGAAGTCCTTCAAGGAAGCGCAGAAGTACGGCACCCCGCACATTGCCGCGAACGGCAAGACGGAGCAAGGGTTCACGCACGTGCCGAAGGTCGGAGAATGGCATCTTTCCGACGATCCGGCCTACGTCCACATCTGCACGAACGAAACGATCGACGGCGTCGAGACCTTTGAGATTCCCGATCTCGGTTCGGTGCCGCTGGTCGCCGACGCGTCGTCGCACATTCTTTCCCGCCCGATGGACATCGCGAAATACGGCGTGTTGTTCGGCGGCGCGCAGAAGAACATTGGCATGGCGGGCGTGACGGTCGTGATCGTGCGCGAGGATCTGCTCGACCGTGCGCTGGCTATCTGCCCGTCGGCGTTCGAATGGAAGACGGTGGCCGCGAACAATTCCATGTACAACACGCCGCCCACCTACGCCATCTACATTGCGGGCCTAGTGTTCAAGTGGCTGAAAAAGCAGGGTGGGCTGGAAGCCATGGAAGCACGCAGCATCGAAAAGTCGACGCTGCTGTACGACACCATCGACACCAGCAGTTTTTATCTGAACAAAGTCGAGCGCCAGTCGCGCTCGAGGATGAACGTACCGTTCTTTCTCGCCGACGAAACCCGTAACGAAGCATTCCTGGCCGGCGCAAAAGCGCGCGGCCTGCTGCAGCTGAAAGGCCACAAGTCGGTCGGCGGCATGCGCGCGTCCATCTATAACGCAGTGCCGCTCGAAGCGGTGAAGACGCTCGTCGAGTATATGAAGGAATTCGAGCGGGCCAGCGCCTGAAGTCGGGCCTGGCCTCCCATCCGATGCTTGGGGTATCAAGCCGGATCGACTCATCTCATACAACGCATGGACGACGACCTTAATTCACGACTCATCCCGCTGCGCGAGCGCATCGATGCGCTCGACGCGCAGCTCATCGCGCTCCTGAACCAGCGCGCCGCCGTGGCGCTCGAAGTGGGCGAGGTGAAGAAGCATTTCAACGCGCCGGTGTTTCGCCCCGAACGCGAGTTGCAGGTCATTGCGCGCCTCCAGGAAATGAGCGAAGGGCCGCTCGCCGATGATCACATCAGCTCGATCTGGCGCGAGATCATGGCCGCGAGCCGCGCGCTTGAACAGACGCTGCGCGCAGCCTATCTCGGTCCGGTCGGGACCTACAGCGAGCAGGCGATGTTCGAGTATTTCGGACATTCCATCGAAGGTGTGCCGTGTCCTTCCATCGACGAAGTGTTTCGCTCGGTTGAAGCCGGCGCAGCCGAATTCGGCGTGGTGCCGGTTGAGAATTCCGCGGAAGGCGCAGTCTCGCGCACGCTCGATCTGTTGCTGCAAACATCGCTGGTGATCAGCGGCGAACTGGCTTTGCCGATCCACCACAATCTGTTGACGGCGTCCGGCACGCTCAATGGCGTCACGCGCGTATTCGCGCATCCGCAAGCGCTCGCGCAATGCCAGCATTGGCTGACGGCGAATGCGCCGACGCTTGCGCGTCAGGCGGTATCGAGCAATGCGGAAGCGGCGCGGCTCGCGGTGGGTGACCCGACTATTGCGGCTATCGCGGGGGACCGTGCGGCCACGCATTACGGACTCGGCGTGGTCAGCGCGCTGATCCAGGATGACCCGCACAACCGCACGCGCTTCGTGATGATTGGCAAGGAGCGCACGGGCGTCAGTGGCCATGACCAGACGTCGCTGATCGTGTCGGTGGCGAACGAGCCGGGCGCGTTGCTGAAATTGCTGGAACCGCTGGCACGTCATGGGGTATCGATGACCCGTTTCGAGTCGCGTCCCGCGCGCGTCGGCACGTGGGAGTACTACTTTTATATCGACGTGGAAGGACATCGCGACGACGCGCCGGTTGCCGCCGCGCTCCACGAACTGGGCGAAAAGGCCGAGTTCCTGAAGATCCTCGGCTCGTACCCGCGCGATCGCTGAGTTGAGCCCTTTAAAACCGCTGGAGAAAAACATGACATCGCAATTCGGCCCCTCCTACGTGCGCGCGATCGCGCCTTATATTGCCGGCAAACCGATCTCGGAAGTGGCGCGTGAATTCGGACTCAACGAAGCGGACATCGTGAAGCTCGCGTCGAATGAAAATCCGCTTGGCATGCCTGAATCGGCGAAGCTCGCGATGGCGCAAGCAATCGCGGACCTCGGCCGTTATCCTGACGCGAACGGTTTCGACCTGAAAGCCGCGTTGAGCGAACGTTACGGCGTGCCGCCGGAATGGATCACGCTCGGCAATGGCAGCAACGACATCCTCGAAATCGCCGCGCATGCGTTCGTCGAGAAGGGGCAGTCGATTGTCTACGCGCAATATTCGTTTGCGGTCTATGCACTGGCCACGCAAGGTCTGGGCGCGCGCGCGATCGTCGTGCCGGCCGTGAAGTACGGTCACGATCTCGAAGCGATGCTCGCTGCCATCGCCGATGACACGCGTCTCGTGTTCGTCGCGAATCCGAACAATCCGACCGGTACGTTTATCGATGGCCGGACGCTCGAGGCGTTCATCGCACGCGTGCCGCGTCACGTGGCAATCGTGCTGGACGAGGCATACACGGAATACCTGTCGAAGGACAAGCGCTACGATTCCATCGAATGGGTGCGTCGTTATCCGAATCTGCTTGTGTCGCGGACGTTTTCAAAGGCGTTCGGGCTGGCTGGATTGCGCGTCGGTTTCGCTATTGCGCAACCGGAGCAAACCGATCTGCTGAATCGCCTGCGCCAGCCGTTCAACGTGAATACGATGGCGCAAGCCGCTGCGATCGCCGCGTTGAAGGACACGGCGTTCCTGGCGAAGAGCGCCGAGATCAACGCGGCGGGCTATCGCCGGCTGACGGAAGCCTTCGACAAACTCGGCCTAGAATACGTCCCGTCCGATGGCAACTTCGTGATGGTGCGCGTGGGTAACGACGATGCCGCCGGGCAGCGCGTGAATCTCGCGTTGCTCAAGCAAGGCGTGATCGTGCGGCCGGTCGCCAACTACGGTTTGTTGCCGTGGCTGCGTGTCACGATTGGCTTGCCGGAAGAGAACGACGCATTTATCGCGGCGCTCGAAAAGTCGTTGGCTGCTGCTTGATTGTTTCTGTTTCGCCCGTGCTTTTTTAAAAAGCACGGGCCGGTTCGATTGTTCACCCCTCGCGCCGAAAGGCGCGTTTTTATCGATGTCCCGTGGCCGCGTTCTCTTTCAATAAAATCGTTATTTTTGGTGTCGGCCTGATCGGCGGATCACTTGCGCGCGCACTGCGTGAACGCGCGGGCGCGACGGGTGAATTCGTGGGTGTCGGGCGCTCGAAGAAGTCCGTTGAGCGGGCGCTGGAAATCGGGTTGATCGATTCGGCCGTGCTTCTCGACGACGACCGTGCGCTCGAACTCGCGCTGCGTGACGCCGACTTCGTGCTGATCGCCGCGCCGGTTGCGCAAACAGAGCCGTTGCTGCGGCGGATTGCGCCGTTCCTTGACCCGCGCACCATCGTTACCGATGCGGGCAGCACAAAAAATGACGTTGTCTCGGCGGCACGTGCAGCGTTGGGCGACCGGGTTGCGCAATTCGTGCCGGGGCATCCGATTGCCGGGCGGGAATCAAGTGGTCCGGACGCCGCCATACCCGATCTCTATGTGGATCGGAACGTCGTGCTGTGCCCGTTACCGGAGAACTCGGCGGACGCGGTGGACCGTGTCGCTGCAATGTGGCTCGCGACCGGCGCGAGCGTGCATCGGATGACACCCGAGCAGCATGACGGCGTGTTTGCGTCGGTGAGCCATTTGCCGCATGTGCTGTCGTTCGCGCTGGTTGAGATGATTCTGCAAGCGCCCGACGCCGCGCTCAAGTTTTCGTTCGCCGCCGGTGGTTTCCGCGATTTCACGCGGATCGCGGCGTCGAGTCCGGAAATGTGGCGCGACGTGTGCATCGCGAACCGGACGGCGCTGCTGACCGAAATCGATACCTATACCAACGTGCTGGCGCGTTTTCGCCAGGCCATCGACACCGCCGACGGCGCCGCGCTCGAAACTGCCTTCGAACGCTCGCGGACCGCTCGAAGCGAGTGGCAACAAGGCGGCGCGATCAAGGCCGCCGATGAATCCGCACAATAGCTAACTGGACTTAATCATGGAACACCTCGATCTCGGACCTTTTTCGCGTGCGTCCGGCACGGTCCGGCTGCCCGGATCGAAGAGCATTTCTAACCGTGTCCTGCTGCTCGCTGCGCTGGCTGAGGGCGAAACGGTGATTACGAACCTGCTCGATTCCGACGACACCCGCGTGATGCTCGTGGCGCTCAATACGTTGGGCGTCGAGGTGAAAAACGATGGCGAGCGCTGTGTCGTGAAAGGCACCGGCGGGCGCTTCCCGGTGAAATCGGCGGAGCTTTTTCTTGGCAACGCGGGCACCGCGGTGCGTCCGCTCACGGCTGCGCTCGCGCTGAACGGCGGCGAATATCGTGTGCATGGCGTGCCGCGCATGCATGAACGGCCGATCGGCGATCTCGTCGATGGCTTGCGTCAGATTGGCGCGAAGATCGATTACGAAGCGAACGATGGTTTCCCGCCGCTGCGGATTCACCCCGCTGACATTGCTGTCGACCAGCCAATCCGCGTGCGTGGCGACGTGTCGAGCCAGTTCCTGACCGCGTTGCTGATGAGTTTGCCGATGGCGCAGAACACGCGCGGCCCGATTGTCGTGGAAGTGGACGGTGAGCTGATTTCGAAACCGTATATCGACATCACGATCAAGCTGATGGAGCGTTTCGGGATGACCGTCGAACGCGACGGCTGGAAGAGCTTTACGCTGCCGGCTGGCGCGCGCTACAAGTCGCCGGGAACGATCGCGGTGGAAGGCGATGCGTCGTCGGCGTCATATTTGCTCGCGGCCGGTGCGCTGGGCGGAGGTCCGCTGCGCGTGGAAGGCGTGGGCCGCGCGAGCATCCAGGGCGATGTGAATTTCGCCGATGCGTTGATCCGCATGGGCGCAAATGTCATGTTGGGCGATGACTGGATTGAAGTGCGCGGCGTGGAATCCGATGACGGCAAGCTGATGGCCATCGACATGGATTTCAACCTGATCCCCGACGCCGCGATGACCATTGCCGTCGCCGCACTGTTCGCGACCGGCACGACCACGCTGCGCAATATCGCGAGCTGGCGCGTGAAGGAGACGGACCGGATTGCCGCGATGGCCACCGAGCTGCGCAAGGTCGGCGCGACGATCGAGGAGGGCGCGGATTACCTGGTTGTCACGCCGCCGGCTGCATTGACGCCGAATGCGGCTATCGATACCTACGACGACCATCGCATGGCGATGTGTTTTTCGCTCGTGAGCTTGGGTGGCGTGCCGGTGCGTATCAACGACCCGAAATGTGTCGCCAAGACCTTCCCGGATTATTTCGAGCAGTTCGCCAAGCTCGCGAAGGCCTGATGACCATGACCATTACAAATACAGCAATGCACGCTCCGACCCCGCGCGCAGCCGACCGCCGATCCGGACGTCTCCGATGAAACCCACTCGTCCCTTTCACCAGACTCCGGTTATCACCATCGACGGCCCGACGGCTTCGGGCAAAGGCACCGTCGCCGCGTCAGTCGCCGCCACGCTAGGCTTCCATTTACTCGATAGCGGCGCGCTGTACCGGCTCACCGCGCTCGCAAGCGCGCGCTACAACATCGAACCCGAGGACGGCGACGCGCTCGCCGAGCTTGTCGCGGAACTCCACATCACGTTCCGGGAAGGCTGTGCGCAGCTGGACGGCGTGGATGTATCAACCGAAATTCGGGCAGAGGAAATTGGCAACCGCGCCTCCGCGATTGCCGTTCACGGCCAGGTTCGGACCGCGCTGATTGCGCGCCAGCGGGCGTTCCGCAAGCCACCGGGGCTGGTTGCCGACGGCCGCGACATGGGCACCGTTATTTTTCCCGATGCAACGCTCAAGGTGTTTCTCACGGCCAGCGATGAAGCGCGGGCCGCGCGGCGGCATAAGCAATTGATACAAAAAGGCTTTTCTGCTAATATGGAAGACTTGCTGCGAGATTTGCGCGAGCGGGACGCACGGGACAGTAATCGTGCAGCCGCACCGCTCAAGCCCGCAGTGGACGCGAAGACGCTGGACACCTCCGGGTTATCCATCGACCAGGCGGTCGATCAGATCATCGGTTGGTTTAATGCGGTTCCCGCGTAGATAGTAGGAATTTGTTGGAAAAAGCCGACATTTTGAAGGCTTTGCTTTGGAGCTCCATGAGAAACATGGAGCGTGTTTTAACCCCTCAACCCCGTGTAGCGTTCGCCTTTTTTGCCATCGGCCCGAACAGTTTGGGCAGGCATTGCGAAGCAGCTGCGCAACTATAGATTTTTATGTCCGACCTGCAAACATCTACCCCGATTACCGAATCTTTTGCGGCTCTGTTCGAAGAGTCGTTGACCAAGCAGGACATGCGTGCGGGTGAAGTTATTTCCGCCGAAGTCGTGCGCGTCGACCACAATTTCGTGGTCGTCAACGCTGGTCTCAAGTCCGAAGCCTACATTCCGCTCGAAGAATTCCTGAACGACGCGGGCGAGGTAGAAGTGCAGGCGGGCGACTTTGTTTCAGTGGCTATCGACGCCCTGGAAAACGGTTATGGCGACACCATCCTGTCGCGCGACAAGGCGAAGCGTCTGGCTTCGTGGCTGTCGCTGGAAAAAGCGCTCGACAACAACGAACTCGTGACCGGCACGATCACGGGCAAGGTCAAAGGCGGCATGACCGTCATGGTCAACGGCATCCGCGCGTTCCTGCCGGGTTCGCTGGTTGACACGCGTCCGGTCAAGGACACGACCCCGTACGAAGGCAAGACCCTCGAATTCCGCGTGATCAAGCTTGACCGCAAGCGTAACAACGTCGTGTTGTCGCGCCGCGCTGTGATCGAAGCTACCCAAGGCGAAGAGCGCGCAAAGCTGCTCGAAACGCTGAAGGAAGGCGCGATCGTGGAAGGCGTGGTCAAGAACATCACGGACTACGGCGCATTCGTGGACTTGGGCGGTATCGACGGCCTGCTGCACATCACGGACATCGCATGGCGTCGTGTGCGTCACCCGAGCGAAGTGCTGTCGGTTGGCCAAGAAGTGACCGCAAAGATCCTCAAGTTCGACCAAGAGAAGAACCGCGTTTCGCTCGGTATCAAGCAACTCGGCGACGATCCGTGGGAAGGCATTTCCCGCCGTTACCCGTCGGGCACGCGCCTGTTCGGTAAGGTCACGAACATCACCGACTACGGCGCATTCGTCGAAGTGGAATCGGGCATCGAAGGCCTGGTCCACGTGTCGGAAATGGACTGGACGAACAAGAACGTTGCACCGTCGAAGGTTGTGCAACTCGGTGACGAAGTCGAAGTCATGGTTCTCGAAATCGACGAAGACCGCCGCCGTATCAGCCTCGGCATGAAGCAGTGCAAGCCGAACCCGTGGGACGACTTCAGCCGCAACTTCAAGAAGGGCGACAAGCTGGAAGGCGCCATCAAGTCGATCACCGACTTCGGCGTGTTCATCGGTTTGCCGGGCGGCATCGACGGTCTGGTTCACCTTTCGGACCTGTCGTGGAGCGAAACGGGCGAAGAAGCTGTTCGCAAGTACAAGAAGGGCGACGAAGTCCAGGCTATCGTTCTGGGCATCGATGTCGAGAAGGAACGCATCTCGCTGGGTATCAAGCAACTCGAAGGCGATCCGTTCAGCAACTTCGTGGCAATGAACGACAAGGGCGCGACGGTTGACGGCGTGGTCAAGTCGGTTGACGCGAAGGGCGCAGTCGTGACGTTGACGGCAGACGTGGAAGGTTATCTCCGCGCGTCGGAAATCGCTCAGGACCGCGTGGAAGATGCTCGCAACGTGCTGAAGGAAGGCGACAAGGTCAACGCGATGATCATCAACATCGATCGCAAATCGCGTGGCATCAACCTGTCGATCAAGGCCAAGGATTCGGCTGAGCAACAGGAAGCTATCCGTGGTCTGGCTTCGGCTGACTCGAGCACGGCTGCAACCGGCACGACGAACCTTGGCGCGCTGTTGAAGGCCAAGCTCGACGGCCAGAACGGCTAAGCCGCAGGTATTGCTGCAGCATGACCAAATCGGAATTGGTCGCCCAACTGGCGCTGCGATTTCCGCAACTTGTTCTTAAAGATGCGGATTTCGCGGTGAAGACGATGCTCGATGCGATGTCGGACGCTTTGGCCAACGGCCATCGCATCGAAATCCGCGGCTTCGGCAGTTTTGGCCTCAATCGTCGTCCATCGCGCGTTGGACGCAATCCCAAGTCGGGCGAGAAGGTGCTGGTACCGGAGAAATTCGTACCTCACTTCAAACCGGGCAAGGAGTTGCGCGAACGAGTAGATGGCCGCGCGGGCGAGCCGCTGAAGCAGTCGAATGAAGCGGATAGCGAGGATAGTGACGAAGACGACGATATTTGACCGACGTCTGAGTTCATTCCCGAGTTCATCCCGCCTCGCGCCGCAGTCTGCCATAGGCAAATGACCGGAAAAAGCACCCGCAAGGGTGCTTTTTTTATGCCCGGGCCGAACGTGCGCTGGTGGCGCTACAGTTTTGCACGGTCGTTCGTCATTGTTATTTTTCGCGTTACCGTGGAGCGGTAAACTCCCGCAAACGCCCTGCCGATCGGCCTAACGTCCAAGCCGTTGCGCATTGCCTCATACGCTTCAATTACAATACCGGACGCCAACGACCAAGGGCAGCGTGGCCCGCGCATTGCGTCCCTCGTGGATATCGGTGTTATACCCGCCGCCCGCGTTGCCTCTTGCGTCGTTCCGCTATTGCCGTCAAAGAGACCCTTATGAAATTTTTTGTCTGGCTGATCCGTGTACTGGTTTTCGTGCTCCTGCTCGTGCTGGCGTTGGCCAATACGCAAAGTGCGACGCTCAATTTTCTCGCTGGCTACTTCTGGCAAGCACCGCTGATCCTGATCGGCCTCGCGTTTTTTGTCGTCGGCTTGGTTGCTGGGCTGTTGTCGTCGCTGCCGTCGTTGTTTCGCCTGCGGATGGAAAATGCCCGGCTCAAACGCGAAGTGCGCGTGGCGCGCGATGTTCCCGTCGTGCCGATGGAACCGCCTATGCCGCCACTGATCTGACGGGCCATGCGCTGACCGGCCCCGTGCCAGCGCGGCCGGGTGCCTGCTTCCGGCACTTCGCGCCGGCCCTTAACCCTTTTCAAGAATTCGCATGGATCTAGACTTCTGGTGGCTGCTTGTCATTCCGGTCGCGTTTGCTCTCGGCTGGATTGCATCCCGCTATGACCTGAAAACGCTGCTGTCCGAAAACGCGAATCTGCCGCGCTCGTATTTTCGCGGCCTCAATTTCCTGCTGAACGAGCAACACGACAAGGCCATCGACGCCTTTATCGAAGTTGCGAAGCTCGATCCTGAAACCATCGAATTGCACTTTGCGCTCGGCAACCTGTTTCGCCGCCGCGGTGAGACGGACCGGGCCATTCGCGTGCATCAGAACCTGCTGGGCCGCGCCGATCTGCCCGTCGCCGAACGCGATCACGCGCTGTTCGAACTTGGCCAGGATTTCCTGAAGGCGGGTCTGCTGGATCGCGCCGAGGAAACGTTTCGGTCGCTCGAAACGGGCGAATATGCGCTCGGCGCGCAACGGGCGTTGCTGACCATCTACGAGATCGAGAAAGACTGGAACAAGTCGATTGCAACCGCTGGCCGAATCAAGGAAATGGGCGCGGCGGCGCTTGAGAAAGAGGTCGCCCAGTTCCATTGCGAACTCGCGCAAGAAGCGTTGCAGCGCAAGAACCCGGAAGACGCCCGCGCGGAGCTGAAGCTCGCGCTCGCGGCCAATCCCGACAACGTGCGGGCGACTATCCTGGTTGGCGACGTGGATGCCGCCGGGGGCGATCTGGAGGCAGCCATTGCGTGCTGGCGTCGTGTGGAAGAGCAGAATGCGGCTTATCTGCCGCTGGTGGCTGAAAAGCTGGTCCAGGCTTACGAACAACTCGGCCGTACGGCTGAAGGCGTCGACCTGCTGGTTGATTACGTGAATCGCTATCCGTCGAACGATCTGCTCGACGTGGCGTTCAAGCACGTCTCGCAATTGCGCGGGATGGACGCAGCCCACGCGCTTGCCCGGCACCAGATGCAGACATCGCCGAATGTCGCCGGCATGACGCGGCTACTGGAAGCGCAAGTGGCGACGGCCGAGGAGCCCCGTCGCAGCGAACTCGAACTGATGCGCACGCTCGTCAAACAGCGGACCAAGAACCTGCCGCGCTACACGTGCCAGAATTGCGGTTTCCGCGCGCGTCTTTTTTACTGGCAATGTCCTGGCTGCAGCGGCTGGGAAACCTATGCGCCACGCCGCGTCGAGCCGATCACCGCATCCGTCTGAACGGGGCTTGCGTGTGAGCACGGACCGGCGCGCGGCCCGTGTGGCCCGGCTCATTCAGGATCCGCAACGGTTGACACCATCGGGCTCCGCGGCTGTTTTAGCCTGATCCAACGACTATCACCGGTCTCTCCGGAACGCTTATGAAAATATCCATCATCGGGACGGGCTACGTCGGACTTGTGACCGGCGCGTGCCTCGCTGAAATCGGCAACGACGTGCTGTGCCTGGACGTCGATGCAAGCAAGATTGACATCCTCAATAACGGCGGCGTGCCGATCCACGAACCGGGCTTGCACGAGATACTGAAACGTACGCGTGCGGCCGGCCGTATCCGTTTTTCCACGGACATCAAGGAAAGCGTCGAGCACGGCGAGATCCAGTTCATCGCGGTTGGAACGCCGCCGGACGAGGACGGTTCCGCTGACTTGCAGTACGTGCTCGAGGCTGCTCGCAACATTGGGCGTTATGCAAACGGCTTCAAGGTGATCGTCGATAAATCGACGGTCCCGGTTGGAACAGCCCAGCACGTGCGCAACGTAGTCGAGCAGGAACTGAAGGCGCGGGGAATCGAGCCGACGGGGAAGAACGGCTTTTCGGTTCTATCGAATCCGGAGTTCCTGAAGGAAGGGGCGGCTGTCGATGACTTCATGCGCCCCGACCGCATCGTGCTCGGCGTGGACGACGACGAAGCCGGCCAGATTGCGCGCGAGAAGATCAAGCGTCTCTATACGCCGTTCAACCGCAATCACGATCGCACGCTCTATATGGACGTGCGTTCGGCGGAGTTCACGAAGTACGCGGCAAACGCAATGCTCGCCACGCGCATCTCGTTCATGAACGATTTGTCGAATCTCGCGGATGCCGTGGGTGCGGATATTGAAGCGGTGCGTCGCGGCATTGGTTCGGACCCGCGTATTGGTTATCACTTCCTGTATGCCGGTTGCGGCTACGGTGGTTCGTGTTTCCCGAAGGACGTGCAGGCGTTGGCGCAGACGGCGCGTGAGAACGGGCATCGGTTGCGGATCCTCGAAGCCGTGGAAGAAGTGAACGATCTGCAAAAGGAAGTGCTCGTCAGCAAGATCACGAAGCGCATGGGCGAAGACTTGCGCGGCCGCACGTTCGCCGTGTGGGGCTTGGCGTTCAAGCCGAATACCGACGACATGCGCGAGGCGTCGAGCCGCCGACTGATTGGCGCGCTGCTCGAGCGCGGCGCGACGGTGCGCGCGTATGACCCCGTGGCGCTGGCGGAAAGCCGCCGCGTATTTGCGCTCGATCTCGCCGATAAACCGCAGCAACTCGAACGCCTGCATTTCGTCGATTCACAAAAGGACGCGTTGCCCGGCGCGGACGCTCTCGTGATCGTGACCGAGTGGAAGGAGTTCAAGAGCCCGGACTTCGCGCATCTGAAGAGCGAGCTCAAAATGCCGGTCATTTTCGATGGCCGCAACCTGTACGAACCTGAAGCGATGGCGGAACTCGGCATCGACTATTTTGCAATAGGACGTCCCCATGTTGAACTCCCTGTCGCCTGACGCAGCGGCGGCCGCCGTCGCGGTGCCTGCAGTCGCCGGACACGCTCCCGTTCCACCGGTTCCGCGCGCGCGCATTGCGGCGGCGCGCGTGCTGGTGGTTGGCGACGTGATGCTCGACCGCTACTGGTTCGGCGATGTGAACCGTATTTCCCCCGAAGCGCCTGTGCCGGTCGTGCATGTACAGCGGCAAGAAGACCGGCTTGGGGGCGCGGCGAACGTGGCGCGCAACGCGGCGGCGCTCGGCGCGCAGGCAGGCTTGCTGTGCGTGGTCGGACACGATGAGCCAGGCGAACGCATTGTGGAATTGCTGGGCGAGAGCCGGGTCACCGGGTTCCTCGAACGCGATCCCGCGTTGCTCACGACTATCAAACTGCGCGTGCTGTCGCGGCAGCAACAACTGTTGCGAGTCGACTTCGAAAATACGCCGACGCATGAAGTCCTGAGCGCGTGTCTCGCCCGGTTCGAAACGCTCTTGCCGCAACATGATGTGATCCTGATGTCGGATTACGCGAAGGGCGGTCTGACGCATGTGACGCAAATGATCGCGGACGCGAAGCGGGCCGGCAAACCGGTGCTTGTCGACCCGAAGGGTGACGACTGGGATCGGTATCGGGGCGCGACGTTGATCACGCCGAACCGCGCGGAATTGCGTGAAGTGGTCGGGCGCTGGAGCTCGGAAGAAGACCTGCTCGCGCGTGTCACGGCGCTGCGCGAATCGCTCGATCTCAGCGCGTTGCTGCTGACGCGATCGGAAGAGGGCATGACGCTCTTTACCGCCGACCGGGTGATCCACACGCAGGCCGATGCACGCGAAGTGTATGATGTTTCGGGTGCCGGCGACACGGTCATTGCAACCGTTGCAACCATGCTGGGCGCGGGTGTGCCGCTGGTGGACTGCATTGCTTACGCCAACCGTGCAGCGGGAATCGTCGTCGGGAAGCTCGGTACGGCGACTGTCGACTACAACGAACTTTTCGCCTAAAACCATCATGACAATCATCGTTACCGGCGCGGCCGGGTTTATCGGCAGCAACATCGTCAAGGCGCTCAACGAGCGTGGCGAGCAACGTGTGATCGCCGTCGACAACCTCACGCGCGCCGACAAATTCAAGAACCTGGTCGATTGCGAAGTCGACGATTTCCTCGACAAGACCGAGTTCGTCGCGCGCTTTAAACGCGGCGATTTCGGCAAGGTCAGGGCCATTTTCCATGAAGGCGCGTGCTCAGACACCATGGAAACCGACGGCCGCTACATGATGGAAAACAACTTCCGCTATAGCCGCGACGTGCTGGACACGTGCCTCGCGCAGGGTGTGCAGTTCCTGTATGCATCGTCGGCGGCGGTGTATGGCGGATCGAGTGAGTTCGTTGAGCGTCGCGACGTTGAGAAGCCGTTGAACGTGTACGGCTATTCGAAATTTCTCTTCGATCAGATCGTGCGCCAGATCCTGCCGAAAGCGCGCACCCAGATTGCCGGTTTCCGCTATTTCAACGTGTACGGGCAGCGCGAGAATCACAAGGGACGCATGGCGTCCGTTGCGTTCCACAACTTCAACCAGTTCCGCGCCGAGGGCAAGGTCAAGCTGTTCGGTGAATACAACGGGTATGGTGCGGGCGAGCAGACGCGAGACTTCGTGTCGGTGGAAGACGTGACGAAGGTCAATCTGCACTTCTTCGATCATCCGGAGACATCGGGTATTTTCAACCTGGGTACGGGGCGTGCGCAGCCATTCAACGACATTGCGTCCACGGTGGTGAACTCGCTGCGGGCAATTGATGGCGAAGCGCCGTTGTCGCTGGCGGAGCTGGTGCAGCGCGGGTTGATCGAATACATTCCGTTCCCCGACGCGTTGCGCGGCAAGTACCAGTGCTTCACGCAGGCGAATCAGTCGAAGTTGCGCGAGGCCGGGTATGACGCACCGTTCCTGACGGTTCAGGAAGGGGTCGATCGCTACGTGCGTTGGCTATTCGGTCAGCTATAAAAGGGTTCGTTATCTTCATACACTGGGTCTCCCGGTCAGCAATTTTCGCGGACCGGTTTTCAAGGGAGACTCACATGATCAAGAAACTTCTCGCGGCGTTCACGCTCGCTGTATCGATTGGTTCGGCGTTTGCTGCCGTGGATATCAACAGCGCCAATTCCGATGCGTTACGCGGCATCAAGGGCATTGGACCGGCCAAGGCGAAAGCCATTCTCGATGAACGCGAAGCACATGGTCCGTTTAAAGACGCGGCCGAGTTGAGCAAACGCGTCAAAGGCATGGGCGGCAAGACAGTCGAGCGCTTGCAGGCTGAAGGGCTGTCCATTGGACCGGGCGCAACGCCTGCGGCGGTTGCAGGCGGCGCGCCTAAACCCGGCGCCAAGCCGGCTGCCGGCGCAGTCGTCGTCAAGAAGTAAGGTGGTATGGCGCATCGGTCGGCGCGCTGGCCGACTTGATGCGCTTTCCTTCGCTGACCAGCCTGCAGCCTTCCAAATCGCCGGCGCTTCATCCCCTCCGTCCAATAGGGCCGCCCGGCACCCGGAAACCCGCTGGGCTACAATCAATAGCTTATCGACCGCAGCAACCCCACGACCGCTATGGCTTACAAGACTATCGAAGACACTATCGGCAATACGCCGCTGGTGCAACTAGTCCGCATCCCGGACGATGAAATCCGCAGCCGCAACAACGTGATCCTCGGCAAGCTCGAGGGCAACAACCCGGCGGGTTCCGTGAAGGACCGTCCGGCACTTTCGATGATCAAGAAGGCGGAAGAGCGCGGCCGCATCAAGCCCGGCGACACGCTGATTGAATCAACGAGCGGTAATACTGGTATTGCGCTAGCCATGGCTGCCGCCATTCGTGGCTACAAGATGGTGCTTCTCATGCCGGAAGACCTGTCGATCGAACGTCGGCAAAGCATGGCGGCCTACGGCGCGCAAATCGTGCTCACACCCGTCACCGGCGGCATGGAGTACGCTCGCGATCTCGCTGAGCAAATGCAGCGCGATGGCAAGGGCATCATCCTCGACCAGTTTGCGAACCCGGATAACCCGCTCGCGCACTACGAGACTACCGGTCCGGAACTCTGGCGCGACACCGAAGGCCGCATCACGCATTTCGTTTCCGCCATGGGCACGACCGGCACCATCATGGGCGTGTCGCGATACCTGAAAGAAAAGAACGAGAACATCGAGATCGTCGGGGCGCAGCCGGAAGAGGGCTCGCGCATCCCCGGCATCCGCAAGTGGCCCGAAGCCTATCTGCCGAAAATCTTCGATCGCAGCCGCGTGGACCGCACGGAAAGTGTCAGCCAGGCCGCATCCGAAGCAATGGCGCGGAGGTTGGCATCGGTGGAAGGCATTTTTTGCGGGATTTCCGCGGCGGGCGCATGCGAAGTGGCGTTGCGCGTGGCGCGCCAGGTCGAGAACGCGACCATCGTGTTCGTCGTCTGCGATCGCGGGGATCGTTATTTGTCGACGGGTGTGTTCCCGGCCTGAGACGTAACTTCAGTCAGAACAAAAAAAGCCCGGTATCTACCGGGCTTTTTGCATAGTGCGCCGGTCAAAAGCGCCCGACGGCTACGTCATTGCGATGCTGAAACGCCGGCATTTCCCGCGGCCATCTGCGCTTTCACCGCTTCGCCAAGCTGATACACGGCGAGCGCATAGAAAAAACTCCGGTTGTAGCGCGTAAGCACGTAGAAGTTCTTCAAGCCGAGCGTGTATTCGGTCGCGCGGCCCGGCGTTGGCAAGTCGACGACCGTCACCGGCGTACCCGCTTGCGCTTCGGTGTTGAGCCCCGGCTCGCTCATCAGCATGCCGGCTTTCGTGAGCTGCGCGAGCGACCAGTGTGGCTCGGGCTGACCGTCCGCTGCGGCTTGCGCAATGCCCTGGCTGCCGGTGTCGCCGGCAATCTTCCAGACCACAGGCCGTCCCGATTCCCAGCCGTGCTGCTTCAGATAGTTCGCGACACTGCCGATGGCATCGGCGGGACTGGTCCGCAAATCGATGTGCCCGTTGCCGTCGAAATCTACCGCGTACTGCACGATGCTGCTCGGCAGGAATTGCGGAATGCCGATGGCGCCCGTGTACGAACCGAGCACGGTGGTTGGATCGATCTGCTGGTCGTGTGTCCAGACCAGCAAATCCTCGAGATTCTTGCGGAACGTCGCCTGGCGTTCGGCGCGGTTCGGCGTATCGGGGTAATCGAAGGTCAGCGTGGTCAGTGCATCGAGCGCGCGGAAGTTGCCCATGTACTTGCCATAGATGGTTTCCACACCAATGATCCCGACAATCGCCTCAGGCGGCACGCCGTACTGATCCGACGCCCGTTGCAAAGCGGCCTGGTTCGCGCGCCAGAATTTCACGCCGGCGGCAATACGCACCGGCTCCACGAAACGCGCCTGATAGGCGCGCCAGTTCTTCGTGGCGGGCGTAGGCGAGGGCAGGACCAGCTTCACGGCTGTCGCCGAATAACTCACGCGATTGAACAGGTCGTGCAAGGCAGCGGAATCGAAGTCATAACGCGCAACGAGGTCGTTGATGAACGCGTCCACATTCGGATTGTTCGCGTAACGCTGCGGAATGATCTCCTCTTCGAACATCTGCCCTTGCGCGGGTGCGGATTGCGGCTGGGATTGCGCAACTGCCTGGCCGATACTGAGTGTGCCAAGCGCGCAAACAAGGGCGGCGACTGAGGCACGGCGCGCGGTTCGCGCCGAAAGAGGCAAGACGGTCGAAGCAAACTTGAAGTTCATAGTGTGCGTAAATGTGGCGATGTAACGCGAGGCGCGCAGGAAAAACGCGCAGGGCATACGGGAGTCGGATCAGTATAACCGACGCGTTTTCGAGGCTATCCTGAAAGCCGCTGCGAGCGGGCTTGGACGCTGCAAAAGCAGTTGCCGGCCGGCCGCGCCATTTCCAATGTGGTAACTTAACAAGAACCCGCGCGGTGCGGCGTTCGGCCGCTAACTGGCGCGCGGCAGGAAGGGGCGAGTACCGCGACCGACAAGAACATCTGAACCATAAGAGACACGCGGCACGGCTCGCCCGGCTGCGCAACCCATCATGGCTACCGGCTTTTATACCCACTCAGATTGCCTTCTTCACGATATGGGGCCGTGGCATCCTGAGTGCCCCGCGCGCCTTCAGGCGATCGAGGATCAGTTGATCGCTAGCCGTATCGACACCCTGATCGGGCGTGAAGAAGCGCCGCTCGCGAGCGAAGAAGACCTGGCGCGGGTTCATACGCAGGCGCATATCGATTTCGTCAAGGAGAGCGCACCGTCAGTCGGCCGCACGGAAATCGACCCGGATACGATGATGTCGCCGGGTTCCTATCACGCGGCGTTGCGTGCAGCGGGCGCGGCGGTCGCCGCGACCGACGCTGTTATCGCCGGCACCTACGACAACGCGTTTTGCAGCGTGCGGCCGCCCGGACATCACGCGGAACCGGCGCGCGCGATGGGCTTCTGCTTCTTCAACAACATCGCAATCGCAGCGCGTCACGCGCTTGAAGTGCACGGGCTCGAGCGCGTGGCTATCATCGATTTCGACGTGCATCACGGCAACGGCACGGAGGCCGCGTTCTCGGGCGATCCGCGCGTGCTGATGTGCAGCTTTTTCCAGCACCCGTTCTATCCATACAGCGGCGCGGACAATCACGCATCGAACATGGTCAATCTGCCGATGCCCGCGCGTACGAAAGGCATGGCTGTGCGCGAGGCCGTCGACATGATGTGGCTGCCGAGACTCGATGAATTCAAGCCGCAGATGATCTTCGTCTCCGCAGGTTTCGACGCGCATCGCGAGGACGATCTCGGCAACATGGGTCTTGTCGAGGAAGATTACGCGTGGCTGACCGAGCAGATCCGCGCGGTGGCCAAGCGGCATGCGCAGGGCCGGATAGTAAGCACTCTCGAGGGCGGCTATAACCTGTCGGCGCTTGGGCGCAGCGTGGTCGCGCATGTGCGTGCGCTCGCCGATATCTAAGTCGTTGCCTCAGGACAAGCTTGAATTCCCACGCTCAAGTTCGGCACGCACGAGCGACCAGTCGATCAACGCCTTGATCACGCGATCGCGGTCGAGATCGTTGAGCGTCTCGTGATAGCTGCCTTCCAGGATCAGCAGGGTGGTATCGGTCGAGCCGGTGTTGGCTTCGAATTCGCGGCTGCCGTCGGGATTGGTAAGCGCGTCCTTCGTGCCGTGAAACACGAACAACGGCAGGTTGATCGATGTGCGTTTTGCCTCGATGCGGCGCATGGCGGCCACGATCTGCGATGCCGTCCTGGCCGGTATCGCCCGATGATGCACCAGCGGATCGCGCCGGTTCGCCTCGACCACGCCGTGTGCACGGGACAACGTGGCCGGATCGATAGTCAGGGCGGGAAAGCGTGGCATCAGGCGGCTGATCAGGCCGCCCAGCTTGAGCTTCCAGCGCGGCGCGTCGGCCGGGGTTTTAAGCGCAGCGCTCGACAGAATCAGTCCGGCTAGCTTCCGGCCGCTCCGCGGCAGGCGCTCGGCTGCGTAAAGCGCTGCGATGGCGCCGCCCATGCTATGTCCCATCAGGAACAGCGGGATCTCGAGCGGCGTCGTAGTGTCCGCAGCATCAAGCAGGGCGTCGGTGTCGAGCAGGTAGTCGTCGAAAGAGTTGATCCACACGCGCTCGCCCGGCGACTTGCCGTGGCCACGCAGATCCACAGCCATCAATTCGATGCCAGCCGCATTCAGGCGCAGCGCGAAGGCGTCGTAGCGGCGCGCATGTTCGGCCAGCCCGTGCACCAGCGCGATTCGCGCCAGCGGTTTGGGGAACGTGTCGGCGGCTTGCCATCGGTGAAGATGAAGGCCGATCGCATCGGCGGTGGCAATGCTGCTGGTCGAATACGTGCTGTGCGGGTTTTTTTGCATGGCCTGTCGGCAAGATCGAAATTCCGCAGATGATAGTCCCGATGCCATGACGGAAAGTTCGTGAATGTGCCGTTTAGAGCGCATCGCCGATTGCATCCATGCCATTCCATGTATAAAATAGAACGATCGTGCTGTAAAAATTAGGCGTCTACTGATTGTGCGAAGCCTGAGGGACACCTCGCGAGTCTGCCGTAAGCATTCGGCGGTGGAAGTCACTCGTTATAATGGGCTTGGGATGATGTATTCGTAACTTAGGAGCGTGTGCATGAAAATCTTGGTGCCAGTCAAACGCGTGGTCGACTACAACGTGAAAGTCCGGGTAAAGACGGATGGCAGTGGAGTGGACATCGCGAACGTGAAGATGTCGATGAATCCGTTCGATGAAATCGCCGTGGAAGAAGCCGTGCGCCTGCGCGAAGCGGGCGTGGCGACGGAGGTGATCGCGGTGTCGTGCGGCGTGACGCAATGTCAGGAAACGCTGCGCACGGCGTTGGCGATCGGTGCGGATCGCGCGATCCTGGTCGAATCGACTGAGGAATTGCAGCCGTTGGCGGTCGCGAAGATCTTGAAGGCGCTGATCGATAAAGAACAGCCGCAGCTCATTATCCTCGGCAAGCAAGCAATCGACGATGACTCGAATCAGACGGGTCAGATGCTCGCCGCATTGGCTGGTTTGCCGCAAGCAACGTTCGCCTCGAAGGTGACGGTAGCCGACGGTAGAGCCACGGTGGCGCGGGAAGTCGATGGCGGTTCGGAAACGCTGTCGCTGACGCTGCCCGCTGTGGTTACCACGGACTTGCGCCTGAACGAGCCGCGTTACGTGACGCTGCCCAACATCATGAAGGCCAAGAAAAAGCCGATGGAAACGCTCAAGCCCGCAGACCTGGGTGTCGACGTTACGCCGCGCCTGAAGACGCTCAAAGTTGCTGAACCGCCGCAGCGCTCCGCAGGCGTGAAGGTGCCGGACGTGAAGACGCTGGTCGAGAAGTTGAAGACCGAAGCCAAGGTTCTGTGAGGGAGTTTCCAAAGTGACCATTCTTGTAATTGCAGAACACGACAACGCATCTGTCAAAACGGCGACGTTGAACACCGTCGCCGCTGCCCAGAAGATCGGTGGCGATATCCACGTGCTGATCGCGGGTTCGAACGCGCAAGCAGCGGCCGATGCAGCAGCGAAGATTGTGGGCGTAGCGAAGGTATTGCTCGCCGATGCCCCGCAACTCGCCGATGGCCTGGCCGAGAATATCGACGGAACGGTGGTTCAGATCGCGAAGAACTACTCGCATATCCTGGCTCCGGCGACACCGTACGGTAAGAACATCGCGCCGCGTATTGCGGCGCATCTGGATGTGGCGCAGATCAGTGACATCACGGCAGTGGATTCGCCTGATACCTTCGAGCGTCCGATCTACGCGGGCAACGCAATCGCCACTGTTCAATCAAGCGATGCGATCAAGGTCATCACGGTTCGCACCACGGGTTTCGATCCGGTGGCCGCAGAAGGTGGCAATGCATCGGTAGAGAAAATCGAAGCATCGGCCGACGCGGGTATCTCCAAGTTCGTGAGCCGCGAGTTGACGAAGCTGGACCGGCCGGAACTGACGTCGGCGAAGATCATCGTGTCGGGTGGACGGGGTTTGGGCAGCGGCGAGAACTACACGAAAGTGCTCGAGCCGCTGGCGGACAAACTCGGTGCAGCGCTGGGCGCATCGCGTGCAGCGGTCGATGCAGGGTTCGTTCCGAACGACTATCAGGTCGGTCAAACTGGCAAGATCGTGGCGCCTAACTTGTATGTTGCCGTTGGCATCTCGGGCGCGATCCAGCACTTGGCCGGGATGAAAGACAGCAAGGTGATCGTCGCGATCAACAAGGATGCCGAAGCGCCGATTTTCAGCGTGGCCGACTATGGCCTCGTGGGCGACTTGTTCACGGTCGTACCGGAGCTCGTGAAAGAACTAGGCTGATCGTTCTTAGCGCCATCGGCCGGAAAAAAGCAAAGGGGCGACATACGTGCGCCCCTTTTCACATCTGTTGGGGGAGACAAACCATGAGCTATAGAGCGCCCGTCAAGGACATGCTGTTCGTGATGAAGGAACTAGCCGACATAGAAGCCATCGCTGCGTTGCCGGGTTTCGAGGACGCGGGTCTCGACACCGCGCAGGCTGTACTCGAAGAAGCCGCGCGCTTTAACAACGAAGTCGTCGCGCCGTTGAACTTCGAAGGCGACAAGAACCCGAGCTTTTGGAAGAGCGGCGAAGTCACGACCACGCCCGGTTTCAAGGAAGCATTCCGCCAGTTCGGCGAGGGCGGCTGGCAAGGGGTGCTGCATCCGGTCGAGTACGAAGGCCAGGGCTTGCCCAAGCTGATCGCGACCCCCTGCATCGAAATGTTGAATGCGGCGAACCTGTCGTTCGCGTTGTGTCCGCTGCTCACTGACGGCGCTATCGAAGCATTGCTTACTGCGGGGACCGAGGAACAGAAGCAGCTTTACGTGCCGAAGCTGATTTCGGGTGAATGGACCGGCACGATGAACCTCACCGAGCCGCAAGCCGGTTCGGATCTCGCGCTGGTCCGCACCCGCGCCGAGCCGCAGGGCGATGGCACGTTCAAGATCTTCGGCACGAAGATCTTCATCACTTACGGCGAGCACGATATGGCGAAGAACATCGTCCATCTCGTGCTGGCGCGCACGCCCAACGCGCCCGACGGCGTGAAGGGCATCTCGCTTTTCGTGGTGCCGAAATTTCTCACCGATAAAAACGGCTCGCTCGGCGCTCGCAACGACGTACATTGCGTGTCGATCGAACACAAGCTCGGGATCAAGGCGAGCCCGACTGCCGTGCTGCAATTCGGCGATCACGGCGGCGCTGTCGGCGAGTTGATCGGTGAAGAAAACCGCGGACTGGAGTACATGTTCATCATGATGAACGCGGCGCGTTTTGCGGTTGGTTTGCAAGGCGTGGGCGTGGCGGAGCGGGCGTATCAGAAGGCAGTCGCGTTTGCGAAAGATCGTGTGCAAAGCCGGCCGGTCGATGGCTCCGCCAAACAGCCGGTGTCGATCATTCACCACCCCGACGTGCGCCGCATGCTCTCCACCATGCGCGCGCTGACCGAAGCGTCACGTGCGCTGGCTTACGTCGCGGCGGCGCATTGCGACCTTGCACATCATCATCCCGATGAAGCTGCGCGAGCGAGCCATCAGGCGATCTACGAGTTTCTTGTGCCGATCGTGAAGGGCTGGAGCACGGAGCTTTCCATCGATGTCGCGAGCCTCGGCGTGCAGGTTCACGGCGGCATGGGATTCATCGAGGAAACGGGCGCGGCGCAGTATTACCGCGATGCGCGCATTCTTACCATCTATGAAGGCACGACCGCGATCCAGGCTAACGACCTGATCGGCCGCAAGACGGTGCGTGACGGCGGCGCGACGGCGCAGGCGATTTTCGCGCAGATGGATCAGACGATTGCGCTATTGGCTGATCGCGAAGGGCAGGCGTTCACGTCGATGCATCGATATTTGAGCGCGGGTAGCCTGTCGCTGGCAAGGGTGGTCGAGTTCATGGTCGCCAAGGTGAAAAGCGATCCGAACGCGGTCTTTGCCGGCAGCGTGCCGTATCTGAAGCTGGCCGGCATTGTGTTCGGCGGATGGCAAATGGCGCGCGCGCTGTTGGTGGCAACGGACAAGCGTGGCGAGGACGAAGCGTTTTATGGCGCCAAAATCGCGACGGCCCAGTTTTTCGCGGAGCATATTTTGTCGCAAGCACCGGGCATTGAAGCGTCGGTGGTCAGTGGGAACGGGAAGGAAGGGTATCTCGCGCTGGGCGAGGATCAGTTTTGATTGGCTGAGGTTGAGCCGGGCTATGAAAAATGCCGTCCCTGACGAAAGTCAGGGACGGCATTTTTTTGAAGCATGCGCTCGCCGCTACGCGCGAAAATCCATCTCAAGCACCCGCATACGACGGCCGCGTGTTCGTACGCGTTTCACCGAAATACCGATGTACCGACAAATCGTCGGATTGGATTGCCGGCTGCTTACCCGATATCAAGTCGGCCAGCAACTGGCCCGAGCCGCACGACATGGTCCAGCCGAGCGTGCCGTGGCCCGTATTGAGGAACAGGTTCGGCAGCGGCGTACGGCCAACGATAGGCGTGCCGTCCGGGGTCATCGGGCGCAAGCCGGTCCAGAACGACGCCTTCGCGGTGTCCCCGCCACCGGGGAACAGGTCGTTCACGCACATTTCCAGCGTTTCACGACGCGCCTGCTTTAGCGTTTTGTCGAAGCCGACAATCTCAGCCATTCCGCCGACGCGAATCCGGTCATCGAAACGGGTGATCGCGATCTTGTACGTTTCGTCGAGCACGGTGGAAACCGGCGCGGCGCTTTCGTTCGCGATGGGTGCCGTGATCGAATAACCCTTCAGCGGATACACGGGGATATCAACAAGACTGCCCAGCAGTTTCGTGGAGTAGGAGCCCAGCGCGACAACATAAGAATCAGCGCGAATGGTCTCTCCACCGCACTGCACGCCCGCGATGCGGCCGCCGCTGACCGCAAGCGCGTCGATTGGTGTGTTGTAGCGGAACTTCACGCCTAGCTGTTCGGCCATGGCGGCGAGGCGGGTGGTGAATTTCTGGCAATCGCCGGTCTCGTCGTTCGGCAGGCGCAAGCCGCCCGTCAGCTTGTGCGACACGGCGGCAAGCGCCGGTTCCGCGTTGTGCAGCTCAGCCGGCGTCAGCAATTCGAACGGCACGTTCGCGTCGCGTAACACGGCGATGTCCTTCGCGGCGCCATCGAGTTGCTGCTGGGTCCGGAAAACTTGCAGTGTGCCGCCGGTGCGGCCTTCGTAGTGGATGCCGGTGTCCGCGCGCAACGCCTGCAGGCAATCGCGGCTGTATTCGGCCAGGCGCACCATGCGACCCTTGTTGACCGAATAGCGCGCCTGCGTGCAGTTCTGCAGCATCTGCCACATCCACTTCAATTGAAACGACGTTCCGTCCAGACGGATAGCGAGAGGCGCGTGTTTCTCGAACATCCATTTCATTGCTTTCAGCGGCACGCCGGGCGCGGCCCACGGCGATGCGTAACCGGGCGAGATCTGCCCCGCGTTCGCGAAACTCGTCTCGAGTGCCGGTCCCGCCTCACGATCGATCACGGTCACTTCGTGCCCCGCGCGCGCCAGATAGTAAGCGCTCGTGACGCCAACAACACCGCTTCCCAGAATTACGACTCGCATGCCTTGCTCCGTGCAAAGTGTGTCCGCCGGTCATTCGCTTCGTTTTGAGTGAAGCAATGTGAGTAGCGGGTTACATAGTGGTATCGACTATAGTATTGATACAGAGGCAGTTTTTGTTATTGTATTTATTCAGTTTTCAGCGGAAAGCAATGAGAACACAACGAAATTCAGTACGAGAACTCGATAAGATCGATCGCCGGATTCTGAAGATCCTTCAACAGGACGGGCGCATGGCGATGAAAGACCTGGCTGAGCAGATCGGGCTCTCGGTGACGCCGTGCATCGAACGCGTCAAACGCATGGAGCGCGATCAGGTGATCGCGGGGTATTACGCGCGGGTGAATCCGCATCAGTTGGGCGCGTCGCTGCTGGTGTTCGTCGAGATCACCCTCGACCACAAAAGCGGCAACATGTTCGAGCAGTTCCGGCGCGAAGTGCAGCGCATTCCCGAAGTGCTGGAATGCCATCTCGTTTCCGGCGATTTCGACTACCTGATCAAGGCCCGTATTGGTGAAATGGCCGACTACCGCAAGCTGCTCGGCGACATCCTGCTGCAACTGCCGGGCGCCGTGCAGTCGAAGAGTTATGTGGTCATGGAGGAAATCAAGGAAACGCTGACCATCGCCGTCGACGCCTGAAATGAGCTTGCGATCGGGGAAATTTACTGTATATTTATACAGTACTTTGTCTCTTCCAATCCCCGGCCATGGCTTCTCACGACCACGAATATCCTGTTGCTCCTCCCGCGCCGCGCAAGGGCCGAGGGGCGGTCACGAACCTTCAGGGGCGCTACGAGAAGGACGAACGTGAACGGGTAGATGACGGCTGGACGCATGTCAGCGAGGAGGGGGAAACCGATGACGCACCGGTCCTGCGCACGCAAGTATTCGAAGAACGCGCGAAGAGCATTCTGACGCGCAATTCGTCACCGGACATTCCGTTCAGGGTGTCGCTGAACCCGTACCGCGGCTGCGAGCATGGTTGTATATATTGCTTCGCGCGGCCTACGCATAGTTATTTGGGCTTGTCGCCAGGGCTGGATTTCGAAAGCCGGATCTACGCCAAGATCAATGCTGGGGAATTGCTCGAGCGGGAATTGGACAAACCGTCCTATCGGCCGGAGCCAATCGCGCTGGGCGTGAATACAGACGCGTATCAGCCCGTCGAACGGAATTTGCGGATCACGCGGCGGGTGACCGAGATACTGAGCGAACGAGGACATCCGTTCGCGGCAATCACGAAGTCGTCGCTGATCGAACGGGATATCGACTTGCTCGCACCCATGGCGCAGAAGGGCCAGTTCATGGCTGCCGTCACCATAACCACGCTTGATGCGGATATTGCCCGCACGCTCGAACCGCGCGCCGCCACGCCTTCAAGAAGGCTGCGTACTATCCGGACGTTGACCGAGGCGGGCATTCCCGTAGGCGTCAGTGTCGCGCCCATGATTCCGTTCGTCACGGAGCCAGACATGGAACGAGTTTTGGCAGCCTGCGCAGAAGCGGGTGCGACAAGTGCGAGCTTCATCGTTTTGCGCTTGCCGTGGGAGGTGGCGCCGCTGTTCAAGGACTGGCTTGCGGCGCATTTCCCGGATCGGGCGGAGCGCGTGATGGGGCGTGTACGCGACATGCGCGGAGGCAAGGACTACGACTCGGATTTCTCGAAGCGGATGAAAGGCGAAGGTTTATGGGCTGACATGCTCAAGCAGCGCTTTCATAACGCCACGAAGCGACTTGGCCTGAATCAGCGGCGGCACGGAATTCTGGATATGTCGGAATTTCGACGTGTCGAAAAGCCGGTAGGTCGAAATCCACGTGCAGTCGTGGACAGTGCGCAGATGAAATTGTTTTGAAGCGTGGCGTAGCGACTGCCGGGCAGTGTCGCTACGACCCCCTGAACCTCATTGCGGCACTTATTGCGACAACTCTTTAGCTGCTTGAACCTGCCCTTCGAAGTAGGTCTGGAAGGTGACGGCAAGACCTGCCATCAGCAGGAGCGCGCCGAAGAACAAAGAAAAGATCACGACGAAGATGACCGCCCAGCCGGATTCACTATGTTGGCCTGTTTGTGGATTGAACTGAGCGTCCCATTTTTCGTCGGGACGCAAGCCGTAGACCATCGCCGACAGGAACGCCGCCAGCAGTGAAATGGCGCCGGGCACGACCAAGATCCAGCCGGGAATCGAAGCCCGATCCGTTGCCGCGAGCAGCAGGTAACCGGCCACGCCCAGCACGATGCCAACAATGTGCGCCCAGCCGAACTTGTCGCGCAACCCGTACAAATAAAAGCGATGCGCGCCAATGCTTCCGAAGAAGAAGGCGAGCGCGGCGGTCAGCGTTTTCGAACGAAAACGCCCATTTGATGTCGGTTTCGATGGGTGCGTGGCAGTGGACGGCGAGTTGTTCATCGGGAACGAAAAGGAAAATGCAGTGAGCAATGGAAGCGGATTGGCACAAACGACAACACTTTCGCGCCGACGCGGCATTCTACGCCCGCGTGGGGGCGGGCGTTCACGCGGCTAAACGGCTCAGCGCGCAGCGACCGGACAGCGACAATGCCGCTGCGAGATCACGGCAAGGTCAAGGCTGGGCGTACGTAATACGGTAGATCGCGCCCGCGTAGTCGTCGCTGACGAGAAGTGAGCCGTCGGGCATGGGCAGGACATCGGCAGGACGGCCCCAGACCTGCTCTTTCGGAAGGAGCCAGCCTTGGGCGAACGGCTCCATGCGCGGTTTCTCGCCATTCGCACCCAGCACGATCCTTACTACGCGATACCCCACCTTCGTGCTGCGGTTCCACGACCCGTGTTCCGCGATGAAAACGTTGTTCTTATAGTCGGCGGGGAACATCGTGCCTGTATAGAAACGCATGCCGAGCGACGCCACGTGTGCGCCCAGCTTGACCACGGGCGGCGTGAACCCGGAGCACGGATGGCCGGCGCCAAATTCAGGGTCCGTAACGTCACCGCCGTGACAGTAGGGGAAACCGAAGTCCATGCCGGCCTTCGGCGCGCGGTTGAGCTTGTCGTCGGGGATATCGTCGCCAAGCATGTCGCGGCCGTTGTCGGTGAACCAGAGTTCTTTCGTCTGCGGATTCCAGTCGAAACCCACCGTGTTGCGAACGCCGTTCGCAAACACTTCGTAGTCGGTGCCGTCCGGGTTCATCCGGGCGATCAGTGCGTACCGTTTGCGATCCGGATTGCAGACATTGCACGGCGCGCCGGTCGGCACATACAGCTTACCGTCCGGGCCGAACGCGATGAATTTCCAGCCGTGGTGCCGGTCGGAGGGTAGTTTGTCGGTAACCACCACAGGCTTGGGCGGTGCGTCGAGGTGATCGTCGATGTCGTCGAAGCGCAGGATGCGGGAGATCGCGGAAACATACAGCGCTCCGTTGTGGAACGCCACGCCCGCGGGCTCGTCCAGATCTGACGAGATCACGTGTCGCGCCGTCACGCGTCCGTCCTTCAACTCGAGCGCGTAGACGTGCCCGTCGATGCTTCCGGCGTAAAGTACGCCTTTAGGCGACAAAACCATGGCGCGGGCGCTCGGGACGTTGTCGGCGAGAACAGCAATGCTGAAGCCGGGCGGCAACTTGATCTGGTCGATCGGCAGCGCCGCGTGGGCGCCACCTGCAGCGAACGAACCGGTCAGCAAAATGAGAAAATTTGCCACCAAAAGGAACGAGTGCGCCGAACGCGAGAAACCTTGAGCGAAAGCGCTCGCCCGCCGCGAATCGTCGCAAGAGAAAGCCTTACAGGTCAAAGTCATGAGCGAGTCCAAATTTGTCTCCCCAAAATGACACTTTACGTTGCCTCGCGAAGTCTTGAAAAACCCGCTTTGCGCCGCGTCAGGGCGGGCGATAGTCGGCTGAATGTCACGCCGCAGGCCACGTGCCATCTTGATTAATCGACGCAAGTGTTTGTTAAGGCTCCGTTTTGCCGCTATAATCGCGTGTTTTGGTAGTTCCGAACCCCGGTTTTCAAGGATTTCAGCATGGTTATCATCCGCTTGGCTCGTGGCGGCTCCAAGAAGCGCCCGTTTTACAACATCGTTGCAACCGATTCGCGTAGCCGCCGTGATGGCCGCTTCATCGAACGCGTGGGTTTTTACAACCCGGTCGCGACCAAAGGCGAATCGCTGCGTATCGCCCAGGACCGCCTGACGTACTGGCAAGACAATGGCGCGCAGTTGTCGCCTACGGTTGCCCGTCTGGTCAAGCAATCGCAACAAGCTCAGCCGGCTGCTTAAGTGCGCTTGCTGCAGTCGATCGCTCGGGTACTGGTGATCCGATCGATTCCAGCTGCTCAGGTTCGCGGGAGATTGGCTCATGTCGACGCGTGATTCAGCTTCAGACTCAGGTTTGAAAGCCGCACGTGGCGAAAAACCTGAGCCGAACGAAGCCACGTTTGGCGCGTTTGTCAGTAAGCCGGCAGCGCGTCGCGTGGCTGTCGACGCTTCAGATAGCGCAGGCTCGATCGAGCCCATAGAAAGTCTGCCCGATGACGCCATTGAAGTGGGTGCGATCGTCGACGCTTACGGACTGAAGGGCTGGGTCAAGATTGCGCCGCACGCGCATGCGGGTCATGGCGGTGACGCAATGCTCGCGGCAAAACGCTGGTGGCTGGTCAAGGGAAACGAGCGCAAGGCAGTTCGGTGCTTGCAGTCCAAAGTGCATAGCGACACGGTCGTGGCGCACTTTGCCGGCTGCGATGATCGCGACACGGCCTATGCGTTGCGCGGTCACAGTATCCATGTGTTGCGCAGCGACTTCCCGAAACTGACAGGCAGTGACGAATTCTACTGGGTCGATCTGATCGGCCTGGACGTCGTGAATGACGCGGACGTGGCTTTAGGCCAGGTCGCGGGCATGATCGACAACGGCGCGCATTCCATCATGCGCGTGGAATTTCCGACTACAGGCAAGGACGGTTCGCCCGCAACTGGCGAACGGCTGATTCCGTTCGTTGGCGTATTCGTCAAATCGGTGGATCAGGCGGCGCGCAGGATTGTCGTTGACTGGGGCGTTGACTATTGATCGAAAGATCGGTTCATCGATTACTGCAAGGAGAGAGCGATGCAGTTTGACGTCGTGACGCTCTTTCCCGAGATGTTTCGCGCGCTGACCGATTGGGGTATTACCAGTCGGGCAGTCAAGCAGGAGCGGTTTGGTCTTCGCACGTGGAATCCTCGCGATTTCACCACGGACAATTATCGAACCATCGATGATCGCCCGTACGGCGGCGGCCCCGGCATGGTCATGCTGGCAAGGCCGCTGGAAGATGCAATTGCGGCTGCGAAAGCGGCGCAGGCGGAGCAGGGCATCAGCGGATCGCGTGTGGTGATGATGTCGCCGCAAGGGAAAACGCTGAATCATGAGCGGGTCATGCAATTCGCTCAGGAGCCGGGTCTCGTTGTGCTGTGCGGCCGTTACGAAGCGATCGACCAGCGCTTGATCGATCGTGTGGTTGACGAAGAAGTGAGTCTCGGTGACTTCGTGTTGTCGGGCGGCGAATTGCCGGCCATGGCGCTCATGGACGCCGTGGTGCGCCAGTTGCCCGGCGTGCTGAACGACTCGCAGTCGGCTGTGCAAGACAGTTTCGTCGATGTGCTGCTCGATTGCCCGCACTACACGCGCCCGGAAGAATACGGCGGTGTGCGGGTTCCCGATGTGCTGCTTGGCGGCCATCACAAGGAAATCGAGGCGTGGCGCCGGCGTGAAGCGCTAAAGAATACGCAGGAAAAGCGACCTGATCTGATAGAAAAGGCGCGCAAGGCTAAAATGTTGAGCCGTGTCGATGAGACATGGCTTACAAGTCTCGCCAAGGAACGATCGAAAGCGCAGTAGGCTTTGGAAGGCAAATACAAGGCGAGACGAAAGGGTGGTGCCAGGCTTGTGAATTCAAGCGGGCGCCAGATGTGAACCCATCCTCTACCGGGGCCACTCATAATGGCAAACAACTCCGGCAAGATGGCTCCAGGAGTCAGTAATGAATCTGATTGAACAGCTTGAGAAAGAAGAAATCGCGCGCGCACTCGGCGAGAAATCGATTCCCGCATTCGCCCCCGGCGATACGGTGATCGTTAGCGTCAACGTAGTCGAAGGTACGCGCAAGCGTGTCCAGGCTTACGAAGGCGTGGTGATCTCGAAGCGCAACCGTGGTTTGAACTCGAATTTCATCGTCCGCAAAATTTCGTCGGGCGAAGGCGTCGAGCGTACGTTCCAGACCTACTCGCCGCTGCTGGCGAGCATTGTCGTGAAGCGTCGTGGTGACGTGCGTCGCGCGAAGCTGTACTACCTGCGCGAGCGTTCGGGCAAGTCGGCTCGGATCAAGGAAAAGCTCGTGTCGAAAGACCGTGCTGCTGCCAAGGCGCAATAAACTGCACCGAAGCTGCACTGGAAAAAGCACCTTCGCGGGTGCTTTTTTCTTTCGTGTGGTCAAATCGAGTGTTGCCGTGTCTTATGCTTCACTCGGGTCTTATTTGCGTCCCGACCGCAACGATTTTTCAAAATCAGAATCAGAACCAGACCTAAACCTGGATCCACCCGAGAACTAAACGCCCCTCGTGTCTCCGTCCAAGCTGTCGACTCCCCGAATCCTCGAGCCTGAGATCTTGCCGATCGAATCGATCGGCGAAGATCTGCCGCCTTTGCGCGACGAACTCCTGACGCCAGACGGACTCCGTGCACGGTTCAAGCAGACGCTCGACTGGACGCCAGACGCGCGCGACGACAGAATCAAGGCGCTGGGTGGCGATCCACGGGTGGCATCGGTGCTGATTGCGCTGGTTTTGCGGGAGACCGGGCTGACCGTGCTGCTCACTCAGCGGGCGGAGCATCTTTCGGATCACGCGGGGCAGATCAGTTTCCCGGGCGGACGTCGCGAACCGGAGGACCTCGACGCCGCTGCGACTGCGCTTCGCGAAGCGCAGGAGGAAGTGGACCTCGCGGCGAAGCATGTGGAAGTGCTGGGTGAGTTGCCCGAGTATCTGACGGGCACGGGCTTTCGCGTGACGCCGGTCGTGGCGCTGGTCCATCCCCCGTTCGAACTGCGCGCCGATACCCTCGAAGTCGCCGATATATTCGAAGTCCCACTCGCATTTCTCATGAACCCGGCCAACCATCAAGTCCGCGTGTTTCGTTGGGAAGGCGGCGAGCGTCGTTTTTTTGCGATGCCTTTTTCGCCTGCCGAGAATGTGGCTCCGTATTTCATTTGGGGCGCAACGGCGGGTATGTTACGCAATTTCTATCGTTTCCTCGCGGCTTGACGGTCAACGTATGGAAGCACGGCTAGCCCTACGGCCGATGTGTCCCTCTGGCGTGCACAGTGCTGTGCTATCTTTACAAGAAATTCGTAAAACTCGAAGGTCTCGGCGCATCGCATGACTTTTTTCTCTGTATTGCTGGCTCTCATCATCGAGCAGTTGCGCGCGCTCTCGCCGCAGAATCCCATTTCGGCGTTGCTTCAGTACCATGCGGAATCCGCGGCTCATGGCTTCGATGCCGGTAAGCAGCGGCACGGCGTGCTCGCGTGGCTAGTGGTCGTGGTGCCGTGGACATTGGCCGTCGGGCTTGTCTATTACGTGCTCTATCGCATCAACTTCGCGCTGGCGTTCCTGTGGAACGTCGTGATCGTGTATTTCACGTTGGGCTTCCGGCAGTTCAGCCACTATTTCACCGACATCCATCTCGCGCTGAACAACGACGACGTGCCCCGCGCTCGCGAGGTCCTCAACGAATGGACCGGCATCGATACGCTTGATATGCCCGTCAGCGAGATCGTCCGGCACACCTTAGTTCATGCGGTCGTGGCGTCGCATCGGCACGTGTTCGGCGTGTTCTTCTGGTTCCTGATTCCGATCGGGCCGGCAGGCGCGGTGTTTTATCGTATTGCGGAGTATCTGGCGAGGTCATGGGTCCAGCCGACCGATGAACGCACGCCGGCGTTCTCCACCTTCGCGCAGCGGGCATTCTTTTTCATCGATTGGGTGCCGGCGCGGTTGACCGCGTTGGGCTTCGCGATCGTTGGAAATTTTGAGGACGCGATCTATGCGTGGCGCAATCACGCACGCCAATGGCCCGATGCCAACGAAGGGGTTCTGCTCGCAGCCGGGAGCGGGGCGCTGGGGGCTCGGTTGGCGGGGCCGTTGGCGGAGCCGCTGAGCATCGATGCTCTGGCCGTTGGCGACGCCAGTCCGCTGCCCGTTGGCGATGATTGCACGCCCAGGACGCTTCAGTCCGCAGTGGGCCTGGTCTGGCGTGCCGTGATTCTCTGGATGCTGTTGCTGCTCATGCTCAGCATCGCGGTGTGGCTGGCCTGAAGAGGTTGTCCCGCAGGCCTATTCATCGTTCAGCGGGTCCCTCTCTGTCCCACATTGCCAGCACACGGTGAATTGCGCTTCCAGCGCTTCACCGCATTGCTGGCAGCGCCATCCCCGGGCGTTGGTTGCCGGGCCGCTTCGGGCGCGGTCCAGGATGCCTGTCGCCAAACCCTCGTCGCGATCATCCAGTATCCATATTTCCGGCGCGCATTGCTCTGCCGGAATCTCGCCCATCGCGCCGCTCAGATAACGGTTGTGCATCTCGCATGCGATCCCCGCCGTCACCAACACGTTCACCCAGTGATGCGCTGTAATCAGATTCGGAGCCCGCGTCAGTTTCTTCATCCCGTCGCAATCTGTTTTAGATGACGTTGCCGATCATCGAACAATCTGGCTGGCTTCATGCACCAGTTGCGCATACAACTGATGTCGCGCGGGCCTGATCTTGCCTTCCGCCAAGGCTTCGAGAATCGCGCAGCCCGGTTCATGCAGATGCCTGCAGTTATAGAAGCGGCACTTGCCGAGGAATGGCCGGAAGTCTGCGAACGAACGCTCCAGTTGTCCCTCGGACAAGTGATGCAGCCCAAACTCCTGGAACCCCGGCGAATCGATCAGCGATCCGCCGCCTGGCAGCGGATACAGCCGCGTGAACGTGGTCGTATGCCGGCCGCTGTTTAATGCCTTCGATATCTCCCGCGTCGCGACTTCGGCGTTCGGCACGAGGATGTTCACCAGCGTCGATTTACCCATGCCCGATTGCCCAAGCAGCAAGGTGGCGCGATCGGCCAGTCGTGCATCGAGTTCCTCATGCACGCGCTGAGGCGCCGCTTTCGCCGATAACTCCACCACCGTGTACCCAAGCTCCCGATACAACGCCAGCCGCTTGCGGGCGACCGCGAGTGGCCCTTCCATATCGATCTTGTTCAGCACGATCAACGGCTCGAGGCCATGTGCCTCGGCCGCAATCAGCGCGCGCCCGAGCAAGTCCTCGCTGAAATGCGGCTCCGTGCCGAGCACGATCATCAATTGGTCGAGATTGGCGGCGAAGAGCTTCGACTTGAACTGGTCGGATCGATAAAGCAAATTGCGGCGCTCGCCAATCTCGACGATCACCCCCTGATCCGCCGATGACTGCTCGTAACTCACCCGGTCGCCGACCGCTATCTCGCTGCGCTTGCCGCGCGGGAAGCATTGGAGCATCGCGCTGCCGTCGGCGGGGGCGACCAGATAATGTCGCCCGTGCGCGGCGATAACCTTTCCTTCGATGCGCGCGTTCGTTGCTTTCTTCGCTTGCTTCGCGTCACCCGGCCTCATGCGGCGAACTGCATCAAGCGCTCGATGCGCTGCGATGCAGGCGGGTGCGATGCATAAAACGCGGAGTAGAGCGGATCGGGCGTGAGCGTGGACGCGTTGTCTTCATACAGCTTGACCAGCGCGTTGACGAGATCGCGCGGATCGGTCTGGCTCGCAGCGAATGCATCGGCTTCGAATTCATGTTTGCGTGAGCTCAGGCTGCCCAACGGCGTCACGAAGAACATGAAGACGGGCAATGCCAGCATGAACAGCACGAGCGCGAGGCCGTTGTTGTTGCCCAGCAGCGATGGCCGCACGCCAAGTCCCTCGTAGAACCACACGCATTGCGCGAGCCAGCCGAGCAGCGCAAGCATCACGAGGCTCAGCACAAACGTGACGATCAGGCGTTTGATCACGTGACGCCGCTTGAAGTGGCCGAGCTCGTGTGCGAGCACCGCTTCGATCTCGTTGCCGGAGAGGCGGGCGAGCAGGGTATCGAAGAAAACGATTCGCTTCGCCGCGCCAAAACCCGTGAAATACGCGTTGCCGTGGGCCGAACGGCGGCTGCCGTCCATGACAAACAATCCCTTCGCGGCGAAGCCTGTACGGGCCATCAGGTTCTCGATACGCACCCGCAACGCTTCGTCTTTCAGGGGCTCGAACTTGTTGAACATCGGCGCGATAAACGTGGGGTACAGGATCAGCACGAGCATCTGGAACGCGACCAGCAGCACCCACGCCCACAGCCACCACAAAGCGCCGGCCTGGTTCATCAGCCACAGCGTCACGAACAGGACCGGCAAGCCAATTGCCGCGCCCAGCACGACACCTTTCACCAGATCGAGGAAAAAGAGCTTTTTCGTCATCCGGTTGAAGCCGAATTTCTCTTCGATCACAAAGTGCCGGATGTAGTCGAACGGCAGGTCCACCACGCCGGTGATTGCCACCACAATAGCCACCAGGGCCATTTGCCCGACATAACCCCGGCCGAGCCAGTCAGTGACGGCCAGTTCGATCTGCTGGATGCCGCCAAGCAGCGTGAGCGCGATCAGGAGCGCGGCGCTGATCACGACCTCGACCATGGTCAGGCGCGTGCGTTCGACGGTGTAATCGGCGGCGCGCTGGTGGGCGGCGAGCGGAATGGTCTGCAGGAATTGCGGCGGCACATCCTTGCGATGCGCGGCGACGTGCCGGATCTGGCGCGACGCCAGCCACAGCTTGGTGCCGACCATGCCGACCAGTGCCACGACGAACACGATCGAGAAGGCGAGATTGAAATTGGACATCAGCGGAAACCCGATTGAAATAAGCGCGATTGAATTATGCGAGAATTATAGGTTCTTGGCCGTCGCCGCGCGCGGTCTGTGTTGGATATCCAAAACCGCGCCTGGCAAGGCGTGAAACCCGCGTCAAACCCTTCTCAGGTTGCCCTCATATGGCCGATTCCGTGCTCGATCCCGCTTCTTCCGCAAGCTCCTCCGACCTCGTTCGCAGCGACATGAATCTCGTGTGGCTCGACATGGAGATGACGGGTCTCGAACCCGATACTGACCGCATTATCGAAATTGCGGTGGTGGTGACGAATTCGACGCTCGACAAACTGGTGGAAGGGCCGGTTCTGGCGATTCACCAGGACGAAACGGCGCTGGGCAAGATGGACGAGTGGAACCGCAACACGCACGGCCGGTCGGGATTGACTGAACGTGTGCGAGCGTCGACGGTTGACGAAGCAGACGCCACGCGGCAAATCCGGGAATTCCTGGGCCAGTATGTGCCGCCTGGCAAGTCGCCCATGTGCGGCAATTCCATCTGTCAGGACCGGCGTTTCATGGCCCGGTGGATGCCCGAACTGGAAACGTTTTTCCACTATCGCAACCTCGACGTCAGCACGCTCAAGGAGTTGTGCCGCCGCTGGCAGCCGGCCATCTACAAGGGTTTTCAGAAGCGCGCGATGCACACGGCGCTCGCCGATATCCACGAATCCATCGACGAACTCAAGTACTACCGCGAGCATTTCCTGATCCCGTCGGCAACGGGTGATACCGAGCCGGTCCAAGCGGGCAAATAATCAGGATTTTGGCGGCCGGATCGCGTTTTTCGGTCTGAACGCGGCCACCACTTCCGGCCGCGTTTCGATGTACGGACCGCCGATCAGATCGACGCAATAGGGCACCGCGGCAAAAATACCCGGCACGCTGGATTTGCCGTCCGCGCCGCGCAATCCTTCCAGCGTTTCGCGGATCGATTTCGGCTGCCCGGGCAAATTCACGATCAGCGCCGCGTGATCCGGCGTCTCGCGAATCACGGCCACTTGCCGGGACAAAATGGCTGTCGGGACGAAATTCAGGCTGATCTGGCGCATTTGTTCGCCGAAACCGGGCATTGGCTTCGTGGCGACCGCAAGCGTGGCTTCCGGGGTCACGTCGCGACGCGATGGGCCTGTGCCGCCGGTGGTCAGGATCAGGTCACAGCCGGTTTCATCGACGAGTTCGATCAGCGTTGCCGAAATGGTCGCCGCGTCGTCCTGGATCAGCCGGGTTTCAACGCGCCAGGGCGAGCTCAGTGCACCCGTGAGCCACTCCTGCAGCGACGGAATGCCCTTGTCCTCGTACACGCCCTGCGAAGCCCGGTCGCTGATCGACACCAGGCCGATCACCAATTCGTCGGGGTGGTTACGCTTTGTAGCCATCGTCGTCTTCTCGTTCGGGGAATTCGACGCCTTCGTCTTCGGCTTCACCTTCGTTCAGGCTCTCGTCTTCCTCGTCTTCCACGCCCGCCGCGGTCTTGATCCATTGGAACAGCTCGCGGAAGTAGCGCGGCGGCTTCGCCTGTTCGCGTTCCTTGCGGGCGTTGCGGATCAGCGTGCGGCCTTCTTGCGGGTCGACGCCGGGATGCTGGCGGATGAAATCGGTGAGGGCGGCGTCATCGGCGAGAAGTTTTTCGCGGGTGCGTTCGATCCAGTGCAGCTTGGCTGTTTCGGCTCGGTTCACGCCGCGATATGAATCCAGCGCAGTGCGAATCGCTGCCGTCTCCTCGTCGGTGAGCGAGCGCATGACACGCCCGACGTACTGCAGCTGCCGGCGTTTGCCTTCGTGGTCGGTGATGCGGCGGGCGTCGCGGACGGCGTCGTCGAGCTTTTCCGGCATGGGCATGCGTTTGAGCGCGTCTTTCGGCAGTTCGATCAGCGTGACGCCCAGCACTTGGAGCGCGAGCATGTCGCGTTTGAGCTGGGATTTGCTGGGACGGTCGTAGCCGTGCTCGCTGCCGTCCTGTTCGGAGGCCTCGGCCGGGTTTATCGGTTGCGTGCGGGTTTTACGGTTCATCCGGGTATTGTAACTTGGGAGGGGGGGCCGTTCGCACTTGTGACTATCTCCAGGGTCTGTGGTCCGGCGAGT
>NZ_JNFG01000028.1 GCF_000729995.1 Caballeronia sordidicola | reverse complement strand
CCTGTCGTAACGGGCGCCAATGAACCCGCCCTTTCCGATTCGGATACTCCGCGGCTCCCTGCTAGTTTTCAAACGACCTACAAACATTAGAACTGCCAAATAGAAGGGTGCGAAGGCCCTCGTCGAGTTGCTGCGACCGGCTCGCAGCGTCAGCATGGAAAGCATCATAGAAGCAGAGAATGGACCGAAGCTCCGACGTGCCTGGACGTTTCTGGACGCCGCGGACGTCCCGACTCCATCTCAAAAAAATGCGAGACTTGGCGTTTCGCTCCTCCAACCCTCGCGCCCATGCTCCCTACCGTCCTTGTCCTTGTTCCGCTTCGTCCCGAAAACCAAACCTCCGTCGCGAACGCCTTCAACGTCATTACAGCGCTCGATCAACCCGCCCTCGATCAAGCCCTCACCCGCCACGCCGACGAAATTCGTGCTGTCCTGACAAACGGCACTATCGGCATCGAAGCAGAAACCGTCGCAAAACTGCCGAAGCTCGAGCTGATCGGGGCGTTAGGGGCGGGCTACGAAAACGTTGCGCGTGACGCCGCTAAGGCGCGTGGCATCACCGTGGTAAACGGCGCGGGCACCAACGATGATTGCGTCGCCGATCACGCCTTCGCCCTGCTGCTCGGCGTCGTCCGCCAGATCCCCGTGCTCGACCGCGCATGCCGCGCGGGCGTATGGCGCGACGATCTGCCGTTCCAGCCGAACTTCTCGGGCAAGAAACTGGGTGTGATCGGGCTTGGCAATATCGGCAGGAAGGTGGCTAAAAGAGCGCAGGGCTTCGATATCGAGATCGGTTATCACAATCGCCGGCCGCAGCCGGGCTCGGCGTATACGTACTTCGACTCGGTGATCGCGCTAGCCGAATGGGCCGATTACCTCGTGGTCGCCACGCCCGGCGGCGCATCGACCCAACATCTGATCGACGCCAGCGTGCTCGCCGCACTCGGCTCAACAGGCTACGTGGTGAATGTGGCGCGCGGCAGCGTTGTGGATACGGCCGCTCTGGCGGACGCGCTCGAACGCGGCGTGATAGCCGGCGCGGGACTCGATGTCTACGAAGGCGAGCCCGCGCCGCCCGCTCGGCTGACAGGCTCCGAGCGCGTCGTACTGACGCCCCATGTGGGTGGGCGCTCACCGGAAGCGGTGGCGGCGTCGGTACAAATGTTCATCGATAACGCCACGCGGCACTTCGCTGGCGAGGCCGTGCTGACACCTGTTTGAAAGCTGCCACGAGGGTGCCCGGCGAGCTTCGCCACGATCCCGTATCGTGTCGGACTACCGCCGATCACGTCCAATCCTAAAAAACTGTGTCAGACCAGACCACTCTTCTCGCCGACGGTCCCATGACCGCCCTCCAGCGTCGCGGTATGGCGGCGATCCTGCTCGCCGTTTCACTCGCCACGCTCGATACCGCCATCGCGAACACCGCGCTCCCCGCCATCGGCGCCGATCTCCACGCAACGCCCGCTGCCTCCGTCTGGATCATCAACGCGTATCAGCTCGCGATGGTTGCCACGCTGCTGCCGTTCGCGGCGCTGGGCGGCATCGTCGGGCACAGGAAGATCTATCTTGGCGGGCTGATCCTGTTTCTGGTGGCGTCGCTGACCTGCGCGCTGGCTTGGTCCCTGCCGTCGCTCACCGCGGCGCGGCTGTTGCAGGGGGTTGGTGCAAGTGCAGTGATGAGCGTGAACACGGCGCTGATCGGGGCGATCTATCCGCATCACAGGCTTGGGCGAGGGTTTGGGCTGAACGCGCTGGTGGTGGGGATATCGTTCGCGGTCGGGCCAACGGTCGCGTCCATCGTGCTCTCACTCGGGCCCTGGCCGTGGTTGTTTGCCGTGAACCTGCCCGTGGGGCTGCTGGCGTTGTTTATCGGCTGGCCGGCGTTGCCGCAGACGCCGCGCGCAAAGCACGGCTTCGACCGCGTGGCGGCCGTGCTCAACGTGGTCACCTTCGCGGCGCTGGTGTTCGCGCTGGGCGAGGCGGCGCAGCGCGCGCCCGCGCATATCGTGCTGATCGCGCTCGCGGTAACGGCGGTGGCGGGCGGGCTGATGCTGCATCGGGAGCGCGGTCATCCCGCGCCGATGCTCCCCGTCGATCTCTTCAAGCGCCCGATGTTCGCGTTATCGACAGCCACCGCCGTGTGCTCGTTCGCCGCGCAAGGGCTGGCGTTCGTGTCGCTGCCGTTTTATTTCGAAAGCGTGCTCGGGCGCAGCCAGGTGGAGACTGGCTTCCTGATGACCCCGTGGTCGGTGATGGTGGCGTTGCTGGCGCCGGTCGCCGGCCGTTTATCGGATCGATACCAACCGGGGCTGCTGGGCGGCATCGGCCTCGCGATCATGTGCGCGGGCATGGCGTCGCTGGCGTTACTGCCAGCTCATCCCCATGCACTCGATATCTGTATCCGAATGGCCATCTGCGGCGCGGGTTTTGGGTTCTTCCAATCGCCCAATCTGAAGGCGCTCATGGCGAGCGCGCCGCGCGAGCGTAGCGGCGGCGCGAGCGGGGTGGTGGCAACCGCTCGGCTGATCGGTCAGGCGACCGGCGCGGCGTTGGTCGCGCTGAGCTTTGGTATTGCGGGGCATCATGGACCGGCGCTGGCTCTCGCGATTGGCGCGGGATTCGCGGGCGTCGCGAGTATCGCAAGCGGCTTGCGGCTGATTACCCGCGATAAACCCGTCGAAACGATGCAAACAGCGGAAAAGTAGGCTGATGGTCGTGTAGCGCAAGAGGCGATAGCGCGAATCGCCGGGCCGCGCCAGACAGCACGCTGTTCTGCGCGTGGAGCTTGATCCGCGGGGAGCGGTCGCGTATCAGACAACCAACCACCGGCGCAAAACATTCACCCCGCCATCAGCGCCGCTTTCGCCCGCGCCACCGGCTCGGTCCAGTCACCCAGCGTGGTCTGCTTGAACAAACGCATACCCGGATACCACGGGCTGTCATCGCGATCGAGCATCCAGCGCCAATCGTAATTCGCCGGCAGGAACACCCACACGGGCTTGCCGAGCGCACCAGCCAGATGTGCCACCGATGTATCCACCGTTATCACCAGATCGAGTTGTTCGATCAGCGCGGCGGTATCGGCGAAATCGTGGATGTCGTCCGTCAGATCATGGGGCTTCAACGCGCAACCGGACTGCAAGAGCTGATCGCGCGCTGCGCCCTTCTGCAGCGAAAACCACTCGATGTTCGCCACCTCCGCGAGCGGTGACCACGCGGCGAACGGCATCGAGCGGAATTGATCGTTGCCGAACGTCGGACTGCCTGCCCACACGATGCCAATTTTCCTACGGCTGCCCGCCAGTTTTTTCGCACGCGCCGGCCACGAGCCGATCCGCTCGGCGCTCACGCTCATATAGGGCGTCTCGGCGAGCACGCCGGGAACGAGATGCGCCACGCGATGCGGAACGCTCATCGATGGCGTCCAGTAGTCGTATCCTTTCGTCGAACCCTTTTGCAGCGCCTGACGAATCCCGCGCACGCTCTGGATCAGTTCCACGATGTTCTCCGGCACCCACATATCGACGGTCGCGCCCATCCGTTCGAGCACCGGGATATACCGTGCGAACTGCATCATGTCGCCGTGTCCCTGCTCGCCCGCGACCAGCAGTGTCTTGCCTTGCAGCGATTCGCCACGCCATTCCGGCACACCGGGAACGCTCATCGGATTGTATTTGCTCGAGCGCCAGCGCACTTCGTGCAGCGCCCAGCCTTCCTTGTAGTTTCCGCGCCGCAACTCCAGCAACGCCAGGTTATGCAACGCGTCCGCGTGATCGGGGACGAGGGTCAGTGCGTGCCGATAGTACGGTTCCTCTTCCTCAAAACGACCTTGAGAGCCGATAGCCGCCCCCACGCAAACGTGAATCTGCGGATCATCGCGCAAGGTCAGCGCCCGGCGATACTGCGCCTCCGCCTCCACGAACTTCCCAAAAAGGCCGAGCGTTGTGCCGAGATTCACGTTTGCCTCGAAGTGGTCCGGTTTCAAGGCAAGCGCCCGGCGCAAGCTGGCGATGGCTTCATCGAATCGCTTCAGTTCGCGCAGCGCGTTACCTTCGCCGAAATGCGCGTGGAAGTTGCCCGGGTCCCGTGCAAGCGTTTCGCGATATACCGCCAACGCTTCGTCGTGGCGCTTCGCAGAAGCGAGCGTCGAGCCAAGATTCAAACGGGCATCGATGAAATCAGGATCTTGAGCGAGCAACATCTCATGCTGTTCGATGGATTCGTCGAAGCGGCCTTGCTTTTGTAGCGCAGTGCCGAGGTTGTTGCGTGCATTGGAGAACGTCGGATCGATGGCGAGGGCCCTTTGGCAGCACTCTACGGCATGAGGAAAATCACCTAGCGCCGCCGCCACCAGCCCGCGGTTGCTCCAGCACGCAGACACGTCGGGGGCAAGGCCGAGCGCGCGATCGAGCAACTCCGCCGCGTCTTCGTTGTCGCCACGTTGATGCAGCAACACTCCGAGGTAATGCAGTGCATCGACTTGATCGGGACGTTCTTTGAGAATCGCGCGATACCCCTTTTCCGCTTCGGCCATATGGCCTGCCTGATGAAGATCTAAAGCAACAGCGAGCGGTTCGGAGAGTTGATTCATGGCGGGCGTATTCAGCAAGGTGGATAACCTCTCGATGCTAAGCGCTGCCCTCCCGTCCAGCTATCAGATTGCTCCTATCCCTTGTTTCGGCGATTGCGGTTATGAGTTTCGCTGATCGTGGGCATCAGTCTTTATCGCCGGGGGAATGGAAGCCCGGCTTGCCGATTTGTGCCGGCATCTGCGGCACGCGACGCAATCGCGAGGTGTCGTAGCCCATCTCGCCCAGACGGCCGAGTAATTCGTGATATTTCGCGTCGCTGATATCCGGCGAGCGCGCGAAGATCCAGGCTAGCTTCTTGCCGGGATAACCGAGGATCGTGTACTGATAATCCGCATCGACATAAAGCGTTTGCTGGCTCGCGTAGATCGGCCAGAAAATGCGCACGCTCCATTCAGCGTTATTCGTCCCGGGAACGATCGAATCCGTGAATTGATAATGCTTGAGCGGGGCGCCGAATGAGCCCTTGTGGGCGTAATACGAATCGTCGATTTTGCCGTCATCGCGCAGTTTCCATTGCGCGTAACTGCCGACGAAATTGTCTTCGGCAAAATACGGAATGTTCGCGACGATGTACCAGCGCCCCATGTATCGCGGCAGATCAACGGATGCGAGCTTCGGCTCCACATTCGCGCGCGGATTGGGGTTTGGAGGGGAGGAAATGCACGCGTTCAATAGCAGCGTGAACAAAACAGCGACAACAACGCGTAGAAAGCGGGACATGGCACACCAAAGATTAAGGGCGGATATGAATGCATACGCATATCCGCCCTGACTGGTTTCATCGAATCAATGGTGCAAATTGCAGGCCCGGCGCTTCAAAACTAAATGCGCCGCACCTTCACCTTCTTGCCCTTCACCTTCCCCGCCGATAACTTCTTCACCGCCTGATCCGCAATATCCCGCGCGACCGCCACATACGTGACCATGTCTGTCACGTTGATCTTGCCGATCTGCGAGCCTTCGAAACCCGCGTCGCCGGTTAGCGCGCCGAGGACATCGCCGGGACGAATCTTTTCCTTGCGGCCGCCGAGAATCTGCAGCGTGGCCATGGGCGGCTGAAGATGACCTGGCGTCGCCGGCGTCAGTTCGCTCAGCTTGTGCCATTCCACTTCCTTTTTCTGCGCCTGTTCGATCGAGCTCACGCGCGCCATTTCATTCATGCTCGCGAGGCTCAGCGCCCAGCCTTCCTGATCCGCGCGGCCCGTGCGGCCGATACGGTGCACGTGTATCTCGGGATCTTGTGTGACATCGACGTTGATCACCGCTTCCAGCTGCGTGATATCGAGGCCGCGCGCGGCAACGTCGGTCGCGACCAGCACCGAGCAACTACGATTGGCGAACTGCACGAGCACCTGATCGCGTTCGCGTTGTTCAAGTTCGCCATGCAGCGCAAGCGCGTTGAAACCTTGCGCGACTAAAACATCGAGCAAGTCGCGGCATTGCTGTTTCGTGTTGCAGAACGCGAGCGTGCTGACCGGCTGATAGTGATCGAGCAACTGGCCCACCGCGTGCAAGCGTTCGTTGTCGTGGACTTCGTAGAAACGCTGCTTGATCTTCGAATTCGTGTGCTGCTCGGTGAGCTTGACTTCCTGCGGCTTGCGCAGGAATTGCTGGCTCAGTTTCGCGATGCCTTCCGGATACGTCGCAGAAAATAGCAGCGTCTGGCGATCCTTCGGACATTGCTTGACTACCGCGACGATGTCATCGAAGAAACCCATGTCGAGCATGCGGTCGGCCTCGTCGAGCACCAGCGTTTTCAACGCGGTCAACGGAAGCGTGCCGCGTTCGAGGTGATCCATGATCCGCCCGGGCGTGCCCACGGCAATATGGCAGCCATGCTCAAGACTGGCGATCTGCGGACGCATGGGCGAGCCGCCGCACAGCGTCAGGATCTTGATGTTGTCCTCAGCGCGCGCAATCCGGCGGATTTCCTGCGTGACTTGATCGGCGAGTTCGCGCGTCGGGCACAACACGAGCGCCTGGACGGAGAAGAGCCGCGGATCGATCTTCGCCAGCAGCGGCAACGCGAAGGCCGCGGTCTTGCCGCTGCCCGTCTTGGCCTGCGCAATAAGATCGTGGCCCGCGAGCGCGATCGGCAGGCTGGCGGCCTGGATCGGGGTCATCGTCAGATAACCGAGTTGTTCGAGGTTCGCCAGCATGGCCGGCGAAAGCGGCAGAGCGCTGAAAGAGGTAGGCGTGGTCATGAGGGTGTTTTACTTATTTTGCGGCAGGTTTCGGCGGGACCGAATTGTCCTGCTCGTAGGTGATCGCGCCATCGGGCGCGTCGTGGCGCAGCACCTTGTTGCGCGCGCCGCACATGGGGCAGCGGAACATCAGGCCCTGGCCTTCATTCTTGATAAGCACGTCGGCAAGTTGCCATTCGGCGCCGCACGGCTGGTTTCGGCAGATAAACATGATTGATTTGAGCGTAATTGATGGGGTTGCGGCGTGAATAGGGCGCAGGCGGTGCCGGCGCACGCTGTTTTACGCGCAATTAGAAGGCGAAGTGTACGCGTACACGGCGCAATTGCCTCGTTTTGCGGCGGTTTCCGAGGCCTAACCAGTTGATTGGCCACCCGTTCCCGCGCTTGGGGCAAGTCGATCGGCTAAACTGGCAGCCACTAAAACGATGTGCGGCAACGCCTTCAACCCACCTCCCCGATGCGAATCCTGCACACCTCGGACTGGCACCTCGGCCAGTACTTTCTTGGGCACTCACGCCAGGCCGAACATCAAAAGCTGATTGCATGGCTAGTCGAGCAGACGCGGCTGCACGCGGTGGATTCGGTGCTGATAGCCGGCGATATCTTCGATACCGGCGCGCCACCCAGCTACGCCCGCGAGCTCTACTACACGCTGATTCTCGCGTTGCGCGACGCGGGCGTCGGCTTGACGCTGCTGGCGGGTAATCACGATTCCGTCGCTGTACTCGAAGAGTCACGCGACTTGCTGACGGCGTTGCATACCGTCGTCATTCCCTCCGTGCAGGACGATCCGAACGAGCAGGTTCGCGTGCTCACCACGCGCGAAGGCAAGCCTGGCGCGATTGTCTGTGCCATCCCGTTCATCCGTCCGCGCGATGTGTTGCAGAGCATCGCGGGACAGAGCGCACGCGACAAACAGGAGTCGCTGCAGGACGCGATTCACGCGCATTATCAGGCGCTGTTCGCGCTGGCCGAGCAGAAACGAGTGGAGCTTGGCGCGCATTTGCCGATTATCGCGACCGGGCATTTAACGACGGTCGGCGCGAGCGCGAGTGAATCGGTGCGGGAGATTTATGTCGGCGCGCTGGAAGCCTTTCCAACGAGCGCGTTTCCGGCAGCCGATTACATCGCGCTCGGACATATTCATCGGCCGCAGAAAGTGGGTGGATTGGAGCATATTCGCTACAGCGGTTCGCCGATTCCACTTAGCTTCGATGAAGCGCGGCAACAGAAAGAGATGCTGCTTGTGGATGTTTCGTTGACCGGCCTTGAACGCGTGACCGTGCTCGACGTGCCGAGCTTTCAGCCGTTGTCGTCGGTGAAAGGATCGTTGAAAGAGCTTGAGGCTGCTGTCTCGGCGGCTGCGTCCCAGGCGGTTGAAGGCGAGACGGTGTGGCTCGAAATCGTAGTCTCCGCCGATGACTACCTCAGCGACCTCCAGTCGCGTATCCAGAAGATCACTGAAGACCTGCCGGTTGAAGTACTGCGCATCCGTCGCGAGCGTTCTCCGGCGTCTAACACGCTGCATCGCCAAGCAAAGGAAACCTTGAACGAGCTCACGCCCGATGATGTATTCGCGCGCCGCCTGCAAACGGAGACCATCGACGAGGAAACGCGCTTGCAGCTTTTATCGATGTATCGCGAAGTTGTAGCGCAGATTGGCGAGGCGGATGCAGCATGAAGATCCTGTCGTTGCGTTTGCGGAATCTGAACTCGCTGAAGGGCGAATGGAAGATCGACTTCAGCCAGCCACCGTTTCGTGACAACGGCTTGTTTGCGATCACCGGCCCGACCGGCGCAGGCAAGACCACGTTGCTCGATGCGATCTGCCTTGCGCTCTATCACCGAACGCCTCGGATGGACACGATCTCGCAAGGGACGAACGAGCTGATGACGCGGCACACGTTCGAATGCCTCGCGGAAGTGGAGTTCGAAGTGAAGGGCGAGGGGTATCGGGCGTTCTGGAGCCAGCGTCGCGCACGCGATAAAACCGACGGCAATCTGCAGGCGCCCAAGGTGGAACTCGCGCGTCTCGATGGCACGATCATGACCGAGCGGATCGTGGACAAGCTTCGGCTTGTTGAAAGCATCACTGGCCTCGATTTCGGCCGCTTTACGAAGTCCATGATGCTCGCGCAAGGTGGCTTCGCCGCGTTCCTCGAAGCAAAGGCGAACGAGCGCGCCGAGTTGCTCGAAGAGCTCACCGGCACCGATATCTACGGCACCATCTCCCAGAATGTGTTCGAGCGGACGCGTAATGAGAAGCTTGCGCTGGATACGCTTCTGGTGCGGGCCGATGGTGTCCAGTTGCTGACTGAAGAGCAGCGCACCGACTTGCAGCAGCAATGCATTGATCTTGCCGCGCAGGAAACCGCACTCGGCAAACGTGTCGAGATGACACGCGCGATGCGGACGTGGCGCCTCGCGTTATCGGAAGCGGAAACGCAGCTTGAACAGGCGCTGGCTAACCAGCGGCAAGCGGACGTCAAGATCGCCGATGCCAAGCCTTCGCTCGGTCGTCTCGCCGCGAGCGAGCCTGCCGAAAAGTTGCGCGCCGATCATACGGCGATGCTTTTAGCGCGCGAGAGACTCGCGGATACGTCGCGTCAATTGGCGCTCTCGAAAGACGAGAAGCGCGCCGCTTCGCTCGATGCAGCGCGTGGTCTGCGTGAAGCTTCGTTCGTCGGCCGACACATAGTCGAGGTTCGGGAAGATGCGCTGAATCGCGTGTTGCGGGACACCAAAGCCGTTCAGTCCGCACTCGATGAACATCCGCATCGGAGCAAACTCGGCGAGCAGATTGTGCTGTGGCAACAGCACTTCGCGGCACGCCAGCAGACGCTGAATGACGTTGCGGCGAATACCGTAAAGCAGAAAGAGTTGGGCGCTGGGATTGACAGGCTGGCGGGCGAGATCTCTGCGAAACAGCTTGCCGTGCGCGATGCTGTGGCAGTAGCGGAACTCGCACGTAAGACGGAAAGCGAGCAGCGTGAGAAGCTTTCAGGCACGCTGGGCAGCGAAAGTGAAGCAGCGTTGAAAGCGCGTTGCCAGCGTCTTAACGAGCAGCATCATTTGTTCGGCAAGTTGGCGGATATCCGCGAAACGGTCGCACGCGGGACCAAACAAGCCGCGATGGATCGTGATGAGCGGGCTCGGAAAAATTCATCGTTGGCGTCGCTGAACGAGCAACGCGAGCGTATTGCAAAAGACGTGGCGACACTGACTGAGCAAGTCGAAGACAAGCGAAAATTGCTGCATCAGGAGCAGCGCATTCTCGATCTCGCCGGACATCGTGCAGCGTTACAACCCGGCGAAGCGTGCCCGTTGTGCGGATCGACGGAGCATCCGTCCATCACCGCGTATGCCGCGCTCGATGTCTCGGCGACCGAGCACGCATTGAAGGACAAGCAACTCGCGTTGCAGGGCAAAAACAAGGAAGCCTCGGCGACCGATGTCGCTATCGCGGCGTTGGTTGCGGAGATCAAGGCGCTCGAAACGCGTATCGATACATGGCTTGAAGACGAAGCGCGTCACGCGGAGAACTGGCGAAAGCTGTGTGTCGATCTTGGACTCGAAGCCGTTGACCGTGACGGACTGGACGCGCTCATGCAAGCGCACGCCGCAGCGTTGAAACTTGCGCTGGACACGGCCGTCGCGGTCGATCAACAGATAGCGCTGATCAAGCAGCACGAAACTTCGCGGCACGCGGCGGAGCGCGCGGCGCTCGACCATCAGCACGCACTGAAGCTGCTCGAAGAGAGACAGATCGCAGCAGGAAAGTCCTTGAAAGAGGTCGCAGATCAAGCCGACGTTTTGCGAGCCGCGTCGCTCAAGAGAGAGCAGACGCTTGATGAGTCGGTGACGTCCGTTGGTTATGTACGGCCGGATTCCTGGATAGACTGGCAGCAATGGCTCAACGAGCGCGATGCGGAATGGAAGGCATGGCAGAAGGCATCAGAGCAGCTTCGCATGTTGACGCAACAAGCTGATCGAGCGAAGCACGCGGTTGAAGCTGCATCGGCCGAAGCCGCGAAGTGGTCCGCTCGATGGGCCGATTGCGAGAAGGATTATGCGGAGTTTGAACCCGAAGCCGGCGTTGCCACGACCGCTGATCCCGATGCTGCGTTTTTATCGGCGATAAAACGCTACGAAACCGCGCGCGACAAAGCGAACCTCGTCGAAGGCACCGAACGCACGTTGACGCTGCGGCAGAGCGAAGACAATGAGCGCGCGGAGAAAACATGGACGGCATGGTCGATCGCGTTAAGTAAAAGCATCTTCGCCAATGAACAGGCGTTCTCTGAAGCGCTGCTGCCGAACGAAGAACGCGAGCGCCTGCAAATGCTGAAGCGCGAACTCGATGAACTGCGCACGAAGGTTCACACGCTGCGCACGATGGCGGAAAACCGTCGCGCGGAATTGTTGAAAGAGCCGAAGACCGAACAGGACGCTGACGCCCTGCAACGATCGCTTGACGACATGCTGGCAACCTCGAAAGGCTTGAGCGAAAAACAAGGTGAACTCCGCGCGACGCTCAAGAACGACGACCGCTTGCGCGTGGAAAAGCAGGCGCTATTTGAACAGATCGATGCTCAACGCGCGCGCTACGACTTGTGGCAATGCTTAAGCAGCCTGATCGGTTCCGCCGACGGCGCGAAGTATCGAAAGTTTGCGCAAGGCCTGACGCTCGATCATTTGATCTATCTCGCGAATCGGCAACTCACGCAACTGCACGGGCGTTATCAGTTGAACCGCAAGGTTGCGGGCGATCTGGAAATGGAAGTGCTCGATATGTGGCAAGGCGACATTGCGCGCGACACACGCACGTTATCGGGCGGTGAAAGCTTCCTGGTGAGTCTTGCGCTGGCGCTGGCTTTATCGGACCTGGTGAGTTTCAAGACTTCCATCGACTCGCTGTTCCTCGATGAAGGTTTCGGCACGCTCGACGGAGAGACACTGGAGATTGCGCTCAACGCGCTCGATTCGTTGAACGCGAGCGGCAAAATGATTGGCGTGATAAGCCACGTGGAAGCGCTCAAAGAGCGCATTCCGTTGCAGATCAGAGTGGCGAAAAGCGTAGGAATCGGCTTCTCGACGGTGGAAGTTGTGGGCGCTTGAGAAGCAACTATTCGGCGACGCGGACCACGAGTTCCTGCGACGCGATCTTCTGAACCACGAAGAACGGCATGTCGAGTCGCCACTCGCCATTCCGAACGGCCGCATGGTAATCGAACAATGGCTTCTCATCTGCCGAGCTAAAAATCAGCCGTTGCTCGGCGCCTTCGGGCAGCGTGCTTTTGCCGCCGATCGCCTGATAGCTCGTATTGCTGCCGACGTGGAATTTTTCCGTGTTCCATCTGTTCGGCGCGTGCGGCGGGAATGGTTTGGCATCGTGGAAACCGAATAGATCGTCGTGGGACAGCACGCTTTTACGCAACGTTGGCCACACATGTTCACGCAGATAATGCTGGTCGATGAAGCGCCCGCTATCAGCGTTTTTCGCGGCAAATTGCTGCATCGATGCAACTGCGTTATGCAGCACGCCGCCGCATCCGCCCCATAAGCCCGCGAGAATCAATTCGGTGTGAGTGAAGTAATCGCGGATGACGTGGAAGTAATACGGGCTTTCCACCCATTCCTGTACCGCTGCGTATTCACGCTCGGACAGCAGCGCATCGGCATCGCGGAGAAGGAAGCGTTTGACGCTCAAATCGTCGATAACCAGAAAGCGCCACATCAGCGGATGAACGCCCGAGTCGCGTTCCATGAAAACGACTTCGGCACCGGCGTCTTTGAGTCTGCGTTGAACGTGCTCGGGCACGGTTGCGTCGAGATAAACGCGACACGTCCAGCCCTTGAACACGTCGCGCGTTATCTCGGCGTTCATGACAGCGGGCTCGCAGTATCGCGGATTCGATCCGAACAGCGAGTAGGCGATCACGTTTTCAGCAGGGTTCGCGGGGTTGAACGTGGGCGGTGCGTGATTGGGAATCGGCTCGCTAGGGTTGCCGCCGCATTTGGCGTCGGAGGCTCGCAAAGAGCGCAATCCGTACTCGCGCATTTCTTCGGTCTTACCCAGCCAACCGCACACCTCTACCAGCCCATCTAACCAGGTCGCCGATGCCAGCTTGCGCTGGCTCGCCGGTGCGTTGTGGATGCTCATATAGACCCGGTACGCTTGATCAAAAGCGTTGGTACGCATGAGGCACAAAGCATAGTCCGGCAGGATCGACATGTTGCCGGGCGTGATCTGAAGCGCTTCTTCTGCGAATCTCGCACCGCTTTGATAGTCGCCGGTCGCGTACGCCACCCGGAATTGCTCGGCAATTTGAGCTAAGCGCGCTTGGGTGGCCGCGGGAGATTGGCGCATGCCGCCGGATTGTTTCGTTTGTTGAAAATTGGGTCGGGCCATGAAGTCTCATCGGTTATTTGGCGGACGGGCATTGTTCGTACGCGCGCTTGTGCGGCAGCGTCGAACCGCTCCGAGGGAACCGAGGACTTTAAACGGCGCGATGCCCGTTGCCGACGCTTGAGATCGTTTTTCACAATTTCGCGGCGTGTAATCGCTGGACGCTGGCAGTGGCAGGACTCGCGCATGACTTGGTTTTAGGCAGTCAACAAGCAGCCAATGCGCATCGAAAAAGCCGAACCGCAAGTCTCGCTCACCATAAGAAAATCTGAGGAAAGATGCTTAATCGCAAGAAAATCTGTGCGCGGATAAGAAAATCTGCGACACGACGGGGTTTCGTGGGTTTTGCGCCGCCTTCGTAAAAAAAAATGGCACAGAAGGGCGATTTGTAAGAAAATCTGCGTTCGGGTAAAAAAATCTGCACGCAACCCGGCGTTTTGCAAATTTTTGTGGAGCCAGAATGACGGCTGTTGGCTACCAATACCTACACCAGAAGCTAGCCGCGGGGGCGCAAGCGCCGCGACGGCCGGCGCTTGTCAAGCCAGTGACCCGTTTGACGGAGATCAACGGATGCCTGGCAGTTCCGCATCATATTGCGCCACCCGATGACGCCCACCTTGAGCATGTCCTATTCGCATTGAAGCATGAGGGCACCAACCTCAGTATTCTCGCGCAAGCATTGCCCGCGATTAGCGCAGACATTCTGATCGCGGCACTAAAGCGGGCACCAAACGGCATTTTTATCCGAAAAGCCTGCTTTCTCTGGGAGGCGTTCACTGGCGAGCAGCTACCCGACACTCCGGCGGTTGGCGGCGCAGCGGTCGGACTCTTCGATTCGGAGCGCTACATAACTGGCCCGTCAGTCCGCAATGCACGTTGGCGCGTCGATTTCAACGGGCTTGGGTCTTTACGCTATTGCGCAACGGTCGAACGAACATCTGCGATCACTGGTCTGCTGGATTCCGACATTCTTGGCCGCGCCCAGGAATTCATGGCGTCACTGCCTGCCGAGATGATGGATCGGGCTATCAATTGGGCCTATCTCCACGAAACACAGGACTCGTTCGCCATTGAGAAAGAATCCCCCTCCGAAGACAAGGCACGCCGCTTCGTGGCCCTTTTGCGGCAGGCTCATGAGCGTCACCCGTTGACCGAGGACTATCTGGTCGAGCTGCAAAACATCTGCGTCACCAATCCGCTCGACCAAGCGGCGGGATACCGGGGCCAGCAAAACCATCTGCAAAATGGCCTGCGAGGAGCGGCAGGGGTGACGTATGTTCCCCCTCCGCCCAATATGCTGCCCGAGCTGATGGACGCATGGCTCGCATTCGTGAACACCGCTCCGACCCAGATTGACCCATTGGTTGCGGCAAGTATTTCGTCGTTTGGTTTCGTGTTCCTTCATCCCTTTATGGATGGCAACGGCAGGCTTTCGCGTTTCCTTATCCATCAGGCGTTGTGCTCGTCCGGGAAGCTTCAACACGGACTGTTGCTTCCTGTATCGATCGCGATGAAGCGCCATGAACTGGAATACCTGGAAGCACTTCAGAATTTTTCGAAGCCGCTGCGTGAACATTGGCGAGTGCTTTGGATCGACGACGCAAACTTTGAGTTTGAGTTCCTTGGCAGTCCGTCCATGTACCGATACTGGGACGCCACGCCGGCGGTTGAATTCGTTTTACGGATGGCGGACGAGGCTCTGGAAGTCGAGTTGCGGCGCGAAACGGAGTTTCTTCGCCACTACGACACGGTGCTTCGCGCTGTGAATGAACGCTTCGATGTCCGCGGCAGTACGCTCTCGACGCTTGTGATGATGTGTCTGGACAACGGCGGCGTGGTCTCGAAAAATCGCCGCAAGCAGTTCGCTGGCTCCGTGCCCGAGGCTGTGTTCGATGCGATCGAGGAGGCGGCGAAAGTGGTGCTCGATGTGAAAGCTGACAACACGACGGGGATGGGGATTTCTCCGGGTGAGTAAACGTGTCAGCGATATTTCGACTTTAAAAAGATCGTGTTGGCCGGACAGCTTCAACTCTATGGGATCTTGCTCAAGGTCATTCAATCAGCTTGATGACGTGCCACTCGTCAAGCCGATCGAGATAGCCAACACCCCGTCAAACCGCGGCTATGTCACCAGCGCTTTCTTTGACCGGCGTCGACTTCAAGTACGCCTCAACGCACACCTGAAGACGGTCGCCAAAGTCGAATAGTTGATCCAGGTTGGTGATAGGAACTCTCTCTTCCTCTTTGTTTTCATTGAAAAATCCCACGACCAGCCGGCTTTCATTGTTGAATCGCAGCCGGCAGATAGGTTTGCGGTTGTTGTCGTCGAACAGGATTGCGCAATAGCTTGCGGCGGCGCGTATGAACACTCTTCCAGGCTTCACGACTGGACGAAGAATCGCTCGCACGATCTGAAACGCTTCGAGTTCCGTCTCGGAGGCAGTGAATACTTGATCCGAATCAGCAGCGACCTCCGCGACGCTGGTGAGTGCCACAAGAGGAATGCCTAGCTCGGGAGTCATGGCTCCTTTCAGGCGCTCATTGATCTTGTCCCCAACGAGTTGCTGAAACGCCTGCTTGGTGACCTCGGTAAACAGATCCTTTACCGCATTTTTAAAATGCTTACCGATCAGGAACTCAGCCGATGCAAGCCGAACAAACTCTTCAGGAGGATTAAACATCCAGTTGCTGAGCGTGTTTTGAATCGAACGCGTGTATTTCAGATGATTTGCTGTGGTGAGTATGGTTTCGAGATCGAAGATCGTCTTGGCAAACTTCTTCAACTCATCGACGTCCTGGTCACGGAAATCCAGAATGTTGAACTCAAAAAACGGCTTGTCATCCATCATGTTAGGTTTTTCGAGATCAGTGAAAAACTTGTACACAGTGCCGTTGGTCAGTACGCCAAATCGCGCTTCGGTAGAATGAAAATATCGAAACAACTGGCTGGCATGGTTGATATGCAAATCAGCGCCGCTCTTCTTACACTCAAACAGCATGATTGGCTTGCCGTCCTTCAAGATCGCGTAGTCGACCTTCTCCCCCTTTTTCGTTCCCACGTCCGCGACAAGCTCCGGAGTCACCTCCAGCGGGTCAAACACGTTGTATCCCAACAGCTGGATAAAAGGCATCACCATCGCATTCTTGGTGGCCTCTTCGGTTTGTAGCAAGTCTTTGGCAAGTCCGACACGAGATGCGAGCGCTCTGACTTCGTCGATGAAATCCACGTTTTTCTCCATTTATTTGGCGATAAGCACCGCCGAGAAAGCGCATTCTCATTTTCGAGATAGGTGTTTGCAAGAAATAAGTTCGGAATCCATAGAAGTCGACACGAATTTTTTAGTTTGATAATTCTGAGATGTCGCGGCTAATGACGACAAACCGACGCGCTGCGTCCACGTTGGACTATCAAGAACGCGGTTGCGTCATCGCCCTAAAATAAAAAGCCAGTCGCATCTTGGATGCGACTGGCTTTTCTGAAGCGTGCCGTTATCGTGCTGCTGACTATTGCAAGGTCGTAGTCACAATGTAGCGAGACCCATAAAGCGAGATATCGAACCTCTCCAGACAAGGCGTTCCGGGTCTTGCGAAACATCGGGTGAGATTTTGAGAAGCATTGCTTGAGAACTCGCCCCTAACCGTGCCGTCCGCCGACTCACTGATGGCATTTCTGACCACGTTCTCCCATCACCGTAGCCCATCAAAGCGCGAACAAAGTGACCGTTGATTATCGCCGAGCACGGGATTGGGCAAACCTTTCGGATGCCCTCCTCACATCGCAAGCGTTCGTGACTGGCGAGATTTGCTATTAGCCCCTACTCCAAAGCGTCAACGCTCGGCCCAGTAACTCGCGCCCGCGTGTTTCGATTGTAGTCTCGTCCCAACTGTCGAAGCGATTAAGCACGCCATTTATCGGCGATACAGAGTGCGTGAGAATCGCGTCACGCTTCGTCGCCCACCCGCCGTTCTTCAAAGAACTATTGAGACTTCCGGTGATAAGCGTCAAGTTACCAAAGGTTTGGACCGCTTCGTTGCGACGACGACTCTCTACTACTCCGGGTGCATCCTCTTTTGCAAACCACGCATGCTCAACACCCTTCGAGCCATCCGGTAACGGCCAGTTCGGTACCCAAGCTTGCGGCATGATGTGTTCGACACTGAGCGGGCCATTAGTGCTGACGTTTTCCGACTTTGACGACCTGTAGGTTTCGCTGATTCGCAATAGCACGTGTGTCAGCCGCAGGTTGTTAAGTGAATGATAAGCGCTGCGGCTCATCCAAGCTGCGGATACCGCGTCGTCGCTCGGCCACTCGTCGGTTGCGCTCTTGAGGGACGTCAAATATTGACGCACGACCTCAGCAGATGCTCCCTTATTGCGGATGGCCTTAGTGAGGCCCATGAAAATTCGGTTATAAGCCTTCGTTTCACCACCGCAGACTGCTCGTCGAACAAAGTAACTTTCGAGCATGCGGGCGGTTTGCGACATGTCCGCTTCGCTGGGCGCCAAGTCAAGCATCGCAAGAAGCGGCGGGTAGGCGGTGCTGACGTCGAATAGGTTGAGAAAATGCGCCAGTTCGCCCAGAAGCGGTGACTCATGCGAAACGGACAGCGCTTGGAAATGGGCGCGCTGACGCGCGAGCCCGGACAGCTCTTCCTCGACGCTTGCGAAAGGCTTCTCGCGCTCCACCCAATGCTTGTACTCAACAAACAAATGCTTGATTGGGATATCCCGCGCCTGCTTGCTCGCAAGATAGTGCTGGATGAAAAGGTCACTGCGGGGTCGACGAAGTCGACCTTGTGTCACCTCTTCTCGCCAAAAGGAGTCGTCGAACGTAGACCAATACTCATCGTAAAGTGCCTCCTGTTTCTCGCCGAGTCGTGCGGCCCGCAGGAAGATGTAATTTCGGAGGAGGTCTGCCGGCAGGAGCGGCTCACCCCGCGCGTTAAGTGTTTCGAAAATTACCTGCGCATCGTCGCCATCGCCAAGGTCAATGGCTACGACCTTCAGCGCAGTCTTAAGCGCCTCGAAGCATGCTTCAACGCGGTGCTCCAGCGCGATATGTTCTCCGACGGGCGGTTCATCCACGGTACCCTTGAAATACAAACATATCTGCTCATGGAAGAACAGGTATGCCTCAACCATGCGCGGCCGTGGATTGAACCGTCTCGCATACGCTCGACGCGTCAGAGGGTGAATCTTTTCGAGTGACTCCCTGGACCCGGCCGAGACCACATCTATGAACTGAGCGCGGTCGGCCAGCGTCGGCCAGACCTTGAATTTTTCGACCTCTGGCTCGGCCATCCTGCCGGTGTTAAGTGTGAATTTCGCACACTCGTCGGCGAAATCCTCCAGATTTTCCTGTCGACAGAAGTCGCGGAATGAGGCGAGGAAAATTTGGAGTGTGGTCAGACGCTGTTGGCCATCGATTACGCTCCGCCGTTCGACACGACCGACGTTCGTCTGCTTCTGGTCCAACACCATGGCACCCAGAAAATGCACAGGCGCGTCCCGACGGTCCTCAATGAACTCCGTGAATTTACGAGAGATGTCTTCCCAAAGAGGTTCCCACTGATGTTCCCTTCCCCACACATACTGTCGCTGGAACATTGGAATTTCTAATCGCATCTTCCGTTCGAAGATGTCGAGCAGTGGAATTGCATTTGCATCCATCAGTGGTCTCTCAGGTTTCGTTTATTTTCGCGGGGCGGCATAGCCGAACGTGATAATAACCTCGAACGCCGGAGAGTCGAACTATGAGTTGAATTTCAGGAGGCAAGCGTGCATTAACCGCTTCCGCGATGTGTCGAACGTACGCGATGACACTCCGTTTAGCCGCCCGGCCCGGAAGGACGCCGCGTCTTCCAAGATACCGAACTCGCGCTTCACGTCCTGTAGCACAATCGACAAAGCATTACCCCGTCCAGGCGACCAACAGCGCTAGAGCTGTCACACCGGACGTACAATTTTCGATAACTATGGACATTGAAATTTTCCCTTTCGGTATGCTACAAAACAACGGCGTGCACGCCGCCAGTTTTGTGTGGCATCTCGGCTCGCAGTGGTTAACAAATTTTCTCGGATGGCTAATGACGGCCTAGCTGGAAATCGCACAGGAGTTCAGACCAGGATTTGCACCGTCAAAAATTTGCGGCCTGGAACCAGCGATAAGCTAAAGCTCTCCATATCCTGCCGGAGCGTTGTCCACATCATCCCAGCGACAGTTGACTGTCGGGTCCAACCAGTCCGCAGCGCGTCGTAGCCATGTGGCGTCGACGACATCGTCGGATGACTTCAGCTTTTTGACTTCGAATTCACTCGCCAACGTTCGCAAGCGGTTCGCTCTCTCGAGCTTCAACGCCCATTCTTCGACGCGCTTAAGTTGCTCGATTGCGGAACGGCGAATCGCGGCGAGCCTCGCGCGCTCTGCTTCTTGCACAGCAGCGACTGCTCGCTGTTCGACCCGCATCTCGGCTTGTACAGAGTCGCGAATAATCAGATGCCGGAGCTTAACAACGAACCCGTGAATTTTCGTTTCGATTGTGGCGCTCCGACTGTCTGCAGTGGTCGCCGTCGCATAGGTACTTCCAACTTTGAACGCCGATATTTCCAGTTCGTTCGTGGGATGGTAGAGGTATGTCTGGCTATTCAGGTTGTATCCGACGCGTTTGTTTTCGGCCTGTTGCTCGCGCGTCAAAAGAATACTTTCCTGGCGGCCTCGCTCCCGCACGCGAAAGGTTAACGCGCTGTCAAGCAACTTCACGTTTGCCGGGTCATCCTCTTTGCCGCCAGAGGAAAGCGAATAACCCGCCCCCGTCAATGTCTCAAGAAGCATGTTCAACACAAGGAGCGCTCGCAGCGAGTTCTGCTGGGACACAGCAACTCGCATGAGTCCAGCTCCTTCGCAATACGGCCATGTTCGCGAATCGCGGTGCTTACCTTCGAGCTTTTTCGCCATCCGTTTGACAAACGGCAGGCATTCGTCGATGGAGGTGCGCATGCTGACGGCCGGCACATCCGGGGCACGAACGGCATCGTCATCAACTCGAGCTTGAGTGCGCAGTGACAGCTCATCGTCTTGCAGGTTTTTGAAGACCGAGCGTCGGTAGGTCGTCGCTCCCTTGGACGGCGGGAGTGATGGTTTTTTTACGGCCTTGCCAGCGGCGCGTTTTGCCCAATAGCCAAGCGGCGGGAGTGGAATATTTAGGTCTAGACAAATCTTGCGAAGTCCCACGTCCGAGATTTGATACCTTTTCGACACTTTGCTGACCGGCTCGGACCAGATTTCCTCGTAAAGTTTTTCGCGTTCGAAGTCTTGATGGACGTAGGGCATGTGAGCTCATCGGTAGTTTTGTGAGCGGGGTCCCAATCAAATTTCCCTTCACATATTGGGCCAACTCCATGTGAAGTCTGTTTGACCAATGACAACGGCACGTGTTCGAGTACGTCATCACGCGAACATCTCTAGGTAAATATAAGAACGAATACGCGATGCGACGCGCACCCGCGGGCAGACGGTCGAGATTTTCGGACAGGTGTCGAGCCAGCGGGCTGAGGTCAAGCCATCGAGGGGATAACCGTGATACATGTTTGTCGTTGGCCCGTAAGTCGATTGCGTGTGCGCCAGGCATGCAGGAGCTCTTTGACATCCATCCGCCCGTTGCCGTGCGCCCGGTCAGCCGTTCAGGCTCGCCTTGAGCGAGCCGCTATGGGCAGGCGTCGAACAATAAAATAATACAATCGCCGACTAATACCCACTGTGGCGCCATCCAACCCTATACGGTTTCGCAATGCATTCGTGCATGCCCGCCGAGTCATCGCGCCGCCGGGTATGAGGACCGCCCAACCCGACTGGTTGGCTTCGGTGGCACGATGCGCTGCCGCTTGCGTGAACGGGGGCTGAATCCACCGGCAGCGCGCAAGGGATAGCCGAGACTGCGGGGATTAGCGTCTGAGATATCGGCAACGGGATGGCGAAGCTAGCGTCCCGGAGGGTGCGTATAGGCTGGCGGGCGAGGCGGCTCCATACCGGTGACACACGGGTGGGGAGGCTGAGTGAAGGCTTTCCTGGGCATATGCCGTAGGGAGGGCTGGGCTCAGCCTCACCACCCAGCGACTCAATGCAACACAGCTGCTTATGGCTGAGCCTGGGGGGAAAATAGAAGAGTGCAGACAAGGCCAGAAACCAAGCGATGTCACTGACCTTACGCCCTCCTCCAATGTATGCATTGCTCGACGAGAGCAAGTTAGCGCGCATCAGAGATTTATAAAAAGACGTGCTTATCAAGTCGTCAAGGGCCTCCCGGTCCTGCCGAGCTCCTCGATGCGACATAGTCATGCAAAAGGCCACGATGCGACTTTCAACCAGTTTTGTGAGCTAGCATCGCGCGACATCGTTCCAACTCTTTCGACAGCGAATCTATTTCTGCTTGCATACCGGCTGCTCGCCGTAGAAGTCGACCAACTTCATGCCAGTACGCGTACCCTAGATCGCCTTCAGCCATAGACAGCTCGTGAACCTTTCGAAGCGCAATCTCAAGGTCCAAATTATTTTCCGAAAGCATATGTTTCTCCTCTCTTTCTATTGACGGACGATGGTCGCCGAGTGAGGCAGTCAGACGAACTCGTCGATGCTCGTGTCGTTCCGGGCATAGCTCATCTGAGCAACAGCATGGCAATGACAGCGGCGTCAATGTAGCTGCCAGAACCGAGACGCCTTTACTGAACCACATCTCGACTCAGGCGATGTTCTTCTGTCATGAAGCGAAATGGAGTAGCCATTCAGAGCAGCGATGCAGCCGCTTTACGTCTTACATCCTCCTATTCCGGAATCAACAGGGCTTCGCTCGCACGAACGGCGCGTCTAGACGCATTGCGCGGTGTTGAATGGTTGAGCCTACGCGCGAAGAACACAGCTTGTCGGGCGACGCATGCAGCAGCGTCGATTGAGCACCGTCTTCTGCGCGCGACGCAGCGCTGCCTTGAACCTACGCCCGACGCAACGCGCCGGCTGCTCAAGAATCCTGTCGGCTTCATCCGGTGCGCGCATGCAAACGATGTATGCGATGTGGGCAATCTTCCGGGACATTTCGGCGCTAAGTCCCTTTGCCGTTCGTCCAACGCCCATACGGCGGTAGCGGATGCGGGCACCACCCTGGCCACCAGAGCGAACATATCTGACATCCGTTGTATCAATTGTTCGCATTCTCGCCTCCTGCGCCATTCGCCACGGCTAGCACTAGCTCACGCGTGCGCCTCATCAACCAGGCCATCTCGCTGCGAGAAAAATCCCACTGGCCACCGCCTACCTTCGCTTCTAGACTTTTCTCGACTCGCCTCAGCGCGTCGTCGAGCGACAGACCAGACGCAGACATCTTTCGCGACGCGTACTCGGCGAGCTGACCGGAAAAATCCTCACACGCGGAATGACGTCGCCACACTTCTTCGTCTAAAAGAACGGTGTAATACCGCCCGTTCATCTCGCGCACGAGAAGCTTGGGCTGTGCGCCGGGCAGATTTCCAGGCGTCGGCTCTCTCGGGAAGTTGTCGTAACCGAATGTAGTCCGTTCAGCATTTTCTCCTTGGTCACATAGGTCGTCAGAATCTAGCTGACTGGAGGAGCTTTTCTGACATTCGGAAGCTGCCGTTCCGCCTGCACGCTGGTGTTTCGGTGCGGCCCAAATTCCGGGTAATGCTGCGGCCGACACATCGAGGTCAACGTCGAGCGGGTAGTGCCTGAGCAGACCCAGCGCCACCGACTGGACAAGACCGTCGATAGTTATCTGCTTGGCAGACGCGAGCATCTGCAACAGCTCTCGCGCATCAGTCATGGCTTTCGTGCGCTCATGTGGGGTCGTCATCATCACCTCCGTCAAGCAAACGATCGGTGACGTCGATGTACGACGCGACCTCGTACAGCTCGCACCACTGCATCCAGACGTAGTCAACGTTCAATGACCCGCCTTTCCGGCCGACCAGTTCGTAAATACGTCCTGTCTGAGTCGTACCCTCCAAAGTGACCGGGTCGAACGTCACTATTGGGGAGCTGACGCGCCCGGACGAGTCAAACATGTCGACGCCGACAAAATGTCGGCTCCCGTCGTCCGTCTCGAATATGCGCCATCGAGACAGCGGAATCTTCGGCAATTCGGAAGCGGGGCGAGGTCTCCAGATAGGCATCGCAGTCTCCTGGTCGTAGAAAGTCATACCTTTCGGTTCTGTCAAGAACCTGGCGGCAATACATCCGCGCCTCACTGTGTGCCGACCGACGCACACATCTCCGGTCGGCACACGCACGTGGTCCGACGCATCGCTCGCCGAGCTCATGACGTCAACGATGCGGGCACAAAAAGGTCGTACCCAGCTCTCGCACCAATAACCGCCAGCCGGCCGAGGTCGGCAATACAAATCAGCGCACCCCGCGTGGCGCCATCAGGAAGCTGTTTCGCACCGACCAGTTCGACACCGGGTAGCAAGCGCGACAGCGCTGACGACTTCGTACCCATGGCACGGGCCAGCTCTGCCAGCGGAACATAGGCTTGCCTGAACTCCAGCAATTGGTACGGCAGCACGATGCGACACGGCTGGCCACGTCGTTGAATCGTTTCCGACGCCAGCAGCCCTTCGTCCACCCAGTTCTGGATGGACTCCCATTTCCACCCGGTCGCTTTGGACAGTTGCTGAATCGACAAGCCTGCCTCGAGCAAGGGCGTGCCGAAATACTGCGTCACATCCGTCCTCAGGAAGGACATTTCACCCAGTGTTCGACCATGCGCGACGGCGTTCACCTTGCCGCCTGCAATAGCCTGCATCAGCGACTCGATGGCCCTTCGGTCGCCCATACGCCGGCTGGTCAGCTCCGCCCATGTGAGCGTAGATTCATCGGCCACCACACCGCGTTGAGCCGACCGCTCGACACGCTCATGTAAATCCAGGATAGATTGCCGCTCCACTGGACCGCCCTTCATCAGGTCTTCTCGCCAACGGACGTCTGACCGGACTATGTCGGCGGCTTTCATGCGCTCGAGAACCCCAGGTGGAACCCCCGCCAGTTCGCAAGCATCGATGTCCGAAATCCATTCGGCACGTTGCCGCTGAATGCGCTCAACTTCAGCGTACGGAATTTCGAAGATCTGGCCTCGCGTGCCAGTACGCCGTGCACGGTGCTCGCACTCGCCAGCGACAATCGAATTATGCAGCCGGGAAACGCTGACGCCGATGGCCTTCGCGGCTTCCGGCGCGCGCGTGTATCCGGTCGCGTCCTTGGCCATTTCTTTGGCCGAATCCAGACCCAGAACACAATCGGACTTCCGCGCGGCGACGTCGATAATGATTTGGACCAGAGGCTCGAGCGTCGTGCCCTGGCAGAGCTTGCGCAGGCTGATGTACCACTCGCCGAGCAACGTATTCAGCGTGCGGGCATCCTTTCGACCGGCGGCAATGCGCTGCTCGACGTGATTGCGGAAACCCGTTGGCCAGTCGGCGAGCAAGGCTTCGAGCGGCGACAGAAATTCGACCGATTCTGCGACAGATTTGGGTGATGCTGCGCCGCGCGGTAGCCCGGAGCGCGTCGGGTCTGCGTATTGGCAGAGCGTGCGGATTGTTTTAACCAGCACAGAGATGTCCACGCCGTGCAGAGGCGGCCTCACGCTGCCAGACCGCTGCCCACTGCTCCCAACCAGCGTCGACAACCACTGCTGACTCCGCGTCGCCGGTACGCGAGGCAGGCTGCTCAGATCGTGACCGCACGAGCACAATCCAATGTAAAGCCGCTCCGGTGACAAATGCTGCCCGCAGGCGTTGCACCGGTCGACCAGCAGGATGCGATGATGCGGGCATGCAGTGACATAGGCGTGTTCCCAGTGGTGCCGCAGGTAAGGCGATTCAGCCAGACACGCAGGACACACGGTGTCAGATTTCGCACGGTGCAGACTTCCCCAACCCCGGCAGACGCTTTCCTGCTCGCGGGTAAATTCGGTCCATGCTGGTTCCAAGCCGAGGTTACGGGCTACGTCGTCCGTGCGCGTGAGGAAGGCACGGCGATTACGTTCGACACCCGCCGTACTCGCCATGTCTCGCCAATGGAAAAGCGCATTGTCTGCGGCGAGATGTCGGTAGTAGCCCATCCCGGACTCGTCGCCCTTTGGCGCGTAGGTAACAACGAGGCTCATTGTTTATCTCCCGATTTTTTACGAATTGGTACAGACGCCGAGTTACTAGTCAGGACATGAACGTATGCCTGTTTCAGCGCTGCCGGCTCCACGCCTGCGCCGTCCATGCCAGCATCCTGGAAAGCCAGTCTGTGCGGTGACCCCGCATGGTTGACGGATTCACTCGCCCTTTGACAGTCTGCGTACGTGATGGCACGCGGTGCTTCGTTTTTCATCACAATCGCCAACTCGCGCATGAAGTCGGCCAGCACTCCGATCAGGCCACCGGTGAGCAGATAGCATTGCTGCGTGAGCACGCGGTCAGGCGCGTTAATGGGATAGCCCGCTGCCGCGCATAGGCGTCCGTAATAGGCCACGCATCCGAGGTAGGCGTTCATCTGGTCAGAATCGGTCGCGTCGTACGGCAGAAAGTAGCGTGCAGGACTGGCGCGGCTACGCAATTGTTCATTTGCCGAAAATAGCCGCTCGAGTCGAGGAATGCCGAAGAGAATCAGCGTCATGCCGAGTTTGTCCGAAAGAGTTTTGAGCCAATCGCTTGCTGCGCGCGGAGGCACCCGCGACCCTTCATCAACGAGGTGCGATATCTCGTCGAAAATCACGACGCGTGTGCCAGCCAGGCGAAGCTGCTCCGCCATCAAGTCGTCCATCGTGCCCGCCGTCATGCTGCGGGGAACCCTTATGCCCAACGCACCCAACACACTTTTGGGAAGCAGTTTCGCGGTCGCGGAGGGCGGCACCGGAACAACCAGTACGGGTACATGGCGTCGGCCATCGATACGGTTGGCGGGGTAGTCACGAGAAAGTCTCGCGATGAGCGAGGATTTGCCTGCGCGGCTCGGACCAGGAACGCGAACGACCTTGGGAGCAAAGCCAGCAAGGGCGTCATCGACTCGCCCTTTGAGCGCCGTGAGGTGCTCCATGAACATGGGGTGCGTAAGTTCGCAACCTTCAATTTTCTTACGCAGTAGTTGGGCGGGCGTCACAGTAATTTTTCTCCAGTGTTTCTATCCAGAACGTCCATAAAAGGCGCGTCGTCAAATGAGATGACGTCGGGCTGGAGGCTTTTCGCCGACAACGACGGATTGGTCGAAGGAGCCGGTCCAAACGGCGCTGCCGCTGAGAGCGGCCGATCGATGGAGCGCTGGACGGCCGAGTTGTCTTTGGCGCGGCGCACCGTTTCCTTGTTTTCTTCGCGCTTACCGCGGGCCTTGCGCTTACTGACTTTCCCGTTTCCGACGACCGCCTCGTCCATGTCCCGCTCGAATTGGATCTTGTCATCCGGAGCTGTCCAGTTGTGCATGCCCGAATCGAATCGGACTTTGGCCTCCGCGAAGGTCCATGCCGGCGTTTCCCGACGGACGTGTTCGTGCATTAGCGTGACAAGCGGAAGGTCATCGCCCTCGTACACGTACGCCTGGCGGAAATCGTCGGGGTTGTAGACCACATGAAGCTGCGCGCGGTCGCCGTACTTGGCGAGCAAATACGACATAGCGTCGCCTCGGTACCTGAAACCATGCTCAAGCGAGATGCCCGTCTTCGCGCTAAGCACGCACGATTTGTGTTCGAAAAGCGCGGCCATCCATTCACGACGCGGAGGTGGCAGGGTGATGGGCTGCCCCAATTCATCGGTCTGGTAAGTCAGGCGCTCAAGCGGCGTCTTTCCCTTCACCGACTCGACAAGCAGCTCGTCCCAACGCAGTCGGTCAAGGGGGCTGTTGACCCAGTCCTCGTAAAGCCACCTGACAATCCACTTCTCCAGCTCGTCGACGGTCATCAACTCTTCGCCCAGCGCCTCGGGGTCGCGCACACCATCTTTTCCTTCGAAGCGCGTGCAACCCGAGAGAAGCTGCAATGCTTCCTTGAGCGACCTGTTCAGGCGCTCGATGAATGGCTTGCCCTGAGCTTCCTTGGCCTTGCAGTGCTTAACGTCCATGCCCAGCAGCTCAAGGCGCACGATCCTTCCGCCCTTGGTCTCCGAGCCATTGTCGAAAACGACCTGTGCAGGCGTGCCATATATGTTCAGTGCGTGGGCAATACCCAGCTCTTTAAATCTGGCCGCCTTGGCGGGCGTCAGATACATCTCCAGGCACAACAGAGAATCCATCTCGCGAGGCGAACCGATTACGAGATGCCATCCGACTGGGTATCCAGTGCAGACATCGATTGCCAGCACCAGATAGATGGTCCGGGCGATGCCATGAGGTGTGCGCACGACGAATGGCAGGTGGACAGCATCCTGCTCGATGCGGGCGAACGGGAACGCAGCCCGAATGCGCTTCTTCGCGAACGATTTGCCCGCGACCCGGTCCAGCGGGTCCATCCGGTCGTAGTCGGCATCAACGGTGACGTCATGAATCTTTGCGCATACGAACTTGCGGCTGATATCGTGCCTGGCAACATGCAGGCCGCGGCGACGGGCTTCACGGTTGATGTATTTCGTCAGGTCGAGAACCGTCCACTTCGATTCGGTGACCAGGAACTCGTCCTTGATGACCTCTTCGACGAATTCGACAAGTTTCTTTGGATACCTGGCCGTCGCATTGCCTTTGTTCTTGTCACCCTGGAGGACGGGAAGACCGAGCAGTTGCTGATTGCGCGCCCGGTACAAAGCCGCGCGCGACGGAAACGCGCAAACAAGCAGCTTGCCCGTGTTCTCCATTACATAGGCTTCACGCGCTAGAGCTATCGCTGCGTTGAACGACGGACCCCGTTGCTCCCTGATGGCATCAATGCGACGCAGTGTGTCGTTCAGCCAACTGACCCTGCTGTGCAATTCCGGATTGTCGTACTGGGCCGCAAGGCTGACGCGCGGCAGCCCCTTTCGATGCAGCGCCAGACTGCCTTCCGCAATCCGGGCGCGGATGTCGTCGTATTGGACATACCGGGCCTCACGTTTCTCGGCGTCGAATAGCTGGATGGAACCTGCATGCAGGCGACTGTTCAGCACCTCGAAGAAGCTGTCCGGTTTGCCGGGCAGCACGAGCTTGTCTCCCGCGCGCAGGTCGGACATCATGGCCGCAACTCCTCAATCAGACAGAGGTGGCATAGGTCGCCATACGCGGCCGACAATTCCAGCGTGGAGCAGATTTGGTGATGCGCCAGGTCTGCCTGCAGCACACCGGTAGCCAGCAGTGGCGGAATCAGGCCGGTCGGAATTTGGAGGTCGGCGCACAGCGCGCGCTGCAACACCGGGCCCGATCCGCAATAGCTTTCGACCCGATCGATGATGTCGGGCGTCAGGTATTCTCGAGCACGCGCTATTGCCGGCTTCAATAGTTGTGCGTTGACAACGACCGGGTGCCGTTCATCCGCAGGCACGACCACCGTGGATAGCGGATAGCAATACGCCTCCATGATTTCCCGAGCCCGCTCGACCTTGGCCCAGTAACTGTCATCACCCTCGAAGCCCTTTATTTTGACCTCATATGCGCGCTGCAGGCCATCGGCCTGAACGGTGGCGAAGTCTGGCGTGTACTCCGTTTCCCCGCCGCGACTACCGCGCGTCTTGCGCGCTTCCGACACTTCCTCCCGTGTGAACAACAGCCGTTGGCCGACCAAATCGACGGTGAACGGTTGCTGCTTGAAAGAGCGCACGCGCGGGTCAACGCACAACATGTGCGCTACCAGGCGCTCGGCGTCGGAATCGACTGTGATGTGCCCGTCGGCCTTTTCTGCATAGGTGCCGATTCGGGCCTTGCCATACGTCCGGGCCGTGAATCGGACGCCTGCGTTCGCAGCGCCCCGGCGACTGCGGACGCCATAGGAAGGTGCGCTTCTCATTTCGCACCTCCGACTGGGGCTTGCGACCGACTTCTCGCGTGGTTGGTCGCGCTAGATGCAGTTGCGGCACGTCGGGCCGGCAAACTAGGTTGTAAAGGTATTGTCAGCATCCTGTCCTCGCAGAAAAATGGCTTGCTGAGAACGTGTAGTGGTACCGGCCCGTGGGCCGGTCGTATACGACCGAAAATAGGCGTGAGAGAATTCCGGTAGCAAGAAAGCGGAGACTCGAACGAGGTCAAGGAACAACGATGGAAGAGCTGTCGAACAGGCGTCTCCGGCTGCAAATCGAGCCGTACGGGCAGTGGGAAGAAGAAGCGAAGGGGCTGATAGAAGAAGAGATGATGCGGCGCGGAATCCGCTACAAACAGCTTTCGCGGATGCTGGAAACGCTTGGCATTTACGAGTCGCCTGACCAGATAAACCGCAAAATTAACCGCAAGCGATTCTCCGCGGCCTTTCTGGTTGCCTGCCTGCACGCCATGGGCGTTGAGAGCATCCCTATCCAACAGCTTAAAAAGGGACAGGACATTGAGGATTAGGCGACCGACTACCCATGTCGCGAAATCCAGCCTCAACCAGACTTGATTCATCGCCTGCTCCCGTCATACCCTCTCATAAAAAGGGGGCCTGACCTGGCGGGCGGTCAATGCGACGAATAAAGGCGCACTCGTGGTACTGCGCGCCGGCATTGCACCGGCTTGGAATTACTAACTTAGGCAATAGCTGTGATATTTTCAAGTTGATGGCTCGTGCAGCTTGTGAGCTGCACGTAGCCTCGACAATCGTCGCCCAAACAGCAAGTACAATCTCGCGCAAAGCGCCGATTGGTTCCTATACTTTGAGCCAATGACATACACGCATCCGCGATGTCGCGCACTCGTCGAGGCTGGGCCAATGAAAAGTTCTACGGACTGGCTATCCGCTTCGCTTCGTCTCTGAGGAACATCGACTGGGTCGCGATATGGGGCGCCCGCGTTGCCTTGCTCATCGGGTGCCGCTGGCGTTTCTTCTAATCATCGGAATACTTGAGAAGTAACCGTCAATGGCGCACAGGGGCAAAAGAGGTCGCACGTCCAATCGTTGATTATCTGTGGACCACGGATTCTCTCGAATTTTCGAGGATTGGAATCTGGACAAGCCTGCAGCGTCATATCAACCCTTCGCAACCGCGCCATTCGGTGATGCGCCGCCTAGCACAGTGAGCGAACCCTCGGCGGTATCCGTCGCCTCTTGCGAAGCTTTCCGTGCCGCGGCGTAAGGTTTATTCAACGCGGTGACTTCCGGAGTAACGTTGCCTCGGCCTAGCGCCGTGACGCTTGATGAGGAAGGCTCGTATAAGGAAAAAACGCGAAAGTGTCCAGCCTTGAAACGATTGGCTCGCCCTTGCACGGAAGAGAAACTAACAGCGTCATGCTGTAGCTCTCAGCCGCGCTCGGTAGTCAATCGGCTCCAACTCTAGATGGCTGGAGAGCGGCCCTCTAAGTATGAAGAGCCGCGGGGTTACGCCGAAGTCAAATACCCTATACAGACAGAATGCATCTTCGATTTCCTCGGAGAACTCCAACTCATTCCGGGTAACGACAAATGGCGTCGTGGAAGTGCCATTCGTTGTTTTCACTTCGACGAACCGCGCAACCTCTGTCGTTTCGAATGACAAAATATCGTAGCCCGTCCCATCGCCGAGTCGGTCCGATATCCAGTCTATTTTTGCGGCCAAATCCGGACGAGCGCCGTCAAACAGACGAGTCCTCTCAAAATTCATACTCCATTCTTCACCTCCATAGCCAAGCGTTCGATTGCGTTCCTCGCGAGCGGCATAGTCAAGCTTCCTCGGAAGACGAACTCGATTCACAGCAACTTGATTGCGCTCAATCTTTGGTCGCTCGACAAGAACTCCGCGGAACTCCTGCTCCCCCGGCTTAGTTCTTTCATCAAAATTTTCCATCACGTTTGCTAGGGAATCCCGATGAGACTCGACGAATTGCAGAACGGCTTGCCGCAGTAGCGTCTGGAGATTCGCACGTGGTTTGTATCCACGAACATACGGGAGGGCTAACTGGTCGAGGACTGCCGAGATATTCTGAAACTTGAGTTCGACGGATGATTTGCTGCGAGCCGACAATTCAGAGCGGAGTTGTTCATTGCGTTCCGACTTGTTGTACACCAAGCCCAAAGACTCCAGTCGAAGCATCTCGAAGTAGGCCCGCACAGTAGCCTCAACCTCAGCTTGCGTCCAGTCCTGTCCAACTCGGACTACTTCGAACCCGAGTTCAGACAAGACGCGCTCGACAGTCGCCTCGCCGCCGGAGAAATCTTCGGCACGAAGAGGTCCATCATCGGGGAAGGCATACCCGTAAGCAGCGCCGACAATCGCTTTCGAGTCGTAGAGTTTGCCGGTGCTCGCGTCGCGCAGCATGTACTCCCGAGACTTACCAAATTTGTACTTTTCAAGAAACGACGTGCGGCCAACACGCTCGAATTCTTCTATCGCTGCTGTAACTGCCCTCGGGTCTTGAAGATTTTTGAGACTCGTTGATTTTCGCTCTGTCCCACCGCCTTCCATTTGCACTGCCGAGGAAGCCGCGCCGGCTGCAGCACCGTCCGTGGAGCCAGCCAACAATGTAAGCTCCGCGTCGACGATTGCCAGCAGCTCTGGCAGGCCACCTATGAAAGGCCGCTCGGAACCCATCGCGTCGCCTAATCGACCAGTCACAGCTCGCTTCAGCATGGTGATACTCGACGAAGGCTTGCGGCTAACACGAATTATGCGGGTTGACTCGAGACCCATCCGCTTCGGACCGAGCCAAAAAGAGAAGCCGTCCGAACGTCGTTCCGCGTGAAGTTGCGGACGGTGCATGCTCAACGCTGCGTAGACGAGGTCAGGGCTCATAGGATAGGCAAGATGTGTGCGGCTACATGAGTCAACGCAAGCCGGTTCCGCGTTCAAAAAGCTTCGCTTCCTGCGTCGCAATACCAACGTGTTAACGGCTGCACACAAAAATGCTTTAGAACAATGCAATCGTCTTGGGAGCATTTCCATTCTTTCCCTGCCAGAAATCACTGGCGTGGGCGTGAGGAAAGTATGAAGATGCTTATCCTGTCGTTCGCCGGAAAGGCAGCCCTTTTGCCGTCAATTCGGCGTATGGTGCGAGCCACAACGGGAGCATATTTGCACAGTCGAAGGTTACGCCGACTATGGGCGTGAGACTTCTGAAACACCCGGGGCTGATATTTCGATATGCCGCCGGGGACCAATTTAGCACCAAAAACAAAATATTTGAGAGTGCCGCGTCATAGCGCGGCCGCACCGCATAGAGACGGGGGCCAAGTGGAAGAAGTCAATCAAGAACCGGTGCTAGAACCGGTAACGCCGCGCGTTGTTCGCATTGAGAGCACGCTAGCTAGCAAAGTCAATCTCGCCGACTTCCAGAATGCGGTCCCCGTTGTGCGGGAGCTTGCAGTCCACAACGACACCGAGCGGGATATCAAAGAGCTTCGGCTGACGGTCGGGTCCGAGCCTGCGTTCCTGAAAACAAAAACTTGGCACATTGACCATGTTGGCGCTGGGCAAAGTGTCCGAGTCAACGAGTTAGACCTTGGGCTCGACGGCCCGCTACTCGGACGCCTTACGGAAGCAGAGAAGGCAACCGTCACTTTTCGTCTTTACTCGGGCGCCGCCGATTCGCGGGAAGTTACGATGTTCGAAACGTCGGTCGAACTCCTGCCACGCAATCAGTGGGGCGGTCTATCTTCGATGCCGGACATGGTAGCTGCATTCGTGCAGCCGAACGAGCCGGTGATTGAGAAGATACTGAAGCAGGCGTCGGAAGTGCTGCGGAAGGCTGGTAAATCCGGCGCCATAGACGGTTATCAAGGCGGCGCCAAGCGCGCTTGGGAGCTAGTTTCCGCCATCTGGAACGCTGTCGGCGCGATGGGCCTTGACTACGCGCTGCCGCCTGCTAGCTTTGAGCATATTGGCCAAAAGGTTCGCGGCCCCAGTCAAATCGCTGATACTGGACTTGCGACGTGCCTTGACCTTGCGCTTCTGTTTAGCGCAACCATCGAACAAGCCGGCTTACATCCGGTACTGGTTTTCACGCAGGGACACGCATTCGCCGGTGTTTGGCTGAAAGCGGAGGAGTTCAGCACAGCAATCGTCGATGACGTCACCGCGCTGCGCAAACGCGTCAAGCTCAAAGAAATGGTGCTATTCGAGACGACGCTCGCCACGCATCGACCGCTTCCCGCATTCAGCTACGCGAGCGAACGCGGAAATCTGCAGATTTCAGAGGTGGAAGAGTCAAAGTTTGAACTGGCAGTCGACATTCGCCGTGCGCGGCTCCAACGTATCAAGCCGTTGGCGAGCGAACACGCCATCGAGCGCACCGTTGGCGACGCCTCGGAAGAGATTATCGAGGTGCGGTTCGAGGAGGCCCCCGACTTACCTGAAGATGCTCCGCAAGACGCGAAGGACGATGGTGTCGAGAAGCCGGAGGACCGTCTGACCCGCTGGCAACGCAAGTTGCTCGACTTGTCGTTGCGAAACAATCTCCTGAGCTTCAAGGGCGGTAAAAAAGCTATCAAGCTTGACGCTCCAGACCCGGGGCAGTTGGAAGACATTCTTGCGGAAGGACATGCGATAAGGCTGTTGCCGCGCCCCGACCTGATGGACGGAAACGACCTCCGCAATCAAGCCATATATGAAGGCCGGGAGAGGGAGAACATTCGGCATGTGCACGCTCTCGACGCCCTTAAGAGAAAGGAAGTGTTCGTCGGTATCGACCAGGACGAAATGGATGCACGCCTCGTCGAACTGTATCGCTCGGCGCGAACGACGATGCAGGAAGGCGGTTCGAACACCTTGTACCTGGCGCTCGGGTTTCTGTCATGGACTCGCGACAACAAAGATGACAAGCGGTTTCGAGCACCCCTAATTCTCGTGCCGGTTACGCTGGACCGAAAGAGCGCCCGTTCCGGCTTCAGCGTGAAACTCCACGATGACGAGTCGCGATTCAACCCTACGCTCATCGAAATGCTTCGGCAGGATTTTCAGCTTGAACTTGGGGTCAGTGATGCGGAACTTCCCAAGGACGAATCCGGACTTGATGTTGCCGGTATCTGGAAAACTGTGTCGACGGCGATTAAAGACATTAAAGGTTGGGAAGTTGTCGAAGACGTTGTCTTGTCAACATTCTCGTTCGCCAAGTATTTGATGTGGAAAGACCTGACTGAACGGACCGAGCAGCTGAAGCAAAACCCGGTCGTCAAGCATCTAATCGAGACGCCTCGCGAACCATATCCGAGCTCTATAAGCTTCCCGAATCCACGCATGCTCGACGCGGAGCTGCCACCCACCGAAACGTTTTGCCCGCTGCCCGCTGATTCGTCGCAACTTTCGGCCATCGTGGCCGGTAGCAAAGGCAAAGACTTCGTCTTAATTGGGCCACCCGGCACGGGTAAGAGCCAGACAATTTCCAATTTGATTGCTCAGTGTCTGGCGGAGCGTAAGCGCGTTTTATTCGTCTCAGAGAAGATGGCAGCACTGGATGTTGTCTATCGCCGACTCGAGGAAGTTGGACTGGGAGATTTCTGCCTCGAACTGCACTCGAACAAAGCGAGAAAGACAGAGGTTTTGGACCAGTTGCGAAAGACGTGGGACGCGTCCGCCGCGTTGGCACCCGACGAGTGGCATGCGGAAGCTCATCGACTGGGCATGCTGCGCGCGAGCCTCAATCAATACGTTGAACGACTGCATCAGCGTCATAAAAACGGACTCAGCGCCTATGAGGCAATCGGCCGCGTGGTCGCCGGCGTAGACTTACCTGTCTTGCTGCTTTCATGGCCATCGGTTCACGCGCACGATGCAAATGGCATGCGAGCGCTTCGAGAATCTGCGGACTTGCTTGATGTTCACGCAAAGGTACTTGGTTACGGCCAACTGACGGCGAACCCACTTGCTCATGTCACACAAACGGAGTGGTCTCCTTCATGGCAGCAGTCGCTTCTCGATGCGGCAAGGAATGTTGCACCTGCCGTTGACCGGTTCGAGAGCGCGGCAGGTGGGCTCGTATCAGCGATTGGCATTGGTACTTTTGAACTGACGGTTCGAACCCGAGATGCATTAAAAACGCTTGCAGATTCTTTGCCTAGAGCTGCAGGCCACGATTGGCGTTTCGTACTTCGACCAGATGCCAAGACGATATCGGAGGAGTTGAGAAAAGCCGTACCACTCGTCCTACGTCACAGAGAAGTTCACGGCCAACTCTCATCAAGCGCCAGCGGTCATGTAATCGAGCAACTCCTGCTCGCCATGACGCAACTTGCGCGATATCGCAAACTCGAATCAGAACTCTCGGCGCCATGGACGGAAAGTGCTATTACGCAGTTGCGCGCCGGCCTCGAACTGCTTCAAAAACGGGCCGAGGTAATCGGTCAGCTTTCGCTCCAATACAAGGATGACATCGGTCACGCGACGGTACAAACATTGCAAGACGAGTGGAAGTTGCTTGAGTCCTCCTCCTGGCCGATGAACCTCATCCGCCGGCGCGCCCTTGCGAAACACTTGAAGGCGCTGGCCATCGGCGGCCAGAAGCCCAAGATTGCAGAAGATATCGCGCTACTGGTGAAGAGCGACGCTCTACATGCGGAGGTCCATGCACTTTCTCATCTCCCATCGCTAACCGACAATATGTGGGCGGGACTGCGCACGCACGTAGATGAGGCAAATGCGGCGATTTCGTTTCAAGCGGCATTGCGCGCCGCTTTAATTCGTGAACAGTGGGCGGACAACGGACTTGAGCCTGTGGCGCAGGGCAAGTGCGGAGACCTTGCGAAGGACAACTTACATCGTATCCGAGAAATGAAGGAACTTGAGAACGAGCTTTCACACGTTACTTCTCTTTGTGAAGACACCTCAGGTTCGTGGGCTGGTTTTAATACTAACTTGCCTGTAGCCCAGACCTTCGTGCGGCACCAAGCGGCACTTACGGCCGCAAGAGCCGGTGCGCAGTGGCAAGACGAAAACTTCGGTGTCGTGGAATCGGGACTTTGTGGGGTGCCCGCATCCGCAAATCTTGCCCGGATGCGTGAGTTGGTCCGCCTCGAACGGCAAATCGACAATGCCATTGAGCTGTCGCAAATGACATCCGGACTTTGGAGCGGGTTGAAAACGAAGATTGAGAACGTCGATGCCGCGTTGCAGTTTGCCGCGTCGCTGTCGAGCGCTCTCGCCAATCTTGCCAGCACGCCAGAAGCGCTCGCGGCGTTGAAGGGACCTATCTCGCTGCTTCTCGGCGACGGCAACATACTATTGGAACCTACAGGGCCGGTTGCTGGCGCTGGGATGTTGTATTCTACCGCCCTTGCGACGTTTGACGCCGCCGTCACGCAGTTCTCCATCGCAAGTGGATTAGCCGCGTCAGACCGAACATCGCTGGGCGAACTCCTCCCCGCGGCGATTGCAGCAAAGGCTCGCGACGTGAGCGCGGCGTCCGGCCGACTAAACGCTTGGTGCGCGTGGCGAAAAGCTCGCGGGCAAGCAGTGTCTCTCGGCTTGGCAGCGCTTGTGGGCGGTCTGGAAAACGGAGCTGTACCAGCTTCCAAGACACGCGAGGCGTTTGAAACGGATTACTGTCGCTGGTGGCTGAACGCTGTTGTTGATGCGGACGAGGTGCTTCGCACGTTCGTGTCTGCTGAGCATGAAAAGCGCATCCGCGACTTCAGGGAATTGGACGACCGCTTCACTAAGCTGACCCAAGCTTGGGTCCGCTCTCAATTGTCGGCCGGCCATCCGTCTCAGGAAAGCGTGAGCAGAGGGTCTGAATGGGGCTTGCTTCGTTATGAGATGCAAAAGAAGAGTCGCCATCTGCCCCTGCGCGAGTTGATGGCGCAAGCGCCGAGCGCGGTAATGAAGCTGACGCCCTGCCTTTTGATGAGCCCTCTTTCGATTGCACAGTTCCTTCCTGCAGCGACTGCGGCATTTGACGTAGTGGTCTTTGACGAGGCCTCTCAAATTCCAGTGTGGGACGCGATTGGCGCAATTGCCCGGGGTAAGCAGGTCATCATGGTCGGCGACCCCAAGCAGTTGCCGCCGACGAGCTTCTTCGACCGCGCGGAGTCCGACGCAGACGATACCGATGTTGAGACTGACCTCGAAAGTATCCTCGAAGAATGTATTGGGGCGAATCTACCGACATTGAAGCTGTCATGGCACTACCGCAGCCGGCACGAAAGCCTCATCGCATTCTCCAATCATAGATATTACGGTGGTGAGCTCGTCACCTTCCCAAGCCCTGTCACCGATGACCGAGCAGTTAGCTTCCATCACGTCGGCACCGGTCGCTATGAGAAAGGTGGCGCACGGACAAATCAGCTGGAGGCGAAGGCGCTGGTCGCTGACCTGGTCGGTCGACTCAAATCACCGGGCTTTCACGAGTCTGGCCATACCATTGGCGTGGTCACATTCAACGCCGAACAACAGTCGCTGATTGAGGACTTGCTCGATGAGGCCCGGCGTAAAGACCCGTCTATCGAGCCATTCTTCCTCGAATCGCAACTTGAACCGGTGTTCGTTAAGAATCTGGAAAGCGTGCAAGGTGACGAGCGGGACATCATGTATTTTTCGATTACATACGGACCCGGCATTGACGGCAACGTTTCAATGAATTTCGGTCCGATGAATCGCCAGGGCGGAGAGCGCCGTTTGAACGTCGCGATTACACGAGCTCGACAAGAGCTACGCGTTTTTTCAAGCCTCCGTCCCGAACAGATGGATTTGTCGCGAACGCAGGCGCTCGGTGTACGGGACCTGAAACACTTCCTCGAGTTTGCAGAGCGCGGAGCGCGAGCTCTTGGAGAAGCGGTCGCGGGAAGCATCGGGGGATTCGACAGTCCATTTGAGCAAGCTGTATGTATTGCATTGTCCGAGCGCGGCTGGACGTTGCACTCGCAGGTCGGCGTGTCTGCGTTTCGAATCGACCTTGGCGTCGTTGACCCTGATGCCCCGGGACGATATCTCTCAGGTATCGAATGCGATGGCGCGACATACCACCGCTCGGCAACGGCCAGGGACCGCGACAAATTGAGGGAGCAGGTGCTTCGTGGCCTAGGATGGGAAATTCTTCGGATATGGTCGACTGACTGGTGGATTGATATGCAGGGAACCGTCGAAAAAATTCATTGCCAGCTTGAGGCATTACTCGTTGAACAGCGAGCAAAGCGAGTGCGGACGGAGCAAGAGGCGGCGGTCCTCGCAGGGCAGGTCATTGCGGACGTCATGGCAATGCCGGACGAGCAGGTAGGTCATTCGGGGGAGGCCGTGGCCCATCCGTTGGCGGATGTCGATGCAGATGTAGACACTACAAAGCTTCCTGTCACTTACGCTCGGAATGACGCCGTTTTATATCCAAGCGACTCAATTGAGGGACGTTTCATTGAGGTCGATTTGACGCTCCAGGGTTACGCGGTCGATGCCAACGCCTTCTTCGATATCATCTACAACCCGACGCTTTTGCGATTGATTGAGCACGTCGTGCGCGTGGAAGGACCGGTTCGGGATGAAGTTCTAGCGCGTCGTATCGCCCGCGTTCACGGCTGGGTTCGGACAGGCGCTAAAATCCAGGACCGGGTGGTACGGCTGGCGTCGCAGCACCACATCGGAGACGCAGAAGATGTAGGTACGTTCTTCCGTGCTAAGGGTGACCCTGCTGACAAGCAAAGTCGATTCCGAAGACCTATCGATGGAACAGTACGGTCAGTTGATGAAATTTCGCTTGCCGAACTAAGGGCGCTCGCGTTCGAGATGATGCGGGCGGGGCATGACGGAGAATCTGGCGTGCCAGCAATGGCCCGTGAAGTCGGCCTTCGCAAACTCAATGCAGGCAGCAGAATGCGCCTTCAGATGGCTTGGTTAGATGCGACGAAGGCCACCGGTCCGAACGCTGACGCTTGAGATTGAGACGGCTCGACGGCCGGCACAACAGGTGTCCGGTCATCGGAACGACCGGCAATATTGTTGCCTTGTCGGCAAAAGGTGACGTTAGTTCGCTGGACATGGTCTTCGGGGGACGACATAGGCTGGGGCTTCAAGAAAAGCATAAAAATCGCGCCCGGAATTCAATTTCAGCAATCGGGGACGCGAAAGCTCGACGAGGCAGACCCACCCGACGCAGCCGCAATTCTCTTTCGATATCAACGCGCGGCAGAGGAAGGTACGGCTTGGCTGAATCTTCGATTGCTGGCCGCGGTCTTTGCAGAGCAGGTCACCCACCGGTCAATCGCCGCGGACGACTTCCTTTACCTCGCCGACATTCTTGCTCCACTGAAGCGTGTTGAAGTTATTCTGTTGGGCACGATGTTCAGGCTGCGGGGTGATGGAGCCGAGCCACCAAAATCACCGCGCGATGTGCAGATTGAGGCCATCAAAGAACTAGTCGCGGACGTCTTCAAAAACGCGGAATATTTCATGGCGACCGCCATTTCTCTGTTGCGAACCGGCCTGCTGGTAGCGAGCGCCCCGCCGACGACCTACGGGGGCGGAGGTAACGGCTTCATCTTCAAACCGACCCGCGCACTGCTGCGGCTCAGCGCACTCGCGAACATTGAGGGCCTATTAGAACGGAGCGGTGCTCCCGCCAGCCATTAGCATCGCGCTAAAGGCTCATCTCCGAAGCGCTGCACCCGTGCCCTTGAATCATCCCAACGACCATTGGAGACGTGAGTACAGCGCCTAACTTCTTAACACAAACAGCTATTTATAGTCAGGGCATTAACTTTCCAGAGAACAAATTGAACGATTGCATCATCGACGAGCAAGGCCACTTTTGGTGGTATGACGCGACCTATCCAGATAACCACTTTGCCCCGGAACATCATGTAACGGGTAGACTAAAGATTGACAAAACGGGGGCAACCAATCTGGACCTGGATGGCTTAATGCCGAACGCGGACGGGTCGGGGGAGTTTTTCGCCTCGGTTACCGACGGACAACCGCCTCAAGCTATTCAAGGCATACTCAAAGTTTCGGGAAGGCACGTCCTGCTATTGGATGCTGTTCGAAACGGCGGAACGTTTCATTCCGCCAGGTTTTCCCATGCAGAATATTTCGCAACGTTCTCAGTGGTCGGGAACGAGCCTCCTCCACGTAGAGCTAAGGCGTTCAAGTTTTCAGAATTCGATGTAGCGCTGAAAGGCTTCGAGGATTGGCTGGATGTAGGCTCGATAAGAGTCGCGCGTACAAGCAGGACTCTGAAATTGTCAAACACGCGCATCCCCGACCTAGCCTACGAAACTTCGTCGGGGCGGTTAATATTTAAGCACCATCTCAATGATTCCCGGAGCGGCTCTCCCCGCCCATATGAGGTGGCGTTGCGCGAATACCTGAGTCTCCAGATGCGGTTCAAGCGAGGTGAATCGGCCGAGGCCGTGCTTTCGGAACTAGCCGTGTTGCAGAACCTTTTTATTGTTCTGACCGACTCTGACTTTCCATTGCCGTGGCCCACCGTGACACTGTCGCGCTCGCGAAAAAAATTCACCCTGTATTTCCGGCGACTGCCAGGAAGTGATGTGCCTCCGAAGTGGAGGGATTGTCCGGTTCGGTTCCCCCAGATAAAGGACTCGTTCGGTGAAATGTGTTCGCAATGGAAGGCGGGCCTAAAAGAACATGGCGCGGGCTACTTCGCATTTCCGTCAACGAAACGGAAGATGGACCAGTACACGGAAAACAAGTTCTCGAACCTCACGTACGGCTTAGAGTCGTTCCATCGCTCCAAGATTGGCAGCCGGCCTCGTGACAGTGGGCTCCAAACAAAAATCGACGAAATTCTCAGCCAGGTCGGCGCGAAACACCGGAGGTGGTTGCAAGGCGCTCTACAGTTCCAAGGTGAGCCCAGTTTGAAAGAGCGGCTTATCGCTCTGTTTAGCATGCTACCAATCGAGTTCGACAATTCCTTGCTAGATGACTTCGCGAAGCGATGCGCCGACCTGCGCAACGATATCGCCCATTTTGGGGGCAAGCGAACGAGAGAATCGTGCGCAGATTTTCTCATTGTCGTTAGTCGATTAATCGAGGCGCTGTCGGTGCTTTACCATATGATTTTGCTGCTCGACATTGGTGTGAGCGAAACGCTGGTACGCAAGTGGGCGACAACCGGGCATCAATCTCATGTCATCAAATATCGATTGATTGCAGCCGGTCTGATGAAAAAAGATAGTTGATTACAATGCAATTGCCTTGGTCAACTTTTCGCTGTGTGACCGCGCGCCCGTCCCGCGGGGGCGCGTCTCGTCGCACATGTACGCGACCTTGAAGGCTCCGGCGGGTGCGACGCTACGGTCGTCAAACAGATACTTGTCCTCAGCCAAAATCCAGCAGATAGCCTCTCGGTGTGTTTAATCAACGAAGTTATCTTGCGCTTGGAATAGCGCTGCGGCTCAAGTGACTCCCGCGGTGTCGCTGCCAGAACCGCTTTTGCAGACGAGGAGGCAAAATCGCCTTGTCTGCCTCTTACGTAGAACGGACGATTCGTCAATAAGCCGGAGTCACTCGGACACAATTGTCAAGAAAGTTGGCCACGCGCCCCCATTAATCATATTGGTGATTTTGTACTGGTCCTCCATCTGACGGGCCTGTGTCTCAAGACTCCCGTTGAAGTCAAAATACGTTTGTTCACGATAAGGCGTTTTTGGCTGCCAGTAACCGACACCTTGGTCTAGTATGAGCTTACTTTTCTTTCCCGATGCCCAAGATATCGAGATGACCCGGCTATGTTGAAGGTCGTATGACTTTTCGACCATCAAGATTCGGGGTTCCACGGAAACGATGGTCTGCAGCCACGCTTTTGCTAACTCGTTCAGGTCTTCACGGCGACTCCAGTCATGTTTGATACTGTTACTCAAACGCGTCGCTTGGGGCTGAAGAATTTTAATCTCCAGACGAAGAAGGTCATTGTTCTTGAACAATGACAGAAAACCACCCAACACCATCAAAGACCATGGCGATTTGAGATATCGGTCGCTATAGCTGATTTCGGTCGCGCAGTCCTGTTCTATCAGGCTTACCAATGAGGGCGCCTTCTCCCGAAGCAGCGCGTTCAGTCGCGTGGATAAAGAGGACACAGGCCCATTTAGCTCGGTTACGACGTCCAGAACCTTGGCCCCCGTCTCGCCGCTATCCCAGCGAGCCATGTCGATTGGCGTCATGTTGAATGGCTTAACTAGCCTCGTCGACACCCAAATGCTGGAATCGTTCGTTCGCAGCCAGCCTTCACCAGGAATGCCTGTGTCCCCCGCAATGGTAAAGAGCGTCTGGGTATCTTCCCCACGGCAAATTTGCACGACACCAGGAACGCCAAAGGCATCCCAGCTATCGTCGCACTGGCATATATGCACGCCAAGTTTGTCCAAAATGCAGAGGCTTCGTTTAACGTCGTTCGAGAGAAGTTTCGACTGCGGAAATGCGATGCTAACGTCAAGCGAATCCATAACTTTCCAAGTCAATACCCTATCGCGGAATTCTGGAAGGTCCAGGTCCCATTCCCTAGGGTCACCGCGCAATAAAAATTGAATGGCGGTCGCACCTTTGTTGATAGTTTCTCGAATGAAGCGTTGTGGGCCGAAGGAACAATATGTCGCGCCGGGAATGCGGTGGAACTCAGCGGGCAATTCAAGATGCCGCAGGAATTCGTTTACCTCAAGCCATCCCTTTGCCGCGTGCCGGTCCAATTCCTCGTACTCGACACGACTGTCCTGACTCGCGAGGCAAGAGGAACACACGTTTTCACAATTGGCTGGGCAACTCAACTTGTGCGCAGCTTTTGTCAGCAGTTTTATTACCTGTGGTAGGCCCGTCAACACAAATCCAGCGCCGCCGTTGACTCGGTCAAAGAGCTGAATGACGGACCGTATTTTGCCCGTGGAGATGTCTCTATCGAGGCGCACACCAAACCCCATTTCCGTGCTCGAAACGCCAATCTCATCAGCGATTGCGTCACGCAACGCGACTGCCAGTGTGGTCGCAATGACTTCCGCCTCCGGGGAGCCTCCAAGCCACTCTCCGGTTATCGGGCTCTTCAGCAAAAGCTCGAGAACGTCGGTAGCAGTGTGATAGCCGAGATAGACGTTTGCTTTGACTGATGTGCCTGCGCACGTCTTGTCTTTGCGGCTGCCAGTGGCTCCGCCGACCGGACGATGGGGTTTGTCAGGACGAAGCGAAGCAGGAACCTCGCTGTCGTGGGTCATCGACTCCGCGCGTCCGCATGCAAGGCAAATCGCGTATCCATTCTCATGCTCGCCAGACGAGTGATAGAAGACGCTGCCGTTGTGGCCAAAACGGAGATATCCGCAGCGGCTGTCCGGTAGCGCGAGCGTTTCGCCGTCAAGTTGAATTCGCGGGGGAGCAACCCGAATGAATTTTTGTACGCTGATGTCGTTGGTTGTCGACTCGTAAAAGTCCGTGACGAATCCTGATGGGCGAAGCACCAGTTTCTTCTCTGTAGGAAGTATCGGATGAGCGCATTGCGTACACTGTACGTTAACACTGTTGGAGTAAGCGTTCTCGGTGACGCCCGCTGTGCCGCAATTCGTACAGCGCCAGGCGATATCAAATTTCTGAGCCTCCTTTATAGCGCCACCCGAGTGCCAATGTAGACCTATCCCCGCGGACCGGTACACCCGTCCATCAATGACGATTTGTGCGCCCGGTGCGTATTCGCGTATGGCGACGTCCAGTCCGCGCGTTGGTTGTTCCTTTGAAGTGAAGATATTGTCCTCTCGGCTCTTCTCGTCTCGTTGACGAGTCCGGTCCTTGAAATCTTCGACGTTATAGGTGTTTAGATTCACGACATCGGTTGGAAATCCGTAGCCGGGCAGGAAGGTACGGGCGGCGAGGTCACGCAACAGATATTCTTCTTCGTGGCGCTTCAGTTCGAAACTGAGTGCCTTTCTGTAAGGCTCGTCTGTGGCAGATGCGAGTAACTGGGTAAGCTTCCCGTGCTCCAAACCCCAGCGAGACTCGAGTGGCAGCAAAATCGCAATGGCGTCGTCGATGATTGAGGACAAGGACCTCGCCGCCAGATTGGTTCCACGAGCAAGGTCCGCAACACTTGCATTGAGTTCTTCAGGTTCGCTTCGTATCCAGTCAATGAAACGAGAGCAGGTCGACGTCTCTCCGCCACCAAAAAACCATTTCAAGGTGAGTTTTGTGCGGTCCGTTCCAGTGTCACCGAGCGTTCGCAGGAACTTAGCGAGAAGCATCGAATTGACGTGGCGTTGCACTATTCGGTCCGAGCTAAGGGTAATACTCGGTGCCGGAATGGCCGTGATAAACGGCCATTTCGGCTCCTTGAACGCGCGTTGGTTGTGCGGGTCAGCCTTGCATAAGGTGTACGCGATTGAGCGAGCTTCATTGCGGCGGCCTGCGCGACCGGCGCGCTGGAGATAGTTCGCTGGATGGGGAGGCACATTGTTCATGACCACCGCAGATATGCCACCGATGTCGACACCCATTTCCATAGTAGTCGAGCAATTCAGCACATTGATTTTGCCGCGCTTGAACATCTCTTCGTACGTTTCTAGCTTGGTCGAAGATTGCTGCGCAGAATGTTCCGCGGTCCGGTAATAGAATCCACCTTCCGCCGTTCGGTCGCTAAGGTCGGTCCAGAGATTTTGTACCCTAAGTTTTCGGATATCTGAATTCTCCGCGACAAGCCTGCGAACCTGAGTCTGTACAGACTCAGAATCGCCACCCGGCAATAGCTGGGAAAAAGTCGGTAGCTGAACTTTTCGGCACTGAAAGTCTCCTTCGCGAAACCGGTCAGGCAGGTACGGAGTCAGCCCACGAAACACGGTGTCGAACATTCGATGAGTCAGTGGGCAAACCCACGCGACGGTGGGAAGGGAGAACGTTAGGCTGTTGAGGTTTAACGCGTGTCCCCCTTCGAACTGCTCAAGTATTCTCGCTCCAACCAAAGCTGTCCAAGCTTGCTCAAGAAAGTGGTTGATGATGTCTTTGTCTTCGGCTCGGGCTCTGTCGAGGTTGCATCCTAATTCGAGCAACTTAGTAAGGCGGTTGGCTCTCCCTTGCTTCACCAGGGGCCACTTTTTAAACGTAGAACCTTCCGCCGCGTCCCGCCGTGGCGGCATTAGGGTTTTCGACGTGAACCGTCCTCCCATCCACCTCTGCATCGTCGGGTCGAGGCGGATAAAGGTGTTCTCGCGCACATGGAAGTCGAGCGCAATCTTGAGAAAATCTTTCCAATCCTGGAGCGTCAGCTTGGTCGCGACGTCGTTATCTTCGCCTGGTAGGGGCTTCGCTTTGCGTTCGCCCCATAATGAGGGCGCACTAGTGACATTCTCGAGACCACTGTAGCTGATACGTACGAGGCCCAACGTCTCCGTGCTGTTCTGATTCTTCGGTCTGCGCGAGTATTCCCGAGCAAGAAGTAGGCGCGCCATCGCGGGAGCAGCTTCATGACCACCGAAGAGTTCTGGATTAGCGTACTTGTTGTAGTCCAGAATTGATTGCGCTATGTCTTTAGATGTGGCCAACTCACTCACCATTTCGGGCCAGGAAGTTTCGCTGACTCTGCCGCCAGAAAAACCGGACTTAGATTCTTCCGCCATTTGCAGGTACCTGGCGGCTATGTCGCTTAATCCGATGTCTTTGGCGCGCCTCGCTTCCTGAATGAGTGCATCGTAGCCGACCGTGGGCACGTCCTTAGGCTTTGCATCGAGCTTCGCTTGGGCATTGCGCAGCACTTCAAAAACAAGCCCTCGGAGGCGAGACCGTTCCGCTTCTTGCTGCATGCGGACCGCCATGCGCGCTGTACCTTGGCGGCTGTCCGTGAACGTAATTAGCTTCCTCCCGCGCCCCGGAAGCTCTTCTGGAGATTTGCCGTCGCAATCCTCGGGAGATGGGTCCGGGCAGAACTCGAGGACGGTTGGAACTGCGTTCGCTACATAGAACGGCGCGCCGAGGTATGCTTTCCGAAGCGCTCCAGGTGACTCAGTAAAGCCAGTCTCGCAACGACTGCAGCATGCCTCAGACTCGGGCGTAGCAGCGAGTTCGATAGTGTCCGAAGATGATGGAGTGCCTACGGCCAGGGTCTTAAGGTTAAGTGCCAGTGGGAAATATGGGTCATTCCGTGTATCCGACGCTGCCAGGATGAACTTCTCTGCGCGCTGTCGCTGCCGGGGACTCGACGATGGTTCGATACGTGCTTCGTCCTCTGCGGGACTCTCGTAGCTCAGGGAGAACTCGTCGCTTGCGTAAGGGCTGCGTTGCAAAAGTTGTCCAGCGCTGTCTTCCGCCAGAAGGTGAGGGGTTTTGCACTCGTCACAAAAGCCAAGTTCGTAGACAGGCGCATGACAATCACAGCGCGAGCGTTGCGTTACGTAGACGTTCCCGAACGGCCAGGAATAGAGATGTCCAGGTTTCGCAGAACAGTTTGGGTCGACGCAAGACCAAAGCCCGTGCAGCATGCGCTGGAAGAGGTGCGCACGGAGTTTAAGAAACGGTGGCTCGTCACCCGCGCGCCGCGTTCCGCTCATTAGGTCAAGCCATTCCAGGATTTCGCGCTGTTTAGCAGCCAAATCTTCGCCTTGCAGGGCGTTGCCCGCGGCTTGGACCAGTTCGTTTAGGTCAAGAGGGCGGCCCTTGCTGACAACAGCGTGGCGCAACTCGCTGGCTAGAGGATGATTAGCGAGTGCCGCAAAACGCGTAGCAGCGACTTCGTTGCTGCCGTCGATTGCGCGAATCGCTTCGAGGCTTCGCGGCTCCTGCGGCCCTGCCCGGTCGATATCAGGCACTTTCCGAGAACCGCCAATTACAACAACTTGCTCGGGACGCACACCGGCCAGACTTGCGAGATAGTGCTGCAATCGTTCCTTCGCATTGCCGTCGGCGATGGTTGCCGAAGTTGCGACAAAACGGATTTCCTCGGGCCGTTTGCCAAACGCCTGAACGACGCGTCGCAGGAGCAGGGCGAGTTCGGCGGCTTGGGAACCTACGTAGGTGTGCGCCTCATCCAGTACTACCCAGCGCAGCGAGCGCTGCTGGCGAGAAATCTCGAGGATTGGAGCATCGACCTGTCGAACCAACATGTACTCCAGCATGGTGGCATTGGTCATTAAGACAGGTGGCGGCTCCCTGCGGAGTTGCTCACGTGACAGTACTTGGTTCAGCCGTTGCTGTTGCAACTTGCGAACTTGACTCGCGCTTTCCTCCGTCTTTCCGTTGTACAGGCAGAAGCGGATATCGGAGCCGAAGCTTTTCGTCCACGCGTCGAGCCGTTCCTGCTGCGAGTTGATGAGCGCGTTGAGTGGATACAGGAACAGCGCGCGCACACCAATGAGTGGTCGCCCGGTCTTCTCGCGTTCGCGAATCAGGTCTTCCAAAATGGGCACCATGAAGCATTCTGTCTTCCCCGAGCCCGTGCCACTCGTGACTACTGCGGATTTTGGTGTTGGTCCGAGAAGGGTTTCCCATGCCTGCAGTTGGTGAATGTAAGGGTGCGCATCCGATGCAAAGCGGTACGGAGGCTGAGCATTCTGGAGCGTATCGAGCAGACTCGCCGAGAGGAGGGTCCCCCTTAAATCATTCAGCGTGGTTTCCTCGGTCTCTTGCCACCCGAACGTATGCTCAAACACGGGCGGCGCCAAAAAGCATCCGTCCGAACCAAGTTCATCGTTCATCTGCTGACCTAGATGGCTACGCAGATTTTCGTCATTGATACCCAGCACGCTCAAAGTGGCCTCGCGAGCGCGACTCAGGCTTTGTTCAATCAGATTTGTAAAGTACCTCATTCGTTCCTCACACCTTCGCTGCTGCGAGTAGATAGGAGACCATCAATCCGTGAACTGGCGTGTACCAGCTGCTTCGGTCAAAATCAGAGACCATCTTGATTGCAAACTTCGCGTAGGACCGGTTCGCCTTTAGCTCGTCAATGTTTGCGATTCCGGCTGTCACAGACGCCATAAAAATCGGTAGGTAGGTGACAGCGTCAGAGAATTCAACCATGGACAACCCGCTAACCTGTTTGGGAAGCGCCTGTCGCTTTATCCACTCTTTGAGCGCAGGGCCAAGGTCGGTTGGCCAATGATTGTTCCCTTCGTGCGACCGGCGTAGTTGTTGGTACCAACCTGGCAGGATAGATTCGATGGGGAGCTTTGGCAGATTGATGGGGTCGCCGGTCTCTAGGTAATTTCCTACCTCGTTGAAGCCCGACACGACGGTGGGAAGTACCGCTCGGCGATTCTTGAGGACGCTCCCCATCAGAATTTCAGGAACACCTTGCAGTGTGAGCCATTTCCGAAACTCGGCGTAGGCTTTCGCCCAAGCCGGCAATGGTATGCACTCCCATATCACTGCCAAGTCGTCCCGTATACGCTCGCAAAACAATTCGTCAAACTCGAGTCTGAAGACCGCAATCGCCAGCGCTGCCGGGTTACGAGATAGCGCGAGCCAGGCTTCGAACACAGAGAGGGGAAGGTGGCGGTAGTGTTGTCGTAGGTCCGCAAGATACTGCCAGCCGCTATGGTCCAGGTCTATTGCCATATCGGCAATCTGCTGTTTGATGACGTCGGGCTGGGTTACCGGATGAAATACTCTCGCCGCTGTGTGCAGTGAACGGATTTCACTCGGTATACCCATGTTGCCAGGTTGCTGGGGGATATATAGCTCTGGACGGAACTGCGTCGGTGACTCGTTGGCAGGATAGATGAGCCACGGCCCGTCGCGGAGCATCGCGGCGGGCGTACTAAACCTGCCCGTTCCCGCATCTTGACTTGTCATTTCGGGGATTTTGACGGGAGCCTGCTTGGGGTCCGGCAGTAGCATTGCCTCGACCGTCACTTCGGTCTGGAGCGTGTTCCCAGATGGGCTGGTTATGCCGAACGTCGAATGGTTTTCCCACCGAAGAGCACCGTTGTAGCGCCGAACATCGAAGTGCAGAAGCCGCTGGTCCGTCTCTACAGTGACGCGCAAAAAAGCATCCTGGTCGTTGACCGCGCCGAGCATCTGCAGCATGTCGGCCTGGTAGCTAAAGAGGCTAAGCAATACCGGCACGCTGGCTGTCCTTACGACATAGTGTCGGGAACAGCGACGCTCTCGACCGACCAGTTCCAGTTGTAGGCAGAATTCGGCGCCGTTTGGTGCGGAGGTAGAAAGCGCGACCCGAAGGCCTAGCAATTCAGCTAGGGTGAACTCACGGCGAGCACTTGCCTTCCCATCTGCCCCAAGCAATCGGGCGCCTTGGTATGGAAACGGCAGTCTGAATTGAATCGATTCAGGGCCAGAATCGCCGCGTGCTTCCAGTGTTAGGAAGGCAGGTGGCTCGTCGCCTTCGTATTCCAAGAAGACATTAGTGTCTTGGTCGCCGAACTCCGACCAGCTTTTGATTGCGCCGTTGACGACCTGCAATTCCAGCAATCGGGAGTTTTTCGCCACAAGACGCGCGGGTTTGCCGGGCGAGGCCGGAAACAGTGAGATAACGAACCCTCTGGGAACAACGCCGAACCGCCGCTGAATAAGGACGTCACCGGACGTATTTTTTGCGCTGTAGCGAATACTGCCCAAATGTTCCGCCCCGTTCGTCGAAGCCACCGGTTGACGATTCGCGAATTCTTGGACATTGGGCTGAGATGCCCCAGCTTCGACCGAAGCCTCAAGCTTGGGCCAGCCCTCGTAGACTACCTGCGGTACGGACTCGTACTGTGCAATGTTTCCTTTCAGGGCGAACTGGCTGTGACTCTCCGCGCTGCGCCTGAGAGTTATCGAATAGTGCTCACCGGCTTCCGAAGACAAACGCAGGTCATCGGTTGCTTCGAGCCACAGCGCGTCATCCGTTTCTGTCCGGACGGTGACAGCGCTGCTGCTCGAGTAGCTAAAGTTGCTCGGAATGCGAACGCGGACCCGGTCGCTGCTGGTCGAACACGAAGCGCTGGCTATGAACCACCACTCGTCCGCTCGGCACTCAAATACCAGCGGCATTTCGTGCACGTCAATCGCGCCTTGCTCGAAGTGTACAACGTGCACCGGGCTGCCATTTGCAAGCAACCTCAGGCTGATTTCATCACTCAGGCGTTTTCGGTCGAGAGATACCTGTGTCCGCAGAAAACGTACTGACAATCCGGGTTCCTCGTCTTTCTGCTGGCCATACGCCGTGCCGGCTCTGGCAAGCAGCCGGTCGCCTTCGAAAAAGGCTAGTTCGAACCGCGTCGTAATGGACTTGCGAGGGTCGATGGGGAATTGTGCTTCCCGTGGGAGCGTGACCTCCGAGCGTACGCGCCAGCTGTCCGCCTGCTCGAGCAGGCGATGGGTGCATGAGAACGCACCGACACTTGCGCGCGCCGCTTCGCGCTCTTCTTGGCGTTGGCTTGCATCGCGCAGCCACTCACTAATCAATCGCCGCGCGTTGTCTTCATCCAGCGGAAGTGGGAATTCCGACCACCATCGTGGACTCGCCTCATCCAGATATTGAGCAGGGTCGGTTTTGCCCTTGAGCGAATATCGGGTAGCCAGATACATCAGCTGTTCGACGATTCCGGCAAGTAACTGTCGGGTTTCGAGTGTGCGAAAGGTTAGCGGGAGGTCTTGCTCAAAGTCGGCCATCAAATCTGTGGTGGTGCGGCGCCCGGTTTCTGTCCGATAGAAATACTTGAGACCTTTTCGCACGACTTTCCCGAAGCCGTGCGACTCGCTTTGCACCAATGGCCATGGGAGCCCACCCTCCGTGAAAAGGGAGCCGAGGAGGTTATCTCTACGATTCTGGAATTGGCGAATCGGTCGCTTCCAATATTGATTAAGCCCTTGTCTAACAAGTTCGGCGTGTTGCTGGGGCGTGAAGCTGCATTTCAACCGGTTTTCGAACCGCGCCCAAGCCCACCCGCCGTCTTTCGCGTCGTATTCGCGGCGAAAGCTTTCTGCAACGAACAAGCAGAAGCCCGCCATCCACGAAAACCCGAAGGTCCGGTGGAGGGCGTGTGCGCGGTTGTCCAAAAGAATTTGCTCGAGTTCGCGATATTCACTTGGCGTCACTTGGTATCGGTACAGGGGAATGCCGGTCGGCCCCTTGAGTATCTCCCGGACGAGAAGAAATTCTGCCAGCCATGCTCGGACCGGTGACGCTGTCCTCAGTATCTGTGACATGCCTTCTCCCCCCATATTCTTCGAATTTTGCTAGCAGGCGCCCGCTTATAATTTACCTTGGGTCGGCGCGCTCCCATTCCCTTATATTGCATCGAGGCGCCTTCTTTACTGTTACCGACCGTGCCGCCACCGGCTATGTCGGTAAATTGGCTCGCCAAATTCGCTTGTTCGCTTTTGTTAGTCTCTTTGTTCTATCGGCGGCTTTCGCAGGAAGTTTAAGCATTCATTCTGACATGTCAGGTGTCCACATGGCTGCGGATTGCCGCACGGAGCGTCGAGTAGGATGTCGATGCATCTGGTCACCGCGTGGCTCATCTACTTCGTCCAACCTTCGAGCTACTGTCGGGTCCAGCCAGTCCGCCGCGCGCCGAATCCTTCGCCTCGATAACCCAACTTTCGACGACAGCCAACTGCTCTCGAACACGGCCGCTAATGTCCTCAAGCGATTGGACCGCTCCAGCCGCGCGCCCATTCTTCCACTTCCTTGAGCCGCTCCAAAGCGACGCGTCGTATCCCGGCTCGACGCTTTAGCTCGTCCATCCTGGCATCAGTAGTGGTGCCGCGTCAGCGTTTATCTCGGCGCGCACTTGTCGGCGGATTGCAAACTCGCGCAGATGTACGATAAAACCACCGCCAGCCTCTGGTACTCAAGAGCCAAAAGAGAGTCGTCTACACGGACTTCGAGGACGAGCTTGGTGACATTGCCACTGTCGACTTGCCGCAAGTCACCACCGGACTAAATATGGGCAAGTTTAGGGAGAAAGCGCGGCAGTTCCTTAGAGCCCATGAATCGCACCTGTCGTTGCAACGACTACGCCGTAACCAGCCGCTGACACAGGCCGACCTAGCTGAACTGGAGAAAATGCTACTAGAAGCGGGAGGAACTCAGTCTCTCATCAATGAAGCTAAGGAAAAGAGCCGGGGATTAGGCATTTTCATCCGCTCGCTGGTAGGGCTGGACCGTGAGGCTGCCATGCAGGCCTTCGGCGCTTTTATCAGCGGCACGACCGCCACGCCAGACCAGATTGAGTTCATCAACCTCATCGTGCAAGAACTTACTCAATCGGGCGTGATGGATGCCGACAGATTGTTTCAGTCGCCCTTTTCGGACCTGAACGCACAGGGTCCGCTTGGAATATTTCCCTCAGCCACAGTTACACAGATTGTGCAGGTCCTAACGGAAATTCGGGAACGTGCCGTCGTAGGGCTGTAAAGGCGAAAATTCGAGGCGCATCGGTAGTTCGCCCTTTAAGGCGTTTCGAGTGATGTGGTCTATTTCTTGTCTCAACCAGAAGAGCAGAGAAACGTACCGCGATTTCGACGAAGGTAAGCCTGCTGCCAACCAAGCAGCCAGAGATGCGGCAGCCGAGGCCCGACAACTCTGTCCTGCTCGCCGCACGACATCGTGGGTTCAAACGACCAACAACCAGCGTAAAACAATAAGTACGTCTCTTCAACCACCTGCAAAAGCTGGAACCACCGCCCTCCCCCCGACGCACGAAGAGTCATCTGACGCGCTTAAATGGTGAAGAGTACTAGAAGCAAATTTTTCTACGAATGCTTTTAGTCGGACGACATCGTCTTCCGCAATCTCCCAAACAAGTCTTACGCGCATTTCCAATGTTTCCGTTCAATATTCGACGTATGCAGGATGTAACACTGCACCCTCGGACAGGGGCTTGCTTTTGCATGATGTTCGCCCGCTCAGAACCGGTCCTGACGACGACATTAACGACGTATGCGGTGCAAATTCCAAAACGTGGGCCGAATAGGATTCTGCAGGGACACCTGTCTTTCCTAATCCGCACCAGCCTCACTGGCGAGCCCATGTTATTGTTACGCGGCCATTGCCAATACCGAAGCCCGCGTCCCGCTGTTAACTTCACGAGAGAAACTTGAGTGGCCTCTTTACCCGTAGACTCGGCTGCCGCGCCACACAACCATCGACTCTTTCACTGGGTCAAGGATTTCGCAGCTCCGACCGAGAAGCTCCGCTGGGTCCACACGACAGATGCGTTCGCACTTCGGGATATCCTTGAGCAGCGATTGCTGTCGCCTCAGCTTTGCCCCGTATTTAACGACCCGCTTACGTATCTATTTTACGGCCGCCCCGCGTATAGGTTTAACCGGCGGGACGCTATGCAAAATTCTTTCCACGCTCCCGTTGTGTTGATATTCCGTGAACGTGTACTCGACCACGCGCATCGGCTATTTCCTTTTGATACCGGGGCGTTTTCCGGTGGTCGTTACACAAGGTGGATGCACGCAAAGATGCCGCTTGAGTCGTTCGAATATCCCGTAGATGAAGAAAGTCAAGGACGGCACGTTACGGCGTTCTATGGTGAGAATCGCAATTACTGGGAAGGTGAGGGCCTCGCACTCGAAAATATCGCTGGTCAATATGAGGTGGAAGCGGTTCGGTCCATGATACGCGATATCAACACGGACGAAGCAGATGACCGAAGGCTGGCCGTCGAACTGTTGGTCAAGGAGGCCCTCCCAATGACGGCCGAGTATCTAGAGGCGATGTACATACCTGCCTCGATTGCGGATGCCGATTTTGTTCGCCGTTTCAAGAATGATGTCAATATTTCCGTGTACACCTATCGCGCCAACAAAATGAAGCCCGCCATTGAATATCAGGGGCTCCTCGAACACCTGTTGGCCGAGTTTCACGTGGATTTGGGGGTAATGTGATGATGCTCGACTCAAGTGCTCGGGTACGTGGCTTCTACCCCACGGTTCCCACGTTTCCTGCATTCGTTGTACCAGCCTTCCGTCGCGGAGCGTTGCCGTCGATGTGGGTTCAGGTGGTTAAAGACGGAAAGGTTAAGGCTTTCTCTGAAGTAACGGGAAATGACTATTTTCTCGAAGCCAATTCGGATGCCGATGCGCGAATCGGTTCAGCTCCAATCTTTGGATTCGCCTTTTCGCCGAATTCAGCTTTTTTCGGCGGGGAAGTCAACATGGCGAAACACCTTTTGAAGAATAAGGGAGGGCTGTCAAAATATCCACATGTGCTTGCGGAGGCGGCAGACTTTTACTTACAGTTTTTCCAAGGACAGCGGCTTGCCGAAGGCTCCAACAACATTCTTGATGATTTAATCGCTGAAAGTGGACGGCGAGCGCGCGAAGCGCTGATGGGCATGCCGGAATCAAACCGGCAACCCTCTCTCACCGAGATTGTTGTCGCCTTTGACGCTACGTCGGCCGAGATGGCTCGGCTCCATCACTTATCGAAGCGGTTCGCCAAAGTGAACGTGTGGAGCTTGTCAGCCATGGTCCAGTGGGTTGAGCAGGTCTCCCCTGTGAACAAGATGAGGTGGTTCAAACGTGCGGTGGAAGACCGGTTTTCGACTGCTACTCAAATTGTGATACTTGGGAATACGAACAATCACGCTGAATTCATGTACCTCGACTTAATCTTGGCCGTCGCCAGCAGAGGGAGCGCAGAACTCCTTCGTTTTCACGTACCAGGAGAACTGGAGCATTGGATGCGGAGGCGTGAACAGGCGGAGCCTAGTGACGATTCTGACAAAAGGTACGTCGCAAAGTTATTCGGATTGGATAGGGCCATCGAAATGACCTACGGCGTCGGGGGGCGTCCGAGAAAAATTTGAGTGCGGCTAGCCGTCTGCGCCGAACGGCTGCGCTTCTTCGGGTTACCCGATGTCTTGCTGACCGACGTTCAAACTGACGTCAGCACGGCCTCGCATAATCTTCAAGTTTCTGACAATAACCTAGTGCAGATTTGCCGTGTGCGGCGCTAAGAGGTTTGTTTGCAGAGTTTGATGGGCGCAACGCCCCAGCGTCAGCGTCACGCTTCGAAACGCACGATGTTGATGACAAACGCGGCGGCCTTGACTTCGAGAGTTACAGTCAAGCCGCGACACGTCCCACAACTTTCTCGAGATGCTAGGCTACATCCTCGGAGACGCAGAAAGTGACATACGCATTGCAGCGCTCGACCTCGCATTACCCAACGCGAGCTTCGTCCACCTGCGCCGTGCGAGCGACCGAGTGGCTTGCGCGCAGACCTACTGGAAACATTGCCGGCAAGACAGCAGACGCGGCCGGAACAACGCCAACTCGGAGCGATGCCGAACGCGACATGGGAGCAATCGCAGCGGCGATGCGGGAGACGGCGGAATTGCTGACAAGGGAGTGGCGAGAGGAGTTTGCGACGGGGGGAGTGGCTGATTCTCGACGAACACTCCAAACGGAGCACAAGTCCGTGCCCGAAAAATTGGACGGTCACCCCGGGCTCTAAGCACCGACGGCGCCTTGAAGCAAAATTGGAGGGCCCGTTGCAAACAAAGGACGCTGAAATTGCCTCCAGCGCCCTTTGCCGATTAGTTCCGCTTACGCCATGTCGGGTAAGGCTTTTCGGCTATCGATGACCCCTTAAACGAAACTTTTCGTGGGAGCTTAAAAGAACTAATCCATGTCAGCACACACACACTCGCCCCAGCCGCCCACTCACTCCACCGTCACTGACTTCGCCGGATTCGACGCTTTTGCCGACGTCGGATAGGAGCGTATCAACGGTCATCGCCGCGTTGAAGTCTTTCGGAGGCTAGGAGCGCCGCGCATCTCCCGACACGACGAGCATTCGCTAAAGAAGCAAACCGGGCCACTTTACTACGATGCTCTGGCGACCAAGAAGTCGCTGTGCGTGAGCTGGGCGATGCTGTCTCTGGCAAAATCGCTTTCAGTACACTGGACTGAAGCGCAAGCGAGACCCGCAGACCAGCGAAGACAGCAGAAGTCGGGCTGATAAGCCCCTCTGATTGTTGCCCAGACTGAGAAAACGACGGCCGCCTCGATGAGGTGGCCGTCGTTCTCGCGGCTGTGACTTTAGCTAGGTACCACCAAACTGAGCTATCGGAGCGTATCCATCAATAAATTTCTCAGTGGATGAGTCCCAAAATCTCAGGTTATGGTTCCCGCTACACACAACCTCAAACATCAATATTCCCCGCCCGCAACGCGTTCGATTCAATAAACGCGCGCCTGGGTTCAACATCATCACCCATCAGCGTCGTAAAGATGCCATCAGCTGCGATCGCATCTTCGATCTGAACGCGCAACAACCGGCGCACGGTCGGGTCCATCGTCGTTTCCCACAACTGCGACGGGTTCATCTCGCCCAAGCCCTTATACCGCTGCTTGGTCACATTCCGCTCTGCATCCGCGATCAACCACTTCATCGCGCTCTTGAAGTCGGTAACCGCCATCGACCGCTCGCCACGTTTGATCACCGCACCCGGCCCGATCAACCCCTTGAACGTATTCGCGGTCGTCTGCAGTTGCTTGTAGTCCGCGGTCAGCTGGAAGTCTTCATCGATCACCGAAACCTTCACATTTCCGTGATGCCGGCGATTGATATGCAGCGACCGGATCTCACGCACCGCGTCATAAGCCGGCTCGACGGTCACCTCAGGTTTCAACGGATCGGCGCGTAAAGCGGCCTCCAAAGCGGCAGCCGAAGCCACGGCGGATTCTTGCGTCGTCAAATCCAGCTCGATGCCATCCATCACCGCTCCAAGCGCGTTGACGTCGTAAAACCGGCTGAGACGATCCACCACCGCTTGCGCGAGCAAATAAGCACGCGCCAATTCACCGAGCGCATCGCCGCTAATCGGCGTTGCGCCTTCGCTTGCAGTCAGCTCCGAACCTTGCAAGGCGAGCTTCAACATATGCTGATTCAGCTCGTGCGTGTCCTTCAAATACCGCTCGTCCTTCCCCGCCTTGATCTTGTAAAGCGGCGGTTGCGCGATATAAATAAACCCACGCTCCACGATCTCCGGCATCTGCCGATAGAAAAACGTCAACAGCAGCGTACGGATGTGCGCACCGTCCACGTCCGCGTCGGTCATGATGATGATGCGGTGATAACGCAGCTTCTCGAGGTTGTAATCGTCCTTGCCGAGCCCGGTTCCCAGCGCCGTGACCAGCGTCACGATCTGCTCCGATGAAATCAGCTTGTCGAAACGCGCGCGCTCCACGTTCAGCACCTTGCCGCGCAGCGGCAGGATGGCCTGGAACTTCCGGTCACGCCCCTGCTTCGCCGATCCACCAGCCGAGTCGCCCTCGACGATATAAATCTCGGACTTCGCCGGATCCTTCTCCTGGCAATCGGCCAGCTTGCCCGGCAAGCCAACGCCGTCGAGCACGCCTTTACGTCGCGTCATTTCACGCGCTTTACGTGCGGCGTCGCGGGCCCGCGCGGCATCGATAATCTTGTTCGTAATGATCTTCGCGTCGTTCGGCGTTTCCTGCAGGAACTCCTCGAGCGCCTTGGCGACCACGTCTTCCACCGGCGCACGCACTTCCGACGACACCAGCTTGTCCTTCGTCTGCGAGCTGAATTTCGGCTCCGGCACCTTCACAGACAGCACGCACGACAAACCTTCGCGCATATCGTCGCCGCTCGTCTCGATCTTCGCTTTCTTCGCGATGTCGTGATCGGCGATGTACTTGTTCAGCACCCGCGTCATGGCCGCGCGCAGGCCGGTCAAGTGCGTGCCGCCGTCGCGCTGCGGAATGTTGTTCGTGAAGCACAGTACGCTTTCGTTGTAGCTGTCGTTCCACTGCATGGCCACTTCGACCGTGACGTTGTCCTTCTCGCCAATCGCGTGAAACACGTTCGGATGCAGCACTTGCTTCGCTTTGTTGATGTATTCGACAAAGCCCTTCACGCCGCCGATAAACGCGAAATCGTCCTCCTTGCCGTCACGCTGGTCGGTCAGGCGGATCCGCACGCCGTTATTCAGGAACGACAGTTCGCGCATGCGCTTAGCGAGGATGTCGTAGTGGAATTCCACGTTGCCGAAGATGGTGATATCGGGCATGAAATGCACTTCGGTGCCCCGGTTTTCGGTGTCGCCTACAACGTGCATGGGCGAGTACGTAATGCCGTCTTCCGTCACGAGTTCACGGTTCTGCACCACGCCACGATGGAACTCCATGAAGTGCTTCTTGCCGTCGCGGCGCACGGTGAGGCGCAGCCATTCGGACAGGCCGTTCACGCACGACACGCCCACGCCGTGCAAGCCGCCCGACACCTTGTAGCTGTTCTGGTCGAACTTGCCGCCTGCGTGCAGTTCGGTCATCACGATTTCGGCGGCGCTGCGCTTCGGATCGTGCTTGTCGTCGAGCTTCAGGCCCGTCGGCACGCCGCGGCCGTTGTCGGTCACGGAGATGGAGTTATCGGCGTGAATGGTGACGTGGATGTCGTTGCAATGGCCGGCGAGCGCTTCGTCGATGGAGTTGTCCAGCACTTCGAAAACGAGGTGGTGCAGACCCGTGCCATCCGACGTATCGCCGATATACATCCCCGGCCTCTTGCGGACCGCCTCCAGACCCTCGAGGATCTGAATGGAGGATGCGCCATAAGCGTTGTCGGGTTGCGAAATTGGGTTTTCAGTCATGGGTTTTTTTCCGGTTCTGCGTCACTACTGGATCGCTACTGGGTCACTACGCGGTCACTGCGGGGATTGCTGCGCGGTCGCTGCATGAGACTTTTCGAAACGCCTTAAAAATGCCAAAGGGGCAATGCGCCCCTTGGAAAGTTTTTAGTTTTGGCCGCGTCAGATGCGCATTGGCATCACCACATATTTGAATTCGTCGTTCTCGGGAATCGTGATCAGGGCGCTTGAGCTAGCGTCGCCGAGGCTCACTTGCAGCATGTCGATCTTCAGGTTCGCGAGCACGTCGAGCAGATACGTGACGTTGAAACCGATGTCAACGCTGTCGCCCTGATACGCGATTTCCAGCTCTTCCTGCGCTTCTTCCTGGTCGGCGTTGGTCGACATGATCTTCAACTGGCCCGGCTCGATCAGGCAGCGCACGCCCTTGAACTTGTCCGACGTCAAAATGGCGGCACGCTGCAGCGAACGCTGCAATTCTTCGCGGCCGATCAGGAACGTGTTCTTGTGCGACTTCGGGATCACGCGCTGGAAGTCGGGGAACTTGCCTTCCACGAGCTTCGACACGAGTTCGACCTGGCCGAACGTGAACTTGACCTGGCTCGCGGCAATGTCGATGACCAGCAAGTCGTCGATGTCTTCAAGCAAGCGCTGCAACTCAAGGATGGTCTTGCGCGGGATGATCACTTCCTGGCGCGCGAACGATCCCTCGATTTTCATCGATGAAAACGCGAGCCGGTGGCCATCCGTTGCAACTGCCATCAACTGGTCGCCGTCCACCACCAGCAGCATGCCGTTCAGGTAATAGCGGATGTCCTGCTGCGCCATGGCGAAGTGGACCATGCCGAGCAATTGCCGAAAGGTCTTTTGCGGAACCGACAGGCTCGCGCCGAACTCTGTTGCCTGGTTGACGGTCGGGAACTCATCGGCAGCAAGCGTCTGGAGCGCGAAGCGGCTTTTGCCGGAGCGTACCGTCAGCTTCTTGTCGGTGAGATCGAGCGACACTTCACCCGGCGGCATGGCGCGCAGGATATCGAGCAGCTTACGAGCGGCAACCGTGGTGGCAACCTGATCGCTGCCCGTGCCGAAGTCAGCACGCGTGGTGATCTGAAGTTCGAGATCGGTCGAGAGGAACGACACGTCGGCGCCAGTCTTGGTGATCAGCAAATTGGCGAGAATCGGCAACGTATGACGGCGTTCGACGATTCCGCTCACGGTTTGCAGCGGCCTTAGGAGATTATCTCGTTCGGTCTTGACCAGTTGCATAGAGTTCCTTCGTTGATGTGACGGCCGTCCGCCGCTTGTGTCACCGCTGCAGTCCCCGCTTTTGCCACCGCTTTTTGAGAAGCGTTTGCCACCGCATGGATGACCTTCGGACGGTCTCGTGTCACGCGCTTGCGGCGATTGCCACCCGCACGTGCCAGGCTTGCGCCAAAACGCCGCCCAGGGCCGCTGGACGGTCAAACCCGTATTGTGCCTCAAAACCTGACCGCCCCCTGAAAATGGGGGCAATTTCGTCAATAAACAGGCCCATTATTTGGCGCTTTTTGTGGCGCTTTTGGGCGCAGGCGACAAACCGCCGTGCGCACGATCGTCAGCGGGCGTTCGGCGCGTATTTCGCCGCTTGCATGGCTAGTTGCTGATTCGGCGCTGGTTTGGGGCTGTTCGTCGTCGGCGGCTACGTTCAGCCGCCGTTTTCCTGCAGTTCGAGCGTCTTTTGCATTGCGCGCCGCGCGTCCCGTCGCCGCGCAAAACGCTCAACCTTTCAGCGTTTGCTCGAGCACGTGCAGTTCGTGGTTCAACTGAGCGTCCGTGCCTCGTTCCGCCGAAATTTTCCGCACGGCGTGCAGCACCGTGGTGTGGTCGCGCCCGCCGAACAATTCGCCGATTTCGGGCAGGCTCTTCTGCGTAAGTTCCTTCGCCAGGTACATCGCGATCTGACGCGGCCGCGCGATGTTCGCCGGCCGCTTCTTGGAATACATATCGGCGACCTTGATGTTGTAGAAATCCGCCGCCGTCTTCTGGATGTTTTCCACCGATATCTGCCGGTTCTGCACCGTCAGCAGGTCTTTCAGCGCTTCCTTGGTCAACTCGATCGAAATCTCGCGACCGTGAAATCGTGAGAACGCGAGGATCTTGCGCAACGCACCTTCGAGTTCACGCACGTTCGAACGCAAATGCTTCGCGACAAAAAATGCCACATCCTCCGACAAACTCACGCCTTCCGACTGCGCCTTGCGCATCAGGATGGCCACCCGCATTTCAAGCTCGGGCGGTTCGATCGCGACCGTCAGGCCGGAGTCGAAGCGCGAAATCAGCCGGTCATCGATACCCGAAATTTCCTTCGGATACGTATCGCTCGTGATGATCACCTGCGCCTTGTTCGCCACCAGGGCCTCGAACGCGTAGAAAAACTCTTCCTGCGTTCGCGATTTGCCCGAGAAGAATTGAATATCGTCGATCAGCAGCAGGTCGAGCGAATGGTAATAACGCTTGAAATCGTCGAAAGCCTTGCGCTGGTAGGCCTTCACCACGTCCGACACGTATTGCTCCGCATGGATGTAGCGGATGCGCGCGCCAGCCTTGTCCTGCAACAACTGGTTGCCGATCGCGTGAATCAGGTGGGTCTTGCCCAGACCCACGCCGCCGTAGAGGAACAGCGGGTTGTACGAAATGCCGGGGTTGTCCGCCACCTGGATCGCGGCTGCGCGAGCGAGCTGATTCGCCTTACCGGTCACGAAGTTGTCGAAGGTGAGAACGGGGTTGAGTTTCGAGCGCTCGTACGCCGAATCGTTTTCCCCATTCGACGATGTCGTGCCGCCCGGCCGCCATGTCCGGCGCGCGGCGGCGGCTTCGTTGGCGTCGAGGCTCGGCAGGTCGAGGTCGCCGCTGTCACCCTGGTCGTTATGTTGCAGCGATTGCGCGTGCTGCGCGGCTTCCGCCGCGAGGGCGTTGATGTGGGCGCTCGCGTTCGCGTGGCCGCCGTTGCTTCTTTCAGCGGGCTGCGCGGCCGGTCGCTGCATGGAAGGCGAACCCGGCGGCGCGCCAGTGGGCGCTGACGGAACGGAAGGCGCGGGCGCGCCCATCGCCTTGCGTGCTGTGGCTTTGGGGTCCAGAACAAACTGGATATCGACGGGTGCGTGCCAGAAATCCCGGGCCATATCGGCAATGCGCCCGGAAAACTGGCTTTTCACCCAGTCGAGCTTGAACCGGTTGGGCGCGGCGATGCGCAGCGTGCTCGCATCGGCATCGAAGTCGACCAGGGCCAGCGGTTTGATCCATGTGACGTACTGCTGTGGCGTAAGTTCGCGCTCCAGCAATGCGGAACAGTGTTGCCAAAAATCGTTCATCGAATGCAGTCGTTAGGGTTTACCGCGAGTCCTGCCGCCGCTCTCGCCGCCACTCGGCGACAAGGCCCGGTGCGCGCGGGCAAGCGTGCCCCAGAGCCTTGCCCACCATGCTTTTGCAGGCGGTACAGCGGACCGGGACAACGTGCGGTTACGTCGGATTGAGCGGAGATTCTAACGCCAAATGCAACCGCGGCGCGAGTTATCCACAGGGACGGACCATGTCGCGTTTCGGATCATCAGGCCTGTGGACTTCTTCGAAAACCGCTCGCCATGTCTCGTAACCTATTGACGGTCAATAGGAAAACGGTTTAAATAGCGGGTTCCGCAAAACCCGAATTCCTGTACCACCGGCCGGTTCGTCGCGTTTTTCGTCGCTTACGTCTGGCCGGCGGTCCGTTTTTACCCAAGTGAGACCAACATGAAACGCACTTACCAACCTTCCGTTACCCGCCGCAAGCGTACCCACGGCTTTCGCGTCCGTATGAAGACGGCCGGCGGCCGCAAGGTGATCAACGCACGTCGCGCGAAGGGCCGCAAGCGCCTGGCTGTATAAGGTCGCTTTTGACGGCGCACCCCGGCACTCGCCCAGACGCGTGCGACGGCCAGGTGCGCAGCACGACAAGCTCCGGACCGGAAACCAGTCAGTTGCGAGCGCGTGCCGCGTTCCCCAAGGCCGCAAGGCTGCTGAAAACGGATGAATACTCATCCGTTTTTCGTTTGCGCCCCTGGCGGCGGTCTCCGCACTTTGTCCTGTATGGCAAGCCGACAGGCAACGAGGCGCGACTGGGCCTGGTTATCGGCAAGAAGTTTGCGCCGCGCGCGGTGACGCGTAACCTGATCAAGCGGTTGGCGCGCGAGGCATTCCGGCTTCGGCGCGCGGAGCTTGGCGGCTGGGATATCCTGCTGCGGCTGCATGCGAAAATTGACCGCAAGGCCATGCCGAGCGCGAAATCGCCGCCGCTGCGCACGTTGTTTCGCGAGGAGATCGACGGCCTGATTGACCGTGCAGTGCGCGAAGCGGCACGGCGAATGGGAGAACAGGGTGCATCATCGACTATCGTCAACGACCCACCCGCGCCTGCGGGCTCATGAGCCGCTTCAGGCGCACACCGGCTTGGTCCGGTCGACCTGAGCGCGAATTTTATGCAGACGGCACGAATGGCAGAAACGGCGTTGATCGCCTTATTACGCTTCTACAAGGTTGCGGTGAGCCCCATGCTCGGCAACCGGTGCCGCTTTTACCCATCGTGTTCTGACTACGCGCGCGAAGCAATCCAGTATCATGGCGCCGCGCGTGGCTCATTCCTCGCAGCAAAACGTCTGTGCCGCTGCCATCCGTTTTCGGCTGGCGGCATCGATCTGGTCCCCGTGCCTCCGTCCGCCGCCGGCTGCGTTCAGCAGGATGGCGCGTCAGCGGCCGACCCAGTCGACGACTCTGCCCCGAGCGCATCGAATTTGCCAGATCCAGTTTCATCGAATCCGGCAAATTCAGTGAGTTCAAACCCCCACGGCGCCAATAACGCGCTCTTCGATCGACACTGAGACAACGCATGGATATCAAACGTACCGTCCTATGGGTCATCTTTTTCATGTCGGCTGTCATGCTGTACGACAACTGGCAACGTGACCATGGGCGCCCGTCGATGTTCTTCCCGAGCGCCGTCCCGACCAAGACGGTCGGCAGCGCTGCACCGGGAACCACGACGCCGGGCACGCAAGCCGCCGATTTGCCGGCCACACCGGGTGAACCCGGCGCACCGGCCGCGCCTGGTTCGAACGCACCCGCGACCGCCGCAGATCAGCTCGTGAATTTCTCGACCGACGTCTACTCCGGCCAGATCGATACGCGCGGCGGCACGCTCTCGAAGCTGTCGCTCGTGAAGGAAGGTGACGGCAAGCAGCCGGATCTGTACATCACGCTTTTCGATCACACCGCGACCCACACGTATCTCGCGCGCACGGGCCTGCTCGGTGGCGATTTCCCCAACCACAACGACGTCTTCACGCTCGTACCGGGCAGCCAGACGACGATGGGTGACGGCAACACGTTGCCGATCTCGTTCGAGTCGCCGGTCAAGGGTGGCGTGAAGGTCATCAAGACCTACACGTTCACGCGCGGCAGCTATGTGATCGGTGTCGACACGAAGGTGCAGAACGTCGGCACTGCGCCGGTTACGCCGCGCCTCTATATGGAGCTTGTGCGTGACGATTCGCCGGTGGAAACGCCGCGCTTCTCGCATACGTTCATCGGGCCGGCTGTTTATACCGAGCAGCATCACTTCCAGAAGATGACGTTCAGCGATATCGACAAGGGCAAGGAAGATTTTGCGCCCTCCGCCGATAACGGCTGGGTCGCAATGGTGCAGCATTACTTTGCGTCGGCGTGGATTCCGCAGCAGGGCGTGAAGCGCGATATCTACGTGCAGAAGATCGATCCCAAGTTGTATCGCGTGGGCGTGCAGCAGCCGTTGCAGACCATCGCGCCGGGGCAAACCGTCGACGTGCAATCGCGGCTTTTTGCCGGTCCGGAAGAAGAGCGGATGCTGGAAGGCGTCGCGCCGGGTCTCGAGCTCGTGAAAGACTACGGCATGGTGACGATCATCGCGAAGCCGCTGTTCTGGCTGCTCGAGAAGATCCATAGCTATGTGGGCAACTGGGGCTGGTCGATCATCCTGCTCACGCTGTTGATCAAGGCGGTGTTCTTCCCGTTGTCGGCGGCGAGCTACAAGTCGATGGCACGCATGAAGACCATCACGCCGCGCATGACGCAATTGCGTGAACGGTATAAAGGCGATCCGCAGAAGATGAATTCGGAGCTGATGGCGCTATATAAAACCGAGAAGGTGAATCCGTTCGGCGGCTGTCTGCCGGTCGTTGTACAGATTCCGGTGTTTATCTCGCTGTATTGGGTGTTGCTGTCGTCGGTGGAAATGCGCGGTGCGCCGTGGGTCTTGTGGATTCACGACTTGTCGCAGGCCGATCCGTTTTACATCTTGCCGGTGTTGATGGCTGTGTCCATGTTCTTGCAAACGCGGTTGAATCCCACGCCGCCGGACCCGGTTCAGGCCAAGATGATGATGTTCATGCCGCTGGCGTTCTCGGTCATGTTCTTCTTCTTCCCGTCAGGACTGGTGCTGTATTACGTCGTGAATAACGTGCTTTCCATAGCGCAGCAGTATTACATCACGCGCATGATGGGGCAGAAGAAGGTGGCGAAGGCTTAGGTTTTTGGCCTTCGGTTGGATTGGTTTGAAAACGCCCGGTTTATGCCGGGCGTTTTTGTTTCTGTGAGTTGTTTATGAATGCGCCTCAGCGCTTCCCACCCGTCCCATAAAACTGATCAATCAACTCCTCCAGCAAATACCGGTGATGCGACGACAGCGCCTCGATCTTCGAAGCCAGCTCAAGCGTTTCCTCCGACGCCGGATACTTCTCATCATGCGTGATCGGCTTCGGTGCGTTTTGCGGGTTCCCGCTCGGCGGAGGCCCGTAATGAAGCCAGTGCTGCTCGACCTTGAACCACTCAGCGAGTGTCGCCAGTTTGTCGGCAGTGGGAATTGAACGCGCGGTCAGCCACTTGTGCGTGGTTTGCGGCGACACGGGTTCGCCGTGATAACGCAAATTGAAATGCAAAGCGAGATCGGTTGCGCCGCGCATTTTCTCGGGCGCGCGCGTCATCGAAAATTTGAGCCGATCCGAAAAATCGGTTTTCTCTTTGGGTGTTGGCATGGTCGCGATTGTGCGAGGCAAACACAGTGGCGGAGTCAACCGCCTACGTTAGATATGGCGCATCTTTCTCATTTTTAGCGCGCTCAGGAAAAATAAGTCGAGAATGCCGCGATGAGTGATTGATCGCCGTGACCCAATAACGACCACATTTGCACCCAATGAAACGATGCACACTCACAGCCATTCCTATGGTTCATCATATCCCACTTAAGATAAATTAAGAATCCTCCTAGCGGACCGTGCGACGCAGCGAAACGAAAGCGCCACGCTACAATGCCGCCACTCGTTCACTCGCGTTCCGCTGGAAACAACCATGTCCAATAACGACACCGATCCGATCGTCGCGATCGCCACCGCGCCGGGGCGTGGGGGTATCGGCGTGATCCGGCTGTCGTTCGGGCGAGCGGGCGAAGCAGCGGCGAAACACGCAATGCTCGCGCTGTGCGGACAGTTGCTCGAGGCCCGGCACGCGAGCTATGTGCCGTTTATCGATGCGCGCGGTGACGCAATCGATCGCGGCATTGCGCTGTATTTCCCCGCACCGCATTCCTACACCGGCGAACACGTGCTCGAGCTGCAGGGACACGGCGGCCCGATCGTGTTGCAACTGCTGTTGCAGCGCGCTGTGGAGACCGGTCGTGAATTCGGCGTGCGATTGGCCGAACCGGGCGAGTTCACGCGTCGCGCGTTTCTCAACGACAAGCTCGATCTGGCTCAAGCCGAGGCTGTAGCGGATCTGATCGAGGCGAGCACGGAAGCTGCGGCACGCTCGGCGGGCCGCTCGCTCGATGGCGCTTTCTCGCGCGAAATCCATGCGCTCGTGGAAGACGTGATCGCGTTGCGCATGCTGGTCGAAGCGACGCTCGATTTCCCCGAGGAGGAGATCGATTTCCTGGAAGCCGCCGATGCCCGCGGCAAGCTCGCCCGCATCCGTGCCTTGCTGGACAAAGTGCTCGCGGACGCTCGTCAGGGCGCGCTGCTGCGCGAGGGGCTGTCGGTTGTGCTCGCGGGGCAGCCGAACGTGGGCAAATCGTCGTTGCTGAATGCGCTGGCCGGCGCGGAACTCGCCATCGTCACACCGATTGCCGGCACCACGCGCGACAAGGTCACGCAGACTATTCAGATTGAAGGCATTCCACTGCATGTCATCGATACTGCCGGCCTGCGCGACACGCAGGACGAGGTGGAGCGGATTGGTATCGAACGGACTTGGGGGGAAATCGGCCGCGCGGATGTCGTGCTGCATCTGCTGGACGCACGCGAAGCGCTAAGTGCCGACGATGCAGCAATCTCGGCGCGTTTTCCGGTGGGCGTGCCAGTGGTGCGCGTGCTGAACAAGGCTGATCTGGCAGGCGTAGAGGCATCGGCGGATGTGGCCGGTGATGGTGTGCGCGAAGTGCGTTTGTCGGCGAAAACCGGTGATGGGATTGCGCTGTTACGCAGCGAATTGCTCAAGATTGCCGGGTGGCAGGCGGGCGCAGAAAGTATCTATCTGGCGCGCGAGCGGCATTTGATCGCACTGCGAGCGGCGAGGGAACATCTGGCGATCGCCGCCGACCATGCGGACCAGAATTCGCAAGCACTCGATCTATTCGCCGAAGAGCTGCGGCTCGCGCAGGATCAGCTCAATTCGATCACCGGAGAGTTCAGTTCCGATGATCTGCTGGGCGTGATTTTCAGCCGCTTTTGTATTGGGAAGTAGGCGTCGCATGGCTCATGGCGTTCCTTGATGTAGGATTCCAGAAGAGAACGCACGCAGGGAGCCCAAAATGGCCAAACCCCAGGGTCTCGAAGAAGAGCAAGCAACTCGCTGCCGCAGGCAGATCGCGTTGGCTACCATCGCTGCCGTGATCATCATTGCAGGGCTTTGGCGAATGGCCGTGTGGTTTGGATGGCTTGGCGTGTGATTCGGGCTTCCTATCAGAGCGTCATGGAGTCGCCGAATCGAAGTGGGTGTACGCCGGCGCTTGACCGGCCCCACGCCGGATAGAAAGCCTATTCCGACCTTGGCATGGCTGAAAGAACTGAGCCCAGAGACGACCGCATTCCTGCTAAAAGTGGCATATGCACTCTGGAACCAGCGGTAGCTCGACAGAAGAGCGGAGGGACCGTGTCGCGGGAATTTTTTGGTCACTAAACTCAACATTTTCAGCAGCGTCACTCTTGCGGCCCGATAGCAACTCCACCGCTTTTGTATTGATGTAGCCTTGCACCACTCGACGTCTGCAGCATCTGAACGTTGTCATAGACCCCACCGTCGCGAAATCAGGGACAGGTCACGCTGATGCTAGCCTTCCTTTTCGCTGACCCGCGCGCGATGTGCGATGCGGGCTCCTGCCCGCGAGCCGGGATGGATCATGGGCGCGCCTGCGCCAGAATTTGACTTGAACGCTATACCACTAGGTGGCATAGTTGATGTTTATCGTCAAACCGGCATGCAATGCAGGCACTCACGCAGCGCGTTTTTAAAACAGCATGGTTCAGCAAGGCAGCCAAGTCGGCCGGCATTACCAACGACGATCTGTGCAAAGCCGCAAAGCAACTGATGGACGGCCAAGGCGACGATCTCGGCGGCAACGTCTGGAAGAAGCGACTGGACAGGAACACGAAACGTGGCCTCGTCGTGAACAAGGTGGGCAGAAGATGGATCTTCGTGTTTCTATTTGCAAAAAGCGACATGGACAACATCGGCGATATCGATCTAAAGAAGTTTAAGAGGCTCGCCAAGGACTATGGAAGCAAGACATCAGTCGATATCGACTTGCTGGTTGATCTGAAGGAACTATTGGAGATTTGCAATGGCTGACAAACGATTCAAGAGCGACGCTTCCGAGGCGATTCACAGCGCCGCGTCTGGCCTGTTTCGCGCGAAGCTTATCGACAAAAAGACAATGCGTGAGTATGACGACCTGTGCATCGAGGAGCCGCCCCGCTATGAGGCTAAGGACGTTGCACGTATCCGAAAGAGTGCCAATGTCAGCCAGAGTGTCTTTGCTCATTACTTGAACACGAGCCCTTCGACCGTCAGGCAGTGGGAGGCTGGTGCAAAAAAGCCGAGTGGTCTCGCGGCGCGCCTACTTCAAGTCGTTCAGAAACACGGCTTGGAGGTGCTCGCGTGATTCAGCAACCCACAGGCGTCGCCATAGCCCCTTCGGGGCGGCGAATGGGTTGAGACAACCAGTTGAAAAAAGCGAGGGTTGCTTGCGAACCCTCAGCCCATCCGGTGAGAGACCGTTTCGGTGAAGCCACCAGAATGGTCTCACCGGATCAGCAGCGAAGCTCGCGATAACCGACTTCGCGGTTCTCCAGGGCACCGCCCACCCGTCCCTTAAACCGCCTTCTTCCAAGCCGCCGCAAACACCCCCGCTCCCATCAACAACGCGCCGCCGGTCCGGTTCACCCCCCGCTGCACGCCAGGCCGCCGAATCGCGCGCCGGGCGACCGAAGCCAGCATCGCATAAGCAAACGCATTCGCCGCAGCCAATCCGACAAACGTCGCCTCCATGATCGCAATCTGCGAAATGCTCGCCACATGCGGATCGATGAATTGCGGCAGGAACGCAATGAAGAAAATGATGCTCTTCGGATTGAGCGTCGTCACCGCATAAGCGTGAGCGACAATCCGACTTGTGCGCAACTCGGTAGGCGCACTCACCGCATCGGCATCCATCACCGGCGCGCGCCACAACTTGATGCCCAGATAAACGAGATAGGCCGCGCCCACCCATTTCAAAACCATGAACAGTTCCGCCGATGCCGCGAGCAACACGCCAAGCCCGAGCATGGAAGCGGTCATCGACGTGAGGTCGCCCAACGCAACGCCGGCAGTCGTGGCGAGTGCGTATTTGCGGCCGTGGCCGAGCGCGTAGGAGACGACCAGCAGCACGGTCGGCCCGGGAATGGCAACAAGGATGGCGGAGGCAACCGCGAACGGCAGCCATTGAGCGAGGGTCATGGAAGCTCCTGTTAGGAAGCATCGATTAATCCACGAACATTCGCGTCTGACAAGACACTATGTAAAAAACGGCAGGATCGCGACATGACCCGGATTACACCCCGCCGCTGCACGGAAAGGCGTCGTGCGCCAAGTGTCTGACTTAAAACGAGTTCATCTGCCAAGTCACATTTCCCTGTTCAATTCCCGCATTCGGCACAGATTCTGCTTAGTATCAAACGGGCTTTGACCAGCGATCAGGTCCAGTATTTTGTTGTGTCTCCTCCCTCACTCGTGGGGTTAATGCCCGGTTCCAGTGAACTGGGCATCTTTTATTTGTCTTTTGTGTTTGCGCCGCATCATTCGCCATTTTGAATGGCGGTGCCGCGCGCTTAAAGCCGCTTAATCCCGAGTAGCCGTCTGCGACAATCTGTCTTGTTGCGAGCGCACACAAGTTGTGCTTGCCTCTTGCAAATTCTCGTCTAGGATAAACGCTGCATATTAATAACTAGTCACTGAATACATAGCTAAATCCCGCTAAAGAGTTGCATGGAGGCTATAGATGAAGATGCGCGCCATTGCTGGTTTTGCGATGATCGGCTTATTGGGCGCGATCACCTCGGTTCAGGCCCAGGACAAGGTGATCCAGCCGCAACAAACCTTCAGTTTCATGCCTAACGCGTTCGGCTGTTTATCGAAGGACAAATTCGATTCCGCCGATCAGCACGCCCAAGCAGGCGAGCAGCAGAAAATGCAGGAATTCTTCACCGGATTTCAATGCATCCCGGCTCCGGAAGGCGCTCATTTCCGTGTAGTGCAGGTTGTCGGCCATGACGTTGAATTTGTGAATGCCGCAAACAGCGATACGCAAGGCTTGTGGACTGCGGATCGATTTATTAAGCAATGAATTAACCACATGTAAATCACGGCCTGAAGGGATAACGGCGGCTTAAAAACCGCCGCTCATCTAATCGGGCAATTAGCTCGCGGCGTGAATTTATTCACGCCCGCCGGGTTAGTTACGCGTCCTCTCAGGACGGTCTTACGTTGCACCGGCAGTGGCACAGACCAATTCCGGGCCGCCGGCGACACCTCCCCTCCACCAGCGATTCCCCGCAACGAACGAACGCGTTCGGTATCATCACGCGTCGAACGTCATCGAACGTCATTCGGAACGCGTCGGTATGCGTGAGCACGCTGCGGATCCGCCCGAAACATCCGTTCTGAATTCCCCTTTTTCCGGCCTCTCAAACAGGCTTTCCGGTGTTGCATGGCCCTTAAATCCACAATCTACAAAGCTGAGTTGCAAATCGCCGACATGGATCGGCACTACTACGGCGACCACGCGCTGACGATCGCCCGGCATCCGTCCGAAACAGACGACCGGATGATGGTGCGTGTCGCCGCGTTCGCGTTATTCGCGAGCGAACGCCTCGAATTCACCAAAGGGTTGTCCGACACCGACGAACCCGATCTCTGGCAAAAGGATCTGACCGGACAAATCGAAACGTGGATCGAAGTCGGGCAGCCGGAAGAACGGCGCATCGCAAAGGCGAGCGGACGCGCGGATCGGGTGATCGTGATCGCGTATGGCGGCCGCACCTCCGAAATCTGGTGGCAGGGCGTCAAGGCGAAGGTCGAGCGGATGCAAAACGTGACCGTCTGGTCGCTCACCGATGGCGTGGCCGCAGCGCTCGGTGCGTTGGCGGAACGGACCATGCGGCTTCAATGCACGGTGCAGGACGGCGAGGCATCGCTGGGCAGCGCTACGGTAGACCCGGTCGCTATCGACTGGACGGTGTTCAAGGGAAAACCTCGCTGACGGATTAGCTAAGGACGCCGGTCACGCTTCCGGCGGCCCCTTCAACTCGACAAGATTGCCTTCCAGATCGAAGAGATACAGCGACGGGCCGAAGCCTTCAGCACCGTATCGACGGCCGTCTTCCCCCAGGAGCACACCGTTCTCAATCAGATGCGCGCGCAACGCGGCGGAATCGAAGGGTTCCACTCGCAGGCACAGGTGATCCATGTTGTTGCCCGTGCCCGGCGTGCCGCTTTCCGGCCGATCAATCTTTGCGCCCACCGCCAGCAAATCGATCAGCGAGCGTCCTGCGCGCATCTGCACCAACCCAAGGTCGCGCTGCTCCTTCTCTACCGGACAGCCCAGCACCGTCTTGTAAAAGCCCACCATGGCATCAAGGTTCGCACAGCGAATCACGACGTGATCAATCTCGCGGATGGATATTTGCATCGCGTGTCTCCGTTATTACGTGACAACCGACAACAACTGAGCATGAAAAGCCAGCTCCAAGTTTAGCAAGTGTTGCGAAACAGCACGGCTACAAAGGCTTCAAAGTGTACAGACGAAAAAAAGCCCGCTCGTTGCGGAGCGGGCTGAATCCATATCAGGAGGAGACATGGAGGAGACAGTTCCGATATTACACAGCCGATAGGGTCGACGCAACACTTATCGTAGTAAAAACCCCTATGGTGATGGTGTGTCGCATCTGTGCGTCATTTGTCCATGCGTTCACAGCCCCGTACTTCAAGGAAGAAATGACAGAGCAAGATCCGGCGAGTACCTATAGACGTCCGCCTCTAAAGTAGTCACGTACCCTTCGCAAACTGAGGATTGTGATGAAAACTGAATCAAGTACCGCTGCTTTCTCCAACGATGAAACGCGTTGGGACGCCTTGTCGAGCCGCGACTTAAGCGCCGACGGCGCATTCTTTTATGCCGTTCGTACGACCGGCGTGTTTTGCCGCCCATCGTGTGCGTCGCGCCAGCCCCGGCGTGAAAACGTCGAATTCTTCGATACTACCCAGCAAGCCGAAGCCGCCGGTTATCGGGCGTGCAAGCGGTGTCAGCCGGGCAGCCTGTCGCGCGAGCTGGCGATCGTGGAGCGGGCGTGCAAGGTGCTCGACGCCGACCCGCAGCAACGCGTGACGCTCGCGGAACTGAGCCGCGCCGTGCATGTCAGCGCGTTTCATTTGCAGCGGCTGTTTTCGCGTGTGGTCGGCGTGTCGCCGCGTCAATACCAGGCCGCTCGTCGCGCGGATACGCTACGCGGCGCGCTGCAACGTGGCGACGACGTGACGCGCGCCATGCACGACGCCGGCTTCGGTTCGACATCGCGGATGTATGAGGCGGCGCCCGCTGAGTTGGGGATGACGCCGTCGACTTATCGACGCAAAGGGGCCGGGCTGGTCGTGCATTTCGCGACCGCGCAAACGGCGCTCGGAATCGTGCTGGTCGCGGCAACGCCCAAGGGCATCTGCAAGATTGCTTTCGGCGATAACCCCGCCGCGCTCGAAGCCGAACTGACGCAGGAGTTGTCGGACGCGGAGCGGATCGAGGACAAGGCGCGACTCGCACCGTTTATCGTGCAGATCGATGCTTATTTGCGCGGCACGCGAGAGCACTTCGACCTGCCGCTCGATATCAGTCCAACGGCATTTCAACAGCGCGTGTGGGACGCGTTACAGAGGATTCCATACGGCCAGACACGCAGTTATACGGATATCGCCGAAACGCTTGGGTCGCCGCGGGCGGTGCGGGCGGTGGCGAATGCGTGCGCGTCTAACCCTGTGGCGCTTGCCATTCCGTGTCATCGCGTGGTGCATAAGGATGGCGCGCTGGCGGGGTATCGATGGGGAACCGCGCGCAAGGTCGCGTTGTTATCGGCGGAAAAAGAGCATCGGGTGGCTGCGCCGCTTGAAACCGTCGACGCGGAGGATCTGGGTTGATGGCATCTCCCAAACCACATTGAGCGCTACGATGCCGATTAGCATCCCGATCCTCTCTGCTTTCGAACGCGCCTAAATTGCCACCAACCAAACTCACCCGCATCCAGCTGCCCTACGTTGAACCCTACGATTGGTCACGCGTCCTGCGATTTTTCGCGGGACGCGCGACGCTTGGCGTCGAAGCGGTGGAAGACGGTGCGTATCGCCGTGCAATCGAGTGGCTCGGTGATTCGGGGACGCTCAGCGTAACAAAGCACGCCAGCAAGCCTTGTCTCGTCGCGACGCTGGAAGGCGCGGCAAGCCGCCATGCGAAAGCGATCGGCGAGCATCTGACGCGCATGTTCGATCTCCGGGCGGACGCACCCGCGATCGCCGCCCATCTCGGCCGCGATCCGTGGTTCGCGCCGCTGACTCAAGCCGTGCCCGGGCTGCGCGTACCCGGCGCGTGGTCCGGCTTCGAGCTGGTCGTGCGCGCGATAGTCGGCCAGCAGGTCAGCGTGAAAGCGGCATCGACCATTGTGGGGAGACTCGTCGAACGTGCCGGTACGCCACTCACCGATCATCCGCACGCCGGCACGGCTTGGCGTTTCCCCACGCCCGCCGCACTGGCCGCAGTCGATCTGGAGAAGATCGGCATGCCGGGCAAACGCGTGGCCGCGTTGCAGGGCTTCGCACGCGAGGTCGCAGCAGGCGCGCTGCCGCTGGACGATCCGCATGCGGACCGCGCCGAACTGCGGGCCGCGTTGCTGGCCATGCCGGGTATCGGTCCGTGGACAGTGGAATATGTCGCGATGCGCGCCCTACGCGATGCCGATGCGTGGCCCGGTACCGACTTGATCTTGATGCAGTCGTTGGTGGCACGCGATCCGTCGATGGCGAAAGCGGCGACGTTACGCGCGCGAGCTGAGGCGTGGCGCCCATATCGCGCCTATGCTGCCTTGCATGTGTGGAATGAGATCGCCGATCGCGCGGGGTCGGCGAAAGGCGGGTGAGGCTGCGCACGTCCAAAGCGCATTCAAAAAACCACCAGCGGTTACCCATCCGAACCGCAACGCCTGCATCATCTAGCAAACCCCATCGCCGAGACTTCCGCTCCAAACGACTCGAATTCGCGCAAACCCTTATCCGGCAAGGGTTCAAGCACGTCTTACACTGAGATGTTAAAGTGCCCGCTACCTAAAAAATCTGGTTCGGCGCATTCTGTTCTGCGCCCGACACGCAACCGTCGCAGCAATGGCAAATACGAATTTCTCATCTCCGTCTGACAGCGCCTTGCGCCGCCGCTTATCCGCACTGACCAGCGGCCCCCAAAGCGCTGCGTTGCGCCAGGGGCTGCGCGGCATCGAGAAGGAAAGCCTGCGGGTGACGCGCGACGGTACGCTTGCTACCACGCCCCATCCGCGCACATTTGGCTCCGCGCTCACGCATCCGCTCATCACCACTGACTACTCCGAAGCGTTGATCGAACTGATCACGCCGGCCGAGCACGACGTCGCGCGCACACTCGAGCAACTCGACGACTTGCATCGCTTCGCCTACGCCCATCTCGGCAGCGAATTGCTCTGGAACGACTCCATGCCCGGCGTGCTTCCCGCTGATCAGGACATCCCGCTCGGCTGGTATGGGACATCGAATATAGGCATGTTGAAGCACGTGTACCGGCGCGGTTTGTCGCTGCGATACGGCCGCACCATGCAATGCATCGCCGGAATTCACTACAACTATTCGCTGCACGAAGATGTCTGGCGTGCATGGGCCGCGCTCGATAACCGCAGCGGCGTGCCGCTCGTCGATTTCCAGTCCGAACGGTATTTCGCGCTGATCCGGAATTTTCGCCGCACAAGCTGGCTGCCGATGTATTTGTTCGGCGCATCGCCTGCGCTCAACGAGCAGTTCCTGCGAGGCCGCCCGAATACGCTCGAGACCTTCGACGCCACCACGCGTTATCTGCCGTACGCCACCAGCCTGCGGATGAGCGATCTCGGCTACACGAACAACCCGGCGCAATCCGCGTTGCTGCCGAGCTACGACACACTCGACGGTTACCTCGACGTGCTCGCGAAAGCGGTGAGCGAGCCGTATCCGGCGTATGAAGCCATGGGCACGCAGCGCGACGGCGAATGGGTGCAGATCAACACGAACGTGTTGCAGATCGAGAACGAGTTCTACTCGACCATTCGGCCAAAGCGCGTGACGCAACCTGGTGAGCGGCCGTTGCATGCGTTGTCGTCGCGTGGCGTGCAATACATTGAAGTGCGTTGTCTCGATATCGACCCGTTCGAGCCGACCGGGATTTCGCTGGAGACCACGCGTTTCATGGACGCGTATTTGCTGTATTGCGCGCTCGAAGACAGCCCGCTTTTGCCGCGCGCCGCCAACGAGGAAGCCAACGAGAACTTCGCGCGCATCACGAAGGAAGGCCGCAAGCCCGGCCTGACGCTGGCACGCGATGGCCGTGAAGTCTCCATGCAAGGCTGGGCGGATTCATTGCTCGACGCCATCGAGCCGGTCGCGCGGGCGCTCGACGCGCTGCATGGCATCGATGAACACATGACGGCTTTGAAGGCCCAGCGAGCACGATTGGCCGATGTCTCGCTGACGCCGTCCGCCCGCGTGCTCCAGACCATGCGCGAGCGGCATCAAAGCTTCAACGAATTTGCGATGGAACTGAGCGCAAAGCATGCCGATTACTTCCGTGGCCGTCCGCTCAGCGCTGACGTCGAGCGCGAAATGGCGGCGCTCGCTGCAAAGTCGCTGGATGATCAGGCAAGAATCGAGCGTGAAGAAGTCGGTTCGTTCGATGCCTTCGTCGGCGCTTATCGTGCTTACACGTTGAACCGCATTAGCGTTTGAACTTGCTGGGCGCCGGCTTCAAAGCCGGCGCCCATCGCAAATCCAGCAGCTTTTTCCTCGCCGCACAGCTTCAGCAGCGGCAACCCTTACTTGTTTTGCAACAGTGCGCAACGCGTGGAAACGCTCGTCCGCGGGTCAGGTCTGAAAATAGCGACGTATCAGCTGAACCAGACCAATCAGCGGCTGGCGGGCACGATCGGCCAGTCTGGACACATACAAGGAGAGGAAGAAAAATGAGAAAGCCTTTGTTGGGCAGCAACAGCGTAGCCAAGTCCGCGGCAATCAGCACGGTGGTAGCAGCGATCACGCTGCTGGCGGGCTGCTCGACGACCGGCCAGATTTCAGGCGAGACCATGGAGCAGGCCACGGCGCCGCTCACCTGCACGAACAAGGCGGAATGCGACGCGTGGTGGGCTCGCGCGCAGGTTTGGGTGAGCAACCATTCCGAATACAAGCTGGAGACGATCACGGATGCGATCATCCAGACCGACGGTCCGTCCGGCGGCAAACGCGCCCTTGCGTACCAGATCACCAAGACGCCCAGCAACGAAGGGACCGCGACGATCGGTTTCGCCGCCCATTGCGACAATATGCTCGGTTGCGAGCCGAACCCGTGGAAGGCCGGCGCGGACTTCAAGCAGTTTGTGCGCGGCAGGCCATCGCAGATGGGCACGCCCGGTGGGGCGACGGCGTCCGGCAACGCGTTGCCACCAGTTTCCCCCGCCCCACCATCGCAGCCGATGCAGCAAAACCTGCCCGTCCAGCCAATGCCGCCAACGCTCCAGAATCAGCCGGGACAATCTGGGCAGAACCTGACGCCGCAATAGGTTTTCCGTGGATTTTGATTGCAGAAGGCCGCGCTCTCGTTGGGAGGCGCGGCCTTCGCTTATGTAATCAGGCAAACGTCGCGTGCGCGGGCAAGACGGCGACAATTGACGAAAATGTGGCGTCTACATACTAATAGCTGCATCGGCAGACTCGTTACTATCAGTTCGATAGCCAAAACCCTTGCATAGGCATTGTTTTAATTCGGCACCGTAATCAGCCGTGACTTCACCTCTTCGGTGTGCTCGCGGTGACTCCGCCGACTCCAAACAGGCGCCGATGTGTCCAATCTAAAGTCTCCAGATTTGCCTTAAACGCTTGCATCGTTTTTCGGCGCCGGCGAATCTCTTCGGATCTGGATCGCTCGCCTGACTCCGGATGAAACGCGGCCTGTCAGATGCGCAACGACCCTCCCGCCCAAGGTGCATTTTTCCCCAAAAGTCCCTGTTCTGGTGGGCTAAAAGCGGTAAGCAGCAGCCTCTACCGCTTCCGGCTAGGGAAATTCACGCGGAGCTCAAAAGCCGCGGGCCGTCCATCAAAGCACGGCCGATCGTAGCGCGCAAAACGAACACGATGAAAGTCCCCGAACCAAAACGACGCGCCGCATCCGCCAGCCAACGCGTACCCATCCGACACAAGCCCCGCGCCCGCGACTGAAAAACAACACTGCAAAAATTTGCTAAGAAACGCATCTTGAAAATAGATTGCATAGTCAATATTATTCTAAGCAACGAGTTACGCGCTAAAGCGCCACCCGAGACCATGTTCTGACCGACTGAAAGCATCGAACCATTCGATGCAAAAATGGATTTACCCGATGAACCGCGCTGCCCAAACCACCCTCCTCCTCGGCCGACGCTTCGGCCACTCGATCAGTGCCACCTTGCTGCACATCCTGCCGCCCAATCTGAGCACATGGAAGCTGGCGCTGTATGTGATCGTGTTCTTGCTGCCGGGTGGCTCGTTTGTCGTACTGGGTGCGGCGTGGTTCGAAAATCGCCGCACGCGCAATGCGGCGGACCCGGCTCCCGCCAAGACTCCACTGCTCTGTCGTCCGAAACACTGCGACGCCTGAGCCCTCGCCGCTGTTCCTGGCGCGTCGTTATGCAAATTACGCAACTCCAGTTTGCGTAACGACCCGTAACCGAACCCACACGGCGGGTAACACCCAGCTACCTTTCAAACCGTTACCCTAACGCCTGCCCGACGCCCGCCCTTCGCGCGCGTTCAGTTACCATTTCGGACCAGTTGTATGAAGCGCTTCACGCCACGTTGTGTCGAAGCGCACGCAACCTCCGACAGGAATCCAGAGCAGATGCCGTTCACCCTAATACCCGTCTTTCCTCGTAAGTCCGCAATCGTCCTGGCCGTAGCCCTGGCACTGACAATGGCCGGTTGCGCCGTCGGTCCGAACTACAAACGCCCCGACACTACTGTTCCCGCATCGTATAAAGAGGCGCCCGAAGGCTGGAAAGTCGCGCAGCCTTCCGACCGGACGGATCGTGGAAATTGGTGGGCGATTTATAACGATCCGCAGTTGAACGACCTCGAAACGCGGCTGAACGCGTCGAACCAGACTATTGCGCAATTCGCGGCGGCTTACCGGCAGTCCCGGGCGCTCGTCTCGGAAGCGCGCGCGGCGTATTTCCCGACCTTGGGGATATCGGGAACGGGCTCGCGGGCACGTTCCTCCAGCCGCTCGACCGGCTCAGTCTCCAGCGGCGGTTCAATCAACAATAGCTACGATCTTTCCCTCGATGCATCGTGGGAACCGGATTTGTGGGGCACCGTCAGCCGGACGGTCGGCGCGCAGCGCGCCGGTGAACAAAGCGCCGCGGCCGATCTCGCCAACGCCCAGCTCTCGGCGCAAGGCTCGCTCGCGCAGACTTACTTCCAGTTGCGTTCGCTGGACGCGCAACAAAAGCTCCTCGACGACACCGTCGCCGCGTATCAGCGCACGCTGCAACTCACGCAGAACCAGTACGCGCAAGGCACGGCCGCCCGCTCGGACGTGATCCAGGCGCAAACGCAATTGCAATCGGCACAAGCGTCGGCTATTGATAACGGTGTCGCCCGCGCGCAATACGAACACGCGATCGCCGTGCTGGTCGGCGAGCCGGCGTCGACGTTCTCCATCGCTTCGTCACCGCTCGACGCCACGCCGCCCGACGTACCGCTGCAACTGCCGTCTGCCATCCTCGAACGGCGGCCCGACATTGCGTCGGCCGAGCGCAAGGCGGCGCAAGCGAACGAGCAGATCGGCGTGGCAATTGCCGCGTTCTTCCCCACGCTGACCTTGTCGGCGAGCGGCGGTTTTCAAAGCTCCATATTTTCGCAATTGCTGACTGCGCCCTCGCGCTTCTGGACGCTTGGGCCGGATCTCGCCGCGACCATTTTCGATGGCGGCTTGCGGGCCGCTCAAACCGAAGCGGCGCGCGCGTCGTATGACTCGGCCGTGGCAACGTACCGGCAGACGGTGCTGACCGCGTTCCAGGATGTCGAGGACAACCTGGCGTCGCAGAGAATTCTCGGAAACGAGGTTGGGATCCAGCAGCAAGCGGTGGCGTCGGCGCAGCAGGCGCTGGCTATCGTGACTAATCAGTACAAGTCGGGCACGGTCGGGTTCATCAACGTGCTCACGGCGCAGACCACGGCGTTCACCGCAGAGCAAAAGCTGGCGAATATCGCCGGGGAACGGATGGTGTCGTCGGTGGGTTTGATCAAGGCACTCGGTGGCGGCTGGGACTCGGCGCAAATGGATCAGGAAACCGGCAGCGCAGCGGCGCCGGTTGCGGTTCCTGCGAGTGGCGTTGCGGTGCAGGAGTCGAGCGCTGCGTTGAATTCCGCGCAAAGTTCGTCGACCGTTGCGGCCACCAACGGCGGTACGGTTAAAGAATAAGACGCGCCGGGGCGAGGATGCCGCGGAGTCCTACTGTCTACACCGGTACGCCACGTCCTTCACGGCTAACGCGGTGGCGGAAGTGGCAGGCAAAGCGCGGCTAACGCGGCCCTTCGGCGCCATATCCTTATCTAACGAAGGTCAGCTCGACGCTATCCGGTCCCGTATGCCGTCCGAGCAGGTTCAACAATCCCGCCAGGTTTTCGCGAGCCTCCGGTGTGGCTGTAGCCACGCCGTTGAACGCGTTCGATGTCTTCGACACCGTCCCTTGTCCACTCAACAGCAACGGCCCTTGAGACGTCGTTGTCAGGTTGATCGTTCCCGCCTGGCCTTCCGCCTGAAACACCACCTTATATGATCCCAGCGGCTTCACGCGCGACACGCTCGACGCCATGTCGCCGAGCGTCACGATCACCTGCCCGTACGTGTTTTGCCCGAGCATCCGCCATTCGGTCCAGGCGAGGCGCACATTGCCCTCCATGTTGAGCGTGTTGAACGGCGCGCCCAGACCCGAGAGCAGGCTCGCCGGCACGGCAATCGCGCCCGGCGAGACGGTCGAACCGGCGAGACTGGCATCGACGAAAACCGGATCCGGCATGGAGTCCGTCTGACGCATCTCCATGCGCACATGGCCGGTGAACAAAGGCCAGAAAGCCGTGCGCCACTCGATCCGTCCCGGCAAGAGCGTCGCGCCGCCGGCAGCGGCCGCACCGCTGCCGGTCGCCAGCATGAGCGTGGCCGAACCCTTCCAGAGGGAACCGGCAGGATCGACGAGATTCACGTGGCCGTCCGTGGACTTCGCGAATTGCGGCACGATCCAGGCCGCCGGCATCATGAAGGCCAGCATCACGACCACCGAGGCTCCCGCCACCACGAACCACGGCCACGCCGCGAGAAGCCGCCGCATGCCGTAGTTCATTGCACCTGGGCCGGTTGCAACGATGCCGTCAGATCCACCTGACCGTCGGGTTTCAGCGCCGTGATATGCGCCTCGCTGACCTGCACCTTGAACTGCTTGCGGACACTGTCCAGCCAAACCGTCCATTCCGGGAACGACGCGTTCTTCAACTGGATCTGCACGCCCGAGCCGACCACCTGGACCTGCGCGGGGGGCATGTTGTTATCGGTGAGGGACTTCGACAGCGCGTCGCGCAACGCGCCTCCGGTCGGCGTGACACCCTGCCCGCCGCCTGCCAGCGAGCGCGCCTCGTTCGCTTGCGCGGTCATCTGCGCGAGCTGGAGCTGCATGCCGGGCAGCGCGCTGCGAAGCCGGGCACGGCCTTCATACGCGGGTGCCCACAACACCAGGTACACGATCGCAATCGCCACCACGAGCCCACCCCACATCAGGATGGTTTTTTCGCGCTGGGTGCGCGCGTTCCAGAACTCGCCCCAAGTGTCGATGAGGGTTTGTTTCATTGGGCGCTCCTGACGGTCCACTTGCCGGTATTGCTGTCGATACCGCCTGCCAGCCCGTTCGTCTCCAACCGTCTCTGCAAGCCGGGATCGACCTTGGTTTCCGGCTTGAAGGTCACCTCCAGCCGCCGCTCGTGGTAATCCAGCCCCGCAATGCCATTCACCGGAATCGGGCCGAGCGAGCGGGCGAGGGCATCGGCGAGAGAGAGGAAATCAGACGGCGACAGTTGCCCCGACACGAGCCGCAAGCGGTCGAGCTGACGCGACATCTGGTCGGGCGCATCCAGCACGACGGTGGTTTTCGGGAACGTGTTGAGGAGCGTTTCGGTCATCTGCGCGTTGATCGCGTCGCGTTGCCGGGCGAGCTGCAGCCATTGAATATTGATGCCGATCATCGATACCACCAGCGCCCCGGCCAGCAGCGCCACCGGCAGCTTCAGGCGCCGCATGGTCGCGCGGTCGAGCCGCCACGGCTGCGCGGCGAACTCGAACTGGCACAGGTCGAAGTGGTTCGTGAGCGCGTTGCGTGCGAGAGTTTCGAACGTCAGTGGCTGCGCGCCGGGAATCGCGGGCCGAGCCGTTGCCAACCGCGGCTCGGCGCCGGGAACGTCGCGCAGGGCGTACAGCGTGGCCGGCTGGGCGCCCGCGAGCGCGCTGAGCGTGGACGTCACGGCATCGGTGGGAATGGCCAGACCTTCTCCCAGCGCCGCGTGCTCGCCGCGTGCAATGGCTATCTCTACACGCGTCGTAGCGCTCTCCGGCGGCCGGAGCGTACCGCCGCCGAGCAAAACCGGAGCGGTTGCCAGCACGTCGCCCAGGATGCCCGCGACGAACGGATTCGGGGTATCGGCGGCGCTTTCATGCAGCGGCAGGCAGCGCATGGCCGGCACGGCCTTCACGTTCCGATGCCCCGCGTTCGCAAACGCCTCGAGCACGAAGCGGAACCAGCCGCGATCGATCACCGCCAGCACGCGCCGGCCGCTCGCGAGCGCGACCGGATCGACAGCGATATGGCACGTCTGCGGATCCTGGATCAACTGGTCCTCGACCACGTTGGGCAACGCCTGGCGCAAGCGCGGCCCTTTCAGCGGCGGCATTTGCGCGGCGGTCAGCAACAGGTCGCGCGCGGCGACGATCAGCACCGTCGCGCTCGCGCGCGGCAGCAGCGAAAGCGCGGCGCGGCCGGAGCGCTGCGTGACGTTGCGCTTGTCGAGCAGCAAAAAGGGCAGCTCCGGCAAATGCCACTCTTCGGAGCGCACCGCCGGATCGCGCGGCGGCAGTAGGACGATCAATGTGCTCAAAGGCCGCTCTCTTGTTTTCTGAATCGAAAGTTATTCACTGTACTGCGACGTCGCAATGAAATTGCCGCAATGGAATTGCCGCGATGAAATCCGTCCAAACGCATCAAAGCTGGTCACGAACATAGACAATACGCGTGCTATGCGTCGCTGGATCGCGATAAAGCAAAGTTGTCCGGTCCACTTCCGCCCGCTCGTGCTGCACGCGGCCGTGGATCAGGAAATACTTGGTGGTCACGTCCATCTGATTCAAATCGATGTTGGCGGTGTTCGCGCCCGCGCCGGTCAGCCCAAGCTCCACGTTGGCGACATCGTGGAAAAACACGGTCTCGCGGCGCGCGACAAACGCCTGCGCCTGCGAAAGCGACATGCCAGGCACCGTCGCCGCAATCACTTCAGCCGTCGCGGTATTCATGTTCACCGACGTCGTGGTCGGCAACACCGTCACGAACGGCCGCAATTTCTCCACGGCTTCCGGCGAAAAACCGGGGACATCGAGCAGCGACTCCACGTTGATCATCTGCAGCGGCGCGACGGGCGTGTCGCTGTCCGCATCGGCGAGGCCGGGGTCATCGGTGAAATTGCCGCCGCCCGTTCCGCCGCCCTGCGCGATCGCGGCCGCCACGGTGGACGGCGTGGTGTTCGCGGCGGCGGTGGTCGATTGCGTCTGGAACCGCGTCGCAGATTGCGCCAGTCCGGCGCGAATCTGCAGCGCGACGTTTTTCGCCAGAGACGCGTCCAGCCCGAGCAGCGTCAACAGCCGCTGGAACGACGCAATCTCCTGCGCATCGATGATCAGCAAGCCGGGCGTAGGCGTGGAGACGAGGTTGCGCAGGTTGAACTTGGCCTGCGCGTCTTCAATTGATCCCGACAGATACGTTGATGCGCCCTGCTGCGCCCGCACATCGCCAATTTGTCCGAGGAAATCCGACAGCCGCGTTTTCGCGATCGGCACACCCCATACGCCGCCGAGATACGTGACGGTCGGCGAGGTATCCGCTTCGGATCGCAGGATCAACCGGGTCCAGTCCAGCGCGCTGCGCGAGATCCATTGCGCCTGTGCGAGCAGCTTCTGGTTCTCGATACGGCGGACCTGCACCTGCTCGCGCCACAACAATCCCGACACGATGATGGCCGACAACGCCACGACCAGCAGCGCACTGATGATCGCGACGCCGCGCTGTTGCACATGCCTGGAAGGCCTCGCAGACCTGATTCCTTTCGCCTGAGCCGATGAAGAACGCATGGTCATTCTCCGATCAGAAACACGCGCGTGATCGGCTGCGCCAGATTGTGCGCGCCGACCGCGATCTGAATGCCCGTCACCGCGCGCGCCAACGGCTCATTGCCGAGCTGCGGCACTTTCAGGTTGTTGTCGTTCAGCGTGATTCGCGCCGCCACGTCGGCCATGCGCATCGTCCAGCCGGATTGGGGCACGTAGGCGCGCGTGGCGAAGGTCGAGACGCCTCCCATCAGCGGTATCGCGGTCCAGCCGTCGGAGTTGTCCGACGCCGATAACGCCCGCCGCACCTCACCCACATTGCCGAGCGTCGGCGACGCAAATCGCACCACCCGGCCATTGTCCGTCAAGCGGTAGCGCACGACCTGCAAGCGCGGCGCCACGCCGGCCGTGTAGACACCGCGCACGATCTGCAGCGCATTCCCGCCGATAGCCACCGCGGCCTGGCCGGCTTCGTCTTCGGTTGCGGCCTGGCGGGCGTCGATGCGCATCTGGTCGAACAATTGCGCCACTACGCGTTCGTCTTCCATCGCGTTGGTGATGGTCGTGCGGCCGCGCATGATCTGGTCGAGGCCACGCCACGACAGCACCGCGATCACCGCGAGGATCGCGATGGCGACCAGCATCTCGATCAGCGTAAAGCCGCGAGCGCCACGAGCGCCACGAACGTCCCGCCTAGAGCGAACGGTTGGTTTCATTCGCCACCACCATGACCATTTGCGCGAGATTGCCGGAGATACCAGGCGACTCCACGACGACTTCCACGCGCCGGAAAATCGGATTCGGCGTGGCCGACACGCGGTCGGTGCAAATCAGCTTGAGATTGCCCTGCGAGCAATCGAACGTCCGCGAACCGATTTCCGGCCACGTATGCGTGAGCCGCAATTGCGCGAGTTCGTTGTCGGCGCTCCACCCGGCCAGGAGCCGCCGATGCAAGTCCGCCTCGCCGGTGGCAAGCGCGCCCACAGCCCGCAGCGACGCCGCCAGCGCCACCGCGATGATCGCCAGCGCGACGAGCACTTCGATCATCGTGAATCCGCGCGAGCGTTCAAGTTTAAGTTTGGATGAAAGGCCGTGACGAGGGCCGGGCGCGAGCGTTGGCATCAGCGCACCTGATAACGGCCGTTGCCGGTGCCGACGATCGTCACGCTGCCCGACGCCGAAACGAGCGTCACTTCCATCGGGGTGTCGATAGCTTCAGTGCCGAACACCACCTGCGCCGCGGACTGATCCGTACCGGCGTACTGGATTGTCACGCCGGTCACGCCGCCTTCCCAGCGGCGCTGGCGCAGCAGGTCGTCGCGTAATGGACGCCAGCCGTCTTCCGTGCGGATAGTGAAGCGAAAACCGCCCTCAATCGGCAGCCACGCAATAGGCCGTGCCCGCACCTGCGCTTCGTCGCCCGCAGATTCGAGCAGGAGCGCGAGACGCTGCGCTTCCTCGTTCAGATCCGTGCGCGGATTGCGCGTGAGCTTCACCGACGCCAGCGACACCAGCAATCCCGCGATCACCAGCACCACCAGCATTTCCAGCAGCGTAAAGCCGGCCTGCGGCCGCACCTTCGCGCGGCGCGGCGCCTCGGGTGCTGGACAGTCCTGCCTGTGCTGCGTGTTCACGTCGATTGGCTTCTGTTAAAGGGGCAAGAAGACGCTAAAGAGCCTATTGCCAGGAGCCGATGTCGGCGTCATTGCCCTCACCGCCCGGTTTGCTGTCCGCGCCATAGCTGAATACGTCCACTTCGCCGTGCACGCCCGGGTTCAGGAATTGATATTCCTTGCCCCACGGGTCGACTGGAACGCGATCCATATAACCGCCGCCTTTCCAGTTGTTCGGGATCGGCTCGGTGGTCGGCTTCTCGACCAGTGCGTGCAGCCCCTGCTCCTGGGTAGGATAGCGGCCGTTATCGAGTCGATAAAGATTCAGCGACTGCATGATCGAGCCAATATCCGCCTTCGCCGCCACCCGTCGCGCCTCGTCCGGACGGCTCATGATCTTGGGCACGATCAACGCGGCGAGAATACCGAGAATCGCGATCACGACCATGATTTCGATCAGCGTGAAACCGCGCTGGCGACGCGCGCCTGGAGTGCCCCGGCTGCCTTGCGCCGTCTGGAGTTCGTAGCGGCGCTTCATCCACATTTGCATGACTTGGTCTTCCTTTCCAATTGATGTCGTTACAGCGCTCAGGCCCGACATGATGTTCGATGCCCGTGCGCCGCCCTCGCTCGACCATTCGTCAGAACAATCAACAGTCGTTGCGGGCAGGCAAGCATTCTATAGCTCCCGCCTGGGCAGATTTCACTTCGTAAGCGTCGCCCCGTCCGATCCGTTTGATCCTGGGCGGCTTCAGCGCACATAAATGGTCGGGCCGGGCGCGTTCGGCGGAAGGAACACTTCGGAGCGTTTGCCCTTTCTATCGATGATGATCGAGCGCGAGCGCACTTCCTGGATCGTCACGCCCGGCGTCAGCGGCCCGCCCAGCGAGATCGCGCGCGCAGGCTCGCCCCCGTAGCTCACGATCGCCGCCGCGCCGTGTTGCAGCGAGAGGATCCCGAACAGGCGCACGTCCTGGTTCTGCTGATGCAACTGGCCGCCGAACAACGTAGCCGCCTGTTCAACCGACGGCGCGCGCCCTGCCGCGGCCGCGGGCAACGGCGCACTCTGATGAGTCGTCAGCGTGATGACCCACCACGTCAGCGTCGCGCAAAAAATGGCGAGCGCGATGAGCGATAGCAGGCGGGTCTGGAATGCATTCATGGGATGGGCTTGTTCACTGCACCAGATTATTCAATTCGATGATCGGCAGCATCACCGCCAGCACGATCACCAGCACGATGCCACCCATCGCAAGGATCAGCAGCGGTTCCAGCAGGCTCGTGAGAAACATCGTGCGGCGTTCGAGTTCGCGCGATTCGCCTTCCGACGCGCGGTCGAGCATGGTGGTGACGTCGCCGGTGGCTTCGCCCGAGCGGATCAGATGCACCAGCACAGGCGGAAACGTCCGGGTGTTGCCGAGCGCCCGCGACAGCGATGTGCCTTCGCGCACACGGATGATCGCGTCATCGACGTTCGCGCTCATCGCCCGGTTGCTCAGCGTTTCGCCCGCAGCCTGCAGCGCGCGGAGGATCGGCACGCCGGCCGCTGTCAGGATCGCGAGCGTGCTGGCGAAACGCACGGTGTTATAGCCACGCACGAGTTTGCCGAGCAGCGGCGCGGTGAGCAGCCAGCGATCGAACGCCATGCGCGGCCCAGGCCGCGCGAGCAGGTTCTTGATGAACCAGCTCAGCAGCGCCACCCCGATGAGCCCGGCCCACCACCAGTTCCGCACGAAGCCGGAGAGCGCCATCATCGCGATGGTGAGGAACGGCAGCGCCTGTTTTGTGCTGGCGAACACGTTCACCACTTGCGGCACCACGTAACTCAGCAGGAACGTGACAATCCCGAACGCGATCAGCGTGACGATCGCGGGATAGGTAAACGCGAGCACGATCTTCTGCTTCAGCGCATTGCGTTGTTCGATGTAGTCCGCGAGCCGCGACAGCACCAGTCCTAGCTTGCCGGTATGTTCCCCGGCGGCCACCAGCGCGCGGTAAATCTCCGGGAAATCGCGCGGATGTTCCGCCAATGCATTCGCGAACGAATGACCGCCGAGCACTTCGCCGCGGATGGCGGCCATCAACTCGCGAACGTAATCGCGCTCCGATTGCTCGGTCAGCACCGAAAGCGTTTCGCCGAGCGGCAGACCCGCTGTCAGCAAGCTGGCGATTTGTCGCGTGAGAATGGCCTGCTCGCGTTGCGACAAGCGTTTCCCCAGCGATAACCGCTGTTTGCGCTCACCCCGCGTGCGAGTAGCCGCCGCTTCGACCACCAGCGGCGTCAGCCCCTGCGTCCTCAGTTGGCTGCGAGCGGCACGGGCGCTGTCGGCATCGAGTACGCCTTTCTGCGACTTGCCCGCCTGATCGATTGCCTCGAAACGAAACGCCGGCATGGATGTTTAATCTCCGCCCGTCACGCGCAGCACCTCTTCCAGCGACGTTGCGCCGGTCGCGAGCCACCGGTTTGCATCTTCGCGCAGCGTGCGCATTCCCTGCGCGCGGCCGGCCGTCAAAATTTCGGCATCCGATGCATTCCGATGAATCAGCGCGCGAATAGAATCGTCGAGCAGCAGCAGTTCGTACACGCCGCGACGTCCCGCATAACCCGTGTTGCCGCACTTATCGCAGCCGACTGCATGCCAATGAATGTGCCCGTCTTCCGAGCGCTCTTCCTTGCACACGGGACACAATTGCCGCACCAGCCGCTGCGCGAGCACGCCGAGCAATGACGACGCCAGCAGATACGGCTCGACGCCCATGTCGGTGAGACGCGTGACAGCCGATGCCGCATCGTTCGTGTGCAGCGTTGCGAGCACGAGGTGACCGGTCAACGATGCCTGCACAGCAATTTGCGCCGTTTCCAGATCGCGGATTTCCCCGATCATGATGATGTCCGGATCCTGCCGCAGGATGGATCGCAACGCGCGCGCGAAGGTCATGCCAATGCGCTCGTTCACCTGCGTCTGACCGATCCCGCCCAGATCGTATTCGATCGGATCTTCCACCGTCATGATGTTGGTGGTGGCGGTTTCGAGCCGCGACATGGCGGCATAAAGAGTGGTTGTCTTGCCGGAACCGGTCGGGCCAGTTACAAGCACGATGCCGTGCGGTCGGCCGATCAGCTTGTCGAAGTGACCCAGCGTGTCGCGGGCCATACCCAGCGTTTCGAGGTTCAGCCGCTGCGCGTCCTTTTCCAGCAGACGCAGGACCGCGCGTTCGCCATGACCGGTCGGCAGCGTGGACACACGCACGTCCACCGGCCGGCCGCCGACGCGCAACGTAATGCGGCCATCCTGCGGCAGCCGCTTTTCCGCAATGTCCAGTTGCGCCATGATCTTGATACGGGAGATCAGCGCGCCATGCAGCGCCTTCTTCGGGCGCACGACGTCGCGCAAGGTGCCATCGACACGAAAGCGCACCACCGAAGACGTCTCGAACGGTTCGATATGAATATCCGACGCCTGTTCGCGCGCTGCCTGTGTCAGCAGCGCATTGATCATGCGGATGATCGGCGCGTCGTCTTCCGATTCGAGCAAATCCTCAATTTCGGGAATGTCCTGCATCAGCCGCGACAGATCGACTTCGCCTTCCACTTCGCCCACGACCTGCGCCGCGCTGCCGTCATTGCGTGAGTACGCCGAATTGATCGCAGCCGAAAGCTCGGCCACCGGCAAACGCACGATGGAAAGCGCGCCAAAGTTGCGAGCGACTTCGGCGAGTGCCGCGTCGCTGGTTTTATCGCTGATCCACACTTCGATGCTGTCCGCGTGCTGATGCGCCACCAGGATCTGTCCGGTCCGCGCGAACGCGTACGGGATCAGCCGTGCCGCGAGCGGCGACGGCGTGCTTGTGGCAATGTTGGCGACGGACGCACTCAGCGTGCTCACGGCTGCACTCCTGTGTTGCTGTTCAGCGGCACGCCCGGCGCCGAGTTATTCGGCACAGCGTAATTGTTCACGTTCGCAGGCTGGCCCTGGTTTTGCCCTTGGCCCTGTACCGGCGGCTGCGCCGTCTGGTACTGCTGCTGGCCCTGGTACTGCCCTTGTTGATCCTGCATCTTCGGTTGCGGTACCTGCGGCAACGTCGCGCTGCCACCCTGCGACGGCGAGCGTGTCATGTTGTTCCAGTCGAACAAGTTCTGCGACGGCACGCCGCCCTGGCTCGGACCGATCGGCGCCGGCGGCAGGACCGGAACGTCCTTATCCTTCTCGATGCGGTTATCGGAGGTCGAGTTGTATTGTTGCTGACGCAGGTTTTCGTAGCGATCGTTGGAGATCTGCGAGCTGGTCGCCTGATCGCGCACGATCACCGGGCGCAGGAACACCATCAGGTTGGTCTTCGTCCGCGTCTTCGCTTCGCTGCGGAACAGCTGGCCAATCCACGGGATATCGCCAAGCAGCGGTACTTTGCTGTTGCTCGTCGAATACTGGTCCTGCATCAAGCCGCCGAGCACGACGATTTCACCATCGTCCGCCAGGATGGTCGACTGGATCGAGCGCGTGTTGATCGTCACGCCGCCGGGATTGTTGGTCGTGGTGGTATCGACGCTGGAGTCTTCCTGATAGAGCTGGAGCTTCAGGATGCCGCCTGTCGTGATCTGCGGTTTCACATGCAGCGTCACGCCCACGTCGCGCCGGTCGAACGTATTGAACGCTGAGACCGACGTGCCGGTATTGGCGGTCGGTGTCGCATACGAACCGGTTACCACCGGCACGTTCTGGCCAACCACGATCTTCGCTTCCTCGTTATCCAGCGTGATGAGGTTAGGCGTGGACAGGATGTTCGCATCCGACGATGTCGACAGCGCCTGGAGCAAACCGCCCAGACCGAAGAAGTTGCCGAACTTGTGCAGCAGGCCGATGTTGAGCCCTTGCGCGAGGATGTTCGTCTGACCTGCAAGCGACGCCGGATTGTTCGCGACCGTGGCGCCGGCTGCCGTCAAATCGACGATGCTCGACGTGCCCGTGCCCAGGTTCGAGTTGCCGTAAATGCCGTTGTTGCCACCTTGAGAAAGCAGCGCCCCCTGCCACTGAATGCCGAGATTCGCGCCCGTCGTTGCGGACAGTTCCACGATCAGCGCTTCGATATAAACCTGCGCACGGCGTGCATCGAGCTGGTCGATCACCGCGCGCAAGTTGCGATATACCGGATCGGACGCGGTAATGATCAGCGAGTTGGTGGCCGTGTCGGCCTGGATCATGCCGTTGCCGGGTGAATCGCTGGAACTGCTGTTGTCGTTGTTGCCGAAGCCAGAGTCCTTGCTCTGGCCGCCGCCCGCCATCGGATTGCTGCCCGACGACGAACTGCTGCTGCCGAGTCCGCTCGGCAGCGGCGGTGTGCCGCTCGTGCCGGTGGACGAACTGGAACCGTTCGAGCCAAACGAACCTGAACCGCTCGAAGACCCGGACCCCGACGACGAAGACGAGCTGTCGCCGCCCTTGCCCATCATCGCGCGCAGGGTTTTGGCGAGGCGCGTTGCGTCAGCGTTGCGCAGGGAGACCACGTGCATGTTGCCCGGCTGGGTGGTAGCCGCGTCGAGCTTGTGCGCAAGCTGCTTGGCGGCTGCGAGCCGTGCGCCGCTGGACGCGCGCAGCATCAGCGAGTTCGTGCGCGGATCGGCGGTGACGGTGACTTTCAGCGTGGCGTCGGTGCTGCCTATCGAGCCCGGATCGAGCAGCTTGTTCAGCTGTTCGGCAACGTCGAGCGCATTCGCGTTCTTCAGCGGCACCACGTCGACCTGCCGCCCCGCCGCTGTGTCGATGCCCGCGATAATGCTCGCGATGCGCCGCACGTTGTCGGCATAGTCGGTGACGACCAGCGTGTTATTCGCCGGATAAGCGGCGATCGTGTTGTTCGGCGAGATCAGCGGACGCAGGACCGGCAACACGTTGTTGGCCGATTCGTTGTGCAGCTCGAACACCTGGGTGATGACCTGATCGCCTCTCGCGGTGGGCGCATTGCCGACAAAGGTCGGCACGCCCTGCAGCTTGGCGTCGGCTTCGGGCACGACTTTGAGCACACCGTGATCTTGCACGAGTGCGAAGCCCTGCATTCTCAATGCCGACTGCAGCGTTTTCAAAGCCTGATCCTCTGGCACCGGATTTTCCGATACGAGATTCAACTGACCTTTGACGCGTGGGTCGACGATGATCGTCTTCCCAGTCGCTGCGCCGATCGCTTTCGCGACCTGATCGATATCCGCATTGACGAAATTCAGTGTCACCTGTGCGTGCGCAATTTGCGTGGTGACGAGACCGGCCACCAGCAAAGCGGTCGCAACACGGCGCAATGCCATACGTTTTCTTCTCATGGAGTGTGATGTCTAGACCTGCTGATCACGTCGGTGCAAGCCGGTCGTGTTGCGTGTCTTTCGACGCTTTTAACACCACGAAGGCTTAAAACAGACGTTTCCAGGGCCGTTGCCCGGGCAATGCCATAACCCAAAAACGTGAACCATAGCAGCTTTTCGTGTCAGGTTTGTCACAAATGTACTAATCCTTGGCCGATGCTCCTTAAATATTTGAGCATCACAAATCTCAAAATAAAACTTCAGATAAAACCCATGCGTCTTGACCCTTACTCAGCCCTTTCCATATAGCGAAGAGGTTGATTTGTCATATTTGTTCGTTTTCGCCCGTACAGTAGAGCAATTTGAGTTTCGTGCCGTTATAAAGGCAGACGCGGCAGATTAGTCTAACTTTCTATTACCTTTCATGTATTGGCGTCACATGGCTTGACTATGTCGGAACGTCAAATTTAAAACGCAATAGTCTGCCGGTATGATACGAGCGCTTCGGCGCGCTGGACGTGCAAAATGCGGGCGGGTTTTCCCGTGTTTACAGAGTCTTACCTAGTTTTGCCGGGTGTTACCCGGTTTTGCTGAGAGTGGCGTCTTTACCGCAGCAGTCTGCGGGTGCAGGGCGCACAGTCGATCAGGTGGTACCCAACAATGATGAAAATTTTTTTGCGACTCTTTGCGATTGGTTTCGGCGCCTTGCTGGCAGCCGCGCCGGCGCACGCCGACTGTTTCGATGAAGCCGCCAAGTATCAAAAGGTCAATCCGCTGATCCTGCGGGCGATCGCGTGGCAGGAGTCGCACAACCAGCCGGACGCAATGAACAAGAACGCGAACGGTTCCATCGACTATGGTCTGATGCAGATCAATTCGGTCCACCTGACGCAGCTCGCGCAGTACGGCATCTCGACCACCACGCTGATGCAGCCGTGCAAGTCGGTCTATATTGCCGCGTGGCATTTGCGCCAGAAGATGAACAAGTATGGCAACACGTGGCAAGCGGTCGGCGCCTATCACTCGGAAACGCCGTCGCTGCGTGATCAGTACTCCAGGCAGATCATCAATATCCTGGGCAAGTGGAAGTTGCTGACGGCATCGCGCTGATTCAGGTTCGCTTCCCTTCGTTTCGTTTTGGTTCGTCCCGCTTCTTCTGTTTTTCATCGCATGGCGCGGCGTTCCAGCCGCGTTTGATGCACAATTCCGCGTTCCAGCTCGCCGATACCTGAGGCGGGTTTTCTTGAAAGCGCCACCGTTTTCAGCGGCCGCTCGCGCGACTACGCGCCCTCTTTCGATGCCAAACGCGATGAATCAGCCCCTGCCCGTTACCGTGCTTGCCGGTTTGCCAGGCGTAGGCAAGACCACGCTGCTCGACCATCTGCTCGCGCATCATGCCGACACGTCCATCGCGGTTGTTCGCGGCCGCATTGACGATCTATCGAGTGAAATCAACAACGCCGCTGCTGAAGGTCGCTTCGACGCGATCGTGGTGGAAGCGTCCGGTACCGACGACCCGCAGGTGATCGCCGAAAGCTTGGTCTTCGATAACGACATCGCGCACCTCGACACGATCGTGACCGTCGTCGACGCGGAAAGCTTTTCGCGCGACTACGCGTCGACGGATGCGCTGAGCGAGCGCGGCTTGGGCAACGACGAACCAAGCGGCGAACAAGACGACCGCACGGTGGTGGAAGTGCTGATCGCGCAGATCGAGTTCTGCGATGTGATCGTGATCAACAAGACGGATCTCGTCGATACCGACACACTCGCCAAACTCCGGCGCATCCTGCATGCGCTCAATCCGCGCGCGGAGCTGATCGATGCCCACCAAGGTGCGGTGCCGGCGAGCGACTTGGTGAACACGGACCGCTTCGACTTCGATGCGACGTCGAGCGCGCCCGGCTGGCTGGCGATGCTGAACGCCGATCCGGATGCGCTGCCGGAGTCTGCCGATTCCGATATCGGTGGTTTTGTATATCGCGCGCGCCGGCCGTTTCATCCCGAACGGCTGTGGGCGCTGGTGCATCAGGAATGGCCTGGCGTATTGCGTTGCAAGGGCTTTTTCTGGCTGGCAACGCGTAGTGATATTGGCGGCTCGTTGTCGCAAGCGGGCGGCGCGTTGCGGCATGGTCCAGCGGGCATGTGGTGGGCGGCGCAGGAGCGCAGCGAATGGCCGACCGGCGATGCGGAGCTGGAAGCTGAAATTGCAGCGGACTGGTACGGCGATGCGGACGATATGGCTATTGGCGACCGGCGGCAGGAACTGGCGATGATCGGAACCGGCCTGGACGAGTCGCATTGGCGCGCGGCTTTCGGCGCGTGTCTTGTCACCGATGAGGAGTGGAAGCAAGCGTCGGAGGGGGGGTTAGCCGACCCGTTTCCGTCGTGGGAGATGGATGAAGATGATCATGACCACGATCACCATGACCACGGCGATGATTGCGATTGCCGAGCCCATTAGGTTTTCGCTCGCGCCGGTGGACGGGGGGGCGGGGTTCAGGGT
>NZ_JNFG01000027.1 GCF_000729995.1 Caballeronia sordidicola | reverse complement strand
GGCGTAGCATCCGCCCATTCCTCTGACAAACACACACAACGAGACATGGCCCTGATCGCACGCAATCTACTCGGCATCGCCGTACTGCTGCTCATCGCTTTCATCTTCTCCACCAACCGCCGAGGTGTTCGCCTGCGCACCGTCGTGCCCGCATTGCTGGCGCAGGTCGGCATCGGCGCCTTCATCCTGTTCGTGCCCTTCGGCAAAAGCGTGCTCTCCGCCGCGGCAGCGGGCGTCAACCATGTACTCGGCTACGGCAACGCAGGCATCGAATTCCTGTTCGGCGGTCTCGTTCAATCGAAGATGTTCGAACTCTTCGGCAATGGCGGTTTTGTCTTCGCCGTTCGCGTGCTGCCCGCCATCATCTTCGTGACCGCGTTGATCTCGGTGCTCTATTACCTCGGCATCATGCGCTGGATCGTGATCGTGCTCGGCACGATCTTCCAGAAACTGCTCGGGGTATCGAAGATCGAATCGTTCTCGGCCGTCACCACCATCTTCCTCGGCCAAAGCGAAATGCCCGCGGTCGTAAAGCCGTTCGCGCGCGACATGACAAGCGCGGAACTGTTCGCCGTCATGTCGAGCGGCATGGCAGCAGTCGCAGGTTCAGTGCTCGCAGGCTATGCGGGTCTTGGCGTGAAGGTCGAATACCTGCTCGCTGCATCGTTCATGGCCGTGCCGGGCGGACTGCTGTTCGCCAAGATCATCCACCCCACGAGCGAAGCCAGCCGCGTCACCCTCGAAAACCTCAGCTTCGACGAAAAACGCCCGGCCAATGTGATCGAAGCGGCCAGTTCGGGCGCCACCGTCGGCCTGAAGATAGCGGTCATGGTCGGCGCCATGCTGATTGCGTTCGTTGGCCTGATCGCCATGCTGAACGGGATCGTGGGCGGCATAGGGGGCTGGTTCGGCGACCCCAATGTATCGATGCAATCCGTGCTCGGCGCCGTGTTCGCGCCGCTCGCGTATCTGATCGGCGTGCCCTGGGATCAGGCTGCGCTCGCCGGCAATTTCCTCGGTCAGAAACTCATTCTCAACGAGTTCGTGGCCTACGCGTCGCTGTCTCCGTATCTGAAGGACTCCGCCAGCGTCGCCGCGGCTGGATTGCAGGTGCTCGATCCGCGTACCATAGCGATCTTGTCTTTCGCGCTGTGCGGCTTCGCGAACTTTTCGTCGATCGCCGTGCTGACCGGCGGCTTCAGCGCGGTTGCGCCGGAGCGGCGCGCGGAAGTGGCGCGCTACGGCCTGCGCGTCGTGCTCGCCGCCACGCTCTCGAACCTGATGAGCGCGACGATCGCGGGCATGTTCCTGACGCTGAACTAAGGAGAAAATCATGACGATGGACGAATTGCTCGAACGCGCGAAGAACGCCCGCGAACGCGCTTACGCACCCTATTCCAAGTTCAAGGTCGGCGCAGCCTTGCTAACAAAAGACGGCAGCGTATTCGATGGCTGCAACGTCGAGAACGCATCGTATGGACTGTGCAATTGTGCGGAACGTACAGCGTTTTTCAGTGCAGTCGCCGCAGGTTACACACGTGACCAGTTCGCAGCGCTTGCGGTCATTGGCGACACGGACGGGCCGATCGCACCCTGCGGCGCGTGCCGTCAGGTGATCATCGAACTGGGCGGTCCCGAGCTGACCATTCGCCTCGGCAATCTCACCGGCGCGATCCGCGATACAACCGCCCGCGAACAACTCCCCGACGCGTTCTACCTATGACAACACATAAGGTCATCTACGACACCGACCCGGGTGTCGACGACGCCATGGCGCTGGTGTTCCAGGCGCTGCATCCCGAGATCGAATTGCTCGGCGTCACGAGCGTGTTCGGCAACGCGACCATCGAAACAACCACGGCCAACGCGCTCTACCTACGCTCGCGTTTTGCACCCGGCGTGCCGGTGGCACGCGGAGCGGCAGCGCCGTTGCATCGCGCGCCGCCTGCGCCGCTCGGCTGGATTCACGGCGATAACGGTCTCGGCAATATCGAACTGACCCAGCCCGCCGATACAACGCTCGACCCGCGTCCCGCGCATCAATTCATGATCGATACGATTCGTGCGCTTCCCGGCGAAGTGACACTGATCGCGGTCGGTCCGCTCACGAATCTCGCGCACGCGTTGCAGGCCGACCCGGACATTGCCGCTCTGGTGAAGCAGGTCGTCATCATGGGCGGCGCGTTTGGTACGGCCGGTGTGCTTGGCAACGTATCGCCGGCGGCGGAGGCCAACATCATGTGCGACCCCGATGCAGCCGATCTCGTGCTCGGCGCAGCGTGGCCGGTCACGCTCGTCGGCCTCGACGTCACGCAAAATACGCTCATGTCGAACGAATGGCTGGCATCGATTCGCGATGGCGCGGGCGAGGCCGGTCGTTTCGTGTGGGACGTATCACGACATTACGCGCAGTTCCACCAGGACAGCGCCGGACTCGAAGGTATCTATGTCCACGATGCATCGGCGGTGGCCTATGTGCTGGCGCCACATCTTTATGCGGTGAGGAAGGGTGCCGTGCGGGTGCTGACCAGCGGTATCGCGACCGGTCAGACGATACAAAAACCCTCGACCATGCGCGTTCCCGCGCCGGACTGGGACGACCGTCCGGCGCAGTCGGTCTGCATCGGCGTGGATGCGGCCGGCATGCTCGAGTTGTATAAAAATACCTTGTTCAAGGCGCTTTAAGCGGCGAGTCTTCGGCAAGCCTTTCGGCGAGCCTTGCGCCTAACCAAACGCGCAAGGCCTCGACTTCCTCGCCACAGACCGAGTGCGGCATCGGGTAGGTATGCCATTCCAGCTTGCAACCGTGCGCGAGCGCAAAGTCGCGGCCTTGAGTGGCCAGTTCAATCGATAGCACAGGGTCTTGCGTGCCATGTGCAGCGAAGATAGGCGTATCGCGATTCGCTTCGCTGAACGCAGCATCGATCAATCCAGGCGACGGCACGTAGCCGGACAACACAATAAGTCCCGCCAGTTTCTCCGGATGGGTGAGCCCCGCCGTGTAGGTCATGGCTCCTCCTTGCGAAAACCCCGCCAGGAAGATCTTCGAAGTTGGAATACCACGCTCGTTCTCCCGCGCGATCAGTGCGCGAATCCGTTCGCACGATGCCTTCAATCCGGCTTCATCGACCCGGCGGTTCACGCCTTCGAACGACAGAATGTCGTACCACGCGCGCATCACGTAACCGTTGTTGCCGGTAACCGGCATTTCGGTGGCGTTCGGAAAAACGAAACGCACGGCGGGCAGGTCGCCCAGGCGCAGCTCGGGCACCAGCGGGATAAAGTCGTTGGCGTCGGCTCCCAGGCCGTGCATCAGGATCACGGCGAACTCGGGATTCGGCGCGGTTTCCACGTCGATGGTGGTGAGCAAAGCGGTCATTGACTGGACTCCGGTTTCAGATGATTGATTTCAGATAATAGGGACGAGAACAAGAATGATGCCGAAAAGCGAGACCATCCATACCAGCGAGCGCAGGAACGGAATCCCTGCCGCATACAAAGGCAGGTAGATCACGCGCGCGACAATGTACAACCACGCGCCGTAAAGCGTCAGCGTGCCTTCACGGCCGGCCATGTGCGCGATCAGGATGGCGATGGCGAACACGGGCAAGGTCTCGAACAGGTTGTTCTGGGCACGCATCAGACGGCCGGTTACCTTGCCGACCGGCGGCCCCGGCTGGTCGCGAGGTCCGCCGTTATGTCCCAGGCCCGTTTCGCGGCTGCGCACCACCGACGGCAGCAGCACCTGAATGAGGGCAAGCACAAGCGTCCAGGCAAGGATATGAAGTTCGGTTGTCATGGGAAATGTCAGTTGAATTTGGGAGCGTTGCGCGAAATCGGAATCATCATGCCATCATTGAGTCTCCAAGTAGCCTTGGGGTTCACTCATGCAAACACTTCCCGTGCGCCTGGTCCCCGGCGACGACCTACGTGCTGCGCTTGAGACAATCGCGCGAGATCAGGCCATTGGCGCCGCATTCGTGATGCAGGGCATCGGCAGCCTGAGCGTGGCGAACCTGCGTTACGCGGGTCTCGACCAGCCGACCCGCCTTGACGGTGACCTCGAAATCCTGACGCTGGCCGGCTCACTTTCCGCCGATGGCGCGCATCTTCACATGGCCGTCTCGAATGCCGAGGGCCGCGTGGTCGGCGGCCATGTATCGCCGGGATGCATCGTGCGGACGACGGCGGAAATCCTGATCGTTTGTCTGGACGGCGTGCGCTTCTCACGCGATCTGGATCCACGGACCGGCTTTCCCGAACTGTCGATACACCCTCAGGACTGACGCCGCGGCTTCGGCCAATATCTGCGTGTCAATTCGATGCTCAAGATGCACGCCACTAGCCAGACCGTTCCCAGCGCAAAACCCGCCAGCACGTCGCTCGCGAAATGCACGCGCAGGAACACGCGGCTGCTCGCCGTGGTGATAGCTATCAGCGTGGCCGCCACAATGACGGGCAAGCGCCAGCCGTCCGGCAAGACCCGCACGAGCACATACGCGATGATGCCGTAGGTGACAAGCGACCCCGATGAATGGCCGCTTGGGAAACTCCATCCGGTAGCAGTGGCGATCGATACATCATGCACTGGCCGCGCGCGTTCGAAGATGTGTTTGATGATAGTGTTAAGCAAGCCGTTGCCGACTATCGCGAGCGTGAAGCCAATCGCAAGCGCGTACCGTCGCCGTATGGTCAGCGCCGCTGCGCCAAGTACGCACCAGACGGCGAGCACCCATGCATCGCCCAGATGCGTGACTAGCGCGAACGTACGGACCACGCTGATGGGAACAGCGCTCGCCATGCCGTCCGCGAAGGCCTGATCTAAGCGGCCAAGTGTCTCGCCCGCGCCGATTTCAGCGGCGATCGCGGCGAACAAGGCAGCCGCCCCGACGATGATGGCGAAGCTTACCGTCAAACTAACAACCAGCAAAACCTTGGGCGACAGGCCGCCGTTTTCCCGCGGCACACCGTACCGTTGAACGAGTTGCCACGCACTCAGCACCACGACCATCGCGAGAATCAGGGACACCGCAAACACCATCAGTGCATGCTCACCGGCACTATGCGCTATTTCAAACAAGCCGACGTACGGCACCTCTATCTGTTTCATGAAAGCGTCGCTAATGGAGCCTTGAGTGACTCGCTATCCAGGTCAAGTTCGTGCTGCATGTCGGGTTCAAACGATGCGCTCGCCCGATTAAAATCCCAGCGTGCAACAATTGCACGGCGTTTGCCCGTAGTGGACGCATCGTAGTTGATCACGTTCACCGAATTGGGCACGCGCCCACGCACCCGTGAAGACAACGCGGTTCCCGCCTGGACGGCCCACATCTGGCGCGGCAAATCCTTATACGCAACATGCAGCGGCGTCACATACGGAAGATGGATATGACCGCCCAGGATCAGGTCCACGCCCGCTTGCGACCAGCGTTCAATCGCATGTTCACGGCCGTGCAACAGGTTCCTGATGTCGTTGGCACGCGCCGCCACCACGGGCTGATGCGTGACGACAATCCGCAGCTGACGCGGCGTCGCATCGCCGAGAAGCCGGACCACGCGCTCCACTTGCCTCGTCGATATTTCGCCATCCTTACGACGATACGCCCGCGTAGTATTCACCCCGATCACCAGCAGCTCTGCCGATTCGAACACGGGCTCGAGATCGTCTCCGAACACACGCTGGTAATTGGCATAGGGATGTGCAATGCGCGCGAAGAGGTTGTACAGCGGAATGTCATGATTGCCGGGCACGACCACACAAGGCGCTGCACCGATTGCATCGATTGCATCGACGAACGCACGTGCCGCGCTGAATTGTGCACGCCTTGCGCGCTGCGTAATGTCGCCGGACATCACAACGAGATCGGGCTGCAACGTACTGGCGAGACGCAGCAACGCTGCCACGACCGGCGGTTGTTCGGTGCCAAAGTGCGGATCTGAAATCTGGAGCAACAGGGTCATGAGCGATTGGCGTTGGCCACGTCGGCCTCGGGCTTGAGCAGGAACAGCGGCTCCGAGGCGACGCGAAATTCGAGCGGCATGGTGATCCAGTTTATCTCGCCATCGGTGGCGACCTTGACGTGTCGGTGACGTTTGGACGGATGCGTTACCGTGATGCGCTTGAACGCGAAGCTGATCCCGTTGTCCGCATCGCTCATCCGGCGTGCCGCACCCCGCAGCGTGAGACCAAATTGCGCAAGGCGTCCGATCGCGCGAGGTGCGATTGCCGCGAGCAAACCGCGTTCCAGTTGCGGCGCTTGCGCCATACCGATTTGTTCAAGCTGCAAGCGATTGTTGCCAACAAAGAGCGTGGATGTCCGGACCTCATGCATTGTGCCATCGTGCTCAATGTGAAGGTGCAAATGACGGTGCGCTCGGAGCAGCGTCACAGCCGCTGACCAAAGCGCGATCAGGCGGCTGCGGCCAAACTGCCGCTTGTATCTCTCGCGGTCTTCCAGCAGCTTCGGATATAAACCGAGACTCGCATTGACGAGAAACATGCGCTCGTTCACAAAGCCGACCTGGACTGGAAACGCTCGCGCGTTGAGCAGGAGAGCAATGGACTTTGCAGGGTCCGCGGGGATGCCGTGGTCGCGGCTGAAGTAGTTGAATGTGCCGCGCGGCAGCACCGCGAACGCACAGCCGCTGCCGAGCACCGCTTGCGCCACCGCGCACAACGTCCCGTCGCCGCCTGCACCGACCACCACACCGTTTTGCGCTTTCGCATCGTGTACTGCCTGGCGTGTGATATCGGCGAATTGCGAAGGTCGCTCGACCAGGCGAACATCAAACTGGCGCCCGGCCGCACCCAGCGTTTCTTCGAGCGCAACGCGTATTTCGTCGCTTTGCTTGCGTCCTGAACCCGCATTCATCACGATGATAAATGGTGCATCTGCAGCGATGACGCGCGGCACAGGGTCAGCGAGACGGGTAACCGAAGGTGACGTGGAAAGTTCCGGGGGCGTCATGAACTGCGCTCCTCTAAGGTCGGGGCCGAGCGCAAGTCGGCGAGGATATAGGCGCCTTGAAATCAGGCCTGACTGCTGCACCTGACAATTACAACAATTAGCTTACAACGAGATTAACTGAACGAACCGCGGCAGCGGTCTTGACGGAAGGAACGCGGACTACAGAGCGAGGCAACACGAACTGCGTGAGCGCGATGCACACGCAGCGGCAACAACAATAAAACACAGCGCGGCGTCTTCACGCCGCGCTGCATTCCTCCCGGGCAAGCTACATGTGCTCGCCTCGTATATATCCCTCGAGCTGATGAATCGTGAGTTGCTGCTCGGAGATGATATTCGCCACCAGATCGCCGATCGAAATCATGCCCACCAGCTTTTCGCCATCGATCACCGGCAAGTGCCGCATGCGGCGCTCGGTCATCAGCGCCATGCAGTCGTCGGTGGTCTGGTCGGGCCGCACGAAGCGCACTTGCGATGTCATGATTTCGCGCACGGGAGTCTGCCGCGAAACACGGTCCATCAGCACGACTTTGCGCGCATAGTCGCGCTCGGTCATGATGCCGACGATCGCTTCGCCGTGGGTCACGATCAACGCGCCAATCTGCTTCTCCGCCATCATCGCGATGGCCTCGTAGACCGACGCCGTATCGGCGATCGTGAAGATGGTGTGATCGGGTTTCGAGTTAAGAACTTGTGCGACTGTTGCCATCGAACGCCTCCGTTGAACCGCGCGACGCCTGCCGGGTGGCGGGCGTTTCATGACCGGGTAGCTGGAGACCGGAACCCGGCACGACGGCTGACACTCCCAATCCGCCGCGTGAATCATTCGCCTTGCATCCAGCGCCTGACATCCCTTGCATCCACATTCTTACATCTACATTACCCAGCCCATTCAAAAAGTATAGGCCAGAGACCTGCTCCGTGAACGCTGGAAAACACTGCTTTTTATGCGTCCGAGGGTCTATCCCGATGCTGCCGCACGCGCGACTTGACCGGCATGAAACAGTCTCGTCACAAAGCGCCGAAAAGTGCTTCAGTTTCTCCGCGCCGCGCCGCTAATCAGGAACCGGCTATTTAGACGCACGGCATAAATCGATCAGGAGAACCACCTTGAGCAGTTCACAACACGACATCGAACAGCGGGTTCGGCTCGCCGGCAACAACATGTTCGAACTGCTCCTGTTTCGCCTGGGCGAAGCGCCGGACTCCGAACAACGGGAGCTTTACGGCATCAACGTGTTCAAGGTGCGCGAAATCCTCGCGATGCCGCCGATCACCGTGGTCGCCGGGGCCAACCCGGAGATCCTTGGCGTAGCCGACATCCGCGGCCAGATCATCCCCGTGATCGATCTGGCGCAGGTCACGGGCTGCAAGCCGAAGAACGGTCTCAAGATCCTGCTGGTCACCGAGTTCGCGCGCACGACGCAAGGTTTTGCCGTCGAGGAAGTCGATGACATCGTGCGGCTGGAGTGGAATCAGGTTTTATCTGCGGAATCGCATTCGAGCGGGCGAACGGTGACCAGCTTCGCGCGCCTCGACGGCAACGTGGACGGCTCGCGACTCGCGCAAGTGCTCGACGTCGAACAGATCCTGCGCGACGTGCTGCCATCGACGCAAGTGGACATCAATGAGGAGAGCACGGGCCGGCTGGTTCTGAAGCCCGGTACCAAAGTGCTCGCCGCCGACGACTCCGGCGTCGCGCGCAGCCTGATCGAACAAAGCCTGACCGCGATGGGCGTGTCGTTCATCATGACCAAGAGTGGCCAGGAAGCGTGGAACGTACTGGAAGACTTGCAGAGCAAGGCGGAAAAACACGGCCGTTGTGCCGCGGACGAAATTGCACTCGTCCTGACCGACCTCGAGATGCCGGAAATGGACGGATTCACGCTGACACGCCGTATCAAGGCGAACGCCGGCATGCAGGCCATTCCGGTCGTGATTCACTCGTCGTTGTCCGGGTCGGCGAATGAGGAGCACGTGCGCAAGGTGGGCGCGAACGCTTATGTGGCCAAGTTTGCCGCGGGAGAACTGGCGGCGGTGATGCGCGATGCGCTCAAGATGACAGGCACCTGAAGCGGTCATTCTTCATGTAATTCTTTGCGCAGAAACACAAACGCCCGCTGAACTTTCGTTCAGCGGGCGTTTGTGTTTCTGTACTACACGGCAGTCAAGCTTGGCGCGATCACGACGGCACGCGTTGTGCCGGCCGTGCGCGTAGGAGCTTGAAACGACTAATTACTGGCCGAAGAAAACAGATTGCGGGCTGGTCGTACGGTCGCGGCTCGAACCCGATTGCGACACCGTATTGCGTGCGCCACCGTAACCGTTCGCATCAGCGTTGTTTTGTGCAGCGATGGTTTGCGTGTTGATGCCTTGTTGCGAAACCGGAGCGCCAACCGACGGACGATACGACGGTGCCGGGCCGTAGCCGCTGGCAAATGCCGGAACAGCGATAGAAGCAGTAGCGGCGACGAGTAACGCGGCGAGAAGATTCTTTTTCATGGTGAGCTCCGATATAAGTTCGTTCGACTTTCAACTGGTTCAGAAGACGTCGCAGCGTTCAAACTTTGTTTCGGTAGCTGCTTCGTCGATGAAATGCAGTGTATACCCCTACTATCGGTTTTTTATCCCCATAAACTTCAATACACTTTTCGGGATACGCCAATAATCGGAGAACGTCCGGAGCGGGGGAAATCGGCGCGAGCGAGGCTGGAAAAGGCTCACCCGGAAGTTGAGGTAAGAAAGATTTTTAAGGGCCGTACCCCGACGAAACCAAACGAACCCAAGAAAATTTCGATGGGATGCTCATGGCCCCTATCGAACCGCGGCCTAGAGCGTTCGTTCAAGTTCGTTCAATGAACCTGCACCAGCCGGCTGATCAGGTCGACCAGAACGCCGGGCGCGTTGCCCTTCTGGCAATAGCCGTCGAACCCTGCGTGGACGCCTTTCGAGCGTACGTAATCCTCGCCGAGCGCCGTGAACGCAATGATTCCAGCGTTCCGGGTCGGAGAAATCCGGCGCAGCACGCGCGCGGTCGCAAAGCCGTCGTGCTCGGGCATGCTGATGTCGAGTACCACGACGTGCGGCACCCAGCCGTCAATAGCATGCAGCGCGTCGACGCCGCTCAGCACATAACGCGCGTCGCAACCGTCCGCGCTCAGCGCTGCGGCAAGGCCTTCGGCGCTTGCCGCGTTATCGTCGACAACCAGGATTCGCCAGCGTTCGGCGTCGGCTTCGACATTCCGATCGGTCCATAACACGCAGCTTGAAGTAGAGGAGACTGAAACCATGACCGCTCAGATTTATGCATGTGCAGCAAATGCAGCACTTTCCGCGCCAACCTGCTGTTTTTGATGCGAGCGTTTGTGTCGACGTGATGAAAAAACCGCCAGATCTCTTGTCCGATAAAGCCAGACAAGCTTAAAACCGGTGCCGTTCAGACTCCACGACTCGCCGGCCAGCCCGGCTTCAGGATTTGGTTTTGGCTTTTTTGCTGGAAGATTCGTCCGTCGAACGTAGTTTTGCGTTCGCGGAAACCAACAGATTTGCATCGACCTGACGGACCGCCTGTTCAAGTCCGTCCAGCGCATCGCGCAAACTGCGTTTTTGAGCCTTGTTCAGCGGTTGCGGCCCCGATTCCTCCACCAGCTTTGCTTCTTTTTCCAGCCGTTTGAGCAATTTGGCTCCCAGACGGCTGTCGATGGCTTGCTCGCCCAGCAATTCGACGATGCTCGTCGCGAGCCGCGTCAGTCCATCTGCCGTGGTTTGCGTAGGTTCGTCCTGCTCGACGCGATCTTCCATGTGTGTTTCCCCGATGACGCGAAAAGGGTCGGGCTGCGCCCGACGGCCCTCTTGCACCGCGCGAGTCTACCCATAGGGCGTGACAACCATAAGTACTTTATGTGTCGCGCGGCATTTGCCCAACAATAACGCAAATCCGGCGAACGTTGCTTGATTCGAAATGCGCGGCAGGGACAATCGAAGGCCGAATGACCTTTCAATTGCCGTTGCCGATGACTGAATCACCATGACTGAACTACGAGCGAGCGCCCAACCCTACGCCACCGATTTCTCCGGCATTGTGTGCGGCTTTCGTTTCGCGCCGGACGCGCCCGGCGTGCCCATCGACTCAGTGGGTGCACTCGAGTGGCTGGCACAATCCGACTATGCTTCAGACGACTTCGTGTGGCTGCATTTCGACCTCGCGAACAGCGCCAGCGAACGCTGGATGCGCACGCAACTCGATCTGCCGGACGCCTTCTTCGAGAACCTGCGCGACGGCTCGCATTCCACGCGCATAGAACACCAGGAGGGCGCGCTGCTCGCCGTCATCAACGACGTGATGTTCAACTTCGACGTAACGCTGTCCGAAATCGCCACGCTATGGGTCTACACGCGCGAAAAACTGCTCGTCACGGCGCGGCTGAAACCGCTGCGCTCCATCGATACGCTGCGGGAATCGGTACGCAACGGCGAGGTCTTCCGGTCCACCGCTGAACTGCTCATTCATCTGTTGCGCGACCAGGCCGATCTGCTGGTACAAATCGTCCGGCGCACGAGTATTGATATCGACGCAATAGAGGACCGTTTTCTTTCGATGCGCTCCCCCGCCACCCGCTCGGAACTCGGTGCGTCGCGACGTGTGCTGGTCAGGCTGCAGCGTTTGCTCGCGCCTGAACCGGGATCGATTTTCCGGCTGCTGGCGCGGCCGCCACGCTGGCTGCAAACGTTCGACCTTCAGGATTTGCGCGACGCAACCGAGGAATTTTCGCTGGTGCTGGGCGATCTGGCGGGACTGGTCGAACGCATCAAGCTGCTGCAAGAAGAGATCGCCGCGCGCATGGACGAGCAAAGCAACCGCACGCTCTTCACGCTGACGCTGGTCACCGTGCTGGCGCTGCCGATCAATATAGTCGCGGGGATTTTCGGCATGAACGTTGGGGGCGTGCCGCTCGCCGAAAACAAGCACGGGTTCTGGCTGATGGTGGCGATCGTGGCGAGCTTTACGGTTCTCGCCGGATGGTGGGCCTTTTACCGGCGGCGAGGCCGTTAGCAGGCCGGCAATCACTCGATGCAACCGGCCTTCTCAAAGGCTGAAGACCGGAGCAGGGGATTGGCAACCACGTTGTGCCGGCCACCTTGTGCCAACCACGTTGTGACGGCCACGCTTCAATCAAAAACCCAGGTCGCTCAAGCCGGGATGGTCGTCGGGACGGCGCCCCAACGGCCAGTGATACTTCCGCTCGGATTCCTTGATCGGCAAATCGTTGATGCTCGCGTGCCGATGCGTCATCAAGCCGGCTTCGTTGAACTCCCAGTTCTCATTGCCGTAGCTGCGAAACCAGTTTTTTGAATCATCGTGCCATTCGTAAGCGAAGCGCACCGCAATCCTCGATCCGGTGAACGCCCACAACTCCTTGATCAGCCTGTAGTCCAGTTCACGCGCCCATTTACGCGCCAGGAACGCCTCCACGTCAGCACGTCCCGACACAAACTCTGCGCGGTTGCGCCAGCGTGTGTCTTCGCTATAGGCCAAGGCAACCCGCTTCGGGTCGCGTGAATTCCAGCCGTCTTCCGCGAGACGGACCTTTTGCCGGGCGGTATCGGCATCGAATGGCGGGAATGGAGGTTTGCTTTCCATGGCGCTTCCTTTTGATCGTGGAGGGTTGATTAGCCGACTTAGCCGACGATATGCCGTCAACCGGGAGGCTCATCCGGCAGTAGACAGATCTGTCTACTGGCATACTCTAGCGCAGGGAGACAGACCTGTCTACAATCACTGGATATGGACAATCATTCATCGGATACAGCGCTTTCGACAGCGCTTTCGACAGACCTCCCGCCGGCCGAACGCATTCTCGTGACGGCCCACGCGCTGTTCTATCGGGACGGCATTCGCGCGACCGGAATCGATCGCGTGATCGCGGAATCGGGCGTCGCGAAGAAAACGTTCTATCGCTACTATCCGGCGAAAAACGATCTGATCGTTGCGTTTCTGGAGTATAGGCACCGCAACTGGATGACGTGGTTCGAAGACGCCGTGAAACGGCATGGCGCAGACGCGAACGCGCTGGTGCCGGCGCTGGCAGAATGGTTCGAGAGCGATGAGTATCGCGGCTGTGCGTTCATCAACGCGGTGGTGGAAGTGGGCGGGACCCTGCCCGAAGCAGTCGATATCTCACGACGACACAAGCTGGATATGGCTGCGGTCATCAGGACGCTGCTGCCGGCGGCGTCGAGGACCGCGAAGGCCGACGCGCGAGCCATGGCCATGGCGGTCGACGGAGCCATAGTGGGCGCGCAATTTGAAGAATCGCCTGACATGGCCTTGAAGTCGCTGGCGCGCGTAGTGAAAGCGATCACAGATACCGCCAAAGGGTAGGCGCGGTTTCAGTTCACGGCGTACATAAAACAAGGCCGGGCCGAACTTGCGTTCGGCCCGGCCTTGTCGACTCAATTCGCGGCTATGTTCGCTACGGTAGCGTTGCGCGACTAAAAGTTTAGTGCCCGTTGCTCAGCACGATCTGCGCAATCACCCCGGTCGCGATCGCGGCAAGCACGTAATCGCCGTTCACGCCCACCCAGTGGTAACCGCGCGGAGGTTGTTGCAATCCATAGCCGTGATAATCGTCGACCACGTACTGGCGATCGCGATAGTCGTTTGGCAAGCGGTCGCCACGATGCCAGTCATGTGGTCCATCGCCGCGCGCGCCGCCGGGGCCGCCGCGTCCCGGACCGTTTTCCGCGTGCATTGGCTCGGATGAACGGCCGTTGTTGTGATTCTGCGCACCAGGGCCGCCTTGCGGGCCGTGATTTTGATTTTGATTCTGATAACCACCGCCGTTATGGCCTTGCATGGCGGGGCCGCCCGGCCGCTCTTGCTGTCCACCTTGATTGCCCGGGCCGCCGGGGCCATTTTGGGCAAACGCCGTGGCTGTGAGACCAAGACTTGTAAACAGTACTGCAGCAGCAATATGGCTTTTCTTCACGAACACCTCGTTCAACGTTGTAAGTATCTAGCTAGTATGGCCCACGCAAGTCGCGTTCCACGGTATGTCGCGGAATTTGACATCTTACGTAAGGCATACAAATCGCCGCAACGAAGTTCCTTTGGCACGCGAGGTGCCAGTCAAGCGGCGCTACTATCGAATCCATTAAAACGTTTAATGAAGCGCACACGGCGTTTGCGCCGCAACGCAATATCGGGCAAAGCCTTATTGCATAACGCGTTGTTGTGATTATTCGCGCTAACAAGACAGTGTATTCACCTTAATGGTATTTATCCGGGCAGGCTGATTGCGTAAGTTCGACCATGAACCATGCCAGGAACGAACCATGACAGCGTTAGCGAGAAGCGCGGACCCGTGGCTGCAAACGGTCCGCTCATTGACAGCGACCCTCAACCGCGCGGCAGTACCTGCCCCGCAGCGAAAGGCCGTGCACCCGTTTTTAGAGCGGCTCACGCGAGCGTGGGAGCGCGATCATCCGCACGTCGCATCGCCATCGGCATCGCCGCAATCACCGCGGCCGTTCCCTGAGGCTGTGGTGCGTGTGATCGAGCGGCCAAGCAGCGCGACGGCGATCGTGTATTGGTCGGATGCGGCAACCTGCCACTATGGTTACCAGGGGTGGCGCGTGACCACGGCCACGTCGGACGGCGCCTGCGCACTCACCGGCGCAGCCATTCATCGAGGCGATTCCGTGTACCGGCCGTCACAGCGCGACCCGAAACCACAGAACGCATCGGCGATGATTCTTGCGGCTTCCATGCCACAAGACGAGACCAGCGACGCCGATTTGCAGGATCAGCACGCCTGAATGGATCGGGCTAGCCGTTAATGGCCTGAAAGCACGACTGCATCATGCGGTCGTGCTTTCCGCCATGTGGAACAGCTGCGTCCGACACGCCGATTCTGAGAAACAGCTTTATGTTTCCGTCGATGCTAATGGGCACGCGGGTCAGCGCGGTTCCATGCTGATCCACACTGACCGCGTGACACATCTGCCTGACTCTCCAGCACGCTCCAACCTGCCCTCGCAAACGCTTGCGTCAATTGCAAGTTTCAAGCCCAAAGCCGTGTTGCATTGCTGATAATGCCAACATCGTTTCATAAGCCAGAAGTACGAATCCCCCCTCGCGACGACATTAAACTGGAGAGCCGCGCTTTCATTGCACGGTGCGCAACACGGCTAGGGGCGGGTGGCCGCCCGCCATTCCCGTCGTGCACCGAAAAGCATCAAGCGTAGTAAATCTGTCATGGCAGTTCCGTAGCATTGAAGTCTCCCGTCGCTCCATCACTGCAAGGAGTTAATCGTGAAGAGTTATCAAGCGCAGCGCGTCGAAGCCAGAGACACTATTCGTTCAGGTGACACAGCTTACGAATCGCCGGCACGCCGCGAATCGCAAGAAGTGCGTGCACAAGCGGATCAGGACGTCTATGGCGATTCACTCGACATACCGCTGAACTATGGCGGCATGATGGACGCCGTCCGCGACGCAGTCAGGGCCAACCTATAAATAGAAGCATGAAAAAGCGGCGCCTCAGAAATGAGCGCGCCGCTTTTTTTTGTTCTGCTTTTTTGTACTGCTTTCAAGTAGTGCACATCGTGCGCGTTGCGTGCCACGCTCCGGCACGCGCTTAGCGCTTCGCACCCACCGCCGGACCCAACCTCCCGATCACGGCCCCGTGCTGCGGATACGCTTTTGTCAACGCGGCCACATCGGCAAGTTCGAACTCGCTGAACTCGAAACCCGGCGCCACCGTGCAGCCCACCAGCGCGAACGTCGCCGGGTCACATAATTCTGCGGCGAACCACTGCCCAGCCGGAACAATCGCCTGGAACACGGCGTCCTGATGCGTCAGCGCATTACCCAGGCGTTGCGAGAGCAACTGCCCGGCGGTATCGATGACATGAACATCAATTGGCTCTCCTGCATAAAAGTGCCAGACCTCGTCCGAGCGGATTCGATGCCATGCCGAATGTGCGCCATCGCAAAGCATGTAGTAAATCGCCGTCGATGCCGAGCGCGTTTCGCCGGGCGAAACTTCGCGTTCAACCCTGTCCTCACCGCGAAACGTCTCGCGGAAATAGCCGCCTTCAGGGTGCGGCTGGAGCCCGAACCGTTCGATCAGCACATCACGCATCAGCTACGCTCCTTATGCTTTCAGCCTGTAGCCTGTCTTGAAGATCCACGCGACCACGCCGATAAACACCGCGAGGAACACCAGCGTCATGATGAGGCTGATCTCGACGCTGACATCTGCGGTGCCGTAGAAACTCCAGCGAAAGCCGCTGATCAGGTACACCACCGGATTGAACAACGCGACGGCTTTCCAGAACGGCGGCAGGATATCGATGGAATAAAAGCTCCCGCCGAGGAAGGTCAGCGGCGTGATGATCAAAAGCGGAATGACCTGCAATTTCTCGAACCCGTCCGCCCAGATGCCAATGATGAATCCCAGCAGGCTGAACGTCACCGCCGTCAGCAGCAGGAACACGATCATCCAGAACGGGTGATCGACGTGCAGCGGCACGAACAATCGCGCGGTCGCAAGAATGATGAGGCCGAGGATGATCGACTTGGTGGCGGCCGCGCCAACGTAGCTCAGCACGATCTCCAGATACGAGATCGGCGCCGACAGCAGTTCGTAGATGGTCCCGGTGAACCTCGGAAAGTAGATGCCGAACGACGCGTTGGACACGCTTTGCGTGAGCAGCGACAACATCACGAGCCCCGGCACGATGAACGCACCATAACTCACGCCGTTCACTTCGGGAATACGCGAGCCGATCGCGGCGCCGAACACGACGAAATACAGCGAGGTGGAAATCACCGGCGAGATGATGCTGCCCATGATGGTGCGCCAGGTGCGCGCCATTTCGAATACATAGATTGCGCGGACTGCATGAATATTCATTTTTTCTCTCCGACCAGGCTCACGAAGATATCCTCCAGCGAGCTTTGCGTCGTGTGCAGGTCCTTGAATTTGACGCCGTTATCGGCGAGGTCTTTCAGCAGCGTAATGATGCGGCCCGGTTCATCCTGCGCATCGTAGGTGTAGGTCAGTTCGCAGCCGTCGGCCGACAGGTCAAGCCGGTAAGCACTCAGGCCGGCGGGAATCCTGTCGATCTCATCCTCCAGTTGCAGCGCGAGTTTCTTCTGGCCGAGTTTGCGCATCAGTTCGGCTTTTTCCTCGACCAAAATGATCTCGCCGCCGTTGATCACGCCAATCCGGTCGGCCATTTCCTCGGCTTCATCAATGTAGTGCGTCGTCAGGATGATCGTCACGCCGCTCTCTTTCAGGCCGCGCACGAGATTCCACATATCGCGGCGCAGTTCGACGTCAACGCCCGCAGTCGGCTCGTCCAAAAACAGGATTTCCGGTTCATGCGAGAGCGCCTTGGCAATCAGCACGCGGCGTTTCATGCCGCCGGACAGCGTGACCAGCTTGTTGTCCTTCTTGTCCCAGAGCGACAGCGACTTCAGCACTTTCTCTATGTGCGCCGGATTCGGCGGCTTGCCGAACAGGCCGCGGCTGAATGAAACGGTCGCCCAGACGGACTCGAAGGCATCGGTGGTCAGCTCCTGCGGCACGAGGCCGATCATCGCTCGGGAGGCGCGGTAGTCGGAGATAATGCCGTGACCGTTGACCTTGACCGTGCCTTCGGTCGCATTTACGATGCCGCACACAATGCTGATCAGGGTCGTTTTACCGGCGCCGTTCGGCCCGAGCAGGGCGAAGATTTCGCCACGGCGAATGCTCAGCGTGACGTTTTTCAGAGCCTTGAAGCCGGACGCGTAGCTCTTCGACAGATTCGAAATTTCGATGATGTTTTGCATGGCCGTGAAGATATCAGAAAGCGGAATATCGTTCGCAAATGGCCGGGATTGGATTTGGGGCCACGTGGCCCCATGGCCACGAAAAGCGCCGGGAACGGGGTTTGCGGTTCACTCCGCGGTGGTATTTTAGGAAGACCTCGTCAGGAAGACCCCGGAGGCTCGCATGACCGATCCCGATCCTTTTGACTTGCAGCGTTTTATCGATGCGCAGGATCCTGTTTTTCAGACCGTGACAGCCGAGCTCGAGGCCGGCAAGAAACGCACGCATTGGATGTGGTTCGTGTTTCCGCAAATCCAGGGGTTGGGTCACAGCGAAATGGCGCGCCGGTACGCGATTTCATCGGTGGACGAGGCACGGGCCTACCTCGCTCATCCCGTACTCGGCGAGCGCCTGTTGATCCTCACACAAATCGTGAACGCGCTCGACGGGCGTTCGGTGGAGCAAATTTTCGGGTACCCCGACGACCTGAAATTTCATTCATCGATTACTCTCTTCGCCCACGCCGCCAGCGACAAGGCGCCGTTCGAACTGGCGCTGAATACCTATTTCGGCGGCGAACCGGACGCGGGAACGGTAGCGCGCCTGAGGTAAGGGCTGAGGTAAGCCCGCCATCCGCTACGGCAGATCTCGTCCGACGAAACGGTACAATTCGCGTCGATGCACATTCGCCGCCTGCCGGTCCCACAAGAACCCGCGACGGCTTGCGTCACTGGCCGCATTTATCGATGGCATGGTCAGCCGAGTCTGGAACACCCTTCTGTTCGCCTCGCTTTATCGCTATTTGCCCAGCGCCGCGTGCACCTGTGCATCCCGGCGCTCCGGGCGACGCCCTTATCAATCAGCCAGGATCGTCTCTCCATGCTTTCGCGCGTCACCCGCTTGTTCCCTCTTTGGGCCGTTCTCATTTCTGTCGTCGCGTACTTCTCGCCGGCAACGTTCACCGGCATCGCGCCGCACGTCACCCTGCTACTCACCATCATCATGTTCGCGATGGGCGTGACGCTTTCATTCGCCGACTTCCGGCGTGTTTTCACGCGGCCGGCGCCAGTTATAGCGGGGATCGGCCTGCATTACCTGGTGATGCCGCTCGCGGCCTGGGCAATAGCAAAATTGCTGCGCATGCCGCCCGACCTGACCGCGGGCATGGTGCTGGTCGGCAGCGTTGCCAGCGGCACGGCGTCGAACGTGATGATCTATCTCGCGCGCGGTGACGTGGCGCTGTCCGTCACCATCAGTGCCCTGTCCACGCTGGTCGGCGTGTTCGCCACACCGCTCTTGACGCGCCTTTATGTGGATGCGTCTATTGCCGTCGATGTCCACGGCATGCTCATGAGCATTCTCCAGATCGTCGCGTTGCCTATCGTGGCCGGCCTGATCATCAATCAATTGTTCAACAAGACCGTGCGCGCAATCGAGCCCGCGTTGCCGATCATCTCCATGATCGCGATCCTCCTGATTATCTCTGCCGTGGTGGCGGGGACGCAGAAAAGTATTGCGTCGGTCGGCTTGCTGGTGATGCTCGGCGTGATCCTGCATAACGGTATCGGCCTGCTTGGCGGATATTGGGGCGGCCGCCTGCTTGGTTTCGATGAAGCCGTGTGCCGCACGCTGGCGATCGAGGTCGGCATGCAGAATTCCGGACTCGCCGCCACGCTGGGCAAGCTGTATTTCACGCCGATCGCAGCGCTCCCGGGCGCGCTGTTTTCGGTGTGGCACAACTTATCGGGATCATTGCTGGCAGGCTACTGGGCTGGGCGGCCCGCCAAGGGCTCGACGCATGAGATTGAAGCGATGGAGTTGGCGCAAGGTTCGCGGCTGGAAAGTTGAGTTTAATTTGGGGGCGATCCGCGTGCATGGCCCCTTGCTGTTTTCAACTACCCTCGCTGCAATCCCATCACCACCTCATCGGTCGACCGCACGTGCTCCATGCGCGTGCAAATTTCCCGCGTCACAAACGTGTTTGCATCCGGGGTCAGCTGGGGAATGGCGTCTCCGCAAACAAGGGGCGTCGTTCATCGAGCGCTGAGCATCCTTGCCTGCGTATCGCGTTTTCAACTTATATTAGTAGGTGACCAGGGGCCAGCTATGAGGGGAACGATCATGGAACGCGACGATTTCATCGAAATGCTCGCACGCGAGGGTTTTCAGACCACCGTGCTAGTGGAGCGCGAAGCCGGCGCGTCTCTTGACGACCACGCGCATGCGTTTGAAGCCAAGGCCCTGATTCTGGAGGGTGAACTGACGCTGCGCGTCGCCGATAAAGACACGCGCTATCAGTCAGGCGACGTGTTTCATTTGAGGGCAAACGAAACGCATAGCGAGCGTTACGGTCCCGACGGCGTCTGCTTTCTGGTGGGCAGGAAATAGCAAGAGATAGCAAGACGGCCGGATGAACACCAGCCGTTCCCTCATCAGAAACGAACGAAGCCGGAGAACCCTTCGGCTTCGCCGCATCGCATGGTCATCCTTCGCGACCGAAGCAAACGACATGTCCCCAATAGCAGATGCATGCTTCTGCTTGTGCGCCTGCCGCATCGGCTTGAGCACAAAGAGCGCCAGCAGCGCCAACGTCGCAGCCAGCCTCGGCGTCGCGTTCCCTGGTTTTCTTGCCATCACGCATTGAACAGCTCGCTGCGCGCCGTGCTCATGATCGACGATATGGCGGGATGGCTGATCCGTCGTTCAATAGAGATGGCGAAGAACTCCTCAACGATTGTGTCGATGTGTCCAACCGCAATCAAACCGTGCTCTCGCTTGAGTTGTGCCGCGAGGACCGTCGGTGCAAACAGCACACCCCTTCCCTCACGGCCGAACGCGAGTGTCAGCGCGCTGTCGTCGAATTCTCCTACAACGCGCGGCGAGATCATGCGCGACTTCAGCCAGTGATCGAGTTTTCTTCGGACTGCTGACTCAATGCCGGGCAGTAGCACCGGCATGTCGCTGAGCGACGCGGGAAAAGCTTTTGCGGCGCGCGCCGCCAGGGCTTTGGATGCGAAGCAACTGAGCGTCGAACGGCCAAGCGAATGGTTGAACGCCTTGACGTTCACATCGGGCGGGATGGGTGCGTCGGCAATGATCAGGTCCAGCCTGTGCACAGCGAGCTGCGAAAGCAACGCATGCAGCTTGCCTTCATGACAGATCAGCCGCAGTGAGTCAGACAGATTCAATGCCGGCTCGAGCAGTCGATAGGCCACAGTCTTCGGAACCGAATCCGCCACGCCCACGCGCAGTTGCGCACGCGCGGCTTCCTTCTCCTGCCTGACCGCGCTTTCCAGCTCGGCGCCGAGCGAGAAGATTTCATCGGCGTAGTCGAGTGCAAGCCGGCCCGCATCCGTTAGTTCAAGGTTGCGGCCGCTCTTTTTAAAGAGCTTTTTATTGAGCGCATCTTCAAGCAGCTTGATCTGGCCACTCAACGTTTGAGGCGTGATGTGCAACTGCGTGCCGGCACGCGCAATGCCGCCCGCATGCGCCGCCGCCCAAAAATAATACAGATGCTTGAAGTTCATCCATGCCTCCACACCGATGCTTTCGGCGTCAGGATACATCGGTTTTTTCGACGTATTGGCGTCAAAAATACGAATTTTACATTATGCCTACATCCGATACATTGAGGCTTCATTAGGGTGTTTGACGAAGGAGGTAAGGCAATGAAATGTCCAGTGTGCAAGACCCCGGATCTGCTGATGGCGGACCGCCAGGGAATCGAAGTCGACTATTGCCCGACGTGTCGCGGCGTGTGGCTCGATCGCGGTGAGCTCGACAAATTGATCGACCGCAGCCCTGACGACTCGGTTCCGCAAGCGCAGGCGGCAGCGGCAGGTACCCCGGTCGCGCGGCGGCACGATGAAGGCCGTCACTACAACGACCATGATCGCCGCAACGGTCACGGGGACGATGAGTATCGCGACCGGCGTTATCCGTACAAAAAGAAGAAGTCGCTTCTCGGCGACCTGTTCGACTTCGGATGACTACGCCATCCGAAGAGCATGGATACACGCGCAACACGCGCAGCAGCTCAAACCTATTTCTTGATTGAGGCACATGATGGCAACAGTCGCACAATTGCTGAGTTCGAAAACAGATCAGTCATTTCACACGATCGAGGCGTCCGCGAGTGTCTTTGACGCCATCAAGCTGATGGCACATAAACAAATCGGCGCACTCGTGGTCACGTCCGGCGAGCACATCACCGGCATTGTCACAGAGCGCGACTATGCCCGGAAAATCGTGTTGCACGACCGGTTGTCAAAAGAGACGCCCGTGGGCGATGTCATGTCGAAGGCTATCCGGTACGTTCGCCTCAATCAAACGACCGACGAATGCATGACGATCATGACCGAGAACCGTGTACGTCATCTTCCCGTGATCGATGGCGGCCTGCTGATCGGCATGGTGTCAATCGGCGATCTCGTCAGGAACCTGATCGTCGAGCAACAATTCACGATCCACCAATTGGAACACTACATTCGCGGCAACAGTCATGCGCCAGCGTTGGAAGTCGAGACACGTTAGACATGGGTTGCGATTATTAGGAAGGCCCACATCGACTGAATCTCCCGGCGAGCTCGCGTTTGGTGAGGCGCGAATCGCCCCTATGGCCCTGACCTTGATCTTCAGGCTCGGTGTTAAGTTGTCCCCTTCATGCATCAGCATGGACGCAGTCTCACGCGTTGTTCTGTCATTTCCTCCCGGTGCGTGGCCACACGGGGAGACGCTGCGCATTCCACATCGTTGGCTGCCGCGGTATCGGCGTGTTCAAGTGCCTAAATAGAAAAGCGACGTGCGGTCGAACGCAACGCGTGCAAATCCTGGACAAACGGTATTTTCATGACGGGCGGCTCGCTTAGGCCAGCGGCACCTCCCGATCTCTGCCATAATGGCGTTTCGCCGTTTGCCACTTTTCGCCATTAAACGCCTTACCTTGCCTCGCACACCGTCACCCTTCCCGCGGTCCTGATGCAGCCTTTCATCGTCCTGCTCGTCCTGTTCTCCGCGCTGCTGCACGCCACCTGGAACGCCTTCCTGCATACCAGCGGCGACCGTGTCTGGCAGTTCGGCATGATGTCTTTTCCCTACCTGGTGTGCTCGGCAACCGTGTTGCTGTTCGTGCCTGCGCCGGCGCGCGAAAGCTGGCCGTACATCGCTGCATCGGCGGCTTTGCAGCTCGGTTATTGCGTGGCCTTGGCGAAGGCCTACAAGGCAGGTGACTTCGGGCAGATTTATCCAATCGCACGCGGCCTCTCGCCGCTGCTCGTGTTCGCGGGCGCGTTCGTTTTTGCGGGCGAGCACCTGCGGCCGCTCGCGCTGGCGGGCGTCACGCTCGTGTCGGTCGGCATCATTTCCCTGGCATTCCGCAAGCGCCGTTTCGCCACCGCAAGCGTGCCGGCCGCGCTCGTGACGGGCGCGTTTATCTCCGCTTACACGATCGTGGACGGCATCGGCGTGCGGGTGGCCGGCAGCGGTTTCGGATATATCGCATGGGCGTACATCCTCTTCAACTTGCCCTTGGCCGTAATGGCTTTTTATCGATACGGCGGTCCGCGCCGCCTGTTCCTCGACGACCCGCGACGCTCGCTGCAAGCCTTAAGCGGCGGAGCGATTGCAATGGTCGGGTACACCATCATCATCATTGCTTTTCGTTACCTGCCGATTGCGATGGTTTCAGCGTTGCGCGAACTGAGTTCGATCTTCGCCGTTTTGATCGGCTGGCTATTCATGCGCGAAAAGCTGACCGCGCGGCGCGTGGTGGCGTGTGTGCTCGTCACGGCCGGCGCGGTTTTGATCCGCATTTAAGCGTTCTTTTGCCGATTTTAAATCAAGTCCATGCATTATTTCGGCGTGGGCGTCACTTCCACGGCCGTGGCTGAAATCAACACCGCGTGCACGCTATCGCCTGGCTTCAATTTATATGCGGCTATTTCAGAGCTTAAGTCGTACGTTTCGGTACGCCACGGGCCACGCAGGGTAATTGTTTTATTCTTGCTATTGACACTCTGCACCGTTGCGAAAATCTCGGTTTCATGTACAGCGCCAAAACCCTGAGAACCCGATGCGGGCACATAAACATCGGTATCAACACGTTTTCGCAATTCATCTCCCTTCGCTGACGCTTTCGTTGCCCTGATCAGCAGCGCGTCCCTGACCTGCACATCCACACGATCGCCGATCTTCAAGTCATCGAAGTTCGTGACTTCCTTGCCGACCGCGACCGGTATCACCCGGCCCTTCGCGCCTTTCAGCGTCAGGGTCCTGGCGCCCGTGTCGATACCGACAATCTGCGCATGAAGCTGCTTCGGCGGGGCATTCAGCGCGGATTGAATAGCGGCACTGGAAAGTTGCTGATCGGTTTGCGCGCCGACATGCGCTGTCACGGTTAATAAGGCAAGCGATAAAGCGACAGTCCATTTTGCGTTCATGCAGTTTCTCCGGGCGAAGGGAAATTAAATCGCGCACTGAATCGAATGATTAATTCGATTCTGAAGCGCCAGCGCATTAATTTGCGAACGTTATTTATACAGCGCTCGCCGGAGTTCTGTCCACGAAATCGCATTAATTACGGATTATCAAGTAATCGAGCGGAATATTTAACAAATCGGATTTATTCTATTTTTTATAATGATCGATTCGGTGCAACTGGAATTCGACGCAAACCAGTGTCCTTTTAAGGACACCGGCCAAAGCTGAATTTCTTGAAGTTCATGGTACTTACGACCAAGGACTCAGGCAGGGCGCGCGCCGCTCACGTTCACCTCACGTTCACCAACCGCAAACGCGTAATTTCGGACGGCGCGCCAATCCGTATCGGCGGTCCCCAGTAGCCTGTACCGCGGCTGGTGTACACCCACAAGTCGTTGAGCTTTTCGAGTCCGGCAACGAACGGCTGCTGTAACCGGACGAAGAAATTCCATGGCAGAAACTGACCGCCATGCGTGTGGCCGGACAATTGCAGCGTAAATCCCGCTTTCGATGCCGCCTGTGCGCTGCGAGGCTGATGGGCCAGCAGCAGACGAAACGCAATGTCTGTGGGCGCGCCGAGCATGGCTTTGGCCGGATCGCTTTTGTGGGCTGGGTCGAAACTGCCCGCGCCGTAGTCGGTCACGCCGGCCACGACCGCACGCGCGCCATCGTGATCAACAATTACGTGTTCGTTAAGCAGCACCTTCAACCCTAGCCGGCGGAATTCAGCAATCCACTTGTCCGCGCCGGCGTAATACTCGTGGTTGCCGGTGACCAGGAACGCGCCATGCCTCGCCTTCAGGTCCGAGAGCGGCCGCGTATGCGCGGCAAGATGCGGCACCGAACCATCAACCACGTCGCCCGTCACCGCGATCAGGTCCGGTGACAACGCATTGACCGCAGCCACGATCTTTTCTACGTAATGACGCTTGATGGTCGGGCCTACGTGGATATCGCTGATCTGCACGATGGTGAAACCATTCAACGCGGGAGCCAGGTTCTCAATCGGCACGTCGACGTTCTTCACGCCGGCACGCCGCCGCGCGCTGTAGATGCCGAACAGCGTGACCAGCACGGCGAGCAGCGGCACGCCAAGCGCGCTCCACGCAATAAAAGCAGGCCACCCGGCCGCGTCGTTTTGCACCTTGCTGATCAGGTGCAGGACAAGCAGCACGATATCGCGGAAAAACGTCAGCGCAAGAAGCGAGGAGAAGAACCCCATGGTGAGAAGGCCGATCCACGCAAGACGATCGGACAGCGGTTGCTGACTGATATTACGCGCGGCCATACCGAGCGGAATCAGCAAGCAGGAAGCCACGAGTGCAAGCACCGCCAGCCATCGCAGCGGCGCGCCAACGGGTGCAGCCGGAATCAGGCGCACGCCGATATACACGTGAAACAGAATCCCGATACCGATGACACGGATGAAAAACGCGGAACGTCGCATAGACCGCCTGGTAAAAAATGAAGCCGGTAGGTTGAACCGAGATTGAGACTGGCGACCTGCTGCGTCGATACGTTTGACCGTCTGACTGTCTGCTATCAAGCCCGGCCCGAAACGGCCTCCGATTCTACCGGTACAACAAAAAACCTGCCCGTGCGTAGCCGTCGCCAAAAGGTTTACAACGGACCCGCAACGCGCATGCCATAAAGGATTCGTCAAGGCTCGCTCTGCGCGAAAACAGCGGCAAGCATGACAAGCCACTGCCTGGAACCGCAAAGGAATCCGTGCTTAGCCAAGAACCCGGTACGGACGAAGTGAATCGCCGCGAGTTGATGCACCGAAAAAAATAACCCGCTTTTAGCGGGTTATTTTCATGCGATCACACTACGTCCAACGTCTTTGTTCAGGGTGCAGAAGCTGCCTTGGCTTTCTCTGCCGCCGACTTCTTCTCCGCATTTTGAATATTTTGCGGATAGTTGGTCTGGTCACCGCCTGGCTGGTAGCCGTTCTTTTCCAGATCCTTCAGTTCGGCGTTTTTCTTCGCACGGGCAGCCTTGCGATCGGCTTTGCGTTGCGCCTTCTGCGCCTGCTTCGAAGTGGAAGCGCCGGTGTCGCTAGCGGCGGTTTGTGCCATTGCGACAGAGGCAGTCAGTCCGGCAATCGATACTGATACGACAAGTGCCATTGCAGCCATGCGGATTCGGTACATAACGAGATTCTCCACGAAAAGCGGTTTTTTTTGGTGCGGCAGCGCCATGGGCGTCCACCGCGTTTGTCGTGCTAGACCTGCGTGCTTCGCTACATGCCGGACAATCCCGCCCCTACGACCCTGTTCGCGAGCAGTCGGACACGCGGGGATATATTAACCAACTCTTCGTTACAACGTGTAGCACATCCGTAAGAACTAAATCACAAAACTGCGTTTTTTTCGATGCCGGCCCTGCCGTCACCTCAAGAAGCGCACGAAGTCATCGACCTCCTCGCGTCTGCTGACGAGCGTATTCTCAGGTTGCGAGAGATCCGCATAACCGATGCTCATGCCGCACACCACGATCTCGTTATCGGGCAGTGCCAGATGTTTCGCGATGATCCGGTGATAGCGATTGAACGCGGCTTGCGGACAGGTATCCAGACCGAACGCACGTGCCATTAGCATGACGCTCTGCAGGAACATGCCGTAGTCGAGCCATGAACCTTGCTCCATGCCGCGATCCATAGCGAAAATCACGCCGACCGGCGCGCCGAAGAATTCGAAATTGCGGCCGAGTTGGGCCTTCATGCGGGTTTTATCGTCGCGTGTTATGCCGAGCAGCGAGTACAACGACCAGCCGAGTTCGCGCCTTCTGTCGATAAACGGCGAGGTCCACTTGAGCGGGTAATAAGCGAATTCTTCCTCGTGCAGCTTGTCGGCCTCGGGATCGTTGTACACGGCAAGGATCTTCCGTGAGAGCGCATCGCGCGCTTCGCCAGTCAGTACGTAAGCCTTCCACGGCTGCGTATTGCTGCCTGACGGGGCGCGCCGGGCGTGATCGAAGATCTGGCGCAAAATGGTTTCGTCCACCGCGTCGGGCAGGAACGCACGAACGGAACGGCGTGACATCAGCGCCTGCATCACGGTTACGGTTGCAGTTGCGTCATTGTTCATCGAAGGCTCTCATCTCGAGGGATTTGCATGCCTTGAGCGCATTGCGTCGGCGCCCAGGCGTTCGCCGGATACTTTATCGCGTACCCGCCGAACTCGCCTCGGCGCGTTCACTTCCACATTAGACGTTGCGCCGCGCGCGCCACACCGGCTTTCTTCCGGGGAATACCCACGTTTGTAGATTAGCGTCGGCCGTTCGAATATCGTCATTATTTTGTTATCCTTATCAATTGAGTTAGCCTTCATTGTGACAATGCGCTGCAAATCGCATCGAAACTGCGCAGCTTGCGTGCATGGGCTTCCAGATAGCGCCGGATCGATGCCCCACTCACCTACCCAGCGAAGTCATGATCCAGCAGCAGCTCGACGCAACGAAGCGTCGTGGTTACGTTCGGTGCATAAAAAAAATCCATCCGGCTTGCGCCGAATGGATTTTTTTGCGATAACGCGTAATCGTGGAGGTACCTTGATTGCCGCGTTGCCGCGCTTCTGTAGAAGCTCGAAACCAACCGGTTTTACCCGGGCGATTCGCCGTTGGTCACCCAGCGGGGATCTGGATTTCCAACGATGTACGCATGATGAAGTTGAGGCGAATCGCCGGCTATCGGAGGAATCCGACTGCTTTACTTGAGCGCTTTTCCTGAACCCAGCGGAGCCGGTGCCACGAGATCGACCAGCACTCGTGTACCCGGAATAACCGTGGCTGCGGCCTTCGGCGAATTTGCCTGCACGGTCAACACCGCGCCTTGCGTGTCCTTGAGCGTCATCATGCCGCCATCGACACGTGCCACGCTGGCCACGACCTGGCTGCCGTCCTGCGAAGGCACAGCCCCCAGCGTCGATGAATCAAGTACCGTCAGCCTGACCGCGCGCTGGGCCGTGCCGAACACGTTCGTGCCGGGTTTAAGTTTGTCCAGGTTCGGCACGTCGCTGCCGACCTGGAACGCTTCCGTGCCGCCCTGTGCGTTAATGACCGTGACCTGGTGCGTGCTCACATCCACAGATTGTAGCTGCCCGCCAATACGCACTGCCGTGGTGCCGTCGATAGTCGCGGCAAATGTGCCTGTCATGACCATGGACGATGCGGCCGCGATCAGTGCGGACTTGAATGACCAAAGGGCCTTCCTTGATTTCTTTTTCATGCTCTTGCTCCTGCCGGACAAATGAGGTTCCGCTCGTGCGATGTCCGATCTAATCGCACAAACTGTTCAAATAACGTGAACCCAGTTTGTTTTTCGAGATGAGGCCTGTCAATCGACCCGGCTTATTTTTAGGTATCCTCCTATTTCAAGACATCGATTTAGGATGTGCACCAAAACAATCAATTTCGAAGCTTGTTAGGAGCCGTAAAGCTTAAAGGTCGTACACTGTTGCAATCGTGCTCCGCGTACTTATTTAGGATGACGCAGTCCATTACAATAGGCACCTGCAATCTTTTGCCCGGCATCGGGCGCTGGGGAAATACCATGTCTCTTCTCGACGTGGACACAATCGATTACGTCGGCGTGAACATTTTGTTCAAGCGCGTCTACGTCGGCATTTTCGACGACCTCGACTGGGACGACGAAGCGAAGCATTTTGCGTTGCTGACCAAGAAAATCGATCGTTACACGCAGTACATCCGTTCGGGTCAGTTACTCGCGGCTTACCCGCGGGTGCGCGGCTATCCGGTGATTATTGAATACGTTGCAATGCGACCGATGACCCGCTCAGCCGAAGCATTCTGGAAGACGCGCGAGACGCTCATCCGGGCGAGCGGTTTTGACGTCCGGTGCCGTACCGTCGACGTGCGGCATGCGCTGGCCGCGGATGCCGAGGCGAAGGTGAACGACGCTGAAGTTGCCGCTGACACGCGGCTGGAATCGGTTGTCAATGCGCTCGATCTTGCCACGCGGCCGCCTCCTGAAGAGAAGCAGCGTGAAGACATCGTCCATGCCGGACGGCGCGCAGTGCTGGTGATGCGCAAGAAAACGTCCTCGGGACGATGAAAACGTACGAGCGGCCACGGTGAATGCCGTTGGTCGGACGTTTGATTGCGACCAAATGGTGACAATCAACCGAAAAAAGGCGAGGCCCAATCGGGCGTCGCCTTTTTTTCGTGTTCTGCGGTAGGTTCGGGCCGGAGCGCCAGCCTTCGCCGTGTTCCTTGCCGAGGCCTTCGCCTCGGGTCTCGGTCCAGCCAACCTGAACCGGCTTTTCACGCAACAACCGTGGTTCACACGCCGCTCCCGCCCTGGCGCATGAACCAGGCGTTTCATTCGCCGCCCGTATTCATCGGCAAGCGCCGCTTATGGGAAATAGCGACGGGACGCTTTGAATCCGCGTCCCGCGGAGCGCCCGCGCCGGTGCGCCCCGCGCCGGCAGTGAATGCTTTGCCGGTGTCTTCCTGGATGGTCGAAATCGAGTGCTTGTAGACCGCCTGGATGCCGGCGGCAGAACTCAGCATAACCAGATACTGGTCGAACGATTCGATGTGACCAACCAGCCGTACCCCGTTCACGAGGAAAATTGCGACACGCTTACGCTCTTTGCGGGCGGCGTTAAGCACGTCGCTCTGACTTTGCTGCTGGGGTTCTGTAGCCATTCTCATTCGACCTGACGTTAGTATTTCAGACTGTTCCGGCAGACATCCACCAGAATCTTGATGCGCGTTACTCATTGCGACATTGCGACAGTGCGCGGCCCTCGGACTCACTATTGAATCCCGGAGAAACGACTTTCGCTGACCGATGCTACCGTTTCTTGCCGCTCGGTAACGCCATGATGCCAGATGGCCGCGCCGCGCACCGTTTGCCTCCATTCGAGCAACGCCGCTCCCGGGAGTTCAAAGTTCGCACGAAAAATCAGTTTCGGAATATTCGCAAGCCCGACAAAACGCCCTCACTCGCATATTAGATCGCATGTTCAATACTAACCCGCTGGAATATCGTGTGGGCGTAACTGTTGAAGCCGAACAGGATCAAAACTGGAAAATCTCCCGCTGGCCGGCGCCGCGCTGTGCAGTTCGATGCGACACGCACTATCGGGCAACAACACGCAACTTCCCGGTGATTGCTGAAAAGTCCTGCACGCTGAGCTGCATCGAACATGCGGTCAGCGGCATGCGCGAGTTCCCAGGCAATCCGCCATTCAAATGGCGAAAAAGGTCAAAAAAAGCCGCCCCGCCCGGTTTCCCGAATCGAAACAGCACTTTTGCGCTCGCCACCGGCAAACCCGGATGGCGCCTGGATTCTTACGTCCAGCCTTATTGAGCAGGTGTTACCGGCTTCTTTTGCTTGTGCTTGAACAGGTGGGGCTTGCCTCTCGAACTTCCCGGTGTGGAGCTGTTGTCGCCGCCCATGGTCGGGCCGGCCGTTGCTGCACCATGCGCGTTGCCGCCGCCCGAACCGCCGTTGCCGTTTCCCTGGGCCGCGGCCATGCCGGACGCGCCAAGGAGGATTGCAGATACGCAAATCAGGTTAAGTACTTTCATTGTCAATCTCCAAAGAGCACGCATAGAGCACGGTTCGGCATTCGGTTGCCGCCCTCCAGGCTCATGACTGATGGGCCGGCGTCGACCAGGCAGCCGACGGGTTGAATGTAATGGATTGACCTCACTGCTTCAAGAATTGTTTACATTCAGCCCCTGTTCGTCCTCACCCCGGTGGCCCCGGCAACAAGCGCGTCAGTTGCCCGGCGACGCTGTCCAGAATTTCCTTCGACAAAACCGGGTCCGAGACCGCTCTCGCCAATCCGATCGCGCCGAGACACGCGCTCAGTTGCAGAATCGCGCGGGCGCGGCGTTCAGCCGGATCCGCGATATCGAGCAAACCCTCGGAGAACGCGAGATTGTGCTTGACCCGGTCTGTGAATACCTCCCGCGTGGCGTCGTTGCTGCGCCCGATATCACCCAGCAATGCACCCAGCGCACAGCCTTGGCCGGGGGCATCCCGATGCGCCTCGCTCAGGTAGTCGCGCACCGCCTGCGCGAGGTTTTCTGCACGTGCTTCCCATACGTCGAGGCTCTTGAATGCAACCTCGAGCGCCTCGGTCACAAGTTCGTCGCGCGATTCAAAATGCTTGTAGAAACCGCCGACTGTCATGCCGGCTTCCTTCATGACGTCGGCAACGCCAATGCCGTCCAGCCCAAGTTCCCGAAAGCGTCGTGCGGCGACATCGACGATCCGTTGATGCGTTGCCGCCTTCTCTGCCTGTGAATGTCCCATGACCTTCGTTTGTCCTGTGATCGGGTGACTACTGAGGTGACTATAGGCACCCCCGAGACATCAATCTTAATGCAGAAAGGCAATGGCACACGCGAGGTCTGGCTCGACGCAGTATTCATCGCCGCTTGCCTGTTCGCGTCATCTCCGCAATACAATTGAAAATTAATCAGGCATGCGAAACGATTGACAAAAAGAAATCCTGATTTCCGGATGACGCCTCAACCAGACAACGTCATCCGCTCTTCAGGCCTTGAAAAAACGGTTCCCGGGCCTCGGTAATCCAAGATTCTCTCGCAGGGTGACGCCTTCGTATTCACGTCGAAAGATATCTCTTGCCTGCAGTTCGGGCACAACCTTGTCGACGAAATCGTCGAGTCCGCCCGGCAGATAGGGGAACATTACGTTGAAGCCATCAGATCCGTTCTCCACGAGCCATTGCTCCATCTGGTCCGCAATCATCGTGGGCGTGCCGATCATTTCAAGCCCCGAATAACCGCCGACCCGCTGCGCAAGCTGACGGATCGTCAGATTGTCGCGGCTCGCCCATTCGATCACCCGCTCGCGGCTGCTTTTGCTTGCGTTGGTTTCAGGTATCTCAGGCAGCGGCCCGTCGGGGTCGAAGCCTGAGACGTCGTGACCCAGCATGATCGAGAGCGAGGCGATGCCGCTGTCGTAATGAACCAGGCTATCGAGACGCGCCCGCTTTTCAAGTGCATCGTCCAGCGAATCACCGACCACGACGAACGCCGCCGGCAGGATCTTGAGATGGTCGGGATTTCGCCCGAGTTTCGCCATGCGTCCCTTGATATCGGCGTAAAACCGCTGGCCGTCCGCCAACGTGGTCTGCGCGGTAAATACGGCTTCCGCCGTCTCGGCCGCGATCTGCCGGCCCGCTTCCGACGACCCAGCCTGCACAATGACCGGCCAGCCCTGCACAGGTCGCGCGATATTGAGCGGCCCACGCACCGACAGGTTCTCGCCCTTGTGGTTCAGCACATGCATCTTGGCTGGATCGAAGAACGTGCCGCTTTCAACGTCGCGAACGAAGGCGTCGTCAGCCCAGCTATCCCAGAGACCGGTCACGACGTCGAAGAACTCCCGGCCTCGCCTATATCGCTCGCCGTGCTCCACATGTTCTTCCAGACCGAAGTTGAGCGCCGCGTCCGGATTGGCCGTGGTGACCAGGTTCCAGCCCGCGCGCCCGCCGCTCAGATGGTCGAGCGAGGCGAAACGGCGCGCGACGTGATAAGGCTCGTCGAACGTGGTGGACGCTGTCGCGATCAGGCCGATGCGCTCAGTCACCGCGGCGAGCGCCGACAACAACGTCAGCGGCTCGAACGATGTGGCCGTGTGACTTCGCCTCAAGGCCTGAGTGGACATGTTGAGGACGGCCAGATGGTCTGCCATGAAGAAGGCGTCGAAACGGCCGCGCTCCAGCGTCTGCGCAAAACGCTTGAGATGCGCAAAATTGAAGTTCGCGTCCGGGAATGCACCGGGATAACGCCAGGCTCCGGTATGGATGGTGGCCGGGCGCATGAAAGCGCCCAGGCGCAAGCGACGTTGCGTGGTCATGGGATGTCTGTTCCAGCGTTGATAAGAATGCCTCGACGTTCAAGGCAAACGCTGCGCTCGCGGCGTCATCGATAAAATACGTCGAATAGCGAAAGCGTGCACAAGCGGCTATCGATGCAGGAACGGTTTGGTGAGTCGTTTGTCTTTGAGCAAGCGTGTGGCGTCGCCGATGCATGCGACTTCGCTGGCGACGCCGGGTGGCCGTGTCAGTCCGCCGGCTGGATATCGAATCTGTCTACACGATCCGTATAGAACGCCAGATGGTCCTTGATCTCTGCGACCGCAGGATAGGTGTCTTCATAGGTCCATACCGCATTCACTGAACGTTCGCCGCCCAGCGGGATGCTGTAGTACGAGCAATCCCCTTTGTACGGGCAATAGGTCGCGTGTTCCGTGCGCTGCAACAACGACATGTCGACGTCCTTGCGCGGAATGTACTGAACCGCCGGGTACGACGCTTCACGCAACGTCAGCGCCTCGCGCGTGTCAGCAATAACCCGGTCGCCTATGGCGATAGTGATGCGCGCCGGGTTCGGCTCGATCGTGATGGGGTGATCGGGCCGGGGAATTTTGACTGTTTTGGTCTGCATGGCTTCGTGCTCCTTGAAGCAAGGGTGAACGGACTGAAGCGTAGTAAGCGAGTCGTTACCTACGAATACCGCAGCGTATCGGAAAGTGCATTTTCTTGCCGCGACGGTGCTGCCTGGCCGGATCGGGTGCCGGGACAGCATGTTTGCGCAAAGGAGGAGATAAGCCGCGGCGCCAGGAACACGCGCAGGACGGCCAAGCCACGGAAACGATGTTGAAAGAATTGCGTTGCTTGCCGAGCGCCACCCGGCTCGCCGGATCGAACAATGCCGAACCGCATGAAAGCAATGCAGTACGGCCTATAAATAACCCTTGCTGTCTACATAGGCCTTGCGCCAGCGTGTAATCGTTACGCGCTCGAATAAACCCGCAAGCGCGAACGGGTCCTTCGCGATAAAACGTTCGACTTCCTCACGCGTGTCGAGGTCGACCACATACAAGCCGCCGCCCGCATTGCTGCCGTCGTCCTGGAGTTTCGCGCCGCACGCAAGCAACAGTGCCTTGTTCGCTTCGAGGTAAGCCAGATGCACATCACGCTCCTGAATGCGCAACGGCGCGTGACCAGGCTTATCCCAGGTTTCGATAATGAACGGCATGCCCCCTCCTCTTATCGAACTCAGTTCTGCGCGATAGCCGACGGATGCTGCGCGAGCGGCGTGACTTCGATCGCCATGTAGGGGAAGAGCGGCAGCGAGCTGAGCAGCGTATGCAGCTCGTCGTTGGACTCGACGTCGAGGACGCTGTAGTTCGCGTACTGTCCCACCACGCGCCACAAGTGACGCCACGTTCCCTCCTGCTGCAGCTTTTGCGAAAGCGCTTTCTCGTCGGCCTTCAGGCTATTGATGAGCTCGGTGTCGGCGTCGAGAGGAATCTGTACCACCATATGAACCAGGAACAACATGATCGAACCTCTGGAAGATGATTGAAGAACCGCTTAGCCCCAGGCCAGGATAGCGACCGTATAAACAATGCCGATCCAGAACATCATGATGACCGTGTAGCCCATGATGTCTTTCAGCTTGAGCTTCGACAAAGCCAGCGCCGGCAAGATCCAGAACGGCTGGATCAAGTCGTTCCAGGCGTTGCCGAGCATGACTGCGGTGGCCGTATGTCCCACCGAAGCACCAATTGCCTTCGCTGCCTCGATCATGAACGGCCCCTGGATGACCCAGTGACCGCCGCCTGAAGGTGCGAAGAAGTTGATGAAGAACGAACTGATGAGACCCCAGAACGGCAACGTATGCGGCGTCGCGATCTTGACGAAGAATTCCGAGAACGTATTGACCAGTCCAGACGATGCCATGATCGCCATGATGCCCGCGTAAAACGGATATTGCAGGATGATGCCGCTGATCGTACGAATGCCTTCGTTGAGTTTCTCCACGTACCGGATCGGCGTGCCCAGCAAGACAATGCCGAGAAACAGGATGATGAAGTTGATCAGGTTCAGATCCATCGTGCCGCCGCCATGGAAATACAGCACCACGTAGGCCACGCCGATCAATCCGATCAAGCCGCTCAGCAAGCGGCTGTTGTTCAGGCGGCTGGCGAACGTGTGTTCGTCGCCGGCGTCGGCGGGGACAGCCGCTTGAGCTGCTCGCGTACGCTCCTCGAGCGTACGGTCAATCTCGGTCACCGGCTGGCCCGCCTTCGGATGCAGCCACGCATTAAGCAAGGGCAATGTGATCAGCACGACCAGGCTGGTCACGAGCATGGTCGGCGAAAAGATAGTTTCCGAAAGGGGAATCACGCCCATCTGCGCTTCCATCGGGTGACCTTTGGTCGAGATGAGCACAGGAATGCTCGCCGACAAACCAAGACCGTAAAGCGTGAAACCGCTGTAAGCCGACGCAATGATCAACGGGTAATGCACGCCCTTCACGCTGAGCGCCAGCTTGCGGGCGACGATGCCGCCGATCACCAGCCCGAAGCCCCAGTTGAGATAACTGCCGATGCCGCCCACCAGCGTTGCAACAATGATCGCCATGCGCGGATCGTGCACCCGCATGACGATGCGATCGAGGAATCGCTCGGTCAGCGGTGCAGTTGCGAGCACGTAACCCATCGCGAGGATCACGGCCATTTGCGTGGTGAACGCGAGCAGCGTCCAGAAGCCCTTGCCCCAGCTTGTTGTCAGCGCGACGATGCCCTGGCCCTGCACCAATACGGCCAGGACCATGGTGAGAAGGGTCAGCCCGATGGCAAATACGAACGGATCGGGCAAATACTTGCGCATCAGTTCGGTGAAGAATCCCGTTATTTTCTGCATTGCAATGTCTCTTGAGTATTATTTAGTTTAGCGAATTGATTGATCATGTCCGCGCTGGAAAGAGGCCAGTGGCTTGACTCTCAGGAATCGTTGCCTGAAGCTGTCGATCGCCGGTGGCGAGCCAGCGCCATCAATGCGCGGTCCCGCCATGCCACGCGTTCTTCCCATTGTTCAAGCGGCACCGCCGCACGCCTTGCCGCGGCCACCGTGTCGACCAGCTCCGGTGTCCATGGATCGTGCTGACCGCGTTCCGCGCCCATCCGTTCGTACGCGGGCCCCATCTTCTGCGCGTGCGATCTGATGCCACCGCGTGTATTCAGATCCACCGTTTCGAATGGCCCGATCACGGACCACCGCAAGCCGAGGCCATCACGCATGACCTTGTCGATGTCCTCAACGGTCGCAACGCCGTCGCGCACGAGGCAATACGCTTCGCGCAGCACGGCGCCCTGCAACCGGTTGAAGACGAACCCCTCGACTTCTTTCGATACCAGCACGGGTTGCAGGCCGGCATCGCGGAAAAGTTGTAGCGTGCGTTGCGTGACGTCAGGCGCGGTAAAAGGCGCGGGCACAATCTCGATCACGGGAATCAGGTACGGTGGATTGCCCGGATGCGCAATCAGGCAACGATGCCTGCCGGCCAAGTCGTCAACAAAGCTTGATGCCGTCAAAGCCGATGAAGCGCTGGCGAAGATCGCCGACGCAGGCGCGGCAGCATCGAATTGCGCGAACAGCGCACGCTTGATGTCCGCCCGCTCCGGCGCGCACTCCTGCACGAGATCCGCGTCGGCAACCGCTGTCTCTATGCACGCTGCCATCTGGACGCGTGCCGCCACCGTGTCAGCAGCTTCATCGAGTAATCCAAAGCGCGCCAGTTCATTCAGGCGCTGCGCGATCTCTCCCGGTGCAGCATCGCGGCGCGACGCGTCGGGATCGAAGAGACGCACGGGCCATCCCGCGCGCGCAAACACCACAGCGAACGCGACGCCGATACTCCCCGCTCCCACGATCGCCACACGCCGCATTTCAGCCATGCTCATCTCAGACTCCCGCTACACCGACCGTCATGCCGCCGCACACATAGAGCACTTGCCCAGTGACAAAACCGCTGCGGGCATCGAGGAAATAGGACACGGCATGCGCGATATCCTCCGGCGTGCCCACGCGTTTCACCGGCACGCTCGCAACAATCGCGCGCGTACGCGGACTGTCTGGCGGGTTCGCACGATTGAAGAGTTCAGTGCGGATCGGGCCAGGACCAATCGCATTCGCCGTGATGCCATGACGGCCGAGTTCGAGCGCCCATACGCGCGTCATACCAATCAACGCCGCCTTGGTCGCCGAGTACGCAGTACGTAATTCCTTGCCTAGCGCCGCGCGCGAAGACATGTTCACGATACGGCCGAACCCCGCGGCCTGCATGCCCGGCAGCAGCGCCTGCATGCACTGCATCGCGCAACGCACGTTCAGGGACCACGCGAGCTCGAGTTCTTCGAGACTCTGTTCGCCGGCACCGGCCGGGACCACCACGCCGACGTTGTTGACCAGCCGCGTGATCGGGCCTCCCGCGAGCGCCTGATCGAGTGCTTTTGACGTTGCTTCGGCATCCGAAAGATCGGCGATAAGACCACGGCCCACCCGGTCGATCACAACGGCTTCGAAGCCGTCCGCTTCACAGCGCTCGGCACAGGCCGCACCGATCCCCGCCGCGCCGCCGGTAATCAAAACTCGTTCTCGTGTCATATTGTTTGCTTGATGAAATCAGACGGTTGCAATCGGCGTCACGGGCGAACCCATCGCGCCCGGCAGACGCAGCGGCGGCGCCGTGAGCATGAAGTGCGAGCGAGCGTTGGCGCGCAACCATGCCGCCAGATCGCGCAGGTACCAGAGCTCGCCGAGCGGCAGGCCAAGCTTGAACAAACAATGGTGATGCAGCGGCATCAGCGGATAGTGACCTTCCGCCGGACGCGCGGGATAACGCTCGACTGCATAGTTGTCCGCCACCAGCGCCGCAATGCCCGAATCGGTCAGCCATTGCAACAGCCGCTGATCGCGGCCGTCGAGTGCGCAGCATTGACTGTTGAGCACGGCTTCATCGGGATGACGATTCATTTCCAGCACCAGTTCAGCGAACCCGGTGCGCAGCAGCAGCATGTCGCCGCGATCGATCTGTACCTTGTCTGCATCGATCGCAAACATCAGGTCGTCGTAACCCACGGTGCGATGCTCGCGCCCGTAATGCGCCACGAGATCGACAAGAACGCCGCGTCCCTGCATACCCTTCACCGCGAGATTTTCGATACCGAGCGCGTCCGCATGGCTGTGTTCGCTTCCGCATGCGTGCGGCGCAAACGCGTCGTCGCGACGGTATTCCATTGGCCCGACTACGTCCGTATTCGCCTTGTAACCGTTGTAGTAGACGCTTTCAGCCACGCCGTCGCCGTCGGCGTCGAAGAGCGCGCCCACGTGCGCGAGCGAGTCCCATTGCGTGGAATATTGCAGGCTCATCAGCACTTGGTCGTCGCTGACCACGTCGGTCGCCTGCTCTTCCATGCGCGCGAACGGAAAGTTCACGTAGGGCAAACCGTCCTTCGTCGTGGGCCGCAAAACCGGCGGATGACGACGCACGTTCAGCTTGCTGTCGCCCGGATAATCCAGCGGCAGGGACAAGCAAAAACTCAAGCCCGCGCGAATCTCGCGTGCGCCTTTCAGCACCTGTTCCGTGGTGATCAGGTTCGGTCGTCCGAGCTGATCGTCGGGGCCAAAATCACCCCAGTTCGAACCGTCAGGCCTGTTTTTCCAGCGCCTCTGATCCTGCATGTTCCTCTCCTTGCACGACGTCTTGAGCCGTCGGCCCGACCATGGTTTCCTCAGCCGCTAGCCAATCAAGGTCTGCGGTATCCGGTCGAAAATATCGAGGAGCGCCGCGACCGCGTGCTCCTGGTTCTTCAGCAGGCGCGCCTTCGGCCCGCCGATAACAAGCGCGAACGCTTCACCGTGGATCGAGAATCCCTTCGCCAGGCCCGCGACATCCTCGACGTTCTCTCCGGTCGAACGATGCCAGCCAAGCGTCACGCCCTGCTCCACTTCCACCTCGAGCGTCGCGCGATCGATCACCGAACCATCAATCGATGCGCTCAACGGCTCGCAACTGTCGAGCAGGCGCCTGCGCGCATCCACCGGCAATGCCCCCAGCAGCGCCTTGCCCGCCGCGCTGGCGTGGACGTACATGAAACCGCCGGGTTCGTCGCTGTAGCGAATCTTCTGGCGCGATTCCATGACGTCCAGATAGACGACCCGATTGCCTGCGAGCGTCGCAAGCCCGGCCGTTTCTCCGGTCGCGTCACGCAGCGCTGTCAGCAACGGCTGGAATAGCAGCGTCAGCGGGTCCTCGCTGCAAATGTCGCGTGCGACATGCAACAAGCGCTGCGTCGGGTAATAACCTGCTTTTACGCCCGGCGCGTAGAGATAGCCCTTCGCCACCATCGTCTGCAAGAGCGCATGACAACTCGACAAAGGGATTTCGGTTCGACGCGCAATCTCGCTGTAGATCATCGGTTGCCGGACTTCGGCGAACAGGTTGATCACGTCAAAGACGCGCACTGCAGTTTTCACATCCATGACAACATTATCGGTATATCGATAACTTGAACGCAAGAGCTCTGGGGTATACACCTAGGAATGGGCTTCGCTCACCGATTTCAGGTCCGAATCAACGTCCGGACGTAGCCGGCTTGGAAAAATCCGCTTAAATAGATAGCTATCCTTATAAATATCTTCGTCCGAGATCGAAACACGACGACCGGTGAGAACCTGCGGGATGCGAGCGGTGAGTCTATCCGGGAGTGCGACCTGCGATCACGGTGAGTCTTTGCGGGAGCTCTAAGTGAGCATATCCGGGGGCCATAAAAAAAGCGGCGAGCCTCTATACAAGGCCTCGCCGCTTCTAAACCGCTTGAACCGAAGGTGTCAGTCAGCGTTACATCATCCGGAACCTCGTGCGCCCTAAAGCTGCCGCGCGATCACCATGCGCTGCACTTCACTCGTGCCTTCGTAGATCTGCGTGATGCGAGCGTCGCGATAATGACGCTCGACCGGATAGTCTTCCAGATACCCATAACCGCCGTGAATCTGGATGGCCTGCGAGCAAACCCTTTCCGCCATCTCCGACGCAAACAGCTTCGCCTGCGACGCCTCGCTCAGGCACGGCAGGCCTTCTGTGCGCATGCGCGCAGCGTGCAACACAAGCAGACGCGCGGCGTTCAGGCTGGTCTGCATATCGGCGAGAAGGTTGGCTACCGACTGATGCTCCTTGATCGGCTTGCCGAACTGCACGCGCTCATGGGAATAAGCACGTGCCGCGTCGAATGCCGCGCGCGCAATGCCCACCGCCTGCGCCGCGATACCAATTCGCCCGCCCTCCAGGTTAGCCAACGCGATCTTCAAGCCTTCGCCGCGCGCGCCCAGCAAGTTGGCCGCAGGAATTGCACAGTCCTCGAGTGAAATCGGGCAGGTATCGGAGGCACGAATGCCCATCTTGTGCTCGGGCCGCCCGACGTTGAAGCCCGGTGTATTCGTCGGTACGATGAACGCCGACAAGCCCTTCTTCCCAAGCTCCGGATCGGTCACGGCGAACACGATCGCCATGCCCGCGCGCGCGCCGTTCGTGGTGAACTGCTTTGCGCCGGAAAGCACCCACTGGCCGTCGCGTTCAATCGCGCGCGTCTTCAGATTATTGGCCTCCGATCCGGCTTGCGGCTCGGTCAGGGCGAACGCACCGATCATCTCGCCCGTTGCCAGTTTCGGCAGATATTCCGCCTTTTGCGCTTCGGTGCCGAACGCGAGAATCGGTCCGCAGCCCACCGAATTGTGCACGGCCATCAGCGTGGAACACGAGGCACACCCCGCCGCAATTTCCTCGATAGCCAACGCATACGCCACGTAGTCGCTGAATGTGCCGCCCCACTCCGCGGGCACGATCATGCCAAGCAAGCCGAGCTCGCCGAGTTGCCGCACGACTTCGTCCGGCAAGGCGGCATCGCGGTCCCATTGGCCCGCGTGTGGCGCGAGCACTTCGGTGGCGAAATCGCGCGCGGCGTCACGGATCATGCGTTGGTCGTCGGTCAGGAAGCTGTCGATCATGATGGTCTGGCTCGTGTGGAATACGGGGAAACGGTCTGGGCTTACACTGCTGCGCTTAAGCGGTGGAACGGTGAAGCGGATGGCAAATAGAAATGGCAAAAATAGCCTCACGCCAGATTCTAGGCGCGACACATCCCGTCTGCCGATGCCTGAAACGATCAAGCTTCCTGAGCGAATGCGCCACCTAGTGACTACCCCAACGCCCCAAAGCCCGCATGATCAACGGCCCCGGCCGGCTGTGACCGTGGCTCCGCCCGCCCTCAGGACACCACGCGGCCAAGGCCAAGAACGCGGGACCATAGCGGTGGATTTCGTCGAAGAAGCGTTGCGGTGCGCCGAGCGTCGCGGCGTGGCACGCATCGCGTTACTGGATCGAGCCGGCATCAACCCCGCCACGCTCGCGGCGCCGCTCGCCCGTGTATCGGCTGCGCAATACGGCCGCTTATGGAGCGCCATCGCAGACGCGCTCGACGATGAATTCTTCGGCCAGGACAGCCATCCAATGCGCCGTGGCAGCTTCGCGCTGCTGTGTCATGCGGCGTTGGGTTCACGCGACGGTGGCCAGGCGCTGACCCGCATTGCGGGCTTCCTGCGGCTCGTGCTGGACGATCTGCGATGCGAAATCGATGCGGACACAACACGCGTCAGAATTCGCCTCGTCGACACCGCTGCTGAAACCCGCTCACCCCGTCCGATGTTCGCTTACGCAACCGCGTTCATCATGATCTATGGTTTGCTCTGCTGGCTGGTCGGCCGTCGGATCCCGGTGCTGGCCGCGCATCTGCGCTGTCCGGAACCCACGGCAACCGACGAATACCGGCTGATGTTCTGCGACGCAATGTGCTTCGATCAACCCGCATCGTCTGTCGATCTCGCGCCGGACTGTGTCACGTTGCCGGTCGTTCAGACAGCCGCCACGCTGAAGGTTTTCCTGCGCGAGGCGCCGGCCAACTTCATCGTGAAATATCGCAATCCCAATTCACTCGCCGCGCGGATTCGCCGCAAGTTGCGGCAGGCGCCGCCCGTCGACTGGCCGGATAGCGAAGACATTGCCGCGGCGTTGAACATGGCCGAAGCCACGCTAAGGCGGCGCTTGAAGCAAGAGGGCGCGACTTATCAGTCGATCCGCGATGCGCTGCGGCGCGATCTCGCCATCGCGCGGCTTGCCGACACGACGCAGACGATAGCGGAGATCGCGCATGCGCTCGGGTTCGCAGAACCCAGCGCATTTCATCGCGCATTCAGGAAGTGGACGGGGGTGCGGCCGGCAGCGTATCGCGGCATGCGTGCCGATACTAATTCGGCGTGTGACGCGGTAAGTTATTGAGAAATAAGCGTAATTACTCAAAATCTCGCGAAATTAAATAGTGTTTAACAGCAGTAGATTAGCGTAGAACAACACATCCGAGTAAAGCTGAGTGCTGTTCCGCGGCAGCACCGAATTTGGCATGTCATGCGCCGTTTGGATTGCGTGTTCAGTGTCAGCGTTGAGCAGCAGCGGGCACTCCGAGTCGAAGGGAGCTTCGAAGCGCTTTGTGCAATCAATGGATCACAAATGTGTGTGGCGTTACCGCTACTTAGGGAATGCTGATCGAACAGGGCGGGACAACTAGGCTTCGTGGTCCGGCGAATCTATCGCCGCGAGACTTCCGGCGTAGCCGAGCCGTCGCCGGGGTGGCGCAACTGCACGAACGATCGGTGTACCTTAGCAGCTGCCGGTGAAGTGGTGTAGGATCGGATAGCCGAGACGGGGGTCGCTTAGAGCCGATCGCGTCCGGCGCAGAATGGCCAGTTCGAGACGTTCGATCCGGGCGCCGCAATCGTCGACGCCCATTAGCGAGCCCGCTGTCAAGTGAGCGAATATCCTCGACTGCCTGAGCAGCCCGATTTCGATTCCACTGACCGATTGCATTAGCCGATCTCACCCTTTTCTTCGGTTCATGGCTGCGACGGATCGCGCCAGACACCCATCGGGCTCAAGCGATCGGCGTACATCGGCTGCCTGTCGCCCTGGTGGCTCTGCGACCGCAGAAGAACTTTGGTGCCGCAACGCGTCCATTGGGTTCACACAATACTCGTGGTTGGCAAAGGTCCGGCACCAATTCAGGGCTGGCTCGTGTTGCAGACGATCCGCTTTGCTACACATCGGGGACGGCGGCAAGGCATCCCATTCAATCTCAGTGGCTTATCGCCAGTCAACGATCAGGGCTTGCCGGTCGCCGTCGTAACTCTTGTGCGAAGCAGCGCATTCTGCCGGGAGTTATGCGCTAAAGCCGCCTCGCCCGACCGCCGGCTTTGCAGCTAGTGATCTAGCGATGATGCGGCAAGCTCGACCGACCGGCGCACGAACGATTTAGTGCCCGTGCGACTTGGTCGAGATAGAACCAAATCCTGGCCAAGACTTCTCCATCTGTGCGTCGATTTTATTCCAACGCTCGACTATCATGTTTGCAGAAGCCGTACTAGACTCGATCGATGCTAATCTCAGAAGGGCCTGCAATTGATTTTTTTTGTCGTAATGCCATTTTGCTTTGTCCGAAAATCGAAATGTTGTCGTAAATATTAGTACCAAGCCGGGAATTGCTGTGACGGCCGCGAGAGCCTTGCCTGCGCCAAACGAGTTCAATGCCATCATCGTCGACGATACACTTGCAAGCACCGCCACAATATAAAGTGTAAAAACACAATAATAATTGGCTTTCGCTAACCTGCGATATTTTGCAACTGCAAGCCTCAAGTTATCTTTAATTTCATTCACTGTTCTATCACCCAGTTAAATATAACTTTTAAAATTCCGGTGACTCTCGTCGAGACCAGAGTGAAGGGGAAAAAGCCTCCCATTTAGTTTCACCGACAAGGTCAATAAACTCGGACTCAGATTCAGCGGTCATCCGGAATTCCGGGCCGACAATATTGGACCAAACGTTGATTTGTCTCAACACCAAGCGATCGGGCTCTGGAACTTTTCCGGAATAACGAAAACACTTTTGTACTACGGATATATAAAAGGCTGCTGCAATCTGATTTGCGATCACGTCGGGCTCAGCGGCGAGTCGTTTCAGTGTTGGAGTCAAAAATATTGCCGCCGGCGAGTCATACATCAGATATAGGTGGTCCGCCGTATTCACCGCCGACCCCAGGTCACCATCAGCTTCGAGCGGTTGTAAGCCTACAAACACAGAGTTAATCGGCAATTCGTGTCTTTCACGATTATCTCGTTCCAAAGAAACGTGCCGCAAAAAATCGGGCTGATTACCGGTAAATGCTATCCAATTTGGATTGGCTGCAGTATGCCGCCAGCGCAAATCAATTCGTCGATGATCCCGATCAATTACAATTTTATCCACCTCCCGTCCTTTGAACGCGTACTGACCGAAAATCGAACCGTGGCGGACGCCGCATAAGATCTCTCCATCAGGTAGTGGAAAGTTGCTGAGGCCTAATGCCTCAACTAGCTGCCGTAACGAAGCAGACGTTTTTGCTTGACGGATTAGGGCTTCGGCCTGGCTAAGTGGCGCACACTCCAAGGTCCAGAAATCTTTTTTCTCGTTTAGCACAGTGGAGGAGATCAAAGCCCGCTCAATGCCGTTTTCGATGGCTAATACATCTAGATTTTCGAGCGCTTCGTCTAGCAACGCTTTGCTTATTGGGGCTTGTTGCAAAGGTGCGGCGAGAAACCTTGCCTCATCCGCAGCGCCTGTTAAAGAATATGAACGGCTTTTTCGAAGCAGCTTGACCTCATTTGAAACATGATCACGAAAAATCTTGTAAATTCTCTTGAGCATTTCGTCGCGTTCTAAAGTTGCTTCGATGCCCGAACGTGCTACGTTTGTTTTTGGCGAGTTGGGTCCTGTTACATTTGCTAGTGCTACTATTGTGGGAGTAAGGAAACCGGGCGTTTCAAACTCAACGCGGATTCCTTCAATACATGTGCCAAGCCGTAGAAAATTATTGGACGAATTGCGTTGTCCGCGATCTGCGGATATGAATGACCATTCTCGGAAGTGTGGATTCCAAGAAACTGCATATGCAACGCAAACACCATCATAGCGCCGCTCAACGACACGGGTAACCGCCTTATTCGGATCGTCAAGCGGCGCATCAATGTCGCTGCTTTCGCACCGAATACCGGTTTCGGCCAAAAATTCGACAATTGCGGGTGCAGGTGAAACATGTCCAATTTTGACAGGATCTTTTCCATCTATAGAAATATCTACATCGCATCCGGGGACCACCACCCACATTCTTGCAAGTTGGACTGGATCATCCATACGAACGCTCCTTCGGAGCTTCATCGAGAACGTCGTTCCGTGAGGGAAAATTTCCGCAACCTTTGAGTCCTTTTTGTCCAAAAGTCGTATTAGATATTTTCCGTGCACGGAACGGAGCGTGAGTTGGCGCGCTTGCACATCATCCGGATGACAGGTGAAAATTTCCACTGAGTCCGCGATCATGAACGTAGACAAAACTCCAATTCCAAATCTGCTTATCGATGAGAAGTCCGGATAGCGTTTTTTGAAGTCTGGATCCTGATATCTGGAAGTACCAACCTTTAATAGAAAATCCGAAATAACCGTCTGGGTCATGCCTGTACCGTTGTCAGTCACAGACAACATCCTGTCCACGGAATTCCATTTAATGTTGACCTTCCCGACGCCAGCCGATGAGTCCGGATAATTCTGAAGTCTAATGGCGTCTAGAGCATTCTGTACGACTTCGCGGAGTACTACGCGTGTGTCATTGTAGAGCGTATGCCCGGTCAGCAAGTCAAGGATCTTTGGCTGATCAATTGCGAACTCAAACGTATCCCGTATAAATCCTTCCGTCTGGATGTTGCTATCATCGATACGGCGCCAAGGGAATTCGTGTTTGGATAGCTCGTCTTTGTTGGAGCTCGCAATCCATTGGTGGCTGAGCTTTAGCTGTTCCGAACAATAAGCTAGATAAGTTGTCAGCCCGAAAAAACCATCTTCACTGGTAAAATATGCATATACTTCGATCGTGTCCTTAATCGCTTTCTCGTCTGGCTTACCCTCTTCATTCACGCCCATCTTCGCTATAACACGCTTCACAGCACTCTGTTTTGCCCATTCGTCCTGGCTTATTGGATCGCTTGGACTGATGACTTTAAATGTAATCGAAGGAGTGCGATCTGAGGTAACATGAAGAAGATCAGCGGTCCTAAGCAGAACAGCACAGTACTGAATATTTGCTGTCTCTTCAGAGCTGTCGCCGTAAGGTTCGACTAATTTATATTTTTTTCGATCGTTTAAGTCATTCAAATGGTGACTTTCGCAAATAAGCCCAAGATCGCGTCTAAATTGTTTTCCAAGGGGTGTCAGTAGTTTATCAATTTCGTCAAAGACTGCGTTTGTAACACCCAAAAACTGAGACTCTTCGCCTGCAATCCACATCCTTACTCGCTCAGCGTGCTTGTTTCGAACAAATTCTTGATACAAAAAGCGTTCCGCTCGATCCGGGGTAAGCTTATTAACCTTGTCTCGATAGTCAACGCCATTAGACCCAGAAAAAAGGACCTCTTCTTTATATCGTGGAAAGTCGCTTTTGTCTCGTTGGTCAAATTCGCTAGAGGTGACAAGCATCCCCAAGTCATGGAAATAAATGGCGAGTACCGTCATGAGCCAATCAGTCGCGCTCATCACAGGTTTCGATGACTGAGGGATGATCCAGTCGAGGCTATTTAGCATTTTATCAATATGCGAAATATCATGATTGGTGTATTGATCGAATACGCCATCCCGCCCAATCATGCTCAACAACTTCTCGACTTGCCGTCGAATATGCACTAAATTCAATCCGTGATACGCTGGAAGCAGCTCGGCACGTTTGGCGCCATGTTCAGCATTAGATAATTGGATTTCTGGTCCCATAATTTTATTTTTTAATAAAAATTAAATATCGAAGAGAATATTTTAATCTATTCGTGGCGGCAGCAGCTAAGTATAGCTCATCAAGTCCACGATCGAAATGGTCCGCTAACTAAGGCCCGGTTCGCGCCGAATACAAATTCCGTAATCACCTCAGCAAGGCACCGGCACGCGCAAGATGACCGTTCAAGACCGCAAAAGCATGCTCAAACCCGTAGTTTTGTCAGGCAAACTTACTGCGACAAATGCTGCCTACAATTGTAGTCTTCCGGTCGTCCCACTGTTTGTGGTCGGAAGAGGACGCAACGAGGTTTGCTTCGCTCCAGGGGGGGCATCGCTATCAAATTGATTGTTGGCTGCCTGTAGAGATTCTAGTGGTTCTCGGGTAAGACTTCTAAGACGTACATTGCTTTGCTGCTCAGGCATTTCGTTCTTGATCATGCTGGATGCAAACATTGTCGCTGTGTCGCTTCCGGCGACCGCTCAGGACATGCATGCGGCGTTTTCCGATATCGAATGGGTGGTGAGCGTGTATGTCCTCAGCTTCGCAGCATACTGCTACCGACCGGTTAGCTGGCTGATCGACTTGGTCGCCGGCGAATTCTGTTTGCTGGCCTGGCGATATTTTCGATCCCGCCATACTCTGCGGGGTCGCGCAAAGCCCAGCTATGCTGAACTGGTCGCGCGCGCTTCAAGGTGTCGGCGCCGCTCTCCAACTCGGCGCAGCGTTGGGCTTGCTGGGGCATACACGCACTTCCTGACACGCAGGTTGCCGAATGCCCCCGGCGTCAGAATAGTTGTCGTGTTTTCTGATTCTTATAGACGTGGTCCGGGGGCGGTAAAATCAGGGCGAATGAAAGCCTACTCAGCAGAAAGAAAAGAAGCGCTGGTGTGGGGCATGATGCCGCCGGAAAACGCGCTGGTTTCGGCGCTGGCCAGAGAAACGCCCGCCCCTCGCCGGGGCTCGGCTTCCGAATATTGGTAACAGGGTTGGCACCAGGCCGATGTGCCATTCTTTGATGGCGATCGTGAAAAGGTGGCCGAGAAGCGCGAGCTCCAAGCGGGCTGTGTTGTCTGCTTTTCCTTCGGCAAAGGGAGCGTCCCGAAACTTGGCAACGAGATCGGGAGTTATGGCGGCTAACGAGTATTGTCCAAACCTTTGTTTTACTAGTCGAAGCCGTGCAGCCTCGCGTCGCTGTGTGCTCACTTTCTTCGTCGGAACGATTTCGCGTTCGTATCTGTCCAGCGCGTCTGCGATCGTTGTCCTTTCGGAAGGGCCACGCTGAATGAAAACGCCGCGAACCATTTCGTCTTCCGTTCGGCGGCTCCAATCTTCAGCATCGCGCTTGGTTCGGAACGTTTTTACGGCAGTGGGCCATCCGACGCCCCGGATAGTCGCTTTCCAAGTTCCCGAGGGTGTTTTTGTTAGTGCAGCCATGGTGCTCCTCGTTGGGGTGGCACCGCGTATTGCACCGTATCTGCACCGAGAAGGACCTGTAAAAGAAAAAGGCCCTGCGGAATAACCCGCAGTTCACAGAGCCTTTTAGATGCTGGTGGCGAATCAGGAATTCGAACCCCGGACCTGCGGATTATGATACCGATGCCAACGCATGACAGCGCGCGCACCTTCGCGCTGCTATAGTGAAAATCTGCTGGTTCATTGAAGGAGCGTTGCCATGGCGCAACCGAAAACACTACCGCACGGCAAGCCGGAAACGCCGGCAGACGCAAAGCATCGCGAGGCTGCCCTGGACGAAGCGCTGGACGAGAGTTTTCCCGCAAGCGATCCGGTCGCGATCTCGGTCGATCATGAACCTGCCCTGGAGCCGGAACGTCGCAACAGTCACGGAAAACGGACGCGTTAGTCCGCTCTAGTCGTCGAGACCGGTCAGCAGCAGGGCCAGCTTATCGACATGCTGCATCAGCATGGCGCGGTGTTTGTCGATCTGCTCGATCCGGCCGGCAAGATCGGCTTTCACCGGATCGTCCAGTTTGCCCGACGCGCGCAGATCGTCCGCCTTCGCACTGATGCTATCAAGCTGGACCATCGAAAGCTGCCGCTCCACGCGGCGCAGATCAGTCAGCAACAGGTCGCGGTTGCGCCGGAACATCTGGTCGCGCCGATTCGTCTCCACCTGCTGAAGTGCCTGGTCGGCGATGCGCCGGGTCGCCTCCGTCTGAGAGAGGAGCGGTTCCGGCCCACGCAGCACGGGCCGCTTGGGGGCCGGATGTGCATTGCCGCGGAACACGGCAGCGGGCGTTTCCTCGTCCATTGCGCGCTGGGTCTCCAGCGGAATGTCGCGCCGGTCGCGGCGCTCGTCCAGCCAGCGCGGCGGCAAGCCAGTGACGGTTTCCACCCCGCGCACGAACTCCTCACTGAAATCCCGCCTTCCGGCCAAGATCAGTTTCATGTACGACGGGGAAAAACTCATCATGCGGGCAATCCTCGCGCCGCCAGCCGGCGATCCTGCGAGCACGTTCAGGTTGGCTCGCCACACGAGGTACAGCGTTTCATCGAAATCTTCCATGGGCTAGTCTCCAAGCAGACGGACTCGCAAGCGCCGCGCAGCTGGTTCACATGCGCTTGACGCTCAGGTCCTGGCGAGCCCGTCATGACGGCGACGAGCCGGATCGTGATCGGGGCGTCGCCTAAGTAGGCATCTGATCGCAATCTTACCGTTATCTCAATAATGCGCGTTTTGTCTGAGCAGGCGGTAAAAACTAGCAGAATCAACAGCAAACCCGTGGTTTAACGGCAACCCACGCGCACAGAGGCGCGTAATTGCGGGCACAGGGGCGCAAAAACTTGATCCCCTCAGGCCTCCAGCATCGTTTGATGCCGGTGTCTCCAGGAATATCTGTCACACGAATAAACGCCAATTATGCGTGTGACAGATAAATGCCAAATATCTGCCACACGCATAATTGACAAATATCTGTTAAACGAATAAATTGCTTTTATTCGTGTGAGAGATAATTGCCATGCAGCAGACCATCACAACGCCTTACCAGATGGGTCAGGTTCTGGCGGCCGGCCGCCGGCGCGCGGGCCTCACCCAGGCCGAGGCGGCCGCGCGGCTCGGCGTCAGCCAAAGCCGCATATCAACGCTCGAAACCGATGCCGCTGCGTTGACACTCAATCAGTTGCTGACGCTTTTTGGTGCATACGGGCTGCAACTTCAGGTTCTGGACAAGGGTTCGTCCGTTCCAACCTCCCCTCCGTCTGCACTGGAGTGGTAATGGCAGGACGCAAACCACATTCCCGAGCGCTGTCGGTATGGGTCAACGGCGTACGCATGGGCGTCTGGAACATTCCGACTCGCGGCCCGATGGAACTCGCCTACGACCCCGAGTGGGCTGCCTCCGAGCTCAGCCGGCCCCTCTCGCTCTCGTTGCCCATCCCGCTCGATAACGCCCCGCTCAAAGGCGATCGGGTGCTCAACTACTTCGACAACCTGCTGCCGGACAGCGATGCCATTCGAAAGCGAATCGGCCAGCGGTTCCGCACCGACACGCTGGATGCGTTTGATCTTTTACAGGCCATTGGCCGGGACTGCGTGGGCGCGGTCCAGCTCCTGGGCGTCGACGAAGAGCCCACTGGCGTCGAGCAGATCGATGGTACCCCGCTCAGTGACGCAGAAATCGAGACGCTCCTGAATCAGACTGCCGGCAGCGGCACTTTTGGCCCTCAGGACGACGAAGACGACTTCCGGATTTCTCTCGCCGGCGCGCAGGAAAAGACCGCGCTCCTCTGGCACGAGGGTCAGTGGATGAAACCCCATGGCGCCACGCCCACCACGCATATCCTCAAGCTTCCGCTCGGCCTGGTGGGTAACCGGCGCGCGGACCTCACCACGTCGGTCGAAAACGAATGGCTGTGCATGCATCTCCTGCACGCCTACGGCGTACCCGTTGCTGAAACGGAGATCAAGACCTTCGGCCGGCAACGCGCGCTGAGCGTCAAACGCTTTGACCGCCAGATGCACTCAAGCGGCAAGTGGATTTTGAGGCTGCCGCAAGAGGACTTTTGCCAGGTAATGGGCCTGCCCTCGCACAAAAAGTATGAAAACGAAGGTGGCCCGGGGGTGATCGATCTGGCACAAGTGCTCCAGCAATCCGAGACGGCCAGGGAAGACATCGAAACGCTGCTGACCACGCAGATACTCTTCTGGCTGCTGGCGGCCCCGGACGGGCACGCGAAGAACTTCAGCATCCGCTTGCTTCAGGGCGGACGTTACCGGCTGACGCCGCTTTATGACGTCATGTCCATCTGGCCGGTTGAGGGGAAGGGAGCGAGCCAGTGGTCGTGGTTCAAGGCCAGGCTTGCGATGGCTGTGTCGGGTAAGAACCGTCACTATGCTTTTCGCGATATCCAGCGCCGCCACTTCAACGCAATGGCGCCACGATGCTCGTATGGACAAGATGCGGAGCCGATCATCCAGCGGCTGATTGCGCGCACGCCGGGTGTTATCGAGCGCGTGTCGGCTGAGTTGCCGGAGGGGTTTCCGGCCAGGGTCGCCGACCGTATTTTCGAAGGACTGCGCAGGACGGTGGCCTCACTCGACGCGATGCCAGCCAGATTAGTTGCGTGAGAGGTGACATGAGCGACGACATGCGCGGCGACCTGGACGATTCAGCGTCAAACCCGGCTCACGCCGGGTTTGAATCAAGTCAACCATGCCATCAAGGCACGTCGCGCAAGTACCCTTCCTTCGACGAATCGCGCATCCGCAACGAGACGATCCAGGAAATCGCGCACAGTGCCGTCACGTACCAGTAGAACGTCGATTCGCTGCCAATCGACTTCAGGAACAGCGCCACGTATTCCGCCGAGCCGCCGAACACCGCGTTGGCGACCGCATACGACAAACCCACCCCCAGCGCGCGCACTTCCGCGGGGAACATCTCGGCCTTGATCAGTCCGCTGATCGACGTGTAGAGACTTACGACAGCCAGCGCAACCACCACCAGTACGAACGCCATGACCGGGTTCGTGACGTCCTTCAACGCGTACAGGAGCGGCACGGTGCAGAACGTGGCGAGGCCACCGAACCAGAGCATCGACGTGCGACGGCCAATCCGGTCCGACAACGCGCCGAATGCGGGCTGCATGATCATGTAGATGAACAACGCCGCGGTCATCACGTTGCTGGCCGTCTTGGCATGCATGCCGGCGGTGTTCACCAGATACTTTTGCATGTACGTGGTGAACGTATAGAAGATCAGCGATCCGCCCGCCGTGAAACCAACCACGGTGAGGAATGCGCCTTTATGCTGCATGAGGCCGCGCAACGTACCGGCCTCCTTCAATTTGCGAGTTTCGGCGGTGGTGGTTTCATCGAGCGATTTTCGCAAATACAGCGACACGACCGCCGCGAGCGCGCCGATCCCGAACGGGATACGCCAGCCCCACGCTCTCAACTCTTCCGTGGTCAATAACTGCTGCAGGACGACCAAGACGAGCAAGGCGGCAAGTTGCCCGCCAATCAGCGTCACGTACTGGAACGACGCGAAGAACCCGCGCCGCCCCTGCAGCGCCACTTCACTCATGTAGGTCGCGCTCGTCCCGTATTCGCCGCCCACCGACAAGCCCTGGAACAGCCGCGCGATCAGCAGGAAGAATGGCGCCCATGCACCAATGCTCGCGTAGGTCGGCAAGAAGCAGATCACGAGCGAGCCCGCGCACATCATGAGCACGGAAATCATCATCGAGGTGCGGCGGCCGTGTTTGTCTGCGATACGGCCGAACATCCAGCCTCCAATCGGCCGCATCAGGAAACCCGCTGCAAACACGCCCGCGGTGTTGAGCAACTGCGTGGTCGGGTTCCCGCTCGGAAAGAACGCCGGCGCGAAGTACAGCGCGAGGAACGAGTAGATATAAAAGTCGAACCACTCGACGAGATTTCCCGATGAAGCGCCGACGATCGCGAGAACGCGTCGCCGGGTGTCGGCTGAAGTTGAGAGGACGGTGTCGGCCATGCTGGGTGAAGCTCCTGTCGCGTGTTAAAAACGGCGGCATGTGGCCGCTCTTGCGCCGGTCTCATGCCGACGATGGGCCGCCTTGAGCTGCGTTGGCGCGCACGTTTATACGACGAGAAGCAGCTTGATGCAATATGACAGTCAGCCAAAATTTAGCTTACATATTAATTTCCATGGAAAGAAATTTGTCAGAACACGAAGTGATCAAAATTCCGCAAAGCCCTTCTTAGCTTTGAATTTCCACTAGATCAACGGTTTACGGCCAACCGAGCGACAGCGTGAAACACTCAGAATGAACCCTTACAATCACTCGAATTGAAAGAATTTAGTAATTACCCTGAGTTACAAAAAACGACGCCCTGCCCGCGCGTTGACGCTCTCTATTCACGCGGTCCCTCAGCCGAACTCTTGCCATAATTGCGGACGCCTGTTTTTCCTGGAGAACCGCATGACCTCGCAGTCCGATCAAACGCATCACACGCTCGACGCCGCCCTGGCATCGAAATTCGCCCGGCTCGCACTGGGCCACCTGACGCGCGAATACCCGAACAAGCTCGACCACGTGATGGGCAGCGCCGCCGATGCCCAAGGCCCGCGCGCCCTCCATCCCATTTTCTATGGCAGCTTCGACTGGCATTCGTGCGTTCACGGATACTGGTTGATCGCGCGGCTTGTGAACCGCTTTCCCGCGTTGCCCGAAGCACCCGAAATTCGTGCGTTGATCGACTTGCATTTCACTCATGCCAATGTCGCCGCCGAACTCGCGTACTTGCAGCGCCCGGAGGCACGTGGTTTCGAGCGTCCGTACGGCTGGGCATGGCTGCTCGCGCTTGCCGGCCAGCTCCACTCGATGCAGTCAACAGAAGGCCAGCGCTGGTCCGTGACATTGGCGCCGCTTGCGCACGCGTTTGTCGAGCGTTTCACGGAGTACCTGCCGAAATTGACGTATCCGCTGCGGGTGGGCACGCATTTCAATACGGCGTTCGCGTTGACGCTGGCTATCGGCTATGCGCGCCAAGTGGGTGACACGGCGTTCGAAACGCTGATCGCCGATACGGCGCGCCGCTGGTATCTGAACGATGCGGATTGTCAGGCGTGGGAACCGGGCGGCGATGAGTTTTTATCGTCGTCGCTAATGGAAGCCGAGTTGATGCGGCGGGTATTGCCCCCGGCCGAATTCGCCGGCTGGTTCGACCGGTTCCTGCCCCGGTTGGACGCGAGCGAACCCGCTACGCTGTTCGTGCCGGCCACTGTGACAGATCGCAGTGACGGCAAGCTCGCCCACCTCGACGGCCTGAACCTCAGCCGCGCGTGGTGCCAGCGTTCGCTCGCGCGTGCGCTGCCGGCGGGCGACGTGCGTATCGGTTTGCTCGATGCCGCCGCGAACGCCCACCTTGCAGAGGGCTTGGCGCATGTGGCGGGTGACTACATGGGCGAGCACTGGCTCGCGACGTTTGCGTTGCTGGCGCTGGAGGCTTGACTTTGAATTGTTCGACGCCTGGCTTTTTCAGCTCGATCACCCGCGCGGCTGAAACGCGATCACGCTCATGCCGGCCAGCGCGATCGCGACGCCGGCGAGATCCCAGCTAGTCGGGCGAATCCGTTCGACTATCCATAGCCACATGATCGCCACGGCGATATACACGCCGCCGTACGCGGCATACACGCGGCCGGCGGCGCTGGCATGCAGCGTGAGCAACCATGCGAAGAGTGCGAGTGCCATCGCACCGGGGATAAGCAGCCAGGGAGAACCGCCCTCCTTCAGCCATCGATAGGGGAAATAGCAGCCCACTATCTCGGCAATGGCGGTCACAACATAGAGCAGGAACGTCTTCATAGTGGCAGCCGGGGTATCGTGTGCACGAGGGGATCTCTATAGGCGGTCTCTACAAGCACCCTGTCAATTACTATTCCCACCAAGCGCTGCCAGCCCTGCGAGCAATGCCTGATGAAACGCCTGCGGGTCCTGCATCTGTGGCGCATGCCCCAGCTCCGCAAACTCGACCAGCTTTGCACCGGGGATCGCCTCCGCCGCGCGTTTAGCCAACTCTGGATAACGCCCGAACGTCGGGCGGATCTCCGGCGGCGCAAGATCCTTGCCGATCGCGGTTGTGTCCTTAGAAAGGAAGCGGCGACATGCTAGCTTAAAGGATTTCGAGACAGATTCAGTGGTAGCCTGACGCCTCAGATATGAGTACGAGAACACTGCTCATGTCTCACTGATACGGGCAAATATATCGAATGTGCTGGCAGGCGTTGGCGTGCCGCAGTGGGCGCATGCTGACAATACAAGGACAGATAGTGGCTGAACCGAAAACTGAAGATGCAGGCTTTTCTTCCATCGAGTATGTGGAGCGCGTCACGAGCTTTTTGGGGGCAGTGAGTGGCTGGTGCAGAGAACATGGTCTAACCGTAGAACGCGACACTGTAACGCTCAATGAAGAGCTAATGGCCCAATATGATGCCCCGAGCCTTCACATATCAAAGGACGGAGTGTTAGTGGCCAAGATCCTGCCTGTCGGATCAAAAATCATCGGCGCGCAAGGGAGAGTGGACCTGATCGGCCGTGTGACGAGACATGCGTTCCTTTTCTATGTTGGAAAAGGTCCGGCATTTTCGACACAAACTATCGTTGGTGGAAAAACCACCGCCTCGTCGTCGACACCCATGCTTTCTGGAGTCGACGGAGATGGCTGGTACTGGATCGAGGCCAGGGTACGCCGGCCAAAGCGCGTTGATGAAAGTCTGTTTCTTGACCTGCTCACGGACGTGTCCGACTATGAATTTTAATAACCCACTGGATCCCGTATATAAGGCATTTGCTGTGGCGAACGATTGCTTCAAGGTCGCCACGCGCACGATTCAAATCCAGCATGAAGAACTCATCCGACGCACACAGTTCGTTGAGGCAACTCCGGAGGAGGCAAATACCGCCCTCGAAGATGCAGCAAAGCAAGCAGCGGACCTTGCCATCTTGGCGCTGTTCGCCACATTCGAGCGGTTCGTCATCGAGCATCTGCAAACGGCGAACCGTCTGCTGGCCGCAGGATATCCACAGCAGTATGCGAACAGGCTGGCAGAAAAGTTCGAAAGTGAAGTCGAGTACTGGCGGTTTGGTGAGATTCTCAACCTTTTCAAAGGCGAAGTTGACTCTGATCTCATCGGACAGGTCAAGCAAATCAAGCAATATCGTGATTGGATCGCACATCAAAACCCAAGCAAGCCAACCCCGACGCAGGCCACGCCGGAAACGGCCTTCGATGTCTTAACCAGGATGATCGAGCAAATCCGGCAGACCCACACACATCCGTCGGAAGAGGAAGCGCTCGACGCCGTCGCACCGGCATAAGCTCAATAGGTGGCGAGTCTGTCGCGAAGCCGCTCTAACATTCGCACGCTTCTGATCCGCACAAACAAACGTTAGCCATAAAGTGCATGGCGGGTGCTGCTTGAATGTCCGAACTTTCGCTTTGCCTACGTGGAAAGGCGGCGAATCATCCTGTGGTAAATGGCCGGTGTCAATCTGCGATGACCGGCAAAATAGCTCCAGGCATTTTCGCCTGGCGGCGAGGGACGCAGCAGTACGGTGGCGCGACAGGAAGCCGTTTGAACGCTCAGCGATTCGCCGGCAGCGCTGCCAGCCCATCGAGCAGAGCCTGATGAAACGCCTGCGGGTCCTGCATCTGTGGCGCATGCCCCAGCTCCGCAAACTCGACCAGCTTTGCACCGGGGATCGCCTCCACCGCGCGTTTGGCCAACTCCGGATAACGCCCGAGCGTCGGGCGGATCTCCGGCGGTGCGAGATCCTTGCCGATCGCGGTTGTGTCCTTATCGCCGATCAGCAACAAAGTGGGTGTCCGGATCTGCCCAAACTCATACACGACCGGCTGCGTATAAATCATGTCATAGAGCAAGGCCGAATTCCACGCGACAACGTCCTTGCCCGCACCGCGATACATTCCCGCCAGCATCTGCACCCACGGCTCGTAACGTGAGTCCCAGTGCCCCGCGTAATAGGTGGCTTGCTCGTATTTGCGAATGCCATCGGCGCTGGTTTTCAACTCGCGCGCATACCAGTCATCGATCGAAATGGACGGCACGCCCTTCGCCTTCCAGTCCTCCAGCCCAATCGGATTCACCAGCACGAGCTGCTCGGTCTCTTGCGGATACATCAGCGCATAGCGCACCGCAATCATGCCGCCCGTGGAATGCGCGACGAGCGTCGCTTTCTTCACCCCAAGCGCCGCAAGCAACGCGTGCGTATTGCGCGCCAGTTGCTGGAACGTGTACTGATACCGCACCGGCTTGGTCGATTTGCAAAAGCCGATCTGGTCCGGCGCGATCACGCGATACCCCGCTTCCGTGAGCACGTCGATGCTCTCCTTCCACGTCGCCGCGCAAAAGTTCTTGCCGTGCAGCAGGACCACGGTTCGTCCGTTAGGACGCTTGGACGCGACGTCCATATACGCCATGCGCACGATTTGCCGCTGCGATGAAATCGCGAACCGGCCGACCGGATACGGATAGTCGAAGCCCTCGAGTTCGGGGCCGTACGCAGGACCATCGTTGTCGGACGGCCCCGGTGATGAAGCGACCGTTGGCGAGGACGCGGCCTCATCGGTGGAAGCGGTGGAAGCAGCGAAAGCAGGCGATGCAATCGATACGGCTAAAGCTAAAACAGCGCAAAGCATGCGGCTGATCGAAGTCATGGGCGCGGAAGCTCGCAAATGGAAGCAAAGGAGAAACCGGCAAAGTCGCAGCATAGTCGGACGCGACCGTCGCGGCCCCACGATGCACGCATGCACCATGCGACGGCGGGAGCATTTTATCGCGTGTGCGTTTTGGCCGCCGACCGCATGAATACCGTCGATACGATCGCCACATGATGGTCCTCAGCGCATCCTGCTCCACAAGCTTGACGCTGTTTGTCGCTCCAGCCAATCCTCCGATCGACAACGAACCGGTCACATAGGGAGTGCCACTGTCCTGCGTGACCGCGCTCATCAAGGGTCAGCCGGTGTCCCCCCCGGCTACTGGCAACACAGTGCCGGTGATATAGCCTGCCTCGTCCGAAGCGAGGAACAGAATCGGCGCGACCTGTTCGTCGATGCTGCCGTAGCGCTTGAGAAAGGTCGATTCAGTGACCTGCTTGACCGCGTCGCCCATCCAGGCTTTTTCCTGCTCGCTGTCGCCTGCCGTATTTCGCGGGACCCGTCTCGCAGGCGCGTCGGTCCCGCCCGGCGCGGTGGCGACCACGCGGATGTTGTGCTCCGCGTATTCCATCGCCAGTGACTGCGTCATCGCGTTGACTCCGCCCTTGGCCGCCGAATACGGTACGCGGCGGATACCGCGCGTGGCATTCGATGAAATATTGACGATTGTTCCGCCGCCGCGCTTAAGCAGGTGCGGCAGCACTGCATGGCAAGCGTACAGCGTCGGCATGAGTGAACGGCGAATCTCCGCGTCAATCTGCTCAGGTTCGAACTCAGCGAACGGGCGCATGCGAATCGCGCCGCCTACACCATTGATGAGTATGTCGATACCGCCAAACTGGCGCACTGCAAAAGCCATCGCCGATGCCGCGCCTTCGTAGGTCTCCAGGTCAGCGACGAACCCTACCGTGTCCGCCCCGCTCGCCTCGGCGGCTACTTCGGAGACGAAGTCCGCGCGGTCGACGAACAGCACCTTGGCGCCCTCGGCTGCCGCACGCAGCGCCACGCCGCGGCCGATGCCCTGCGCCGCGCCGGTGACAACCATGACCCTGCCGGCAAATCGTTGCGTGTTCATGCGGTCCTCGGTGCTGCGTTGGGAGTGAACTTCTCGTAGTGGAAGCTGTTGGGCTTCACGCCGTTATCGTCGAAATACTTACGCACTGCATCGACCATCGGTGGCGGGCCGCAGAGGTAAACGTCGACGTCACCCTCATTCAAGGCCTCGGCCGGCATGTGCTGCGTCACCCAACCCTTGGCGGGATGCATTGAATCCGTGTCAGCCACCACGGTGGTGTAGGTAAAATTCGGCAACTTCGCCAGGTAGGCTTCGATTGCATCGACCTGCACCAGGTCAAGGTCTCGGGTCACGCCATAAATCAGGTGGACCTTCTGCTGCGAATCGGCGCGCGCCAGCACTTCCAGCATTGACAGGAACGGAGCCAGGCCCGTGCCGCCGGCGAGGAACAGCAACGGCCGCTCCACGGCACGCAGATAGAAACTCCCCAACGGCCCGATCAACTCCACCTTGTTGCCTGGCTGGGCGGATTCAAGCCAGGTGCTCATCACGCCACCGGGAATCCTCTTGATCAGAAAACGTACCTTCGATTGCCCCGGTGCCGATGAGAAGGAATACGAACGATGCTGGCCACTACCGGGAACATCGATGTTGACATACTGACCCGCCAGGAATACTGGTGCGGCCGAATCCACGTCGAGTTCGAGCACGACGGCCGCATCATTGTGCGGCTCAACCGTCGATACCGTCGCGGCAAACTTGCTCTGTTCAGTCTTGCAAGCAGTGGAAGAGGCCGGCACTGCAATCACGCAATCGCTTTGCGGCACCATCTGGCAGGTAAGTACGAGGCCACTCTCCTTCTCGTCCTCGCTCAGCGCGTCTTCAATGTACTCGTCGCCAAGGTCATAGCTGCCGCTCTCGGCGCGGCACTTGCAGGTACCGCACACGCCATCGGAGCAATCCATTGGCAAGTTGATCTTCGCGCGAAAGGCGGCATCGAGCACCTTCTCGCCCGGCTTGCATGCGACGAAGCGGGTCACGCCGTCTTCGAAGTTCAGTGCAATGTTGTAGCTGGACATGCTGTCTCCTTCACTTCCAGTTTCCTGCCGGTACTCGACATCAAACGTGATAAATGTCGAGCACCTGGCGGATGTAGTCGTTCTTCAGCACAATTTTCTTGGCTGAAATCAACCATGCGTCGTCGACATTCCGCAAGGTGACGAACATGGTTCCGAAAAAATGGTCGTTCATTCTGTAGCGGTGACTGAGCGTGCTGAAGTTGTAGCGCACGTCCACTTCGTTGCCGCGTTCGGCCAGCACTTCCACATTGGTGACGTTGTGGCTGGTACGCGGCTCAGGCATAGAGGCGCCACTGCGTTCGGTCTTGATGCGAAATACCCGGTCTTCCAGGCCACCACGGTCCGGGTAATACATCAGCGAAACCTGATTCTCGTGGTCGTCGGTGAGCTGGTCGTCGTCATCCCACGCGGGCATCCAGTAGCTGACGTCTTCGGCATAGCATGCTAGCCACTCGTCCCACTGGCGGTCATCAAGCAGGCGTGCTTCCCGGTACAGCACGGCGCAGATTTTTTGGCAGTCGACGCTCATACCAAAGCCCCCCCTTGTTCCTTTTTCAGTGCATCGCGCATCACGTGCACCCAGTATTCGTGCTGGCATACAAACAAGCCTTCGTCTTCGCTGCGCTCGCCTGATATAACCGGTTCGATACCCATACTCTTCGCATTCGCGTCGGGGCCATCGACCCACAACGGCGCCCCGCGCGACAGGTCGTTCCACAACGCAGTGGTGCCGGCATAGCCGGTTTGACAAGCGCGGAACTCTTCAAGGTCATCAGCGGTGCCCATTCCCGTGACGTTGAAAAAGTCCTCGTATTGGCGGATCCGGGTAGCGCGGTCGGCTGCGCTCTCACCCTTTGGGGCAAAGCAGAAAATAGTGACCTCGGTCTGGTTCACGCTCAAGGGGCGTACCACGCGAATCTGGGTGCTGAACTGGTCCATCAGGAACACGTTCGGATACAGGCACAGGTTGCGAGTCTGGTTGACGATGAAATCTGCCTGCACTTCGCCCACGCGTGCCTTGATTTCTTCGCGATACTGATAGACCGGTCGCACTTCCGGGTTCATCGTTTTGGTCCACAACAGAATGTGGCCGTGGTCGAACCCGTACACGCCGGCTACCGACTTGCTCCAGCTGTTTGCATCCACCGCCTTGGTGCCGTCAACCTTGCGGCGGTCCATCGTCGCGGCGTAGTTCCAGTGCACGGTGCTGACGTGGTAGCCGTCGCAGCCGTTCTCCATCTGCATTTTCCAGTTGCCGTCGTAGATGTACGACGAATTGCCCCGCAACACTTCAAGCCCGTTCGCGGCCTGGTCGACGATCTGGTCGATGACAACCTTGGTCTCGCCGAGGTAGTCTTCCAGGGGCAGCACGTCTGCGTTGAGACTGCCGAAGAGGAAGCCGCGATAGCTCTGAAAGCGCGCGACTTTTTTCAAGTCATGCGAACCGTTGGTATTGAATTGCACCGGATATTCGGTCGTCTTCGCATCCTTCACTTTCAGCAGCTTGCCGGTGTTGGCGAAGCTCCAGCCGTGAAACGGACAGGTGAAGGTGCCTTTGTTGCCGTGCTTTTTCCGGCACAGCATCGCACCCTTGTGTGCGCAGGCGTTTATGACCGCGTGCAGTTCACCGCTCTTGTCGCGAGTGACAACCACGGGCTGGCGGCCGATCCAGGTGGTGTAATAGTCGTTGTTGTTGGCGATCTGGCTTTCGTGCGCCAGGTACACCCAATTGCTCTCGAAGATGTGCTTCATCTCGAGCTCGAACAAATCGGCGTTAGTGAAGATGTCGCGTCGGCAGCGGAATACACCGCTCTGCTTGTCATCCTGAACAGCGGTGTGCAGCAGTTCATCCAGCTGCTTGGCTTTGTCAATAATGGCGGACATGAGTGCTCTCCCTCACGTGCTCCAGGCAATGGAGCACGTGCATAGGTGTCAAAAGATTCTTGCGGAGAATTGAGCGGCAGCAGTGGGTCGACGTAGCAGCCGCGCTAAGCAGTTACGCCGTGGCCGACGCTCGCAGGCGATGGACGAGCTGGTTATCCTTGCCCTGAACCAGCGGAGTCAACTCGATGTTGAACTCAATCTCCTTGTAGATATCAGCCTTCATTTCCAGCGCAGTGCCCCCACTCTTTTCAACCACATGCGGAATCAAATCCTCGCGGGTGGCGTAGGCGAAATCGTCCCAAATCAACGGGTCGCCTTCAATATTGATTTGAGTAGTCAACTTGCGGTGCTTATCGCTGGTGACAAAGAAGTGCACATGAGCCGGACGGTCGCCATGGCGGGCGAGCACGTTCAACAGTTGCTGGGTCGCGCCCTGCGGCGGGCAGCCGTAGCCCACCGGCATGAGCGTACGGAATTCGTATTTGCCGTCGACCCCGGTTCTGACCGCACCGCGCAAATTGAACTCGCTCTGCGCGCCGGTCGGGTCAAAGTGCGAATAGAAGCCGTGTGAATTCGCGTGCCAGCATTCGACTACCGCATCCGCGACGGGCTTGCCGTCCGGGCCGGTGACCGTGCCGCGGATGACCAGCGGGCCGGCATCCTGGTCGGGATCGATGTCAATCCTGGACACGCTATCGCGCACCGGGGCACCGGCGACATACAGCGGACCTTCGATGGTACGCGGCGTGCCGCCGATGTCGGCTTCCTTGTCTTCGGCATCCATGCGAATGTCGAGATACTTTTCCAGACCGAGACCAGCGGCAAGCAACGCTGCTTCGCCGTCCTGGCCGAGCTTGTTGAAATACTGGACGCCGGCCCAGATTTCATCGGGCGTCATGTCAAGGTCGTCGATGGCCTTGAACAGATCACCCAGCAGGCGATGGACAATCTGTTTGCCGCGAGCATTGCCATCCTGGCTTCCGAGGTTGGTAGCGGCCTTCAGCAGGTCCTGCACTTCCTTCGTATTGAACACTTGCACGCTCATGTCTGCTCCTGAACTCTCTATTTTTAGATGGGGTTAACCCTGTATTCAGCACCGACTTAGATATGCCTGGAAGGTATAATCTGGCGCTGAAACAGGTGTAAGTGGAGAATAATGGAGGCTGGAAAGCCCCGTCCAACACTGATTTAGTATTGGTCTATATCCAGGAGGTATTGAGATGGAACTGCGGCATCTTCGCTATTTCGTCGCTGTGGCCGAAGAACGCAATTTCACGCGCGCGGCAGAGCGGCTGCACATGGCCCAACCGCCCTTGAGCCGTTCGATACAACAACTGGAAGAGACGCTTGAGGTTCAGCTATTCCAGCGCGACTCGCGCCCGTTGAAGCTGACGGAGACGGGCAAGTTCTTCTATGCCCATGCCGTGCAGTTGCTGGCTCAGACAGCCGAGCTCGAATCAATGACGAGGCGCGTGGGCAACATCGAGCGCAGCCTCTCTGTCGGTTTCGTGGGTTCGACGCTGTACGGCATGCTGCCCAAAATCATCCGGCGCTTTCGCGACGAGAACGCGACAGTCGAACTCAGCCTCCACGAAATGTCGACGATGGACCAGATCAGGGCGCTGAAGGACGGCCAGATTGATATCGGCTTCGGCCGTATCCGACATGAGGACGTGAACATCCGCCGCGTGATTCTTCGCGAGGAGAAGATGATTGTTGCACTCCCCGAGGGACATCCCCTCTCTCTCCTCAAGCCCATTCTCGCTCTCAGCGATCTGGTGAGCGAAACCCTGATCATCTTCCCCAAGTCGCCGCGACCCAGTTATGCAGACCAGGTGCTCTCGGTATTCCAGGACCGTGGTCTCAAGCCGCGGCGGATATATGAAGTACGAGAGTTGCAGATTGCGTTAGGACTTGTCGCAGCGGGGGAAGGCATTTCTGTCGTTCCAAGCAGCGTGTACGGCCTGAAGCGAGACGATGTGAGCTACAAGGAACTGGACGACCCCACTCTGGTTTCCCCCATCATCATGAGCATGCGCATGCTCGACGAGTCGCGAGACATTCAGGAAATGCTCGAACTCATCTATCGGCTCTACGCGGAGGAAAAGATATCGTATGCACCCCGTATTGAAGCGGGGCGGTGATAAGCGTCATACCTCGGGGGTATGACACTAGACGTCGATGGTGTTGGACAGGCGATTCCTGGGCGCGCAATACTTCTGCAACCCATCCACTCCGCCATTTCAGGTATGAACGCCCAAATCACCTCCGTCGAAGCGATTCTCGTAGACCTCCCGACCATTCGCGCGCATCAGCTGGCAATGGCGACGATGCGGCAACAAACCCTGGTTATTGTCCGTCTGCGCACAAGCGATGGCATTGAAGGTATTGGCGAAGCCACCACGATTGGCGGTCTGTCGTACGGGGAAGAGAGCCCCGAAGGCATCAAGCTGACCATCGACACTTACCTTGCACCCGCAATCGTCGGGCACGATGCGACCAACATCAACGACGCAATGCTCAAGCTCAACAAGGTCGCTCGAGGAAACCGGTTTGCCAAGTGCGCAATTGAAACGGCCCTGCTGGACGCTCAGGGCAAGCGCCTGGGCGTCCCGGTTTCAACGCTGCTGGGAGGCACTGTCCGCAAGACACTTCCGGTCCTTTGGACGCTCGCCAGCGGGGACACCCAACGGGACATCGAGGAAGCGGAAATGCTCCTCGCCGAGCGTCGCCACAATACGTTCAAGCTGAAGATTGGCCGGCGTAGCGTTCGTGATGACGTAGCGCACGTATCGAGAATCAAAGCCGCGCTTGGCGACCGCGCCAAAGTCACTGTAGACGTAAATCAGGCATGGAATGAGGTTGACGCAGCGCTGGGAATCGAAGCGCTCGAAGCTGCCGGCGTCGACCTCATCGAGCAACCCACTCCGCGAGAACAGCGCGGAGCACTCGCCAGACTTGCAGCGCGTTTTATCGTGCCCATCATGGCGGACGAAGCAGTGACCGGTCCGGAGGACGCCCTTGAGCTCGTGCGCGGCGCATGTGCGGACGTGTTTGCATTGAAGATCGCGAAGTCCGGTGGAATCTACGGAATGTTGCGTACAGCGGCCATTGCGGATGCAGCGGGCGTGTCCCTGTATGGGGGCACGATGCTTGAGGGCAGCATTGGATCGATTGCATCGGCACACGGATTCGCCTCTCTTCCACAGCTTTCCTGGGGTACAGAGCTGTTCGGACCGCTCTTGTTGAAAGACGACATCGTCACGGCCCGCCCCCAATACCGGGACTTCGATCTTCATTTGCCGCAAGGGCCCGGCCTGGGCCTGCATATCGATGAAGAGAAGCTCGCTTTTTATCGTCGCGACAAAAATATCTGAGCGCGCAGTCAACCCGGCACCCACAACATAGACGCATCTAATTATTGTGCTGGCGGACCTGAGAGACCCCTACTTTTTGAATGAGAGACCTATGCTTTATCTCGTAAGAATGGACGTACACCTGCCACACGACATGCCATCTGCTCGGGCCGACGAAATCAAGTCACGAGAAAAAGCCTACTCACAAGAGCTCCAGCAGCAAGGCAAATGGCAGCAGCTACATCGCGTTGTTGGTGAGTATGCGAACTACAGCGTTTTCGACGTCGACTCGCATGACGAACTGCACACCATCCTGTCAGGTCTGCCGTTGTTTCCGTATATGACGATGAAGGTGACTGCGCTCGCACGTCATCCGTCGTCCATCCGCTGAAGCTGCAAACGGATGCCGTGAGTCGCGAGATCCGGGCGAATGATGCCGCGCGAGCGGCAACTTGAGGTGCCTCGCCCGGTAGGTAGTACCGTTATCGGGCCGCAGGGGCTTGGATAATGCCGATAATTAACGTTAACCCTAAGTTTTTCGAAAGTCCGTTTACTGTATCTTGCTACATAGTTTAGTTTAATGTACTAAACATAAGACTAATGGGCGCATGATAGACGTAAGCGGGCTGCTGTCGCTAGCGACGCACGCGCGTCAGGTACAAGAAATTTACAACTGAGAGAACGCAGTGAAATCCGCCAGTAAAAAAGGAGCTGTGGGCGTGAGCCCGTATACGCCTCAAAATATTGACGTCGCAATTAGCCATCTCGAGCGAGTTCTTTGCACGGAGGGTGCGAACTCATTGTTTGCGCAAGCTTACTGGCGCGGTCGGGTGCTTCAGGCCTATGCGACGCGGGGGCTAATGCGCGCGCAACAGGATCGGTTGCAGCGATTGCTCGACCGCCTCGCAGCGGCTACCGCGGATGTAAATCCCCAGGAGCAGGTTGTTTAGGAATTCTTCATCGATGCATCGACGGACCGGCGGTAGCGGTCCAGGGCGGCGGCTTCACATCGCTGCACGAATACCAATGATTTGCCCGCGCTCTCCGCGCGCCTGCGTACTACAGTTAATTTGTCGTCGGGACAGCGCGCCAATGAAAACGCATTTTCTACAACCAGACTCTCTCCTTGCTATCTGGCGCACGTTAGCGGTCCGACGCGACCTTGCTGACACCGCATTTGAACTTAGCCCGGCCGGCGATATTCTGGTTCGGGACGAAGACCCCTGGCATCAAATATTTAAAACCGACGTGTTTTGCCAACTCGCCAGCCAATTGGGTCCCCGCGTGGCGTTACGTTTGCCTATCGTCACGCGGACTTTCGGCGTCCGGGTTCCCGATATGGTCTGGATGCCGGAAGAGAAGTGGCCCGACGATGATGCAGAGCAAGGGACCCATCCCTTAGCCTTCGCTCCGGACCTATGCGTGGAGGTACTGTTCGGCAATGCAGTCTGCGCGGCCAGTCTCGACAGCCGGACCCACGCCTACCTTTGCAGCGGAGCGGAGGAGGTCATTGTGGTGGGTGCCGACGGGACCGTAGAGTTTCGTGGCCGCGAAGGTGTGCGCAGCCGCTCGGTATTCAACGTCACGCTTGACCTCGGTACCTGCCTTCTTCCGTACGGCCGGACCGTAACGGCACCCGCTGCTGTCTCGCTGCGCTAAGGCGCACCGCCGTCCGACACGCAACGCCGCCACAACCGGTTCGGCATGCAGCCGAATCGCATGACCGAATCGCTCGCGGCCGAGCTTATCCTGCTGTCGCAGGCCTCTGCGCGCCTACTCCTGCGATTCATGCTCGCCACGGGCCGTCGTAGCCGCAGTAAAAGCGTGTGACGGGTAGAAGGCAGGCCGGAAGCTGACATCGCGCCCTCGATATGTCCGGCCTGCAGCTGCTCATGGCCTGAGCGCTAAATGGCTTTCCCGGGCTTCAGATGGCTTCCCGTCGCCGTGTTGTAGCGCTCCACGTACTCGTCCATCAACTTTCGCAGCGCCCGTCCTATCTTGCGATAGTCGGACTCGTTCAGGTTCGCGAGCGAGATACGCCCGGAGCGATGCTGGGTGCCGAAACCAAGGCCAGGCAAGAGCACGACGCGCGCCTCCTTAGCCAACTCGAAGAGCAGTTCCGAGGGTTTTGTGTTGTCCTCCAGCCATTTGACAAATTGAGGTCCATAGGCGCGTTCGCCCAAAAAATTCAGGTCGAGGATGGTGTAGTAGTCGACCTGGTTCGGATCATCGTCCTTGAACGAAATACCGACCTCTTCGTACAGCGCTCGCTTCCTCGAGCGGATCAACCGCTTGAGCGCAGTCTTGTATGCGTCCTGCGTGTCCATCAACGAGAACAGCGAGAACAGCACCATCTGGACCTGCTGCGGCGTCGACAGTCCAGCGGTATGGTTCAACGCCACCGTCCGGCTGTCTGCGACAAGGCGGTCGATAAACCTGAGTTTTTCCGGTTCCGTCGTGATGGACTCGTACCGATGGTTCAGCTCTTTTTTGATGTCTGCAGGAAGCTCGGCCAGGAGCCGGTCGAGGACGTTGTCCTTGTGCGTTGCGATGGTGCCCAGGCGCCATCCAGTCGCCCCAAAGTACTTTGAGTACGAATACACGAGAATCGTGTTCTGCGGCGCAAGCGCGAAGAGCGACACGAAATCGTCCGCAAAGGTCCCGTATACGTCATCGGTCAGCAGAATGAGGTCGGGCCGCTCCTTAACGATATCCGCAATGTATTGCAGGCTTTCGTCGCTGATCTTCACGGACGGCGGATTGCTCGGATTGACCAGGAAAAACGCTTTCACTTTCGGGTCACGAAGCTTGTCGAGCTCTTCGTTCGAGTACTGCCAGTCGTTCTCGACCTTGGCATCAAGGTTCACCACCTTGAGCTGATAGTCATTGAGCGTTGGAATCTCGATGTACGGCGTAAAGATGGGTCTTCCCAACGCGATGGTGTCGCCCGCCGTGATGAGATGATTCTCCCGCATGGTGTTAAAGATGTACGTCATTGCGGCCGTGCCGCCTTCGACCGCGAAGATATCGAACTCTCCAATAAACGGATGCTTGCCAATCATCTCGCGACGCAGATACTGCCCGACGATGACCTCCGACAGCTTCAACATCCGGTCCGGTACAGGATAGTTCGACGCAAGAATGCCCTCACACATTTCGTACAGCCAGTCCGTGCCCGAGAGGCCCAGCTGGTCGCGAACGTAGGACAGGGCGCCAGCCAGGAAATCGATGCCGGGAACGCCCTTGTTCTCCCGCAGAAAAAGTTCGAAACGTTCAGCAAGGCCCTCATGCTTCGGGAAGCCTCCGATGCCTTCAGGCATGTAGGCAAACGAGCGCTCGGACTCACGCATCGCGAACAGACCCAACTGCCAGAATCCGTGGCGCGGAATAGTCGCGAGGAAGTTGGGATTTCCGCGCCCGGCGTTGAGCATCGAGACGTTCGCCGGCCGCTCCACGGCTGCGCCTCCGGCCGCCTTGATAAGCTCGTCCTTGAGTTCAAACGGGCTAAGAGCAGCGAGCGCTCCGTGTCCCGCCGCCTCCTTCTCTTTCTTTTCATGCTTGGCCATCAGTCACCTCCGCAAACGATTCGGATAAGGGTCGACGCGCGAGCTTGCTACGAAAGAAGCATGACGACCACCATGCCCCAAATGGTCAAAAGCGTGTTTCCCACCGCGTAGGTCACGGTGTAGCCGAGTCCGGGCACCTGACTCTTTGCCGCGTCGGTCAGCATGCCTAACGCTGCGGTCGTCGTGCGGGCCCCGGCGCACACGCCGAGCAGGATGGCCGGGTGGAAGTGAAAAACATACTTGGCGATGAACATCCCCATGATGAGCGGCACCGTGGTGCAGACAATTCCCCACAGGAAGAGACTTACGCCGAGCTGCTGGAGACCGGTAACGAATCCCGGTCCTGCCGTAATGCCGACGACTGCGATGAATACATTCAACCCGACGGAATTCATGAACCAGACCGTGGGCTCCGGGATGCGGCCAAAGGTGGGATGGATGGCACGCAACCAGCCAAAGACAATGCCGGCGATAAGCGCTCCCCCGGATGTCGAGAGAGTAAGAGGTATGGCGCCAACCCTCAGAACCAGCGAGCCAATCAGCGCGCCAGCGGTGATAGCAAGGCTGACGAATGCAATGTCGGCCACGCTGGTGGGCCGGTCGAGCACGCCGATATCCTTCGCGGCTGCAGCGGTGTCTTGAGTGCGCCCGACAATCGTTATTGTGTCGCCGCGGTGCAATATGGTCTTTGGCAGAACCGGAATCTGCGTCTCGGTCGGTCCACGCTTGATTCTCCGAAGGAAAATACCGCGGGCGCCGGGCAGATGCCCGAGCTCCTCCAGCGTCTTGCCATCCACGGCTTTCGAAGTGACGTAGATATCCACGCCTTCTGCCGGCACTGCGAGCAGCTCCGGGTCGTCCATCTCACCACCGCGCGGCGACAGCAGCGCGACCAGTTGCTCCCGTCGCCCTCCCACAGCGGCGACGTCCCCTGCCTGCAACTTGAAATCAAGCGTCGCATCGTAAATCTCGGCGCCGCGGCGGATTCGCTGAATGAACAACCGCGTTCCCGCCGGCACACTTGCTTCGGCAGCCGCTACCGTCATGCCAACAGCCGGACCGTCTGGCGCAATGCGGTATGCGCGAAGCTCGAACTGGTGCCAGGCCTGACCCTCGCCCCCGCGTTCCTGACCGCCGCTGAGTTGCGCCTCATATTCCTTGCAGGCGGCGACGAGGTCAATACGAAGCAGCATCGGACCCAGTGTCGCCAGGATGAGTGCCGACCCGATGGTGCCAAAGATGTACGTCACCGCATAGGCAGTCGGCATGGCGTCGAGGAGTTTTTTGGCTTCGTCCGGAGCCAGCCCAAGCCGGTTAATCGCATCGGTCGCCAGGCCCATGGATGCGGAGATAGTTTGCGACCCGGCGAACAGGCCCGCGGCGGAGCCGATGTCGTAGCCGGCAATCTTCGCGGCCGCCACGGGTATGGCCAAGCAAAGCACGCACTGTATGACCGCGAAAAGTGCCTGCGGCAACCCGTCCTTTGCAATGCCGCGTACGAATTGCGGCCCCACGCCGTAGCCAACGGCAAACAGGAACATGAGAAAGAAGACCGACTTGACGTTAGCCGAGATGGTGATGCCGAACTGGCCGATGGCGATGGCTGCCAGCAGGGTCGCGGTTACCGCACCGAGACTGAAGCCTTTGAAGCTTTTACCTCCGACCCAGTAGCCGATGCCCAGAGAGAGGAAAACTGCGATTTCCGGATACTGCCTTAAGGTTTGCGCGAACCAGGACATGAACGTTCCTTTTCGAAAAGGAGGCGATAAGCCGAGCGGCTCATTGAGGCCGGGATGACCACCTTCAATGCTTCACTCCTGGCGGTATCCGCGAAGCCGGTCACTATTGATACGTGAGACCGGCGGGATGGATACAGTCGCACCTGTTTCAAGGTGTTTGATGTAACCATAGACTTCGAAACTCGCGGCCATTGCCCGGTCAACCTTGCGCCGCGTGAACCGCCCAGCTATCGCCTTGACTTCGTCAGTACGTGACCCAGGCCAAGATTGGTGACGAGTTGCCAAACATAGACGCGAGAGAAGCGCACCCCGAACTTCCTCTCAATCAGCAGTCGCACGCGGGCATTCGTCCACCCGTCGCTTTCGAACCCGTAGACTCGCGCTGATTCCTGAAGCACGGCGGCGATCTGCAGGTAGCCATCGGCACCCAGCGCCGATTCGCGCCCACCCACTCCCATCAGCTTTAATGCATCCAGACCTCCCGATTCGACGAGCTTGCGATATCGCCGAACGGTCACTTTCGACAGTCTGAGCTCTTTCATCACCATGTCATCGGAGGCGCCCGTCAATAGCAACTCGCCCGCCGCAATACGCCGCGCGATGGTAGGAAGTTCGCTTGGCTGCTTCAGCATTGAAAACTCCCACGAAAGGTCTTGCCCGAGGGTTTGCTCGGAGCAATGCGATGCAGGTCGGCCGACAGCGAGCGCGTGGATTTCAACGCATCACGACAACGTGATGAACCGACATGTAGCGGTCCAAAAATATCGCGCAACGCCTGGAAAAACCTCAAGTCAGGATCATGACGTTAGCAACCAATAACCGCTTTTGTTGCAAAGATAAAGAGCCGCGACGAAAAGATGCGCCTTGATGTATTCGCATCCGTGGACTATGAGTGAGCACTGTAAATCTTGCTTCTTGCGAAGTTCTGGAACTATGAGTTGCACTAACTTATCGGTTTGCTAGCATCTTATTGGACCGCGCTTGCTGAGCTAAGAATAAAAGGTGTGTCGTGATACGTTGCATACCAATCGGAGAGCGTTGTGAAGTGCCATCCTATTCATCGATTTCGGCTTTTGCTTACCTCGGCTCAATCGGGAATACGCTGGCGCATTCTCGAACGAGCGTTAATGACGCGAATGAAAGTAACAACCCACTTAAATTCTGATTTGTTTAACGTTCAGGAAACGAGCAATGTGCAAGGATCGCCGCATCAGAGGGCGTACGTCTCCAGTGTTAACGTTGAGCATCCGCGCTGCTCGGGTGCAAATCAGAAAGCTGATTGGAGATTGCAATGAGACGCTTCCGAGGCGGCTCAAACAATCTCAGTGACCGCGCCGAGCGAGAGGTCTTCCTGTTGACAACTGACGCAGTCAGGCGAGCGTTCAAGCTTGTCTGTGGTGCTTCGAAGTATCGAACATTGCTGCGCCGAATCTTTTCATCACGCGCTCCCTGACTGGGCAGTCGTGGAAATGGCGCCGGTCAATGCTGACCAATATTCGACCAATACCAAATTTTCTGGAGAATGGCATTGTCTTCGGATTGGCCAGTCAACTGACAGCCAATCCACTGAAAGGCACGAATGACCCTTGCATCTCTGAAGCTGGCGTTGAAGTCGCGCCGAGCCATAGGTCGCTTTCGGCTCGACAAGGGGCAGTCCCGCATCGCGGAGCGCCGCCGCTCGCGAAGACCGCAGCGGGCTACAGAACAACGATGCCGGTTACAGCTGTGTCGGCTAAGAGGCTTCCCCGAGATGCCGCCATATTCAGTTTAATCACCGTCGGGCCGCGTGCCCTCAGGCCGACGTCGTCATTTCACCAGGGCGACGCAGCATCTTGTCGACTTCGCCCGCGTGCATCTCTTCAATATGGATCATCTGACGGGCGAACTCCTCGAGCGCAACGGAGCGGTCCTCGACCCGCGCGAGCAGTTCGCGATAAAGCCCCAGCGCGAGGTTCTCGGCTTGCAGCGAGTCGCGGAGGATCGAAGAGATATCGAATGTGTGCGAGTCCAGGAGGGGACCGATCGCAAGCGACGGATAGGCGCCCAGAGTGGTGATCCATTCTCCGACCTGCTGTGCGTGCAACAGCGATTCATCGGCCTGCTCGCGCAGCCAGGATCTGATCGGAATACGTCCGAATCCGAAAATAAGAAACGAATAGTGTGTGTATCGAACGACGCCGGCCAACTCGGATTCGAGAATCCGGTTCAGCACCGCAACAACGTCTTCCTTGTCTATCTCTGCCATTTGGCATCTCCTTTTTATGTCACTGCGAGAGACCCAGTACGCGTTTTCGCCGCTCGTCTCACTCCGTGTGGTCTTGCCGGATGTTGATTAAATGTAGTCCCGCAAGGCGATAGCGCAAGGTATAAGTTTGGGCGTACGCGCTGGCCATGCTCGCTACGACAATGCGCTAGCCATTGAAATAGCCGCTGGAAAGGCCCACCGCTTGCAGGGCAAGAAGAGCTCCCAGGGTTTGTTGGGGCACGCCGCGAGCTACGTTTCGGCGCTTGAGGCCGGAGTAACGGTTCATCGCGCATTTCCTGTCTTGGGGAGTGCACTGCGCACGCCATTGAATCTCCAACACTGATGAAGTGTCCAGCCTAGGAGTCGCCTCTCGCTTACTCGCCCCTGAAATTCCCTGATCGCCTCGGTAAAAGAGTAGTTAATTATTTACAACCACTCAAAAGCGACTGCGAAATTCGAGCAGCGAGCATGGCAAGATGCTCGCTGCTTGAAGGACTGAAAGGTCTTTAAGCCATTTGCCAACGATACCGATACACTCAACATCAACATCAACGGCGACGCGCTCGTGATCGCCAACGACGCCGCGCGCATCTCCATTTCCGGCGACCTGGAAATGTACGGGACAAGACCGGTTTGACCACGGCGCTGGCGCTGCAAAAAAGTGCGATAAACGCTATCGTCGATGCCTTGCAGAATGACGCAAGCCTACCCGTGAAACTCGCCGTGAACCGCTGAAGCCAGCGGGCAAGACGGATAATCCGTTCATCTGAGCGTTAAAAAATTGGCTGGAGACGTAATTTGATTGAATGCCACATTGCACCAAGTCCGCTGGGCCATCTTGCGTATCGCGCGGAGGACGACTGCCTGACGGGATTGTTCTTCGTCGGCCAGAAGCACTTTCCGGCCGGTCTCATCGATACGGGTCCACCGAAGTCACGCGCAATCATGACGGCGATGGAACAGATCGCCGAGTACTTCGCCGGTGAGCGCAGCGTGTTTTCCGTACCGCTGCGGCTCAATGGCACCGAGTTCCAGCAACGTGTATGGGCGGCGTTGCAAGAGATCCCGTTCGGCACCTCCTGGACCTACGGCGATCTCGCGCGCCGGATGGGTGTGGCCGCAGGCGCGTCGCGTGCCGTGGGCGGCGCGAACGGGCGCAATCCCGTGGGGATCATCGTGCCGTGTCATCGCGTGATAGGCGCAGATGGCGAACTGACCGGCTACGCGGGCGGCGTGGAGCGCAAGCAACATCTGCTGACGCTTGAAGGCGGTCCAGGACGCGCGCAACTCACGCTGTTCTGAACGTACGTGCATAAAAAAACCCCCGCAGGCGCTACGCGCCTGCGGGGGTTTTACGCTTCTGGATGCCTGGCAACGGCGCCCGGAGTGTTGAACCTGCTACACCGATTATTGCTGCGTGCTGACGCGAATTTCCACGCGGCGATTCTTGGCGCGGCCAGCGACGGTCGAGTTCGATGCGACCGGATTCGCTGCGCCAAACCCTTGCGCCGTGTAGTTTTGCGAATGCAGGCCATGGCTCTTCAAATACTGCATCACCGATTCAGCACGGCGTTGCGACAACTGCCGGTTGTGCGTTGCCGAACCCGTCGAATCCGTGTAGCCCGCCACTGCGACCTGGCGCAACGTCACGCCTTGGGCAGCGGATACGAATTCGTCGAGCGTGTCGCTCGCTTTCGGCGTCAGCGTGGCGCTGTCGGTAGCGAAGTTAGCGTCGCCGCTCAAATCGATCTGGCGGGGCATTTCCGGCGCGGCTTGCGGGACCGGAGCCGGCACCGGGGCCGGGGCAACTTCAGGTTGAGCGGGCGCGCCGCACTGGAACGTCAGGACACGCGGATCGGCCGGATCTTCCGACTGTGCGCGAAGGCGTTCCATGGTTTCAAGCTTGTATGCGGGCTTGTCGCCGCAAATCTTCTGGGCCTGCTTCACGCAGGCCGCCACGCCTTCGAACAAACCGTGACATTCCACGCGATAAACCTGCGCGCCATTGGACGTCTGGATCTCGTTGGCGTTGAAAGTCGGACCCGAAGCCGTAGAGCAGCCAGCGAGTGCGCCGATTGACAACAGACCTGCAGCGATTAGTTTATTGGACATCTTGTTTACCATTCTTAAATTGACGTGTGACTGAGATATCGAGACAAATGCGTACTGGATGGGCCATCAGACAGTTACCCGATTTTCACAGCCACCTTATTCGCCTCAAGCCTTCGATCCGGATCTTGAAAATGATCTGGAATCCGAAATCGCGCGGCATGTTAGCACGCAAAAACTAGCATTCCTAACTGGATAATTCCTAATTAGCGAAACACTTTCGAGCAATTTTTGAAACAGCCGATAAACGTGAATAATCAGAAAACATTTGCGGCGCCATTACCGTGCGGGAAATAAAAAACGGCCGCGAATGCGGCCGTTTTTTCACACTTCGAAATGCACTAAGCGCGATCGATGCGCAGGCGGGAAAGGCAATATCGGAAAGCCGGATCCCGGATCCGTAAAGCGCGCTTTACTTCGGCAACGGCATCAGGTCGACATCCGACTGGCGTTGAAGATCCTGCACCTTGGTTTGCAACGCACGCAGTTGCGCTTGTGCGGCATCCTGTTCCGCGCGCAGCGAACGGATCGCTTCCTGCTGCTCCGCCTGCCGGTCGGCGACCTGGCTTTGCTGCGCCCGCGCGACATCGAGGTCGGCCTGCAGACGATTCGCGCGCCCTTGCTGGACCGCGATCAGCCGGTCAGCAAAGCTCTTCTCGGCTTCGAGCTTGGTGCGGCGGATCTCGGTATCGGCGAGCGCGGCGCTGTTCTTGGCAAAGTCCTCGTAAATCGTTTCCGCTTTCGAATCCACTTGAGTCTTGACCACGCGCCAGAATTTCTTTTGCTGAAACAATGCAATATAAAACGTCATTTCATCGGGGTAAAACAGCAAGCTCGCGCCATAGCTGCCGTTATACGTGGTGCGCAATTCCTTTACCCTTCCATCGTGAATCATTTGCTGCAGTTCCGCGACGTTGCCATTTACTGATGCCTGCGGTTCGTCGGCTGCGCCGTTGGTCAGGAGACTGCGGCGCGCGCTCGAGTCCCCGAGTGCATTGGCTGCCGGGGCACTGCCTTGCATGGGCGCTGTGGGCCCGGCGGCACACGCTGCGCCGCACAGGACGAACCATGCCAAGACCAGTGCCCCGCCTCTCGTTGTATTGTTGGAGTTCATGGAATTTCCGGGTTGAACGCAATTAAGAATGCGAAAGCACCGGAATTATGGCAGATAGAAAAGCCAAAGCGGAAAATGCGTGAGGAGGCTTTTTATAGTCTCACCATCGCCTGAAAACACTCCACGGTTTGAAACAATTTATGCAGCGATTCGTGCAACGGCTGATTGCGGATTGATTGGCCGCTTCACCGACACAGTGCATCGAGACGCCTGCCGTTCTTTACAGATCGTGACGCAAGCGCACGTGATCCTGAACGCGCTTCGGGGCATGCGGGTCGCCCGGCATGTCGATAGGCGAGAAGATGCGCCCATCAACGGGTGGTGTCGGCACACCGGAAAAGATGCCGCGATCCGCCTTGAAAGCGAACGGCGCGTTGGAGTAGATACCCGGGTCGACGGAGGTCGCAGCCTGGCTCGGCGAGACCTGCAACAAACCGCCCAACGCAATCAGGCCGGTGATGAAGAAAACTGAACGAACATGCAAGGACATGAGAAGGACTCGCCGCAAAAAAATGCCTGCGCGCGAATGATCATTGAACCGCGTACTCGTGACAGGCGTGAACCAGTTGTGGGACTTGCGTGCGCCAATAACAGCGCTCGCAACCAACCAGCATGAGACCATCAGCGTGCCGCCCGGACCATGGGCGAGTTCCGAATTTCTCCTGGATTGCGACTATCGTTTCAATTCTTTGCGAGTCAGTTGATCCAGCGCAAAATCATCGGCAACAAGACCGGCACCACGAATGCGGTGAACAAGCCGTTCAAGCCCATGCCGAGGCCGGCGAATGCGCCCATTTCGTCGCTGACCTGAAAAGCGCGCGCCGTCCCTATGCCATGCGACGCCACGCCTAACGCGAACCCTCGCACCTCGGGCTCTTCGATACGTAAAACATTGAGGATCGTACGCGCCGATACCGCCCCGAACACGCCGGTGCAAATCACCAGCACGGCGGTCAGCGACGGCAGGCCACCCAGCCGCTCGGCTATAGCCATCGCGATCGGCGTGGTCGCGGACTTGGGCGCGAGCGATATCACCGTCACGCGCGACACGCCGAATAACATCGCAACGGCGGTCGCGGACACAATCGCCGTCAACGATCCGGCGATCAGGCCGCCGGCCAGCGGCACGGCGGCGCGACGCAGCTTCGGCAGTTGACGATAGAGCGGCAAGGCGAGCGCGACAGTCGCGGGTCCGAGCAGGAAATGGACGAACTGGGCGCCCTGAAAATAGATCTGATACGCCGTGTGCGTCATGCTCAGCACGGCAACGACCAGCGCCACCGCAATCAACACGGGGTTCGCGAGCGGGTTGAACCTGGCGCGAGCGTAGATGCCTTGTGCGATCAGGTACGCGAACAGCGTCATGGTCAAACCGAGCAGCGGTGTCGCGGCGAGGTAGACCCAAAGGGCGCCGAGTTGTGTCATGGCGTGGTCCTCATAGTCATGAAGGCGTATTCACGTGTGCCCGGCGCAGCTGGCGCCGCATCAGCGCCCGCGTGACAAGCGCGGTGACGGCAATTGCCAGTGTCGTGCTCACCACCAGCGCAACCGCGATCCCGATCCCTTCGCCGCGCACCTTGCCGGCGGCAGCCATGATGCCGACGCCCGCGGGCACGAACAGCAAGGACAAATGCCGGAGCAGCTCGAGCGCGGTAGGCTCGATTGAATCGACGGCAGACGGTCTCATCAGTAGGTAGCCGAACAGCAGCAACAAACCAATCACAGGGCCGGGAACGGGCACATGCAAGCCCATCGAAAGGCCTTCTCCGAAACACTGGAATAACAACAAGGTAGCAAGGGCGCGCAGCATGACGGGCGAGTTGAGTGGTGTTTGACAAGCTAAAGCGGTACGGCCTGGATGATGACACGCGTAGTGCCCAGCATTGTGCCAAGCGCCTCGTTCGTCGACAACGCGACCGGGCGCGAAAAGTGCGCGCGATCAGGCTGATGCGGCAGGGCCGATGCGGCGCGGTCCCGGATCAAGCCCCTATCTCGCGTTTCCAGTCGATTTAATCGCCGGGTTTAATCGACGCCGCCATCAAAATTTACAAATACCGGTATCGCTCGCCATCTCGGCGATAATCCGCGTCTGCACGACATACGTACGAGCCGGGCGACGACACGAGATCTCCATGACCGACCAAGCCACATCATCCAGCCGCACCGATTCTGACCCGAGCACCGTAACAACCGGCGTGCCCGGCCTTGACGACATACTCGGCGGCGGCCTGATCAAGGGCGGCTTGTATCTGATAGAAGGCATGGCAGGGGCGGGCAAGACCATCCTGTCCACGCAGATCGGTTTTCATCGCGTGGCCGAGGGTGACCCGGTGCTGTACATCACCCTGATCGCGGAGTCGCATTCCAAGCTCCTGTCGCATCTGAAAGGGCTGTCGTTCTATAACGCCGACGCGATCTCGGACAAGATGCTGTTCGTCTCCGGCTACCACGAACTGATGCGCGACGGCCTGAACGGTTTCCTCGCGTTGATCGCGTCGACCATCAAGACAAGCCGTCCGCGTTTCATGGTGATCGACGGTTTTCGCAGCGCCCGCGAATTCAGTTCCACCGAGCTGGAGTTGTCGCAGTTCATCCACGAATTGAGTGCGTTTGTATCGGCTGCGGGCTGCACCACGCTGATCCTCGCGCCGCTCTCGGGCAACGAGCCGCATCCGGAACACACGCTCGTGGACGGCCTCGTCGAACTCAACCGTTTCGCCACCGGCATGCGGCGCGCGCGGGAAATCGAAGTGCATAAACTGCGCGGCCGCGATCATCTGCTGGGACGCCATTTCTTCAAGATCACCGCCGACGGCCTTGTCACTTTCCCACGCCTGGAAGCGCGCTCGAAGCTGCTTGAAGGGGCGCCGGACCTGAAGTCAAAGCTGGCGTTTGGCCTTCCCGACTTCGACGCCATGCTCGGCGGCGGCGTGGTGAAAGGCTCGACCACGACACTGATCGGGCCATCGGGAATCGGCAAGACGCTGCTGTCACTGAAATTCCTCGAGGCCGGCGTAGCTAATGGCGAATGCTGCGTGTATTTCGGTTTTTACGAGTCGCCGGAGCGGCTGGTCGCCAAGGCAGAATCCGTGTCGATTCATCTTGCCGAAGCAGTCGCCGACGGTCGCCTGATCGTCGAGTGGCGGCCGGCGGTGGAGCTCGCCATCGACGAACTTGCGGCCGAGCTGATTTCGGTGGTCAAGCGCACGGGTGCGTCGCGGCTGGTGGTGGACGGGATTCAAGGGTTCCGCGACTCGGCGAACCGCGTGGAGCGTTTCGGGCTGTTCCTGAACGCATTGACGCACCGGCTGCGCCAGGAAAGCATCACGACGCTGCTCACCGAGGAGCTGCCGCTTTATGCCGACATGGCGCATGGGGGTTCGATCCGCGCGTCGGCAATGACGGAAAACATCGTATTGATGCGCTACGTGGAGACAACCACGTCGCTGTACCGGATCGTCTCCGTCGTCAAGCAACGCGAAAGCGCCCACGATCCGTCCATCCGCCGCTTCGTCATCGATGAAAACGGCTTGCATCTCACGGACGGTTTCATCGGCGCGACCACTTTGTTATCGGCGCGCGGCACGATCCCGCTCACGCTGTCCGACCCGGACACCGGCACGCGGACATGAAAAAAATCCTCGTCGTAGACGATGAATTTGACCTGCTGACCACCTGGCGGCTTGTGCTCCAGATGGAAGGATACGAGGTCAGCACGGCGTCAAACGGCTTGTTGGCGCTTGAGTCAGCGCGTGCCAATCCTCCCGACCTGATCATCACGGACTGGATGATGCCCACCATGGACGGCGTCGCGTTATGTCACGCACTCGCCGCCGACGACACCCTCGCGCAGATTCCCGTCGTGCTCTCGAGCGCCGCCGCGCGCACCCCGGCGGTCACGCATCCGCACCTTGAATTCCACCGGAAGCCGCTTTCCATCGATCAGCTCGTCGAAATTACCGCCCGCCTGATCGGCACGGCTTGAGGGCGGCCCGCGTAAGGGAGGCCCGGCGCTTGGGCACGATCCCTGCTGAACCAAACGCTTCCGGTGAGCCGGATTCTTCGATAAACCGCTTCAACTAGAACGGGAGGCACCATGGTGCAGGATCAGGTAGAAGGCGCGGCGCAAACCGTCGTGGGCAAGGTGCAGGATGCGGTCGGCGGTTTGACCGGCGACACGGCGACGCAGGCTGAAGGCAAGGCGCGCCAGGTGCTCGGCAAGATTCAGCTTAACTACGGCGAAACCATCGACAACGTCCGTGAGGCGGTCATCGCAAAGCCAATCAATGGCGTGCTCGTAGCTGGTGCAATCGGATTCGTGCTCGGCGCGATCTGGGCAAGGCAACGGTAAATTGGGTGCCACGGGTTGTGTGAGAAGTTGTGCGAAAACCGGCTGGCCCTGCTGAAAAGTGCGGCCAGTTTTTTTGGGTCCTGATCGGCTCGTTTTCAGCCGGGCTTCACGGATCGGGGCGGTAGGTGATACCTTACATGATGTAAATTTGATAGGAAAACCCAATGACAATCACCGCAAGCCGTCTCTCTGACACAGAATTTCTAGTCGACCATACGGTTTATACGTTTTCGGACAGCGCCGTGGCCGACGCGTTTCAGCGTTGCATCGCACAGGATTCAGTCGATTCGTGCAGCACGAACCACGCGCCGACGTCGTCGCGCACAGCGAACGATGCTGCCCCGGACGACCTTGGCGCCCGCAGCATCATTTCACCGTCGCCAGGCGACATGCCATGACCCGTTTTGCATAAAACGGGCGCGGCTCCCGCTACTCGAATATTTCGACGGCTTATCGTGGCTTATGGTCCCTGTCGTCAGTCGCGGGCATCGGATCCACCGACCGCGGCTTCGATACTCCTTCCGGCTCCGAACTGTGTGACCCGAACCCGCCGCGACCACTCGCTTCGGGCGTATTACCGCTGCCCAACGGGACTTCGGCAGTCTGTTTCGGATGCTGCGTGAGATCCCGGTCGTCAGGCTCACCGGGTTCAGCTTTCGAGTTCGATGACAGCGGCGCGTCGGCGGGCCTCACGCCTTGGCGCGCGTCACCGCCTGTTGCCGCCCCGCCCGGCAGATTGCCGCCGGAGCCGCCGCCGCTCGCGCCGCTGCCGGAGTCGCCAAGCGGTTTGCTGTTATCGAGGTCGCGTTGTGTTGTGGTCGGTTGCGTCGTGGTCATTGTGTGCTCCTGTCCTGATGGTTTGAGGTTCCATCAATCGAGCAACCGACGTTCCTTGTCGCGCTTTCCAGGTCTTTTTTCCAGCTCCGCGCGACCGGCACATTAAAGCGCAGCTACCTCGCGGACCGCGAATCCGCGTTCCGGCGATTCTGCCGTGTCACCCAGGCCGCCAGCAGATTCGGCACGCGCGGCAGCGCGTGCGGCCAGTGCACGGCTTCCTTCGCCAGTTGCGCCACGAGGCCATGCGAGCTGAATTGATCCAGCGCCAGACGCATGATCACCCGGCGCGCGATCGGCCACACGTCGATATCCGGAGCAATCCGCCGCGCCATTTCCTCGATGCTCTGCGCCGAGCGCGCGAGCAACGCCGCCCGGGACGCAATGCCCGTGTGTGCGTCGCCGAATGCGTGCTCCAGCGGTCCTTTGCCCAGTGCCGTGAACAGATCGGCGGCTGTCCGATGTCGATGGGCATCGCCGGCAAAACGCTCCGCCTCCCGCCGATACGTCGCTTCCACACGCACCGAATGCTGCTCCTCGTGTTCGTCGGGCCGGCCATGTCGCATGTGTTCACGCGCCGCCGCCTTGTGATCGCCGTGCAACAACGCGTGCGAGCCGGCCACGAGAAAACTGCGCTCGTGCTCGGCAAAAAACGTGAGCGGCGAATCTCCATCAAGCACGAGCGACCCAAGGCTGTCCGGCTCAATGCTGACCGCGGCGCCCGCCGCTTCCAGACCGGCGTGGAACACGCCTTCGCCGAGCGCAGTCTCGAAAAAAACCTCGATCCATGTGGCAATCAATTGGGTCGGGTCCAGGCCGCGGGCGCGCAGCGCCTGGGCGTCCGAAAGCGGCACGCTGCGCACGAAGCGCGTGACGAGCACCGTGTCGCTGCAAAAATCCCAGAGCACTTCGGGCACGACGACGCGCGAGTCCTTGTTCACCTCGCGCAACCGGTAGCGGAGGAAACTTTGATCCGCAGCGCGCTGGCGCAAATCGAGCATGCCGGTAATCGACTCCGTCAAACGTGCGATCAGCGCGCCCACGTTCTGCTTGCGAACCTCACGTGAAAACCGGCCGGCCAAACGCGCCGCCGAGTTCGCCACATCCAGGTCTTGCACCAGTTCGGTGCGTGTATCGGTACGGATCAACGTGACGCGCACCGCTACCGGCGGTTTTGCTTGGGTGGATGCGGGGGGCATGTCGAGGGTGATCAGCGCACGATGCGTCTGCTGCGCTATTCCACAGCGTTCAGGCTCGGCGTCCACATCGATCAACGCGGCAGAGCGTCCCGGCGGCAGCGCGATCTCCAGCGCCCGGCGCAGCGACGCGTCTTTCAGCGGCGCCTTGAGGCTGTCCAATTCGGCGAGCGCGACACGCACCGCCGTCTCGGCCAACCCCGGATGTTGCGCCAGCAGGCCCGATGTCATGGTCAGCACACCTGAGAGGTTCTGCAACACCGGCACCCGCTGCGCCAGACTGGTCGCGCCGCGGCTACGCACGCCGGCGCTGAACGAGCGCAGGACACGATGAATCGGGGCGTCGGCCGCGGACTTTTTGCGGCTTTCGCGCACGAACAACATCGCGAGGCGCCAGATTGCACGCACGCGCGGCGTCATCGGTTCACCCGGTACATGCTTGAGTAGCTGATTTTCCGCTCCTTGGGTGAGTTGGATCGGGTGGAAGGCAGTAGAGCCCGGGCGGGTTAAACCGCAAGAGAACGATCGTTGCCCAATTCACCTTGGTCACGTAAGCATTTGGAGAGTTCTCATGGATAACCCTCAGGTCACCGGCGGTGGCCACCGAGTTGAGCAAGATAAAGCAGATTGGTCCGGCGCGTCGAACCTGGACTGGACGATCTGCGGCATTCATCGATAAGTACTCGCACGCCCGCACAGTCCGAAAGCTGATTCTCCAGCATGTGTCTCGAGCAGTTCTTCTTCGCTGAGGCTGTAATTTTTGAAATGAACAAAACACATTGATTGTCTGATGTTTTAAATCAAATTTTCATGCTACATATCAATTCATGGCATTGTTTCAAATTTCAATCTTTAATTGCTGGTTTTTCATGCGGTTCACCACACGAGAGGACGATCCATGCAATGGCTTATGCCGATTTTTACCCAATATATGGGCTAATAATCCATTTGGGCCGTGAAATCGCGATGTATATAGCCACACGTTAAAATTCATGAAGGCCGCCTCGTGCGGCCTTTTCCAATTAACACCACCCGCTCCAGCCAGCGCAGCAAGGCGCCGTGCCACCAACAGCGATCCCTGCACCATTTCCCAAGATGCGTCAAAATTTGCAACGAACTACGGATTTGATTCTCTGCGCCATTCAGAAACAACGTCCATCGAACGAGCGAGATATACATGCAAACAATTAACAGCTTCTCTTTTGGAAAATTTTCATTGGACCTGCGAATAATTTACAAATTTTGAAACTAGAAATACCGGTTCCTCTTCTCGAACCCGAAATGACGATTATTAAAATGCACCTCTGACCATGAGCGTAGAACAGTTAAAAGCTGCAACGAGTCAAAAATCTATTTCGACGCAGTAAATGTTTTTGCTAGGCGGGTCGGTAACTTTCACGTTTCTATGTGAATTATCTTCTTCGAACAGGCAAGATCGACCGAAACGTCCAGAATGGGATCCATTCAGACACATTGTTTCCTTCTCCTGTCTGCCTGCGCGCGATAACGTCCACCTTCGCAACGATTCATCGAACCAGTCGCTTTCATGATTGGCACGCTTAATGCTCTTTGCATCGAATCGAAACAGTTATCTTTGTCCACCCCTGATTATCACTATGCTAACTACTCCAGTGATCGAAACGCACCTGAGTGCCTTCCATGAGGTCATTGCAGAATGCACCGACCTCAAAAGCCGTGTTGAGACGGAGCGCGTGGCGGTATCGGCAATAACAGCTGCAATTGTCAATGCAAGTGGAACGCTCGTCAGGCGGGGTTACATGACGCAGCAAAAGGTGGAAGGACTCACCCTGTCGATAGAAGAGAACGCGCTCGACCTGAAAGCCGCGCTCGATGAAGTCGATGCCTCCATTCGCACGGCCATTGGCCCGGTCGAAAAATTCGCCGCAGTGACAGAACGGTTGAGGACGGCCCAGAGAGGGGCGCGTCCGGTTCACGTCACGGCGGCATCGGGTCAATCGGAAGGGCCGGAAGCATCGATGTTCGATTTAATGGCGGCCCAGCATTCCGCCTTGTGCGAGCATTTACTGGAAAGCGTGCGGGAACTGGCTAACAAAGCCACCTACCGGCTCGACGATCTGCGGGAAAGGATCGACCGGCTGCAGTCGTCTTATGGAGAAATCACTGCGGCGATGGCTTCCTGAAGCGTCGGCCACGAGGCCGGTGGCGTGTGCGTGTCGCCGTGCGTAACGTTACGTAGGTTACGTTACGCACGTTACGTAGGCAGGAAAGGAGAGGTACGGCCGTGAGTGAAGGCGCAGGCGAACCCGTCCGTCCGTCGACGAATGCGCGCCGCTCAAACACCCTGTCCGGCATCGCAGCGCAAAAGGCGCCGGAGGGGCGCTGCACAGCGCGCCCGGGTGCCTCTGCCAAGATCTTTGCCGCGCTTGTTCGCCCGCGAACGCACGGTGAAAATGGAGGATTCCGCATTGCACCGTGGCGTGCTATCGTTTTCATGCCGGAATCAGAACGTCCGGCACACGTCAATCATCTTCGTGAGCTCCGCCATGAACGATGTACGCCACAATCTCAGCCCGACCGACCGCGTGGAATTGCTCTGCTGGCTTACCTGCGGGAGCCTCGGCGCCTATTATCTGAACGGCTCCTGGCCCAATGCGGCTTTTCACGTGCAGGCAGCTCACAAGTGGCTGGACCGGCATAAGCGCCAAGCTGAATGGCTCGCCATCGCGAAGCTCTCAGCCATTGCAGCCGATCTCGCCCAGCGCCACTCGGAACTCGTGGATGCCGACTGGGCCCGTGATGCCGTGGAGGAGATTCTCGACAGCGACGACCTCAACTATCAATCAGAGTTGGTGTTGCGCGTGCTCGATGAATGCAAGCGCGCGCTCGCCGACAAACGGCCGGCCGACTGACCCCCGGCAGAATCAGGGGCCTTCGTTGATCGAGAATCATCGATGCGGTGAAAGCCCCTTCTTTAAAGCAGCTTTTGCTGCAACGTTTAAACGCGTCGGCTTCAGAACCTCGTGCGCATGCCGATCCGGATTGCCGTCGACGAATCTCCCGAGCCGACATACACCCCGTTGGAAAACACGGGTGCCGAGCCGCCGCCGAGAAACACCGGCGCGGCTCCCCCCGATACCCGCAAGCAGGTAGCGCTGGTGTAGACGTCCGTGCGCTTGGACAGTGCATAGTCAAGCAGTAACGTCCCGTTCTGAAACTTCTGCTCGCCAAGCTTGCTGTACCAGTAGCCGCCCATCAAGGTCGTCGCAGGGGTCAACTGAAAGACCTCGTTGATCTCGTAGGTCGGCATCGAACCGCTGTCTCGGGCTATGCGAAAGTGGGTATCGGTGAAGAGCAGCCGCGTGAGGCTGCGTCCATACCTGTAGCTCGCGCCCGCGCCGATCGTGCTGACGCTCGTGGCCAGGACCGGCGCCCCCGACAAGTTCGGAAACAGCGTGGTTCCCGCCTGTGTCGGGGCGTTGAGCCCGAGGATGCTTTCAGGTTGTGTTCGTCAGGTTCGACGGGCAAACCTAAAGGCGCCGTCCATACGCATGCGAACCTGTCCTGGACCGCGGAGGGCGTAGCGGCCACGGACGAACTCGCCGTCGAACTAAAGGCCTTCGTCAAGGCCAGGATGGCGCCTCACAAACACCCGCGCGAGATCCTGTTCGCTGAAGACCTGCCGAAAACCGCGACTGGTAAGATCCAGAGGTTCAAATTGCGCGAACCGGCTCTCGACGCCTGAGCGTTCCCCTTCCTTGTCAGGCTTCAAGTCATGGACCGATCAGTACCACACACCTCTGTAATCCATCTGGCGGATCTGCCCGCAACGGACGACCGTGAATCGCTCCGTCTCGAGTATCAATGGTTGAATGCCGGCCAGCCCGATGCGCCTGTCGCCGTCTTCTTGCACGAAGGGCTCGGCTCCATTTCCATGTGGAAGGACTGGCCGCAAAAGCTGTGCGAGCAACTCGCGTTCCGTGGCCTGGTCTATTCGCGACCGGGTTATGGCGGCTCGACCCCGCGTGCAGCCGATGTGAAATGGCCGGTCGATTTCATGCACCGGCAGGCTCATGACGTGCTGCCCGCATTGCTCGACTTCCTTGGCATGGACAGCGCCGAACGTGCCCGGATGTGGGTCATCGGCCACAGCGACGGCGGTTCCATCGCGTTGCTTTATGCCGCGGCTTTCCCAGACGCACTGGCTGGCGTGATCGCGATTGCGCCGCATGTGTTCGTTGAGGATGTATCAGTCAAGGCGATCTCCGAAGCAACCACTCTATACACGCAAGGCGATTTCCGGGCCCGGTTGTCGCGTTATCACGCCGATGTCGATTCCGCCTTCTACGGGTGGAACGATATCTGGCTGAATCCCGAATTCAGGCGCTGGAACATCACGGACCTGCTGTCTTCAATCCGCGGCCCTCTGCTCGCCGTACAAGGACATGACGACGAGTACGCGACAATGGCGCAGATCGACGCCATTGCGTCGCATGTGCCGCACGCACAGCTCGTCAAGCTGCCGGCTTGCGGACATTCTCCGCACCGTCAGTGCCCCGCCATGCTCGATGCCGCGATCGCCGCGTTCGTCAGGCGTATCTGAAGCTCAGTTATGAACCAGGACCGCTGAAGGACGTGCCGGCTTGGGAAGACCGAAATCTCGATACAATCGGTCACCCCCTACACTCATCGCATCCTTTCAAAACGCATGACTGGTTCCTCGCTGCTCAAACCGAAGGTTTCACCCAGTCTGCGTTGGCTCACCCTGTGGGGACCGGGCCTGCTCGTCATGCTCGCCGACTGCGACGCTGGCAACGTGGTGACAGCGGCGCAGAGCGGCGCGCAATGGGGCCCTCAGCTACTGCTGGTTCTGCTCGCGCTGATCCCCCTGCTTTATATGGTCCAGGAACTCACCGTGCGCCTCGGCATCTTTACCGGGATGGGTCATGGCGAGCTGGTTCGCGCGAACTTCGGTCCTGGTTGGGCATGGGTCTCGGCAGTCGGGTTAGGCGTTGCCGTGCTCGGCTCGCTGGTGACCGAGTTCACAGGGGTCGCCGGCATAGGAGAAATGTTTGGCGTCGCGCGGTCCGTCACGTTACCGCTCGCTGCAGCGTTCCTGGTCGGCATAGTGTTCACCGGTTCGCACAAACGCGTGGACAAGTTCGCCATCGTCATTGGCGCTTTTGAACTGTCATTCTTCGCGGTCGCATGGCATGCCCACCCGGACATCCCCGGCATGTTTCGGCAGATGACGCAGCTTCCGCTCTCCAATCATCATTACGGTTATCTCGCGGCTGCATTGATTGGCGCGACCTTCAATCCCTGGATGATCTTCTACCAGCAGGCCGCGATCGCCGATAAAAAGATGGGCGCCCAGGACTATTCCGCCGCCCGGATCGAAACTGCCGCCGGTGCGGTTCTCACGCAGTTGCTCACAGCAGCGGTACTTGTCGCCGTTGCTGCAACGCTGTCGAGAGACGGTCAGCAGCACGCTTTTCAAAGCGTGGGTGAAATCAGCGATGTCCTCACCATGGCCGTAGGACCGCGCGCCGGACGATTTCTGTTTAGCGCGGGTGTCCTTGGGGCATCGATGGTAGCGGCCATTGTCTGCTCGCTGTCGCTTGCGTGGGGGCTGGGTGAAGTGGCGGGATACAAGCGCTCACTTGAAGGCGGACCGGCGAGTGCGCCATGGTTCTACGGGGTGTATGTGGCCTCGGTCGTTGGCAGCGCGAGCGTCGTGTGGCTGGCGCCCAACCTCATTTCGCTGAACGTTGCCGCGCAGGTTGTCAACGCGCTGATGCTGCCCCTGGTGGTGGGCTTGCTGATTGCGCTCAGCCTGACCGCGCTGCCGCCTCAGCACCGGCCCCGCGGTGTCTACCTATGGCTTGTGTGCGGCATTGCCGCTGTCGTCTCCGCGGCCGGCGTCCTGGGTGCGGGCCTGAGCTTTTTCTCGCGATAAGCGCCAGCACTTTCTCGCATCGATCCCCTATCCGGTTGCAACGCCACATGCCTCATGTGGCTCAGCATCGGTATTGAATGCCGGATCATTTTTTCACAGCGCGTCAAAACGACCATCTAAAAAGTTTCGCAGTCTTCCATTGGTAAGCACTCGAAATATTTTTGATCGCATGCGCATCCGTCTTGCGGTCGACATGCGTATCCACCCATACGTGACATGAGAGGCGTCGGACCAGCCCTGCTGCTCCGCGTCGGGCTTCGTCACGAGTTCGCGATTCGTGTTTGACACAGGCAGTCCGCCTGGCGCCTCGTCGTCTGCTGTCCGCTGCTTTTCCGTCTCTGGCTTTCATCGGGCGCAGTCGCCGTATTGGTTAGTTCACAGAACGGTTCAAGGAGATATCATGTCGGAAGACTCAAAGGTCATGGATGTACTCGTGCAGCGCGCCGGCAAGCTGGCAAAACGCAGGCAGTTCTTCAGGAGCGCAGGCGGCGTCGGTCTGGGACTGATCGGCGGCACGATCCTCGGCGCATGCGGCGGGGGCTCCTCGGGTGCATCGGCGCAAAGTAGTGGCCCGACAGATCCAGAAATACTTAACTTCGCCCTCAACCTCGAATATCTCGAAGCAACCTTCTATGCGTATGCGACTACCGGCGCGGGTCTTCCGGCCAGCCTGATGAGTGGTGCGGGCACGGCGGGAACGGTTATCCCTGGCCATGCAGTGACCTTCTCCGACCCCGTGGTCCAGGCCTATGCAAACGAGATCGCCAAAGACGAACTCGAACATGTCACGTTCCTGCGCACGGCGCTCGGTGCGTCGGCGGTGGCCATGCCGGCCCTCGACGTTGGGTACCAGAGTCCAACCGGCGCGTTCTCCAAAGCGGCGCAGGCGGCCGGGCTGGTGCCCGCGGGCACCGCCTTCGACCCTTACCTGAACGACGAAACCTTCCTGCTCGCCGCCTTCATTTTTGAAGACGTGGGGGTGACGGCCTATAAAGGCGCGGCGCCGCTGATCACGAACAAGACCTATCTGGAAGCTGCCGCCGGCATTCTCGCAGCAGAGGCGTATCACGCCGGTCTTGTACGCACGGTGCTGTATGCAAAAGGCATTGCCACTCCGTCGCTCGGGCTCATTGCAGCGGCCGGCGCCATCTCCAATGCACGCAACGCGCTCGACAACGTGGGTAACGACGACCAGGGCATTGCCGGAGCAACGGCAGGCAGTTCGAACATCGTGCCGCTCGATTCCAACGGCCTCGCGTTCAGCCGCAATTACCCGAATGTGCTGAACATCGTCTACCTGAACAGTGCGGCGGTCACGCAAGGCGGTTTCTTCCCCGCAGGCGTCAACGGCGATCTGCACATGAGCGCCTGATCGCAGGAGGAACATCCCCGCTTCACCGCGCTGGTTTCTACCGCTTGTGGTGGGAACCAGCGCGGTTTTTTTATGCCTCGACGATTGAAATGAAGGCCCCCATAAAATACAGCATTACTAACTTTTTCAGATCGACACGGCATGGAACCACGCCATGCCCTGAGTAAAGCCCAGGCGTCCCTTACCGTGACGCCACGGCGAAACCGCGTCCAACCCCTCCTCCAGGTTCCGTAAGGGAAACGAAATACTTCCATTGCGTCTCAGCCTTCAAACAGCCGACAAGCACCTTCATACGCACCGACATTAAGCAGATGCTGACCTGGCTCCAGCCACGCCGCTGCGGCGCCAACAACCGCGTGATCTTCGGTGGACGACCGTTATAACCTCAGGCTGCCCGGCAAAAATGGACAAGTTACGCCTCCGAGGTTGTGCCTGAAACACGGTTTGTAGTAGTGTCGGGCCGTCCAGAAAGAACGGTCGAAATTACCCGGACCAATCATGCCCGGACCCGTCGCGCGCACGCTTTCGCTTAGCCGCATTCTTTAACGATTAAAGCTTACAGTTCAGGGTTTATCGCGGCTTGGCCGCATGCCATTGCGTTCGTAGATCTGCATCGGTGAATCACTGCATGGTGGCATTCAAGGCTCGAAGCTCGAAGGGCACGCCGTCATGTTTTCAAGCATAGCTGTTCGGAGAATATATGGACTTCGGATTCAACCTGAACCGCACGGCTAACGCGTCTGCCTGGCGGCTCTTGCCTAATCGATGGGACTTCGTCGCGTTCCCCCTGATCATCTGCCTGATTGCGATGGCGGCTATCGGCTTCCATCAGACCATGGCGCCGATCGCCACGCTTAAAGCCCAGGCGATCTCGCTCGCACCGTCGAACCTGCCTGAATACGCGCTGCGCACAACATTGCGGATGCTCGCCGCCATGATCGCCTCGCTGGTCTTCACGCTCATCTACGGCACCCTCGCGGCCAAGAGCCGTCGTGCGGAAAAGGTACTGGTACCGATCCTGGACATCCTGCAATCGGTTCCGGTCCTGGGGTATATCTCGTTCACGGTCACGTTCTTCATCGCGCTGTTTCCGACACGCGTGGCGGGTGCCGAATGCGCGGCGATCTTCGCGATCTTCACGAGCCAGGCGTGGAACATGACGTTCAGCTTCTACCAGTCGTTGCGCACGACCCCACGGGACCTGGAGGAAGTCGCTCGCAGCTTCCACCTGACCGCGTGGCAGCGATTCTGGAAACTGGAAGTCCCCTTCTCGATGCCGGGCCTCATCTGGAACATGATGATGTCGATGTCGGGCGGCTGGTTCTTCGTGGTTGCCTCCGAGGCAATCACGGTCGGCAACAATACGATCACGCTGCCGGGCATAGGCGCATACCTCGCGCAGGCGATCACCGAAAAGAACATGGGCGCGGTGGGCTGGGTCATTCTTACGATGACAATCGTGATCCTCGGCTACGACCAGTTGCTGTTTCGTCCGCTCGTTGCGTGGGCCGACAAGTTCCGCATGGAAACAACCAGTTCCGGTGTTGCCCCGGAGTCGTGGGTGCTCGGCCTGGTTCGACGCACGCATCTGATTCACCGCTTGCTCGTGCCGGCCGGCTGGGTCTTCGCCACCGCTGCACGCGTCCCGCTACGGCTGCCCTCGTTCGATCGCGCGAATTTGCGTATGACGAAGCGCAAGACGCCGTCGCGTGTCGGCGACATCGTCTGGAGCGTCGTGGTCATTGCGGTCACACTTTATGTGGTGTGGCGCGTGGTCAGCTACGTCCGCACCGGTGTGGATCTCGGTGAAGTCGGCCACGTGTTCGTTCTCGGCCTGATCACGTTGCTGCGGGTAATGATCCTGATCGCGATCTCGTCGGTGATCTGGGTCCCGCTCGGCGTGATAATCGGATTGCGTCCCGCGCTTGCCGAGAAAGTGCAGCCGATCGCGCAATTCCTGGCAGCCTTTCCGGCGAACCTTTTGTTCCCCATCTTCGTGATCGTGATTGTCCGCTTTCACCTGAACCCGGATATCTGGTTGTCGCCGCTCATCGTGCTCGGCACGCAGTGGTACATCCTGTTCAACGTGATCGCGGGCGCAACGGCTTACCCGAATGACTACCGCGAGGTGGCCACCAACTTTCGCATTCGCGGCTGGCAATGGTGGCGCCAGGCCATGCTGCCGGGCATTTTCCCCTACTACGTGACAGGTGCGATCACCGCTTCGGGCGGCGCATGGAACGCCAGTATTGTCGCTGAGTTCGTGCAGTGGGGCGACACCAAGGTGGCAGCGCATGGCCTCGGCGCTTACATCGCGCAGACCACCGCTGCGGGCGACTATCCGAAGATCATCCTGGGCATCGCCGTCATGTCGTTGTTCGTCACGCTTTTCAACCGCCTGCTGTGGCGCCCCATGTTCACCTTTGCCGAAGCCAGGCTTCGAGTCGATTGAGGATCCATCTCCATGCCAAATTCAGACTTCAACGTGGTGTCCCCCGTGACGCCGACGAGCCCTGCTCCCCGTGCTACTCAGGAGATCCTGAACATCAAGGGTGTCTGCCGGGGCTTCAAGAAGACCCAGGGCGACCTGCTCGTGCTCGACGACGTCAACCTCTCCTTGCGCGAGGGCGAGATCGTCGGATTGCTCGGCCGCTCCGGCTCGGGCAAGTCAACTTTGCTGCGTATCATCGCGGGCTTGATCGAGCCGACCACCGGCGACGTCACCTATAAAGGCAAGCCGCTCGAAGGTCCCGCCGATGGCGTGGCAATGGTGTTCCAGACCTTCGCGCTGTTCCCGTGGCTGACAGTGCTCCAGAACGTGGAAGCGGGACTGGAGGCGCAGGGAGTGGGTGCTGCGCCTCGACGCGCGCGAGCGCTTGCAGCAATCGATCTGATCGGGCTGGACGGTTTCGAGAACGCGTATCCGCGCGAGTTGTCAGGCGGCATGCGCCAGCGTGTGGGTTTTGCGCGCGCGCTGGTCGTCGACCCGACGTTGTTGCTGATGGACGAGCCCTTCTCCGCGCTCGACGTGCTGACGGCCGAGAACTTGCGTACCGACCTGCTCGACCTCTGGACGCAAGGCAAGATGCCGATCAAGTCGGTACTGATCGTGACGCACAACATTGAAGAAGCGGTGTTCATGTGCGACCGGATCATGGTGTTGTCGTCGAATCCCGGCCGGGTGATCGCCGAGATCCAGGTGCCGTTCAAGCACCCTCGCAATCGCCTGGATCCTGCGTTCAGATCGCTCGTCGATGAGATCTACGCCAAGATGACCGCGCGGCAATCCGGTGAGGCGACCAAGCAGACGCTCGAGTTCGGCAGCCGGTTGCCGCATGTGTCAACTAACTTGCTGGCCGGTCTGATTGAGACGCTCGCAGTAGCTCCTTACAACGGGCGCGCTGATATGCCGGTGATCGCGCGTTCGCTGCACCTGGAAGTGGATGACCTGTTCCCGATCGCGGAAATGTTGCAGCATTTGGGGTTTGCTGAATTGCGCGAAGGGGATATCTACCTGACACCGTCAGCTCATGTGTTCGCCGACCTGGGGACTCATGAACGCAAGATGATGTTCGCCGAGCATCTGTTGAAACACGTGCCGTTGGCTGCGCGGATCAAGAAGGTGCTGAATGAGCGGCCGGGACATCGGGCTCCGAGGGTGCGTTTCGAACAGGAGTTGGAGGATTTTCTCACCGATGGGGCCGCGGAGGACACGCTCGATTCTGTGATCAACTGGGGGCGGTATGGTGAGGTGTTTTCTTATAACGACCAGACTGAATTGTTTAGTCTGGAAGACGTGGAGTCCTGATTAATGCTCGCGCCGGCGGACGGGGTTTGGTCGGTGGGGGTTTGAGGGTTAGCGGTCGGAGTTGATGTCCCGGTGCTAGATTCCAGGGTTAGTGGTCGGGGTCTATGCCGGGTTGCTGCTTTCGGTGTTAGTGGTCTGCTTGAGTGAGCTATTTTCTTTATCGCCATTAGCCACTGTGCGTGGCGGCACGGGCGGATTCAACTGGTGGTCGCAACACCTATAACTTCTGCAAGTTTATCGGCGGGCGTCATAAAGTCGAGGGTTTTACGTGGTCTTCCATTCAGAAGTGCGGCGACCTTGTTCAACTCGGCTTGTGAATAACCATCCAGGCGTGTGCCTTTAGGGAAGTACTGACGTAGCAGGCCGTTCGTATTCTCGTTGCTAC
>NZ_JNFG01000026.1 GCF_000729995.1 Caballeronia sordidicola | reverse complement strand
AGAAAACGCTTTCAGAACGAGGGCTCGTAAGTTGACCTAGCGTGCAGTTTCCACGTTTTTGGCACCCCAAAAGCACGGTGCTCGCCAGAGCGACGGATGTGTGAACCCCTCTTTCTCCGAACACGGATACCCACACGCTTCGCCACCAGTGACTGAACCTGCCCAAGGAACACCCCGCGCTATCCGCGAAAAACCATCCTTCGAATTTGTACGCATGCCGAACTACGTCGGCAACCCACCACGAAACAAGGCGGCCAAAAAGTTTGAGGCCGTAGCCGGCGAAAATTGCGTGCGGGCCACGCAAACGCCCACCGAAAAATAAAGCAATCAATATGCGTCCGGCCGTGATGCGGTCCTCGGATACATTCGGGCAGACCACGCAGCCGATCTGTCAGAAACTCACGGAGTAGGCTGTTTTATACGAAGATAGCAGCGCTGACTAATCAATCAACCAACAAAAAATGGAGCCGCGAAAAGCGCGTGAGGCGGTGCGAATTCCTTGGCAATGGTGCTTGCCCGAGAGCGTACGGGGCGAAGCGTGTGCGTGTAAGAATTCGCGAGAAGGAGGGGTTCACACATCCGTGGTTCTGGCGAGCACCGTGCTTTTGGGGTGCCAAAAACTTAAAAACTGCACGCTGGGTCAACTTACGAGCCCACGTTTTGAAAGCGCTTTCTTTGCTTCGTTTCTTTGTCGCTTTGGACAAAGAAATGACGTGCCGCCACGCACAGTGGCTAATAGTGATAAAGAGAAAATCCGACTCACGCAGACCGCTAAGGCCGAAAGCAGCAACCCGGCATTGACTCCGACCGCGAACCCCGGAACCTAGCAACCCGGCACTGACCCCGACCGCTAACCCCAAAACCTGGCACCCCGGCACTAACCCCCCCAAGTGCGTACGACCCCTCCCAGATTGTCTACACACTGAAAGCCGTGGCTAATTTTTGTCTAAGCATGCTGGCATAGGCTTCACTCAAAGGACGGCTGTAGGGCATACGCGCGGTGTTCATTCCTGCCTCAGAAGAGCCCGCACGCCCCCGATGCCCGTCGTACAAACCATTGCTATTCTCACTTACGCAGACGTTAAGGGTCTTTAACCAGTTAGTACGCTCGATCCGTTAGGATTTACTGAGAAAATTTCCGTAATCCAGCGAGGAGGGCAATCTTTTGGCATCGAAGACGGAGCTAAAAAGGTTCAGGTCGAACCTGGCCGACGAACTCGACAGCGCGGCGCTTTACGAAACGCTGGCGCACGTCGAGCAAGATGGTTCGAAGAAGGCCATTTATGCGGAACTCGCTGCGTCCGAGTTCGAGCACGCGCAAGTGTGGCGCGAGAAACTTCGGGCGAACGGCGTCAAGGTCCGGACACATCAGTACAGCGCCAAGACGCGCGTCATGCGGGCGCTCGTGCGAGTCTTCGGGCCGGATTTTGTGCTGCGTACGGTCGCTGCCGCCGAATACGCGGACAGGGATAAATACGCCGGACAGCCGGACGCCGCGCAAATGGCCGAGGAAGAGCATCGGCACGCGGACATGGTGCAAAGCGTGGCGAATCGCAAACGCCCGGAGAAGTCCAAAGGCGCGGAGATTGCCGACGCGGAGTCGTGGCACAAGGGCGTTTCGTCGGGCAACGACTTACGAGCGGCTGTGCTCGGGGCGAACGACGGCCTGGTATCGAATTTTTGTCTGATCATGGGAGTCGCCGGGGCAGGGACCAACAACAAGACAATCCTGCTCACAGCCTTCGCCGGTCTGATCGCCGGGGCATGTTCCATGGCGCTGGGCGAGTGGCTTTCCGTGACGAATGCGCGGGAACTCGCACGCACCCAGATCGCGAAGGAGGCGGATGAGCTTGAACACACGCCTGATGCCGAGCGGCACGAACTCGCGCTCATCTATCAGGCAAAAGGTCTGGATAGCGATGAAGCGAAGCGGGTTGCCGCGCAGATCATGCGCGACAAGGACAAGGCACTCGACACGCTGACACGTGAAGAACTCGGCCTTGATCCTGCGGAGTTGGGCGGGAATCCGTGGTCTGCTGCCGGCGTGTCGTTTTGCCTGTTCTCCATCGGGGCAATATTTCCGGCGATGCCGTTCTTGTGGAGCAGCGGACTCGCGGCAATCGTCCAGTGCGTTGCGTTAAGCGCGTTGGCGCTCGCTGCGATCGGCGTGTTCACGTCGCTTTTCAATGGACGTGGTGCGGCGTTTTCGGCGATCAGGCAGATCGTTATCGGGTGTATTGCAGCGACTTTCACGTTCTGCGTGGGGCACTTGCTTGGAGTGTCAATATCCTGAGGGTTGCATGAGATTGAATGCGGTAGGCAGGTGTTTGAGCCACGGAGTTTTCGCGGAGCAACGCAATGAGAGCTAAAGCGACGGGGGTGCGCCTGATGCCCGCTGCCGGCATGACGGCCTTTGCGCTTGCAGCAGGTTTCTACGCGTACGGGACGTCGACGGGCACGGTCGCTTCGCTCTACAGCACGCTGGGGAATATTGTCGGCGTTTCCGTTGGTCTTGCGTTACCGGCGCTTGAGGCCATTCGCGCGCGACGTGCCATGTACATGCTCAGGCTCGAGCGCTTGCGTGAGACGCTCACCGTAGTCAATATCGGCCGCGGGCTCGCCGATCAGGCGAACGCCGCACTGTGCAGCGGTGGGTGCGACGGCAGCTATTTCCAGCGGACCTACAACCGCTCCCGGATCGAACACGCATGCCGGCTCGTCGACCAGATCGAGCCGGCTTCATCGACACGACGCGCGGACCATGCCGTTGCCGACACGCGGCGTGACCTGCGCACGTTTTTCTCACTCCTCCACAGTGCAGCTTCCGATTTCGGGGATTTTCAGGCGGTGCCGGAACCGGTGGTCGCGAGGTTGCGGACGTCGTATGGCAATGTGGCGCATGACCTCGGTTGCCTCGAAACCGAGTGTCGGCGACTCGAGGAAAAAATCGACTTTTGGCACGTTGCGCGCAAGGTTTGACCGCTGATGTTCACGTAGCGTGGCGGCTACCGGTCTGCATATTGGTGGTCGCCGCCGCTTTCTGAACTGTCGACAAGCGGCATTCCCTGCTTGTGCGCAAGCGCGAGTTGCCATGCGAATAGTCCGGGAACGAAGACGAGCAGGTCGCGCAAACGCCTTGCTCCCGCAAGCGCGAGACTCATGGACGGATCGAGGCCCAAGGCGCCGCCGATCAGGACAAAGCCACCTTCCTGAACGCCCAGTGCGCCGGGTACAAAGAACGCGGCGCTGCTGAGTGCTTGAATCAAGGACTCAAGCACGACCGCTTCAGCGAAACTGATCGGCGAACCAAGAAAATAGAGCGCCAGCCAGATCTCGAGAGAGGTGGCGAGGCACTGCAGCGGTTGCCAGACGAACAGATAGCGCAACACAACTCCGTGTCTTCTCCAGATCAGCTTGATCGACTGGTCGATGCGTAGCGAAGGACCGGCTAGCGCCGCAATCTGGCCGCTTGTCAGGCGATTGAACATGCGGGTCATTCTTTCGAACAGGTTCACGTGCTGGATCAGTGCAAAGCCTGCCAGAAGCGGTGCGAGCAGGGCCAGTCCCCAGAGCACATCCACGGCAAGCTGGCGTTCACCGGGTGTGGCGTGGCCCAGCAGGAACGCTATGCCCACCAGTGTGAACACGAGCTGGCTGATCAGCGTGAGCTGCATGTCGACGACCAGGCTCGCGGCAGCAGTCGATGCCCGCAAACCGGAGCGGGTCAACAGCCGGAACGAGACGATCTCTCCGCCAATCCGTGCAACAGGAAGCAGGCTATTCACGGACTCGCGAATCCAGACCAGCCGCAGCATGGACATCAGACTCGGACGTCGCGTTCCGATGATGAGCGTTTGCCAGTCCCGGGCATTGGCCAACATTGGCAGCACATGGGCAGCGGCTGCCAGGACGAGGCCGGGACCCGCGGTGCGCAACAACGCGAACACCGAGCGCGGATCTTCGCGCCACACTAGCGCCAGTGCGACGATCAGTCCAAGCGCGGCGATTGCACGGCCAAGATATTTAGTCATGCAATGTAAATGGATAAATTAAACCGCAATGGTCACTTCTCCCCAAGCGGATAAAGCAGGCCATCGCGGCCAACCTTGAACTTGAACCCTCTCCAGAGTACGCGCGTCGAGAAAAAGCTGCTGACGAAAATGGCGAAGCAGACGAGATCCCAGATCGGCAATAACCATAGATCCCCCGAGGCCTGGCCAAGCGCGTGGTCAAGTTGCAGCTTCAGCGCCAGCCGCGTGATGAGTGCCGCGAGCGTGAGGGGCCAGGTCCACATGGCGGCCCCGGACAACGCGATCGCCAACAACGCGAACACAAGCGGATGCGTGAGTGCCGATCCAAGGTGACCGGCCGGATCGATCGTTCGAATGGTACGGCTCCAGCGCAGTTCGTGAGAGATCAGTTGCGACGCACTGGTCTCAACGCACGCATGCGTCACGATGATCGGCGGAACAACGACCTTTTCTCCCAACTGCCGCACCGCTTCGCCAATCGCATGGTCTTCGGCAAGATGATGAGTGAACTGCGAGAAGCCGCCGATTTTTTCAAGCGTCGCCCGGCGCAAGGCGATGGTCTGTCCGAAACAGGGGCGCGCAAGCCGAAGCGCCATGCCGACCACGACGCTGGGAAGAAACTGGTAGTTGCTCGCCTTGGCCGACAGTCGAGGCCAGAAACCCGCATCTGGCAGCCCGCGATAAAGACAGGTGACGAGGCCGACTCCCGGATTTTGCAACTCGCCGACAATACCGCGCAGGTAGCCGGGACTTACCCCCACGTCGCTATCGGCGAACACCAGGATGTCGTGCTGCGCGTTGGGCAGCATATTGAGGATATTGCTCATCTTGCGGTTCGGGCCGTACAGCCGGGAATCGATTACGACCGCAATCTCGGCCTGAGGGTGCAACTGCCGCAAACTTTCCACCACATCGAGTGCAGGGTCCGTCTTGTCGTGGACGCCGAACAGGTACTGTACGGGGCCGGCATAATCCTGCTTGCAGAATCCCGACAGGTTTTCGAGCAGCGCCTGTTCATTCCCATGCAAGGGCTTGATGATGGTCACGCCCGGAAACGAACTGGGCTCCGCGCAGGGGCGCGCGAGGAAGCGCCTCGTCAGCGCTGCGGCCGCCAGCATGTAGAGGATCCCGAAGACAGCACTTGCGCCGCACACATAAGCTGCCCAGTGCATCGTTGCGCGCGCCATAGGCGGGTTGCCGGCGTAGATGGCGAAGGCGACCAGCAGGCTGACGCCCGCCAGCCACGCGGATCGCACATACAGCCTTCGAAGCCGTCTGTGTTTCGCGTGTGACACGTCGGGAAACTGACCGGGCATGTCGGGCACGTCCGGGGTCATGCCTCGTGAGCCCGGAGAAACTTGAAGAACTCAACGCCCTCGCGCAAGCGCCGCTTCATCATCTCCCAGCTCATCAGCATCTCGCGGACGATCTCCCAGATCTTCGACGGCCTGAAATAAAAGCGCTTATAAAACTCTTCGAGGCCGTGATAAATCTCCTCGCGCGACAGATGCGGATAGCCGATCGCCGAAAGCTGGACACCCTTTGAACTGACGAGGTTGATAACCTTGTTTTCCTGCAGCCAGCCATTGTCGACCGCTTGCTTGTACAAGGTCGTGCCGGGATAGGGCGCGGCCAGCGACACCTGGATGGTATGCGGATTAATGTCCTTCGCGTATTCGATGGTCTTCTGGATCGTCTCGCGGGTTTCGCCCGGCAGGCCGAGGATGAACGTACCGTGAATCTTGATGTCGAGCTTGCGGCAATCTTCACTGAAGCGCCGCGCGATATCCGTGCGCAGGCCTTTCTTGATGTTGAGCAGGATCTGGTCGTCGCCCGACTCGTAGCCGACCAGCAGCAAACGCAGGCCGTTCTCCTTCATGACCTTGAGCGTGGCGTAAGGCACGTTCGCTTTCGCATTGCAGGACCACGTGACGCCAAGCTTGCCGAGTCCGCGCGCTATTTCTTCCACCCGCGGCTTGAAGTCGGTGAAGGTGTCGTCGTCGAACATGATCTCCTTTACTTCAGGCATGTTGTCCCTGATCCACTTCACTTCTTCGAGCACGTTGTCCACTGAACGCGTGCGGTAACGATGTCCCCCGACCGTCTGCGGCCAGAGACAGAAGGTGCACTTCGACCTGCAGCCGCGCCCGGTGTAGATCGATACATAGGGATGTTTCAGGTAACCAATGAAATAGTTTTCGATCTTCAGGTCGCGCTTGTAAATGGGCGCGACAAACGGCAACTCGTCCATGTTCTCGAGAATCGGCCGGGCCTCGTTGTGCATGATCCCACCGTCCGGCTGACGGTAGCTCAAGCCTGGAATCGAGGCGAGCGGCAGGCCCTGCGCAATGTCGCGGCAGGTGAAATCGAATTCCTCCCGGCACACGAAATCAATCGCCTCGCTAGCGACGAGCGAATCGTGCGGGTCGACAGCGACCTTTGCGCCCACCATGCCAACCAGCACCGCAGGATTACGTTGCTTCAACTGTTCGGCGAACAGCGTGTCGGTCGGAAACGAGGGTGTACTCGTATGAATGACGACGAGATCGTATTCCTGCGCGATGTCGAGCGACGCTTGCACCGAGAGGCCATCGGCGGGAGCATCGAGCAAACGGCTTCCTTCAATCAAGGCGGCCGGCTGCGCGAGCCACGTCGGGTACCAGAATGACCGGACTTCGCGCTTGGCCTGATATCGCGAGCCCGCTCCGCCGTCAAAACCGTCATAGGAGGGGGCCTGCAGGAACAGTGTTTTCATGGGTACTCCGGGAGGGCGCGATGTGGGTAAATACAGGGACCGATTGGACGGAACAAACGTTACGCCCGTGTGATGAAGGGCTTGATCATGTCGGATGGAGGGGAGGTTCCACGGATGGCGTACTGAACACGGGTCTTGGGGGAGAGAACTGTCTTCCAAATAAAAATGAAAGTTAGCAGACAGCCTTTAGTGATTTATATCGGACCGCGCTCCGGGCGAAAGGCGCACAAAGCCCCCTCGCGCTGCGAACATGTCGACGGCGTGACAGACAGGAAAAATGTTGATCGCAAGCAATGTAAAAAGTGTTGTGGTGCGGACCGTAGAAGTAAAATAGACCGGGATACTTAGCCGATAGTTAGGCAACCTGAACCGTTTGTAATCTTGTTTGTAATCTCGTCCAACGGAAGTCACTCGCATGCGCATTCTGGTCGTAGAGGACGACGAGTTGATCGGTACCGCGATTGCTCGTGCACTGCACGATGCGGCTTATGTCGCGGACTGGGTCATGGACGCACCCTCGGCAATGGGCGCGTTGCTCGGTCGCGAGCACGACGCCGTGCTGCTCGACCTGAATCTTCCTCATGGAGATGGCCTGAGCATCCTGCGCGACCTTCGCAAGCGCGATGCCGATACGCCAGTCCTCATCATGACTGCGCGCGATGGCGTGGATGACCGTATCGAAGGGCTTGACAGCGGGGCGGATGATTACCTGGTCAAGCCGTTCAACCTGAACGAAATGCTGGCGCGGCTGCGTGCTGCAACACGCAAGCTCGGCCACCATCCCGACGCCACGCTTTCAAGCGGCAAGCTGTCGCTCGATCCGCGCACGCTGGTCGCGGTGTATAACAATGTCGAGTGCCGTTTGTCGGGTCGCGAGTTCGCGGTGCTGAGGGCGCTGCTCTCGCGTCCCGGCATCATTCTGTCAAGGAGCGAGCTGGAGAACCGGGTCTACGGCTGGAACGAGCAGGTCGATAGCAACGCCGTCGAATACCTGATCCATACCATTCGGAAGAAGATCGGGCACAGCGCGATTCGCAACATACGAGGTGTGGGATGGATGGTCGACCGCGACGAAAGCCACGCTCGCTGACAAGACAACTGACGTGGTCGATCATCGGCATCATCGTGGTGTTTGCGGTGATGGGCGGCGCGCTGTCATTCGCCGGGGGGTACCGGGAGGCGAGCCGGCTGCAGGACAGCCATTTGCATGACATCGGCGTCTTGATCAACAGCGGCAAGCTGATGCTCGCGGCTCCTACAGTGACGTGGCCTGATGCGCATGGCAACGGCATGTCGATGATCATTTCACGGGTGAGTCCGGGGGCATCCGCTACAAGCACGGACGTGCCCCTGCCGCGGATTGAGACTCTTGCTGACGGGTTTCAGAACGTCGACTTCGAAGGCAGGCGCTGGCGCGTCAATGTGCAGACGCTGCAAGGCGGCGACCGCCTCCTGGTGGCGGAGCGCTCGACCATCCGGGACGAGATCGCTCATGACGGCTCGCTGCGAACACTGTTGCCCATGCTCGCGCTGACGCCGCTCCTGCTGATTGTCATCGTGCTGATTGCTCGTGGCGCGCTGGCGCCGGTACGACGCCTTGCAGCTATCGTGGACGGGCAAGACGAGGTCACGCTCGACGCTTTGTCGGAGGTGGGAATCCCGAAGGAGCTGCTGCCTTTCATCCGCTCGATCAATCGCCTGATCAGCCGGCTCAAGGACGCCATGGCGCAGCAGCGGCGGTTTATCGCCGACGCTGCGCACGAGCTGCGCTCGCCGCTGGCCGCGTTGACGTTGCAGGCCGAGAGTCTCACGGCGGCCGCCGACCCGGAGGACGCACGAGGGCGGCTGGAGGCCTTGCAGGCTGCCGTGCATCGCACCGCGAGACTGGTCGAACAACTGCTCGCGTTGGCCCGTTCACAGCATGCAGCAGCGCCTGCGCATTCGCTGGTGTCGCTTCACCGGCTTGCGACCGATGCGATCCAGGATGCGGTCAACGTAGCCAATGCGAAAAACGTGGATCTCGGACTCAAGCAGGTGGACGACATCCAGGTCGACCTGGACGCATCAGCCGTCACCATTGCACTACGTAACCTGGTCGACAATGCGGTGAGGTATGTGCCCGAAGGCGGCAAGGTTGACGTTGCCGTGGTGAACCGCGAAGGCTATCTCGTTTGTAGCGTCAAGGACTCTGGGCGAGGGGTTCCCGATGACCAGCTTGTCCGCGTGACTGAGCGGTTTTATCGCGTGCCGGGGACGGTGTCGAGCGGAAGCGGGCTCGGTCTTTCGATCGTTTCCGAGATCGCTCGCCGCAATGGCGGACGCTTGGAGCTGCAGAACGCGAGCGATGGTTTTCACGCGACTTATTATCATTTGCTTTAGTGCATATAGACGCCAGCGCTGCCAGGATCGGGCGTTTCCTAAGTCTGGCCTAAGGCACCCGTTTTATTAATAGGCAGTCCCGGTTCCTTCGCTCTTGCGAGCCGCAACGTGGGCAAACCATGTGAGCGGTCGCCTCCCAAACAAACATTCTCTTTGGCCCCTCCTCGATGCAAACAAGCGAAACCCCCGCCTTCGGTGCACCCGCCAGGCTCTTTCATTGGCTTACCGCGCTTTTGCTAGCCGTGCAGTACGTTATCGGCTGGCTGATGCCCGATGTCCATCACGACACGCGGCCGGTTGGTTTGATCGGGCTCCATCTGTCTGTCGGCGCAACGATCGTGTTGCTGGTACTGGTGCGGCTCGCATGGCGTGTCAGCCACAAGCCGCCCGCGGAATCGCGTACCTTGCCACCGCTAATGAGAATGGCGGCTAGCGCAACCCACGGATTGCTCTACGCGCTGCTCATTGCGCTGCCGCTGATGGGGTGGGCGAATGCGTCGGCGCGAGGTTGGGCCGTGTCGCTGTTCCATATTGTTCCGCTGCCCGCGCTTGCTGCCACGGGTTCAGCGCTTGGGCATACGCTTGGCGACGTCCATAAGCTCACCGCCTGGGTCCTGCTGGGGCTCATTGGACTGCACGTGGCCGCTGCGTTATTCCACCAGTTCGTCATTCGCGATGGCACGCTGGGCAGGATGCTGCCCGGCGTGCGCAAGACGCGCTGAGAACGGCTGATGTTCTTGTTTTCATCGCGGTAGTTAGTCCAACAACGCTGTTTCATACCAGTGTTGCGAGCGGTTAACGACGCCGACCACCAGCAACATGACCGGCACCTCGATGAGCACCCCGACCACCGTGGCCAACGCGGCGCCCGAGTGGAACCCAAAGAGGCTGATCGCGGTGGCCACGGCCAGCTCGAAGAAGTTGCTCGCGCCAATCAGGCTCGACGGGCCTGCTACGCAATGGGCGACACCTAGCCTGCGATTGAGCAGATAAGCCAAGCCCGAATTAAAGAAGACCTGGATCAGGATAGGCACGGCCAGCATGGCGATGACCATTGGCTCGTGAACGATGGCTTCTCCCTGAAACGCGAACAGGAGCACGAGCGTCGCGAGCAACGCCGAAATTGAATACGGACCGAGCCTTGCCACGAGACGTTTAAAATGCGCTTCGCCTTTCGCGAGCAACAAACGCCGGATCATCTGCGCAAGAATCACCGGCACGATGATGTAAAGGCCGACCGAGGCGATCAGCGTATCCCACGGCACCGTAATGGCCGATAGCCCCAGCAGAAGCGCCACGAGCGGCGCAAAGGCCACGATCATGATGGAGTCGTTCAATGCCACTTGCGATAGCGTGAAATAGGGATCGCCCTTGCACAGTTGCGACCAGACAAACACCATCGCCGTACATGGCGCGGCAGCCAGCAGGATCAGGCCGGCAACGTAGCTGTCGAGCTGGTTCGCCGGCAACCATGGCGCGAACACGTGGCGGATGAAAATCCAGCCAAGAAGTGCCATGGAGAATGGCTTGACGAACCAGTTGACGAATAACGTGACCCCGATCCCGCGCCATTGGCTCTTCACCTGAGTCATGGCCGCAAAGTCGATCTTCACGAGCATGGGGATGATCATGATCCAGATCAGCACCGCCACCGGCAGGTTGACGTGGGCAACTTCCATGCGGCCGATGGCTTGAAACGCGCCCGGCAAAAGTTGGCCCGCAGCGATACCGCCGACGATGCATAACGCGACCCACACTGTCAGGTAGCGCTCGAAAAATCCGATGACGGGCTTCAATGCCGAAACGGCGTGCTCAGTGCTGCTCATTCGGTCCCTCTGCTGGCCGCTCACCGATCGCGCGTAACTCGCGCTGAATGGCATTGCCGTCCAATACGTGCAGCGGCAAGTTCACGAACTGGCTCACCCGGCCGAGTATCTGCCGGTACACCCTGCTGAACACTTGGCGCTTTTCTTCATCCGTGCCCTCGAACGCGGCCGGATCCTCGAAACCCCAATGAGCGGTCATCGGCTTACCCGGCCAGATCGGGCAGATTTCGCCCGCGGCCTGATCGCAGACTGTAATGACGAAATCCATGTGCGGTGCGTCGAGCGTTGCAAATTCATCCCAGCTCTTGCTGCGCAGTTGTGAGACGTCGTAGCCGAGTGACTCGCAGCGCTCGATAGCGAAAGGGTTGACCGTTCCGCTGGGATGGCTCCCCGCGCTATACGCCTTGAAGCGCCCCTTGCCGAGTGTGTTGAAAAGAGCTTCAGCCATGACGCTGCGCGAGCTGTTGCCTGTGCACAGGATGAGGATTGAGTATTGTCTGTCAGTCACGCGCGTCTGTCAGTCACGCGCGACTTTTGGATTCGATGGTGGACGCGGTCGGTGTGCAGCAGGCATCCGTCGAATGATTGGGTTCATTTCTTGACTGCCCATAGGTGGGCGCGGTCGCGAGCGTCCTGAAGGTTTCCCAAGCCACACCTTGCGGGTCGACGGTCCAAGCCTTGTTTGACTTCGCATAGCAGCAGTTCGCCGCTGTCTGCTCTTGCACGGGCAGGTCGGCAGCGGCAAAGCGAGCGTTCATCTCTGCCAGTTCTTCATTGGTCTCGACCTGGATCCCCATGTGGTCGACGCCGGGTTTTGCGCCTCGTTGAGAAATGGCGAAGTTGACTGCAGGATCTTTCAGCTCCCACTTGCAGTAATCGACTTTGAGCACAGTCGGCTCGACATTTCCGAACATAGCGCTATAGAAGCGGATGCTCTCGGTCAGGCTTTGGACAGACACGTGGACGTGCATTCGCTTCATCATTGATCTCCGCAGCAGGCCGGAGGACTGCTCGCCGCGCATGCCGTGCCAGCACAGCAGTTCTCGGTGAGAAAACCGACAAGGCCATTCATTGCGTCGAAATTGGCCGAATAGTAGATATAGCGTCCTTCCTGCCGGGCTTTCACGAGGTCTGCGTGTGACAGATCCTTGAGATGAAAGGACAGACTTGAAGGCGCGAGGCTGAGTTGCTGCGCAATTTCGCCTGCCGGCATCCCATCGGGGCCGGCGACTACGAGCGTTCGGAAAATCGCTAGTCGCGATTCATGTGCGAGAGCACTCAAGGCGCGTACGACGAGGTTTGGGTCCATGCGGGTAGGATAGATCTATCTTTTCCACATTTCAAGTATTATCGAAATGATGTTCGAGGGGACTGTGTGCGAGTGGAATAGAAGGGGCGCGCTTGAACTTAGTGAGCGCGGGTTGTTGATTGATGGGCCGTTTGTGAGCGAGGGATGTCCCGCATCAATGTCCGGCTTACTATGGCAAATCAACTGACCTTGTGCTCCTCGATCCGGTCTTCCGAAGTGAGACAGAAGCGACGTACTGAACAGCTATCGAAAAACCAGGGGACGCTGCAGCGGTCATTATCCTGAATGCGCGAGACGCGACGGATGGGTAGTTAACTTATACGGAAGTTAAGGTAATCGAAATATTTCGGTAATAGCGATGACTCGTTGTTAATCCAGACTAATGAGAAGTGCGTCAATTGAATCGGGGCGCGTTGCTGCTCACTAAAACAGTTCGATGGTCTGGAGATACGGGAATGAATAATCGATTTCGCCTTGCCGCAACGGCGAGTTTGCTGGGGGCGCTCATGGTGGCTGCCTGCAGCACCGGCAACATGACTACCGCCGCGACGGCCAACGGGATTACCAACCGGATTACCAACGGGATTACCAACGCCCGGCGCGTGCTGCTTGTCAGCATCGATGGCCTGCATGAACAGGATCTTGCGAACTGCACGGCGGCGAAGACCTGTCCCAACATTGCATCGCTCGCCCAAACCGGTGTCACGTACTCGAACGCGTACACGCCCGGATTGTCCGACTCGTTCCCAGGGCTGGCCGCTATTCTGACGGGCGGCTCGCCGAAGTCAGCGGGCTTGTTCTACGACGTCTCTTATGACCGCACGCTCTACGCACCGGGCGATACGCAATGCGCTGGTCCCCAGGGCTGGAATGTCGTATTCGATGAAACCACAGGTATTGACGCGATCAACGGCGGCGCGCTGACCCATCTCGATGGCGGCGGTGCGTTCAACCCGCAGGCCATTCCGAATGCAAAGATCAATGGCGTCTGCACACCGGTCTATCCCCATAACTACCTGAAGACCAATACGGTCTTCGAAGTGGTGAAGCAACAGCTCGCGAACGCGCGCACTGCATGGGCCGACAAACACGCCTGGGGTTACGACTGGGTGAACGGACCGTCGGGCAAGGGCGTGGACGACCTCGCGCGCACCGAGATCAACTCCGTGGACCCGGCCATGAAAACCGACTACACCGACGTCTACACGCACACGGAAAAATTCGACAACCTGCATGTGCGGGCCATCATCAACCAGATCGACGGCAAGGATTCGACGGGGGCGAACAGTGCCAGCGTGCCCACACTGTTCGGAACTAATTTGCAGACCTTGAGCGTGGCGCAAAAGGCGCCGAATGCAAGCGGGGGCGGCTACGCCGATCCGCAGTTCACACCGGGTCCGCAAGTGGCTGCCGCCATAGCCTACGCGGACAACGCGCTGGGACAGATCGTGGCTGAGCTGAAAACAAAAAACCTGTACGGATCGACGGTCATCATCGTTACATCGAAGCACGGCCAGTCGCCGGCCGACCACACGAAACTGGTCAAGAACGGCGACACGCTCACGGCGTTGCTCGAAGCGAATAACACCCTCGACAGGCAAGGCAAGTTCGGACAAGCGGCGACCAGGAGCGGCAACCTGAATGACGGTTCGGGTCTGGCCGGCACGGGCCTGGTGCAGACCGACGACCTTGGTCTCATCTGGCTGCGGGATCAGTCGCAGACGGGCGCAGTGGTTGCGTCGCTGAAAGCCAATCTTGCGTGTACACCTAAAGGTATTTGCGCCGATGGACCGCAAGCGTCGATCCTTTCAGGCGCGGCGCTCGCCGCGAAGTTCGGTGACCCCGCGCAGGGCCGTACGCCCGACATCATCGTGCAGCCGAATCCGGGCGTGATCTATACGAAGAGCAAGAAGAAAGACGCGGAGCACGGCGGCAATGCGCCTGACGACAGTCATCTGGGCCTGCTTGTGTCGTATCCCGCGCTGCATCCCGCAACCATCGCCAGCACGGTCAGCATGACGCAGGTTGCGCCGACTATCCTGAAGTCGCTCGACGTCAATCCCACGCTATTGGAGTCAGTCGCGCAGGAGGGGACGCAGGTGCTTCCCGGCCTGGGATTTTGATGAAGGATGCGAATGCTGTGGGCGCCGGCGTGGCAGCCGCATCGATCAAGTCGATGCGGTCCGCTCCTTGCAGTTTCAGAAGAACACCCGTGCAACAAAGCGCCTAGTTATACCCAAGTATTGCAATGGCGGTGATGTCGGCGCGATCGGACACATTGCAGGCGAGAACGGTCATGGGCGCCTGGAGCATCGACACATAGGAGGAGCACTGCTTTTCGGTTTTGGCTGCTGCCTTGGTTACTGCGCTACGGCTTACTGCCGGCGATGCGGTCGAGGCATTGAGATGATTGAACGTCTTCATGTTGAACACCACTTCGTTTAGTTATCGGCGAAAACAACGGCGTGCCCCGGTAGACGTATGCGCATTGGCGCAATCCCGAGACCAAACACCGGACAGCCGCAGTTCGTGTTCTTCCAGTAAGCGCCAACCGCAGGGTTCGGGACATCGGTAGTGTTACCAATGCGGCAGCGCAAACCCGCGCTGGCCGGACCGGTCTAGTGTTAAGCGTATGTTTAGGGCAACAGTCTTGAATGCCCGCAAACGGGAGCGCACTTGGCTTGCGTTTGATTGGGACTATCGCGAGCGGCAGGTACTACCGGCTCTTAGGGTTTAACCGCAATCGACGTTTCCCAGGCCAGGGCCAAAGGGTCACACGACATCACCGCGCGAGGTGCGGTTGGTGTGATCGGTTGGTGGTTCACAAGGCGGATACGTTTCAAGAACGACCACGCGAACAGCGATGCGGTGTCCCGCGATGCAGACGTGGTGTACTGTTTTCCGAAGGTGTTGCGGTTCCATTAAGCGCCATGCGTGAGTGCAAAACAATCTCTGCTTTGCGTCACTTGGCCCCGCACGAACTCAAAACCGAGTCGCTCGGCGTATTGGCTTTTATTCAGCCAGCGGGCGACCCGACGTCGCCTCGGGTTCTTCGCCAAATCCTGCGGTCTCCGTCTCGGTCTCATCCTGCGCGGCACCTCCCAGACCCAACTGCTGCCGTGCTTTCCCCCAATACTCGTCCGCGCGTCCGTCAGGACTACCGTCTTGTTCCCAAAGATGGAACGCAAGCGTGCGAATCTGCTCTTCCGACATCTGGACGTCCATAGTCTGCCCCGTAAAAGTGAATACCTGATCCGAAAAACATCGGTCAACGCAAAAGCGTGACCGCGTGAAGCTCGCTTGAGCTTAACGACACAGGCAGCAATTTTCGTGACACCCGAAGACTGAGGATGGGGGTATCGCGTCGCGTTTAAATAAATGGCGACGTGGCGGTCAGAGCCGCAAATTAACGTATGAGGAAAGAATTGCCACGCGGGGCGCGTGCGTACGCATGCGCAAAGGCAGGGTGTCTGAGTTTAGTCACGTTGTGCGGATCCATCGCGCGCGATCGGGCGATGAAACGCCGCTCCAATACGACCGCCATTTACCAGCGGCCGAATTGGATCACATTGCTTGTGCCAGGCATCGCATCGCCCGAATACTTCAAGTACTAAAAAATCACATACACCTTGCGCATGGCTTCTTCCACTTCCCACAGCCCTTCGGTATTCGCTTCAAAAAACAGGGTGTCGCCGCTCGCGAAGTGAATCGTGTCTTCGCCGTCCGCCGTGAAGCGCCCGCGTCCCGCCAGGAAATGCATCACTTCCGCCTGCTTCACCGTGCGCCGGTACGTCCCCGCCGTACATTCGAAAATACCGGTATCAATTGCTTCACTGCCTTTGATCACGCGTTGCACGCCCGAGACCTTAATCGGCGTCGTGCCAGGCAAGCCGGCGCTGCCCCAATCCTCGAGATTTTGCAGGTTGACGCTCTGCTTGATTTGCTGAACCTTCATGTGGACCTTATTGATTCGTTATATGCGAAGCGTGACGTCAGACCGCGCTATCCCGCTCTACGGTTCGCTCGATTTTCCCCAGGCGCACGACGGTCACGCCCGGACGTAATTGCCGAAGCGACGGCATCACCAGCATGCAGTTGTCATAAGGCGTGTGGATCGGCTCGCCGTTCGACCAGCCAATCAGGCTTCCCGCTTCGGGGAAAATTTCCAGGCCCGTGTAAGGCGCGGCAAAGCGAAAATCCATGCTTTCCGCCACGACCGGTTGCGTCACGCGTACAACATGCATGGTTTGCGGCAAGGGGCTAAGCCAGTCGCTGGGCAAGTCTTCTTTTTCGATCACGCCGGATAGCAGCAGGAAGCGCGCGGTCGTATCGCGGGCGACGGTGACAGCGCTGCGCTCCCAATGCTGTCCGCATTCGATCAACAACGCGTTCTTCGGGCTGGCGGCGTCGCCGAAACCCTCGTAGTCGCGCATCCGGCGGCCTTCGGGATGACCTTCATCGCAGATCACCGTGGCAGGCGTGCCGAGCCGCAACGACAAGTCGATACCTTTGTCCAGCGGACCCGCGACAATCAGCGGCTTGCTGCGTTCGTGCATTGAATGGAGGTCCAGCAAGGCATCTACCGTATCGATGACCGGACGCATCTCGCGAGCCCGTGCGAGCTCGCTGGACGTACGCGATGTGTCGTCGAGTACCTTGCTGGTCCACACACGGTTGAAGTCCTGATCGACGAAACGGGCGGCGTCGGGCTTTGAAGCATCGAAGCTCGCATACGCCGCGACGTTCGCAAACGAAAGCGTCAAGCGGCCGCGCCGCGGCCGCAATTTCAAGCGCAGCAACGCGTCGACCACAATCGCGCCGCACACCTCGTTACCATGCGTCAGCGCGTTGATCATCACGTGTGGCCCCGGCGCTCCGGAGTCGAACGTGTGCACGTACGGGACGCCCGACTCGGACTCCGCATGCACCGAGATATCGGGGAACGTGACCTCGATCGGATAATGTTCAGCCGGCGTGCTCATGCCAGATTCCCCTGACACAGGTACTTGATGGACAGGTAGTCGTCGAGGCCATACTTCGATCCTTCGCGTCCATAGCCCGATTCTTTCACGCCGCCAAAGGGCGCCGCTTCGCTGGCCAGCGCGCCTTCGTTGATACCAACAATGCCCGCTTGCAGCGCTCGCGATACGCGGTCAATGCGCCGCACATCCTGGCTATAGAAATACGAAGCGAGGCCAAACGGTGTGTTGTTGGCGGCCTCAATGGCTTCGGCTTCATCGTCGAAACGGAACAATGCCGCGACCGGTCCGAAGGTCTCTTCGCCGGAGAGGAGCATCTCTTGGGTGGCGTCGGCGAGCACGGTCGGCGCGTAGTAATTCGGGCCGAGTTCGGGCAGCCGCTTGCCGCCGGCGAGCACACGCGCGCCATGCGCGAGGGCGTCGTCCACGTGGCGAGCGATCTTGTCGAGTGCACGGCTGTTGATCATTGGACCGATCTGCGCGTCGGCGTCGGTGGCCGGTGCGACCTTCAGCTCGGCAACGCGACGGCTCAGCAGGTCGGCGAATTTATCGTAGACACCCGCTTGTACATACACGCGGTTGGGGCACACGCAGGTCTGTCCGCCATTGCGGAACTTGGAGGCGAGAAGGCCCGTGACGGCGGCGTCGAGGTCGGCGTCATCGAAGACAATGAACGGTGCATTGCCACCCAGTTCCAGCGATAACTTCTTCAGCGTCCCCGCCGATTCACGCGCCAGATACTTGCCCACCGGCGTCGATCCGGTGAACGTAATCTTGCGCACGCGCGCGTCTTCAAGCCAGTCGGCAACGGTCGCCACCGCATGATCGCGCGAGGCGGTAATGAGGTTCAGCACGCCTGCCGGCACGCCGGCTTCGTGTGCCAGAAGCACTAACGCCGAGGCCGTCAGCGGTGTGTCTTCAGCGGGCTTTGCGACTACCGTGCAGCCGGCCGCGAGCGCCGGTGCGATCTTGCGCGCGATCATCGCCAGCGGGAAATTCCACGGCGTGATGGCAGCGACTATGCCGATGGGTTCCTTCACCGCCGTCATGCGCTTGCCGCGTTGCTGCTGCGGAATGATGTCGCCGTAGATGCGCGTCGCTTCGTCGGCGAACCAGGCGACGTACGACGCGCCATACGCCACTTCGCCCCGGCCTTCAGCTAGCGGCTTGCCTTGTTCCAGCGAGATCAGCGCGCCGAGCGCGTCCTGATTCGCCAGGATCAGCGCGTTCCATTTATGCAGGATCGTTGCGCGTTCTTTCGGCAGCAAGTCGCGCCATGCAGGCGCCGCGCGAGCGGCTGCGTCAGTGGCGGCGCGGGCGTCAGCGGGGCTGCTGTCGGCGACTTGCGTGATGACCGTGCCGGTGGCCGGATCGGTGACGGCGAAGCGCGCGCCATCAGCGGCCGGGCGCCATTGGCCATCGATGAAATTGTCCGAGCGGATCAATTCCTTCAGTTCGAATTGGCGTGTCATAAGTCCATGCTCCTGATTTAAGCTAACTAATTTAAGCGCATTGCTTTAAACCTGCTGGTTTGAGCTCGCAGCTTCAAGCCAGCCGTGCCGCGATTGCCTGACCGACTTCTGTTGTGTTCGCCTTGCCGCCGAGGTCGCCGGTATGCGGGCCTTCCTTGAGCGTTGCTTCGATAGCCGCAAGGATCGCGTCGTGCGCGTCCCGTTCCGGGCCTTTGAAGTCACCGAGGAACTCGAGCATCATGGCCGCCGACCAGATCATGGCCACCGGATTCGCGATGTTCTTGCCCGCGATGTCCGGCGCCGATCCATGCACTGGTTCAAACAGCGACGGGAATTTGCGCTCGGGATTCAGGTTGGCCGAAGGCGCGAGGCCGATGGTGCCAGTGCATGCAGGTCCGAGGTCCGAGAGGATGTCGCCGAAAAGGTTGGTCGCCACGACCACGTCGAAGCGGTCCGGATTGAGAACGAAGCGGGCGCACAGGATGTCGATGTGCTGCTTGTCCCATTTCACGTCCGGATAGAGCGCCGCGACTTCAGCGGCGCGCTGGTCCCACCACGGCATGCTGATGGCAATGCCGTTGCTCTTCGTCGCGACCGTGATCTTTTTCTTCTCGCGGCGCTGGGCGAGATCGAATGCAAATTTCAGCACGCGCTCGCTGCCGTGGCGCGTGAAGACGGATTCCTGCAGCACGAATTCGCGGTCCGTGCCTTCGAACATCACGCCACCCACCGATGAATATTCGCCTTCGGTGTTTTCGCGCACGATCCAGAAGTCGATATCGCCGGCCTTGCGGTTTGCGAGCGGCGACGGCACGCCTTCGAACAAACGCGCGGGGCGCAGGTTGATGTACTGGTCGAATTCGCGGCGGAATTTAAGGAGCGAGCCCCACAGCGAGATGTGATCGGGAACGGTGTCGGGCCAGCCGACCGCGCCGAAGAGGATGGCGTTGCAGTCCTGCAGTTGCGCTTTCCAGTCGTCGGGCATCATCTGGCCGTGCTTTTGGTAGTAGTCGCAGCTGGCCCATTCTATGTGCTTGTATTCGATGGAAATGCCGAAGCGCTTCGTGGCGGCGTCGAGCACACGGATGGCTTCGGGCATGACTTCCGTGCCGATGCCATCGCCGGGAATAATTGCGATCTTGTAGGTCTTCGTCATGGTTGGTCCTGGTAAGGGTTTATACGTGTCGGGGTTTTGGTTGCGTTAGCGGTCGGGGTCGTTGGCGGGTTGCTGCTTTCGGCCTTAGCGGTCTGTGTGAGTTGGATGTTTTCTTTATCACTGTTAGCCACTGCGCGTGGCGGCGCGTCGTTTCTTTGTCCAAAGCGACAAAGAAACGACGCAAAGAAAACGCTTTCAGAACGAGGGCTCATAAGTTGACCTAGCGTGCAGTCTCCACGCTTTTGGCACCCCAAAAGCACGGTGCTCGCAAGAACTGCGGATGTGTGAACCCCTCTTTCTCCGAACACGGATACCCACACGCTTCGCCACCAGTGACTGAATCTGCCCAAGGTTTACCCCGCGCTATCCGCGGATAACCCCCCTCCGAATTCGTATGCTCGTCCAACCTCGTCGCTGATCCACCCAGGGTAAAGCCGTTGGTAGGATATGGAGCTTTGGTTATTATTTTATTCCGCTCTACAAGGCTTAAAATCAGCGTTTTGGTTAAGCCACTGTGCACGAAGCGTGAATAATGAATATCCCGTCTTCCCCGAACCTCGATGATCTTCGCGTCTTCTGCACCGTCGCCCGCAAGTCCAGCTTCAGCGCGGCGGCAGAGGTCCTGTCGGTCTCGGCGGCGTACGTCAGCAAGCGCGTGAGCGTGCTCGAAAACGACCTGGGCACACGCCTGCTGCATCGCTCCACGCGCCGTGTCGCCATTACCGAGGCGGGCGAACGGGTCTATGCGTGGGCGGAGAAAATCCTCGATGACGTCGACCATCTCGTGGAAGACGTGTCCACCACGCGCCGCATTCCCCGCGGCACGCTGCGCATTTCCAGCAGCTTTGGTTTTGGACGGCATATCGTGGCGCCCGCGCTGGCACGTCTTTCCGATCAACATCCGCAACTGAGTGTGCGCCTGGACCTGTTCGACCGGCTGGTCGATGTGGCGGGGGAAGGCTTCGATCTGGATATCCGGATTGGCGACGAGATTGCGGCGCATTTGATTGCCAAGCGGCTGGCGTCGAATCATCGGGTGCTGTGCGCTTCGCCGGAGTATGTGGAACGTCATGGCGCGCCGAGGCAACTGGCCGATCTCGCGAGCCATGCGTGCCTCGCGATCAAGGAGCGCGATCATCCGTTCGGTTTGTGGCGCTTGCATGTGCGTGGCGAACCGGTTTCGATCAAGGTGACCGGGCCGTTGTCGACGAATCACGGCGAGGTCGCGGTGCAATGGGCGCTGGCCGGGCGCGGAATCGTGCTGCGCTCGCTGTGGGACGTTCGCCCATTGCTTGAGAGCGAGAAGTTAGTGCAAGTGCTGCCCGATGTCACGCAGCCCGCCAACGTCTGGGCGGTGTACCCGGCGCGGTTGGCGTCATCCGCGAAAGTGCGGGTATGCGTGGACTTTCTCGCCGACGAGTTCGCGCAATGGAACTTGCCGGCGCCCTAAGATTCGCTAACTATGATTCTGTGAAAACAAACTTTCGAGCGGGTAGTGGTTCTTCACGAACGCCGACTTGATGATGATAAAGCTGAAGTACTTCTCAATGCCTATGTCACGCTCGAGCAAGCCTTCAATAATGCTTTGGTAGTGACTGACGCTGCGCGTGACGAACTTGAGCAGGTAGTCGTATCCGCCGCTTGCCAGATGGCACTCCACGATCTCATCCACGTCCTTGATTGCCGCGACGAACTTGATGAAGTCCTCGCGGCGATGATCGGCGAGGGTGACTTCGGTGAAGACAATCTGTACGTCGCCGAGCTTTTCCAACTGAATCTGCGCGCCGTATCCGACGATATATCCCGCCTTCTCCAGTCGCTTCACGCGGATCAGGCATGGGCTCGGCGAGAGCCCGACCGCGTCGGCCAGCTCGACATTCGTGATGCGGCCTTTCTTCTGCAATTGCGAAAGGATGCGCAGATCTATGCGGTCAAGCTTGCCTTCGCTGCTCATCGTCAGGGGGTCTCTCCAGTTGCGTGGGATCGTCTCGACAGTGGCGTCCCACCAGTGTCATTCGATCTTATCACGCAGCTACGTGGGTTTTCACCTTGGCTTGGGCTCCGCTTGCGGCTCCGCCTGGCGCGGTCTTGAGCTTCAGCGCGGCGCGGACTTCGGGTTCGGCGAGCACGTCGTCGAGTGTCTTCTCAAGGCGCTCGAACATCAGGTCGAACTCGGCGTCGGTGTAGCTGAGAGCCGGCGCGAAACCCAGGATGTTGTCGCCGAACGCGCGGAACACCAGACGGTTCCGGTAAGCGGCGGCGGTGATCCGCTCGGACAAGTTAAGCGCTGGGTCGAAGCCTTGTCTGGTTTCCTTATCGGAGACAAGTTCAAGCGCGCCCAGCAATCCGCGATGGCGTGAATCGCCGACCAGCGGATGCGCCAGCAGCGCGTCGAGGCCGCGTGCGAATCGCTCGGCGTGACGAACGCCGTTCTCGAGCAGGCCGCCTTCGTGATAGAGGCGCAGCACTTCCAGGGCGATGGCTGCGCTGACCGGATGCGCCGAATACGTATGACCATGTCCGACGATCGCGGCAGCGTCGCCGTCAGCGATCCCTTGGTACACAGCGTCCGACATCAATACCGCGCCCATGGGTGCGTAACCGGCCGTCAGGCCCTTGGCGACCGTCATCAGGTCCGGCTCGACTTCTTCGGCTTGGCAGGCGAACAGCGGGCCGGTGCGGCCGAAACCGGTGATGACTTCATCGGCGACGAACAGGATGTCGAGCTTCCGGCAGGTTTCGCGCATGGCTTTGAGCCAGCCGAACGGCGGCACGATCACGCCGCCTGAGCCCTGGATCGGCTCGCAGAAGAATGCGGCGACGTTGTCCGCGCCGAGTGCCGCGACCTTCGTTTCCAGTGCGGCTACGGACGCGGCGATAAGCGCTGCGTCGTCGGCGAAATTGTTGCGATACGCGTACGGCGACGGGATGTGATGCTGGTTCGGCAGCGGCACGTCGAAGTTGCGATGGAACGCCGGCAGGGCGGTGAGTCCTGCGCCGACCGCCGATGACCCGTGGTAACCGCGTTCGAGCGCGATGATGTGTTTCTTCGATGGCCGGCCGGTTGCGTTGAAGTAATGCGTGATGAAGCGCAGTGCGGAGTCGACCGCATCCGATCCGCCCAACGTGAAATACACGTGCTGCAGCGAGGCGGGCGACAACTCGACCAGTTTCTCGGCCAATTCGATCGCGGGTGCGTTGCCGAAGTGGAAATAGCTGGTGGCGTAGGGCAGGCGGGTCATTTGTTCGGCCGCTACTTTCACGATGCTTGGCTGGCCGTAGCCAACGTTCACGCACCAGAGGCCGGAGAAGGCGTCGAGGAGCTCGTTGCCTTCGGCGTCGCGCAGGAATGCGCCGCGGGCGGATTCGAGGACGGTGACGCCGCGGGCTTCGTGAGCGCGGTAGTTGATGACCGGATGAATCAGATGCTTACGGTCGGCTTCAATGAGCGATTGGATCGACATGGGGATTTTTCTCGTCGCGGAAAGGGGCTGATGACCGTTCCATACTAGAGAAAGACGGTATAAGTCCGTCGCCCTAAACAATTCGTGAAATAGCTCGGATGCCGCGTTTTGCAGCGCGCCAGCAGCATTTTCTGCCGCGGACGCGAAAAAGCGCTGATTCGCGCGGGCAAGTGGCCAAATTCAGTAACCGCGGTTGCGATCGATTTGTCCAATCATCGGCAACCCTTCGCGATGCCGGCGCAGATTCTCGAGCACGACTTCCACGGCGCTGTCCGACCGTGTTTCACTGGCGATGTGCGGCGTGATCCGCACGCGCGGGTGCATCCATAGCGGATGCGTTTGCGGGAGGGGTTCGGGATCCGTGACGTCGAGAATGGCGTTTTGTAGCTGGCCGCTCGCGAGTGCAGCGAGCAGGTCGTCCTGATTGAGATGCGGGCCGCGGCCGGTTTGAATCAGTGATGCGCCGTGTGGCAGCTTGTTGAATAGCGTTGTGTTGAGCACGCCGCGGGTGGCGTCGGTGAGGGGGAGCAGGCAGATCAGGATGTCGGTGCGGGCTAGGAACGTGTCGAGGGTGCTGGCGCCGGCGTAGCATTCGACGCCTTCGATGTCCCGGCCTGAGCGGCTCCAGCCGGCGCAGGCGAAGCCGAATAGTTTCAGCCGTTCCAGCACAGCAGTGCCCAGTACGCCGAGGCCGAGCACGCCGATGCGTCGGGATGACGCTGCGCGTACTGGCAGCGGGTTCCAGTTTTTTTGTTGCTGTTGGAGTTGATAGTCGATGAGGTCGCGGTGGAGGGTAAGCACTGCGTGGGTGACGTATTCGACCATTCCCTCGACGATGCCGGGCTCGATCATGCGGACTACCGGGATGTGTTCGGGCACGCCGGAGAGGTCGAATTGATCGACGCCTGCACCGACCGAGAACACGACTTCGAGGTTCGGCAGGGTGCGTGCGGGGTCTTCGGGTGGTTGCCAGGCGGCGAGGTAGCGGACCTTCGCGGGGTCGCCGGTTTCAGGCCACACGTGGAAGGGGATGTTGGGGGCTTTTTGGGCAAAGAGCCGCGCCCATTGGGCTCCGCGTTCGGGACTGCCCTTATAGAGAAATGTCATTTCGCTCGCGCCGGTGGACGGGGGGGGTGGTGGTCGGAGTTGATGCCGGGTTGCTAGGTTCAAGGGTTAGCGGTCGGAGTCATTGCCGGGTTGCTGCTTTCTGAGTTAGTGGTCTGCTTGAGTTGGCTATTTTCTTTATCACTATTAGCCACTGCGCGTGGCGGCGCGTCATTTCTTTGTCCAAAGCGACAAAGAAACGAAGCAAAGAAAACGCTTTCAGAACGAGGGCTCGTAAGTTGACCTAGCGTGCAGTTTCCATGTTTTTGGCACCCCAAAAGCACGGTGCTCGCCAGAACGACGGATGTTTGAACCCCTCCTTCTCGCGAATTCTTACACGCACACGCTTCGCCCCGTACGCTCTCGGGCAAGCACGCTTGCCAAGCAACCCGCACGGCGCTCACGCGCTTTTAGTGTTTCATCGTTTGGTTGGCTGGCTGCTTGATCCGCGCCATTATTTTTGTCGGTATGGCCTTACGTACTCTGCGGCTTCACTTCTTGGTGGGTTGGCGACGTGGTTCGGCGTGCGTCCAAATTCGGTGGATGGTTGTCCGCGGATAGCGCGGGGTGCCCCTTGGGCAGGTTCAGTCACTGGTGGCGAAGCGTGTGGGTATCCGTGTTCGGAGAAGGAGGGTTTCACACATCCGTGGTTCTGGCGAGCACCGTGCTTTTGGGGTGCCAAAAACGTAGAAGCTGCACGCTAGGTCAACTTACGAGCCCTCGTTCTGAAAGCGCTTTCTTTGCTTCGTTTCTTTGTCGCTAAGGACCAAGAAATGACGCGCCGCCACGCGCAGTGGCTAATAGTGATAAAGAAATTAGCAAACCTAAGCAGACCACTAACCTTGAAAGCAGCAACCCGGCACTGAATCAGACCGCTAACCCTGGAAACTGGCGGAAGCGGGGCGCATGGGCAGTCTCGCCGTGACAGATCAGCTCACAGGATAGGCGAAGTCACGAAGGCGCGTGTTGAGCGCCACTCCGCGATCAAAGCCTCAAGGCTCTTGAGTCAGCGCCTGCAAGCGCGGCGCGAGCGTGGTCAGCAAGAGCTCTTCCAGCGGCATGGGCTGAGCAAAGTAGTACCCCTGCGCCTGCGCAGCACCCATCTCGCGCAGCACGGCGAGCGTGGCTGCATCTTCCACGCCTTCCGCCACGAGCGTCAGGTCCAGCGACTCCGCCATCCGCACGATTGCCCGTACGATCGCGCGGCTGCGCGGGCTGGTAGTCAGCTCAAAGATAAACGACTGGTCGATTTTCAGTCCGCTGAAGCGATACTGATGCACATAACTCAGCGACGAAAATCCAGCGCCGAAGTCATCGAGTACCACCGACATGCCGTGATCACCAAGACGTTGCATTGAACGCCTGGCGAGATCGGGCTCGGCAACCAGCGCACCTTCCGTCAGCTCCAGGCAGATCCGCGACGGCGCGACGCCGTGACGCGCGAGCAGGGCGAGGACGTCATCGGCGAACTCCGGGCGCGTCATGCTGTAGCTCGAACAGTTCACATGCACCGGCGGCCAGTCAGCGTGTTGCGGCTGTGCGAGGATCACAGCAACGCGCGTGAGCATGTAGAGATCGAGCCTCCCGATCAGGCGCAAGCCTTCCACCGCCGGCAGGAACTCGCCCGGCGTGATGACGCGGCCGTCGGGTTGGCGCCATCGGATCAACGCTTCAAGCGCCACGAGCTGGCCGCTGTTCACGCAAACAATAGGCTGGAAATACGGCACCAGTTCGTCGTCGCGCTTGAGCGCATTGCGCAGTGCTCCTTCGCGTTCGACCTGATCGGACACCTCGCGACGCAGCGCATGGTTGAACACGACAAAACTGTCGCGGCCGCCGTTCTTCACGCGATACATGGCGGTATCGGCATCGCGCAGGAGATCGGCCGGCTCGTTGTGAAACTGGCTGTCGGGACTGACAATACCAATGCTGCACGACGAAAACACCACGTGGTCGTCTATATGAAACGGCAGGTCGAATGCCGCCAGGATCCGTTCCGCAATTGCCACGGCGGTATCCAGCGGCGCACCCGGCGACAGCACCGCGAACTCGTCGCCGCCCAGGCGCGCGAGCAGGTCGTTCTCGCGCAGACAGCTACGCAGGCGGGCCGCTGCCTGCACCAGCAGCAGGTCGCCGAAATGATGACCGAGACTGTCGTTCACCACCTTGAAGCGGTCGAGGTCGATAAACATCACGGCCAGTTGCTCGCCTTCGCCATGATGATCGCGCCACGCCTCGCTCAGGCGCTGCAGCAGGTGGCTGCGGTTCGGCAGACCGGTCAGCGCGTCGTGCGAGTTTTCGTGTTGCAGCCGGGCGTTGGCAAGATCGAGCTCGCGCGTGCGGTTCTGCACGCGTTCCTCGAGCTCATGGTTGGCTGCATGCAGGGCTTCGGCGGCGCTGCGTCGCGAGAGGGCGGTATCGATATGGCGCGAGACGAACGTCAGCAGTTCCTGGTCGCGCAACGAGTACCGCACGCGGGTGGAATAACTTTGCACGGCGAGCACACCGCGCACGACGTCGCCGTCGAAAAGCGGAATGCCCAGCCACGAACGCAGCTTGATGCTCTCGCCCGAGCGTTCTATTTCGCCGCTGTCAACCAGACGCGTGGCCTCAGCGAGGTCGATCAGGCAGGGGCGGCGTTGCCTGATCACATACTCGGTCAGGCCGCGCTGGTTACGTCGTGGCGCGGGATGGGTGTTCAGCAGTTCGTCTACGTAGTAGGGAAAGGACACGGTCGCCGTCGACCTGTCGACCAGCGCGATGTAGAAGTTTTGCGCATACAGCAACTCGCCGACAATCCCGTGCAGGCTCTGGAAAAACTCCATCATGTCGCCGTGCCGGCTCGACAGCTCTGCGATCTGGAACAACGCCCCTTGCAAATGTTCGGCCCGTTTGCGTTCTGCAATCTCCTGTCTCAACGCGTAGTTTAGTTCGGATAACTCAGAAGTCCGGCGCGATACCGTTTGTTCCAGATCGTCGCGATGCAGAATCCGGTCGAGCGCCATTGCGACGTGCCTGGCGACGACCAGGAACAGCGCGCGGTCCTCCACGCTGTAGATTCGCGAGACGTCGTACACCTGCATGGCGATCATGCCGAAGACTTCGTCGGAGGCGTTCTTGAGCGGCGCACCCATCCAGTATTCGGGGCGATCTCCCACGCAATAGAAGCGGCCTTCCTGCTCGGCGGCAAGGATGCCGGCGGCGTCGATCAGAAGCGGCTGGGCCGAGGTCAGCACCTGGCCGGTCAGCGACAGGCGGGTTGGATCGAGCGTGTCGTAGGTCGCGCAATCGAGCGCGTCGGAATCGATCACATCGACATAATACGGGTAGGTGATCCCGCCGCTCGGCGCGTCGTAAAGCGCGAGATAGAAATTTTCCGCATCGATCAGCGTGGCGAGTTGCTGGTGCACGCCGAGCAGGAACGCCGATCGTTCACGCACGGAGCTCGCGAGATAGGCGATTTCGTAGAGTACGCGCTGGGTGTTTTGCGCGCGTGCCAGCGCGTCGGTCTGCAGGGCTTCACCCAGGCTGCGGGCAAGGTCGGAGAGCTTTTGACTTCCCGCGTGGCTGGCAGGCGCGAGCAGCCAGCCGAGGATGCTTTCGCCGCTGCCCGTCGGCCAGAGACTCAGGCGCCGGGCCGTGCAGAAGGCGTGGAAGGTGTCGGCGGTGAGAAGGCAGGGCCACGTTTGCGAGGCATCGCCCTGACCCGCGAGATGGAGGTCTTCGCCTGCCTGGTACCACACCCACTCGGTGGTATCGACCTGCGCGCGGGCAGTGCGCAACAGCACGTCGACCGAACTGTCCGCGTGGGTCCATCCCGCCGGGTCAATGATCGCGTGAGCGACGTGCGCAGCGGAGTCGTTGCTGCTGTCGTCGGCCATCTGCGTGGTGGGGTAAGCGGGAAAGGCGTTCATCGGCGCTCCGAGCCGAAGGCTCCCCCGGCTCCTGATTCAATCTCGTTCGATGTCGATGTTGCTACTCTTCATCCGGACACTGGAGGGATTGAAAACGCCGCTCCTTCGTTTGTGTGCGCACGCACCTGATCACTATAACGGCACAGCAGCTTGGGGCTTTAGGGTTTTCGTAAGATGGTAAGAGTCAGCCTGTCCTGCTCCCGTATGCACGTTCAATGTGGTGCGTCGCAGATCCCACATCACGCCACCACGCCACCACGCCATCACGCCATCACGCCATCACGCCATCACGCGCCCGACGAACCGCATACCGTCGCAGGGCCGGACATCAATGAGCGCCGTTCCACTGCTACTGAAACTCCCAGCAGCACGATCCCGCCACAGGCGAGGAGCGCACCAGTCCAGCCCGTGGCCTCGAGTCCGAATCCCATCGCGACCACTACACCGCCCGCCCACGCACCCAGCGCATTCGCAATGTTGAAGGCCGAATGATTGAGCGCAGCCGCGACGGTCTGGGCATCACCGGCCACGTCCATCAGGCGCGTCTGCACGGCCGGGACCACGGCTATGCCGAGTCCCATGGCGAACAGGTTGAGCGTGGCCGTCCATTCGTTGGCCGAAGAATAGGCGAAAGCGGCCAGTGCGGCGGCGTTCCAGATCAGCATGCCGAAGATGGTCCAGAGGCGCGACTTGTCAGCCAGCACGCCGCCAATCAGGCTGCCCGCCGTCATGCCGACCCCCAGCGCGCCGAGCAACAGCGGCACGCGCCAGGGCGCCACATGGGTCACGTTCAGCAGCGTCGGCGTGATGTAGGTGTACACCGCAAACAGCCCGCCGAAGCCGACCGCGATCACCGATAGCGTCAGCCACACTTGCAGGCGCCTGAACACGCCAAGCTCGCGGCGCGGCGTAGCGCCGCCCGCGTGAATGGGCGGGAGAAAGATGCGTACGCCAATCATCGTAAGGATGCCGAGCGTGCCGACAAGCAAAAAATCCGCGCGCCAACCGAGCCATTGGCCGAGCCACGTCGCGAGCGGCACGCCGAAGATATTGGCGATCGTCAGGCCAAGCATCACGCGTCCGATTGCCCGCGCGCGCCGGTCGGGCGGTACGAGCGAGGCGGCTGTCAACGCCGCCACACCGAAATACGCGCCATGCGGGACGCCGGAAATAAAGCGCGCGATCAGCAGCAGTGGGTAATTCGGCGCGAGCGCGCTGAGCAGATTGCCGAACGCGAACATCAGCATCAGGCCGATCAACATCGCGCGGCGCGGGATCTTCGCGAAGAAAATGGTGATGAGCGGCGCGCCTATCACCACGCCCAACGCATACGCGCTGATGATGTGACCCGTGGTGGGCAGCGACGTACCGAGGCCGTTCGCGATGACCGGCAGGATGGTCATGGACGCGAACTCACCCGTGCCGATTGCCAGGCCTCCGATTGCCAGGGCGAGTTCGGCGGGACCCGCGCCATAGGGCGCGATCACGCGCGTGAGCGGGTCATTGGGGACATCGATAATGGACATTGGGGAAAAATTGTGGGTTGTGGGCGAAGCGCAATGCAGCATTATCGCGAAATAATTAGTCTTCCGCATCCGCGAAGGCTCGCACGGCCGTGCTGAACGGTGTTGCTGCGCTGCCGAAACGTTAGTCCTGCGTGCTTGTGTCTACGGTCTCGCCTGCCGAGAAACGTTCACGGTAAGCCTGCGGTGTGACACCCATTGAACGCAGGAAGCTGCGCCGCATGGTTTCCTCCGATCCAAACCCGCAGCGCGCGGCCACGCGCTTGACGGGAAACGAGGTATCGCCAAGCAGGCGACGTGCAGCTTCCAGGCGTAATTGATCGATGGCGCGTGCGGGCGTGATTCCCGTTTGCGCCCGATAGTGGCGCACGAAGCTGCGCTCGCTCATGCCCGTGCGTTCGGCGAGCGTTGCGATTGACAGGTCGGCTGCCATGTTTTCGGCTATCCACGCATGCAGGTCGCTGAAACGGTCGCCGGTTTTTTGCAGCGACAACGTCGTGCTGAACTGCGCCTGGCCACCCGGTCGCTTGAGGAACACCACTAGTTCGCGCGCTACATCGAGCGCGAGCGCGCTCCCGAGATCATCCTCGATCAATGCAAGCGCGAGATCGATTCCTGCTGTCACGCCCGCCGATGTCCAGAGCGCGCCGTCACGAATGAAAATGGGCGAGGGGTCCACGCGGACAGCGGGATATCGCTGCCCGAGATGTTCGCAATGCGCCCAGTGCGTGACCGCACGGCGCTCGTCGAGCAAGCCGGTAGCGGCCAGCAAAAACGCGCCCGTGCATACCGATGCAACTCGCCGGCACTGCGCCGCGCGCTCCCTGACCCAGGCCACCTGCGCGGGATCTTTCGATGCCGCATGCACGCCGCGCCCGCCCGCGACGATCAGCGTGTCTGTCGTTTGCTGAGCGGTGGGCAAGGGCTGGGCGAGCAGGCCGAGACCCGCGGTGCTTTGAATCTCCCCCGCGACTGCAGCGACAACACGCGCCATGTAAGGTACTGCGGCTCCGCGCGCGAGCGAGAGTTCGTTGGCGGAGGCGAAGGCCTGGAGCGGGCCGGCGACATCCAGCAACTGGACGTCCGCAAAAGCCAGGATGTCGATACGGCGCGCAGCTTGGCTCATGGCTTAAAACCGGGTTGGCGTGAAACGAGGGTTAATTGACGATTTCGCCAAATCGTAGCGAGGTATTCTAAGTGCGTCTACTTCCTTTTAAAGGTTCATCGCCATGACGCTGCATATCGGTTTCCTCGTTTTCCCACGCGTCCAGCAACTCGACCTGACTGGGCCGCATGACGTCTTCGCGTCGGTCCCTGGCGCGACCATCCACCTGGTTGGAGAAACGTTGGACCCCGTCAATGCGAGCAGTGGTCTCGTGCTGTCGCCCACGATTACTTACGCCGACTGTCCTGCGCTCGATGTCATATGCGTGCCGGGCGGCGTGGGTGTCGGCGAGTTGATGGAGGACGACATCGCGCTCGATTTCATCCGGCGTCAGGCTGCGCAGGCGCGCTTCGTCACGTCGGTGTGCACGGGGGCGCTGGTCCTCGGAGCGGCCGGTTTGCTGCGCGGACGGCGCGCGACCACGCACTGGGCGGCTCATCATTTCCTGGAAAGCTTCGGGGCTATTCCCGTGAAAGAGCGCGTTGTTCAGGACGGCAATCTGATGACGGGCGGTGGCGTGACGGCGGGCATCGATTTTGCGTTGACGCTTCTCATCGGCTTGATCGGCGAGACCGAGGCGCAGGCAATTCAGCTTCAACTGGAATATGCGCCCGCACCGCCCTTCAATTCAGGAACACCTGACACCGCGCCGAAGGCGCTGGTGGATCTGTTGTGGAGTCGCGGCGAAGCGGGGCGTGCTGTGCGCGCTGCAATCGTTGAACGCGCCGCGGCGCGATTGCATAGTTAGCAGACCCGGCGCGGTGCCGATGCGCTCGGGCGTGCGTTTTACCAGAGGCGGATGTCATGCCACGCGTGCGGATTGCTTCGATCACGGTTCTTGCCTCGATTGGCATAGTGCTGGGCGGGGCGCCTGACGCTTTTGCCCAGAGCTCCGATCTAACGCCGGCCGTGCCATCACCAACGTCGCCAACACTCAAGCAGGCGCAGAAAGCGCAACGCAAAGCCGATAGAAAAGCGGCGCGTGCGAAGAATTCGGCGGAACTGAGCAAGTTGGAGAAGAACGGCTATAACCCGGCCGATGATCGTAGCGACTACCCGGATAACTTGCGCCGAGCGCAGGACAAGGCGAACGGGCAGTGAGTTCGCGGGGAGTACCGGGGAGTGCATTTTCATTTCGTTGTCCCGGGTATGCCCGATGCTGAGTAGGCAACGACAACCCGGGAGACCACCATGTCGAAATTTCATCTTGCGCGAGTGATTGTTGCATCCGCGACAATTTCTTTAGCTTTTACGAGCGCAGTGCATGCACAGTCCGCCGCGACAGGCTCCACCGCGCAACCAGCCAGCGGACCGACCACTCGAGCGTCGGAAAAGGCCGATCTGAAAAATCTGGAGAACCACGGTTATCGGCCGACTGCGACCGAGTCGAACTATCCGAACGACATCCAGAAAGCCGAGAAAGCCACCTACGGGTCGGGTGCAAAGGGAGCAACCGGCGCCACCTCAGGCACAAACGCTAAGACGCCCGCCAGTCCAAACAACTGATCACCGATCGCTGATCGATTCAAGCCCATTGACGCTTGCCTTCCGAGCTTACGCTTCGTAGGGGAATGGAAGTTGCGACGGCCGCCTCTGGTTGGGCAGCAGCCTGCTGCCTGCATTAACCTACGGTCGACGCGTGAATGAGAAGAAAAGCCCTGCTGTGCGCTGTATTGTGTGTTTGTGTTGCCGCGAGCGGCTGCACCTCTCTCGGTGCAAACCGTCTCAAGGCCGATCAGGTCGATTATGCGAGAGCACTGGGCGAAGCCAAGAAGCGCGAGATACTCGCGGCTATAGTAGGCATCCGCTTCGCGGACTCGCCGGCCTTTTTGAGTGTCAGCCAGATCATTGCCGCCTATACCTTCGATGCCACCGCCGGGTCCACACTCAGCGCGGGTGACGCCACGCAGAATTTCGCCGCCGCCAACGCCAGCGTTTCGTACTCCAACCATCCCACGTTCACGTTCACGCCGACCACGGGCCCGGCGTTCGCCGCGGCTTACATTCGCCCGCTTGCGCCGGCGCTCGTGCTGCCGCTGGCCGAAAGCGCGATTCCTATCGACCTGCTGTTGCGCATCACGGTCCAGTCGATAGGCGGCCTGCAGAACGCAAACGCACTAGGTGGCCCGAACGCGAACGGCAGTGTTGGATTCTTCGAACTGATCCAGGCGTTGCGGCGGCTTCAACTAGCCGGCCAGCTCAACGTTGAGTCGCACGATGAAGATAAAGGCGGCGGTGTCTACTTCACGCTTGGCGCGACCACGAGCGGCGAGAGCGGGCAGACGTCAGCCGATCTGGCGCTGGTGCGCAGGCTGCTGAAGCTTTCGCCGAAGACCAAGACCTACGAGGTCGTGTACGGCCAGTCGGCCCAGCGTGGCGAACGGATTCCAATGGTCACGCGTTCGGTGCTCGGGATTTTGACGGACCTTGGCGCGCAGATCACGGTGCCTGACGAACTGGTGGCTAGCGGGTCGACCAAGACGACGATCGGCTTGATCGGGGTTGAGACGCGCCCTACGATCGTTGTCAACGTTGGCAAGAAGGCGCCGGAAGACGCGTACATCGACATCCGCTATGGGCCGTCGCACTACTGGATCGACCGGGGTGATTTCGACTCGAAGTACGCGTTCACGGTCGTGCAGATGTTGATGGCGCTGGCGGAGACCAATCAGGACGCGAAGACGCCGATCGTGACGATTCCAGCGGGGTAGGCGCGTGTGATGGGCGGCGAGGCTTGATTCGCAGTACGTCTCGATTCAAGCCTCGATACACTTCAATGTGCTTCGCCGCGACCTGCAGGGCGAATGGGTGGGTTGTCGTCCGGCGCTTTGGATCCAAACCAGGCCGTGTCTGCATTTCGCACGGGCTGGAAGGCCACGACCGGCTCACCCATCTCCGGTGCAACACCGGTCTCGTGGGTCTCATGGGCCTCGTGTGTTACGTGGATTTCGCGTGGTGCACGTGCGATCGGGTTTGCGAACAAGTGCGGCGGCGCGCTAAGCGTCGTGGTAGGCGTCGTGGTCGGAACGCTACCCGTGCTTGCCATTGGCGCCGTGCGCGGGACTGCAGGCGTGCTCGCGACTGAAGCCGCGCGCGGGATCACGATGGCCTCGCGGATTGGCGCAGGGTGGAGCGGCCCGCGTTCAGCAATGGCGGCGTTCTGGATCTCCGCGATTTCCGCCGCTTTCTTCGCTTCGGCAATCTTGATAGCCACATGCCTCAGGAACACGCGCGAGTCGGTGTAGCTCGAGTCGATAGCGAGCGCGTCTTTTGCATAACGCCGTGCGCATCGCCATGAAGCCGAGCGGTCGCATGTGCGAGCGTGTTGCATGGCGGTATCGCGTGCGGCTTCGCGTTGGGCGAAGTCGTCGCGGACCCGCTGGACATCAGGGCTATTGACCTGATCTGCGGGCACGTTGGCCAGGTTCTTTCGAGCCGCGCTCAGGTCGTTGGTGACCAGTGCGAGGCGGGCGAAGTAGAGGCTCTCTCCCGAGCTGCCCAACGGCGGACGCTCAGTGGCGATGACCGGCGCGACCGGCGGCAAGGACAGTTTTGGCAGTTCCTTTTCAACTGACACAGACGGCTGCGGCGCATGGCTGGCGATGGGGACATCGGCGACGGCGCTAGGGCTGGGTGCGGGCGGTAAGGCAGCGATTGCAGGCGGAGTATTGAATACGGGCGCGGGGCTCGGCGCGATCGGCGCGGTTGTCGCGTTCGTTGACGGTGGCGTTGTAGCCGTATTTTGCGCAAGCGTGACGGGTGCTGGGGGCGGCGCCGTTGTCGCGTTCGTTGACGGTGGTGGTGTAGCCGCATTTTGCGCAAGCGTGACGGGCGCTGGGGGCGGTGTTTTATGCGGTGCGGGTGCGGCCACAGGACTCTGTGCGAGCGTGACTACCGATCCGGTACTCACGTTCTTTGGTGCGCGTGCGGCTAGAGGACTCGGCGCGTTGGTCTCGTTCGCCGTCGTCGTGGCTGCGGTCGCTGTCTGCGCGGTTGCAGGGGGTGGTGCGATCGATGTCGCCGTGGCGACGGGACCGGCCGCCGGGCTCATCGTGAGCGTTGATATCTCCGCCCGCAAGGCCACGGCTGCGGTTGTCAACTTGCTCATGATCGACGCGATCATCTCAGTCGTCGGATTCGTCGCCGGGGCGAGCGTTGCCGCTGGTGATGGTGCTTGCGATCGTGCTTGTGGCGCAATTTGCGTCGGGTTTTGCGCAAGTGCGGGGGGCGTCACAACGATCGGCGCAGGAGGCGTTGCAACGATCACTGCAGGGTGCGTTGCAAGGATCACTGCAGGAGGCGTTGCAGGGATCACTGCAGGGTGCGTTGCAAGGGTCACTGCAGGAGGCGTTGCAGGGATCACTGCAGGGTGCGTTGCAAGGGTCACTGCAGGGGGCGTCGCAAGCGTCACTGCAGGATGCGTCGCAGGGATCACTGCAGGAGGCGTCGCAACGATCACCGCGGGGGGCGTAGGAGCGCGCACCGAGGCGGGCTTCGCCGGTTTCGCTGCCGCTACGATCGTCGTTGTGCTGGCCGGTGCTGCGGCTTTCGGTGCATTGCTGGTTGCCACGGGAATGAACGCCGGTGTTCTCGCAGGCTCCGGCAGCGCAGCAAGCCGTTGGACCACGGGCGATCTCAGGCCGGGCGCGTAAGTCAGTGCGAGCGCGACGGCGAGCAGTGAGCCGCCTGCCACGCCGAATGCCACGCGCCGGACGACGCGGGCGCGCGCCCGCGCAATATGCATTGCCGCGTCGACTTCCTCGGGCACGCTCGGATACGGCACGAACATGCGCCCGGGCATCAACATGGCGGCGCCGTTATTGAAGTCGACGGAGTTCGGTGCGGACAATGCGCGGGACCGATCTGTGCCGCAATGCGGGCATTCTTCTTCGCCGTGTGTCAAGGCGTTGCCGCAGCGATGACAAACCGCGTAAAAGGCAGGCGTGCGAAAAGATAACAGGTTCATGGCGAACCCCTCGGGGCAAGTGTCGACGCCGGCTCCTGATGCGAGCCGGATCGTTCGTATAAGAATAGTGCGATTAATTCAGAAGTTAGTAACCCCGTATGTTTTGTAGACCGCATTGATGCATATCGGTGGCACTTCTCCACGCCCGCATCAAGCTGCATCGGGCTACGCTCGTTGCAGCTTGTCTGAATCTGGCTTGGGTGTGGCGGAAAACAGCGAAGAAAACAGGTCGCAGTCTGAAATTCACCGCCTCCCGGTAAGTGACTTGAAAGCCGCCAGTCGCCAGCGTGGCCAAGTTCACATAGGCGAAACGTCTCGTCCGGGTTGCGCATGATAGTGGCTGGGTTGTTTGTGTTCAGCCGGTACCGGGGATGAGTCCTGTGCCACTTGTCGGATCCGGTGACGACAGGTCCGAAGCAATGTTGTAGTTCTTCGTGCGTTCGGGTTGCGGGTTCGGATTGTCGTTGATCAACATGGCTGATGTACCGCAGCACGCCGGGCTGAGACGGATCGAGCGGATCGGATGCAGTCTGGTTGAGCAGCGTCTCTGACTGCGAGTTTTCGACCGGCGGTGGTGCAGGCAAGCTCCCACCTGAATCGATTAGCAATCTTAACGAATTGCTAGTCGGACTTCATTTAAAGATGATAGATATGTCAGAGTTGGATAGTAGACCGCCGCGATATTGCGTTCGGTGGACATCTGTTGAAATGGGCGCCATCAGGACATCCGGTCCCCGTGGCCGCAAATTTAAGGTCGTAACAGGCGACCCAACAGACCGGCCAACAGACAATCGGTAGCTCCGAGAGATATTCTCCCTATAACGGAATTTCTCCGTCCAGCAGGCCTTCGAATTTAAATGTTCAACAGAATAAGGATTTTGAATACTCAGTAACTCAATATTATAGTTAGGATTTAGAATACCCAATAACATAACCTTATACGATTACCGCCTTGTTTGTGTGAGTATTAATTACCGAGCGCCCTGAAAACCGAAGTCGGTCATTATCATTGTCGTCGGCTATATGTAATTATTTAGAATATTTTTTGTAATTTATAAAAATTTGTATTCAGAGTGTCGTAAATAGCGCTAAAAATTTTTTCAAACGCTGGTCTTCCTTCTCTTATTTTTTCAGCTTTGGATGTTCACTCCCGTCGGCCCTCGATCATCACGTCAAGTGTACAGTCCGAGCCTCGTTCGAGGCCCCGCGCAACCGCTTCAAACGACCGCCCAGCATACCTTTGCGCTTTCTACTTCCAGCCATGTGCCGATAGATCATGGCGTGCCATGGAAAGACCGTCGCAGCCGCGGCATCCCAATTATCGAGTTGCGAGAGGCGCGCGCATATCTGTTCGAACATCCGCTTATTCTTTTAAAGCGGTGCAAAAACAGCATCGGTTAGAGCCTTTTCTCTAAAATCGGTATGCTGTCATCAAATAAAGTTTGACCGTGCATTTTTTGTCCTGTTATCGTCGCATCCCATGAAACGCCGGTGACAATCGCGCAAACAGTTCAAGAGTCATCGGGCGCTTCGTTCAAATCGTCTTCACGCGTTAATGACAGACTGAAATGATCGATTCGAATTTACTTTGTCGTAAATCTGCTTAGACAATCGTTCGGCGGTTGCGAAATCCCACCGAGGTATTGCATGGCCGTATCCGTGTCATCGCGTCAGGCTTGCGCGCTGCAACATAAATTCGGAGTGCAAATCAAGGGTCGGAGTGAAGGAAGCAGTTGGCGGAAGTGAACGTTGGTTGCTCGCTGGTTGCTGAATTCAGCGCGCGGCAGTTATAGAAATGGACGGTTCACGCCGGAGGAGTAAAGGTGGGTACGAAAGTCGAAGGGCAATTTCCGGCAGCAACGGCCCGTTTGCAAAGGCCAGGACGCCCACGTGAGTTTGGGCGCAAGCAGCAAAACCCTGTGCGGCGCTTCGGCGGAATCGCAGTTGTTCTGCTCCTGCACATCGTGCTGATCTACGCACTCATCAACGGCCTTGCCACCAAGGTCGTACAAGTCATCCAGCATCCTATCGAGACCAAGATCATCGAGCCGGTGAAGCCGCCTCCGCCGCCGCCATTGCCCACCGTGCAATTGCCGCCGCCGAAGTTCGCGCCGCCACCGCCGCCGTTCGTGCCGCCGCCGGAAGTGCAGGTACAGACGCCGCCCCAGCCGACGATCACGCACCAGGCCGCGCCTGTCGTATCGGCACCTGCCGTGGCGCCGCCCGCACCGCCGGCGCCTCCCGCGCCGACCAAGCCTGTGAGCACCGAAGTCGGCGTGGTGTGCCCGAACTCGGATCAGATTCGTTCGTCGATTCACTATCCGAAGGAAGCGCAGGAGAACAACGTGACGGGCGATGTACTGATTGACTTTGTGGTCGACCCGCAGGGCCATATTACGAACGAACGCGTTGCCAAGTCCTCGGAAGATTCTTCACTCGATCGCGCGGCTTTCAACGCGGTCAAGCAGTTCACGTGCGTTTCCCAAGGCCAGGCCGTCCGTGTGCAAGTTCCGTTCTCGTTTAACTTGAACTGAAACCCACGGGCAGTCCGGTACGGGTAGCGATTTATCGGTCTTCGTTTAGAAGTTGTACTAATGAACATGGAGCAGGCATGAAAAAGCGTACTCTCGCCGCATTGGCGGCAACCCTGTTGTTCGCCGTAACCACGGTGGATACCTTTGTGGCACCGCACATGGCTCACGCGCAAGCTAGCGACGCGACCGCGTCGGCCGCGGCCGCCACCACCGCCGCGCCGCAAACGGCCGGATCGGCCACAGACGAAGCGGTACCGCCGCCGGCCGCGGCTACGTCCGAAACCGTCAACAACCCGTACGGTCTCGGCGCGCTCTGGAAGAACGGCGACTTTGTTGCACGCTTCGTGCTGATTCTGCTGGTGCTGATGTCGATGGGCAGCTGGTACATCATGATCACCAAGTTCTTCGAGCAGTTCCGCGCCAATCGTCGTGCCAAGAGCGCGGACGAGCAGCTGTGGACCGCGCCGTCGCTAGTCGAAGGCGCCAAGATGCTCGACGAAGCTTCGCCGTTCCGATTCATTGCCGAAACAGCCATCGAGGCGGGCGAACATCACGACGAGGCGCTGCTTGAAGCCGTCGACCGCAACACGTGGATCGACACCTCGGTTGATCGTGCCATCACGAACGTATCGAATCGTTTGCAGGATGGTCTGGCTTTCCTCGGCACAGTCGGCTCGACAGCGCCGTTTGTCGGCCTGTTCGGTACCGTGTGGGGGATTTATCACGCGCTGACGGCCATTGGTATTGCTGGCCAGGCTTCGATCGACAAGGTCGCGGGCCCGGTGGGTGAAGCGCTGATCATGACCGCGATCGGTCTCGCCGTGGCTGTGCCGGCAGTACTCGGCTACAACTTCCTGGTTCGCCGCAACAAATCGGTGATGGAGCGTGTTCGTGCGTTCGGCGCACAACTGCACACTGTCCTTCTCGCCGGCAGCCGCCGCTCGGCGCGCGCTACGGCCCGCGAAGCAGCGATGGCCCAATAAGCGGAGTTCGTCATGGCTATGAGCGTTGGGCAAGATGATGACGACGAGGTCATCTCCAGTATCAACACCACACCGCTCGTCGATGTGATGCTGGTCCTGCTGATCATCTTTCTGATCACGATTCCGGTGGTGACGCATACGGTGCCGGTGCAACTGCCGAAGGAGACGATCCAGCCGCTGCAGACCACACCAAAAAGTATTGTCATTGCGGTCAACCGCGACGGCGATTTCTTCTGGAACGAGAAGCTGGTGGACGGCCCGACACTGCTGGCACGCCTGAAAACCGTGTCGGTCATGACACCGCAACCGGAAGTGCACGTTCGTGGTGACCAGAGCGCGCGTTATGAATTCATCGGCCGGGTCATTACCGAGTGCGAGCGCGCCGGTATCGCGAAGGTTTCGTTTATTACCGAGCCGCCTGCACGCGGCGGCTAGGTGTGCATGCGATCGGAGCAGGTGCTTTGCACCCAGTCCGATCGACAGCTTTGCATGGGCTTGGACTAAGTGCTGTGCATGGGGCCGGAGTAAGCGCTAAAGCGCCAACTCTGGCCGACAGCTCAAGCGTGACAGGAGACGATTATGGGAATGAACGTATCTTCGGGCGGCAGCGGAGAACCGGATGTGATGGTCGATATCAACACCACGCCGCTGATCGACGTGATGCTGGTGTTGCTGATCATGCTGATCATCACGATTCCGATCCAGACGCACGCCATCAAGATGAACTTGCCGGTCGGCAACCCGCCGCCGCCGATCACGCAGCCGGAAGTGGTGCAGATCGATATCGACTTCGACGGCACCACGACCTGGAACGGCCAGCCGGTACCGGACCGTGCGGCGCTCGACTCGAGGCTTGCACAGGTGGCCGCCGAACCGGTGCAGGCGGAAATCCATCTGCGGCCTAACAAGCTGGTGCCGTACAAGGATGTCGCTGCGGTGATGGCGTCAGCGCAACGACTGGGCGCGACGAAAATCGGCCTGATCGGCAATGAGCAGTACATGCAATAGGGAAGTGCAATGCTAACGATCCATCAATGGTTCAAACGTACCGCCATGGCGGCCGCTACCTGCGGACTGTCCGCGCTCGTCGTGCTACCGGTCACGTCTCATGCCGCGGACACTTTGCGCCCGGATGTGGCGAAGCCGCTGAACGCCGCGCAGGATCTGTATCGCGCGCACAAGTACAACGATGCATTGACGAAGATCGATCAGGCGGCGGCCGTCCCGGGCAAGACGCCGTATGAAAGCACCATGGTCGAAGAGATGCGCGGCGCTGCTGCTGCGGCGGCAGGCAACAACGCTGTGGCGGCTCAAGCCTATGAAACGTTGCTGGGCTCAGGGAGGCTCGCTGGCGCCGACGAACAACGCACGACGGCGGCGCTTGCAGGCATCTACTTCCAGGAGAAGAACTACCCGCAGGCTATCAAGGTCGCGCAGCGCTATCAGAAGTCCGGCGGCAGCGATCCCGATATGCGCACGCTGCTCGTTCAGTCTTACTACCTTTCGAACGACTGCGGCAATGTGGTGAGCTTGCTCAAGCCAGGGATCGACGCGCAAGCGCGTGCCGGCCACGCGCCTGACGAGTCGCAACTGCAATTGCTTGGCACCTGTGCGCAGCGCGTAAAGGATGACGCGACGTACCGCGGCGCGCTCGAAAAGCTGGTCGCCTATCACCCGAAGCAGTCTTACTGGGACGATCTGTTTCAATCGATCCGCACGAAACCGGGCTATTCGTCGGCGCTCGATGTTGACACGTATCGGTTGCGCCGGGCGACCGGCTCGCTCACGAGCGTCGACGATTACATGGAGATGACGCAGCTCGCGATCGTGGCGGGAACCACGGCCGAGGGCAAGCAGGTGATCGACCAGGGGTTCGCATCGGGTGTTCTGGGCCACGACGCACAGGCGGATCGCGAGAAGCGGTTGCAGGCACTCGCCGCGAAGCGGGTGCAGGCACCGGCTGATGCGGCGAACCCTGTAGCGCCGGTCGACGTCGATTTCAACGAGGTCTTCGCGGGCCAGACCAAGCAGGGTCTTGCAGCAATGGAAGCGGCGATCGCGAAAGGCGGGCTCGACCACCCTGACCAGGCGGAGCTGCATCTCGGCGTCGCCTACTACATAGCAGGTGACAAAGCTCGCGCAGTGCAAACCTTCCGTGCGGTGAAGGGCTCCGACGGTTCAGCCGACCTCGCCCGATTGTGGGTGCTGGTGGCGTCGAAATAACGGTAACGGTGTTCCGGCCCAACATGTCCCAACCTGCGAAGTGCCACCGCGCTATCCGTGCATTGAAGCGGGCAGGACATGCTCGCCGTATGAAATGCAGGTCAACGACCGACTACGGGGTTGGTTGCGTATGCAACCACCGCCCGGTTTTAGACCGCTGCGAAAGTGTCCCGACGATCGCACTGTCTGAACTACGCATCGCGGCAACTAACCGGGCATATGGTGCGTGTCTCAGGGAGGATGTTGCATTCAATAAAACATAGTTTGGTATACAAACTAATTTTTGACCAGGATTCTGTCTTGCTATGGTTTTGCCACTCGATAACAAGGCACAGGTCGCAGTTTCCATAGGCAGCAAAATCCGCGCGCTTCGCCAGCGACTCCAGCGCACGCTGGATGAGGTGGCAACAACTGCGGGGATTTCCAAGCCCTTTTTATCGCAGGTGGAACGAGGTCATGCAACGCCTTCTATTACCTCGCTGGTGGGCATTGCGCGAGCGCTGGGCGTCACGGTGCAGTACTTCGTTGACACGCCGACCGAAGGCAAGTCAGTGCATAGAGGAAGTGACCTGAAGTACTTCGGGTTTGACGGCACCGAAAACCTTTTTGGACGGCTGACGAACCTGGCGGTCGGCGGCCGGCTGGAAGCGATTCTCGTGAGAATGCCGGTGGGACAGAACCCATCGGAAGTCACGACGCATGCAGAGGAAGAGTTCTTGTACGTGATGAGCGGTCAGATAACGCTTACGTTGGAAGGTACAACGTTCGTATTGCAGGCAGGTGACACCGCGCATTTTGAGTCAACCGTGCCTCACGCCTGGTGCAATACCGCTCGCGAAGAAGCGGTGCTTGTATGGGTGGGAACACCAAAATTGTTCTAGGTGCTGTTTTGATCGGTGCTTTTGTTAAAAGCAATCGATATACATTCGTAAGTATTGCTTATGGATAAGTGAAAGGTTGATCGGATGGAGAGGCGTTGTCTGGTCCATCAAGAAAAGTAGTTGAAGTTAAAAAAAATTAGAAAGCGCTGCGCAGTTCGTTTGTAACAAATAAGTAGTCCGATATTGAAGTATCTGAAGTGTCCCGTCTTCCCGTCTGGATTTGCAATCTGGTGCGCTATTGACCCGTTTGCCAGGCAGCAGGAGCGCGGGTCAGCTTTAACGGAGCGCGGCGCAAGAACGCCGTATATCGAGTGGAGAGGTCCACAAGGCCTCTCTTCACACACAGCTGTGGCTTTACTTACGAGCGGGAAGGGGAAAAATGAAACAAAGGGCATTGGCGCTGGCCGTCAAAAGAATAGTCTGGGCTGAACTAGCGTTGTCAGCCGCAATCGCCGTACCGGCCTTTGCGCAGACCCAGCCGGCCACCACCGCAACCGCGGCAGGCGCAACGACCACGGAAAGCACGCCGGCAGCAGCGGCGGCGCCGGCATCGGGCACCGCTGCAGCAGCGGCCGCGGACAACAACACCGCGACACCGACTGCTGAAAAGGGCGTCCAGCAAATCAAGAAATTCGAAGTGACCGGGTCGCTGATCCGCAGCGCCGACAAAGTCGGCTTCAATGCGGTTCAGACGATTACGCAGAAAGACATTACGGAGAGCGGCGCCACGACTGTCGCCGACTATCTGCGCACGACCTCGGCCAACTCGGCCAATAGCTGGGGTGAAGGTCAGTCGGGCAACTTCGCCGCGGGCGCTGCGGGTATCGCCCTGCGCGGCCTCAGCGAAAAGTACACACTCGTGTTGGTGGATGGGCAACGCGTTGCGCCGTTTGCGTTCTTCTCGAACAGCGTCGACTCCTTCTTCGACTTGAACACGCTGCCGCTGAACTCCATCGACCGCATCGAAATCGTGAAGACCGGTGCCGTGTCGCAATACGGCTCGGACGCCATTGCGGGCGTGGTCAACATCATCACGAAGCACGACTTCCAGGGGCTGCAACTCGACGGCAGCTACGGCAGCGCCATCAGCCAGGGCGGCGGTGCGGGCACGACCAAATTCGGCGTGCTCGCCGGCTTTGGCGATCTCAACGCCGATCGCTTCAACGTGACGGCAGCCGCAAGCTACTACAAGTCGAATGGCTTCACGCTCGCCGACCGCGACGCGACGAGCGCTCAGGATTTCACCAATCAGCCGGGCGGCCATTCGTTGCTCGCGCCGTCTTACTGGAATATGCCCGACGGCAGCGCGCAGGCATTGAGCGGCTGCGCGAACGGTGGTTCGGTGCATCCCGCAGCCTCCAACTCGCTGACAGCGGGGTTGCCGGGCACGATCTGCGGCTACAACTCCGCGGAAAGCACGTCTATCGCGCCGATGACCGAGCGTTTGAACGCGAAGCTTCACGCTGATTTCAAGATCAACGATGAGACGACGGCGTTCGGGGACTTCCTGATCAGCAGCAACAAGACCACGACGAATGACGGTCTGTGGAACAACGTTATCGGCAATCCGCAGGTCCCCGCACTCGTGTGGAATCCGGCGACCAAGCTGCTTTCGCCGTTCAACTTCACTGTGCCGGCGAGCAATCAGTACAACCCGTTCGGGGTAGCCACGCCGCTCACGTATGCATTCCCGGGCGCAGTAGCGGAAGACACATATGCCACCTACTGGCGCGCGTCGACGGGCATCAAGGGTTCGTTCAACCTGCCGAACGGCGAGTGGGATTGGGCGACGTCGGTCAGTCACTCGCAGAGCACGGTTTCGAACACCTATACGAACCAGCTCAACACCGCGGCACTGACCAATATTTACCAGAACGGGACGTTCGATTTCTCGAATCCCGCGGCTACGCCGAACGGCCTCAACGGGCTGTACCAGGATGCGAATAACCTGGCGATCTCGAAGCTCGATACCGTTGACGCGACGCTGTCCACGCCGCACCTCTTTAGTCTGCCGGCGGGCGATGTGGGCCTCGGCTTCGGTGCACAGTTCACGCACCAGAGCGAAGTGATGAATCCGGGCGCGGCGTTCGAACAAGGTCAGGTCATCAGCCCGAATCTCCAGACGGTGAACGGCCAGCGCAACGTGGCTGCCGTGTATTACCAGGTGGACATTCCGATTGTGCGCGCGTTGACGTTCAGCCAGTCGGGCCGTTACGACCACTACAGCGATGTAGGCGGTGCGTTCTCGCCGCGCTTTGCGTTGCGCTATCAGCCGGTTCAGGCGCTCACGATGTACACCTCGTACAACCGTGGCTTCCGTGCGCCGACGTTCGTCGAGAACAGCAACTCGCAAACGATGGGTATTCAGGTAGACCAGGCCACGGGCCAGAACTACACGTCGATCACGGAAGGCAATCCGGACCTGAAAGCCGAACGTACGAAGAACCTGAGCATCGGCTTCCAGCTGTCGCCCACCCGTACGACCGATATCGGCCTGGATTGGTACAAGATTCGTGTCGACAACGTGATTGGCCAAGGCTCGCCTTCCCAGACCGTAACCGACGCGAATGGGAATCTCCTGTACAAGGTCATCCCGTACATGAACCTCGGTTATCTCGATACGAACGGTTTCGAAGGCACGTTCCGCCAGTCGCTGCCGACGAAGACGGGGACGTTCACGCTGTCTGCTGACTGGGCTTATGTGAACAGCTTCAAGCTCGGCTCTCCGGGTGCGTCGCCAGTGAATGGTGCGGGTAACGATTACACCCTCACACAGCCGTTCGGCGGCAGCTTCCCGCGCTGGAAAGGCAACACCACGCTGGACTGGGCGTACAACAAGTTTGACGCAGCGTTGACCTGGCAGTTCACAGGCCCGTATGCGCAGAACCTGGTCGCTGCCGGACCGTCGCACGTGGGCTCGTACAGCCAGTTCAACCTGATGATGACGTACACGGGCTTCAAGCACTGGACGATCTTCGGCGGCATCGACAACATCTTCAACCGTGCGCCGCCGTACGATCCGATCTTTGCAAACGGCACGCTGGATCAGAATGGTTACGACCAGTCGATCTACACGAACATTGGCCGTTTCGCGCAGGTCGGCGCAACGTACAAGTTCTGACGCGGCTGTAGTCTGTCGGTCTGATGGAGCGGCCGCTCCGGCGCGTGTTATACGGCGCTGGAGCGGCCTCATTTTTGTTTGTCGCGCTGATTGTTTATCGGCGTGGTTTCATCGCGATCGATCTTGGACCTTTCGATCCAATCATCGATCTGTCGACGCTTCAACGCATGACGCGTTCATCGTCGTCACCCATGCCGAACGCGGAAGTCACGAATACCAGGAGTTTCCAGATGTTCTTCGCACCACGTCCCTTTCCTTCGATCCGACTTACCCGCGCGTCGGCGGCACTTGTTCTAGGTGGCGTCATGCTCGCGGGCACCGTGCAGGCGGCAATCGTTCCTCCCGGCGTGCAACTCGCCGCGAAGCAGGAACTGGTGCGCAACAACGGCACTGAAGTCGAGACACTCGATCCAAACGTAGCAGAATCGGTGCCGGCCAATACCGTCGCGCGCGATCTCTTCGAAGGGCTGACTGCCACGCGCGCTGACGGCGAGACCGTCCCCGGCGTCGCGGAAAAGTGGGAAATGAAGGACCCCACCACGTGGGTGTTTCATCTGCGAAGGAATGCGAAGTGGTCCAACGGGGAGCCCGTGGTCGCGGCTGATTTTGTGTACGGATGCCAGCGTCTCGTCGATCCAAAGACGGCCTCGCCGTACGCAACCACTTACGGCATGTTCCTGCTTAACGGAACAGACATTGTTGCAGGCAAGAAACCGGTGACGTCGCTTGGCGTAAGCGCAACCGACCCGTACACGGTCGAAATCAAGACTCCCTATCCGGTGCCGTTCCTGCCCGACCTGATGTCGAATACGAACCTCGGGCCGGTGAACAAGGCGGCCGTCGAAAAATACGGAAAGGACTGGACCAAACCCGGCAAGCTGGTCAGTAACGGCGCGTTCATGCTAAAGGACTGGCAAGTGAACAATCGCCTCGTGCTGGCGAAAAACCCGCAATACTGGAATGCCGCTAACGTGCAACTGAACCAGGTTACGTACCTGCCGGTGGAAGACGAAAACACCGACGTCGACCTGTACAAGTCCGGCGGTGACGACTGGGTCAACCAGCTTCCGTCGGGCACCTATGCCCGCTACAAACAGGAGTACCCGAACGAGATGCGCGCGGCACCCATGCTCGGCTTGCGTTATTACTCGTTCAACAACAAAGACCCGCTCCTGAAGGACGTGCGGGTGCGTAAAGCGCTATCCATGGTCATCGACCGGGACATCCTGGCGCAGCGTGTGACTGCCGACGGACAGATCCCGGCGTATGGGGTGATCGTGAAGGGCGTGAAGGGTGCCGACGTCAGCGCGTACGACTGGGCGTCATGGCCGATGGCGAAGCGTGTTGAAGAAGCGAAAAAGCTGCTGGCCGAGGCGGGCGTGAAACCCGGCACCAAGCTGCAGTTCGCCACCAACACCAGTGAGTATCACAAGAAGATGGCGATCTTCGCGGCTTCCGAATGGAAGACCAAGCTGGGCCTGGATACTGAAATCCAGGCGATGGAATTCAAGGTGCTGCTCAAGAAGCGGCACGACGGGGACTACCAGATCGCACGCAACGGCTGGGTGGCGGACTACAACGACGCAAGTACCTTCCTCACGCTGGTTCAATGCGGTTCCGAGCAGAACGACAACCAGGCGTGCAATCCCAAAGCCGATGCGCTGATGCGCCAGGCGTCCAACTCCACGGACCCGGCCACGCGCCAGACGTTGCAGACCGAAGCCGGAAAGGTGGCAATGGAAGATTATCCGATGCTGCCGCTGCTGCAATACACGCTGGTGCGGCTGGTGAAGAGTTATGTGGGCGGTTATTCCACGAAAAACCCGATGGACCATTACCGCAGCGAAGACATGTACATCATCAAGCATTGAGCGCTGCGCGTGGGTCCTGGGGGTGCTTATCGCCGCCGGCAAGGGATATAACTGCTCGTAAAACCTGCAACCCCATATTGGCGAAGTACAGTTCTGGTTCGAGACGACGGCCGCAAGTGACGATGAATAGAGTCTTTATCAACTTAGGGTGTGCGGCACTGCTTGTTGCATCGCACGCGTTCGCCAGGCCGTCGATCGCGCAATACGACGAGCCGAAATATCCGGCGAACTTCACGCACTTCGACTATGCAGACCCGGACGCGCCTACTAACGGCGACATGAATTTCCAGAACTACGACGAACTGCAAAGCTACGATTCGATGAATCCGTTCCTAGTCCGTGGCGCACCGGCGCCCGACCTGAAGAACCTGATGTTCGACACGTTGATGCAGCGAAGCTGGGACGAACTGGCGTCGGAGTATCCATTAATTGCGGACGACGTGGAGGTTGCTCCGGACGGCAAGTCGGCCACATTCCATATCAATCCCCGAGCGCGTTTTTCCAATGGCGACCCGATCACCGCCGCCGATGTGAAGTATTCGTACGACATGTTGTCCAGCCATCAGGCCTCGCCGATCTACAACTCGCAGTTCGCCAACATCAGCAGCGCGAGCGTGGTCGATCGCCTGACAGTGCGCTTCGACTTCCGGGAAGCGCGCCGCGATGCACCGCTGATCGCAGGAGACTTGCCGGTCTTCTCGCCGAAGTGGGGCATGAAAGCGGACGGCACGCGGCCGCCGTTCGACCAGATATCGGATGTGCCGCCGGTGGCAAGCGGTCCTTATCTGATCGAGCAGCGCAAGAACGACAAGCAGATCACCTACAGGCGCAACCCGGATTACTGGGCTGCCAATCTGCCGTCGCGACGCGGCATGTACCGCTTCCAGCGCGTCACGTTCCGGCTCTTTACAGATCACTACACGTCGCTGGAAGATTTCAAGGCGGGCCACACGGACATGCGTGTGGAGTATTCGTCCTCGACCTGGTCGCGCAAGTACATAGGCAAGAACTTCAGCAACGGGTCGCTTAAGAAAGGCGCGTTCCCCGATGGCCCGGCGCAGATGCAGGGCATCTTCTTCAATACGCGCAGGCCGCTGTTCGCGGACGCTCGCGTGCGCCGGGCGTTGACGCTCGCTTTCGACTACGACTGGTTGAACCGGCTGGCTTTCTACGGTCAATATCGCCGCACGGGAAGTTACTTCCAGGACTCTCCGTTTGGCGCGCAGGGCGTGCCGGATGCGAAGGAGTTGACGCTGCTCGAGCCATATCGGACGATGCTTCCCGCCGCCGTGTTCGGCCCGATGCTGAAGCAGCCGGATACTGTGCCGCCGCATTCGTTGCGTGGCAATTTGCGTGAAGCCCAGGCGCTGCTCAACGACGCGGGCTGGCAGTATCGGGACGGTGCATTGCGCAACGCCAGTGGCATACCGATGACCATCGAGATCATGGACGACCAACCCGGCATGGATGGGGTCGTCCTGCCCTACATCCAGCAGTTGCAGACGCTCGGTGTGCAGGCGCACCTGCGGGAACTCGACAGCGCCTTATATGAGAAGCGCATGGACGCGTTCGATTTCGACATGACCACGTTTATCTACGCACCGGTCACCATTCCGGGTGGTGAACTGACGCGCCGCTTTGGCAGCGCTGCGGCCTCGCAAACAGGCTCGGAGAATTATCCGGGAGTCCGTTCGAAAGCCGCCGATGCAATGATCGACGCTGCGTTGAAAGCCCAAACGCTGAGCGATCTGCAGACCGCTACCCGCGCGCTCGATCGCATCCTGATCAACGGGTACTACATTGTGCCGGAGTACTATGCGCCGAATACGCGCGTGGGGTATCGGGCGCGAATGGGTTTTCCTCAGGTCTCGCCGCTTTCTTACCTTGCGGAGGACTGGTTGATCGACTACTGGTTTGTGAAGGCGCCGCCCGCCGCCGTTGCATCAACACACTGAGATTGCCATGGCCGCTTATATCCTCAGACGCTTGTTGCTGATGATCCCCACGCTGATCGGCGTGGTCACATTGACGTTCGTCGTGACGCAGTTCGTACCGGGCGGACCGGTCGAACAGATCCTGACCCAGATGCGCCATGGCGGAGGCAGGGCAGAGGCGGGCGGGGCCGGCGGGTATCACGGCAGCCAGGGAGTGGACCCGCAGCAGGTCGAGCAACTCAAGAAGCAGTTCGGCTTTGATAAACCGCCGCTCGTACGTTACGCGACCATGCTCAAGAATTACGCGAGCTTCAATCTCGGCCAGTCGTATTACCAGCATCAAAGTGTCTGGGCGGTGATCCGTTCGAAGCTGCCGGTGTCCATCACGCTGGGACTCTGGACGGTACTGCTGACCTACCTCATCGCAGTGCCGCTGGGAATTTCGAAGGCCGTGCGAAACGGCTCCCGCTTCGATACCGCCACAAGCGTACTCGTGCTGACCGGTTACGCCATCCCCGGTTTCGTGCTTGGCGTGCTGCTGCTGATGTTGTTTGGCGGCGGCACGCTGTGGCAAGTGTTCCCCATGCGCGGTCTTACCTCCGACGACTTCGACCAGCTCAGCATGACGGGAAAGATACTCGATTACCTGTGGCACATCGCGTTGCCGGTGACCGCCGCGGTGGTCGGCAACTTCGCGATTATCACGATCCTCACGAAGAACACGTTCCTGGAAGAGATCAGCCGGCAATACGTGCTGACCGCTCGCGCGAAGGGCGCGCCGCAACGTGACGTCTTGTGGAAACACGTGCTGCGCAACGCGATGATTCCGCTCTTGACCGGATTGCCCGCGGCGTTTGTGGGTGCGTTCCTCAATGGCAACCTGTTGATCGAGACATTGTTTTCACTCGATGGCATGGGCCAGCTTTCCTACGACTCGGTGATCCGGCGCGACTACCCCGTCGTGCTCGGTTCGCTTTATCTTTTCACCCTGATTGGTCTTGTGACCAAGCTTATTGCGGACGTCTGTTATGTCCTCGTCGACCCCCGTATCCAGTTCGACCGGCTGGACCGGTGAGCGCGTGAACGTCTCCGCGAACCCGCTCTCGGGCGAATCCACTATCGCAACGCCTCCGCCGTCCGACTCGCCCGGCCGGCGCATATGGCTGCGTTTCAAGGCGCAGCGGCTAGGCTACTGGAGCACGATTGTGTTCGTCGGCTTGTTTGTCATCAGCCTGCTCGGCGAGGTGTTGGCAAATGACAAGCCGTTGCTGGTCCGCTACGAAGGGCACTATTATTTCCCGATCCTGAAGGACTATTCGGAGAAAGTATTCGGCGGCGATTTCCCGGCGCGCACGAACTATCTCGACCCGTATATTCACGACCGGCTCGAATCGAAGGGTAACTTCGCGATCTATCCGCCGAATCATTTTCACTACGACACCGTCGACTATTTCGCGAACACGCCCAATCCCGCGCCGCCCTCGGCCGCCAACTGGATCGGCACGGACCAGTTCGGCCGCGACGTCCTCTCGCGGCTGCTGTACGGTTTCCGGCTCTCTGTGCTCATGGCGCTCGCCCTCACGGTCTCGGGCGTCTTGCTGGGCGTCCTGACGGGCGCAGTGCAGGGGTTTTACGGCGGACGCACCGACTTGATCGGCCAGCGCCTGATCGAGATCTGGAGTTCGATGCCGGATCTATACCTGCTGATCATCTTTGCGTCGATCTTCGAGCCGACCTTGTGGCTGCTCTTCATCCTGCTCTCGGCGTTCGGATGGCTCACGCTCTCGGACTACGTGCGCGCCGAATTCCTGCGCAACCGTTCGCTCGACTACGTTCGCGCGGCTCGCACGATGGGCTTGTCGAACTGGCAGATCATGTGGCGTCACGTGTTGCCCAACAGCCTTACGCCGGTCATCACCTTCCTGCCGTTTCGGATGAGCGCGGCGATCCTCTCGCTGACCAGCCTAGACTTCCTGGGACTGGGCGTGCCCGCACCCACTCCGAGCCTTGGCGAACTGCTTGCAGAAGGCAAAAACAATCTCGACGCCTGGTGGATCTCCGGCGCGGCGTTCGGTGGCCTTGTCGTCACCTTGCTGCTGCTGACCTTCATGGGCGACGCGTTACGCAACGCGCTCGATACCCGCACGCGCGGCTCTGCATTCGGAGGGGCACAGAAGTGACAACCCCTCTGTTGCAACTCGACGGTTTATCGATTGGTTTCGGCGACAAGACCGTCGTACGCGACCTGAATCTTTCTATCGGGCGTGGCGAACGCGTGGCGCTGGTGGGCGAATCGGGATCGGGCAAGAGCGTCACGGCGCTTTCGATTTTGGGCCTTGCGGACAACGCTCGTCAGACGGGGCGCATCCTGCTGGACGGCGAAGATCTCCTGCAAAAGACCGAGCAACAGATGCGCGGCATCCGCGGCCGCGACGTCGCCATGGTCTTCCAGGAACCGATGACCGCGCTCAACCCGTTGTTCACCATCGGCAAGCAGATCGCGGAAAGCCTGCGCCTGCACGAAGGGTTGCGACCGAACGCGGCACGCCAGCGCGGTATTGAGTTATTGCGGCGTACCGGTATCCCCGAACCGGAACGGCGCATTGACAGCTTCCCGCATCAACTATCGGGTGGTCAGCGGCAACGCGCGATGATCGCGATGGCGCTCGCGTGCCGGCCACGCCTGCTGCTCGCCGATGAACCGACCACGGCCCTCGATGTGACCGTGCGCCAGCAAATAGTGGAACTGCTGATCGGCTTGCAGGAACAGGAGGCGGCCGAGCGCGGCATGGCGGTGCTGCTGATCACGCACGACCTGAACCTGGTCAAGCGCTTTGCGCAGCGCGTGGCGGTGATGGAGAAGGGCGTGCTGGTGGAAACCAATTCGACCGCGGAACTGTTCGCGAATCCGCAACACCCTTACACGCGCCGCCTGCTCAACAGCGAGCCCGAACGCTCGATCGATCCGATCGCGTCGAACGCGGGGAGCTTGCTCGAAGTGCAGGGGTTGTCGGTGGACTACCGGACTTCAGTGAAAGGCTGGCGATCCCCGTTTTCGAAGTCTTCGTTTCGCGCTTTGGAGGATATAGGCATTACGTTGAGACGCGGCGAAACGCTCGGCATAGTGGGCGAATCCGGATCAGGAAAGTCTACGCTTGCCGCCGCTATCCTGGGCCTGCAGCGGCCGACGGAAGGATTGATTCAGATCGACGGATTATCCTTGTCCGCGCTCAAGAGCGCGAATTCGCGGCGGATGGTGTCGTCGCGGCTGCAAGTGGTATTTCAGGATCCCTACGGATCGTTGTCGCCGCGCATGACGATCGAGCAAATTGTGGGCGAAGGGATTGCCTTGCATCGGCCGGAAGTGGACGCGGCGGCGCGTCGACAGCGCGTGGTGGCGCTGCTCGACGAAGTGGGCATGCCGGCCGATGTCCTGCCGCGTTATCCGCACGAATTTTCCGGTGGCCAGCGCCAGCGTATAGCAATTGCCCGGGCGCTCGCGGTCGAGCCGGAACTGCTGGTGCTCGATGAACCTACGAGTGCGCTCGATGTATCGATACAGCAGCAGGTGCTCAACCTGCTCACGCGGCTGCAGAAAAAATATCACCTGACCTATCTGTTCATCACGCATGACCTTGCCGTGATGCGCGCGATGGCGCATAGGGTGGCGGTCATGAAGGCAGGGCGCATAGTGGAGATGGGCGACACGATGGCCGTTTTGCAAGCGCCCGCGCATCCCTATACGCAGGCGTTGCTTGCAGCTTCGATCGTAGCGGGCGCAGCGGCAAAGGCGGCTTGAGTGTGTCCCTGAACCCTTAGCTCAGGGCACGGACTCGTCGCTCTTTCCGTTGAGGAGACGTTCCACGGGCAGCGCGTCGAATGGACCTGGCTCAAGCGAATCCTGCCTGGAATCCGAATTGGCAGCCGGTTCGTTATCCGACGGCGCCGGCTTGCCCGCCACTGGGGCTCGGATTACCGGCAATGACAAACAGCAGAAGGCAGTCGCGGTGGATGAGGCGAAGATCCAACGCAGTTTGCTAAGCCTCTGTAAAACGGCAAGAGCTACCGTGGTTTTGCAATTAACAGTAAGCTTGACCGTCTTTTATCGCTCCGCTTGATTTCATGCGCATCGGCAAAGCTGAAATGCGCGGCCGCCCTTGGACGAAAACTAATAAAACTAAAATCAGATTCGACCTGAGCTGGTTTTAACGTCCGGCTATAAACTCGACTGAAGGCGCTTGCCGCCGGCAGAATCGTGCATGCGAAAGCTATGACCTCAAGCGCATCGACCCGGCCGGGTTGTGCTGCATTTGCGTATCGCGAGTAAGCTTTAGCGGGATTTCCGCGCGCGTAGGGTCCCCGTAGGCTTCCGGCGATGCATCCTCACGCTTCGGCTCCAACGGCCCCTCATTTCCCGTGCACCACTACAACCGATTTTCCGATCTACAAACAGGAGCTTTCCATGATGAATCGAGACAACCCCGTGTGGCTCATCACCGGCTGCTCGACCGGCTTCGGCCGTGAGTTGGCCAAACTTGTGCTGGAGCGCGGATGGCGCGCCGTGGTGACCGCACGGGACCCGTCGAAGCTCGCGGATCTGGCCGAAGGCTACGGGGAGCGCGCACTGGTGCTGCAACTCGACGTGACCGAGCGCAAGCAGATCGCCGATGTTGTCGCGAAGTCGCAGAAGCATTTCGGCCGTATCGATGCGCTCGTGAACAACGCCGGTTACGGTTATCTGGCGGCAATTGAAGAAGGCGAAGACGACGCTGTACGCGCCATGTTCGAGACCAACGTATTCGGCCTGGTCGACATGACGAAGGCCGTGCTGCCCATCATGCGTGCGCAAAAAAGCGGCCTCATTGTCAATATTTCGTCGATAGGAGGGATCACGAGCTTCGCAGCCACGGGCTACTACCACGGCACCAAATACGCGGTGGAAGGGATCTCGGAGTCGCTGGCGATCGAAGTGAAACCGCTGGGCATCGACGTGCTCGTGGTTGAGCCCGGACCGTTCCGGACCAACTGGGCCGGGCCGTCGATCAAGCAGTCGGCTACGCGCATCGATGACTATGCGGCGACCGCCGGCGAGCGCCGCAAGCAGACCGAAGCGCGCAGCGGCAATCAGGCGGGTGATCCGGTGCGCGCGGCGCAGGCGATCATTGATGCGGCACTCTCCGATACCCCGCCGTTGCGCCTGTTGCTCGGCAAAGCCGCGCTTGAACTGGCGCGCAAGAAAGTCACTTCGCTGACCAATGACTTCGATGCGTGGGAGAAAACGACCATTGGCGCCGATTTTCCGGAAGGCGCGAGTTAAGCCGGAACTTCGCGTGGCGCATGAGGCACATCAGGCACTTCCGCGAATATTTTGCATAAGGCAAACTTATGGACATCGCCGGAAAACGCTGCAGCTTCGCATGGTGCCTGGCAGCACGGGCATGCTGGGAACCCTGTTAAGGCAGCGCCGCGCCAAACCGGAGCGCCCATGAGACGACCGCATCACCCGATTGACCTGCGTGCGTTGCAGGCATTCGTTGCCGTCTGCGATACAGGCTCGATGACTGCCGCTGCAAAGCAGCTCGGCGTGAGCCAGAGCGCGATTAGCCAGGCTGTATCCGCGCTCGAACGCGAGCAGGGTACAAGCCTGTTCGATCGGGACAGCCGCCCGCCGCGGGCCAACAGCGCAGGGCGAGCCTTGCTCGAACTCGCCTCGCCCTTGCTCGATCACGCGCAACGGGTGAGTGCCCGCATCGACGAGGTATCCGGTGCAGGCAACGCGTCGGTTCGGCTGGGTTGCGTGGACTCGTTCGCGGCCACGATCGGTCCCGAACTGATTCGAGCGCTCTCGGGTTCGTCGCGGCAGATTGCGTTGTGGTCGGGATTGACGCCCGGGTTGACCAAGCAGTTGCACGATCGCGAGATCGATCTGGCCGTATGCACCCAGACTGTCATTTCGGACCCGCGTATTGTGGAGATTCCCTTGTTCTCCGAGGCATTCGTGGCGGTTGCATCGCGGCGCTTCCTCGCGTCGCGACCCGCGGCGGACTGGCGTATGCTCGCCAGCAATCTTCCTTTGATTCGTTATACGGGGCGCTCGGTGATTGGCCAGCAGGTCGAGCGTTTTGCGCGGCACCTCGGTATCGACAGCCCGCGGCGTTATGAATTCGACGCTACCGATCCCCTGCTCAGCCTCGTTGCCGCGGGTCTTGGTTTCGCCATCTCCACGCCACTTTGCTTGTGGCAGGCGCGCCATTATCTGGAGGAAATCGAGGTGTTGCCGCTGCCGCCAGGCGGCCTTGCACGCCGCGATTTTTTCCTGCTGCACCGTGAGAGCGAATGGGATGGTTTTGCGGCCGAACTGATCTCCTTGACGCGTGGTGTGCTCGACCAGCGCATTCGCCCGGCGCTTCAGCAAGCGCTACCCAACCTGCCGGACGATGCGATCCAATAACGCTTATCGACTTGCCTATTGACCTCTTTCTCTACCCCTTTTCGTACGCTTACTTCGCCCGGAATCCATCATGACCGATCTCTACACCTTGCATCGCGGCGATGCGCCACTGCTTATTTCAATCCCGCACGTCGGCACTGAAATTCCCGAGAGCTTGCGGCCGTTGTACACGGACATAGCGCTAACCGTGGCGGACACCGACTGGCATCTCGACCGCCTGTATGACTTCGCCCGCGAGATAGGCGCGACAATTCTGGGCGCTCGCATCTCGCGTTATGTGATCGACCTGAACCGTCCATCGAACGATGAAAGTCTCTACCCCGGCCAGACGACAACGGGCCTGTGCCCGGGCGAAACCTTCCGGGGCATGCCGCTGTATCGCGATGGCGTGGGGCCCGATGCTGCCGAGAAAGCGCGGCGCGTAGTGACCTACTGGCAGCCGTATCACGACGTGCTTGAGGCAGAACTTGCACGGTTGCGGGCAGCGCATCCGAACGTGTTGTTGTGGGAAGCGCATTCGATTGCAAGCGTGTTGCCGCGTCTGTTCGAGGGCAAGCTTCCCGATCTGAATATCGGTACGCAGGATGGGCGCACGGCGGCGCCGGGCGCGTTGCAAGCGGTTACCGATGCCGCTGCGCAGAGCGCTTATACGTGGATCGCCAACGGCCGTTTCAAGGGCGGCTACAACACGCGTCACTATGGAACGCCTGAGACTGGCGTTCACGCGATACAACTGGAAATGTGCCAGTCGACCTACATGCATGAGACGGAACCGTTCGACTACGCGCCTGAAGCAGCCAGTCAGGTTCAGGTGGTGGTGAAGAACATGGTGGGCGTGGCGCTGGATGTGATCCGGGGGCTGTAATCGCTGTTGCTTGAGCGTTGAACCGGCTGGCGCTGCCGGGCACCCAAGCACGATTTTCAACGATCTCTTAATATGCCCACTGCATGGCCGATACATCAACGAAGCCGCCTGCCCGTGTCGCCTGCGCGGGAGCAGCTCATTGGCTTTCAATGGAAAGGAGTGGACATGGAATATCGCTTATTGGGCGAGACAGGATTCAAGGTGCCCGTGCTGAGTCTGGGCACCGCCACGTTCGGCGGCAGCAACGATTTCTTCAAGGCATGGGGCAGCACCGATGCCGACGGCGCGCGCAGCCTGGTTGACATTGCGCTGGAGGCGGGCGTCTCGATGTTCGACAGCGCCGACATCTATTCCGATGGCATGGCGGAGGAGATACTCGGCAAGGCAATCGCCGGACGCCGCTCGAAGGTGATCGTATCGACGAAAGGAACGTTTCAGTTCGGCTCGGACGTGAACAGCGTCGGCTCGACTCGGCATCACTTGACGGAAGCTATCAATGGCAGCCTGAAGCGCCTGAACACCGACTACATCGATATCTATCAACTGCACGGTTTCGACGCACTGACACGCGTGGAAGAAACCTTGCGCACGCTCGACGACTTCGTGCGCGCGGGCAAGATCCGCATGATCGGCTGCTCGAATTTTTCCGGCTGGCACTTGATGAAATCGCTGGCGGTGTCCGACCGCGAAGGCCTCGCGCGGCATTCGGTGCATCAGGCGTATTACTCGCTGACCGGCCGCGATTTCGAGCATGAACTCATGCCGCTGGGACTGGACCAGAAGGTCTCGACCATTGTGTGGAGTCCGCTGGGGTGGGGGCGCCTGACAGGCAAGATCCGTCGCGGCAGCCCGTTGCCGGAGAACAGCCGTTTGCACAAGACGGCGGATATGGGACCGCCGGTTGCCGACGAATATGTGTACGGCATTGTGGACGCACTGGATGCCGTGGCCAGGGAAACGGGAAAAAGCGTGCCGCAGATTGCGTTGAACTGGCTGCTGCAGCGGCCGACAGTCGCGAACGTGATTGTGGGCGCTCGCGACGAGAAGCAGTTCCGCGAGAACCTGGGCAGTGTGGGGTGGTCGTTGAGTGCGCAGCAGATTGCGGCGCTGGATAAAGCGAGCACGTTGCCGCTGCCGTATCCGTACTGGCATCAACGCGGATTCGCGGATCGCAATCCGTCACCGGTGTAGAGAGGAGGAGAGGGCGAGGGATGCTATTGCATCGTCAGCGTCACCTGTCCTCTACCGTATCCCCACGCTCCGCAATAATTCGTCCCAACTCCCGCGTAGAAGGCACGCGGCGCATTGGGTTCGTTGACCCCAGTTCATCGTCGGCCAGGTTTTCAATCAGTGCCAGCAACACCTTGCGTGCGGTCTTGATGTCGTGCTCGCTTAAGCCCACCGCGCCGACCTCGTTGACTTCCTCGGCGAGCGGCACGAGCTTTTCTTTCAGCGCCCGGCCCTCGGCCGTGAGGAACACGTGCACGTTTTTCTTGTTGTCCGGCATCTGCTGACGCTCGACATAACCCAGCGCCTCCATAGCCTTGACCGCGGCAAAGGTCGTTGGCTCCATCACCCCCGCCTGCGTGCTCAGCTCGCGCTGCGTCAAGCCATCCGTCTCCCACAGGATTCGCAGGAACGTCCAGTGCCCGTACGACACGGTGTGCTCTGCAAGCCGCATCTGCAGCGCGCGCACCAGCGAACGCGCGGCGTCCTTCACGAGGTGGGCCAGCCGGTCGTTGGGTACCGCGTCGTGCCAGTGACGCAGGATTGCAGCGGTTTCGCGAGGCGCGCTGTCCGCAGGTTTCTTTCTTGTCATGACCGTATTTCCCAAAGCTTGAAGCGTTGCCCAGGCCAACATGATAGCCGGTCGGAACGGACCTGAAGAACGGCGCGGGGCCGTCCGGGCGTGATGGTAAATCGAGTGTCAGAGTGTCATTGACTACGCACCTTGTCTGTCACGGAGGTCACACCACTGACGCCAGTTCCGCCTGTCCCGGGCAGCATCCTCGCAAACGATACAGCCATGGACGCCAGCTCCTGCGCCACCGGAGTCAACGGCACGCCCGCGCGGCGCAGCAGGCACACACGCGTACTCAAAGCCTGTTCTTTGATCGGGACCACCTCCACATGGTCCCTGAAGAACGGATGTGCCGCGAGACGCACGGGTTCGAGCGACAGATAATCGCTGTTCGCCACGCAATGCAGCGTATCGAATACCGCCTCGGTCGTGGCCGCGATACGCGGCGGTTCAAGCCCCGCGTCTTCGAACAACGTGGACAAACGGTTCGCGACATCACCTGCATGGCGCGGCCGCGTACTGACCCACTCGCAATCCTGCAACGCCCGCAGCGATCGCGCGCGGCCTAGCGGATGACCACGCCGTGCGATGACGGTGACGGGCGATTCAAACAGCGTGGTCGCGTCCAGATCATGAATATCCGCTTCGTTCGATACCAGCGCCAACGCGAAGTCCAGGCTGCCGTCGCGCACCCAGGCCGTCAGGACCCTCGACGTGGCGCTGGTCAGGTGAACGTCAATACGAGGACAGCGCTCGCGAAAACTCGCGAGCAGCGCGGGAAATAATCGCATCATGGCCTCAGCCGCTGCGCCGAGCGAGACCTGGCCGGTCAACTCACCGCGTAACTGGCGCATTTCGTTTTCGGTTCGAACGCATTCGCCGAGGATCACGTCGGCGCGAATCCGCAAGCGCTCCCCAACCGAGGTCAGGCGCGCGCCGCGATGCCCGCGTTCGAACAGGGGGCCGCCCGCGCTGGTCTCGAGTTTCCTCAACTGTTGCGTCACGCCGCTTTGTGCAATGCCAAGGCTGCGCGCCGCCGCCCTGAGGCTGCCGGCTTCAGCAACAGCCACGAACACGCGAAGTTGCGTCAAGGTCAGGTCCACAATTTCCACCCGGGTGATAGGTAAAAGTGATCATGATAAGTAAATCGGCCCTGTTTGGTGGCATTTTGCACTCGTACCATGCAGGCGTGTCGTCCCCATCACCGTCTTGACCACCGCGTCTTGACCACTGAGTAAGCGCCGATGAAAACTCTCTCCTCATTGCTGGCCGCCGCCGTGATTGCGGCCGTAACCGTCTCCACGCCTGCCTTCGCGAAAGACGCGAACGTATTGCGCCTCGGCATTGATCCGACGTATCCGCCAATGGACGTAAAAATGCCGGACGGCACCGTGACCGGTTTTGACGTCGATCTCGCCAACGAGATTTGCCGCCGCATCGCGATGCATTGCCAATGGGTCGAGATGGAGTTTTCCGGCATGATCCCGGCGCTGCAGGCACGCAAGATCGACGCGATCATCTCGTCGATGGCGATCACAGAAAAGCGCATGCAGCAGATCGCGTTTTCGACCAAGCTGTTCCAGTTCAAGTCCCGTTTGATCGCGAAGACCGGCACTCCGCTAACCGTCAGCGCGGAAGGTCTGCGCGGCAAGCGCATTGGGGTACAGAGCGGCACGCAGTTCGAAACGTATGCGCAGAAGAACTGGCAGTCGGGTGGCGTGGAAGTGGTCGCGTATCAAAGTCAGGAAGGCGTTTTTGAAGACCTGATGGCGGGCCGGCTGGACGCGGCGCTGCTGGGGTCGGTGGAAGCGGATAACGGCTTCCTGAAGACACCGCGAGGCAAGGGATTCGGGTTTGTCGGCGGACCGCTTGAGATGGGTGACCACGGCACGGGCATCGGCCTGCGCAAGGACGACGCTGCGCTCAAGGCAAGTATCGATAGCGCGATTGCCGGCATGCGTGCAGACGGCACGTACCAAAAGATTGCCCACAAGTATTTCGACTTCGACGTCTACGGCAACTAACAGGATTTTCAGGAGCATTCGATGCACATCCAAAACACGCCGCTGGTTTCCACGTCCATCGGCACGCGCCGCGAGTTCGTCAGCTTTCACTTTGGCACGCCGGGAAAGGGCGAGAAGATCTACATACAAGCGTCGCTGCACGCGGACGAAATTCCCGCGATGCTGACCGCGTGGCGCCTGAAGCAACGGCTGATCGAACTGGAAAAGGCGGGACGGATTCGCGGCGAAGTGATCCTGGTGCCGGTCGCAAACCCGATCGGACTCTCGCAGCATGTGCTCGGGCAGTTCCTTGGGCGCTTCGAGTTGAATAGCGGCCACAACTTCAATCGCAGCTTCCCGCTGCCCACCGCCGCTGCTTTGGTCGAGCATATTGGCAGCCAGTGGACGCAGGACGCCGACGCCAACACGCGGTTGTTGCGGCGTGCTGTATGCGACATGCTCGCCGAGGTCAAGCCGAAGAACGAGTTTGAGTCCTTGCGCCGCGAGATGCTGATCATGGCAGCCGATGCCGACGTCATCCTCGACCTGCACTGTTCGTTGGAGGCCACCATGCACCTGTACACGAGCCCTGCGAGCTGGCCGGCGGTCGAGCCGCTCGCGCGTTACCTGGGCGCAAGCGGTGTACTGCTCTGTGCGGACTCGGGCGGCCAGTCATTCGACGAGGTTCATACGCAACTCTGGAACGACGTCCGTGCGCTTCTGGGCGAGGGCACGCCGCTCGCCGCGCCCAACGTTGCACTGACGGTCGAGCATCGCGGCCAGCGCGACGTGTCCTATGAGTTCGCGGAGCAGGACGCGGACGCGATTGTCGACTACCTGACGTATCGGGGAGTGATCGAAGGCGAAGCGCGCGAGATGCCACCGCTCAACCATCCTGCGACGCCATTAGCCGGCAGCGAGCAGTTCATCGCGCCCGCAAGCGGTGTGGTGGTGTATCGCGCACAAGTTGGGGCACATCTGAAAGCGGGTGACCCGGTCTTCGATATCGTCGATCCGATCACGGACGAGGTAACCACGCTCACGACGAAAAACGACGGCGTCTTTTATATGCGCCGGGCGATCCGCTTTGTTATCGCCGGCGCACCGATGGGCCGTGTAACCGGCGCGGTCCCGTTCAGGACCGGGGTGTTGATCGGCGCTTGATCAGCGTCACTTGATAGCGTCACTTGACCTCGCTGGCGCGCCCGCGTGCGGACCCTCGCGAAGCAGAAATCCCCGCTCCTGCTTCGGCGGGCATCCGCATGAACATCGGGTAAGAAGTAATCACGACAAGCGCGGTAACAATAAACGCAGAAGCCAACTGCCACCGTTCAGCGTGCGCGCCGGGAGCCACGATCATGGTGACCTGAATGGTCCCTGCCGCGACCGTCACACCGACTGCTTTCATCAATTGCTGAGCGGTGCCCTGGAATGAAGTGGCGGCAGCCAGCTTGGGCTTGGGCACATCGGCAAAAGCGAGTGCGCCCATGGTGGCGAAGCTAAGCGAACGCGATAATCCGCCCACAAGCAGCAACAGGAAGATGGCGCTAGCGGGCCAGTTCTGCGACATGAAAGAGCACACCACGAGCACGGCGGCAAACGAAACGCTGCCAGCGCACAACACGGTCCGGACGGAAAAACGTCTTAGTGCAAGCGAGGTCATGGGCCGCATGCAAAACGATCCTAGCGCGCTAGCGAACGTGACAAGGCCACTTGCGGAAGCGCTATAGCCAAAGCCGGTTTGTAACGTCAGCGGCACGAGAAAGGGCAGCGCGCCCGCACCGGCTCGAAACAAGCTCCCCGCAATGGTCGCAGCATGAAAGGTCGGAATCGCGAGCAGCGAGAAATCGACAGCCGGATCATCCACGCGGTGGCAGTGCCTGACGGCCATCCAGAACATCAGCACCCCCGCAGCGACGCATGCCGGCGACGCAAACGGCGGCAGGACCCCGCGACCCGCGCATTCGATGCCGGTCATGAACAGCGTCAGCGAAGCGCCTATCAACATCATTCCGCGCACGTCGGGCGGCGCATGATGTTCGGGCGGCGCGGCCGGAAGCAAGCGCCACGTCAGCAGCAAGCCCACTATGCCGACAGGCACGTTGACCCAGAAGATGCTGCGCCACGAGAGGGTATCGGTGAGAAAGCCACCCAATGGCGGACCCATCAACGGGCCGATGAGAGCAGGCATGGTGAGCCAGGTCGTGGCCTGCAACAGCTCCTCACGTTTGACGCCGCGGAAAAGGATCAGACGTCCGACAGGCACCATCATGGCCCCGCCGATTCCCTGCACGATGCGCGCAGCAATCAGCTGCGGGAGGTTCGCGGCCGCGGCACAAGCAAGCGAGGCCAGCGTGAAGGTTGCGATTGCCCACATGAAGACGCGCTTTGCACCGAAGCGGTCGGCAACCCATCCGCTAGCCGGAATGAACACCGTCAGCGCAACGAGGTAAGCAGTAATGGCGCTACTCAGATGGACCGGATCGACGCCCAAGTCGCGCGCCATGGCGGGCAGGGCCGTCGCGACGATCGTACCGTCCATGTTTTGCATAAAAAGCGCGCTGGCTACAACGGCGGCGGTGATGCGGAAGTTGGCTGGTTTCACTAGGCGGCGAGCGTATTTCTGGTAGAGCCAACGACGCGCCTGCGAGCAAGGCGCCGAGGGATCAATCGATTGCGTGGCAGCAGAGTCTACTTGAACCGGGGGGCGTGATGCGAGAGCATCGAGGCGCCGCGTTCATTACAAAAGACGTACAGGTAGTGCGCCGGCTTAAGGCTTAAATGCTTGCTAGCCGGCTGGCGGTAATTGCTTCCCGATTTTGTTGGTGTCGGAACATTACGCTTGGCGGGGGAGTGTTAGGTCAGGGTAATTACTAGGAATAACACCGTCGCGCGCGTCACACTAATAGGACTAGGATGGCGTATGAAACTCAATTTCCCGAACCCAAGCCGTTCCTACGACGACTCCCGGCACTGCGTGTGCTTTTGGGGGTATGACGGTTCGCGCGAGATTTCATTCCAGATAGACGACGCGGCTCTATCGAGTTTCAATCCGCAAATGGGGTCGGGCGAATCGGCCGTCCTCGCCGCCTTCGATCTGTACCGCGAACGCATTCTTCTGAAGGCCGAAGGCCTGTACGTACGCGGCTCGCAAAACATCTTCAAGATATCCTGAGCCTATTGGACGTACTTGCTCCGGCGGGTCGCCGTACGCTAGCGCGCCTGCGAACTGCGCTTCAGTCCTTGCCGCGTATAAAATCGCAGCATGCCCAAGCTAATTTCCTCTGAAAGCCAGACCCCGCGCTCCAAGCAATCCGGGGTAGAGCACGCGTTGCCTTTGCATACGCCCGGCACGGCGTCGTTATTGCTGGCGGCGTGCATCGCGACAATTGCGTGGCTGGCGCTCGCCACGCAAACCGACGTCACGGTCCACCGGATGCTAGCCCGGGGCTTAAGCGTATTCGATGGGTTTGAACGCCTTAGCAGCTATCTGACGAACCTGACCGTATTTACTGTCGCCCTTTGTTTTTCGTTCGTCGCCGCACTTGGCCGCTCGCCGCTCGGGCGATTTTTTCGCAAGCCGCCGGTGGTGACGGCGGTCGTGGTGTACATCGTGTTTGTCGGGCTGGCTTATAACCTGTTGCTGCGTCACCTGTGGACGCCTTCGGGATATCGCGCGGTCCTCAACGAATGCCTGCACACCGTTATTCCCGTGTTGTCGATAATCTACTGGGTGTTGTTCGTGCCGCGCTTCCATCTGACATTGCGGCAATGCCTGCTTTGGCTGATCTATCCGCTAGGTTATCTCTGCGTCACACTCTGGCGCGGCAGCACGTCGGACTTTTATCCTTATCCGTTCATTGATGTCGGTGAACTCGGCTATCCGCATGTGCTGTTCAACGCGACCTTGCTCGTGCTGGCTTTTGTCACGCTGATGGGCGTGTTCATTGCGTTTAATCATAGGCGTCCGCATTAGCGCTTGATCGGGTGGCCGGCCGCCGGCCGCGTACGTGCGTGACCGGCAAGGCTTCATTCGCATGCAGTGGTTACTTCGGCGCGTAGTGCATGTCGCCATTGCCGAACGACCAGTCCTCGCGATTCACCTCGACCAGGTTGATCCAGACATCTTCTTTTCGTACGCTCGTCTTCGCGTGTATGCCGTCTGCCACCGCGCGGTAAAACGCTTTCTTCATCTCGATCGTGCGGCCGGTGTTCCATGTCACCTGGATAAATACGATCCCCGGCGTGTAGGTCACGCCCAGGTATCCCTCGGCCGGGTAGATCAATTCGTCAGGCGCATGGCGCGTGATGATCTGAAACTTGTCGTGCTCCGGCACTTTGACGACATCGATCATGGCGTCGTACACGACGTTGCTGATTGCTTGAACGACTTCCGGCGATGCAGTCTGCGCAAGATTGATTCGAACGAGTGGCATGGTTTGACCTCAGGCTTAATTGGGAATGGGAACTTGCTGCAATGAAGATTAGACTAGATGGAAACGTGCATCAAGCGCATAGTTTTCATATGAATCATGAGACTCAAGCATGTTATTCGAAGACCTTAAAACCCTGGTTGCGGTGCTCGACCACAATTCGTTGACGCGGGCGGCGGATGTGCTGTCGCTGACGCAATCGGCTATATCGCGGCGGATTCAGCATCTTGAAGCTGTCCTTGGCGCGGAACTTCTGGACCGCAACAGCAAGCCGCCTCAGGCAACCGCGCTTGCGCGCCGGATCTACGAACATGCGGTCCCGCTTATGCGCAGCGTGAATCAACTGCTTGAGATTCCCCGGGAAGACGCTGTGCCGAGCGGGACGTTTCGCTTGGGCCTTTCTCAGGTGGTAGCGGAGGTCGTTTTGTTCGACGCGGTGATGCGTCTGAAAGCGGCGTTTCCGAAGCTCGAGGTCCAGTCGCATACCGAATGGAGCACTGGGTTGTTGCAACAGGTCAGTCTTGGGAAACTGGACGCGGCCACGTTGCTGCTGCCGTCCCCCAGCACGTTGCCGGACAACGTGGCAGGGCGGTTTATCACGACGCTCGAGGTGCTGGTGGTCCAGAGCAGGCGTCGGCCGGTGATTGAGCGTCGCTCGACCATCTTGGCGCTGGCGGACCAGGAGTGGATCCTCAATCCGCTGGGTTGCGGCTACCGTGCCGCGCTGGAACGGGCGATGCAAGGGGTGGGACGCGAACTCAGGTTAAGCGTGGATACGCACGGCACCGAGATGCAACTGAAGTTGATTGCTGCGGGGCTCGGTTTGGGGCTTGTGCCGCGGACTGTGCTTCGCCAGAGTGGTTCGTATGCCGAACTATCTGTTGTCGACGTGAAAGACTTTTCATTAAGTCTCGATATCTGGATGGTCCACCCGGTTCAGTTGGGCAATTTAACACGTGCAGCCAGTGTGTTTGGCGATGCCGTGGCCGAGGGGTTTGCGAATGCATCTGCTGATCGCGCCCGACAGAAAACCGCCTCTGCCGCAACTCGCAAGTCGGTTTCTTCGACGTAGGGGCGTGGCTAAGCTAGCGTTTCTCGGCCGATGCCAACGACCCCCGAGCAGCTTACTCGCCCGACTTCTCAATCGCCCGCCGATACGCCTCACGCGCTTCAATGCGCCGGACGAACGCCGTGAGGTTGGGGTACGCATCTTCGCCGCAGAACTTCACCGCCATCTGGACGGCGAACGACAGCTGGACGTCCGCGCCCGTCAGTTCATTGCCAATGAAATAGTCCCGTCCCGCGAGCTCGCTATTCAGAAAGCCGAGGTGCCTTTGCATTTCACTTTCAATGCGCGGCTGCAGCGGTGCAGCGCCATCGCCAAGCCGGCTTGTGTAGAGCTTGAGCATGAGCGGCAACATCGCGGAACCTTCCGCGTAGTGCAGAAACTGCAAATACCGATTGTAATCACGCGAGTCCGCTGCGGGCGCAAGCCGGCCGTTGCCATACTTGCGCACCAGATATTCGATGATCGCGCCGGACTCGAAGATCACTTCGTCACCGTCACGAATCACGGGGGCTTTACCCAGCGGATGAATCTTTTCGAGCTCGGGTGGCGCAAGCCGCGTCTTTGGGTTGCGCTGGTAAGCATGGACCGTGTAATCAAGTGCGAGTTCTTCAAGCAGCCATGTAATGCGGCGCGACCGGGATTCGTTCAGATGATGGACTTCGATCATGAATAGCCTTGTGATTCGAACGTTGAAGAAAGGGACGACCAGCGAATAGCACGCAAGCTACGGTCCACGTCAATGCGGTAACCGTGTGGTAGCCCGTGATGCTGCGATCGCGCATGCTGGCCTACGGCTTGACGAAACGCAGCGTCATGCGGTCCGATTCTCCAATGGCGGCGAAGCGCGAGCGGTCAGTGTCGCCACCCCGGTAGGTCGGCGGCAAGGACCACACGCCGTGCGGATAGTCCTTCGTATCGCGGGGATTGCTGTTGATCTCACTGCGCGCGGCAAGCTTGAAGCCCGCTGCCTGTGCATGCTCGATCACGTAGGCTTCGGTCAGGTAGCCGGTATCGATCATTTGCTGAACCGATGTACCCGGTATTGCGCGATGCTCTTCCACGCCGAGCACGCCGCCCGGTTTCAGGACCGAATAGAACGCACGAAGGTTGGCATCGACTTGGCCGTCTTCTATCCAGTTATGGATATTACGGAACGTCAGCACGCGATCCACTTGCAGCCCGGCCGGAAAGCCGCTGAACTGCCCCGATTGCAACGTGCCGACCACGACCGTTCCGAAGATGTCGGGAGAAGCCGCGAGCTTGCGCTCGAACAAGGCGTTATTCTTGGCTTCCCCGGCAGGAAGCGCTCCTTGAGGCGGCAGATATTGCGCTTCGTAAAGCGTGCCGCTTGCCCGCAAATAAGGCCCGAGGATGTCGGTGTACCAGCCGCCGCCCGGCGCGATTTCCAGCACGCTCTGGTTCGGTGCGAGGCCGAAGAATTCCAGTGTCTCCTTCGGGTGCCGGTAGACGTCGCGCGCTTGCGCCTTTTCTCCACGATGCGGCGCGGCGATGGCGGTATCGAGTGATGTCGATACGGTAGGTGTCGCGCACGACGCTAGCAGCAGGGCTGCGGGCAACGCCAGAAAAGCACGCCGCATGAGACGGGGAGTTGGGAGTATTTTCATGCGGGTTATTATCGGGCAAAGCGCGACGCTTGTCAGAGCGTGTTCTGCTTTACCCCGCGCGTAGGACCGGTGCACTATCGCTCAGAGCAGCGTCCTGACGTGCCATAGCTCAGGAAACAGCACCACGTCCAGCATCTTTCGCAAATAGGGCGCACCGCTGGTTCCACCCGTGCCTTGTTTGAAGCCGATGATCCGCTCAACGGTGGTGACGTGACGGAAGCGCCATTGCCGGAAAGAATCTTCGAGATCGACGAGCTCTTCCGCCATCTCGTAGAGCTCCCAATGCTGCGTTGGCTCGCGATACACCGTGAGCCAGGCGGCTTCCACGCTGGCGTCGAGTGTGGTCGGCTGAGTCCAGTCGCGCTCCAGCCTTTCCGGTGCGATCGGAAAGCCGCGGCGGGCAAGCAGGCGGATGACTTCATCGTAGAACGAGGGTCCGTCAAGCGTCGCCTTGACCTCGGCAAGCACGTTCGGACGATGCGCATGCGGCTTGAGCATCTGCTCGTTCTTGTTACCAAGCAGGAACTCGATCTGCCGGTACTGATGCGACTGGAATCCAGACGACGCCCCCAGATAAGGCCGCATTGCCGTGTATTCGGACGGTGTCATGGTCGCGAGGACGCTCCATGCCTGGACCAGCTGATCGAGAATGCGCGAGACACGCGCAAGCATCTTGAACGCTGGCGGCAGGTCATCGCGACGCACGGCGGCGAGCGCCGCATGCAGCTCATACAGCGCGAGCTTCATCCATAACTCGCTCGTCTGGTGCTGCACGATGAACAGCATTTCGTTGTGGTCGGGCGAGAGCGGGTGTTGCGCTGCAAGGAGCGTATCGAGCGAAAGGTAGTCGCCATAGCTCATCGAATCGGAGAAGTCGAGCTGTGCGTCATGCCAGCCTTCCGGTTTCTGCACAGCATCGCCTGCCGTTCCCGTCTTCGTTCCATAGCCCATGGGACAGCCGCCCGTGCCTTCGCTTTCATGTGATTGTGTCATCGCGTGTTCTCCGCCTGGGTCAGGTAACGGCGCCACGTTCGGCGAACTCGGGTGCACGCCATGCTTCGGTCGCAAGCACGTCGCGCAGTGTTTCAACGGCGTCCCATGCATCCACATAGCGCGTATAAAGCGGCGTGAACCCAAAACGCAAGATGCGAGGCTCGCGGTAATCGCCAATCACGTTACGCGCGATCAGCGCCTGCATGACCTCGTACCCGTGCGGATGTTCAAAGCTTGCCTGCGATCCGCGTTCGGCGTGTGCCCGCGGCGTCACGAGCTGCAATGGAAATTCGCTGCAACGTGTCTCCACGAGTTCGATGAACAGGTCACTCAGCGCCAGCGATTTCCGGCGCAACGTGGTCATATCGGTTTGCCCGAATACGTCGAGGCCGCATTCGACCATCGACATCGAGACAATAGGTTGCGTGCCGCACAGGAACCGGCCGATACCGTCATCGGGTCGATACTCAGGGCTCATTTCAAAGGGTTTTTTGTGTCCCCACCAGCCGGACAGCGGTTGCGAGAAATTATTCTGCAGCCGCTTGGGCACCCAGATAAACGCGGGCGAGCCCGGTCCGCCATTCAGGTACTTATAGGTGCAGCCGACCGCGTAATCCGCGCCGGCGGCGTGTAAATCGACCGGGACCGCGCCCGCTGAATGAGCCAGGTCCCAGACTGCGAGCGCGCCCGCTTGATGGATCACGCGGGTCAACGCGCTCATGTCGTGCATGGCGCCGGTGCGATAGTTCACGTGCGTGATCATGGCGACGGCCGTGTTCTCGTCGATAGCGGTGGCGAGCTCGGATGCATGATCGACAAGTCGCAGTTCATATCCGCGATCTAACTGCTCGATCAGGCCTTGCGCGATGTAGAGATCGGTCGGAAAATTCGAGCGTTCGGAGACGATGACACGGCGCTTCGGATCGCGCTCGTTGGCTACCCGCAGCGCTGCCGACAGGATCTTGAAGAGGTTGATGGAGATGGTGTCGGTGACGACCACTTCGTCCTCGGCCGCGCCAATCAACGGAGCCAGCTTGTTGCCAAGCCGCTTGGGCAACGCGAACCATCCTGCGGTATTCCACGAGCGGATCAAACCGTCGGCCCATTCGCCGGTAATGACAGCGGCGGCGCGTGAAGCGGCGGCCTTCGGCGCTACGCCAAGCGAGTTGCCATCAAGATAGATAGTGTCGTGACCAAGCGCGAACTGGTCGCGCAAATGGGCTAGCGGATCGTCGCGGTCGAGTGCCGCGGCATCGTCTCTATGGTTCATTGAAGCGTATTCCGGTGAGTTATTGTGTCCGTGCGTGACGGAAATCCACGTCTCGGCGCCGTCTGGCGGAGCGCGTGCCCATGCATAAAGCTTAGCCGAGAACGTGCTTTAATTGATTGCGAAACAAACGCGGCGCTTGGATCTTGATGCAATATTCTTCGATGAAAACCGCGCTTAAGCGCGATAAATTGATGGCGATCTGTTATGTGTGGCATTCGGGTGCGCTCACCAAGGCGTGCGCCGGATCGCTTAAGCTGGCGCCGCTCGCCGGCAGCGGCGTCACTTGCGCTACTCGCGTTACTCTCGCGCTACTCTTTACCATGCAGCCAACCCTTAGCTAGTTACCTGGATAGATCATCGCTCATGACCTCACCCGTTCTCACCTCGACCCTGACCGACTGCGTCGACAACCACTTTGACCAGGAGGTCCAGTTTCTTTCCGCGCTCGTGCAAAAACCGTCTGACAATCCGCCGGGCGATTGCGCGGGCCACGCGGAGATGGCGGCGCAATGGTTGGAAAGGATCGGCTTCGCGGTCGAACGCCACGTAGTGCCGGCGCAAGACGTCACGCGCGCCGGCATGATCAGCGCGACGAACCTGGTGGTTCGCCATCGCTTTGGCGCGGGGCCGGTGATCGCGCTGAACGCTCACGGCGACGTGGTGCCCCCCGGCGATGGCTGGACCGCCGATCCATACGGCGCGGAGATTCGCGATGGTTTCATGATCGGGCGCGGGGCGGCGGTATCGAAATCGGACTTTGCCACCTATGCGTTCGCGTTGAAGGCGTTGATCGAGAGTGGTGCGACGCTTGCCGGGACGGTGGAGCTGCACCTGACCTATGACGAAGAAACTGGCGGCCTGATCGGACCGGAGTGGTTGCTGAAGCAGGGCATCGTGAAGCCTGACTACGCCATCTGTGCAGGCTTTTCCTATTCGATAACGACCGCGCACAATGGCGCGATCCACCTGGAAGTCACGGTGCGGGGCAAGTCGGCGCACGCGGCGCGGCCCGATACCGGGTATGACGCGCTGGAGGCCGCTACGGCGGTGCTCAATGCGCTGTATGCGCATCGGGCAGCATTGCGCGAGATCCATTCGCAGACGCCGGGCATCGACCATCCTACGTTAGTGGTGGGTCTGATCAAAGGCGGCATCAACACGAATGTGGTGCCCGACAAGGTGAGTTTGCGATTCGACCGGCGCGTGGTGCCGGAAGAGAATCCGCAAGACGTGCTCAAGCAATTGAAGGCGCTGATCATGGCGTCGGTGGAAGGCTTGCCGGGCATTGGCGTGGAGATACAAGAGGTGTTGGTGACGTCGCCGTTGCGCTCGCTTGACGGTGCGGAGCGCTTGTCACAAGCGTTGCAACGAGCGGCCCTGGTTACGCTGCAACGCGACATTCCTACCGAAGGTGTGCCGCTTTATACCGATGCCCGCTTGTATTGCGAGGCGGGCGTACCGACCGTCATTTATGGCGCCGGTCCGCGCACGCTGCTTGAGGCTAATGGACATCGGGCCGACGAGCGGGTCGCGCTTGAAGACTTGAAGGTAGCGACGAAAACAGTTGCGATTGCGCTTGCGGATTTGCTTGGACCAAAACCCTAAGTGTTTATATGCTTCGTTCCTTTGCGGCCTTGCAAAGGAACGAAGCCGTATCCCGCTTTAAAATCCAACCGCCGCTCCCCGCAGCAAGCAGCAAGCAGCAACCGCAGGCCGCCTCAATCTCCCCAATCGACCGGTATTCCAGGCTCCTCCCGCTTGGGCATTCAGCACGTCTTCAAAAACGCGAACATAATTCCGAGTGTCGTTATTTGAGCTTCACTGCGGCGCCCGGTCGTCCGTCGCGAAGCGCGACAGGTTGAACCTCAATCTCGAATCAAACCACTATGAAAACATCAGAAGAGACAAAGCATTCCTGGCTTTGGCTGATCTTGCTCATTCCGTACGTCGCCTTGCTCTGGCTGCCTTTTTATAACGATACCCGCCCGTCTTTCGCAGGGTTCCCATTCTTCTATTGGTATCAGTTTCTATGGGTCCCGCTGACTTCGCTGATCATTTACATCGTATATAGAGGTGTCAAATGAGCGATATCGTTCCGGTCAACCCGGTGGCCATGACCGTCTTTATCGCCTTCTTCCTGCTGGTGACGGTAGTGGGATTTTTCGCGGCGCGCTGGAAACGCGGCGACCTGACGCAACTGCATGAATGGGGCTTGGGCGGCCGCCAGTTCGGCACCGTGATTTCATGGTTCCTGGTAGGGGGCGATTTCTACACCGCCTATACCGTCATTGCCGTACCCGCTTTGGTGTATTCCGTAGGCGCCTATGGTTTCTTCGCGCTGCCTTACACCATCATTGTTTATCCGTTTGTGTTTGCCGTCATGCCGAAGCTATGGAAGATCGCTCACGCGAAGAACCACATTACGGCCGCCGATTATGTGCAGGGCGAGTATGGCGGCAAGTGGTTCCCGGCGGCCGTGGCAGTGACCGGTATTGTCGCGACCATGCCGTACATTGCATTGCAACTCGTGGGCATGCAGGTCGTGATCAAGGGTCTGGGCGTGAGCGGCGAGTTGCCGCTGATTGTTGCGTTCGTGATCCTCGCGCTCTACACGTACACCAGCGGCTTGCGCGCGCCGGCCATGATCGCGTTCGTGAAGGACATCATGATTTATATCGTGGTGATCGCGGCGGTCTGGCTGATTCCATCGAAACTCGGCGGCTACGCGCACGTGTTCGACGCCGCCGACCAGTTCTTCACAGCCAAGGGCGGTGCGACCGGGATTATCCTCAAGCCGACGCAATTCACAGCCTACGCATCGCTTGCGTTAGGTTCGGCGCTTGCCGCGTTCATGTATCCGCATACCATGACCGCGATATTGTCGTCGTCGTCGGCTGCTACCGTGCGCAAGAATGCTATCTTCCTGCCCGCGTACACGCTGCTGCTCGGACTGATCGCGTTGCTCGGCTACATGGCGATTGCCGCGGGCATCAAGGTGCAATCCGCGTCCGATGTCGTGCCCGCGTTGTTCGGGCAGTTGTTCCCTTCATGGTTCGTCGGCTTCGCGGCCGCGGCCATTGCGATCAGCGCGCTCGTGCCGGCGGCAATCATGTCGATTGGCGCCGCGAACCTGTTCACGCGTAACCTGTGGCCGATGATGGCGCGTGACATCACGCCCGAGAAGGAAGCGAAGACAGCGAAACTGGTATCGCTAGTTGTGAAGTTCGGTGCGCTGCTGTTTATCGTGTTCCTGCCGACGCAGTATGCGATCGATCTGCAATTGCTCGGTGGCATGTGGATCCTGCAGATATTCCCAGCCATGGTGTTCTCGCTTTACACGCGTCGGCTGAACACGCCGGGGCTGTTCCTCGGCTGGCTGGCGGGGATCGTGCTCGGAAGCGGCATGGCGATCGCGCAAGGTTTGAAGCCGGTGTTCGCGCTGCATGCAGGGGGCGCGACGTATCCGCTGTATATCGGGCTGATCGCGCTGGCGTTGAATATTGTGGTGGCGTTTGTTGTATCGATGGTCACGCCGAGGCGTGCGCAGGTTCAGCAGGCGACGTAGGGAGGAGGGCGAGGGCGCCGTTGCTCGGGTCGATGCGCAAGATTTTTCGCGCATTGAGCTAGTCATCTGCACGTCGCTAGCGCGTGTCGATTGTGGAATCCGAATCCGGCCTGTAAGCTTCGGCGTCGAGCGTTCCTTGCTCGTTGTTCCCCCGTGATTTGCAGTACTTCGGCAACACTTCCGCAACATTCCCCTGTTTCCAAATCGATGCAACATTCAAACGTTTACTCCCCGCGCCGCCGTTCATTGCTGACGTCTGCGCTCATGATCCCCATTGTCAGCGCGTGTACGTCGTGGCGTGCAACCACCGGCAGTTCATCTGCAGAAGACCAGCTGAAGCAACTGGAAAGCAATGCCGGAGGACGCCTTGGTGTAGCTGCGCTGAACACCGCCGATGGCAAGCGGGTGGACTTTCGCGCGGACGAGCGTTTTCCGCTCTGCAGCACCTTTAAATTAGTGCTGGTATCCGCGGTCCTTGAACAGAGTGCGCTTCAAAAGGGGCTGCTTGATCGTCGGATTCATTACACGCAGAGCGAGCTGCTGTCGTGGGCGCCCATCACCAAAAAACAGATCGCTACAGGAATGACAGTCGCGGAACTCTGTGCTGCCGCGCTGCAATATAGCGACAACACTGCAGCCAATCTGTTGATGAAGCTGGTAGGCGGCCCGGAAACGGTGACTGCATTCGCTCGCTCGATCGGCGATAACCAGTTCCATCTGGATCGCTGGGAGCCTGAACTGAATACCGCGATACCCGGCGACCCGCGCGATACATCCACGCCGACGGCGATGGCGCAAAGCCTGCAGCGCGTGGCACTAGGTGATGCGCTCGGTGCTTCGCAACGCAGCCAACTGCAAACTTGGCTGCTAGGCAATACCACCGGTGCCGGAAAAATCGCTGCCGCTTTGCCGGCGCATTGGATGATCGGCGACAAGACCGGTTCGGGCGACTACGGTACGACGAACGACATCGGCGTACTGTGGCCACCAGGAAAACCACCCGTTGTCCTGACCATTTACCTGACTCAAAGAGAGCAGGACGCAAAGGCGCGTAACGACGTGGTGGCATCGGCGACGCGGATTGTCGTGGGTGCGTTTGCGTGAGTGGTTTCTGGCGCACTTCGCCCTGACCTTTCCATGACCTCTCGATGACATCTTTGTCATCAAGCTTCCACACGTCTCCGGGCGCGCTAACATTAGGCAAGAGGAGGACGCTTTGGCGCTCGCCCTGCATTTGTCTACCGGGCGCACGTCAAGCGCGTCGTCCTGAAACCCGGAGGTACTCCATGATTTCCACGAAGCAAAATCCTGCCACGTTCCTGCGTTCGCGCGGCGCGGCGTTGTTGACGGCTATCGGCCTGGGCGCCGGCATCTTGTTCGCATCCATGCACCTGGCGCATTCGTCAGAAGCCGCAGTCGTCATTGCACCCCCCGCGCTCGATGAACCCGCGAATGGAACGCACCAGGAAACCGCCGTGCTGGCAGGCGGTTGTTTTTGGGGCGTTCAAGGCGTGTTCCAGCACGTCAACGGTGTGACGAAAGTTGTGTCGGGCTACGCCGGTGGTCAACCCCAGACCGCGCAATACGAGACCGTCAGCGGGGGCCAGACGGGTCATGCCGAATCCGTGCAGATCACTTACGACCCGACGAAGATCACTTACGGCAAGTTGCTGCAGATCTATTTCTCGGTCGCTCATGACCCGACGGAATTGAACCGGCAAGGCCCGGACAGCGGAACGCAATATCGCTCGGCAATCTTTCCGGCCAACGACATGCAAAAGCGCATCGCGCAAAGCTATATCGCGCAACTCGACAAGGCGCATGTCTTCTCCTCGCCGATCGTGACGAAGACAGACGCGCTCAAGGGTTTTTATCCTGCCGAGTCTTATCACCAGAACTATTTGACGCTGCATCCGGATGCGCCGTATATCGCGATCAACGACCTGCCCAAGGTCGAGAACCTGAAGCGCCTGTATCCGACGCTGTATCGCGACAAACCGGTGCTGCTGAGCGTGGCAGCGGAGTAATGGAAAGGTGGTGGAGTTGAAACCCGCGGCCTGACGGCTTGCGGGTTTCTGCCGCTCACGCGATCGATCGACGCCGCGGCTCAGCGGTTTTCTATCAGCTTGTCGACGAGTTCGCGTCCCGCATGATAGGCCGCGTCCAGCGCCTTTGCTTCGGTCTCGAAGTCGTTGCCGAGCTCATAAAACTGGGTACGTTGCCCGGCATGACGCAGGTCCGCGCCCGGTCGGCACACGTACCCGTTGTAGTGGTAAGGGGTATCTGGCGTGGGAGGTCCATATGCAAGGATGGGCAGCACCCAGATCTCAAAGCCCCTGTAGTCTATTCTTTCCCACATGGAAACCTCCCTCCTCAGGATCGCGGGACCGCCGCGAGCGGCTATGACCGGCGAGATCGGCACGCCATCATTGCCGGTACCAAACCGATGGAATCTAGACCGCCCCGCCCAACACGCGAGCGACGAAGTGCCTGCCCCAAGCTTCTCCGTGCGCAATGGCCTCCGCCATCGTGACGTAAGGCCCGTGACTACCGGTCAGTTCTCCGGAATCTTCGGCGTGCGTGCGGCCATGAACCGGCGTTCCGTCATGGCGAGTCACAATCACGCGAACGTTAAAACCGATCACCTTGTCTGCATCAGGTGGATCGTATTTCGACTCGACGTTTATAGTCAGAAGGTAGTCGCCAACTTCAACATCTTGATGCATGGCCGTCTCCCTGTTCATCGAGGAGTCTTATTATGACCGCGAACGCCGTGGAGACCCTTGATTTACGAAAAGCGGCGGCCGACTTGAAAATCCACCGCCGCTTTCGCTAAGGCCAGTAACGACTTACTGCGATGCCTGCGTGCTCTTGCGCAGCTTCGCGACATCAGCCGTACCGACTGCGGGCGCGCCATTGTTCCATCCAGCGCGAATGAACGTGAGCACATCGGCGATCTGCTGATCGTTGAGCACCGGCGCGTATTTCGGCATCGGATACGCAGCGGGGATGCCTTGTATCACGAGATCCTGCGTGCCGTTCAGCGTGACGCTGATCAGCGACGATGCATCCTTCTCCAGCACGTTCGGATTGCCCGCCAGGGGCGCTAGCAGCGGTGCGAACGCACGGCCATCCACACCGTGACAATGCATGCAGTACGCGGTGTACACCTTCGCACCTGCATCGTTGGCGGGATGCTGGAGGAGAGCGGCGGTAGCCTTCGAATCATAGGCATAGGCCGGCGCGTTCGTGCCGCCTGCCGCCGGCAACGACTTCAGATACGCCGACATGGCTGCCAGATCCTGATCGCTCATGCCCTGTGTGCTGTGGTTGATCACATCCGTCATGGACCCGAACGCCGACGCATGGGCATTCGCTCCGGTCTTCAGGAACGTGGTCAAGTCAGCATCCGACCAGCGGCCCAGCCCGACGTTCTGCTCGCCCGTCAGGTTGGACGCAAACCAGCCGTCGAGTACACCGCCTGTCAGCCACGCGCTGCCGCTTTCATCCCGTGCTTTTTCCTGAAAAGCAATACCGCGAGGCGTGTGGCACGCGCTGCAATGGCCCAGGCCCTGGATCAGGTAAGCACCGCGATTCCACGCAACATCTTTGCCGTCCTTGTCGCGATACACGTCTTTATCGAGGAACACCATGTTCCAGAACCTGAGCGGCCAGCGCATGTTCAGCGGGAACGGAATATCCGATGGCCGGTTCGCCTGGTTCACCGGCGCGACCCCTTTCATGAAGTACGCGTAGAGCGCCTTTACGTCGTCGTCGCGGACCTTTGCATAGGACGTGTAGGGCATTGCCGGATAGAGGTTGTGACCGTCCTTCGCCACGCCCTGGCGCAACGCCTTTTCGAAATCCTCCTCGCTCCACTTGCCGATACCCGTATCCGGATCTGGCGTGATGTTGGTCGTATAGATCTTGCCCATGGGTGTGGTCATCGGCAGGCCGCCGGCGAACGGCTTGCCCTTGGGCGCGGAATGACAGGCTACGCAATCGCCCACTTTCGCGAGATATGCGCCACGGGCAACCAGCGGATCGTCATTTGCAACGGCATGAGCCAGCAGAGGCAAGCCGAACGTGAGCGCCAGGGAAGCAACAAGATGTTTGATCATTGTGTGTTCCCTCATGCGCTTTGCAGTTGACGGCCAACGGGCAACTGCCGCAAGCGCTTGCCGGTGGCGGCAAAAATCGCGTTGGTCAGGGCGGGCGCGAGAGCCGCCGTCCCGGGTTCACCGATGCCTCCCGGCGCCTCGCTACTCTTCACGATATGCACCTCGATAGGCGGCGCCTGATCGATTCGCAGCATCCGGTAATCCGTGAAGTTGGATTGTTCGACGCGGCCGTCCTTGATCGTGATCTCGCTATACAGCGCTGCCGTGATGCCGAAGATAATGCCGCCCTGGATCTGCGCCTCGATGGTGTTCGGATTGACCACCATGCCGCAATCCACCGCGCAGACCACGCGGTTCACGGCCACTTCGCCGTCGCCGTTCACGGTGACGTCCACGACCATGCCGAAGAAGCTGCCGAACGCGTGCATCACCGATACCCCGCGTCCCTGGCCCTTAGGCAGCGTATTGCCCCAGCCGGCTTCACGAGCGGCGACATCGAGCACGTTCTGCGCGCGCGGTGTCTTGCCCAGCAAGTCGTGGCGATACTTCACCGGATCGACCTTCGCCTGCGCGGCCAGTTCGTCCATGAAACTTTCGACCACGAAGGTGCCGCGAGTCGGACCTACGCCGCGCCAGAACGCGGTGGGCACGTCCATGGGTTCCTGGCGCACATAGTCGATCAGTTGATTCGGGAGGTCGTAGGGAAGATCGGCGGCCACTTCCACCGCATCCGGATCAACGCCGTTCTTGACCGCAGGCGGGGCGAACCGCGCCAATATAGACGACCCCACAATGCGATGCTGCCACGCGACCGGGCGGCCATTGGCATCGAGGCCGGCGGAGATGACATCGTAGTAGTACGGGCGATACATGTCGTGCTGGACGTCCTCCTCGCGCGTCCACGTGACCTTCACGGGCGTGCCGACCTGCTTGCCGACCTTCAGCGCCTGGCCGATGAAATCGGTTTCCAGCCGGCGTCCAAAGCCGCCGCCGAGCAAGTGGTTGTGCACGGTGATCTTGTCGGCGGTAAGACCGGTGATCTTCACGGCGGTATCCACTGCACGCGTGGGCACTTGCGTGCCGACCCAGATATCGCAGCCATCAGCGCGCACAGACACCGTGCAGTTCACCGGCTCCATGGTGGCGTGCGCGAGGAAGGGTTGCTGGTACACGGCGTCAACGCGTGTCTTGGCGTCGTTGAAGCCCTTCTTCACGTCGCCGTCCTTGCGCGCCACCGCACCATCGCGCTTCGATGCATCGGCGAGCTGCTGGACTACCTTGGCCGTCGAAAAGTCCGCACCGCGGCCTTCGTTCCATGTGATATCGAGCGCTGCCGCACCGCGCTTGGCCGCCCACGTATGGTCGCCGATCACGGCTACGCCGTTGTCGATCCGGATCACCTGGCGAACGCCGGGGATTTTCTTCGCGTTCGTATCATCGACGGAGGCAAGCGTTCCGCCGAACACCGGGCTGTTCACGATGGCGGCATAGACCATGCCCGGCACCCGCACATCGAGTCCGAACACTGCCGTGCCGTCCACTTTTTCAGGCGAGTCGAGGCGCTTGGCAGCGGTGCCGATCAGCTTGAAATCTTTCGGGTCCTTGAGCGGCACGTTCTGTGGCGCGGGCAGGTTCGCGGCGGCATCGACGAGTTGTCCATAGCCGATGCGGCGATTGCTCGCGGCATGGACCACTTCGCCTTTCTCTGCGTGGCACGACGCAGCGTCGACCTGCCATTGCTGCGCCGCAGCGGTTATCAGCATCACGCGTGCCGTTGCACCGGCCTTTCGCATGGGCTCCCATGCATAGCGGATCGAAGTCGAGCCGCCGGTCAACTGGCCGCCGAGCAGCGGGTCCATAAAGAGCTTTTCGTTGGGCGGCGCGTGATCGATCACCACGCTGTCCAGCGGCACTTCCAGTTCTTCCGCAATCAGCATGGGGATGGCGGTATAGACTCCCTGACCCATTTCCACCTTGGGAATCACCAGCGTAACCTTGCCCGTTGCGTCGATCTGCACAAACGCGTTGGGCTCGAATACACCGCTTTGCGGCGCTTCGTTGCCGTCGCCGCCGATCACCGACTTACCCTTGGGTGCCTCGCCCTGGCTTGCCGCGGGCAGGCTGAATCCGAGCATCAATCCGCCGCCAACCGCAGCGCCGACCGATATCCCCAGCTTTAAAAATGTGCGCCGATTAAGGCCGTCGGGCGTGCGGCGGTTCTGTGCATCGAGTAATCCTCGCGACATGTCACGCCCCCTTGGCGGCGTGCTTGACGGCGGCACGGATACGGTTGTACGTACCGCAGCGGCAGATGTTGCCCGCCATTGCAGCGTCGATATCGGCATCCGAGGGGTTGGGGTTCGAGGCGATCAGCGAAGCCGCCGACATCACCTGACCCGACTGACAGTACCCGCACTGCACAACATCGAGCGCAAGCCATGCCTCCTGCACTTTCTTGCCCACGGGCGTGGTGCTGACGGCCTCGATGGTCGTCACCTTTCGATTGCCCACCGCCGCGATCGGCAGCACGCAGGAGCGTACGGCCTGACCGTCGAGATGGACTGTGCACGCGCCGCATTGCGCGATACCGCAGCCAAATTTTGTGCCCGTCAGACCGACCAGGTCACGCAGCACCCAGAGAAGCGGCATGTCGGGAGGGGCGTCGACCGTGTGAGATTCGCCGTTGATGGATAGGGTCGTCATCTGCAACTCCTGTTGTCGTGAGGGATTTTTATAGTCGTTCTTAATCCGAAACCTTATACAAGATTACGAAGATTCGTGCTGAGTCGCCTGTAGGCCCTGGTTGCGCGCGTGTGGGCCGCGAGATACCTTGACGAACAAGGTCATTGCTAGCGTGCCGATCGGGCAGGCGCTGCGAGCGGTCGTCTATGTGGCGAACGCGGTGCATGAAGGGGACGGTACGTAGAATATGCAACCGCGTGGGTTGGCGGGCGAGAGTGCGCTGCAAATGTCGGGCAAGCAGGGAGCGCCCTGTTCAGGTGCAAAGCGCGCCAGGCAGCTTTTTCTTGGTGCTGCCATATTTGTCTGAGTGCTGATCGTGTCGTGCAGGCGCGCTTCTATTTATTTTCGACAGATCAGGAATAAATCCGGTGGGAAATGGGTTTGCCCTTGTACCAACCCGTTAAACACACTGGAGTCGAAAATGAAGACACTTTCCTTGCTCACGTTGTCCGTCGCCGTCCTCTTTTCATCGAGCGCTTTCGCGCAAGGACTGACCCGTGCCGAAGTCCGCCAGCAACTGGTGGAAGCGCAACAAAATGGTTCGGAGTACGTGTCGGATGCATCGTACCCGGATGTCCCGCCGGTGTTTCAGAACCAGGCCGACAATCAGAGGAAAAACGCGAGCGCGTATGGCGGCGTTGCTGCCGGCTCGAACGCTGGCGCGCCGCGCGCACGGATGAGTGGTTCGCAAAGTCCCGAAACCTGCGTCGGACCTGTGAGCTTCTGCAATATCTATGCAGGGTCGTGAACAGAGTGTGTCGCGCAATTGGTGGTCGTGTGACCGCCAAGCGTTACTGCTGAGACAGACCGGGCCAATCAATGTCCGGCGAGTCACACGCTACAACCCAAATGCTGGGCATGGCGCAGACCGATTCATCGTCTGCGCCGTGCTCGTTTGATCAGACCGGCATCTTGCGGAACGCGATCGCAAAACGGTTCCAACTGTTGATCGACGACACCAGCAGCGTCAGGTCGACGATCTCTTCCTGAGTGAAATGCGGATGCACCGCTTCCCAGACGGCATCGGGTACGTGGTCGTGGGAGACCAGCGTGAGCGCTTCGGTCCATTCCAGTGCTGCGCGTTCGCGGTCTGTGAAGAATGGCGTCTCACGCCATACCACCACGGCTGCCAGCCGGCGATCCGTCTCGCCGCCCTTGCGCGCATCGGTCGTGTGCATGTCGACGCAAAATGCACACCCATTGATCTGCGATGCACGCAGACGAACCAGTTCCGCCAGCGACTTTTCCAGCGATGACTTACCGATGTACTCTTCCAGCCCAACCAGGGCCTTGATGGCGGACGGCTTTGCTTTGTAGAAATCCAGACGAGTTTGCATGACGGCTCCTTTGATTTAGACGATGCGCAACGCGGCGCGACATGAGTAAGACTAGACGCTTCACTGGATCTTTCAAATAGCCGATTTTGCCTAATTTCAGGTAACCAGTGATTAAGCCTCCGAGCCTGGTTAGCCTATGTGTGCCAGCCACTCGAGCGGCGGCGGGCTCGCCGTCTAGCCAGACTTCCGCACGCTAGCAAAACGCTTAAAGAAAAAACCTGAGTGCGAGAAATAATGCGCTTCCTTGACTTGGATCATTGAACGTTCGAGCTCACTATTTCCACATGTTGAATCATCTCAATATTGGTCAATAATGCGAGAAATCATGTGAATCTTAGCGCTCGGCAAATTGGCGCAAGTGCTTTAAGCTCATCTACCAGAGCAGTCGCGTGGTTTATAAAAAATGAGCTGTAGTGAAATACTGCAGACACAAAAACCCGATCGAGGGATACAACGGTGGGCATACGCAGCTTCGTCTTAACTTTAGTGCTGCTCGCGACTTCAAGCCTGCATGCATTCGCCGCTGGCGAGGCGGCGCCGGCCGAGAAGGCGCCTGACACCATGCAGGCGCGCGTGCTTGGTTGCGCGGCGTGCCATGGCGCGCAGGGTGAGGGCACGAGCAACGACTATTACCCGCGGCTCGCAGGCAAGCCCGCTGGTTATCTTTACAACCAATTGCTCGCCTTTAGGGACGGTCGTCGCAAGTACCCGCCAATGAATTATTTATTGGCATATCTCCCTGATCCGTATCTGATGAAGATTGCGGAGTACTTCGCCGCCGAGCATCCGCCATTTCCCGCGCCTGCGCCTGTCACTGCCGATACCGCGACGCTTGCGCTAGGCAAGACCCTGGTCAATAGCGGTGCCGCGTCACGCAAGATTCCCGCATGCGTTGCGTGCCACGGTGCGGCACTGACGGGCATGGAGCCGTCCATTCCGGGCTTGCTTGGCCTGCATTCCGATTACATCAGCGCGCAGTTGGGCGCATGGCGCTACGGCACGCGCACCACGCTTGCTCCCGATTGCATGCATGGCATTGCCACGAAACTGGCCGACCGGGACATCACGGCCATTGCGGCGTACCTGGCTTCGTTGCCCGCGCCGGAGAATCCGGCACCGGTGGCGGCGGGGTCACTCAAGATGCCGCTCGCTTGCGGCACTGTTCCTAATCAATAGGCGAGGAAATAGACGTGTTCAGTTTCCGTGCCCTAATGCTTTTTTGCGCTTGCGTCGTGACTTTGAATGCACAAGCCGCCGATCCCGCAGTGATTGCACGCGGCGAATATCTCGCTCGCGCCGGCGATTGCATTGCCTGCCACACGGTGCCCGCCGGCAAACTATTCGGTGGTGGCCGCGGGATGGAAACACCGTTCGGCACGCTCTTTACGCCGAACATTTCATCGGATAAAGAGACTGGTATCGGCAAGTGGACCTCGGCTGAGTTCTACACCATGATGCATACCGGCAAGGCGCGCGACGGCGAACTGCTTTATCCGGCCATGCCGTTTGCCTCCTATACCAAGGTCACGCGCAGCGACTCCGACGCGATCTACGCCTACCTGCTGTCCACGCCACCCATTCATCAGCCTAATCGCGCGCATGAATTACGGTTCCCATTCAACCAGCGCTCCTTGCTGTACGGATGGCGCATGCTGTACATGAAGCCCGGTGAATACCAGCCTGACACCACGCAATCGGTGGAATGGAACCGCGGCGCTTACCTTGTCGAAGGGCTCGGGCATTGCACGATGTGCCATACCGCAATCAATGCACTGGGCGGCAATTCGCCCTCCAAGCGCTTCGAAGGCGGCTTGATCCCGGTGCAGAACTGGTATGCACCTTCGCTCACGTCGAACAAGGAAGCGGGGCTGGGCGACTGGAGTATCGAAGATATTTCGGACCTGCTGCAGTCGGGCGTGTCGAATCGTGGAGCGGTATACGGGCCCATGGCGGAGGTCGTGTACGACAGCTTCCAGTATCTGACGGACGAAGATATTCGCGCGGTAGCGGTCTATCTGAAGACGCTGCCGGCGCGATCGGGCGACAAGCCTGCGCCGGCAACCGCCGCGGTCGTCGAACAACAGACCAGTCTTTCACCGCTGGGCAAGAAGATCTACGACGCCCAATGCGCGCTGTGTCATGCGTCGCAAGGGCAGGGCAAGCTGCCGAATTTCCCGCCGCTGGCGAACAACCAGTCGATCCAGATGACCTCCGCTGTGAACCCGATTCGCATGGTGTTGAATGGCGGATATGCTCCCGGCACGAAGAAGAACCCGATGCCCTACGGCATGCCGCCGTTCGCTCAGTCGCTCTCCGATGTCGAGGTCGCGGCGGTCGTTACGTATATCCGCACGGCGTGGGGCAATCACGGCACGCCGGTCGGTGAAAAGGAAGTCAACACGTTGCGCTCAGCTCCACTTTATTGAGGACGTCATGACTGATTCCGAACAAGAAGATGCCGCCGTCGATGAGATCGTGCGAGACGGCCCGCACGGCGCCATTGCACTGGCTGGCACGTCAACGGCCATTGTGATCGGCTTGTGGTTTGCGTTCTATTTCCTGGTCTTCTTACCCCGCGGCGTTATCCAATGAGCACTGAACACCCGTCGCATGCGTCTGCCGACATAGCCGCGCGCATCGAGCGCAAATGGGCGCTTATGGTCGTCATCATTCTCTCGGTGCTGGTCGCCATGACGATCTTCACCGGCCTGCATTGGGCCATGATGCCGCCATCGAGAGTGGAGACCGTGCGGCCCGAAACGCTTAACGTAAGCGGTGAATTTATTGAAAGCAACCTGGGCAGCGCAGTTGAAGCGGACGGGTCGGTTACCGTGCGTATTGTTGCGCAGCAGTTTTCGTTCACGCCGCAATGCCTGCTGATTCCAACCGATACGCCCATCACCTTTCGCGCGACCAGTGCCGATGTGGTGCATGGATTCCTGATCACGAACACGAATATCAATTCAATGGTCGAGCCCGGTTATATCTCCACCTTCAAGAGCACGTTCACGCAGCCGGGCGAACACTTGATGCCATGTCACGAGTTCTGCGGCTCCGGGCATCAGAGCATGTGGGCGCACGTCAAGGTGATCGATAAAACGGCTTTCCTCAAGATGGCAAACGCTAACGGTTCGCGGAGACTCAGCTGTGTTAAATAGCAAGCGACTCGTTCTCGCGCATTTCTGGCTCGGTTTCATCAGCTTCGGCGGCGCGTTGCTGCTCGGCGCGTGGCAGATGTGGGTGCGCAGTCCGCTGCATCCGTGGCTGAAGAATCCGGAGCTTTACTATCGCTCGGTCACGGCGCACGGCTCGGCCATGGCCTACGTGTTCCCTACGCTGATCGCCATGGGCTTTGGTTATGCGGTCACCGAACTGGCGCTGAAGAAACCACTGGTTGGAGCGCGCTGGGCTTGGGCGGGTTTTATCCTCGTGGCAGTGGGGACGGTCACGGCGATGGTCCCTGTCGCCATGGGCCTTGCCTCGGTCCTCTACACCTTCTACCCGCCGATGATTGGCAACGCGTTCTACTACATCGGCATCGTGCTGGTGGTGGTCGGTTCGTGGATTTGGGTCGCGCTGATGTCGATCAACCTGGCCTTGTGGAAGCGCGAGCATAAGGGTGTGCCGGTCCCTCTTGCGATGTTCGCCACCTTGGCGGGCGCGTATCTATGGGGCTGGACTGCGGTCGGTGCGGCGATCGAGATCCTGTTCCAGATCCTGCCCGTGGCGCTTGGCTTCAAGACGACGATCGACGCCGGCCTTGCCCGTGTGTTCTTCTCGTGGTCGCTGCATGCGATCGTGTACTTCTGGCTGATGCCTGCCTACATAGCGTATTACACGATCCTGCCGCGGGCGATCGGCGGCCGTCTGTACAGCGATTTGATGGCGCGCATTTCGTTCATCCTGTTCCTTGTGGTTTCAATGCCGATCGGCATTCACCATTTGTTTGCGGATCCGCAAGTCGGTTCGGGTTTCAAGTTCATGCAATCGGTGTTCACGGCGCTGGTCGCGGTGCCTACCTTGCTGACGGTGTTCACCATTTGCGCATCGGTTGAAATAGCCGCGCGTTTGCGTGGTGGCAGGGGCACGTTTGGCTGGATCAAGGCGTTGCCCTGGGACAATCCGTTGATGCTTGCGCTTGCATTTTCGTTCGTGATGCTCGGCTTTGGCGGGGCGGGCGGCCTCATCAACATGAGCTACCAGCTCGACTCGACCATTCACAACACGCAGTGGATCACCGGTCACTTTCATCTGATCTTCGGCGGGGCGATTGTCATCATGTATTTCGCGATCGCCTATGATTTGTGGCCGCATCTTACCGGCCGCGCGATGACGGATTTGAAGCTGATGCGCCAGCAGTTGTGGTTGTGGTTCATCGGCATGATCGTGGTGACGTTTCCATGGCATTTCTCCGGCATTCTCGGCATGCCGCGGCGCATGGCCTTCTTCGATTACACCGACCCGGAGATCGCTGCACAGGCGTTATTGGTGATCATCTCGACTATTGGCGGTGTGATCCTGGTTGTCTCGGCGGTGCTGTTTTTCATCGTGCTGATTCGCAACCATCGCGGACCGCAGAGCGTGGTTGACGAGTACACGTTCAGCACGGCGGTGCATGTATCGAAGACCATTCCGGTCGCGTTGAACAGCTTTGCCCTGTGGCTTGCGCTGATGATTGGCCTTACGCTCATCAACTACGGTTATCCGGTTGCTTCGCTGCTATTTCGCTCGGACACATCTGTCCCTGCGATTCAGATTGGAGGGCCGCAGCGATGAGCGATGAGCGCCTGTTCTCGTTACGCAACCCGTGGTTCACGGTCACGGTCGGCGGCCTGCTTGCGATGGTCGTGTTCTCGGTTGCCGTGGGTTTCATATGGCTGCCCTCGGCGCAAAGCGATCAACCCTTCCAGGGCGTCTGGAATGCGATCTGCAGCGCGGCGGGCGTCCCGCAGCAATGGTTGCGCGGGTCGTCGGCCACGCCGGTACCGCTGGTGCAGACCAGCGCGGTCGCCATGACGCCGCAACTGCTGGCGGATTCCAGCAGCACGTCGATCGGCCGCGGCGCGACCTTGTCCATGCGTTGCACCATGTGTCATGGTGTGCGGGGTATGAGTGATGCTAACTCACCGAATCTTGCGGGCCAGTATGCTTCTGTGATTTATAAGCAGTTGCTCGACTTTCAATCCGGTGCACGCCGCAGCGCGGTGATGTCGCCGATGGTCCCGAATTTGAGCGACCAGGACATGCGCGATCTTGCTGCTTACTATGCGTATTTGCCTAGGCCGGTGGCACTGCGATCGGATGCGGCGCCGGCCGTGTCTGTGCCGGATATTGTGTCCCATGGTGCGCCAATGCGGAACATTGCTACTTGTGCGGCTTGTCATGGGGGTATCGATCACAAGGCAGGGGCTCCGTGGCTCGAGGGGATGCCGGCTGCGTATACCAGGGCGCAATTGCAGGCGTTCGCAAATGACACGCGGCATAACGATATCAACGAGCAGATGCGCAATATTGCGAGGAATATGACGCCCGGGGAAATCGATGCAGCGGCGGGGTATTATGCTGGGGCCCAGCCATGAGCGTTGGTTTTTCGCTCGCGCCGGTGGACGGGTTTGGGGTTTTGGTGTTTTGGGGCTAGCGGTTGGGGTCGGTGCCGGGTGGCCAGGTTCATGCGTTAGCGGTCTTAGTCATTGCCGGGTTGCTGCTTTCAAGGTTTGTGGTTTGCTTAGGTTTACTTATTTCTTTATCACTATTAGCCACTGTGCGTGGCGGCACGGGCGGATTCAACTGGTGGTCGCAACACCTATAACTTCTGCAAGTTTATCGGCGGGCGTCATAAAGTCGAGGGTTTTACGTGGTCTTCCATTCAGAAGTGCGGCGACCTTGTTCAACTCGGCTTGTGAATAACCATCCAGGCGTGTGCCTTTAGGGAAGTACTGACGTAGCAGGCCGTTCGTATTCTCGTTGCTAC
>NZ_JNFG01000025.1 GCF_000729995.1 Caballeronia sordidicola | reverse complement strand
TTGTAGGGGAGATAGCTGGTCGTCATCATTCAACAACGTTTACCCCATCCATTTGGATGACATATCGTTCTGCCGCGCAGACTCCTAGAGCAGTGACTGGTCGATCCTGGGCACCTTTGGCGCCAGTTGCATGAGCTTGTCCACTTGGACGCTCACGAAATCACGGATGCGCCCCACAAGGACCCGTTCCTCGCCCACGTACACCTCCGACTGCGCCAGATCCCCCGCGACGCGCGTTATCGCGTGCGCCATACGCGTCAGTTCACGTGCAAGGAAAGGCCTGGGCGTACCCGTACGCTGAGCGAAGTACGCAAGTTCAAAAGCGGTGATCTCTTCCAGCCGGAATGCGTCGCCATAAGCCAGTGCCATGTCTTGCTCGACAACATCTCCATAAGCGTTGACGGATACCAAATCGTAAAAAGGCGCGGGCGACAGGCCGGCGGGACGCACATGGAAAGATAGATTTTTGCCGTGCGCGTCGCTGTTGCCGATGAAGAGCTGAAACAGCGCCCACCGCAGCATGATCTGGCGGGCATGTGCAGGGTTCTCAAGATGTGGATCAAGCGCGAACAGCTTTTCAAAGCTCGCGCCCTCCCTGATGTCGCGAACCGCCTGGGCGTTACCGAAGTTGCGCTCGTACTTGAGGCTCACGGGCAAATCCAGCGCTTGACAGCCGTCAATAACGTGCGTGCGGCGAACTCGAAGCGCGGTCACGCCGTCGGCGGGATCGACCTCCACTTCACGGTCAAAACGCTCGATGAGCAGTATCGGCTCCGGAATCCGGCGAATTTGTACTGCCGCCGTGGGCAGCCCGATGCTCGCGGCCAGCGTCATGCAGAAGTGCTCGTTTGCAACCATGAAAGCGGATGCGGGATTGAGAGACTCCGGCTTAAGGATGTGCGTCGAGCTGATGGGTCCGCCGTCCACGAGCGAGAGCGACTCCCCCTCGACCAGCACCTGCAATTTGTCCTGGAAGCCCGCTACCGACAGCCTGAGCTTGCGGTCCCAGACCGGAAAGGGGATCTCGTCGCGGCGACGAATACGCTCGCTCAGCTCTTCATTGAGCACGATTCGGCGCACTGGCGGCGCGTCTTTCTCTTCGACGGCCGTGCGCTCGGCTTCCGAAGCTTCGGCGCCGCTCTCGGCGGGCGCTCCCTCTCTGGCCACGGCCGTAAAACTCAATGCGCCGACCGGTTCTTTCCCCAGGATATGCACCAGACCGAATGTGTTGTCCTTCGACATCTGGTACATGACCGAGGCGACCTCGAGCGCGCGCCCTTCGGGAAGCAAATTCGAGAGAAAACGATGCACCGTCCCAAGTTTCGGCGGCTCTCCCGATAGTGGGATATGTGGCGAAAGCGGGAAAGCAGCATCCTTGGCCTGCCAGTGTTCATCGTATGTGAAGCTGTAGATGTCCTGCTGCGACTCGAACCCGATCTGCCCTACCCACCCATCCTGAGTCGAAACATTGAGCACGTGCGCCATCAGGATTGCCTCGCCGAAAGAGGCGTTTTCGCATGGCTTGTCGTCACACCCAGCGCCCGAAGCGCTGTCGTCGACTCGCTCTTTGGGAGCACCAGCATGTTTAGCCCAAGGCCTTCGAGCACGCGGAAAAGTCGGTCGGAGCCGACTGGATGGCCGTTTTCAAGCCGGGAAAGCACGTTAGAGGACACGCCGAGCAAGGCGGCCGCGTCGTCGATACGCATCGACTGCTGCAACCGACGATTACGCACGAGCGCACCGAGCGCGGCCGAGTCCAGCGCCAGCGGGTTGATGTCCGGATTGTGAGGTGACAGAGTTCGAGCCATAGTTGCTCTATATGGAAACAATAAGGGTCAACCCGGCACTTGGAACCATAGTTTCTCTATCAAGAAACTATGGTTCAACAGGCCCTCGTTGAATGGATACTTGCGTTATATGTAAATATAGCCCGCGCACTGTGTTTTGACTTCGATAATTTCTATATTTGCACAATAATGCGGATTATATTTGAGCCGGCCGCCTTTGCTGAGCCCGCCAGTTGGCGCCGTGCAGAATGCGAATCTCCGGAGAACGCTCATTGCAGCGGTCTACTTTGGGCGGAAAAATCGGGGGAAGGGACAACCTTCGCACTGGCGGCGAATTAGCAAAATGACAAACCAACGCCTGCAAATTGATGGCCTTACGGTTCAGCAGTCCATCGGGAGCATCAGTTGCGTGGAGACTCACCCTATGCCAGGCACGCTCGACACGAGAAAAACCCCGACGAGTCGGGGCTTTTAAAGGTGAAACGAGGGTTCACAAGCTCAGCGGTCGGTATTCACCCGTTCGCGTTTGGTATCGAACTCGACCGGACTGACGTCGACAAGCGCCCATACCGCGCCCACATACTCGGATCGATGACGCAGCACTTCGACCGGCATAACAGACAGGTCAACCTCTTCGCCGCATTCGGTCAACGTGGCGACATGGTTTTCGATTGCCTCGCGAGTGTTGTGAATCGCCTGTTCGATCGTGTCTCCCCACGAGTGACAGCCGGCAATATCCGGCACGATCACGCCGTACACGCTCCCCTCGTCCTTGTGGATCGCCACTGGAAATTCCATATATCTCACCCTGATAGTGTGCTGCGGCGCTGAAGCAAACCGGTTCCGTTACCTCAACGCACAAGCCCCTCAATGCGGCAATTCCGCCGCGCCCATCCGCCGCGTAATCACCCCCGCCCGCTGCGATAAATACGCGGACCCGCGATGTTCATCGAAGTATTTCGGCCGGGGCAACATCACCGCGAGCCGCGCCGATTGCCACGCGCTCAGCTTCGACGCCGACGTCTTGTAGTAATAATGCGCCGCCGCTTCCGCCCCATAAACGCCATTGCCCCACTCCACCGAATTCAGGTAGATCTCGAAGATGCGTTCCTTGTCCATCCAGAGCTCGAGCATCGATGTGATGACTAGTTCCTGCGCCTTCCTCACATAGCTCTTTTCCCGCGATAAAAACAGGTTGCGCGCCAGTTGCTGCGAGATGGTCGACCCACCCGCGACAATCTTGCCGCGCGCCTTGTTCTTCTCCCAGGCTTGCAGGATGGCGTCGGTTTCGTAACCGTTGTTGTTGACGAAGTTCGCGTCCTCGGACGCAATGATCGCGCGCTTCAGGTTGCGCGAAATCTGGTCGTACGGAACCCAGGTGCGCTGGATGCCGAGATCGGGACGGTCTTGCGCAAGCCGCCACGCATCCGAACGCATGAACGCCGTCGATGAAGGATTAACGAACGTATAAATCCCGACCATCGCGAAGAAGTAGACCTGCGTGGCAATGACGGCAATCGCCATGACCGAGATCCCGTAGACAATCCACCGAGCCGGCCCGAGACGAACGGGCGATTTTGTTCTTGTCATCGTGCTTCTTCTGGTTGGAACGAAACGGCGCGCTGATCCACGCGCTCAACTAAACCTTCGTCGATAACTCCAGCCGCAACGCCCGCAGCACCGCGCCGCTATCCGGGCGCACCCCGCGCCACAGGAAAAACGATTCGGCCGCTTGTTCGACGAGCATCCCGAGACCGTCCGTCGAACGCGCGCCGAGGCTGTCGGCGTGACGCATGAACACGGTCGGCTGGGCGCTGTACATCATGTCGTAGGCGAGCGTGCCGGGGCCAAACGAACCGTCATCGCAATCGGGCACAGAGTCGTCGAGACTGCCTGCCGTCGCGTTGACGATCACATCGTACGGGCCCGCTTCGACGCTATCCGCGCCGCCGCCGGAGAAACGCACATGCGCGGCGTGCGCGGCATCGGAGAAGTGATCGATGAGCTGCTGCGCCTTCGACGCCGTCCTGTTCGCAATAGTCAACGCCGCCACGCCGCCATCGAGCATGGGCAGCACGACGCCGCGTGCGGCTCCGCCCGCGCCGAGCAGCAGCACGCGCGCGCCCTTCAACCCCACGCCCAGATTCCCTTCGATATCACGAACAAGGCCCACCCCGTCCGTGTTGTCACCGAGCACGCCATCTGCACTGAATGCCAACGTGTTCACCGCACCCGCTGCGGCGGCGCGCGGCGTGAGCGTATTCGCGAAAGCGTGCGCATCGAGCTTGAACGGTACCGTCACGTTCATGCCGCGACCACCGGCTTCAATGAACGCACGGACATCGCCGGCGAACGCGCCGATTGTCCCGAGCACGCGCCCGTACTCGATCGCCTCACCAGTCTGCTCAGCAAAACGCGCGTGAATCCACGGCGATTTGCTATGCGCAACCGGATTGCCGATCACGGCATAGTGGTCCAGATCGTCCCGAGATACAGCGCCCGAAGTCATCGCGTCGGCTCCGTCGCGTCAGGCGTGCTTTCACCGGCTGGTTCATCCGTGGGAGATTCACCATCTGGCCCGGCACCTTCGGGCGCCGCTTCCGCCTGCGCCTCAGCTTCGCTCTCGGCGCTCAAATCTTCCGCTTCGATCAACTCTTCTTCCGCCTCGTCCTGCTGCGCCTCGGCTTCCTGCGTCGACGTGGCCGAAGGCGCATCGATCACATGCAGCAAACGGCACGACGCCTCGACGGTGAGTTCATCGAGACTCATGACGTCCAGCATCACCTTCGTCCCGCGCGCGTGCACGCCCAGACCTGGCACATGCAGCATCAGCGGGATTTCATCCAGACGCACGAGATCATCTTTCACCACCGACGCCGCCACGTGCTTCTTGCCCTCCTGCTTCAACCAGCGCAGGCACCAGAAATACTCCATGCGCCGCTGATAATCGGCGTACGCGGAATACTGGTCATCGAAGCCCTGAACAACAGCAAACAGATCGGCGTCTTTCGGCTTGAACGGCGCGACCAGTGCCGCCGTCACGCCATGCCGCACGCACGCGAGCAACTGCCATTGATTGACCAGGTCGACGTATCGACGCAACGGCGACGTGCTCCACGCATATTGCGCAACGCCCAGCCCTTCGTGCGGCGCGGGCGTGGTCTGCATGCGCGTGCGCTTCGGACCCGGCGCGCCAAATCCGCGTTGCGAGCGGTAGATCCCCGGCACGCTGTGATCGTTGAGAAACGCGCCCCACGATGAATTCGCGAGAATCGCCAGCTCGGCGACGATCAGGTCGAGCGGAGACCCGCGTCGACGCGGCGTGATCGTGATGTGCTCGCCTTCCACATAGAAATTGAAGTCGTTGTTGCGCTGCACTTCGCGCCGCAGACCATACCCCGCACGCGCTTCCTGACGCTTTTCGAACAGCGCCTGCGCGAGCGGCCACAGCACCGCGATGTCATCCTTGTGCGCATACTCGCCGCTGCCTGCCGCGAGCGATTCCTCGGTGACATGTTCGTCCAGATGGTTGTGTCGAAGATTGCTCTTCACGAACACACGCTCGGCGCGCGTTTCGGTCGCGACAATTTCCTGCGTCTCCCGATTCACAATGATGTACAGCGACAACGCCGGCCGCAATCCACCTTCAGCCAGCGTGAACGCTTCCACCACGCTGTCCGGCAGCATCGTGATCTTGTCGCCGGGCATGTACACGGTGGACAAGCGGGTGCGCGCGATCGCATCGATCATGTCGCCGCGCGAGATCCCGAGCGCTGGCGCCGCGATGTGAATACCGACGCGCACGCGGCCATCGGCGAGATGCTCGACGGAGAACGCGTCATCAATTTCAGTGGTGGTGACGTCATCAATAGAAAACGCCTGCACGTCCGCTTCCGGCAGATCGTCGGGAAGCGGCGGCACCGTGACCGTTGCGAAGCCCGTCCCGTGCGGGAAAAACTCCGACAGGAAACGCGCTTCGTGCAACGCACGCGCCGACGGAATGCCGCCCACTTCCAGCATCAGCCGCGCTTGCGAAATCCCGCGCGTAGCGGCGGCGGCTTCGAGCGCCTTATATTCAATAGAGTTCTTGTCCGGCTTCGTCAGCAAGCCGATCGCCTTGCCCACCAATGCATCGGGCAGTTTTCCCGCGACCAGTTCCGCTTCGTAACCCGCTTGCACCAGCGCCAGTTGCCGTTTCTTTTCCAGCCCGGCCAGCGCCATTTGCAGCTGTTCCTGCGGCGCGCGCTGATATTGCCCGCGCCCCTTGCGGCGGAAATACACCGGGGAACCGTGCATGCGCAGCACGAGCGCGGCGCGTTCGGTAGCGCCGAATTTATCGCCGAAATAATCAGCGCCCAGTTCAGCGAACGGAAATTCATCTTCCGGCGCGCACTCCCACAGGAAGTCGAGATCGATGTCCTGTGCGATAGCATCGGCCTGTTGCATCAGATCGGCTGCGTTCGGTTTCTCGAATTCGATCAATACGTCTTTGGCGCGCACCTTCGCGCGCCGTCCGCCCGGCAACTCGACCTGAAACGCATCGTTCTGCTTGGACAGAACGGCGCCGGCCTTGAAACTACCTGATTCCTCAAAAAAAACGTTCACTCAATACTCTCGAAAGACTGTTGGTCGGCGTGGCGTCCGGTCGGGTTCACATCCCGCACAAAGCGCCAGGCCCACAAAAAAAGAAACGCTCAGGGTCATCAGGCCGCGACAGCGGGCGGCCGGGCTTCGCAGAACGCGAGCACCTGGTCCAGATAACTGGGAAAGTCGCTGATCGCGTGATCGCTGCCCTGGATCAGCGTAGTCCGCACGTCCGGGTAATGCGCGAGCATGGTGCGATAGTCGAGCACTTCGTCGCCGGTGGCCGCGATCAGATAGTAGCGCTCAGGCCGGGTGATGGATGGAACGGAAAGCGCACGCAATTCGTCGATATGACGCGGCTCGACCACAATACTGCCGCCGCCATGCCACAACGGCTGCTCGCCGAGATAACAGCTCAGATCCTCTTGCGGCACGACCGCCGGATTCAGCAGGACGGCACGCCAGCCGTGTTTTTCAGCGAGCCACGTTGCGTAGAACCCGCCGAGCGAGCTACCGATCAACGTGATCTCATCGTCATCGGCCTGTGCGGCGAGCGTTTCAGCCAGCGCGATGGCTTCACGGGGCGAGACCGGCAACGTCGGACATTGCCATTGGTCGATCAGTCCCAACTCTTCCAGCTGTGCGCGCATCAGGCGAGCCTTGAACGATTGTGGTGATGACCGAAAGCCGTGCAGATAAAGAATCACACCCGCTCCTTGATGGCCGGCCGCGCAGAGAGTGCATCGAGCAGCTTCTGATGCACGCCGCCAAAACCGCCGTTGCTCATCACGAGCACGTGGTCGCCAGGACGCGACGCTGCAACGATTGACTTGACGAGCATCGCGAGGTCGTTGAATGCCTGGGCTTTGTTGCCGAGCGGCGCGAGTGCCGCTTGCAGATCCCAGCCGAGCTTGTCGCGGCCTTCGTGCGCGCCGTAGCCGAAGACCAGGTCGGCATCGGCGAGACTGGCCGGCAATTGCGCTTTCATCGTGCCGAGTTTCATCGTGTTCGAACGCGGTTCGAGAACGGCAATAATCCGGCTATTTGCGCCGATACGCGTCCGCAAGCCCGCTACCGTCGTTTCGATCGCGGTGGGGTGATGCGCGAAGTCGTCGTAGACGGTCACGCCGTCCACGCTGCCCTTCACTTCCATCCGGCGTTTCACGTTCCGGAACGTACTCAACGATTGCGTCGCCTGCGCGGGCGGAACGCCCACCGAACGCGCCGCCGCGATCGCCGCCAGCGCATTCATTCGATTGTGCTCACCCTGCACTTGCCAGTCGACCACGCCCTGGCGCTCGCCTTCCCAGTACACGGCGAACTGCTCATCGACGGCAACACCGTCGCTCGCCGGCAGCGCTTCCCAGCCGCCTTGCACGCCGAAGCGCTCGACGCCCGACCAGCAGCCGCGCGTCAGCACGCGCTCGAGCGCGGCTTCGCGACCGTTCGTCACGATCCGGCCGACGCCGGGCACGGTACGTACCAGATGATGAAATTGGGTTTCGATAGCACCAAGATCCGGGAAGATATCGGCGTGATCGAATTCGAGGTTGTTCAGCACCGCCGTGCGCGGGCGATAGTGAACGAACTTGGAGCGTTTATCGAAAAAGGCGGTGTCGTATTCGTCAGCTTCGATGACGAAAAAGCTTGAATCCGTCAGCCGTGCCGAAATGCCGAAATTCAGGGGCACGCCGCCGATCAGGAAGCCCGGATTCATGCCGGCATCTTCGAGCAGCCAGGTCAGCATGGAACTGGTCGTGGTCTTGCCGTGCGTACCGGCGACCGCGAGCACCCATTTACCGTTGAGCACGTGTTCGCCGAGCCACTGCGGACCGGACGTGTAGGGCAAGCCGCGATCGAGGATGATTTCCATCAGCGGATTGCCGCGCGTAACGACATTGCCCACTACATACAGATCCGGCTCAAGCGCGATTTGCTCCACGCCGTAACCTTCGATCAACTCGATGCCCTGCGCTTCGAGCTGGGTGCTCATTGGCGGATAGACGCCCGCGTCGCAGCCGGTAACGCGATGACCCGCTTCGCGGGCGAGGACCGCGAGACCACCCATGAATGTGCCGCAGATACCGAGGATGTGAATGTGCATAAAGCGTGTGTTCGTGGCGGGAGGGCCGTAACGCGGGGAAATGAGCGAGGTATTCCGACGCCCGCTACCCGCGCCCGTAGCGGTACATTGTAACCGACGGATAGACACAGATTTTTGCTGACCGTCGCCCCGCCCCGCCCCCCGCATGCGATCGAAAACCTATCTCCGGTATCATTCCGCCATGATTCGCAAATCACATTTCGATCCGCAACGCGTGCGCGAAGAAATCGCCATTGCGGCGGCGCGGCTGATCGCCGAAGACGGCCTCGACTATTCCACCGCGAAGCGCAAAGCCGCGCGCCAGGTCGTCGGCGAAACACGCATTGGCGGCGAATGGCTTCCGGATAACGGTCAGATCGAAGACGAAATCCGCGAATACCAGGCGATCTTCCAGAGCGAAAGCCAGCCGGCCGTCCTGCGCCGAATGCGCGAAGTCGCACTCGAATGGATGCAACGGCTCCAGCCGTTCAATCCCTACCTGACCGGCGCCGTACTGAACGGCACAGCAGGCGAGCACTCCGACATCCACTTGCAATGCTTCTGCGATAACCCCAAGGAAGTCGCGATTTACCTGCTGAACGCGAACGTTCAATACGACGTATCGGAGACGCGGCACTTTGCCGGCCGCGGTTACGTCGAAACCCTGAGCTTCCTGATGCGCCCCTCGCGCGACGAAGAACCCATGGGTATTCACGTCGCGCTCTACGACACCAACGACCTGCGCGGCGCCGTGCGCGCGGACGGCCGGGGCAAGCTTGCACGTGCAAGCGCCTCCGCCGTGCGCGCATTGCTCGACGAGCCCCCCGCCCCCATACCGGCCACCTCTTTATGAACTCAATGCGCATCGCTGCTGCCCTCGTTATCGCCATTTTGGCAACTGGCGGCGGTTTCTACGCCAGCCATATGATGATGGGCGGTGAAACGAGCCAGGCCGCCGAGGGCACCTCGAAGGCAAGCGGCAACGCCGTCGATGATCTCTGGAAAGCGCAGTTGCAAACCGCTGCCGGAACGCAGCAAGCGCTCGCCTCGTTCAAAGGCAAGCCGGTGGTCGTGAACTTCTGGGCATCGTGGTGCGGCCCTTGCGTGAAGGAAATGCCGACGCTCGCGGCGCTGCATCGGGAATATGAAAAGAAAGGCATCACGTTTATTGGTCTTGGCGTCGATTCCGAGAAAAACGTCAACGCGTTTCTTCAGAAGGTACCCGTCGATTACCCGATCTATATCGCGGGCTTCGGCGGCGCCGATCTTGCACGCAGCTTCGGTAATAACGCGGGCGCGCTGCCCTTCACTGTGGTCATCGATGCGAAAGGTGTGATTCGGTCGACAAAACTCGGCGAAGTCGATCCAAAAGAGCTGAAAGCGACGCTCGACGCCTTATAGACGGCCGTTTGATCCTCCTCAAATCGATATCGATCGCGGGGAGATGCCGTCATTTCCAGAAACTTTCGACGAAAATACGTGCAAAATGCGGGTATCCGACCTGCCTCGTCCCCTGAACCGTCGGTTGGGCGAGTCGTAAAACTAGACAAAATTCTCTAAAGGGCGCTAAAGTGCGCCCAACTCCGCACAAACCAAAGCCACTATGTCCCGACTGCTGGTCCTGCACGGCCCAAATCTTAATCTGCTCGGCACCCGCGAACCGGATGTCTACGGTCGGGTAACCCTCGCAGATATCGATAAGGCGCTCGCAGAAAAGGCACAGGCGGCCGGCGCGGAATTGTCTTCGTTTCAAAGCAATCATGAAGGCGCGATCGTGGACCGCATTCAGCAAGCGCGGACCGAGCAGGTGGACTTCGTGCTGATCAATCCCGCTGCTTATACGCATACGAGCGTCGCGATCCGCGATGCCCTCGCGGGCGTGGCGCTGCCGTTCGTCGAGATTCATTTGTCGAACGTGCACACGCGGGAAGCTTTCCGGCATCACTCCTATTTCTCCGATCTGGCCGTTGCCGTGATTTGCGGCCTGGGCTGGAAAGGCTATCTGTATGCGCTCGATTTCGCTCTCGAGCGTCTTGCTACGAATGCTGTTGTGAAGCCACGCACTTGAGTCGCGATCCGCTCAAAACAAATGAACTGCTCGCACAACCTGATGCGGAGCCTGCGTCTGCAGCATCGGACAAAGCTCCCGTCGGCGGCGCCCAACTACCAAGTCAAGCACCGGAAAAAGCTTCCGGTCACCAAGCATTGAAAGGGGAATTTTCGATGGACCTTCGTAAACTTAAAACGCTTATCGACCTAGTCTCGGAATCCGGCATCTCGGAGCTGGAAGTGACCGAAGGCGAAGGCAAGGTTCGCATCGTCAAGAATGCCGCGCCGGTCTACATGCAGGCTCCGCAGTACATGCAGCAAGCCCCGATGCAGCAAGCTCCGCAATACGGCCATCCGGGCGACGCAGGCAATGCGGGTGCCGCCGCCGGCGCGCCGGCTACGCCGGCTGCCGTCGTGCCGCAAGGTCACGTCGTGACGTCGCCGATGGTCGGCTCGTTCTACCGTGCGCCGTCGCCGGGCGCCGACGCGTTCGTGCAGGTCGGCGACACCGTCAAGGAAGGCCAGACGCTTTGCATCATTGAAGCCATGAAGCTGCTCAATGAAATCGAGTCGGACAAGTCGGGCGTCGTGAAGGAAATCCTGGTCGAGAACGGCCAGGCCGTCGAGTACGGTCAGCCGCTGTTCCTGATCGGCGATTGATCGGCGACTAATTCCCCGCGATGCCGCCGGACAATAAGCGCAGTCAGTCGTCATGCGCCCAGCCGGTGGCCGCAGCACTCGGGCGCTCGCTTGATTAGTTTGATGTGTGAGACTAACGAGCGAGACGCGCCGCCGATCTCCCAGGACCGCCGCGGGCAACCGTCCCGGCGTTCCATCGATGAGTCGAAACCTTGCTATGTTTGAAAAAATCCTCATTGCGAACCGTGGTGAAATCGCGCTCCGAATCCAGCGCGCGTGCCGCGAACTAGGCGTCAAGACGGTCATCGTCTATTCGGAAGCAGATAAAGAAGCCAAGTACGTGAAGTTGGCCGATGAAGCCGTGTGTATCGGACCGGCTCCGTCCAACCTCAGCTACCTCAACATGCCTGCGCTGATCAGCGCGGCCGAAGTCACCGACGCCGAAGCGATCCACCCCGGCTACGGTTTCTTGTCGGAGAACGCGGATTTTGCGGAGCGTGTCGAGCAATCCGGCTTCACGTTCATCGGACCGCGTCCGGAAACCATCCGCCTGATGGGCGACAAAGTTTCCGCCAAGCAAACGATGATCAAGACGGGCGTGCCGTGCGTCCCGGGTTCCGAAGGCGCATTGCCCGACGATCCGAAAGAAATCGTGAAGATTGCACGCGCCGTGGGGTATCCGGTGATCATCAAGGCAGCAGGCGGTGGCGGCGGGCGTGGGATGCGCGTGGTGCACACCGAAGCGGCGCTGGTGAACGCGGTGAACATGACCCGCGAAGAAGCCGGCCGTGCGTTCGGCAACCCGCAGGTCTACATGGAGAAATTCCTGGAGAACCCGCGGCACATTGAAATCCAGATTCTTGCCGACTCGTTCCGTAACGCAATCTGGCTCGGTGAACGCGATTGCTCCACGCAGCGCCGTCACCAGAAGGTGATTGAAGAAGCCCCGGCGCCGGGTATTGCGCGACGCCTGATCGAGCGGATTGGCGATCGCTGCGCCGACGCCTGCAAGAAGATGGGTTATCTCGGCGCGGGTACGTTCGAATTCCTGTACGAGAACAATGAGTTCTATTTCATCGAAATGAACACGCGCGTGCAGGTCGAGCACCCGGTGACGGAGCTGATTACCGGCGTGGATATTGTGCAGGAACAGATCCGTATTGCTGCCGGCGAAAAGCTCGCGTTCCGCCAGAAGGACATCGTGTTTCGCGGTCACGCGATCGAATGCCGGATCAACGCCGAAGATCCGTTCAAGTTCACGCCGTCGCCGGGACGTCTTACGTCATGGCATATGCCGGGCGGTCCGGGCATTCGTGTCGATTCGCACGCGTACAACGGCTATTTCGTGCCGCCAAACTACGATTCGATGATCGGTAAGCTGATCTCTTACGGCGCGACTCGCGAGCAGGCGATCAACCGCATGCGCATTGCGCTGTCGGAGATGGTCGTGGAAGGCATCTCGACCAACATCCCGCTGCATCGCGAGATGATGATCGATGCGAAGTTCGTCGAAGGCGGCACGAGCATTCACTACCTCGAAAACAAGCTCGCTGCGCGCAAGGCGGCAGCTGCCGTTGCTGCAGAAGACGCGGCGCAGTAACGCAATAAGTAAGGTTTGAAGATGAGCTACCGGGAATTGATCGCCGAGCTGGACCGGGAACACGCCGAAGCGTTGTCGGATGCGCTGTTGGAGTTGGGCGCGCTGTCGGTGTCTGTTGAAGATGCCGACGCCGATACCCCCGACGAGCAACCGCTGTTCGGCGAACCCGGCCTCACGCCGGACCAGAAGGCGTGGAACCGCTCGCGCGTGGTCGCCCTTCTGGCGGATGCCGCCGATCCCGCCGTGTTGCTTGCGGCGGCGGCCAATGAGATCGGCTTGAAGGACACGCCGGTCTTCACGCTGCGCGATGTCGAGGATCAGGACTGGGTGCGCCTCACGCAATCCCAGTTCGATCCGATTCCTATCGGCAAGCGGATTTGGGTCGTGCCGTCGTGGCATGCAGCACCCGATCCCGACGCACTCGTGCTCGAACTTGATCCAGGTCTCGCGTTCGGTACCGGCAGCCATCCGACTACACGGCTGTGCATGGAATGGCTGGAACAGTCGGTTGAGCAAAACCAGTCCGTGCTCGATTACGGTTGCGGTTCCGGCATCCTCGCGATCCTGGCGAAGAAATGCGGTGCGAATCCGGTGATCGGTATCGATATCGATCCGCAAGCCGTGGAATCCGCGCGTCAAAATAGCGAGCGCAATCACGCCGATGTCACCTACGGCTTGCCCGCCGATCTCCCCGAAGGGCAATTCGATATCGTGGTCGCGAACATTCTGTCGAACCCGCTGAAGCTGATGGCGTCCATGCTTTCAGCACGCGTGAAACCGGGCGGACGCATCGCTTTGTCGGGCATTCTGGCGCGCCAGGCTGACGAAGTGGCCGCCGTCTATGCGCACTGGATCGACATCAGCGTATGGCAGGAACACGAAGGCTGGGTGTGTCTTGCCGGTACCCGCCGCGAAAGCCTTTAGAATAGCGCCATCGTCCATCTACCGGCCTCTGGCCTTCGGCTACATATGGCGCTGGCAACCCGCTGTCCCCACTGCGAAACGGTGTTCCGTCTTGACCCGCATCTACTCGCGCCGCACGACGGCCGCGTGCGTTGCGGTCATTGCCAGGAAATCTTCGACGCAGCTCATTACCAGTTCGACCGCGACGAAACCGTCATGGCCGCGCTGGCTGCAACCGCGCCCAATTACGCCGCAGATCCGGCAAGCCCGTGGGCAGAGAAGTCGAGCGCCGAAGTCGCAAGCGACAAGCGCGACGCGCTGGGCATCCCTTTGCACCCGTTTATCCCCACCACCGCCCTCGCACCTCAGGCCGAAGCGGAACGCACGCCGGTTGAGCGCGCTGAACCGCTTGGGGGACTCGCTGCCGCTGAAGCGATATCGCACCCGCGTGCGGACAGCGATTTTCCGGGCAAAGGACGCACCGAATTCCCGTGGCAAGCGGTTAATCGCGCTGAGGCGGACGCGCGAGCTGAAGCATCCGCCGATACCCCCGCCCGCACAGAACCGCGTGCCGATTCTTTCGTGGGTCGTAACGATGGCGATCCGCTGAACGAATCGCGCACTGATCCCTTCATTGGCCGCACTGAAAACGAAGCGCTGAATGAGGCACGGGCAGAGTCACGTACGGAGTCGCGTACAGAACCGTTCGTCGGCCGCAGCGCACCGGATGCGGAGCCCGAAACGTCCGCACCCCGCCGCCCAGTCGATACCACCACCCGCTCCGAACCCGCCCCGCTCGGCACACCACCCGCTGCGCCGTGGGCAACAGGCCCCGCCGAGCCGAGCTTCGGCAGCGCAGCTGTGTCGTCTGACCCCCGGTCCGAACCCACGTCTGAGCCGTTCCCCGTTATCCGTGAAACGCGCGCGCCGGTCCGCTCGGGAACCGTTTGGAAGATCATCGGCTCGCTGATCGCGCTTGTGCTGCTTGTCACCCTGCTCGCGCAGTTCGCGTGGTGGGAACGGGAAACCGTGATGGTCAACTGGCCCGCGTCTCAGCCGCTCTTCGTGCAAGCGTGCGAGCAGATTGGCTGCGTGGTCGCACCGCCGCGGGATATCGACGGCCTGCAGATCGAGAACTCCGGTCTGCGCCAGGTGGACGGATCGCACAAGCTTGAGCTGAAACTCTCGCTGCGCAATCGCTTTGACGTGGCGATCGGATATCCGGCGCTGGAGCTCACCCTCCTCGACGACAAGAACAACGTCGCGATCCGTCGCGTCCTGTGGCCGCAAGACTATGCGCGTCCGGGCACGGTTATCGGCGCAGGTCTCGCGGCGCGCAGTACGCAGCCCGTGATCGTGCGGCTCGATACCGGCGATGCGGTCGCGGCGAATTATCGCGTGCAGATTTTTTATCCCTGACGGCGCGTCTGCTTACGCGCGTCTGCTTACGCGCATCCGCTTTCACGTTTTTACGCTTGACCGTTTCCTACGCGTTTTCCGCACGTTTCTATAATTAGCCAGTCGTCTTTTTCCGCGCGTGTCGCTCGTCCGTCCCCGGTCGGGCGACGCGCATATTCCCTGACCATCAGACACTTTCTGGAGTAGACATGAGCCAAGTTACCCTCGGCGGCAATCCGATCGACGTGGCAGGCACGTTCCCGGCAGCCGGCGCAAAAGCAGCTGATTTCACCCTGGTCGGCAAGGATCTGGGCAACCTGACACTGGCGAGCTTCGCCGGCAAGCGCCGAGTCCTGAACATCGTGCCGAGCCTCGACACGCCCACGTGCGCCACCTCCACGCGCAAGTTCAACGTTGCCGCGGCCGGACTCGACAACACCGTGGTCGTGGTCGTGTCGGGCGACCTGCCCTTCGCAGCAACGCGCTTCTGCACGACGGAAGGCATCGAGAACGTGGTGACGGCATCGACATTCCGCGGCCATGACTTCGCGCAGGCCTACGGCGTCGATGTCACGAGCGGACCGTTGACGGGCCTGACGGCGCGCGCAGTGGTGGTGATCGATGAAAACGACAAGGTGCTGTACTCGGAACTCGTGCCGGAAATCAAGGACGAACCGAACTACGACGCAGCGCTGGCCGCGTTGAAGTAAGCATAGAAGAGCGCGGGCCGGTTGCGGCCTGCCTCTCTCCGAGCGGCGGCGAGCCGCTTCTCGAACCACTTCTCGAACCATTTCTCGCCGCGCCGGATAAACACCCGAAGCAAGACTGTTATTCATTCAGCCGTGGCGGGTTCACCTCGCCACGGCCGCAAGCCGCCATGCGCATCCGTGACGGGGTGGAACACCCGCCGCGTGACGAATGCGCAGCGCTTCATGCAGCTATGCACGACGCACAGGAACTCGAGCCTGCGCGCACTTTCATCGACGTACTTTCATCGACGCCCGCTCGTCGATTTACTTTCAGGGAATTCGCCAGTGTCTACGCTCATCTGCGGCTCGCTCGCCTACGACAACATCATGACGTTCCAGGGCCGCTTCGGCGACCACATCCTGCCGGACCAGGTGCATCAGCTGAACATCAGCTTCCTCGTCCCCACGATGCGGCGCAACTTCGGCGGCTGCGCGGGCAACATCGCCTACGCGCTGAAGCTGCTCGGCGGCGACGCGAAGATCATGGCCACGCTCGGCGAAGCCGACGCCCAGCTCTACCTCGATCGTTTCGATGCGCTGGGTCTGTCGAAGGAATATGTGCGCGTCCTGCCCGACCAGCATTCGGCGCAATGCTTCATCACGACAGATCTCGGGAACAACCAGATCACCGCCTTCCACCCGGGCGCGATGATGGACTCACACCTGAACCACGCTGGCGAAACCAAGGGCATCACGCTGGGCATAGTTGCACCGGACGGCGCCGACGGCATGCGCCAGCACGTCGAGGAACTGGCGGCAGCAGGCGTGCCCTTCGCCTTTGATCCGGGCCAGGGCCTGCCGATCCTCGAAGGTGTGGAACTTCGTCGCATGATTGAACTCGCCACTTACGTGGCAGTCAACGATTACGAGGCGAAATTGCTGAGCAACAAGACCGGTTGGTCGATCGACGAAATTCTGAGCCGTGTGCAAGCACTCGTGATCACACGTGGCGAACACGGCGCGCAGATTTTGCACGCTGAAGGCATCGAAGAAATTCCGGCCGTTAAGGCTCAGAAAGTCGTTGATCCAACCGGTTGCGGCGACGCATTCCGCGGTGGCTTGCTGTATGGCATCGAGAACAAGCTGGGCTGGGCAAAAACGGGCCGTCTCGCCAGCCTGATGGGTGCGCTGAAAATCGAACATCAGGGACCGCAGACGTATGCACCCACCCGTGCCGAGATCGGCGAGCGCTTCCAGGAGGCATTTGGTTCGGCGCTCTAAGCGGTTGAAGCCCTGCAGTGAAGAAGGTTGAAATGCGTCATTGAAGCGAATTTGGGCGACGCTTGAGCAATGACATGTAGCGGCAGGCTGTTGGCTTTTGCGAGCAACAGCCTGCCGTAATTTTGTGTGGAGTGAGAGTGAGAATGAGCATGACAAGTCGTATGGCGCTGGCAGCAGCGCTTCTTAGTTCCGTCGTCGTGACGGGGTGTGCCTATAACAGTAGTTCGCCCGATGTGTACACCGCGTCGCAGGCCCAGCGCGAAGAAACGGTCCGCATGGCTACCGTCGACAGCGTGCGCGGTGTGAAGATCAGCACGAACAACGGCCAGCCTAGCGGGCTTGGCGCTATCGGCGGCGGTGCATTGGGTGCGGTGGCCGGCAGCGCGCTCGGCGGCGGCCGTGGTTCGATCGTGACGGGAATCATCGGTGGGATCGCGGGCGCGGTGGCGGGCAATGCTGTCGAGAACGGCGTCGCCACGCAGAATGGACTGGAGATCACCGTGCGCCTGGATAACGGCGACATGCGCGCCATTACTCAAACCGCGACCGGCGAAGTATTCCAGGCCGGCGAGCGCGTTCGGTTGTTATCGAGCGGCGGTGTGACGCGAGTGACGCACTAGCGGATGGAGAACGTAGCGGCGTGATCGAATCGATCTTGCCGGGGTGGGAGAAAAGCGCATGCGCCTTCGGGCACATGCGCTTTTTTTCGTCCGGGAATCTGGTGTGCGTTGATGTGATAACGCTGAGCGCGGCGCCTGCGCCACATGTGACGCCGATAAAAAAACCCGCTGCCGGTAACCACCGGGAGCGGGTTTGGACCGCGTAGCACTACACGGTCACGAGACACATCGCGTGTGTCGAAGTACTGTTACAGCCTGCGCTTACGGACGGCTGCCCGTCGGGAACGGCCATGCAGCGGCCGGATTCAACGCCGTCTTGACCGTTGCAGCCGGGGCCGGCGCTGCAGGTGTCGTTACCGTCGTTGCCGGTGCTACCGCAGTCGTCTTCTTCGCAGCGGCAGCCTTCTTGGCCGGAGCCTTTTTAGCAACCGGAGCGGGCGCTGCAGCAGGAGCAGGAGCCGCAGCCGGAGCAGCAGCTACGGCAGCCTTCTTCGCAGCAGGGGCAGCCTTCTTGGCGGGCGCAGCCTTCTTGGCGGCCGCCTTTTTGGCAGGTGCCTTCTTAGCAGGCGCCTTTTTAGCAGCGGCCTTTTTAGCGGCAGCCTTTTTGGCAGGGGCCTTCTTGGCCGCAGCCTTCTTGGCAGGCGCCTTTTTAGCAGCAGCCTTCTTCGCAGGCGCCTTCTTGGCGGCAACCTTCTTAGCCGCTGCCTTCTTCGCAGGCGCCTTCTTGGCTGCAACCTTCTTCACTGCAACCTTCTTGGCGGCAACTTTCTTCGCCGGCGCCTTCTTGGCTGCAACCTTCTTCGCCGCGACCTTCTTCACTGCGACTTTCTTGGCTGCAACCTTCTTCACTGCAACTTTCTTAGCTGCCGGTGCCTTCTTCGCTGCCGGTGCCTTCTTCACAGCCGGTTTCGCTGCAGCTTTCTTTGCGACGGATTTCTTGGCTAATGCCATCATTTTCTCCTTCAGGTTTCAAGATGAGAGTCAGTTCAAACAACACCCTTCGTCAAAACCCGCTTCCCGCGTGGGCTTCTCAGGACGCACGCTGCGAAGCGGATTATTCATCGGCGTACGCTGATGGAGCTTGCTTACGCTAATGAATACGGCAAGGCGCGCGGTGCCACGAGGCACAGCGCGCCAAATTAAGTCAGCACCAGAAGAAGGTGCCGGCAATCGCTTGATCGGGCCGTCGGCGCTGCCGACGGCATATTTCGGGGGGAAGTTTGCCCGTCCCACTGAAGGGTCCGCAAAACGCCTGTCATCTTTTTGGGCTGTTAAGCCACAAGGCGCACTTTGCATCAGGCGACCGTTCTCCTAAACCTGTTGGCCGGCGCGCGCGCAATTGTCATCGCACGCGAATGGCGCCGGTTTGCCATTCATCCCGTCTGCTCGGCGCCCTCCGCGGGCGCCCGTTCTTGATCTGATTTGATCTGCTTCCCTGCATCTGATTCGTCGCGGCAATGCGTCCATTGCCGCTGACCGACGTTCACTCGTCGATTCGCTTACTCGCTTATTCCCAAGTCAGCGCGCCGCCGGTCTGATACTCGATCACTCGCGTCTCAAAGAAGTTGCGTTCCTTCTTCAAGTCGATCATCTCGCTCATCCACGGGAACGGATTTTCTTCGTTCGGGAACAGCGGGTCGAGGCCGATCTGCTGGCATCGACGGTTACAGATGAACCGCAAATAACTCTTGAACATGGAGGCATTCAGACCGAGCACGCCGCGCGGCATCGTGTCTTCTGCGTACCGATATTCCAGCTCGACGGCTTCCTGGAAGATCTCGCGGATCTCCGCGCGAAATTCCGGCGTCCACAGTTGCGGCTCTTCCAGCTTGATCTGGTTGATCAGGTCGATGCCGAAGTTGCAGTGCATCGACTCGTCGCGCAGGATGTACTGATACTGCTCCGCCGCGCCCGTCATCTTGTTCTGGCGACCCAGCGCCAGGATCTGCGTAAAGCCGACGTAGAAGAAGAGCCCTTCCATCACGCAAGCAAACACGATCAACGACTTTAGCAATTTCTGGTCCGCTTCAAGCGTCCCGGTGGTGAATGCCGGATCGGTCAGCGTGTTGATGAACGGAATCAGGAACTCGTCCTTCGCGCGGATCGAGTCGACTTCGTGATACGCGTTGAAGATTTCGCTCTCGTCCAGACCCAGCGATTCGACGATGTACTGATACGCGTGCGTGTGGATCGCTTCCTCGAACGCCTGGCGCAGCAGGAACTGCCGGCACTCGGGCGCCGTGATGTGGCGATACGTCCCGAGCACGATGTTGTTGGCAGCGAGCGAGTCGGCCGTGACGAAGAAACCGAGGTTGCGCTTCACAATCCGGCGTTCGTCGTCGGACAGGCCGTTCGGGTCCTTCCACAGCGCGATGTCGCGCGACATGTTCACTTCCTGCGGCATCCAGTGGTTCGCACAACCCGCCAGATACTTTTCCCACGCCCACTTGTACTTGAACGGCACCAACTGATTCACGTCGGTCTTGCCGTTGATGATGCGCTTGTCCGCCACATTCACCCGCTTCGCACTGGCCGCCGCGATGTCGCTGGCGCTGGGTGCTGCGGGAGCAACGAAGTCGCTCGCAAAAATATTCGGTGCCGCTGACGTTTGATGAGCCGTTTGAAGAACGCCATGACCAGCAACTTGCGTGGCTGCATGCGAAGTGACTGGAGCTGCAGCGCGCGATGCTTGGCTGACTGCTTGGCTGAAACCCGCAACCTGACCCGCCGGGTTACGCAACGTGTTGTGTTGCGAACCGTTCGAGGGAGTTACGGCAGTGGTCTCGTCATCCCAGTTGAGCATAAATTATCACCATCAATTTAGATCGGTTTGTACCATCTTTCCATGAGCGATAAAAGAGCTTGCTCATAAAAATCCTGTTTTAGTGTTGACGCTGCTACTTGCATACAACACTTTGCGTTGAGCTCACTGCTTGAAGCTTCATGCGAAGTCTCTTTGAACGTGTTCGATGCAGTGCTTGGCGCAGTGCTTCTTCAAGCTCTTTCAGCGTTGCTTTTGCCTGGAGCACCTGCATCGTCCGGCTCTGCTGTGAATCGTCTTGCGTGCGTAATTTGCGTCGTAGTTCAAGCGTGAGATCGAACAGCTTGCACGGCATGATTGCTTCGATGAAAACGTGGAGCGTCTCTCGCGCGTTTCTCACGCATCTCTCATCTTCGCGCTGAGCGTGACCGTGTGCGATCGCCCGGTTAAGTGCTGCTCGCGACTCGTTCAAAATCGGATGAGTCAGGCTTCGGATCATGAGCTTCGACTGAGCTTCGACTGAGCCTCAACCGCCCCGCTTCAACCCACTTTTCAAGTGCTTCCCGACTCTGGAAAACCCGTTGCGCTGAGCTCGCGATCACATGTGTCTTGCTGCGAAAAACGACACGCTGGCGCGTCTCGTTTCCATGTCGAAAGTGTAGCACTCGACGTCGTCATCGCAAAGGCAAAACCACAAAATATTGGGTGTTTCGAGCCTGTGACGACTACCTATAGTACAAACGAATGCGTCATGCAAGAGCAGATTTCAAGCGTGAAAACGCGGCCGAGAGGTCACTGGACGCGCGCATGAATCACCCGGCAGCGCCCGCTTGCGCGCCGCTTTTCAACATCGCTTGTCACGCAGCGGTGTGAGCAATTCACGCAGGTTGTTGTGATCGATTTCGTGCATCAGCGCGAGCAGCCGGCCGAGTTGTCCTGCAGGAAAACCCTCACGTGCGAACCACGCAAGATAGTGACCGGGGAGGTCCGCGATCAAGCGATCCTTGTACTTTCCATAGGGCATCTTCTGCGTGACGAGACGCTGCAAATCTTCCGGGTCCATCGTCGCTCTCCTCGGGTTTTATCGTCGCTCAATGTCGCTCATCGCGGCAACTCGCGATGTCGCTGTCATGATATCGATGCCATAATCCCAGCTTCCCGCCGCGAAGAGATCTCCTTCCGTTCTCCATGTCGCTAGCCATCAAAGCTTTCGTTGCCCCTCTCATCGTCGCCTGCGCGATGTTCATGGAAAGCGTCGATGCCAATGTCATCGTCACCGCGATCCCCGAAATGGCCAAAGCTTTTGGCCGTGATCCCGTCACGCTGAAGATCGCCGTCACCAGTTACGTGCTCGGCCTCGGGGTCTTCATCCCGATCTGCGGCTGGGTCGCCGACCGCTTCGGCGCGCGCACGATCTTCCGTCTCGCCATTGGCATCTTCGTCGCCGGCTCGCTCCTGTGCGCGGCGTCCACCTCGCTGATCCCGTTCACGCTCGCGCGCTTCGTCCAGGGCGTAGGCGGCGCGATGATGGTGCCGGTCGGCCGGATCATCATCTTCCGCTCGGTGCGCCGCTCCGAATTCATCCGCGCGATGAACTATCTCTCGCTGCCCGCCATGTTCGGCCCCGCCGTCGGCCCGCTGCTCGGCGGCTTCATCACGACCTATCTGCACTGGCGCCTGATCTTCTTCATCAACATCCCGATCGGCATCCTCGGCATCTACCTGACGAACCGTTACATCGGTAACGCGCGCGAGCCGCATCCCGGACCGCTCGACTGGTTCGGTTTCTTTTTATCGGCGAGCGGCGGCACATTGTTTCTGCTCGGGCTCTCGCTGATCGGCGGCGAGCTGGTCACCGATCGCACAGCCGCGGGCATGACGCTCGCCGGCGTGGCCTTCTTCATCGTGTATTTGCTGCACTCGCGACGCGTAAAAATTCCGCTCCTCGATCTGCGCTTCCTGCGCGTGCCGACCTTCCAGGCGAGCGTCGTGGGCGGTTCGCTGTTTCGTATCGGCTTGGGCGCGGTGCCCTTCCTGCTTCCGCTTGCGATGCAGGAAGGCCTCGGCATGAGCGCGTTCAAGTCCGGCTCGATCACTTGCGCGTCCGCGTTCGGCGGCATGTTCATGCGCTCGCTCGCGTCGCGCGTGCTGCACCGGTTCGGCTTCCGGCAGACGCTGATGGTCAACGCGGCGCTGTCGGGCATCGCGATCGCCGCCTGCGGCATGTTCTATCCAGGCACGCCGACGTGGGTCATCTGGGCCGTCGTGCTGCTCGGCGGTTTTTTCCCGGCGTTGCAATTTACGAGTCTCAACTCGCTGACGTATGCCGAGATCGAAAGCCGCGATGTGGGCCGCGCGACGAGTCTCGGGAGTTTTATCCAGCAAGTGTCGCTGGGGTTGGGCGTGACAATCGGCGGGATCGCGCTGCAGATTTCGCATGAGCTGCAGGGACATCCGCACATCGTCTGGTCGGATTTCTGGCCTGCGTTCGTGGTCGTTGGATTGTTTTCGTTTCTTTCGATTCCGATTACCGCGAAGTTGGGACGGGACGCGGGGCATGAGATATCGAGAGGCACGCGGGGGTAAAGCGGGTGCGCGGCGTTTCGGAAAGGCGATGCAGCCACCGGAACTCAGCGAGCACAAATAGGCGAGCACAAACAAGAAAAGGCCGGTTCCGAATTCGCCCGCCCCTTCCACGCGGAAAGAACCAACGTTTCGTACCGGCCTTCAATCCCACTGACTATCTGACCAGCGAGAGGCCGATTGCAACGGCCCCGCGCCTTCTACCGCTTACTGGCAAGCCTCGCACTCGTCGAAGCCGGCATCGCCCGGACGCATCATGCAAACCGGACCATCGGCCTCTGCTTCAGCCGCAGCGGCCATTGCCGGTGCCGCGACGGCAGCGGCGTTGAAGCCACCTGTCGACGATCCGTGCGAACCCTGCGAGCCGAATCCGTTGCCGTTCGCGCCTGACGCTCCACCTTCGCCGTTCCCCGAGTTACCCGACGGCACCGAGTTCAGCTGACCGTGAGCGACCGTCGACTTCTCGACGTGCGTGGCGGCCATCGTGCGGAGGTAGTACGTGGTCTTCAAACCGCGCAGCCACGCCAGCTTGTACACCTCGTCCAGCTTCTTGCCCGACGCGCCACCCATATAGATGTTCAGCGATTGCGCCTGGTCGATCCACTTCTGGCGACGCGACGCAGCTTCCACAACCCAGGTCGCGTCCAGTTCGAACGCGGTCGCGTAGATTGCCCGCAGATCAGCCGGAACCCGGTCGATACGCGACAACGTGCCGTCGAAGTACTTCAGGTCCGAGACCATCACTTCGTCCCACAGACCGCGTTCCTTCAGGTCACGCACCAGGTAATCGTTCACGACCGTGAATTCACCTGACAGGTTCGACTTCACGTACAAGTTCTGGAACGTCGGCTCAATACACGCCGACACGCCGATGATGTTCGAAATGGTCGCGGTCGGAGCGATCGCCACGCAGTTCGAGTTGCGCATGCCGTAGTTGGCGATCCGCGAACGCAGTTCGGTCCAGTCCATCGACGCGCTGTCGTCCACTTCCACGTACCCGCCCCGGGCTTCGGCCAGCAGCTTCAGCGAATCCTGCGGGAGAATGCCGCGGTCCCACAGCGAGCCGCGATAGCTCGAGTAACGGCCGCGCTCTTGCGCCAGTTCCGTCGATGCGTAGTAAGCGTAGTAGCAGACCGCTTCCATGGAGGTATCGGCGAATTCGACCGCTTCCTTCGATGCATACGGCGTGCGCAGCAAATGCAGGCAGTCCTGGAAGCCCATGATGCCCATGCCGACCGGACGATGCTTCAGGTTCGAATTACGCGCTTTAGCGACTGCGTAGTAATTGATGTCGATGACGTTGTCGAGCATGCGCATGGCGACGCTGACGGTGCGCTTGAGCTTGTCGTGATCGAGCGCGAGCGTGCCATCGGCTTGCTTCGTCATGTGCGCGACCAGGTTCACCGAGCCGAGGTTACAGACGGCGATTTCGGTGTCGCTGGTGTTGAGCGTGATTTCCGTGCACAGGTTCGACGAGTGGACGACGCCCACGTGCTGCTGCGGCGAACGGATGTTGCACGGATCCTTGAACGTGATCCACGGGTGACCCGTTTCGAACAGCATGCCCAGCATCTTGCGCCACAGTTGCGCGGCCGGAACCTTCTTGAACAGCTTGATCTCGCCGCGTGCGGCTTTCTCTTCATACGCAACGTACGCTTTTTCGAACGGTGCGCCGAACAGGTCGTGCAGGTCCGGGCAGGTTGCCGGCGAGAACAGGGTCCAGTCGCCGTTTTCGTGAACGCGCTTCATGAACAGGTCGGGAATCCAGTTCGCCGTGTTCATGTCGTGCGTGCGGCGACGGTCATCGCCCGTGTTCTTGCGCAGTTCCAGGAATTCTTCGATGTCCAGATGCCACGTTTCCAGGTACGCGCACACCGCGCCCTTGCGCTTGCCGCCTTGGTTCACCGCAACAGCCGTGTCGTTCACAACCTTCAGGAACGGCACCACGCCTTGCGACTTGCCGTTCGTGCCCTTGATGTGCGAACCGAGCGCACGCACGCGCGTCCAGTCGTTGCCGAGGCCGCCCGCGAACTTCGACAGCAGCGCGTTTTCCTTCAGCGCTTCGTAGATGCCATCGAGGTCGTCGGCAACCGTAGTCAGATAGCACGACGACAGTTGCGAACGGCGCGTGCCGGAGTTGAACAGCGTGGGGGTGGACGACATGAAGTCGAAGCTCGACAGCACGTTGTAGAACTCGATTGCCCGCGCTTCGCGGTCGATTTCGTTCAGCGCCAGGCCCATTGCGACGCGCATGAAGAACGCCTGCGGCAATTCGATGCGCTTGTTTTCGTTGTGCAGGAAGTAGCGGTCATACAGCGTCTGCAGGCCGAGGTAACCGAATTGCAGATCGCGATCGGCATCGAGCGCGGCGCCCAAACGCTTCAAGTCGTACTGCTGGAGCTTTTCGTCGAGCAGTTCCGCTTCCACGCCCTGCTTGATGAAGAGCGGAAAGTATTCAGCGTAGCGCGTGGCCATTTCGCCTTGCGAGACGTCTTCTTCCAGGATTTCGCGACGGATGGTGTGCAGCAGGATGCGCGCGGTGACCTGGCTGTACGCCGGGTCTTTTTCGATCATGGTGCGCGCGGCGAGAATGGCGGAGTCATAGACTTGCGCCATCGGCACGCCGTCGTACAGGTTCTTCACCGTTTCCGCGACGATCGGGTCGGCGTTCACTTCGCTGCCGAGATTCACGCACGCTTCGTTGATGCGCGCCTTCAATGCGTCCAGATCCAGCGGATGCGACACGCCGTTGTCGATCACGTTGATTCCCAGCGCGTTCGCCCGGGTTTCCGGCGCGTGCGCGCGCTCTTGCGTGCGCTTCTCGCGATACAGCACGTATGCGCGCGCCACGTTGTGCTCGCCGCCGCGCATCAGCGCGAGTTCGACCTGATCCTGGATATCTTCTATATGGAACGTACCGCCGTTCGGACGGCTGCGAACCAGCGACCGGATAACGCTTTGCGTCAGTTGTTCGACGAGCTCGCGCACGCGTGCCGAGCCTGCGCCCTGGCCGCCGTTTACGGCCAGGAACGCCTTCGTCACAGCGATGGAGATCTTCGACGGCTCGAACGACACCACGGTCCCGTTGCGGCGGATGACTTTGTAGTCGGCCAGTGTGGCGTCCGGCGCGAGCGCGCTGGCGCCCGGCTGGCTCTGTGCGCCGATGGGCCGCACGGAGGCGCCCTCGTAGGAAGTCGTGGCGTTGTCGGTGGTTTGCATGTGCAAATCTCCAGGTGTTCGATGGTGCGGAACGTCCGCGGATTGAGATGCGTGCCGCGCGTGGTGGCTGCTTGTTGCTGCTTTGCTGCTATTCACTATTTTTGCCAACCGCGCACGACGATGAAATTAAAAATTGAAAATGGCCTGGTCGGGAAAATTGCCGGTGCCGTTCTTGCGCTCAGTCTCATGTTTTTCCATGGACCGATACGCTTCAAACCGACGAAGACAACCTCCCTCGCTACGCCCGTTTGCCTCGGTTTTTCAAACTGAATGCCGACGTCTTTTACGCGACAAATCAGTTGCTTACCCGGTGTTTTCTTCTATAGCCGGAAAGCATGCGGCGCCGGCTCTACGAGCGGGGCGCCGCCTGGACAACACAACATATAGTGCGAATTACGTCTCTGAGCACCAAGTATAGTGACATTCCGCACAGTCTCAAAAACTTTTATTTGCTGAAGAATGGCCTTCGGAGGGTTGACTTTTGAAATGCCAAAGTCGCATAAGGGAAAGCGCGCTCAGGTGCGCTGAACACATACAAACGCGCTGCAATGCAAAATAAAAGCCCTTCCGCGCCGCTGGAGGCGGTGAGGCAAGGCAGGCGGCAAGCTAGCGAACGATGGCAAGACGCAGTGTGTTGCCGCGGCTCAGTGACTCGTGCGGCAACGCACTCGATCACGCGTGAATGTGCAGCGAATCAAACGTCGCCGAGATAGGGAAAGTACTGAAGCGGGAGTTGGGTATCGCGCTGCATTCGCGACCATTCGAAGTACGGGCCCGGATCGGTTTTACGACCCGGCGCGATGTCCGAATGACCCGCGAGCGCTTCGATCGGATAGCGCCGGGTGAGCGCCCGGACCACCTCGTTGAGCGACGCGTATTGCGCGTCCTCGAACCCACATCGATCGCTGCCTTCCAGTTCGATGCCCACCGAAAAATCGTTGCATCGCTCGCGTCCGAGAAAGCTGGACACGCCCGCGTGCCATGCGCGTTCGTTGCACGACACGTACTGCTCGATCCGGCCATCACGATGAATTACAAAATGCGACGACACCCGCATGCCGCGCAAGTGGTCATAGTACGGATGAGCGTCGTGATCGAGACGATTCTGGAAGAACTCGGCGATGGCGCTGCCGCCGAATTCATTGGGCGGCAAGCTGATGTTATGCACGACAACGAGCGTGGGCTCGATACCACCGGGACGCGCTTCGAAGTTGGGCGACGGCAAGCGATGCGCCACCGTGTACCAGCCGTCGGCATCGATCAGACCGGCAACGCTCATCGAGCGTCACGGCCGGTGGGGTGACCCGCATAGCGCCGCGCGTGATCGCTGCAACAGAAGCGATGCCCGGCCGCGACAAGCGCTTCGCTGCTGGGCGTATGCACGCCGCACTCGGCACAGCGCACGAGAGGATCGGGAAGTTGCGGCACGGAACCGGAAGCTGCCGGGCCACGAGACGCGCGCGTGGCGCCCGCACCTTGTGGACCCGTTTGCGCACCGGGGGCAGTCTGGGCGCGCTTGAGCTTCTTGAACAGCCACTGGCTCGCAAAGAACACAAATATCAGCAGGAGAAGTTGGCGCATGATCTTACTAATAGTAGAGGCAATAAAAGCCCGAGGATTCAGCTGACCGCGTCAAACGACCGCTCGATGCAGCAGCACTTCGAACACGAAGCGGCTGCCCACGTAAGCGAGCAGCAACGCGACGAACGAAGCGAGCACCCAGCGCAACGCGGCGCGCCCGCGCCAGCCCGACACACGGCGAGCGGTCAGCAGCGCACCGAACATCAGCCACGACAAAATGGCGAACACGGTCTTGTGGTCGAGTTTGAACGCTTTATCGACGAGTTGTTCGTTGAACGCGACACCCGATATAAGCGTGAGCGTCAGCAACACGAAGCCCGCCGCGATCAGGCGGAACAACAATTTTTCCAGCGTGAGCAACGGCGGCAGGGTATCGAGCCAGCTCGTTACCCAACTATTCGATGTATGCCGCGTGCTGGTTCCGCGCATGTTCTGCAGCCGCTTCTCCACCATCAACATCAGGATGGCGTGAAGCGCGGCAATCGCGAACAGCCCGTACGCAATATTCGCGATCAGGAAATGCAGCTTGAACATGGGCGCGGCGGCATACGAGAGCACACGCACGCCGCCAAAAATCAGCGGCATCACCGAAGCCATGCACGCAAGCGGCAGCACGAGCAAGCGCAAGCCGTCGAGCGGGAAGAAAAAGCTTTCTATCCAGTAGATGCCCGCGCCCAGCCAGAACATGGCGGAGAGCGCGAAGGCGAAGCCGAACACCATCGCGTTCTGCGGAAAGATGGTGGTGTGCAACAAGACGCCATGCACGAGCAACGCGACGCCAAGCAACACGCGCCCCATCGTACTCATGCCCGACGCTTTCGATGCCCGGCCGCTTTGCATGGAGTCAGCCATACCGGTGCCCATGCCGCCGGCCAGGCGACCGCCCGCCGGCATACCCGCCAGCGCCGGCTCGACAGCCGTGTTGCGATGCGCGCGCCAGCCGGCTACGGCAAGTCCGCCGTAGAGAAGCGCAGTGAGGGCATACAGTACAATATCCATGTTCGAAGTTTACACCAGGCCCTGAAGCCGCGACGTCTTCCCCCTCTTGCCAGGTCATCTGGAAGCAAGAGCCGCCCGGACGCCGTTACCCCACACGCTCCCATGCTCGACACACTCACTACACGGATGGCGCGCGTCGTCAAGACGCTGCGCGGCGAAGCCCGGCTCACCGAGGCCAACACGCAGGAAATGCTGCGCGAAGTCCGCCTGGCGCTGCTCGAGGCCGACGTCGCGTTGCCGGTCGTGCGCGAATTCATCGCGAAGGTGAAGGAAAAAGCGCTCGGCGAAGAGGTGCTTTCCAGCCTGTCGCCGGGTCAGGCGCTCGTCGGGGTCGTGCAGCGCGAGCTGACAGCGATCATCGGCGGGGATTACGAGGGTAAGGCCGTCGAGCTGAATCTAGCGGTCACGCCGCCGGCAATCATCCTGATGGCCGGCCTGCAAGGCGCGGGTAAAACCACCACGTCGGGCAAGCTTGCCAAGCTGCTGCGCGAGAAGCACAAGAAAAAAGTGCTGACGGTGTCTGTCGACGTGTATCGTCCGGCCGCTATTCAGCAGTTGAAAACGGTGACCGAACAAGTCGGCGCGGATTTTTTCCCGTCGGAGCCGGATCAGAAGCCAGCGGATATCGCCCGTGCGGCCGTGGATTGGGCGAAACGCCATTTCCATGACGTGCTTATCGTCGATACGGCCGGCCGGCTCGGTATCGACGAAGCGATGATGAAGGAAATCAGCGAGCTTCACGCGATCCTGAAGCCGGCGGAAACGCTCTTCGTGGTCGACGCCATGCTCGGCCAGGACGCCGTGAACACCGCCAAGGCGTTCAGCGACGCGCTGCCGCTGACCGGCGTGGTGCTGACCAAGCTAGACGGCGATTCACGCGGCGGCGCGGCGCTTTCCGTACGTCACGTGACGGGCAAGCCGATCAAGTTCGTCGGTGTCGCCGAAAAACTGGACGGGCTGGAAGTTTTCCACCCGGACCGGATGGCGAACCGGATTCTCGGCATGGGCGACATTCTCGCTCTGGTCGAGGAAGCGCAGAAAGGCGTGGATGGCGCAGCCGCGCAAAAACTCGCCGATAAAGTCAAGAAAGGCGGCGATTTCGACCTGAACGACTTCCGCGCCCAACTTGCACAGATGAAGAACATGGGTGGTTTGTCGTCGCTCATGGACAAGCTGCCGGCACAATTCCAGCAAGCTGCGGCGGGCGCGAACATGGGTGTCGCGGAAAAACAGATGCGCCGGATGGAAGGCATCATCAATTCCATGACGCTCTTGGAGCGCGCGAAACCTGATCTGATCAAGGCGCAGCGCAAGCGCCGTATTGCAGCGGGCGCGGGCGTGCAGGTCCAAGAAGTCAACCGCATGCTCGCTCAATACGACCAGATGCGCGGCATGATGAAAAAGCTGAAGGGCGGCAATCTGCAGAAAATGATGCGCGGCATGAAGGGCATGATGCCGGGCATGCGTTGAAGTTTCGGTTTTGAGTCAGTTTGATTTCCACGGCCCGCGTTTCTCTAAGGAACGCGGGTTTATCATGTGGCGGCGCGCGCTCCGCGCTTAGCGCCTCGTTTCCCCTATTTTTAGCTCTACGCCCTCGTCGCCTGCCCTTATGAATCGCGAAGAAGCACTCCACATTTTCAGCCACTCCGAAGAGATCGTTTCGGCTCAAGACGTGTCCGCGTCGATAGAAAGCATGGCGAAAGCCATCGGCGCGAGCACGGGGGAAGAGTTCCCACTCGTCCTGTCCGTCATGGGCGGCGCGGCGGTGTTCACTGGCATGCTGCTGCCGCATCTCGACTTTCCGCTCGAGTTCGACTACATCCACTTGACGCGGTATCGGAACACGACCAAAGGCGGCGACAAGATGGAATGGCGCGTAGCGCCGGCGGAAGCGGTGAAGGATCGCGTGGTGCTGGTGCTTGACGACATCCTGGATGAAGGCGAAACCATGGCCGCCATCCGCGACCGCATCATGGCCATGGGCGCGAAGAAATTCCTCTCGGCCGTGCTGTGCGAGAAGCTCATCAATAAATCGAAACCTCTGCGGCCGGACTTTTGCGGCTTCGAAGTGCCGGACCGGTACGTGTTCGGCTGCGGTATGGACGCGAAGGGATACTGGCGCAATTTGCCGACTATCCGGGCGCTGACAGAAGGCGCGTGATTCGTCGTTGGACGTGAGTCGAGCGTTACGACCACGTTCGATCGATGGGCATGGAAGGCAGCCCGATAGCTGAGACAACACGGGCGGTTAGAGGTCGGCGTAACGCTCGGCGCATAAACAAAAGGCGGTTTCAACTCACGTTGAAACCGCCTTTTTACGTGCGCTTCTTTGAGCCCGCTTACCAACGATATCGTTCGACCGGAAACCCACTGCGAGCGCTTAGGAAACTGAAACCTCGACCGTGTCTGGATCGGCACGCTGCATGCAAGCGCGGGCGCATCAGCCGTTCGCAGCCAGTTGATGCACGAAGGTCCGTATCCCCGTCAGGATCATTTCCACCGATATCGCGACCAGCACCAACCCCATCAGCCGTTCGAACGCCGTGACCGCGCGTTCGCCCAGCCAATGCTGGATCTTCTCGGCCAACACCAGCACGACCGCGCAGACCATCATGGTGATTGTCAGCGCACCGACCCATTCCCACATCTGCCCCGGCGCCTGCGATGTCAGCAGCATTACCGTTGCCAGCGCCGACGGACCGGCCAGCGCGGGAATAGCCAGCGGCACGATCAGTGGTTCGCCGCCGCGTGAATCACCGCCCATCGGACCATCGGGATGCGGAAAGATCATCCGCAAAGCGATCAGGAACAACACGATCCCGCCGCCCAACCGCAACGACAAATCCGTCAGGCTCATCGCGCGAAGAAAGCGGTCACCCACCAGCATGAACAACAGCAGGATCCCGAAAGCGATGGCTACTTCCCGCAAGATCACGACCCGACGCCGCTCCTTCGCTACACCACGCAACGCGTTGATGAAGATCGGGATATTGCCGAGCGGATCGGTGATCAGGATGAGCAGCACCGTCGCCGAGAGGAAGTTGTACTGCACGCTACTGGGCCACTCCACGTGCCAGTGCAGCGCGCACCTTCTCGATCACGACGTTCGCAGCGTCATCCACCGGCAGCAACGTGGCTTCGGCGTCGCGTCGTGCCTGGTACTCGAGCTTGCCTTCCTTGAGCCCGCGGTCACCAATCACCAGCCGATGCGGCACGCCGATCAGCTCCCAATCCGCGAACATCACGCCCGGGCGCTCGCCGCGATCGTCCAGGACCACGTCAATACCCGCAGCCTGCAGCGCCGCGTAGAGCTTGTCGGCTTGCTCGCGAACTGCTTCGCTGCGGTCGTAGCCCATCGGGCACAACACGACTTCGAACGGCGCAATCGATTCCGGCCAGATGATGCCCTTCGCGTCGAAGTTCTGTTCGATCGCTGCGCCCAGAATCCGCGTGATGCCAATGCCGTAGCAGCCCATTTGCATGGGCGCAGGCTTGCCGTTTTCATCGAGGAACGACGCACCCATGGCATCCGAGTACTTTGTGCCGAGCTGGAACACGTGGCCCACTTCAATGCCGCGGCAGATTTCCAGCGTGCCCTTGCCGTCCGGCGACGGGTCGCCCGCCAGCACGTTGCGGATGTCCGCCACGACCGGTTCCGGCAGATCGCGGCCCCAGTTCACGCCGGTGGTGTGATAGTCGACTTCATTCGAGCCGACTACGAAGTCGCTCATGTTCGCGACCGTCCGGTCCGCGATCACCTTGATCGGCTTCTTTGTGCCAATCGGGCCGAGATAACCCGGCGGCGTGCCGAACGTATCGATAATTTCGGCTTCCGTAGCAAAGCGATAACCCGCCAGGCCCGGCTGCTTGTTCGCCTTGATGTCGTTCAGCGAATGGTCGCCGCGCAACATCAATAGCCAGATGGTCGGCTCGGCGCCTTCGTTTTCCGTCGCGAGAATGATCGACTTGATCGTGCGTTCCAGCGGAATGTCCAGCAGTTCCGCGACCGCCTCGCACTTCGCCTTGCCGGGCGTGGCCGTCTTCTTCATCTCTTCCGTGGGCGCCGCACGCGTGGCGTTCAGCGGCAGTGCGTCGGCGGCTTCCACGTTCGCGGCGTAATCCGAGGTCGGGCAATACGCGATTGCGTCTTCGCCGGTGTCGGCGATCACGTGGAATTCATGCGAGCCGCTGCCACCGATAGAGCCGTTATCGGCTGCAACCGCGCGGAACTCCAGGCCGATGCGCGTGAACACTCGCACGTAGGCATCGAACATTTTCTTGTACGACTCGGCGAGGCCGGCCTGATCGCGATCGAAGGAATACGCGTCCTTCATGATGAATTCGCGCCCGCGCATCACGCCGAAACGCGGGCGGATTTCATCGCGGAACTTGGTCTGGATCTGGTAGAAATTGACCGGCAGTTGCCTGTAACTCTTGATCTCGCGCCGCGCGATGTCCGTCACCACTTCTTCGTGCGTCGGTCCGATCACGAAGTCGCGGTCATGACGATCCTTGATACGCAGCAGCTCGGGGCCGTACTGTTCCCAGCGCGCCGATTCCTGCCAGAGTTCGGCCGGCTGCACGGCGGGCATCAACAATTCGAGCGCGCCGGCCCGGTTCATTTCTTCACGCACGATGGCCTCAACCTTGCGGATGGAGCGCAGGGCGATAGGCAGATAACTATAGATACCGCCCGCCACGCGGCGAATCATGCCCGCACGCATCATGAGTTGGTGGCTGACGATTTCCGCGTCGGTGGGAGCTTCCTTCAGGGTGCCGATAAAGAAACGGGATGCTTTCATTCAAAAATTTTCCAATGCGGGAGCGCGTCGATTGAATGGGTTTTTGACCCAAACCTGCGGAACATGCAGAACGTGCGGAACGAGTGAACGAGTGAACGACGGGACAGCGATGCGGTAAGGCGTTGGCCGACCGCCCCGGCATCCCTGGCACTCAGGCGAAACGAATCCCGATTCGGGTTCGTGCCGGTGCGCCAGGCCCGTTATCTGTTTATAATCAAAGCAATTTTAAAGGATTCGAAGGTGGTTGTATGCTGGATCGTGAAGGCTTTCGCCCGAACGTCGGCATCATCCTCTTGAACGCGCACAATGAAGTGTTTTGGGGCAAGCGGCTACGTGAACATTCCTGGCAGTTTCCGCAAGGGGGCATCAAGTACGGTGAGACCCCTGTGCAAGCGATGTATCGGGAGTTACACGAAGAAACCGGCTTGCTTCCGGAGCATGTGAAGGTCGTGGGTCGAACCCGCGACTGGCTGCGTTATGAGGTGCCGGATAAGTTCATCAAGCGCGAGGTGCGCGGACACTATCGCGGACAGAAACAGATCTGGTTTTTGTTACGCATGGTGGGCCGTGACTGTGACATTTGTTTGCGTGCGACGGATCATCCGGAATTCGATGCCTGGCGGTGGAATGAGTATTGGGTCCCGCTCGACGCGGTGATCGAGTTCAAGCGGGATGTATATCAGCTTGCGCTCACGGAACTTTCTCGCTTTCTGAGGCGCGCAGTCGTGCGTGCTGAGCGCGCGGAACGGATGGCGCATCATGCCAACCGGTATCCACGCGTGATTCAGGGCATGACCATGGAGGATGCGACCGTTTCTGCTAACGGTAGTGTCATTCAGGCAGAATGTTCGGTGACCGAAGAGCTGCACATCTACGCACAACGTCCTTTGCGGGATTAGGACGTGTGTCATTCGAAGCGGCGGTGCGGCAACGCCCGCCGCTTTTTTTCGTGCAGCGTCAAAGGCTGGGCTTGCGTGTTTGACATGCCGGCGCGCTCCCTTAGCGGGACTATCGCGGCGTAATCACGCAGCACGATCGATTTGCAGTCGCTTCTGCATCAACCTCGGGAAATAAAGAATTGAAAGCCATTGCATTGTTCGCGGCATCCGCGGCCGCCCTTGCCGTGCTTGCCGGTTGCGGCAGCGCCAAGCCGACCAACAAGGACGACAGCGCGTTCGTCTACCTCATGGACCGCAAGCCGAACTGGGTCGAAAACAAGGTCGACACCCTGCCTCCGCTGCCAAAGGACGCGAGTCTCCTGGAATTTACGGTGTCGAACAATACGCCGCTGAGTTTTTTCATCGATAAAGACTCGCTCAGCGTGGGAACCGACGGCATCATCCGCTACACGGTTGTCGTGAAAAGTCCGGCGGGCGCGCGCAACGTCAATTACGAAGGCATTCGCTGCGATAACTATAACTGGCGCCTGTATGCGAGCATTAATGAGGACCAGACCGACTGGGACCGCACGGTCGAGAACGATTTTCGACGCATCGAAAACGGCGAGTTGAACGCGTACCACGCGGCGCTGTATCAAGATTACTTCTGCTCGAACAAGCTGCCGACAGGGTCGGCCAAGCAGATTGTGTCGAACATCCAGATGAAACGGACTGCGGTTTCGAACTATCACTAGATCGGAAGACTGGTGAAAAAAGCCCGCTGCACCTGACGGTCAGCGGGCTTTTTTGTGGAGCAAGACATCGTGGTGCAGGAAACCTTCTCCCAACAGAGATAATTTGTCGCAACTATCGCCGATTGATTAATCACTCACATACAATTTGAGGGAAAGATTTGGTAACGCGTGATAAGTGGAGAAATAACGGTGACCCTGCTCGACTCGAGGCTGTTGTCCGAATACGCATGCCAGCGTATGGCACGTGCCGTCACGGGCCTAACGTCGCGCGACCTCGAGCATAAGGACGCATCGAGCACCGACAAAATATCGGCTGGCCAGGAAGGCAATTCGGTAGGTAAAACTGCAGAAACAACCGCGTTTAGCCGAAAGAATGGCGCTCACGGAGCAAAATAGCTGGCGCCGCAACGTTGCACACCGTCCATTAAGCTTGAGGTGCAACTGAGATCGGCGACTTTTTTTGTTGGGCAGGCGCCTCGCTGCTTACGCCAGCACCAGATTGTCCCGATGAATCAGCTCAGGCTCGAGCATATACCCCAACACCGTCTCAATTTCACCGCTCGGCCGACGCTGGATCAAGCGCGCCTCAGAGCTGCTGTAATTCGTGATGCCGCGCGCCACTTCCTGTCCGCCCGGATTCATGCACGCGATCACTTCGCCACGCTCGAACGCGCCGTGAACATCGATCACGCCAATTGGCAGCAAGCTTTTTCCGTCCGCAGTGAGCTTCTCAACCGCACCGTCGTCAATAACCACGTGGCCACGCACCTGCAAATGGTCGGCCATCCATTGCTTGCGGGCCGCCATACGGGCTGTGCGCGCCATTAATTGTGTACCGATCATCTCGCCCGATGCCAGCCGGGTCAGGACATCCGACTCCCGCCCGCTCGCAATTACCGTATTGGCCCCGCTGTGCGCCGCGCGTTTCGCCGCGAGAATCTTCGTCAGCATGCCGCCACGTCCCAGGCTCGAACCCGCGCCGCCCGCCATGGCCTCAAGTTCGGGTGTGCCCGCATCGGCCTGTTCGACCAGCGTGGCCGTGGGATCGTGGCGTGGATCGGCGGTAAACAGGCCGCGTTGATCGGTGAGGATAATCAGCGCGTCGCCTTCTATGAGGTTCGCTACCAGCGCACCGAGCGTATCGTTGTCGCCGAACTTGATTTCGTCGGTGATGACGGTGTCGTTTTCATTGATGATTGGCACGCAACCCAGGCGCAGCAAGGTGAGCAGCGTTGAGCGTGCGTTCAGATAGCGTTCGCGGTCGGCGAGATCGGCGTGGGTAAGGAGAATCTGCGCAGTGCGCATGCCGTGCTTGCCGAAACTGCTTTCGTAGACTTGCGCCAAGCCCATCTGTCCAACAGCGGCGGCCGCCTGCAATTCATCAATTTCACGCGGCCGCTTCGTCCAGCCCAAGCGATGAATACCCTCGGCGATCGCACCGGAACTGACCAGCACGACTTCCTTGCCTTGCCCGCGCAACGCGGCAATCTGTGCCGCCCAGCGCGCGATGGCCGCGTGGTCGAGCCCGCGCCCGTCGTTGGTCACCAGGCTCGATCCCACTTTCACTACGAGTCGCTTCGAAGCGGCTATGACGGAACGCATCTGACGCATTTCTCCTCGGATTTGCTTCGATAACCACGGGCCAAACTATTACGCTTCGTCTTCGTCTTCGTCGATCTCCGGCGCGGGCTGTGGCGCTACGACGGCGGGCTCGTCGCGGAAACGGACGTCCGCGGCGAGATCTTCGGCTTCCGCTGCCCGCGAAGCATCTGAATTCTTCGAGATGTAATCAAAGATGGCGTACGTGAGACTTTCGCAACCCTGCCCCGTCAGCGCCGAGATTTCGAACACCGGACCATCCCACTCATAACGCTTGATGAAGTCCGCCACGCGCGATTTACGGTCTTCGTCCGGCACCATGTCGAGCTTGTTCAGCACGAGCCAGCGCGGTTTTTCATACAGCGCCTCGTCATATTTGCGCAATTCGTTGACGATCGCGCGCGCTTCCACGACGGGATCGACGGCGTCATCGAACGGGGCCAGATCGACGAGATGCAGCAGCACGCCGGTGCGCTGCAGGTGCCGGAGGAACCGGTGACCGAGGCCTGCGCCTTCCGCCGCGCCTTCGATCAAGCCAGGAATATCCGCAATCACGAAGCTCTTTTCCGGTCCCACACGCACCACGCCAAGGTTCGGCGCGAGCGTGGTGAACGGATAGTCGGCAATTTTCGGCCGCGCGTTCGACACTGCCGTGATGAACGTGGACTTGCCCGCGTTCGGCATGCCGAGCAAACCGACGTCGGCGAGTACTTTCAGCTCGAGGCGCAGCATGCGCCGGTCGCCGGGCTTGCCTTCCGTCTTCTGGCGCGGCGCGCGGTTCGTACTCGACTTGAAGTGCAGGTTGCCGAGACCGCCCGCGCCGCCGTGAGCGATCAGCACGCTCTGGTTGTGCTCGGTCAGATCCGCGATCAACTCGCCCGTTTCCGTGTCCGCGATGATCGTACCGACTGGCATGCGCAAGATGATGTCGTCGCCGCCCTTGCCGTAGCAGTCCGCGCCGCGGCCGTTTTCGCCGTTACGGGCCTGGTGTTTCTTCGCGTACCGGTAGTCGATCAGCGTATTGATGTTGCGATCCGCAACCGCATACACGCTGCCGCCCCGGCCGCCGTCGCCGCCGTCCGGTCCACCGAACGGGACGAACTTCTCGCGCCGCATCGACGCGCTGCCATCCCCTCCGTCGCCGGCGATGACTTCAATTCTCGCTTCGTCAATGAACTTCATGAGTTGCTCCGTCCCGTTTTACTTTGCGGGGGACTGGAGCAAGCCCTGAAAAAGCCAACTCCAGCCGACGCCCTATTCTGCCGCGACCGGCCGATGCCAGCCACTAGGCCATTCGATATATGTCACTGCTTGGCCGCGTCAAGAAGACCGGCCAATAAAAAAAGGCCCCGCGAACTTCGCGGGGCCTTTTCCGGTCCTGAAGCCCGTGCCTTGATAAACCTTAGGCAGCCGGGACTACGTTGACCAGATGCTTCTTTGCTGCGCCCTTCGTCGAAAACGTGACGTGGCCGTCGGTCAGCGCGAACAAGGTGTGATCCTTGCCCATGCCGACGTTATCGCCCGGGTGCATGCGCGTACCGCGCTGACGCACGATGATGCCGCCTGCGTTGATTGCCTGGCCGCCGTAAACCTTCACGCCGAGGCGCTTTGATTCAGAGTCGCGACCATTGCGGGATGACCCGCCTGCTTTTTTGTGTGCCATTTAATAGCTCCTTGACCGTTTAGCTTATCGACTCAACGCTTATGCAGCGTTGATAGCGTCGATACGCAATTCGGTGTAGTTCTGGCGATGGCCAGCGTGCTTTTGGTAGTGCTTCCGGCGACGCATCTTGAAGATCGTAACCTTCTTATGACGACCCTGGGACACGACGGTAGCTATGACGGAAGCCCCACTGACCAGCGGTGCACCGAACTGAATCGATTCACCTTCGCCTACTGCGAGAACCTGGTCGAGCGTGATTTCAGCGTCAATGTCTGCCGGTATCTGTTCTACTTTCAATTTTTCGCCGACAGCAACCTTATACTGCTTGCCACCGGTTTTTATGACCGCGTACATTGAGAACCTCACTCTGAATTCATTTTTCCGCACACCGTGCGCGAAAACGCGTGATTATACAGAGAGTTAGGCCCTCCGTCAAAACCCTTGTGCATCGCGAAAACGTGGCGGCTGTAGCCCGGGCAGAGCAACATGCACGGAGCATGCACGCACTATTATTGCGATTTTTGCCGCTTGACGCCGCGCATCAGGCTTGTCGCGGCGCCGCCCGCGGTTGGTCCGAGGCGTCTTTAGAGGCGGCTATCGGCCGATTCGCCTTATAATTCGCGGCACTATCCTAATTGCCGATCATGTCGTCCACTGCCACTTCCTCCCCAAACGCCGCCAACGTGCTCGAGCCTATCGCCGAGGACATGCAGCAGGTCAATCGCGTCATCCGGCAGCGCCTGGCATCCGAAGTGATGCTGATCAACCAGATCTCCGAGTACATCATCGGGGCCGGCGGCAAACGGCTCCGGCCAGCGTTGCTGTTGCTGGTCGCAGGCGCGCTCGGCGACACCACCGGGCACCGGCACGAGCTGGCCGCGGTCGTCGAGTTCATTCATACGGCCACGCTGCTGCACGATGACGTAGTCGACGAATCCGATCTCCGGCGCGGCCGGAAAACCGCGAATGCGCTGTTCGGCAACGCGGCGAGCGTGCTCGTCGGCGACTTCCTGTACTCGCGCTCCTTCGAAATGATGGTCGGCGTGGGCAAGATGCGTGTGATGGAGATACTGTCCGTTGCGACGAACGTGATCTCGGAAGGCGAAGTGCTGCAATTGCTCAACATGCACGATCCGGACGTAGACGAAGCGCGCTACATGCAGGTGATCCGCTACAAGACGGCCAAGCTTTTCGAAGCGGCAGCACAACTCGGCGCGGTTTTGTCGGGGTCGGATGCCCGGACGGAAGCGGCGGCGGCAGAGTTTGGCCGGCGCATTGGCACGGCCTTCCAGATCATGGACGATTGGCTCGATTACACCGGCACGGCGGAATCGATGGGCAAAAACGCGGGCGACGATCTGCGCGAAGGCAAACCCACGCTGCCCCTCATCTATCTGATGGAGCACGGGTCGGCCGAACAGGCAGCGCTTGCGCGTGAGGCAATCGAACAAGGTGGCACCGATAAATTCGACACCATCTTTGAAGCCATTACGAAGTCAGGCGCGCTGGATCACACGCTGAAATGTGCACGACAGGAAGCCCAGGCGGCGGCGAAAGCAATTTCTTCGTTTCCAGATTCCATTTTTAAAGAGAGCCTGCTAGAATTATGTTCTTACTCGACGGCGAGACAGTCCTGAAAAGGAAACAAACCGTCTCTGAGTGAACATTCGGGGTGTAGCTTAGCCTGGTAGAGCGCTACGTTCGGGACGTAGAGGCCGGAGGTTCGAATCCTCTCACCCCGACCAGAATTAATGAAAAACCGCCCAGCTTGCTGGGCGGTTTTTTGTTTTGGGCCGTCGATTTGGGTCATCGTGTCGCGTCGGCGGTGATTCATATCCCGCGATCGACAAGCCTGGCGCAAAGTCCGCGCTGTCATCGAATCAGCTTCAATAACACGGTGCTTGCTCACGCATGTCCTCACTCAGATTTTCATCGACTAGAAGAATGTCCGTGGGCCAGCACATTGGACTGTGGTTCGTGTTCCTGTATTTCCTGATTGGCGGCGCGTGCCACTTCTTGTACACGCCGCTCTTCGTGCAAATCGTGCCGTCCTATATTCCCTTCCCACTCCTGGCCGTCATTGTGAGCGGCGTTTTCGAGTTGCTTGGTGCGATCGGCGTGATGATCAAACGTACGCGAAGTGCAGCGGGCATTGGGCTGACGCTGCTGACCATTGCCGTTACGCCCGCCAACGTATTCATGTATCAACACGCGGAGCAGTTCTCACAAGTTCCATCGTGGATATTGCTCGTGCGGCTGCCTTTGCAGCTTGCGCTGATTGCCTGCATTTTATGGAGCACGCGGCGGCGTGCTTAACCACCAGCGCGCGACGTGACTTGCCGCGCGTGACGTTGTGCTCACTAGGGCGGTGCCAAACCGTCTTGTGAACCCCTCGGATTTTTCCGATTTTTCCTATATCCCACGCAAGGAAGTATCACTAGATTTCCTCTCGCACTGCCAGACCGAGGCGTGATTTACGCCTTTCCAGTTGCCAGCTTCACGTGGCTTCTCAGTCTTCGAGTTAGGGAATCATCATGACAGTTTCCAAAACGGCTCCCGTTGCGGCCACTAAAAAAGCGGTATCGCATTCTGTCTCCGCCAAGCACACGCACAACGAGTACCCAATCGTTCTTGTCCACGGAATGTGCGCGTGGGGCCGGGATGAATTGTTCGGACAGAAATTCCGTTATTGGGGCGGCGCAAAAGGTGACGTCCAGGAACATCTCAAAGCACAAGGCTACGAGACATTCACAGCGTCCATGGGACCGATTTCCAGCAACTGGGACCGCGCCTGCGAGTTGTACACCTACCTCGTCGGCGGTGTGGTGGACTACGGCGCAGTTCACTCCGCCAGATACGGCCACACTCGCTATGGCCGCAGTTATCCCGGCGTTTATCCGCAATGGAGCGAGGCGCACAAGGTGCATTTGATCGGGCATAGCATGGGTGGCCCGACGTCGCGAACATTGATCCAGCTGCTCGAGCACGGCGACGCGGACGAAGCGGGTTTTGAGCCTGGGCCGAGAGAAGCACCGAGCTCTCCGCTATTTGCAGGCGGGAAGAAATGGGTGCACAGCGCGACGTCGGTTTCAGGCGTTCACAACGGAGCGCTCACCGCAGACGATGTCGGCCAATTCCCGATCTTCATCCGCGATCTCATGGTCAACACGGCAGCGCTCGCGGGACTTGCAACGTCCGAGCCGATCTACGACTTCAACCTGCAGCAATGGGGACTGGAGCGTGAGGAAGGCCAAGGATTTGACGACTATATTCGTCGCGCGTTCGAAAGCCCGGTCTGGAAAACGCAGGACGGCTGCATCTACGATCTCTCGACCATAGCGGCGCATTTCCAGAATTCGTGGGCGCAAACGTCGGAGAACGTGTACTACAGTTCCTACGCTGTCGACGGCACCTTCGCCGGTCCGCAAGGGATTCGTATCCCGCAGGCAAACATGAACGTTATTCTGAAGCCGAGCGCCGCAGCGGTCGGGTTGAACAGAAAGGACCTAGCTGGCGGTTTTGCCGCGTGGCGTCCGAATGATGGCCTGGTTAGCGTACCCTCCGCCCAGTTTCCTATCGGCCATGCACACGAAACAGTGACCAAGGATGAGCAGCTCACCCGGAAAAAGGGCGTCTGGTACGTCAATCCGACCATTGAAGGAATGGACCATCTGAACATCGTAATCCCGCTGCATGAGGCGACAATCGAGCAGTTGTATCGATTCTACGAAGATATAGCCGCTCAAAGCCACGCCTTGCCGATGTGATCCAAGGGATGTAACGACCGAGTCATGGTCCCTATAATGCATAAGGCACCACTCGGCGGTTACATCCCATCATGCTTCCTTTGAAATATCTCAGCGCTTATCCGCAAACGCTTCAGGACAAGGTCCGCAAACTGATTGCCGATGACCAGCTTGGCGTGTATCTCGCCGACCGTTATCCGCAGCGGCACGCGGTGCAATCGGACCGCGCGCTGTATCAGTACACCACGGATCTGAAGCAGGAGTTCCTGCGCGTGGCGCCCGCTATCGATAAGGTGATGTACGACGCCAAGCTCGACGTCCTGCGTCATGCGCTCGGTCTGCACACGGCCATATCACGCGTGCAGGGCGGCAAGCTCAAGGCAAAGAAGGAGATTCGCGTGGCCGCCTTGTTCAAGGAAGCACCGCCTGAATTCCTGCGCATGATCGTCGTGCATGAACTCGCGCATTTGAAGGAAAGCGACCACAACAAGGCGTTTTATCGGCTATGCGAATTCATGCAGCCGGGGTATCACCAGATCGAATTCGATCTGCGCATGTATCTGACCCAGCGCGAGCTTTCACGCGATTCATCCATGAAGTAATGTCGTCAATCCGCGGCTGCGTGAGCGAGTGTTTCGCTGGCAGCACTTCGCATCGGCCGGATCAGCAACAGCAGCGGCATCACCAGCAAGGTCGCCACAAACATCAACTTGAAGTCATTCAGGTACGCGATCATCTGCGCCTGCTGATTGATCGACTGATCCATCAGCGCGAGACTCAACTGCGATCCACTCTCGAGCATGGGCTGCATCGACGGATTGAACACGTTCACATTCGCCGCAAGATCGGCGTGCGCGACCTGCGTGCCGCGCGTCATCATGGTCTGCACGATCGAGATGCCGATACTGCTGCCAATGTTTCGCATCAGGCTGTAGGTCGCGGTGCCGTCAGCGCGTAGTTCGGGCGTCAGCGTGGAAAACGTCAGCGCACTGAGCGGCACGAAGACGAAACCCAGGCCAAAACCCTGGATCACGCCGGGCCACACGATGTCCGACGCGGACAGCACGAGCGTGTAATGCATCATCTGCCAGAGCGCGAACGCCGAAACGAGAAAACCGGCGAGCAACAACAGACGCGCGTCGATACGTCGTAGTAGCCGCCCGGCGACCAGCATGGCGACCATCGTTCCCGCGCCGCTCGGCGCCGTGACCAGACCGGTCGTGGCGACAGGATAGTTCATCAGGTTTTGCAGCATCGGCGGCAACAACGCACGGGTCGCGTACATCACCGCGCCAATCATGAAAATAAACAACACGCCGGTTGCGAAATTGCGGTCCTTCAACAGCTCGTACTTGAAGAATGAACGCTTGCCGGCGGTCGCTGTGTGCGCGAGAAAAAAGATGAAGCTCAGCACTGCGAGAATGGCTTCGATGCGGATTTCGAGCGAACTAAACCAATCGAGCTGCTCGCCGCGATCGAGCATGGCCTGCAACGCGCCGATCGCCAGACCCAGCGTGGCGAAGCCGAACGCGTCGAATTTCACCCCGAGCTTCGCCGCTCGCGCCGGCAGGAACGTCACCACGCCAAAGAGCGCAAACGCGCCAATCGGCACGTTGATGAAAAATACCCAGCGCCAGTTGTAGCTATCGGTCAGCCAGCCGCCGAGTGTCGGCCCGAGAATTGGCCCGACCATCACGCCCATGCCCCAGACGGCCATCGCCTGGCCCTGCTTTTCGCGCGGATTGATGTCGAGCAGGATGGATTGCGAAAGCGGCACGAGCGAGGCTCCAAAAATCCCCTGCAGCAATCGCGACGCGACAATCTGCGCAAGACTCTCCGATAACCCGCACAGCGCCGACGCAATCGTGAAGCCACCAATAGAAATGATCAGCAGGCGCTTCGTGCTCAGCCGATCGGATAACCAGCCCGTCAGCGGCGTGGCGATCGCCGCCGCAACGATGTAGGACGTCAGCACCCACGTGATCTCGTCCTGCGACGCCGACAGCGTGCCCTGCATATGCGGCAGCGCGACATTGGCGATCGTGCTGTCGAGCGTCTGGATCAGCGTTGCAAGCATGATCGAGATCGTGAGCATGGGCCGATTGAGCGGCGCGGCCGGCACCGCGCTTGCCGGCATTGATTCAGAGGACATTCAGGCGCCGATTCGGTTAGCAGGTTGCTTACTCTCTTATTTTAATAATAAGCATGCTTATTATAAACAGGCTGATGATTGGAACAAGGTGTCAAAAATCCGGGGAAACCCGTGCTTCCCGAATGCATGTGGGCGAGGGCTTCTTTCGTATAATCCGTGCATGGAAACGCACCTCGACAAGCGCTTTGGTTTTCTGATCTCGGACGTTGGTCGCTTGTGCAGCAAGCGCTTCGACGAACTCGCGAAATCGTCCCTAGATCTCACGCGGGCGCAATGCCGCGCGCTCGCCTATCTGTCCCATTTCGGCGATGTGAACCAGGCCCGGCTGGCCGATCTGCTGGAAGTCGCGCCGATATCGGCCGGTCGCCTGCTCGATCGGATGGAAGAAGGCGGCTGGATCGAACGCTTTTCGAATCCCGATGACCGTCGAGAACGAACGGTGAGGATGACGGCAAAGGCTGAAGGCGCACTCGGCAAGGCACGCCGAGTGGGCGATGCAGTCGCCGCTGAAGCGTTGGCAGGGCTCGATGCGGACGAGCGCGCGCAACTGATCTCCCTGCTGCGACGCGTGCGCGTGAACCTGAGCACGATTGTGGACGAGTGAGCGATTTGCTGCGGCTCGGGGAGCCGCGAACTTGCGTCTGTATCGAAACTGCAAAAAGCCGGCGCCGTGAAGCGCTCGGTCGCGCGATTGCCGTGGAAACGGCCGGAGTTAGATCCATCGCCGCAGTGCAATAAATAGGAGGTCCGTCACTTGCTACAAGGCGTGTCGGAACTCCAGCACGCATAGCCGCGCTTCCTGGCTCCTGCACCGCGTACGCCTCTCTCCCCATTGCAGCTCGTCTCCTCCGGAATCCGACATGCTCTTGCTCGCCATACCGCTAACGGTAGTCGTCACGCTCGTCGTGGTCCTGATCCTCGCGAACTTCGTAAGCGGCGAAAAGAAGGTCGAGCACAACATCGACCGGCTGTATTCCAGCGACGACCCGCAATTCATTCGTTCAATGAGCCTCTTGCTGGGTCCTCCGGTGACGTCCGGCAACCGGTATGAAGTGCTGCTGAACGGCAACGAAATCTTCCCTTCCATGCTTGATGGCATTCAGTCCGCCAAAGAGACCATTACCTTCGAAACGTTTATCTACTGGTCCGGTGAAATTGGCGCGCGATTTGCGGCGGCGTTATCCGAAAAAGCGCGCTCGGGCGTTGCGGTGCATATCCTGCTTGACTGGGTGGGTTGCAAGAAAATGGATCATCGTTATCTCGACGAACTGCGGCAAGCCGGTGCCGACGTTGTGCAATATCACAAGCCGCACTGGACCGGGCTCGGACGAATGAATAACCGGACGCACCGGAAGCTGCTGATCATCGACGGCCGCGTGGGTTTCACCGGTGGTGTTGGGATTGCAGAGGAATGGACCGGCCACGCGCAAAACGAAAAGCATTGGCGCGACACGCATTTCCGGGTGGAAGGCCCGGTAGTTGGACACATGCAGGCCGTGTTCATGGACAACTGGATCAAGGTGACCGGCAATGTGCTGCATGGTCCTGCGTACTTTCCTGAGATACCACCATTGCCGGAAGGCGATGCCAGTAATGGGGTTGCGCACATGTTCAGCAGCTCCCCCACCCACGGCGCCGACGACATGGAACTGATGTATCTCATGGCGATCACGGCGGCTACGCACACCATTCATCTGGCAAGCGCATATTTCGTCCCCGATGGCCTCGCGATCAACGCCCTGGTGGAAGCCGCACGGCGCGGCGTGAGAGTGCGCATTGTGACGCCGGGAAAACGCATCGACACGCATACCGTGCGTGAAGCCTCCCGCGCCTGCTGGGGAGATCTCTTGGCCGCGGGTATCGAAATCCATGAATATCAGCCGACCATGTTTCATTGCAAATTGCTCGTAGTCGACGATTACCTGGTTTCGGTCGGATCGACGAATTTCGACAGCCGCTCGTTCAAGCTCAACGACGAAGCGAACCTCAATATCTACGATCGCGAATTCGCCCGTCAGCAAAGCGCGATCTTCGACGCCGATATAGAAAAGTCACAGCTCGTTACCTACGAAGACTGGCTGCATCGACCGAGGTTGGAGAAGCTGATAGAGAAAGCGATGCCGTTGCTCGATTGGCAGCTTTGAGCATCTGCACGATCTTTCCCGGGTTTCGACTGCCGCCTTCGACCTCAATGCCGCGTCAAACCGCCACCCGCCGCTGCCTCGATCAGCTTTCTCATAGGCCACGCCTCGGCGTACTGGCCAATCACAGCCACCTCACGATCCGCCTGCTCGGGTAGCAAACGGTCGTCCACCACCACGATGATCGGCATTTTGGCGGTCAGCGCACTGCCACGCAGGTCAACAAGCTTGTAGAGCTCCGACGACGAAGCGTTGCGATGACATGAGATCACGTCGATCTGCGTGTCACCCTGCGACAGGTCGAAGCCACACTGACGACCCGACACGCCCGCGGCCTTGCGTGTGCTCTTGATTGCCGGAACATCCGGCTTCATTGCGTTGAGATAAAGCCTTGTGTCACCGATCAGGTTGGGTTCGCGAACCGCGAAGTCGGTGCCGGCGTTATCGAACTCCCATCTGGCCAGACTGAGTAACGCGTCTACATAGCTCGCGAACCCTGACGCCATGTTGGCAATTTCAAACGTGCCTTCAATTTCACCCTCGTGCGTCACGTTGATGCCGGGCTGCTTGATCGCTGCTTTCACCACCTGATAGTCCCGCAGATGAAATGAACTGATCTGGCGGGCGAAGCAGTGGAACAGCGTCCCTCCTGAATCAAAGAACCTTATTTGCTCGCGGTCCCCCAGATATTCCGCATAGATCTCGAATGGGTCGCCACCGTAAAAGCCAAACGGAGTTTGAAGAGCCATCATGGGCGGGTATTCATCTTCTAGTTCCACGCAGCCGAAGCCGAGGTTTGCGCACATGTGCTGGCAGGACGACTGGATATTCATTTCGACTCCGGAACCAATGGATCAGGTAAGACGCCCGTCAGCGTTAAGTTGGTCTTTTTGCAGAAGAGCAGCAGCGCACCCGCGAAACTGATTGCGGACCATTCAGCGTGTCCCGCTAAACGATCACGACCCACGTGTTCGTGAGGACGCTGATGAGCATCAGCCGGTCGCCGACCACTTTGAAAGACATCGAACTGGTACGCACGGCGATTACCCCGATGCTGGGAGTAATACATGCTGAACAGGAACTGCTTAAGGTGCGGTCGCCGGCTGTATCGAACAGATAGATCGGCCGTGATGCCCTGGATGCGCCTGCCCTCGGCATCCGTAACACCGAATTCGCATTTCGCCCAACTTATTGTTTGCTGGCGCCTTCTCCATCCCGTTGAAGGATCGCCAAATTTGATAAGGCCCAACAGCCGTTCCGCCTCGTCCCGTGGAAGATCGTCGATCATATGAGGTCATGGTTTGCATCCTGCGTGCTTGCGTGGATTTCACATGACCGACGATACCTTGATGCACTTTAGGTGAGTCAAGATGAAAATTGTCATAAAGTATCTACGTGCCAATTACCCCCGTCCGCATCAGTTCCTCGATCTGTACATCGCTCATTCCAAGTACGTCGTGCAACATGGCGCTCGTATGTTGTCCGAGCATCGGGGGCGCCTGATCGTACGCAACCGGCGTAGCCGATAAACGCAGCGGACTCGCCACCGTCGGCGCAACGCCCGCGACGGGATGCGGTATCTCCCGCGCCGCGCCGCGAAATTGCGCCTGTTCGGAATTGAAGGCCTGCTCGATATCGTTGATCGGCCCGCATGGCACGCCGCACGCCTCGAGCGTGGCAACCCAAGCGTTGCGAGGACGCGTGATGAAGACCTCCGCCAGTTGCGGCAACAATTCCGCCCGGTTCACGCTACGCCCGCTATTGGTGGCGAAACGTGCATCGAGCGCAAGTTCCGGCACGTTCATCGCAGTGCACAGCGAACGAAACTGGCTATCGTTGCCGCATGCGACGATCACATGTCCATCGCTCGCGGCGAAGGTCTGATACGGCACGATGTTCGGATGCGCGTTGCCCATTCGCTGTGGCGCGATTCCCGTGGTGAGGTAATTCATGGACTGGTTAGCGAGCATGGCGAGCTGGCAATCGAGCAACGCGATGTCCAGATGTTGCCCGAGCCCGCTTTTTCCGCGCTCCATCAGCGCGGCGAGCACGCCGGTGGTGGCGTACATGCCGGCCATCAGATCCGTCACCGCCACGCCGACTTTTTCCGGACCGCCGCCCGCTACGCTGTCGGGCTCGCCGGTAATGCTCATCAGCCCGCCCATGCCCTGGATCAGGAAGTCGTAGCCCGCGCGTTGCGATAGCGGTCCGCTTTGCCCAAACCCCGTTATCGAGCAGTACACAAGCCGCGGATTGATCGCCGAAAGACTCTCGTAGTCCAGCCCATACTTCTTGAGCCCACCGACCTTGAAGTTTTCAACGACTACGTCGCATGACTTCGCGAACTCGCGAATCACCGCGGCGCCTTCGGGTGAACTCATGTCGATGGCAACCGACTGCTTGTTGCGGTTCGCGCACAAAAAATACGCGCTCTCCGATGTGTCCCGGCCCTCGGCGTCGCGCAGGAACGGCGGGCCCCACGTGCGGGTATCGTCGCCAGCGCCGGGACGCTCGATCTTGATCACTTGCGCCCCGAGATCCGCGAGGTTCTGCGTGCACCACGGCCCCGCCAGCACCCTCGATAAATCCAGTACACGAATGCCATCCAACGGGCGTTTTCTAGGTATGTTCATGTTCGCGCCCGGGTTCTCCGGCGTCGGTTGGTTCTTGCTGTCCTGCACCATTTCACCTCGTTCGTTTCAAGCCAGGTTTTGGCTGATCGGCCCGTTCATGGCCGGAAAAATGTGAATCGGCATGCCTGGTCCGGCGGCTGGCGGAGAAGCGCACGGCTGATGCCGTCGATTGTAGCCAAGTCGCCAGATACGGCGCCCCCGGTCACGCGTTCGTCCGTTTGCCCGCCTCGTGTATCCCAACGCGCACCAGCTAATCCATACGATCAAAATTACGGAACACAGTCGAAATATTTGTCAGGTACCGGAATATTCCGCGAGCATCATCCGTTTATCCCGTACCTGCACACATGGAACGAGACAAACAACATGAGAAAGCGAACCCCGATGCTCGCTGCAGCCCTGACCCTTGTTGTTGCCTTCAGCCTGAATGCTCACGCCGCCCCGCCAATGGCCGGAGGCGGTATGTACACCGACGCGAAAGGCATGACGCTCTACACGTTTGACAAAGATTCGGCATCGGGGGCGAGCGCATGCAGCGGCGGTTGCGCCCAGGCGTGGCCGGCGGTCATGGCCGATACCTCGGACAAACCCCAAGGTGACTGGACCATCGTGCCCGCGGGCGATGGCGGTAACCAGTGGGCGTACAAAGGCAAGCGCGTCTACACGTTCGCGAAAGACAAGAAACCCGGCGATGCCAACGGCGACAATTTCAAGGACATGTGGCACACGGTGAAGCAGTAAGCGTGAAGCAAGTAAACAATTAGCGCGATGGAGACCAGCAAGAAGCGATCGATGGCCACTGTGCGCGTGCGGCAATATCGTCGTCACGCGAACAGTGGCCTGGACCGCTGAAAGTGAACCAGTCATGAGCATAGGCCGTTGAGCTTCGATACCGACCTCGTTGGGGTTCTTCCGCAGTTGCGGCGTTATGCGCGCGCGCTGACGGGAGACCGTGCGTGGGCCGATGACCTCGTGCAGGATGTGACCGAACGCGCGCTGGGCCGGTCGAAGGGATTTCGTGTCGGCAGCAATCTGCGCGCGTGGCTGTTCACTATCATGCGCAATCTCTATATCGATCAGTTGCGCGGGCGGCGTGATATTGCCGTCGACGATGAAACCGCGCCGTGGCGGCAAATGGCCGCGCCCGTGGGTGAAGTCGACGGACTCGTGCTGCGCGACGTGCAACGCGCGCTGTATTGCTTGCCGGTCGAGCAACGCGAAGTCATGCTGCTCGTCTGCGTCGAGGACATGAGTTATCAGGAGGCATCCGTGGTGCTGAACGTGCCGGCCGGAACGGTGATGTCGCGACTTTCGCGGGCACGTGAACACATGCGTGTGCTGCTCGGTGAGGAACCGGGCCGCAAATCGGCATCGTTGAAAATCGTGAGTGGCACATGACGAATCCCGAACGTCCTGAACAGGCGGAATCCAGCGCGGCGGCCGATGAGTTGCGCGCGCTGTCGGCGTTCATCGACGATGAAGCGCCGGAGGCGGAGCGCGCTGAAACCGCTGCGCGCATCGACCGCGATCCGGCGAGCGCGGCGACGGTCGCCGCGTATCGCGCGCAAGACAATGCGCTGCGGGCGCTGTTTGCCGCCACTGCGGATAAGGAACCGCAAGTCGTGGTCGTGCGTCCTCGCATGCGTTATCTGATGGCGGCGAGCTGGCTGGTTGTGGGGATCGCATGCGGCTTTCTGATGCACATGCTGTTGCCGGTCCTCGATCGGGATCGCCCGGCGCCGACGTTCGCGCAACGCGCGGATATCGCTTATGCCGTCTATGCGCCGGAGCAGCGGCACGCGGTGGAAGTCGCGGCGTCGCAGGAAGATCATCTCGTGACATGGTTATCCAAGCGGCTCAACCGGACCCTGACCATTCCCTCGCTGCACGAATATGGGTTCGAGCTGGTCGGTGGCCGCTTGTTGCCCGGCGAGGACGGACCCGCGGCGCAGTTCATGTATCAGAACGCCAGCGGCGAACGGCTCACGCTGTACATGACCGGCGGTTCGGGCAAGCATAACGACGAGTACGCCATACGGATGTTGCGCGACGGCTCGCGACGAACTTTCTACTGGACGACGGATCATGCGGGTTACGCGCTCTCAGGACAGATCGGCGAGGCGAAGCTCCGTGCCATCAGCTTCGATACCTGCGCAGCATTAGGCGGCGATCCGAAGAAATGGCAGTAAGAGGTTGCCAGGATCGCAGCGCTTGAAGAAGGGGAACACATCAAGCGTGCGTAGTATCCCAAGCGAAGTTATTGAGACCCGAGGCCAGAAGAACAATGAAGAATGATTCAAGCATGTGCCGCGCGAAGCGGCTTTTGCGCGTTGCCGCGATAGGCGCGGGATGTTTCCTGAGTGTCACTGCAATCGCCGCGAGCGCCGATGAGCGCTTCACGCTGACCTCGCCCGGCCTCGCCGATAACGGCACCCTCGACTCCCGGCACGCCGCCAGCGCTCAGGATTGCGGCGGCAAGAACGTCTCGTTGCCGTTGGCGTGGAGCAATGCGCCGGCCGAGACCAAAAGCTTTGCGGTCACGATCTACGATCCCGACGGCGCGCGCGGCCTGGGTATCGTGCATTGGGTTCTCTACGGAGTTCCTGCTGCGACGACAGCGCTCGGAGAAGGTGGTCCGCCGCCGGCGGGCAGTATCGGCGGAATCAACCGGACGGGGAAGGATGGCTATTACGGACCTTGCCCGCCGCACGGCGATGCGCCGCATCACTATGTCGTGCAAGCCTACGCGCTGGATCTCGCCGCGAATGCACTGCCCGCCGCGCTCGACCGCGATGGGTTGATCACTGCGATGAAGGGCCACGTGCTGGCGGCGTCGAGCATGGTGGTGCGGTACGCGCGCTGACTATCGACCGAGGGCGATGCCTGATTAGGTAGGCTGATGCCCTCAGGCCTCATCCGCAGCCGCGAGGCCCGCTCTCGTCTGCACGCGCCACGCACGTGAACCTCCGAGGAAGTCGACCCAGCCGAGCGCCGCGCCCGTATGACGCAGCAACTGGAAAGTAAACGGCTCGACGATCGCGGTCACGACCGCCATCCACAGGCTCGACCCGGCGGTGTCCCCCGTCCAGCGCCGATACAGATGCACGGTCCACAAATGGAACGCGAAATCGATAAGGATCTTCGCGCCGATCACACTGAAAATCGGCAGGACAATGGCGCCGCGCCGATCCACGATGAACCCCAACAACAGCGCAAACGCCGTCAAGCCGTAGATGGGCTGCACGGTATCGAAGGCCTTCACCGGCAGCATCAGCAAACCGAGCGTGCCGTAACGCCGGTTGCCGGTCATATCGCGATTCCAGTATTGCGTCTGCAGAAAACCTGCGAACCAGCGTCGCCGTTGCCGCATGAAACCGCTGAACGAACTGGGCGCGTCCGTGATGGCGTGCGCGTTGCCCACCACCCGCACGTCCCAGTCCAGACCGTGATCGACGGAATGGCGGCGCAGACGGTGAATCAGCTCGTAATCCTCCACCAGGCATTGCGGATCGAAACCTCCGACGGCCAGCAACGCATCGCGTCGAAATGAAGCGAACGCGCCGGAGATCAGCAAGAGGCTATCGGCGCGCATCCACGCAAACCGTGCGATGAAATTACGGATGTATTCGTAAGTCTGGAACCACTGGAAAAAGCGCCCGCTCATCGTTTTGCTGCACACCGGAACCAGGATGCCCGCCGCGGCAACCAGGTTCGGCCGCAATGCAAACGCGCTGCGCATGGCCAGGACGGCATCGTCGGCGAGACGCGTATCGGCATCGACGGTCATCACGATCGGCGTACTGATCTTTTCGATCGCCGCGTTCAGCGCACGCGCCTTGCCGCCATGTGCGACGCGCATCCAGAAGAGCGTCGGATGCAGGGTGGACGCCGCGCTCAACTCGCCCTCCGCTGCCGCAACAAGACCAAAACGCTGCGTGAGAAGTTCGGCGGTGCCATCGGAAGAACCATCGTCGGCAATCACGATTTGCGCCGCGCCGTGCGTTTGCCCGAGCAATTTCGCGAGCGTGTTGGGCAGCACGGCGGCTTCGTTATGCGACGCCACGATCACGCCGAGTTGCGGCAAACCACGTTCGCGCTGCTTGCGATCAAGCGGCTTGTGCGGCCTCACGAGCGTCCACGATTTCGCCGCGACGAACATCAGCAGCAAGGTGTCGTAGACCACGTACGCAATGCCTGTAGACCATGCCACCACGCCGTGCAGGAAGAACGCGCGGGCGAACAGAACAAGCCACAGCACGACCACGCTGCCGTGAATCAGCACGCTCGCGAGCGTCACGGGGCGCGGTGCGATGCGCGGCGAAGCCTGCGCGAGCGCCTCTTCCATAGAGCGTTTCAAAAGCGGGTCCGATTGAGCCGGAGTCTTTTTTGTCCGTACGGGTACGGCGTGCAGTTTGATGTCCATTACGGCACCATCCGCGAGATCACCGACTTCTTGTCGATCCATTGATGCTTGAGCGCGCCGCCCACGTGCATCGCCAAAAGCGCATACAGCGCGTAACCCAGCCACGCGTGCAATGCGCCGAAACGATCGTGCAACGACTCCTTCAGCGCCGGATCGAGATTCATCACGAAACCTATGCGCGGCCACGGAATCAGGCCGAACAGATGCATCGGATGGGTAGCGGCGCCTTTCCACGCCGAGTCGTGCAGCCAGCCGGATAAAGGCAAGCCGATCATCAGCAGATACAGCACGAAATGGGCGATGTGAGCGGCCATGTGCTCCCACTTCGGAAACGCCTTCGGCAATGGCGGCGGTCGATGCGAAACGCGCCACAAGATACGCAGCAGCACCAGCCCGAGAACGGTGATGCCGATGGACTTATGGGTATCGACGACTGTACGCACCCACGAATCGGGAAACGATTCCGCCGTCAACCCCAGCACGACGTTACAGATGATCAGCAACGCGATCAGCCAGTGCAGGACCATCGCGGTGCGCGTGTAGCGTAGCGTCGTCTCGGTCTGGGGCGGTTGTGAAACCACGTTGGCAGCTTGCGTGGACATTGAAACTCCGTGCGAAAAATGGAAATCGGCGGGATGGTTCTTTCTGCAACCTGTCGCGCTGGATGAGCTTATTCAAGCGCGATTGTTTGCAGACGACACGATCCAAACGCGCCGTGACGCCGGTTTATTCCATCGATTCTGCGGGAAAACGCGAACTTGCGTTTGTAGATGAATTGTCAGGTGAGGTGTTGAAAGGTATCGGCCGCTTCAGCGCCCTTCGCGTTTGGCGAAACGAAAGCCAACACCGCTTGTGCGAATCGGAGTGCCGCCGGATTCGCAGCATCGCGGCGCGTCACAAGATGGAGCGGCGCGGAGAACGCTTCGTCGCCGGCAACAGCGCAATACACCACGGTTTCCTGCTGGTAACGCTGCATGGATGCCGGCACGAGCGTGATGCCGCCGCCCGCCGCCACCAGATTGATGGCGCTCAACATGCGCGGCACTTCGCTCACCACTTCAGGCTTGAATCCCGCCGTCTCGCACGCGCGGATGAAGTCAGCGTACATGCCCGGCGCGCCCGGCCGCCGCACGAAGATAAACGACTCGCCGGCGAGCGCTTTCAGCGGCACACGCGGCTGTTTGCCCGGGCGCACGCCTTTTGCCGGCAGCAGCTTGTGGCCGACCGGCAGCACGAGCACCATGCGCTCTTCGTGCAGCAGGTCGAAGCGCAATTCCGCGGGCATCTCGATTGGCTTGCGCAAGATGCCTGCATCGACGCGTCCATTCATCATCCGTTCGATGATGTCAGCCGCATTGATCTCGTTCAGGTCGATGGCGATATCCGGATGCGTCGCGCGAAACCGACGGATCGCGGCGGTGGCAAGCGGGTGGAATGCTGCGGAACTCGTCAGCGCGATCCGCACGGAGCCGAGCTGGCCGTTCGCCACCCGCCGCGCATTGACCACGCCTTGATCGAGCGCGTCGAGCACGGCGCGGGCATCTGCCTCGAACGCCGCGCCCGCCGATGTCAACTCCACACCACGCGGCAAGCGCGTGAAAAGCGCGAAACCCAGCTCGCGCTCAAGCTCCTGAATCTGCTGCGATAACGGCGGCTGCTGAATATGCAACCGCGCCGCCGCCCGCGTGAACTGGCGCTCTTCGGCGACGGTGAGGAAATACCGCAGGTGACGCAGTTCCATCGAGAGGCCTCACATATTTGACAGATATGGCAATGCCATTCGATATGTATTTTACATTTGCCACTGCGTTTCGTACTCTTCGATTCAAATACACATAAATGCAGCGATCCGGAGACATATGGAAACCACTTTCCCACCCAACGCGGCTGACCATCCGCCAGCTTCTTTGGCGTCGCTCAGCAAGGCGCAGATTCGCCGCGCCGTGCTGGCATCGGTGATCGGCAATGGGCTGGAATGGTTCGATTTCCTGATCTACGGCTACTTCGCGAAGATCATCGCGCACGTGTTTTTCCCGGTCGGAAATACCGCGCTTTCAACAGCGCTGACACTCGGCACGTTTGCCGTCGGGTTTATCGTGCGGCCGCTTGGCGGGATCGTCATCGGGGCGTACGCGGATCGCGTCGGGCGCCGCAAGACGCTCTCCATGCTCATCCTGTTGATGGCCGCCAGCACCTTGTTGATGGGCCTGACGCCCGGCTATTCGACGATCGGGATCGCTGGGCCTTTGCTGGTGCTGCTTGCTCGCGTCATGCAGGGTTTATCTGTCGGCGGGGAGTTCGCTACCGCCGCCGCGATGCTCACCGAATATGCGCCCCGCGGCAAGAAGATGTACTTCGGCAGCTTCCAGATGACATCGCAGGCGGTGGCGCTCGTGCTTTCGTCGGCGTTTGGTTATTTCCTGACATCGAATCTGGATCGGGCGTCGCTTGAATCGTGGGGCTGGCGCGTGCCATTCCTGGTCGGCGCGCTGGTCGGGCCGGTGGGGTTCTACATCCGGCACAAAGTCGCGGAATCGCCCGAGTTCGTCGAGTTGCGCGAACGGCTGGGGCACGCGCCGCGGCAGACCATCCGCGGCTTTTTCCGGCAACGCGGCGATGCATCGTTGTGCGCGATGGGCGTGATCATCGTTGGGACTGCAACGAATTACCTGTGGCACACGTTCATGCCGCTGTATGTCGAGCGTCAGTTGCACCTGCCTCTCAAGAATGCGTTGTTCGGCACGGCGGTGTCGGGGCTGGTCTCCATAGTGGGTTATCCGCTCGCCGGGAAACTCGCGGACCGGATTGGCGCGTACCGGCTGTTCTTTCCGGTGACGATTGTCTGGGTCGTGATCGCGTATCCGCTGTTTGCATGGGTACTCGCATCCCCAACGCCTGGGCGTGTTTTCGCCGCGCAAATGGTCGCGACCGTCGTGCTGAGTCTGATGTCCGGGCCACATCCGGGCATGCTCACGCAGTTGTTCCCCACCGCCAACCGATCCACTGGCGTTGCGCTCTCGTACAACATCGCGGTGACGTTGTTCGGTGGCCTCGCGCCGTTGACCGTCTCCACGCTGATTACCGTGACCGGATCGAATATCGTGCCGGCGTATTACCTGATCTTCGCGGGCTTCGTGTCGCTCGCGCTGGTCGGGCTGACACGCTCCGGGCAACGTCTGCGCCGCGATCCTGACGCCCTCCCGCTGGATTGATATGACTGCCGTGTTCCCTTCCCTCCCTAAACCTCGTAATGAGCGCCCGGTCAACGCAGTCGGCAACGAACGGCTGCGCGTGATGACGCCGCGCGGCACGGGTACGGTGCCGTTTTATCGATCGATCGACGAACGAGATGCCGCGAACGTTTCGCGAATCGTGATCCTGCTGCACGGCCGGTTGCGCGATGCCGATGCCTACCTGCTCTCGGCGCAACGTGCGCTGGCGGCGGCATCGACCGATCCCGTGCATACATTGCTGCTCGTCCCGCAGTTCCTGGCCACCGCGGATATTGCCGCGCACGGATTGTCCGCAGACATGCTCCACTGGGAATGGACCTCGTGGATGGGCGGCGATGATGCAGTGGGCCCCGCGCCGCTCAGTTCCTTCGATGTCCTCGATGCATTCATCGCGCAATTTGCGGATCTCGCACGTTATCCGGCTCTGCGCGACGTGGTGATCGCCGGGCATTCGGGCGGCGCACAGGTCGCGCATCGGTACGCAATTGTGGGCGCCGGTTGCAACGTGGCCGGCGTGCGGTGCCGGTACTTGATTGCGAATCCGTCGTCGTATGTGTACTTCGATTCGATGCGCCCCTACGCCGACGGCGTTCTCCGCCCCGCCGATACCACCGCATGCCCCGGTGTGGATGACTGGAAGTACGGCGTGCAGCGCGCGCCGCGCTACGCAGAGTCCACGTCATTCGATGCGCTCGAAACACGTTACGCCGCCAGCGACGTTATCTATCTGATCGGCCAACAGGATTGCGATCCACACCACGACGCACTCGACCGTTCGTGTGCGGCACAAGCGCAAGGGCCCCATCGGCTCGCGCGCGGACGTGCTTATTTCTCTTACCTTAAAGCCCGACACGCAGGGCTTGGACATCGCTGCTGGGAAGTCGCCGGCGTAGGGCACAACGGCTCAGCGATGCTCGGTTCGCACGAAGGCGTGCGAGCGCTGTTCGACGCACAACGGCTCGCGAATGTAGTCGATTCATCGACAGCCGGCGCGACGGACTAAACACCGCTTCTGACACCACGACAATAAAGAACGTTGCCGCGGCGACGGGACTGCTGTCGTCCGGACGGTTAGGCGTTTTCCTTGTCGGTTCATCGGCAAGCGGTTGGTTGGTTTGTTTTCCCATTGCAAGCAGCACTCAATAAACATTCGGAGACAGCATGATGAAAACCACCCTCGCCGCTTGCGGCATGTCCCTTGTCGTCGCTGCGCTGGCCGGTTGCGGCGGTTCATCGTCGAATAATGACGGCACGCCGCCCGTGCCGCCTTCGCCTCCCACGCCGCCCATTACGTCTGCCGCTGCATGTTCGGCGCTCGGCGCAACCAAGATCGCAGCGACGTCCATCGGCGTGCCCAGCGATGGCGCAACGGTTGCAAGCGCGACGCTGGTCGCGGCGTCGGCGACGTCCGGCGAGTATTGCCAGGTGAACGGCACCATTGCACCTGTCGATGCAACCGCGCCGAACATCAATTTCGAGGTGAACTTGCCGACGGCATGGAACAACAAGGCGCTGCAATACGGCGGCGGCGGTTTCGATGGCACGCTCATCACCGGCCTTGCCGCCCTCGACATGGCGCCCGCCGGTTCGTCCACACCGCTCGCCCGCGGTTACGTGACCTTCGGCGACGACTCCGGTCACCAGAGCAAAAGCATCACCGACGGCTCGTTCGCCGCGAACGACGAAGCGCTCGCTAACTACGGTGGCCTGACGCTGAAAAAGACCCACGACGTCGCCATGCTGTTGCTAAAAGCGCGTTACGGCGCAGCTCCCACGAAAACCTATTTCTTCGGCAGCTCGACCGGCGGCCGCGACGGTCTCACCGTAATCCAGCGATGGCCCGCTGACTATGACGGCATTGTCGTCAACCGGCCTGCGCTCAACTACACGGGCCTGCGGCTTTCAAACGTTGTGCTTGGCCGCGCGCTTTATCTGAACGGCGGCGCGGGCTGGCTCGACGTCAACAAGACCGTGCTGCTCGAGAACGCCGTGACGAAAGCCTGCGACACACTCGATGGCGTTGCCGACGGCATCATCTCGAACGTCGCGGCCTGCAAGCTCCAAGCGCCCACCGTGCTCGCGAGCCTGCGCTGCCCGGCCGGCAAGGACACGGGGGACACTTGCCTCTCCGACGCCCAGATCGCAAGCGTGAACACGATTGCCTCGCCACTGCTGCTGCCGTATCCGCTCGCGAACGGCGTCACGCGTTACGCCGGGTACAACATTTTCGCAGGTTCCGTGTTCGCGGGTCAGTACACCACGCGCAATTTCGGCACGTCGCCAACACCGGCCAACCCCGCCGGCAAGAACGACGCGAACCAGTGGGTCACGGGCGACCAGTGGGTGAAATACTTCATCACACGTATTCCTACGTTCAATTCACTCACCTTCGATCCGCTGAATCCAGGCGCGTACCAGGCGCAGGTCCAGCAAGTTTCTGCTGAAAGCGATGCCACCAACCCCGACCTCTCGGCGTTCATTGCGAAGGGTGGCAAAGCGATCATCACCCACGGTCTCGCCGATGAAATCGTCAGCACCGATTCGTCCGTGGACTACTACAACGCGCTGGTGCAGAAGTTCGGCCAGGCCTCAGTCGATAATTTCGTGCGCTTCTACCTCATGCCCGGCGTGGGCCACGGCACCGGACCGTTCCTGCCCCAAGTCGATTCACTCGGCGCGCTGGAACAATGGGTGGAAAACGGCACCACGCCGGAAACACTCACCGTCACGGACTCGACCGCTGCGACGGCCGGACGGTCGCGGCCTCTGTGCCGTTACCCGACCTGGCCGAAATACACCGGCGGCGACGTCAATTCAGCTGCGAGTTTCACTTGTAGCCAGTAATTGCCAAGGGAGGATGGGACAGGTCAAACGATCGTGCGGAAGGCTTGTCGAGCAAGAGAAGCAATCGCTTTCTGCTCTGCTATAGTCTTTCCCATCCCCCCTTTCCAGATCGCGCGTGGACCACATTCCCTTATGGGCGCAAATCTGCGCCATTTTCCTGCTGCTGTTTCTCTCCGCATTTTTCTCGATTTCCGAAACATCGATGATGGCGCTCAATCGCCATCGGCTGAAACATCTCGCCAACCAGGGTTCGCTGCGCGCCCGCGTCACGCAGGGCCTGCTTGCCAAGACCGATCAACTGTTGAGTGTGATCCTGATCGGCAACAATCTGATCAACACGATCATTCCGGTGCTGACAACGTCCATCGCGCTGCGCACTTTCGGCCATAACAATCTGGTGTTATCGGTGACAACGGGGGTTGTTGCGTTCTTCATCATTGTGTTTGCGGAGATTGCGCCGAAGATTGTCGGCGCAACGTATCCGGAAAAGGTCGCACTCCCGGCCAGCCTGGTTTTGTCGCCGTTGATGCGAGTGGCCAGGCCGCTCGTCTGGTTCGTCAACCTGTTCGCGAACGGCGTGCTGAAGGTGCTGCATATCAACACCAAAGGTGGCCGGGACCAGCGGCTTTCCACAGAAGAACTGCGCACCATCGTGCTGGAATCGGGCAATTTCATGCCGACCAAGCACCGCAGCATCCTGCTGAACCTGTTCGATCTGGAGAACATCACCGTCGACGACGTGATGATTCCGCGCCGCCGGATTGAAGCACTGGATTTCGATGCCCCCTTCGACACCATCCTGCATCAACTCGAGACCTGTTATCACAACAAGCTGGTGGTGTATCAGGGCGACATCGATCGCGTACTGGGTGTCCTGCACGTGAGAAAGACGCTCTCGGCGCTGCATAACCAGGAATTCGAGCGCGAGACTTTGCGCGAACTGTTGGCCGAGCCGTACTTCGTCCCGGCAGGCACGCCCGTATTTCAGCAACTGCAATTCTTTCAGGAAAGCCGGCATCGAATTGCGATTGTGGTGAACGAATATGGCGAGCTGCAGGGGCTGGTGACGCCGGAAGACATCATTGAAGAATTGATTGGCGAGTTCACCACGACCATTCCGCGCGGGGCCGGTTCGCGTAGCGGCTGGAACGAGGAAGGCGAATGCATTGTGGCGGGCAGCATGCCGTTGCGCGAGTTGAACCGGTGGCTGAAACTGACGCTTCCCACCGACGGCCCGAAGACACTCAACGGTCTGATCCTCGAGACGCTCGAAGAGATTCCGGACGGCGACGTGAGCGTACGTATTGCCGGCGTGCACTTCGAAGTCATGCGCAGTGACGACCAGGCGATACGCACCGTGAAAATATTCCGGCCGCAAGGCGTGGTGCTGAGAAAGCAAGGGTAGCAATGAAGTTGGGGTCATAAGCTGCTCGGGTTTCGCGTTGGGCTTCTGGTTGCACGAGCTTGCGCCGTTTCCGCCTTCAGAAACCACCTTCCTGGCCGCGTTAGCCATTCGGCCAGCTTTTTCAACATTGCCAAGCGTTAGCCATTCGGACGAGTTGGAACGAGGCGCGCGGAGGGACAAGATCGGGGCATCCCGTCCACCGAGCCACGCCCATGCCGTCCTCTCTTCCGGTTACGTTTTCGCGGCCTTCGCCGCAGTTATCCGCACGCCCGGTCGATGCAATCCCTGACGCCGACAACGCATCCGCCGTTGCGCTGCTCACCGAAACCCTGCGTGAAGCAGCCGCACGCGGCGCATCCGATATTCACGTCGAACCGGGCGAGCACGAGTGGCGCATCCGCTTGCGTATTGACGGTGCGTTACACGTCTTCCTCAAGCCGCCACCGCATTTGCGCGACGCTTTCATCACACGGATCAAAGTGCTGGCGCGCATGGACATTGCCGAGCGGCGCGTGCCGCAGGACGGACGTTTGCGGTTGCCGCTGGCGAACGGGAATCCGGAAGACTATCGCGTGAATTCGCTGCCGGTCCTGTTCGGTGAAAAACTGGTGTTGCGCCGCCTGGAGTCACTGCCGGCGGATCTGTCGCTGGCGGCGCTGGGGCTTGCCCCCGGCCAGCAGAAGACGGTGGAAGCCGCGATCCACGCGCCGCACGGACTCGTGCTGGTCACCGGCCCCACGGGTAGCGGCAAAACCCTGTCGCTGTATTGCTTTTTGCAGATGCTCAAGCTGAGTCACGCAACGTCTGTTCCGTCGAAGATCCCGCCGAAATCCAGCTTGCCGGTATCAATCAGGTCAGTGTCCGCGACAAGGCGGGCCTCACTTTCGCGGTCGCGCTGCGCGCGTTCATGCGTCAAGACCCGGACGTGATCATGGTTGGCGAAATCCGCGACGCCGAAACCGCCGACGTTGCCGTGAAGGCCGCGCAAACGGGCCATCTCGTGCTCTCCACGCTGCATACCAACGACGCACCCGCAGCCATCGCACGATTGATCGATATTGGCATTGCGCCGTACAACCTGGCGTCGGCGCTGAGGCTTGTTACCGCGCAACGGCTGGTACGGCGGCTTTGCGGCGCTTGTCGCTTGCCTTCGGACCTGGAGTTCGAGCCGGGTTTCAAACCGTTCGAGCCCGGTGGCTGTGCCGCGTGCCATGGCATTGGTTATCGCGGCCGAGTGGGCGTGCATCAACTGATGCCCGTGTCTGACACGTTGCGCGAGCTGATCGTCGCGCGCGCCGCTACACACGCCATCACGCGGCACGCGAAAAGCGAGGGCATGCCGAGCCTGCGCGACGCTGCCTTCGCGCGCGTACGCGAAGGCATGACAAGCGTAGCGGAAGCCGCCGACGCCACGGAGCTCACATGAACATGAACATGAGCCCCCTATCCTTCGATACACGCTTCGGCTGGCGAGGCGTTGACGCAAACGGCGCGGACAAACGCGGCAAGACGATCGCAGCGGATTCAGCCCATGCGCGCGCCGCGCTAAAACGCGATGGTGTCACGGTGCTGGAACTCACCGCGCTCGGTTCGGCGCCGCCGCCCAAAGCCCGGGCGGCCGACGTCACGCTGTTCACGCGGCAACTCGCCGGCTTGCTGCGCGCGGGCTTGCCGCTTGCGTCGTCGCTGGATCTCATCGCCGATACCCCTTCGCGCGGTGGGCTGCCGCGCATTGTCGGATCGGTTGCGCGGGATATCACGCAGGGCATTGCGTTCTCGGAAGCGCTCGCGCGTCATCCCGCGTGTTTCAACGCACTGTATTGCCAGTTGGTTGCCGTCGGCGAAGTGGCCGGCGCGTTGCCGGTCGTACTCGCGCGGCTGGCCGAAGACCGCGAACGAGCGGGCGCTCAACGGGCGAAACTGCGTGCCGCGCTGACTTATCCGGTCGCGGTGCTGTTGTTATCGCTTGCCATTACCGCAGGATTACTGATTGGCGTAGTGCCGACCTTCAAGACCATCTTCGATGGTTTCGGCGCTAAATTGCCGGCACCGACGTTGTTCGTGCTCGCGTTATCGGATGGCGTCGCACGCTGGTGCGGACCGTTCGCGCTCTTTTGCGCGGTGTCCGGCATCGCATTCAAGCGACTTCTACGACGAGTCCCCGCAGCGAGAAGCGGGTTTGACCGCGCCATGCTGAAGCTGCCGCTCGCCGGATCCCTCCTGCGCGCGCTGGCGGTGGCACGCTGGAGCCGCGCGCTCGGCACGTTACTGGCGGCGGGCACACCGTTATCGGATGCATTCGATTCCTTGGCGAGCGCCACGGGCAACCGTATCTTCGATACCGCGACCGTCGAGATCGCCAGGCGCCTTCGGCATGGCGAGCGGCTCGCCGCCGCCATGCGTGCCGTCGGCTGCTTTCCGCCGGATGTGGTGCAGCCTATCGCCGTGGCCGAGGAATCCGGTTCGCTCGACGCGATGCTGCTCGATCTCGCTACACTGGGCGACCGTCAGGTGGACGAACAGACCGGCGCTTTCGCGAGCCTGTGCGAACCGGTGGTGATTGTGGTTCTCCGTGCATTGGTCGGCGGTCTCGTCGTCGCCATGTATCTTCCGATCGTTCAGCTCGGGAATGTGGTGTAGGTGGTGTAGGATCGCAGCCGAATTCAACCCAGGACAGTCATGCAGCCTTTGTATCAGGCGCAGTTTTCAGGCCGCTATCTCGACGCTTACGGTTCCGCTTTCGGCGCATTGCCGCTCGCGGCGCAGTATGGTTTCGCGATCGTCTTCGGGCTGGTAATCGGCAGCTTTCTGACAGTCGTCGTGCACCGCCTGCCGATCATGCTTGAACGCGCGTGGAAAGCGGAGAACGCTATCGACCAAGAGGACGACGCGCATAAAGAGGACGCGCCACCCGCCCGCTACAACCTCGCCGTACCTCGCAGCGCCTGCCCGCATTGCGGCCACGTGTTGCGTGCGTGGGAAAATATTCCGGTCGTGAGTTACGTGCTGCTGCGCGGCCGCTGCGCGAAATGCAACGCGCGCGTGAGCGCACGGTATCCGCTGACCGAACTGGCCACGGCGATGTTTGCCGCCCTCTCGCTGTTTGCGTTTGGACCCACGTTGATCGCGCTCGCAGCATTCGGCTTATGCGCGACGCTGCTGGCCGCGAGCCTGATCGACTTCGACACCCGCTATCTGCCCGACACGCTGACGTTACCGCTCCTGTGGGCCGGCTTGATCGTCAACCTCGGCGACACCGCGTTCGTCCCGTTGCGCGAAGCAGTGATCGGCGCCATCGCAGGTTATCTGTTTCTCTGGTGCGTATATTGGCTGTTCAGGCTGGTACGCGGCGTGGAAGGCATGGGTTACGGCGATTTCAAGCTGCTCGGCGCGCTGGGCGCGTGGCTCGGCTGGCAAGCGCTGCCGCAGGTGGTGCTGGTGTCGGCGGTGGCGGGCGCAATCTTCGGATTGGCGGCGACGGGTATCGGCAAGATGCGGTTTGAAGAACCGCTGCCGTTCGGGCCGTTTCTCGCGGCAGGCGGCGTGATTACGTTATTTTTTGGGACGCCGCTTTACGGATTGTTCGGCGGTTAAAGCGAAACAAAAAGAGGAGTTGATCGATGTTCAGCATTGGCCTGACCGGCGGAATTGGCAGCGGCAAGACCACGGTGGCGGACATGTTCGCCGCGCGCGGGGTGCCCGTCATCGATACGGACTTGATCGCGCACCAGATTACCGCGCCGGGCGGCATCGCTATGCCGCTGATCGAAGGCACGTTCGGCCCGGAATACATCGCCGCCGACGGTTCGCTGGATCGCGCAAAAATGCGGACCCGCGTTTTCTCCGATAACACAGCCAAAGCTCAGCTCGAATCGATCACGCATCCGCTGATCCGCGCCGAAAGCGAGCGTCAACGCAATGCAGCACAAGGGGTTTATCACATCGTCGTGGTGCCCTTGCTGATTGAAGCCGGCGAACGCGCGAGCAAGGTGGAGCGGATTCTCGTGGTCGACTGTCCGGAGGACACGCAAATCGAACGCGTGATCCGGCGCAATGGCTTTTCGCGCGATCAGGTGCTCGCGATCATCGCGCGTCAGGCCACGCGTGAAGCGCGCTTGGCGGCCGCTGATGACGTCGTCGTCAATGACTCGGCTGCCACCCTGGAAACGCTGCAGCGCGAGGTGGACGCCCTGCACGCGCGCTACTTGGCGATGGCCTTGGAGGCGCGCGAAACGAGGGACGAAGCGGCGAGCAAACCGCGTACCTAACAAGTGCATGCAACGCGCTCGAACTCCTCACAAACGACGCTGAAAATGCGCGCCGGGCGCTATTAAACGTGCAGATTTGCCGTTGGTTTCATGCGGCATTAGAATGTCCTGACTTTCTGCCATCGAACCCATCGACCAACGCCGAGGCGAGCGCGCTTGATCCTTTACGAGTACCCCTTCAATGAGCGAATCAGAACGCTGCTGCGTCTCGAAGACCTTTTCGAGCGCTTCACCTTCTTTCTGACTCAAGAAGACCCGCGCGAACATCACGCCGCACTGACCACGTTGTTCGAGATCGCCGAAGTCGCGGGCCGCACGGATCTGAAAGCGGATCTGATGAAGGAGCTGGAGCGGCAACGCCAGACGCTGGCGCCGTTCCGCGGCAATCCCGGCATCGAGCAGGATGCGCTGGAGTCGGTGCTTGGCGAGATCGAGCAGACATTGGCCGGCCTCGGGCAGATGCAGGGCAAAACAGGCCAGCATCTGGCCGATAACGAATGGCTCGCCAGCATTCGCAGCCGCACAATCATCCCGGGGGGAACCTGCCGCTTTGATCTGCCGTCGTACTTCGCGTGGCAACAAAATCCAGCCGAGGAGCGTCGCGGGGACATCGCGAAGTGGGTGACGCCCATGCTGCCGTTACGCGACGCTGCCACTATTGTGCTGCGTCTCGCTCGTGAATCGGGCCAGGCGTCCAAGGTCATGGCGATGCAAGGCAGCTATCAGCAGATGCTTTCGGGACGAACTTATCAATTGATGCAGGTGCGGGTGCCGTCCGACACGCGCCTGATTCCCGAAGCGAGTGCGAACAAGTACATGCTATGGGTGCGCTTTACGGTACAGGACGGCGATCTGAGGCCACGTGCGGTAGACGCGGACATCCCGTTCCACCTGACGCTCTGCAGTCTTTAAGTTGGGCTTAAAACCCCCATTTACTGAACTCAACCTCTTTAAATCCGCTCTGCAGAATGACCACTATCGTTAAATGCCCGACTTGCGAGAAGGACGTCCGCTGGGTTCCCGAAAGCCGCTTTCGTCCGTTTTGTTCAGACCGTTGCAAGCAGATCGACCTCGGTGCCTGGGCGACCGAGAAGTACAAGATCGGCGGCAGTCAGCAAGACACGCTGCCCGATGAAGACTCGCATAGCGGCCTGAACTAGTAAACTAGCCGCCGCGAAACAAAGCGCCCTGGCTAAACCGCTTCAGCCGCGAGCCACTCCAGTACAGGAATGGCTGCAGGCAACAACGGCGCGACATCGGCCGGAAGATGCTGCCAGGCGAGCGCCTGACCTTCACGTCCGATCGGCTCACCGCTCCACGCGGTCACCTTGCAGAAGTAGAGCCGCACGTACGCATGGGGGTAATCGTGCTCGAGGGTCCGCCAGCGCTCGCAAGCGGTCACATCGATACCCAATTCCTCATGCAATTCCCGCGTGAGCGCCGCTTCAACGCTTTCCCCCGCTTCCAGCTTGCCGCCGGGAAACTCCCAGTAACCTTCATACGGCTTGCCTTCCGGACGCTGAGCCAGCAGATAACGGCCGTCCGGTTGCACGAGCACGCCGACCGCGACGTCCGTCACCTTGCGCCCGTCGGGCGCCGTATTGGAAACGCTCGTAGTAGAAACCGTCATGCCTTGCGGCCCGACCAGTCGCGCGCAAATTGCCACGCCACACGCCCTGAGCGTGAACCGCGTTCCAACGCCCACACGAGAGCATCGCCGCGAGCACCCGCAATCTCTTCTGCCTCGCATCCGAAATGCTTCAGCCAGTGCCCGACGATCGTCAGGTAATCGTCCTGCTTGAACGGGTAGAAGCTCACCCACAGGCCGAATCGCTCAGACAGCGAAATCTTCTCTTCAACCACTTCGCCCGGATGAATCTCGCCGTCGGACGTGTGTTTGTACGTCTCGTTGTCGCTCATATATTCGGGCAACAAGTGGCGCCGATTCGACGTTGCGTAAATCAGCACATTGTCCGATTGCGCGGAGATCGAGCCGTCCAGCGCCACTTTCAGCGCCTTGTAGCCAGACTCGCCCTCCTCGAACGAGAGGTCGTCGCAGAAAACGATGAACCGTTCCGGCCGCGCGGAAATCAGGTCGACGATATCGCCGAGATCGTGGAGATCGTCTTTATCGACTTCGATCAGACGCAGCCCTTCCGTGTGATACGCATTCAGGCATGCCTTGATCAGCGACGACTTCCCGGTTCCGCGCGCGCCCGTCAGCAGCACGTTGTTCGCCGGCGACTTGCGCACGAACTGCCGCGTGTTCTGCTCGATCAGCCCCTTCTGGCGCTCGATATTGCAAAGATCGTCGAGCGACAACGGCGACAAGTTCGGTACCGGTTGCAGAAAACCACGTCCCTGACGCTTGCGCCAGCGAAACGCCACCGTGCTGTTCCAGTCGATTTCCGGCGGAGCCGGCGGCAACATCCCTTCTACGCGCGCCAGGACAGCTTCGGCGCGGGTCAGAAATTGTTCGAGTTTATCCATGGGAAATGTGTGGTTCAGGACCGGTAATCGGCGTTGATGCTGACGTAATCGTGCGAGAGGTCGCACGTCCAGATGGTGGCGTCGGCTTGACCGCGGCCTAGCAGCACGCGGATCGCGATCTCGCTTTTCTTCATCACGCGCTGGCCGTCTTCCTCGCGATAATCAGGATTGCGACCGCCGCTCTTCGCCACTAGGACATCGTCGAGATACAGATCGATCTTGTTCACATCGAGATCCGCTACGCCCGCATAACCGATAGCCGCGAGAATCCGGCCCAGGTTCGGATCCGACGCATAGAACGCGGTCTTGACGAGCGGCGAATGACCGATCGCGTACGCGATCAGGCGGCATTCGGCTTCGCATGTGCCGCCTTCGACCGTCACCGTCATGAACTTCGTCGCGCCCTCGCCATCGCGCACGATCAGTTGCGCCAGCTCCTGCGCCACCGATGTCACAGCGTCACGCAACGCGACATAAGCGGGGGAGTCCGTCGAGGCAATCAAAGGCAGCGTCGACTTGCCCGAAGCGATCACGATGAACGAATCGTTCGTCGAGGTATCGCCGTCAATGGTGATGCAGTTGAACGAGCGATCGGCAACGTGCTTGATGAGCGTATCGAGCACCGGTTGCGTGACAGCGGCATCGCAGGCGAGAAAGCCAAGCATGGTCGCCATGTTCGGCCGGATCATGCCGGCGCCCTTGCTGATACCCGATAGCGTGACCGAATGGCCATCGATCTGAACCTGACGCGATGCGGCTTTCGGCAAGGTATCGGTGGTCATGATGGTTTGCGCGGCGTCGTACCAGTGAGCCGGTTTTTGATTCGCCAAGGCGGCGGGCAAGCCCGCTTTCAAACGATCAACCGGCAGCGGCTCGAGAATCACGCCGGTGGAAAACGGCAGGATCTGCGTGGCTTGGAGGTCCAGCAGCGCGGCCAGCGCCTCACAGGTTTCGCGCGTGTGCGCCATGCCCGGCTCGCCGGTCCCCGCATTCGCATTGCCTGTATTCACCACGAGTGCGCGGATGCCCTTGGCGCCCGCGCGCACCGCGTCCAGATGCTCACGACAGACCGTCACGGGCGCCGCACAAAAACGGTTTTGCGTGAACACGCCGCCGACCGTCGCACCTTCTTCGATCTGTATGACGAGCACATCCTTGCGATTCGGTTTTCGAATGTTCGCCTCGGCCCAGCCTAGCGTGACGCCAGCGACGGGAAACAGGTGGGCGGGATCGATCGAGGGAAAATTGACGGCCATGTTCGCGACTCGCTGAAAGTGGCGAGTGCCGGCGCGAAGAAAGCGCAACGGCACGGAGATGAAAGAAACGGAGCCTGACTTGTTTGCAAGACGGACGCCCGGGGATACCAAAATCTTAAAACCAGCCTGCCAAAGACAAACGACGCATCGCTGCGTCGCCTGTCTCCAATACTTCTTGTTACGCGCTACAGCTCTTGAAACCGTCGATTATGCGAGCTTCCCGTGACAGTTTTTGTACTTCTTGCCGCTGCCGCAAGGGCACGGGTCGTTGCGCCCGACCTTCGGCACATCGTCGGTCGCCACGCGGGTGGCGACGGTCGTGTCGTCGCCGTACATCGCCTGATTGATCATCTGCGTGGTGGCGCTCGCCGCAACGGCTGCCGCTGCCGCGCCGCCTTCCTCGAAGTCAGCGTGCTGGAACGACACGTTCTCCAGATGGCTGCCCTTCTCTTCGTACTGTTCGGCGGCTTCTTCAAGCTGTTCCGGCGACTGGATCTGCACGTTCATCACGACGCGCGTGACTTCCTGCTTCACCGAATCAAGCATCGCGGCGAACAATTCGAACGCCTCGCGCTTGTATTCCTGCTTCGGATTTTTCTGCGCGTAACCACGCAGATGGATGCCCTGACGCAGGTGATCCAGCGCGGCGAGGTGCTCGCGCCAACGGCTGTCGAGCGTCTGCAGCATGATCGAGCGCTCGAAAGAGCTGAACGATTCACGTCCGACCAGAGCGACCTTAGCTTCGTAGCTTTCATCGGCGGCGGAAACCACGGCTTCCAGAATCTCGTCTGCATCGATGGAATTCGACTCGTTGATCATCTCCTGAACGGCGAGATCAAGCGACCATTCGTTGCGCAGCACTTCTTCCAGTTCGGGCGCGCTCCACTGCTCTTCAATGCTTCCCGCCGGAATGTACGTGTGCGTGACTTCAGCAATCACGCTCTGGCGCATGGCGGTGATCGTCTCGGCCACATCGGTCGCTTCGAGCAGTTCGTTGCGCTGCTGGTAGATCACCTTGCGCTGATCGTTCGACACGTCGTCGTATTCAAGCAATTGCTTGCGAATGTCGAAGTTGCGCGCTTCCACCTTGCGCTGCGCTGATTCGATCGAGCGCGTGACAATCCCCGCCTCGATCGCCTCGCCTTCCGGCATCTTCAGGCGGTCCATGATCGAGCGCACACGGTCGCCGGCGAAGATACGCAAAAGCGGATCATCGAGCGACAGGTAAAACCGCGACGAACCCGGATCGCCCTGACGTCCGGCACGTCCGCGCAACTGGTTATCGATACGACGCGATTCGTGCCGTTCCGTACCAATGATATGCAGCCCGCCCGATGCCTTCACGCGGTCGTGCAGCGCTTGCCATTCGTCTTCCAGATGCTTGATGCGGCGTTGTTTTTCTTCGTCGGAGAGCGCTTCGTCCGCGTCGATAAACGACGACTGCTTCTCCACATTGCCGCCCAGCACGATGTCCGTACCGCGACCGGCCATGTTCGTCGCAATGGTGACCGCAGCCGGCCGCCCGGCTTCCGCGACAATCGCTGCTTCGCGTGCGTGCTGCTTCGCGTTCAGCACCTCGTGCTTGAGACCCGCTTGCGTGAGCAGGCCGGACAGCAATTCCGACGCCTCGATGGACGTGGTACCCACCAGCACCGGCTGTCCGCGCTCGACGCACTCGCGGATATCGCGCGTCACGGCGTCGTAGCGTTCCTTCGCTGTCTTGTAGATCTGATCCTGCTTGTCGGTGCGCTTCGGCGGACGGTTCGGCGGGATCACGACTGTTTCCAGGCCATAGATCTCGTTGAATTCGTACGCTTCGGTATCCGCCGTACCGGTCATGCCGGACAGCTTCGAGTACATGCGGAAAAAATTCTGGAACGTGATGGACGCGAGCGTCTGGTTCTCGTTCTGGATCTTGACGTGTTCCTTCGCTTCCACGGCCTGATGCAGGCCGTCCGACCAACGCCGGCCGGTCATCATGCGGCCGGTGAACTCGTCGACGATCACGACTTCATTGGCCTGAACCACGTAATGCTGGTCGCGGAAAAACAGCGTGTGTGCGCGCAACGCGGCATACACATGGTGCATCAGCGTGATGTTTTGCGCCGCGTAAAGGCTCTCACCTTCACCGATCAGGCCCCACTCGGCCAGCAGGCGCTCGGCCTTTTCGTGACCTTGTTCGGTGAGGAAGACCTGACGCGCTTTTTCGTCGAGCGTGTAGTCGCCCACTTTCTCGACGCCCGTGCCATCAGCCTTCTCTTCGCCGATCTGCTGTTCGAGCAGCGGCGGCAGCGCATTCATGCGCACGTAGAGTTCGGTGTGATCTTCGGCCTGGCCGGAAATAATGAGCGGCGTACGCGCTTCATCGATAAGAATCGAGTCCACCTCGTCAACCACCGCGAAATTCAGCGGACGCTGCACGCGCGCGTGGGTCTCGTAGACCATGTTGTCACGCAGGTAGTCGAAGCCGAACTCGTTGTTCGTGCCGTACGTGATGTCCGCGGCGTACGCTTCCTGCTTCTGCGCGTGTTCCATCTGCGACAGGTTGATGCCCCACGACAACCCCAGGAAGTTGTAGAGCTTGCCCATCCACTCGGCGTCGCGTTGCGCGAGGTAATCGTTCACCGTGACCACGTGCACGCCGCGTCCGGACAACGCGTTCAGATACGCGGCCAGCGTGGCGACGAGCGTCTTGCCCTCGCCCGTGCGCATTTCCGCGATCTTGCCGTAATGCAGCACCATGCCGCCGATCAGCTGGACGTCGAAGTGACGCATCTTCAGCACGCGCTTGCTGGCCTCGCGGCACACGGCAAACGCTTCGGGCAGCAACCGGTCGAGCGATTCGCCGCTCGCCACGCGCTGCCGGAATTCGTCGGTTTTCGCGCGCAGTTGCTTGTCCGTGTACTGCTCGATCGTCGGCTCGAAAGCATTGATCGCCGCAACGGTCTTTTGGTACTGCTTGACTAGGCGCTGGTTGCGACTGCCAAAAAACTTTTGGAGGAAACCGGTGGTCATCGGATCAGTGTCTGCGTCGCGGTATCGGCTTAGAGCGCGCTGGGTGCGTCCCAGTTCGGGGAACCTCGGCGGCTTAAGTCCATGGGTGAAATCGAATCGGGGATTTTAGCACGCGCCCCCGATGGAGCTTGCGCGCACATCGTTTGCGGCATATCGGCCCGGCGGCATGCTAGCGCGCTTTAAACCGGAAAGCGCGCCGCCATGTCGCACGGTGCGCAGCGTTACAATCAGCGCATCGCCGCCAGCCCCACAGATTGAAAAATGAGCCGATTTCCGCCAAATTCAAGGCCCCCGCCACGCTTCGATCCCCGCAAGCCGCAGGCGCTGACAGAGGTGCTCGGTCGCACCAGCGAGTTTCTCGCACTGCGCGCGGGCGTCGAACAAGTGACGGCGCTACAACGCGATCTGGCGGCGCTGCTCCCTGATTATCTTGGATCCAACGTGGAACCGGGCTTCATTAAAGACGGCGTGCTGGCGCTTTTCGCCGGACATAATGCGCTCGCCGCCCGTCTTAGGCACATCGAACCGCGTCTTTTAGTCGATTTGCAACAGCGCGGCTGGGCCGTGAATGCCCTGAAGATTCGCGTACGGCCGCAGGCGATGAAAGACGTGGTGCCGCCCAAACAAGCGCGCATGTCTGCGGCCGGGGCCGACGCGCTGCAAACGCTCGCCGAAACGCTCGAGCCATCGCCGCTTCAGGAAGCGCTCGCCAAAATGGCCGCGCGCCATCACGCGACAGCACAAAAAAAATGAGCGGCGCTCGAAAGCAGCCGCTCATTTCATTCTGACTTGCTAATTACTTTACGCAAACGCCGTCTGGGTATCGAAAGCGAAACCACGCGGCGCCGCTTGCTTATCCTCGAACGTGACGATTTCATACGCGTCTTCGTGCGCCAATAATTCACGCAACAGCATGTTATTCAAGGCGTGACCGCCTTTATACGCGGCATATGACGCCAGCAGCGGATGACCGACCACATACAGGTCGCCAATCGCGTCCAGCATCTTGTGCTTCACAAACTCGTCTTCGTATCGCAAACCGTCGTTATTCAGAATTCGGTATTCGTCCAGCACGATGGCGTTATCCATACTGCCGCCCCGCGCCAGGCCCAGTTCGCGCATCATTTCAACTTCATGCGCAAAACCGAACGTCCGTGCTCGGGCAATATCCCGAACATATGACGTATTCGCAAAATCCACTTCAAGCGCCTGTCCGGTTTTGTCTACTGCCGGATGGCGAAAATCAATGGTGAATTTCAGTTTGAAGCCGAAATACGGATCGAGACGCGCGAATTTATCGCCGTCGCGGATTTCAACCGGCTTCGTCACCTTGATGAATTTCTTTGCCGCGTTCTGCTCTTCAATACCCGCCGATTGAATCAGAAACACGAACGAAGCAGCGCTGCCATCCATAATAGGAATTTCTTCAGCCGTGACATCGACATACAGATTGTCGATACCCAGTCCCGCGCATGCCGACATCAAATGTTCGATGGTCGACACGCGCGCGCCGTCCTTCTGCAACACAGAAGCCAGGCGCGTGTCGCCGATAGCCAGGGCCGACACCGGAATGTCCACCGCCACAGGCAGGTCGATACGCGCAAAGACAATACCGGTATTGGCCGGCGCGGGCCGAAGCGTCAAATCCACCTTACGACCCGAATGCAGGCCGATCCCGACGGTTTTGACGATGGTTTTAATGGTTCGCTGCTTCAACATGATTTTTTTCGCTTCGATTGAGAGAATCAATCGTGAATTTGTATTCAATAGCGCGGAGTATACTCTAATCGCTTCGCGTCGTCCCGGGAGGAGCCTTGCAACTTGTTTCCTCAAGTTACCGGGTAACTTCGGCATGCCTGAGGCCGTGCCACGCGAAAACGAGGAGGGTCGGGCCGATGACCGGAATGGAGGCATTCCCAGACATCGGCACCGCGTTACGGCTTTGTTAAGACTTTGTTGCGGCGTATTTCAAGAGACGGGTCGAACGTCATTTTATGTGGCACGAATGCAACATAACGCCCGCTTATTGACCAGACCTCGGCCTGAAATGAGCGCAACTTCAGCTCAACATTGCTTCAAACATCAGTTCAACGTCGCCAATACGCTCTCAGCGCTGCTGACTTCAAACTTGCCCGGTGCTTCAAGATTCAGCGTCTTGACCACGCTGTCCTCGACCACCATGGCGTAACGCTGGGAGCGAATTCCCATGCCACGCTCCGACAAATCCTGCTCCAGGCCGAGTGCTCGGGTAAAACGTGCGCTGCCGTCGGCGATCATCTTCACCTTGCCCGAGGTTTGAAGATCGCGTCCCCACGCGCTCATCACGAACGCGTCGTTGACGGAGACACACCAGATTTCATCGATACCCGCCGCAGCCAGCTTCTCTGCATTGTCGATAAAACCTGGCACGTGCTTGGCGGAACAGGTGGGCGTGAACGCGCCCGGCAATCCGAAGATCACCACGCGCTTGCCCGCCGTCCGCTCGCGGACCGAGAAACCGTTCGGTCCCACGGCGCAACCCTCCGTCGCCACATCGATAAATTCGAAAAGGCGTTCGTCGGGCAGCGTTTCACCAGTCTTGATCATGAATCGGCCTTTCACTGAGTCAGTGCTGGTCACGCCAGCGTTTTTGCACCTTGATTCATCACATGAGAAGCTCGTTCCACCGCCACGCAACGTATCGATTCACGTATCGATCTCATCCCAATATAGACGATGATGAACGCAATCGAGGCGGTCACTCAGCCACAGTCCAGCGTCCAGAAGACGCGGCCCGAGATTGAGGCAGAACAACCTTCGCCTGAGACTTTTGCCAACGGGCGCTTAAATCCAACCAGCCGCCAGCCGCCCCGGCAAAAATGATCAGTCGGCTTGCTTACGCAAGAACGCCGGAATGTCGTACGTATCCACGCCCTTTTCCTGCAGCGCCTGCACGTGCGAAGCCGCCGTTTCACGCGTCTGACGCCACACAGCCGGCGCGTCCAGATGAGCGTAATCCGTGCCGCTCGATTGCTGCGGAGCGTAACTATGCTGCGCGTGCGCGATCGGTGCGTTGTCCGTGCCGGTACGCAGCAGGGTCATCGGTGCAGCTTGTTGCTTCTTCGCTGCACGGCCGAGGCCCGTTGCCACCACCGTCACGCGCAATGCATCGCCCATCGCGTCGTCATACACCGCACCGAAGATCACGGTCGCGTCTTCTGCTGCATACGACTTGATCGTGTTCATCACTTCACGCGTTTCCGACAAACGCAGCGAACGGCTCGACGTGATGTTCACCAGCACGCCACGCGCACCCGACAGATCCACGCCTTCCAGCAGCGGACTTGCCACAGCTTGCTCAGCTGCCAGACGTGCACGATCAACACCTGCTACCGTCGCCGTGCCCATCATTGCCTTGCCTTGCTCGCCCATCACCGTCTTCACGTCTTCGAAGTCGACGTTGACCAGCCCGTCGACGTTGATGATTTCTGCGATACCGGCAACAGCGTTGTTCAATACGTCGTCAGCGCACTGGAAGCACTTGTCCATTTCAGCGTCATCGCCCATCACCTCGAACAGCTTGTCGTTCAGAACGACGATCAGCGAGTCGACGTGATCCTCCAGTTGCTGCGATCCCGCTTCAGCCACGCGCATGCGGCGGCCGCCTTCAAACTCGAACGGCTTGCTGACTACGCCCACCGTCAAGATACCCATTTCTTTTGCGATCTGAGCGACCACCGGTGCTGCGCCCGTACCCGTGCCGCCACCCATACCTGCGGTGATGAACACCATGTGCGCGCCGCGCAATGCATCGGCAATACGCTCACGCGCATCTTCCGCTGCGGCCTTGCCCATGTCCGGCTTCGCACCAGCTCCCAGACCCGTGTTGCCCAACTGGATCACCTGGGTGGCACGCGAACGCGCGAGCGCCTGCGCATCCGTATTCATCACGATGAAGTCCACGCCCTGGACCCCACGGTTAATCATGTGCTGCACCGCGTTACCGCCTGCACCACCAACACCAACGACCTTGATGATCGTTCCGTTGGTTTCCGTTTCCAGCATTTCGAAATCCATATTGCCTCCGTCAAGAATGAAAATCGGCGTTATTCGGCAAGAGATCGGGCAACCTCTTGTCGCGCGCCAGCCGCCGGCACCAGCGCGAATTCTGTGTGTTCAGAAATTTCCCAGGAACCAATCTTTCATGCGTCCCAAAACCTGTCCCATCGATCCAGACTGCACGGCGACCTTACGGCCGCGCATGCGTTGCGAACGGCCTTCGACGAGCAAACCCATCGCTGTGGAATAACGCGGATTGCGAACGACATCGGCCAGGCCGCCTGCGTATTCGGGCACACCGATACGTACTGGCTTCAGGAAGATGTCTTCGCCGAGTTCGACCATGCCGGGCATCATCGATGCACCGCCGGTCAGCACGACACCGCTGCTCAGCAATTCTTCGTAGCCCGACTCGCGCACCACTTGCTGCACGAGGGAGAACAATTCTTCAACGCGGGGTTCGACAACAGCCGCCAGAGCTTGCCGTGACAACGTGCGCGGACCGCGCTCGCCGAGTCCCGGCACTTCGATCATTTCATCCGGGTCCGCCAGCGCCTGCTTCGCGATCCCGTAGCTCACCTTGATATCTTCGGCGTCGGGCGTCGGCGTGCGCAAGGCCATGGCCACGTCGCTCGTGATCTGATCCCCGGCAATGGGAATCACCGCCGTATGACGGATCGCGCCTTCGCTGAAGATGGCGATATCCGTCGTGCCGCCGCCGATATCGACGAGCACCACACCGAGTTCCTTCTCGTCTTCCGTCAGCACCGCCAGCGACGAAGCCAGCGGCTGCAAGATCAGGTCGTTCACTTCAAGCCCGCAGCGGCGCACGCACTTCACGATGTTCTGCGCCGCGCTCACCGCGCCCGTCACAATGTGCACCTTCACTTCCAGCCGGATGCCGCTCATGCCGATCGGTTCGCGTACATCTTCCTGCCCGTCGATGATGAATTCCTGCGTCAGGATATGCAGCACCTGCTGATCGGTCGGGATGTTGATCGCCTTGGCCGTTTCGATCACGCGCGCCACATCGGTCTGCGTGACTTCCTTGTCCTTGATAGCAACCATGCCGCTCGAGTTGAAGCTTCGAATGTGACTGCCGGCGATGCCGGTGAACACATTCGTGATCTTGCAATCGGCCATCAGTTCGGCTTCTTCGAGCGCGCGCTGGATCGACTGGACGGTGGCTTCAATATTCACCACCACGCCCTTCTTCAATCCCTTCGAGTCGCTTTGCCCGAGCCCGATCACCTCGTAGTGGCCTTCGCCTTTCAACTCGGCGACGATAGCCACCACCTTCGACGTCCCGATGTCGAGGGCGACCAGCAAGTCTTTGTAATCTTTGCTCATAGGGTGCTCATTGCCTGTGATGTCTGCTTACTTCTTCGCTTTGTCGGTGTCGCTGATGAAGCGCATGCCGGCGGCCTTGATCGCAAAGCCGTTCGGATAGCGCAAATCCGCGTACTCGATGTCATTTCCCCACCGCCCCGTCACCGCCGACCACGCCGCCACGAACCGTCGGCTGCGATCAAACAACGTGTCCTGATTGCGCTCCCGCCCCAATTCGATCTGCGTCCCGTTCGAAAGCTTGACTGTCCACGCATATCGCGGCGACAAGATGACTTCTTCCGGATGCGCGTCGAGCGGCGCAAACCACTTCGTGAAATCGTGATAGCGCGCCACCACTTCTTTCGCCGATCCGTCCGGGCCTTCGAACGCGGGCAAGTCGTCATCGAGCTCGCCCTGGTTCGCCGTGAACAAATCGCCGTCCACGCTGACCAGTTGATCCGTGCCCCACGTGCCAAGCGGCTTGAATTCTTCCAGCGTCACCGCCAGCGTATTCGGCCACACGCGCCGCACACTCGCGTGACGCACCCACGGCATCTGTTCGAACGCGGTGCGCGCTGCATCGAGATCGACAGTGAAGTAGTTGCCCTTCAAATGCCCCACGACGCTTGCGCGCACCGTCGGTGAATTGATGTGCAACGTGTCGCCGTCAATCTGGATCTCGCGCAGGCGGAACTCCGGCCGCTGGATCGCCCAGTAACCGGCGGCCCCAAGCAGCACGAACACGAGCAATACGTGCAGTGCGTTGGCCGTGAGGTTCAGTTGGCGAGCGTTATTCCACATGTTCGGTTTCGTCTGCGTCTGTTCAGTCTTGCAATGTCATCGACAACACTTTCACCACCAGATCCTTGTAGCTGATGCCGACCGCACGCGCCGCTTTCGGCGGCAGCGAGTGGTCCGTCATGCCCGGCGCGGTGTTCACTTCCAAAAAGTACGGATTGCCGTCGCCGTCCATCATGAAATCGGCACGGCCCCAGTCGGTGCAGCCGAGCACGTCGAACGCGCGGCGTGACAGCTGCTTCATGCGCGTTTCGTCGGCGGGCGAGAGGCCGCAGGGAATCGGGTACTGCGTGTCGTCAGCGATGTACTTCGCGTTGTAGTCGTAGAACTCGCCGGCCGGCACGATCTTGATGATCGGCAAGTCGAGGTCGCCCGCGATACAGCACGTGTATTCAGCGCCGCCTTCAATGCTCTTCTCGATCAGCACGATCTTGTCGAACTTCGAGGCTTCGATCAGCGCCGGCACCAGCGTTTCCGCGCTCTTCACCTTGATCACCGCAACGCTCGATCCTTCGCTTGCCGGCTTCACGAACAGCGGCAACCCGAGCCTCGCGATACTGCGCTGCGCCGCGTCTTCGTAGTCATCGCCGCGCATCACGACTTCGAACGGCGGCGTGGGCACGCCGGTTTGCTGCCACACGAGCTTCGTGCGGAATTTATCGAGGCCGAGTGCTGAACCGAGCACACCGCTGCCCGTGTACTTGATGCCGTAAAAATCGAGCGCGCCCTGCAACTGGCCGTTCTCGCCATACCCGCCATGCAACGCGATAAACACGCGCGCAAACCCTTCGGACTTCAACTCCGCCAGCGGCCGTTCTGCCGGATCGAACGGATGCGCGTCGATGCCCGCATCGCGCAATCCCTGCAGCACGAGACGTCCCGAATTCAGCGATACCTCGCGCTCAGCGGTTTCCCCGCCAAGCAGCACGGCCACTTTGCCGAACACCTTCGGATCGATTGCGCTTGCGCTCACATTGCTCGTCGCGTTACTCGTCATTTCAAAACCTTCGAATCCTGAATTTGCGTCGTCAGCCGAGCGCATACACCGCCGATAGAACCGGCGCCCATCGTGATCACTACGTCGCCATTGCGTGCCAGCGTGGTAATCGCGTCCGGCATCTCATCCACCGTTTCGACAAACACCGGCTCCACTTTCCCTGCCACACGAATCGCACGAGCCAACGCGCGGCCATCGGCGGCGACGATCGGGGCTTCGCCTGCCGCGTAGACGTCGGTGAGAACGAGGGCGTCGACCGTTGACAGCACCCGCACGAAGTCTTCGAAGCAATCGCGGGTGCGCGTGTATCGATGCGGCTGGAACGCGAGCACGAGACGCCGGCCGGGAAATGCGCCACGCGCCGCCGCGACCGTCGCAGCCATTTCGACCGGGTGATGACCGTAGTCATCGATCAGCGTGTATGCACCGCCTTCGGACGCTTTCACGTTCACTTCGCCGTAGCGCTGAAAACGCCGGCCTACGCCGGTGAATTCTTGTAGTGCCCTCTGGATATCGGCATCTGCCACTTCAAGTTCAGTCGCAATTGCGATAGCCGCCAAAGCGTTCTGCACGTTATGCGTGCCCGGCAGATTCAGCACGATGTCCAAAGGCGTCGCGTCTTCACGCAATGTAGTGAAATGCATCTTGCCGTCGCGCGCTTCCACGTTCACCGCGCGCACTTGCGCTTCGGCGCCGAGGCCGTATCGGATAATCGGCTTCGACACGAACGGCAGAATTTCACGCACGTTCGGATCGTCCACGCACAGCACCGCGATGCCGTAGAACGGCAGCCGATGCGTGAATTCGATAAACGCCTGCTTCAGCCGCGCGAAGTCATGGCCGTACGTGTCCATGTGATCGGCGTCGATGTTCGTGATGACTTCGATCACCGGGAACAGATTCAGGAACGACGCATCCGATTCATCGGCTTCAGCCACGATGAAATCGCCCGTCCCCAATCGTGCGTTCGCGCCCGCGCTGATCAAACGGCCACCGATCACGAAGGTCGGATCGAGCCCACCCGCGGCCAGCACGCTCGCCACCAGCGACGTCGTCGTGGTCTTGCCATGCGTGCCCGCAATCGCAATGCCCTGCTTCAGCCGCATCAATTCCGCGAGCATCACGGCGCGCGGCACGATCGGAATCCGGCGATGACGCGCGGCCAGCACTTCGGGGTTATCGGAGCGCACAGCGGTGGACACGACCACGGCATTCGCGCCGTCGATATTCTCTTCACGATGCCCGATCGCCACGCGCGCACCCAGCGTGGTGAGCCGATCGGTCACGCCGTTGCTCGTCAGATCCGAGCCGCTGACCTGATAGCCGAGATTGAGCAACACCTCTGCAATGCCGCTCATCCCCGCGCCGCCGATGCCGACAAAGTGAATGTGTTTGACGATATGTTTCATGGCTGGATTTCCTTCGGCGCTTGTATCAGCGCGCTCAAGCCGGCTACATCGGCGCAGACCCGGCCGACGCGTTCAGCCGCATCGGGTTTCGCTAAAGCGCGAGCTTTCACGGCCATCGAGGCAAGCGTCTCGCGAGTCTGTTCGCGCAACCAGCAGGCGAGCTTTTCCGCCGACAAATCGCGCTGTTGTATCAAATGAGCCGCGCCCTCGTTAGCGAGGAATGCGGCGTTGGTGGTCTGGTGATCATCGACGGCGAAAGGGAACGGCACGAACAGCGCGGCTACGCCTACGGCCGCGATCTCCGATACGGTCATCGCACCCGAGCGGCAGATCACGAGATCCGCTGCGGCGTAGGCGCTCGCCATATCGTCGATAAACGGCACTAGCTGCACGTCTTCTTCCGATGTCAAACCCGCTGCCGCGTAGTTCGCTTTCAACGCTTCGATATGCTTCGCGCCCGCCTGATGTACGACGCGCGGACGCAGTGCCGGGTCGAGCAACGCGAGCGCCTTCGGTACGGTTTCATTCAAAGCGGCTGCACCCAGACTGCCCCCGACCACCAGAACGTTAAGACGCGCTTCATGACCCACATTGCGAGCGGCGTAGCGTTCTTTGGGTGGCAAAGCTTCAGCAAGTTCCGCACGAATTGGATTTCCGGTCCATTCAGCATTGGGCAGTGCATTCGGGAACGCGACCAGCACGCGTTTGGCGATATGCGCGAGCACCTTGTTCGCCAGTCCTGCGATTGAATTCTGTTCGTGCAGCACGAGCGGCGTGCCGCTCAGCTTCGACATCAAGCCCGCCGGAAACGTGATGTATCCGCCCATGCCGAGCACCACATCGGGCTTCACCTTGCGCAGCGCGTGCAGGCTTTGCGAGCATGCGCGCAGCAGGTTCACCGGCAACATCAGCTTTGTCTTTAGGCCCTTGCCACGCACGCCGCCAAAGCGCACATATTCCATCGCGATGCCGTGCTTCGGCACAAGCGTCGCTTCCATGCCCGACGCATTGCCGAGCCACACCACACGCCAGCCGCGCGCCTGCATCCAGTGAGCGACCGCGAGCCCCGGGAACACGTGTCCCCCGGTGCCGCCGGCCATCACCATCAGCGTGCCTGCGCGAGATGACGTCGAAACCGTCATACCTTTCCTCCACGCATCAGCACCCGGTTTTCGTAATCCACGCGCATCAGCACAGCAAGTGCGACGCAGTTCAGCAAGATGCCCGAACCGCCGTAGCTCACGAGCGGCAACGTCAAGCCTTTGGTCGGCAGCAAGCCGAGATTCACGCCCATGTTGATGAAGGTCTGCGCACCAAACCACAGGCCGATTCCCTTCGCCATCAAACCGGCAAACGTACGGTCGAGCGCGAGCGCCTGACGGCCGATTTCGAACGCGCGCCGCACGATCCAGTAGAACAGCAGGATCACGATCAGCACGCCGACAAACCCGAGTTCCTCGCCAATCACGGCGAGGATGAAATCGGTGTGCGCTTCCGGCAGATAGTTGAGCTTCTCGACACTGCCGCCCAGTCCCACGCCGAACCATTCGCCGCGGCCGAACGCGATCAGCGAGTGCGTCAACTGATACGCCTTGCCTTGTGCATAGCGGTCGTCCCACGGATCGAGGTAAGCGAAGATCCGTTCACGACGCCACGGCGATGCCCACACGAGCAACGCAAACGTGCCAACGGCCGTTGCCACCAGGCCGCCGAACAGCTTGGCGTTCACGCCGCCGAGGAACAGCACACCCATGGCGACAACCGCGATCACCATGAACGCACCCATGTCCGGCTCGAGCAGCAGCAACGCGCCGACGAAACCTACCGCGACGGCCATCGGCAAAAAGCCGCGGCCGATGCTGTTCATGAATTCCTGCTTACGCACCGTGTAGTTGGCCGCGTAAATAGTTACGGCGAGCTTCATGATTTCCGACGGCTGCATGTTCGTGATGCCGAGCGGAATCCATCGACGCGCGCCGTTCACGCCCTTGCCGATGTGCGGAATCAACACGAGCACCAGCAGGAACAGCGAGAAGAGGAAGAACTTCGCCGCGTACTTGTCCCATGTGGACACCGGAATCCTGAACGCGATGATCGCCGCCACGACGGCGGTTGCTATCGATACAAGATGGCGCACCAGGAAGAAGTAATCGCGGTACTGCGCGTATTTCGGCGAATCCGGCATGGCGATGGACGCTGAATACACCATCACGATTCCGAGTCCGAGCAACGCAATCGTCACCCACAGCAGCGAGTAGTCGTAGTCGAGCATGCGCGAACGGATAGGCGTCACGCCGTTGACCGCGCTCGAAATGCCGCTTGCCCGTTCAGCCACGCGTGCACCAATGCCGCCAAGCCCGCCCACGCCGCCCGTGCGGTCGGTACGCGAGGCGCGGCCGCCGAGCGTCGCGCTGTCGTTCGCAACAGCGTTGCGTTGACCGGTCAGTTTCGAGCCAAAACGTTCGGACCAGCTCATAACATCACTCCCCGTTCTGCCGCGATATCAGCCACCGCTTGTCGGAATACATCCGCGCGATGTGCGTAGTTCTTGAACATGTCGAAACTGGCGCACGCAGGCGAAAGCAACACCGCGTCGCCCGGTTCAGCCAGTTTTGCTGCCGCTTGCGTTGCGGCTTCGAGCGTGGCGTGGTCATGCAGCGGCACATCCGTGTCCGCCAGCGCTTCACGAATGCGCGGTGCATCGCGGCCAATCAGCATCACCGCTCGACACCACCGCGCGACAGGTGCCGCGAGCGGTGAAAAATCCTGGCCCTTGCCGTCTCCGCCAGCAATCAGCAGCGCCTTTTGCGCGAGGCCATCGAGCGCCGCGACGGTCGCGCCGACGTTCGTGCCTTTGCTGTCATCGACGAAATCAATGCCTTCTATTTGCGCGATCACTTCCACGCGATGCGGCTCGCCCTGGTATTCACGCAAGCCGTGAAGGAGCGAAGCCAAAGGTAAATCGATCGCCCGTGCGAGCGCCAAACCAGCCAGCGCATTCGCTGCGTTATGCAGACCGCGAACGCGCAGCGCATCGACGGGCATCAGGCGTTTGGAATACACGTTCGGTTCGGCAGCAACATCGCTTTTGCGCCGACGCGTGGGCGCGGGTTCGTCGCTGAGATCACGGTCGTTGCCTTGCGCGAGCCATGCGATACCGTTCTCGCGCAGCAAACCGTAGTCACCGAGACGCTTCGGCTCGTTCAGACCAAACGTGACCACGGACGCGGGATTTCCCGATCCCAGCGCCATGGTCCGCGCGTCATCACGATTGAGTACACGTACCGTCTTTTCACCAAAGATCCGGCCCTTCGCTGCAGCGTAAGCGTCGAGGCCGCCATGCCAGTCCAGATGATCCTGCGTAATGTTGAGCACAGCAGCAGCGTCCGGCGCGAACGAGTGTGCGGTCTCAAGCTGAAAACTCGACAGCTCCAGCACCCAGACATCGGGCAGCGCGGTGTTGTCGATTGCTTCACTTAACTTGTCCAGCATCGCCGGGCTGATGTTTCCCGCCACCGCCACGGTCTTGCCGGCACGCTCACACAACAGCCCGGTGAGCGCGGTCGTCGTGGTCTTGCCGTTGGTGCCCGTAATGGCGATCACCTTCGGCGCGTAGCCGTTCGCGCCAAGCGACTTCAACGCTTGCGCGAACAATTCCAGCTCGCCCCACACAGGGACGCCGCGTTCCCGCGCGGCGTCGAGGAGCGGCCTCAAATCATCAGCCAGAGGCGACAGTCCCGGGCTGATTGCAACAATCTCGATACCGCCATCGAGCAGAGCCGGCGTGAATGCACCGCCGACAAAATCCGCATCGATGCCATGCACAGCGAGCTCCGACAGGTTCGGCGGCGTGGCGCGGGTATCGGCCACGCGCAGACGGCACCCGTGACGCGCGCACCAACGCGTCATCGCGAGGCCGGATTCACCGAGCCCCAGCACAAGCACCATCGGACTTTGCCGATCGAAGAACTTCTCGCCAAACATCGCTTTACCTTTTTCCCTGAACAACCAGAATCAACGCAACTTCAGCGTCGACAAACCGAACAGACACAACATCAGCGTGATGATCCAGAAGCGCACGACCACCTGCGTTTCCTTCCATCCCGACAACTCGAAATGGTGATGCAGCGGCGCCATCTTGAAGATGCGCCGCCCTTCGCCGAAGCGTTTTTTCGTGTACTTGAAATAGCTGACCTGCATCATCACGGAGAGCGTTTCCGCGACGAACACACCGCCCATGATGAACAGCACGACTTCCTGCCGCACGATCACGGCGATGGTCCCGAGCGCGCCGCCGAGCGCGAGTGCGCCGACATCGCCCATGAAGACTTGCGCGGGGTGCGTGTTGTACCAGAGAAACGCGAGCCCCGCGCCCCCCATTGCGGAACAAAAGATCAATAATTCGCCGGCCCCGGGAATGTGCGGGAACAGTAAGTACTTTGAGTACACCGAGCTACCCATCACATAAGCAAACGCGCCCAGCGATGCACCCACCAGCACGACCGGCATGATGACGAGACCGTCGAGGCCATCGGTGAGATTCACGGCATTGCTCGAACCGACGATCACCAGATACGTCATCGCGATGAAGCCCCACGTGCCGAGCGGATAGCTGATCGATTTGAGGAACGGCAGCATCAGGTCGGCCCGCGCGGGCAAGCCCATCGACAAACCGCTGCGCACCCACGCCATGAACAGGTCGAACACGCGTGCGTTGTTCGCCTCCGACACGCTGAACGCGAGATAAACGGCGGCGAACAAACCGATCACCGATTGCCAGAAATACTTTTCCCGCGACGACATTCCGCGCGGGTCTTTATGCACCACCTTCCGGTAATCATCGACCCAACCGATCACGCCGTAACCGAACGTCACAAGCATCACGATCCACACGAAGCGATTGGTCAGGTCAGCCCAGAGCAAGGTGGAAAACGCGATGCCCAACAATATCAACACGCCACCCATGGTCGGCGTGCCGGATTTCACCAAATGCGTTTGCGGGCCGTTCGTACGCACGGCCTGACCGACCTTCAGCGAAGTCAATTTGCGAATCACCCACGGACCGCAAACGAGGCCGACGAACAACGCCGTGATCGTCGCGCCGACAGCGCGGAACGTGAGGTAGGTAAACACGCGCAGAAAACTGGCGTCATTCTGAAGCCATTGCGCGAGTGCGAGTAGCATGCTGGTCCTTCTTCTTCAGTGCGCAGCAGGCGTAACGCCCGCTGCGGGTTGGTGTGGACTCGTCACGGCGTCCACCACGCGTTCCATCTGCATGAAGCGCGAGCCTTTCACGAGAAACGTGGCGTCGGGTCCGAAGCCGGCGCCGGTGAGTGCTGCAATGAGTGAGGTGATGTCGGTGAAATGTTGTCCTGCCGGGCCGAAGACTTTGCTTGAATCGATGCTGGCATCGCCGAGTGCGTAAAGCACGTCGATACCCCGTTGCGCCGCATACGTTCCCACTTCGCGATGAAACGCCGGACCCTGGTCGCCGACTTCGCCCATGTCGCCCATGACCAGTACGCGCGGCGAGGGTTGCGATGCGAGCACGTCAATAGCCGCGCGCATGGAGTCAGGATTCGAGTTGTACGTATCGTCGATAACTGTCGCGCCTTCGATCGGTTTGAGCACAGCGCGCTTCACTTGCAGACGGCCCTTTACCGGTTCGAAAGCTTCGAGTCCGCGCTTGACGGCGTCGAGTGAAACGTTCGCGGCAATAGCGGCAGCCGTAGCCGCCAACGCGTTGCGCGCGTTGTGTTCGCCCAGCACTTGCAACGCGACTTCGAGCGCGCCTTGCGGCGTGTTGATCGTGAGCGTCGCGCCAACCAGCTTGCCGGTCACCGCCGCTTCGATCTGCGACGCGTCCGTATGCAACGCGAAATCCAGGATCGGATTGCCCGTCGCGGCAACGCGCCAGATGCTGGCGTATTTGTCGTCGGCGGGGAAAACGGCCGTGCCGTTGGCGCCCAGCGCGTGAATCACCGACGCATGTTCCAGCGCGACCGCTTCCACCGTCGCCATGAATTCCTGATGCTCGCGTTGCGCGTTGTTGACGACAGCGACCGTCGGCGCGGCGATCTTGCCGAGCGTTTCCGTTTCGCCCGGATGATTCATGCCGAGCTCGATCACCGCCAGCTTGTGTGTTTCATTCAGACGAAACAACGTCAACGGCAGGCCGATGTCGTTGTTGAAATTGCCTGCCGTCGCGAGCCGCGCGTTTTCGCCCACAGCCGCCGCGAGGATCGACGCAATCATTTCCTTGACCGTGGTCTTGCCGTTGCTGCCGGTGACTGCGATCAGCGGAATCGTGAAACGCTTGCGCCAGCCGTGGGCCAACGCGCCGAGCGCCACGCGCGTGTCCTTGACCTTGATCGCGGGCACAGCGAAATCATCCGGCGTGTGCGTGACCAACACCGCCGCGATGCCGCGCTGCGCGACTTGGGGCAGGAAATTGTGGGCATCGAAACGATCGCCCTTGATCGCGATGAACAGATCGCCCGGACCCGCCGTGCGGCTATCTGTGGATACCCGGTCGAACGCGACGTTTTCATCGCCGATAACGATCGCACCCGGAATCTGCAACGCGGCGTCGCGCAATGTGAACAGCGTCATTCGCCACCTCCGCGCGCTTGCGTGGCGCGAGCGGCAAGCGCCAGGCGTGCGTGATCCTGATCGGAGAAAGCGCGCTTTTTTCCCATGATTTCCTGCGTGGCTTCGTGGCCCTTACCGGCCAGCACGACCACGTCCTCGCGCGCCGCGGTGCGGATCGCCTGGAGAATCGCGCTCGCGCGGTCTTCTATGCGACGCGCTTTCGACGCGTCCTGAAAGCCCGCTGCAATCTGATCGATGATCGCCAGCGGATCTTCCCCGCGCGGGTTGTCGCTGGTGATCACGACGTGATCCGCATTTTTCTCCGCGATAGCACCCATCAGAGGACGCTTGGTCGCATCGCGATCGCCCCCGCAACCGAACATGCAGATCAACTGGCCGCCACGCGTTTCGGCGATCGGCCGCAGCGCTGCCAGCGTTTTTTCGAGCGCGTCCGGCGTGTGCGCGAAATCGATCACCACCAGCGGCTCATCATTCTGCAAGCGGCCGCCAAGGCGCTGCATCCGTCCATTCACCGCTTCGAGCTTCGCGATCTGCGTGAGCGCGGCGTCGAGCGGAATCTGCGCCGCCAGCAACGCACCCAACACGCCGAGCAGATTGCTCACGTTGAATTCGCCGAGCGTCGCGACTTCCACATCGGCGTCGCCCCAGTCGGAGCTCAGGTGGAACGCGGTACCGGTCGCGGTTGCGCGTACGCGGCTGGCGAGCAGCGACGCGTCGGCTTTGACTCCGGCTCCGGCGGCGTTTTCAGCAATTCCATACGCAATCGTTCGCGTCCTGCCGTGACACGATGCAATCAAACGCTGACCCGCCAGGTCGTCGCGATTGATGACAGCGGCTTTCAAAGCCGGCCACGCGAACAGCTTCGCCTTCGCGCCTTCGTACGCGGCGAACGTGCCGTGATAGTCCAGATGATCCTGCGTGAGATTCGTGAAGATGGCGATATCGAACTTCGTGCCGTTCACACGTCCCTGATGCAGCGCATGCGACGAGACTTCCATTGCCACGGCCTTCGCGCCATCGGTTTTGAATTGGGCAAACGTGCGTTGCAGTTGCGGCGCGTCCGGAGTCGTAAAACCCGAATGCACGAGCTTGCCCGGCATGCCGCTGCCGAGCGTACCCACCACCGCGCACGGCGTGCCCAAGGCCGACAACGCCGTTGCCAGCCAATGGCTGCACGACGTCTTGCCGTTCGTGCCGGTTACGCCCACGACCAGCATGGAGTCGGTGGGCTCGCCATACCACGCCGACGCAATCGGCCCGGCCAGTTCATTCAGCGCCTTGACCGCCAACGCACGTGACGGGTCCGGCTTGCCGGTGAAATTCTCCGGCTGATACAGCACGGCAGCGGCGCCGTTTTCGAGCGCGGCATCGATGAAAGGACGGCTGTCCGCGCCATCCACGGCGTAGGCAAAAAACACGTCGCCGGATTTTAGCGAGCGCGAATCAGCGTGCAATTGCGCATCGGCCGCCGCGTGCGCACGCAACCACTCAACCGCTTTCGCGATCTGTGCCTGTTGCCTGACCAAATCCAGACCGCTCATCGAACGACTCCCGGGTGATTCTTCGGATTCGTCGATACCTTCAGCTTCTTCGGCGCATTGACGCTCGTGCTCGTGTTCGTATTCGCATTCGTCGCGTTCGGCTTCTTGATGTCAGTGGCGGGCGTGCCGGAAGCGGGGTCATCGGAGACCACCATCTGCTTCACTGCCATGTCCGGCGGAATGTTCAGCGAACGCAAGGTATCGCCGGCGATTGCCGAGAACACCGGACCCGACACCTGGCCGCCAAAGTGGCTGCCGGCCGTCGGTTCATCAACCGAAACCGCCACCACGATGCGCGGATCCGGCATAGGCCCCATACCGACGAACGATGCGCGATAGCGCGATTTATCGTAGCCACGTCCCGCGTGCTTGTACGCCGTCCCTGACTTACCACCCACGCGATACCCCGGCACGGCCGCATCCGGCGACGTGCCGCCCTTCGCCGTCACCGTTTCCAGCATGGCGCGCACTTCGCGCGCAGTGGTCGGTGCGAACACCTGCGGACCCGTCACGGGCGCATCGCCCGGCGTGCGGAAAATGGAGACCGGCAACACTTGCCCGTCATGGGCGATAGCCGTGTAAGCGCGCGCCAACTGGAACAGCGACGCTGACAAACCGTATCCATACGACATGGTCGCCTGTTCAATCCGGCGCCAGCTTTTCCACGGCCGCAGCCGACCCGACACCGCGCCCGGGAAACCCACCTTCGGCGCCTGCCCGAGCCCAATGCTCGTATACATGTTCCACATCTCTTCCGGCTTCAACTGCATCGCGATCTTGGTCGCGCCAATGTTGCTCGACTTCTGGATCACGCCACCCACGGTCAGGACGCCGAACGCCGAGTCGTCGGTGATGCGCGCGCCATCGAGCACGAACGAACCGCCGCCCGTATCCACCAGCGTGTTCGGTGTGACGCGATGCAGATCGAGCGCCAGCGAAATCGTGAACGGCTTCATGATCGAGCCCGGCTCGAACGTGTCCGTCATGATCCGGTTGCGCAACTGCTCGCCGGTCATGCGCGAGCGGTCGTTCGGGTTGTAGGTCGGATAATTGACAAGCGCGAGCACTTCGCCGGTCTTCACATCGATTACGATGGCCGCGCCCGCTTTCGCCTTGAACTTCTCCACGGCGGCTTTCAGGTTCGTGTACGCGATGTACTGGATCTTGCTGTCAATCGACAATTCCACGTCGTCACCGTTATGCGGTACGACTTGCTCGTCCACGTCCTCGACGACGTGCCCCATCCGGTCCTTGATCACGCGACGCATGCCGGGCGTGCCGGCGAGAACGCCCTGATCGCCGAGTTCAACGCCTTCCTGACCCTTGTCTTCAATATTAGTGAAGCCGATCAGATGCGCCGTGATCTCGCCTTCCGGATAGAAGCGCTTGTATTCACCACGCGAATAAATGCCGGGGATGTCCAAAGCCGCGACTTTCTGCGCGACCTCGATGGACACCTGCCGCTTCACATAGACAAAGGTCTTGTCCATGGAGAGCTTCGCGCGCAATTCCTTCGGCGACATTTCGAGCAGCGTGGCGAGCTCGCCGAGCTTGTCTGCGCTGAGGTCATCGGGCACGGCTTCGGGGATGGCCCAGATCGCCTTCACCGGCAAACTGGTCGCAAGCACTAGGCCGTTGCGGTCCTTGATCTGGCCGCGCGTGGCCGGCATTTCGAGCGTGCGCTGATAGCGGCTTTCACCCTGCTTCTTGAAGAACGCGTTGCCCGGACCCTGGATCCAGAACGCGCGCCCCGCAAGCGCGACGAATGCCATGAACAGCATGAACACGACGAGCTTCGAGCGCCACATGGGCAGGCGCACCGAGAGAATGGGATTGGGCGTGAAGGCGACGCCCTTGTTCTTCTTTGGCGACGGTTTCATCGTTTCACCCCGCGTGCGGGAGGAGCCGACGCCGGAACGGGCGCAGGCAACGGTGCGTCCGTGGCCTTCGACGTAGCCGGGTCATAGTTCAGATATTGCGTGCGGCCCGTGGTGACGGGCTGCATCTTCAGGGACGTATTAGCCAACTGCTCAATGCGCGAAGTTTTCGACAACGCGCTCTGCTGATATTGAAGCTGCGAAAAATCCTGCTGCAACTGGCGCTCTTCCGACTGCGCCCTTTGCACATTGATAAAAATCTGCCGTTGCTTGTTCGAAGCGCTCACCGCCGACAACGCGCAACCGAGCACAACGATCAGCAGGAAGATGTTGAGACGGTTCATGGCGCCGTCTGCCCGGTTGTCTGAGCGGTAACGCGCTCGGCAATCCGCATCACGGCGGAACGCGCGCGCGGGTTCGCCGCGACTTCAGCGTCAGACGCAAATACACGGCCAATCAGCTTGAGCGGCGGACTGGGCAGATCGGCGGCGCGAATCGGCAGGCGTCGGTCGATCGCAGGCCCGCTTGCGTGGGCCTGCATGAAACGTTTGACGATCCGGTCCTCGAGCGAATGAAAGCTGATCACGACGAGGCGCCCCCCTTGCTCCAACAACGCCAATGCTGCGTCCAGAACTACTTGCAACTCCGCAAGCTCTTGATTGATGTGAATCCGTATAGCCTGAAAGGTGCGGGTTGCCGGATCCTTACCCTTCTCACGGGTTTTGACGACATGACCCACGATTTGGGCAAGCTCGCCCGTGGTGACGAGAGGCCCAAGACTATCGGACTCTGCCCGGCGAGCAACAAGCGCCTTTGCAATCTGAAAAGCAAACCGTTCTTCCCCATAATCTTTGATCACCTCCGTCAATTCCTGCACCGTTGCCCGCGCCAGCCATTCCGCAGCAGATTCGCCACGGGTTGGGTCCATCCGCATGTCGAGCGGGCCATCGGCCCTGAAGCTGAAGCCGCGATCCGGATCGTCCACTTGCGGCGACGAAATCCCCAGATCCAGCAACACGCCCGACACTTTCCCTACTCCTCGCTCGGCAGCGGCATCGGCTAACGAGGCGAAACTTTCATGCACTATGGAAAATCTTGAATCCTGAATCTGTGCCGCTGTAGCAATAGCCAACGGGTCTTTGTCGAAGGCAATCAGCCGGGCGCCTTCGCCCAGCTTCGTCAGGATCAGACGGCTATGGCCGCCGCGTCCGAACGTGCCATCTATATAAGTACCGTCTACACGCGTGACCAGCGCATCTACCGCTTCATCCAGCAGCACCGTGCGATGCTGCAATTCGTTTTTCATCGCAGGGCTCATGTTCTTTAGCGCCGCGTCAAAACGTAAAATTCTGCAGCGCGTCGGGCATGCCTTGCGCCATTGCCGCTTTTTCCTTCTCGGTGTAAGTCACCGCGTCCCATACTTCCAGGTAGTTGCCCATGCCGAGCAGCGTCACTTCTTTAGTCAGCGACGCCGCCGCGCGCAATTCCGGCGACACCAGTACCCGTCCGGCGCTATCTAGTTCAACATCCATAGCGTTGCCCAGATAAATCCGGCGAACCCAGATTGCATTCATAGGGAGTTCAGCGATTTTCGAGCGAAAGATTTCCCACTCAGGGCGAGGAAACAGCAACAGGCATCCATCCGGGCTCTTTGTGAGCGTGACCCGGCCTTCTGCCTGCCCTTGCAGCGCTTCCCGATAGCGAGACGGGACGGACATCCGTCCTTTCGCATCGAGCGATAGCGCCGAAGCCCCTTGGAACACTCGCCCTCTCCTCTTCGCGCCATGGCGGCGCGTCACTTCTTTGTTGGAATATGCCTGAAAGTGCGCTCTGAATCACACAAAAATACACTTTCTCACACCATTTCCCACTGTAGAGGAAGGCATTTCGCCGGTCAATACGATCTGGCGTTTTTTGACTAAATTTGTTTTTTAGAACAATGACTTAGCGCAGACCGCTAAAGTAGGGTGAAATTTCGAAAGTCGTTATGAATGAATGACGTAGTGGCGAATGTGAAGGTAGTACGTGAAATGACGAACAAAGACTAGGGGTAGTTTTGTTCCGCGATGGCCCACACGAGGAATTGCGGGTCAGATGGAACGCAGAAAACGGGAGAGAGAAGAGTGCGCATCTCGCCGCACGGGGCGAGATGCGTGATTGCTTAAATATAGTACGCCGTGCGGGTCATAACTTTCGATGTCGCGCGCATCAGCGCCCGCACCGGAAACGGCAGTTCGACGCCGCCCGCGTTGATGGCCGCAACGGCATGCGCGGCTTCATCGATGCGCATTTGCTCGACGATTGCGCGCGATGCGTGGTCGTTCACAGGCAGGCTCGTCATGTGGCTGTCCAGATGCTTCTCTACCTGACGCTCAGTTTCCGCCATGAACCCGAGACTGACCCGGTCGCCAAATCTTCCAGCAATAAACCCCAGCGCGAGGGAACCCGTGTACCACAAAGGGTTAAGCAGACTGGGCCGCGAGTCCAGGTCGCGCAACCGCTGCATGGTCCACGCCAGATGGTCTTCTTCCTCGCGCGCCGCGTCCTCGAAACCGCGCTTCAAAGCGGTCGACTCGGTCGCGAGTTTTTGCGCCTGATACAGCGCCTGTGCGCACACTTCGCCCACGTGATTCACGCGCATCAACGCCGCCGAATGCGCCTTTTCTTCCACGCTCAGCGTTGTATCCGCCGCGTCGGCGGGCGACTCAGCACCATCTGCCTGAACCGGAGGCGCCTCCGGTATGGGGCGTGACATCCGGGATACACCGGTCATCGACCGCAGTCCACGATCGAACTCAGAGATAAGTTCATCGAGTGTCATTTAATAACTCCTGTTTCGATCTCCTGAGCGATCCTGCACCGGGCGGAGACCGATCGTCCAACTAACAAATTACCCACTCTTCAAAACGTGTAATTAGGGCAAATACGGGTCGCAAATAGCCGAAAAACCCGATTTTACCGCATGTTGCGTAAACGTCACACGAAGGAAACGAAGGGGCCGCTTTTCCTTTGTCGCTAAAAGCCTCTTTGTTACATTACGTTCAACTTCAATTTTGAAGTACCGGCGGGGACGTCAACACACTGGCGCTAAGAACAGTGACCTTGCCAAACAGTTTCAACACTTTGGAGATCATCAATGAAAAAGTCGCTTCTCGCACTGGCTGCGCTGGGTACATTCGCAGGTGTCGCGCATGCTCAGAGCAGCGTCACGTTGTACGGTATTGTCGATGCAGGTTTCGCTTACAACAATAACTCGGGTGGCCATAAGCTCTACGAAACGAGCGCCGGCAACCTGCAAGGCGATCGTTGGGGCCTGCGTGGCACGGAAGATCTGGGCGGTGGCTTGAAGGCACTGTTCGTGTTGGAAAACGGTTTCAACGCGTTCTCGGGCAAGCTGGGTCAAGGCGGTGACGAATTCGGCCGTCAAGCTTACGTTGGCCTGTCGAGCCAGTTCGGTACGGTTACCCTCGGTCGTCAATACGACTCCGTGGTGGACTACACCGGCGCGTTCGAAGTGGGTAGCCAGTGGGCGTCGTTCTACGCTGCTCACCCGGGCGACCTGGACAACCTGAACAACTCGAATCGAGTGAACAACTCGATCAAGTACGCGAGCGCGAACTATAGTGGCATCACGTTCGGCGGCTTGTACAGCCTGGGCGGCGTTGCTGGTCAATTCAACCGCAATCAGATTTTCTCGGGCGGTATTGGCTATTCGCAAGGTCCGTTGCAATTGGGCGCAGGTTACTTGAACGTCAAGAACCCGAACTTCTCGTTCTTTGGCAACACCGCGTCGGCGAGCGCAACGGCTTCGAACATGACCGCTTCGACGGTGTACTCGGGCTATGCAACGGCCAAGACCCAACAAGTGATTTCCGCTGCCGGTGCTTACACGTTCGGCGCGGCAACTGTCGGCGCAACGTACAGCAACACGCAGTTCAAGGATCTCGGACAGACCGCGGTTACTGGAACGGGTCAGACGACGGCCGGATCTGCCAAGTTCCACAACGCCGAACTGAACTTCAAGTATCAGCTGACGCCGGCTCTGTTGCTGGGCGCTGCATACGACTACACGAAGGGCTACGGCGTGAACGACGCGAAGTACCACCAAGGCGTCATTGGCGCGGACTACTTCCTGTCCAAGCGCACCGACCTGTACATCGACGGCATCTATCAACACGCGTTGGGTACGGATTCGACCGGCAAGACCGCTGTTGCAAACATCAACGGCCTGTCGGCGTCCTCGACGTCGAACCAGGTTGCTGCTGTTGTCGGCATCCGTCACAAGTTCTAATAAGTTGTAATAAAAACAGTTGTCTTGAAAGGCGCCTCCGGGCGCCTTTTTTTCGTGCCGATTCCGGACAGGGTCGGGCAGGTTCGGTGGATGTGATCGGCATAGGGGACGGCCAAGAGGCCGTTCCCCTGCCACACCACCCGGCATGCGGGTCCGCACCGGGCGGTTCGAGAAGTTGAGGTTATGAGAGTCGAGGTACACCCAGCCGGTCGAAGTAAGCG
>NZ_JNFG01000024.1 GCF_000729995.1 Caballeronia sordidicola | reverse complement strand
GATCCACTCGGAAATCTGCGACGGATCCGCGATAAGGGTTTCGAGGAACTCACCCTCGTCGAGCTTGCTCTCTCCGGCCGTTAAGCCGCGGGCCAAATACAGGTCGATGAATTCGGTGGAGTAGGAAATCACCGGATGAATCCGCGTCAGGAAAAACCATTCGCGCGCCGTATAACCGGTTTCTTCTTGCAACTCGCGTTTCGCGCACGCGAGTTCGCTCTCATTCGGATCGAGCTTGCCGGCGGGAAATTCGAGCAGGACCTTGGCGATCGGATATCGATACTGCCGTTCAAGCAGCACACGTCCGTCATCAAACAGCGGCAGGATCATCACGGCGCCCGGATGTTCGACGAACTCGCGCGTCGCGTGCTTGCCGTCGGGCAGTTCGACCGTATCGATCTTGAGCGTGAGGAACTTGCCCCGATGCAACAATTTGCTCTCGACTGTCTTCTCGATCAAGCCATCGTCGGAATCAGGGAAATCGAGAGATTGGTCAGCCATCGTGCACCTTGAGAGAGACGCGCTAAATAAAGTTAAACGCGAGGATCAAGCCACGACGGCAATCGCCGTCAGCGGCGCTTGACGAGATACTGGAACGCAAAGCCGGGGAACGCGAGCACCACGAACAAGCTGAAGGTCACGGCGTAAAACTGCCAGCCCTGCTCGAAGCGGTTGCCTGCACGCGCCTCAAGCATAAAGCCGAGCGCGCCCACGACAAAATAAAGCACGATCAATTCCGCGATGCGGATCCAGCCGTTTTTCTTCGTCGTCTTGAGTGGCGCGACGGAGAAAAGACGCTGATTCACGAACGGGAGGTTGGCGCCGACCAGCGCCAACAACACGATAAACCAGCCCGCTGCCGACATTACAACTGGAACGGCAGGGTGTGCGTGATCGCTGCCAGGCAGGCGTTCATCAACGGTCCGGGGACAATGCCGAGCACCAGCACAGCCAGGCCGTTGAACGCGAGCAGCGCGCGCTTCAGGTTGTCCGCGACGATCGGCGATGTATCGGTCGGTGCATCGAAGTACATCAGCTTGACGATACGCAGGTAGTAGAACGCACCCACCAGCGACGACAGCACCGCCAGCACCGCAAGCCACGTCAGCCCGGCGTTCATGGTGGCCTCGAGCACGGCGAGCTTCGCGTAGAAGCCGACCATCGGCGGAATGCCGGCGAGCGAGAACATCATGATCATCATCACGAACGCGAACACCGGGCTACGCTGGTTCAGGCCCTTGAAGTCATCGAGCGTTTCCGCTTCGAAGTCCTTGCGTGCCAGCAGCATCACCATGCCGAAGGTGCCGAGCGTGGTCATCAAATAGATGATGCTGTAGAACATCGCCGAGCTATAGGCGTTCGCCGCGCCGTCAGCCTTACCGTCGACCACGCCAGCCAGCATGCCGAGCAGCACGAAGCCCATGTTCGAGATAGCCGAGTACGCCAGCATCCGCTTGATGTTCTTTTGGACGATACCGGTCACGTTACCCACGATCAGCGACAACGCGGCCAGGATCACCAGCATCTCTTGCCAGTCCACCGCCAGCGGCAGCAGCGCCATCACCAGGAAACGCAGGCCCCACGCAAACGCCGCAGCCTTCGGGCCTCCGCCGGTGAGCAGAGTCATCGCAGTCGGCGCACCTTGGTACACGTCAGGCACCCACATGTGGAACGGCACCGCGCCCATCTTGAACGCCACGCCCGCCACCACGAAGATCACGCCGAACAGCAGGACTGCGTCGTTGATGCGGCCGGTTGCGATCGCCTTCGCCACTTCGTTCAGTTCCAGCGAGCCGGTCGCGCCGTACAGCATCGAGATGCCGTAGAGCAGGAAACCCGAAGCGAGCGCGCCAAGTACGTAGTACTTCATCGCGGATTCGTTGGCTTGCGGCGAATCCTTGCGCAACGCGATCACTGCGTACAACGACAGCGACATCAGTTCCAGGCCGAGATACAGCGTCAGGAAGTTGTTGCCCGAAATCATCACGCACTGGCCGAGCAGCGAGAACAAACCGAGCAGGAAGAAGTCACCGCGGAACAGGTCGCGATCTTCAAGATACTTGCGCGAATAGATGATCGATACCGCGAAGCCGAGCGTCACGACCGCTTTCATCGCGCTCGCAAACGGGTCGACCACGTACATGCGCGTGAAGTAGTAATGCGGCGTGGGATCGAGCGCCTGGAAGGCGAACCACACACCGACCACAATGGCCGATACAACCGAAATCAGGTAGGTCGTATGACGGCTCTTCGGACCGAAGATGGTGTCGTTCAACCAGGCCACGACGACCATCAGCATCAACAGTCCATCGGGTAACAGGGCACTCATGGGGGCGTTTTGCATGATCTTTTATTTCCTCCGCACGCGTTACTGGGCCAGCGGCAGTTTGGACTGCGCGACGTGGGAGAGGAGATTTTCTACGGATGCGTGCATCACGTCGGTGAACGGCTTCGGATACAGGCCCATGTACAGCGTGAACACGCCAAGCACGGCGAGCATGAAGAATTCGCGCTTGTTGATGTCTTTGAGCTTCGCCACGTGATCGTTCGCTATCCCGCCGAAGTGCACACGCTTGTACATCCACAGCGTGTACGCCGCGCCGAGAACCAGCGTGAAGGTCGCCAGGAAACCGATCCAGAAGTTGAACTTCACGGCAGCCAGGATGACCATGAATTCACCGACGAAACCCGAGGTACCCGGCAAACCGCAGTTGGCCATCGCGAACAACATGGCGAACGCGGCGAACTTCGGCATCACGTTTACCACGCCGCCGTAGTCCGCGATCCGACGCGAATGCATGCGGTCATACAGCACCCCGATGCACAGGAACATGGCGCCCGAGACAAAGCCGTGCGAGATCATCTGGATGATCGCGCCTTCCATGCCGAGCGTGCTGAAGATGAAGAACCCGAGCGTGACGAAGCCCATGTGCGCAATCGACGAATACGCCACCAGCTTCTTCATGTCTTCCTGCACCAGCGCCACGAAGCCAATGTAGATCACCGCGATCAAGGACAACGTGATCACCACCGGCGCCAGGAAATGGCTGGCGTCAGGCGCGATAGGCAGCGAGAAGCGGATAAAACCGTACGCACCCAGCTTCAGCATGATCGCGGCCAGCACGACCGAGCCGCCCGTCGGCGCTTCCACGTGGGCGTCAGGCAACCACGTGTGGACCGGCCACATCGGCACCTTCACGGCGAAAGCCAGGAAGAAGGCGATGAACAGCAGCACTTGCGGCGTGAAGCCGATCTTCAATGCGTGCCACGTGGCGATGTCGAACGTGTGCGTCTGCGTGTACAGGTACAGCAACGCGATCAGCATCAGCAGCGAGCCCATCAGCGTGTACAGGAAGAACTTGAACGCGGCATAGACCCGGTTCGCGCCACCCCACACGCCGATGATGATGTACATCGGGATCAGCGTCGCTTCGAAGAAGACGTAGAACAACATGCCGTCGGCGGTCGAGAACACGCCGATCATGAGGCCCGACAAGATCAGGAACGCGGCCAGGTACTGCGCCACGCGCACCGTGATGACTTCCCACGCGCTGATGATCGTGATCACCGTGATCAACGCGGTCAACACGACGAACCACATGGAAAGGCCGTCGACGCCCAGGTGATACGAGATGTTGAAGCGATCGATCCAGACCGCCTTCTCTTCGAACTGCAGCGCGGCCGACGAGTTGTCGAAGCCGGTAATCAGCGGAATGGTGACGATCAGCCCAAGAATGGAGCCGATCAATGCAAGCCAGCGCGACGGGCCCGGATTGCTGTCATTGCCTATTGCCAGTACAAGGATGCCGACAATGATCGGCAACCAGATCGCGAGACTAAGAATGGGTAAAGAGTGCATAGATAGGTGTCCCCGCCTTATTTGCCGCCGAGCGTTACAAACAGGGTCAAGAGCCCCAACATGCCAATGATCATGGCGAACGCGTAGTGATAGATGTAACCGGATTGAAGGAAGCGAATCACACCGGCAAACCAGCCGACGAACTTCGCGAGGCCATTGACGATACCGTCGATAACGGCCACGTCACCCTCTTTCCAGAGTCCGCGGCCAATGGCGACCGCGCCTTTTGCAAATACCACGTCATTGATCTTGTCGAGGTAGTACTTGTTGTCGAGCAAGTTATAGATCGGCAGGAAGCGTTGCTTGATCACGCCCGGCAGATCCGTACGCTTCCAGTACAGGAACCACGACACCACCACGCCCGCGAGCGCCAGCCACACCGGCAAGCCTTCGACTGAATGAAGGCCCATCGCGAACCAGCCATGGAATTCCTCGCCCATCTCCTGCAGCCCCGGATGGTTGGCGCCGATCTCTATTACCTTGTCGAACACCACGCCGTGCGCGAAGAAATCGCCGAACAACATCGGGCCGATCGCAATCGCACCGATGATCACCGACGGAATCGCCAGCAAGACCAGCGGCAGCGTGATGACCCACGACGTTTCATGCGGAACGTGCTCGTGGTGACCATGACCATGATCGTCATGACCGTGTGAATCGTGTCCATGCGCGTCATGTGCATGCGCAGCCGCTTCGATAGCCATCGGGCTTTCCGGATGCTTCGGACCGCGGAAGCGCTCCTTGCCGTGGAAGACCATGAAGTACATACGGAACGAATACAGCGCCGTGACGAACACGCTTGCCACCACTGCGAAATACGCGAACCCCGAGCCGGCGATGTGCGACGCCTTCACTGCGTCGATGATCGAATCTTTCGAGTAGAAGCCCGAGAAGAACGGCGTACCAATCAGCGCGAGCGAACCAATCAGCGACGTGATCCACGTGATCGGCATGTATTTACGCAGGCCGCCCATGTTGCGCATGTCCTGGTCGTGGTGCATGCCGATGATCACCGAACCCGCGCCGAGGAACAGCAGCGCCTTGAAGAACGCATGCGTAGCCAGGTGAAACACGGCTACCGGGTAAGCGGAGACGCCAAGCGCCACCGTCATGTAACCGAGCTGCGAGAGCGTGGAGTAAGCCACCACGCGCTTGATGTCGTTCTGCACCACACCCAGAAAGCCCATGAACAGCGCCGTGATCGCGCCGATCACCGTCACGAACGACAACGCCGAATCCGACAATTCGAACAGCGGCGACATCCGCGTGACCATGAAAATACCGGCCGTCACCATGGTTGCCGCGTGGATCAGCGCCGAGATAGGCGTCGGGCCTTCCATGGAGTCCGGCAGCCACACGTGCAGCGGGAACTGCGCCGACTTACCCATCGCGCCGATGAACAGGCAGATACAGGCAACGGTCAGCAGACCCCAGTCGGTGCCCGGGAACGTCATGCCGGCCAGCGCGGTACGGTGAGCGAACACATCGCCGTAGTTCAGCGAACCCGCAAACGCCAGCAACAAGCCAATGCCGAGCAGGAACCCGAAGTCACCCACGCGATTCACAATGAACGCCTTCATGTTCGCGTAGATGGCCGTCGGACGGGTGTAGTAGAAGCCGATCAGCAGGTACGACACCAGACCCACCGCTTCCCAGCCGAAGAACAGCTGCAGGAAGTTGTTGGCCATCACGAGCATCAGCATGGAGAACGTGAAGAGCGAGATGTACGAGAAGAAACGCTCGTAGCCCACTTCCTCGTCGGCCATGTAGCCGATCGTGTAGATGTGCACCATCAGGGAGACGAAGGTGACGATCACCATCATCATCGCGGTGAGCGAGTCGACCAGGAAGCCGATCTCCATCTTCAGCGGCCCGACCGTCATCCATTCGTAGATGGTCGCGTTGAAGCTCGCGCCCTGCATCACGTCCACCAGGACGAAACACGAGAGGACGAACGAGATCATCACGCCGAGGATCGTGATGCGGTGCGAAGACTTGCGCCCGATCTTCCAGCCGAACAGCCCGGCGATCAGCGAACCGGCAAGTGGCGCCAGCGCAATCGTGAGCAGAAGGTTTTCATTGAGTGTCGTGGACATATCTGTCTTGCCTGAAATTAACCTTTGAGCTGATCGAGGTCTTCGACGTTGATCGTGTCGAGACTGCGGAACAATGTGACCAGGATAGCGAGGCCGATTGCGGCTTCAGCCGCCGCGACCGTCAGCACGAAGAACACGAAGATCTGTCCGTGGATGTCGCCGAGATAATGCGAGAAGGCGACGAAGTTCGTGTTGACCGCCAACAGCATCAATTCGATTGCCATCAGGATGATGATCACGTTACGTCGATTCAGAAAGATGCCGACGATGCTGATCGCGAACAGGATCGCGCCAAGCACGAGGTAATGGGCAAGACTCAACATGATTGTTTTTCTCCTCAGCCTTTGTTGTCGACCGTACCGGCGCCGGCATTGCCGGTCACAGGCGGTTGGGTCGCGGCATCCGGCGCTTCGGTTTCGGACTTCATCTTGACGATCCGAACGCGATCTTGCGCACGCACCTTGACCTGGTCGCTGATGCGCTGGCGCTTGCTGTCCTTCTTCTCGCGAACGGTCAGCGAGACGGCCGCGATGATCGCCACCAGCAGGATCAGGCCGGCGATTTCAAACGCGAATATGTAGTCGGTGTAGATGACCTTGCCGATCAGCTGCGAGTTCGACATCACGTCGTTCGGGCCTACGCCGGAACCCACGCCATTGACCAACATCGCGTCGCGCACCGGCGTAACCGTCGCGCCGTAACCGTGCCAAAGGATCAGCGCGGTTTCTATGATGATGATCGCGCCCACGATGCTGGCTATGGGCACGAACTTCTTGAAGTCGCCATGCAGCACGTCGAGGTTGATATCCAGCATCATCACCACGAACAGGAACAGCACCATCACCGCGCCGACGTAGACGAGAACCAGCAGAATGGCGAGGAATTCGGCTTCGAGCAGCATCCAGATCGCGGCCGCGTTGAAGAACGCGAGCACGAGGAACAAGGCGGACGCCACCGGATTGCGCGAAGTGATCACCTTCAGCGCCGAGACAACCAGCAGCAGCGCGAAGATGTAAAACAGTACGGTCGTGAATTCCATGATTACCGGTTCATCGTTAGGCTTTGTGTTTTGACACAAGCACGCCGGGTTGCGTTTTTTTCAAGAACACAACCACCAACCTTGGCGCGCGGGCCGGAACAGCAGGTCAATTCAAATGCAGGAACAGCAAGGGGCGCGGCGATGTTCAGCTATGTGCCCCGCTTCGCTTTACCGCGTCTTACCGATACGGTGCATCAGCCGCCTTCGCAGCAGCAATCTCCGTTTCATAACGGTCGCCCACTGCGAGCAGCATGTCTTTCGTGAAATACAGGTCGCCACGCTTCTCGCCGTGATACTCGAGGATGTGCGTTTCAACGATCGAGTCAACCGGGCAGCTTTCTTCGCAGAAACCGCAGAAGATGCACTTGGTCAGGTCGATGTCGTAGCGCGTGGTACGGCGTGTGTTGTCAGCGCGCGTTTCCGATTCGATCGTGATCGCGAGCGCGGGGCACACGGCCTCGCACAGCTTGCAAGCGATGCAGCGTTCTTCGCCATTTTCGTATCGGCGCAATGCATGCAGGCCACGGAACCGCGGAGAGATCGGCGTCTTCTCTTCCGGGAACTGAACCGTGATCTTGCGCTGGAACAGGTAACCACCCGTCAGCGCCAGACCCTTCAGCAACTCGGTCAGGAAAAACGTTTTAAAGAAATTCTGTAATGCGTTCATGGTTATTTCATCCGCCCATTATTTCCAGATGTTCAGCGGCGACATGATCCAGAACCCGACCACGACCACCCACACCACCGACACCGGCAGAAAGATTTTCCAGCCGAGACGCATGATCTGGTCGTAGCGATAACGCGGGAACGTCGCACGAGCCCAGATGAACACCGACAGCAGGAAGAAGATCTTCAGCACGAACCAGAAAATGCCCGGGATGAAGGACAGGAAACCAAACGGTGCACTCCAGCCGCCGAGGAACAGCGTGGTGGCGATCGCCGAGATCACGATCATGTTGATGTATTCGGCGAGGAAGAACAGCGCGAACGCCATGCCCGAATAATCGATCATGTGGCCCGCGACAATCTCCGACTCGCCTTCCACCACGTCGAACGGGTGACGGTTCGTTTCAGCAATGCCCGACACGAAGTACACGACGAACATGGGCAGCAGCGGCAACCAGTTCCACGAGAGGAAGTTGATGCCCCAGCCCGCGAAGATGCCATGTTCCTGCGACACCACGATGGCCGACATATTCAGGCTGCCCGTGACCATCAGCACGACGACGAGCGCGAAGCCCATCGAGATTTCGTACGACACCATCTGCGCTGCCGCGCGCATTGCACCAAGGAATGCGTACTTCGAGTTCGACGCCCAGCCGGCGAGAATCACGCCGTACACGCCGACGGACGAAATCGCCATCACGTAAAGCAAACCGGCGTTGACGTCGCCGAGCACCGCTTTCGCCTGGAACGGGATCACCGCCCACACCGCAAACGCGGGCACCACGGTCATGATCGGCGCGATCAGGTAGATCCAGCGGTTGGCTTGCGTCGGCTGAATCACTTCCTTCAGCAAAAGCTTCAGCACGTCGGCGATCGGCTGCAACAGCCCGAGCGGACCCACGCGATTCGGGCCGAGACGCACGTGCATCCAGCCGATGAGCTTGCGTTCCCACAGAATCAGGTACGCCACGCACAGCAGGATCACTACCGAGACCACGAGAATGCGGACTAACGCCCACACCGTCGGCCAGGCGACGCCGAGAATCTGCGTCCCGCCTGCGTTGATCGTATCGAACAAGCCCATTTACGCCTTCTCCACTACCAGTTCACCGAACAGAGCCCCGAGCGCTGCACCGGCCGACGTTCCCGCCGATACACGCACCACGCTTTCCGCCAGATTCGCATCGCGAACCGCCGGCAGGACCACCGTGAGATCGCCTTGGGCGACACGCACTGCATCGCCATTCTTCAGACCGAGTTTCTCGAACAGCGACGTCGGCAGCGCAACCACGTTCGCGTCGCGCGCAGCAGCCGTCAGATGTAGCGATTCAGCGCGGCGCGACAATGCGTCGGCGTGATAGATCGGCGTGTCGGCGAGACGTTCGTAGCTGCCTTCTTTCACTGCAGCCGCTTTCGCGACAGCCTTGATTGCCACGTTTGTCTTGTTCGACAGACGCGACGTCAGATCGCCCGTGCCCAATGCGGCGTCGCGGACTTCTTCGGCGGTATCGAATTCGAAACCCTTCAAGCCGAGGATGCTGCCCAGCACGCGCAGTACTTTCCAGCCCGGACGCGTTTCGCCCAGCGGACGCACCACGCCGTTGAACGTCTGCGCGGTACCTTCAGCGTTGACGAACGTGCCCGACGTTTCCGTGAACGGCGCGATCGGCAGCAGCACGTCGGCGTAATCGGCACCGTGCTTGAACGCCGACAACGCGACAACCATTTCCGCCTGCTTCAATGCAGCGAACGCTTGAGCGGGGTTGGCGGTATCGAATGCCGGTTCGACGTTGAACAGCACGTAGCCCTTGCGCGGCTGCTCGAATACTTCACGTGCGTTCAATCCGCCTTCGCCCGGCAGTGCATCGACGAGATGCGCGCCAACCGTATTGGCCGCTTCCGTCAGATAACCCAGCGTAGCGCCCGTGTTGTCCGCGATCCACTGGCACACGGCCTGGATCTGCGCAAACTGCGGATGCTGAACCGCGCTGTTGCCGAGCAACACCACGCGCTTTTCACCCGCCGACAACGAAGCGGCAATGTCTTTCGCCGCCGCCGACGCTTCGTGTGAAGCGAACGCTTCCGGCACTGCGACGCCACGTGCTTCGGCAACCGCCGCAGCCAGACTGCCGAGGCGGTCGAGCCATTCCGACGGCGCCGCAACCACGCGATGCGCAGCAGGGATCAGCGAGTCGTCATTCGTCGCGTTAAGGAACGTGAGCATCGCCCCGCTCTTTGCGGCCTGACGCAAGCGTGCAGCGAACAGCGGATGATCGCGACGCAGGAACGAACCGACGACAAAAGCCGTATCGATATTCGTCAGGTCTGCGATCTTCATGCCGAGCCACGGCGCGCTGTCCGAAACGGGCGCCGAAAAGTCGCTCTGACGCAGACGGAAGTCGACGTTCGGTGACCCCACGCCGTCAGCGAATTGCTTCAGCAGATACAGTTCTTCGACGGTGCTATGCGGCGTAGCCAGGGCAGCGATCTGATTCGCGCCGTGATCGGCCGTTATGCCCTTGATACCCTTCGCCACGTATTCCAGCGCCGTTTGCCAGTCGGTCTCGATCCACTTGCCGCCTTGCTTGAGCATAGGCTGCGTGAGACGTTCGTCGCTGTTCAGCGATTCGTACGAGAAGCGATCCTTGTCCGAGATCCAGCATTCGTTGATGGCTTCGTTTTCCATCGGCAGAACGCGCATCACGCGGTTGTTCTTCACTTGCACGACCAGGTTCGCGCCGACGGAATCATGCGGGCTGATCGACTTGCGGCGCGACAGCTCCCACGTACGGGCGCTGTAGCGGAACGGCTTGCTCGTCAACGCGCCAACCGGGCACAGGTCGATCATGTTGCCCGACAGTTCCGAGTCCACGGTCTTGCCAACGAACGACGTGATTTCCGAATGCTCGCCACGACCCAGCATGCCGAGTTCCATGACGCCGGCCACTTCCTGACCGAAACGGACGCAACGCGTGCAGTGAATGCAACGCGTCATCTCTTCCATCGAGATCAGCGGTCCGACGTTCTTGTGGAACACCACGCGCTTTTCTTCGTTGTAGCGCGATTGCGACTTGCCGTAACCCACGGCCAGATCCTGCAACTGACATTCGCCGCCCTGATCGCAGATCGGGCAATCGAGCGGGTGATTGATCAGCAGGAATTCCATCACAGACTGCTGCGCCTTCACAGCCTTGTCCGATTTCGTGCGCACGATCATGCCCGCCGACACCGGCGTGGCACAGGCGGGAACCGCCTTCGGCATTTTCTCGACTTCGACCAGGCACATCCGGCAGTTCGCCGCGATCGACAGCTTCTTGTGATAGCAAAAGTGAGGAATGTATGTATCGACCTTATGCGCAGCCTGGATCACCATGCTGCCTTCAGGCACTTCTACACTTTTGCCGTCGATTTCTAGTTCAACCATAATGGGGAATGGTCCTTGGCCTGATCACGCGGTAAGCGCTTCGGACGTGGGCGCATGATGCGCGTGTCCGTCGACGAGACAATGTTTATGCTCGACGTGATATTCAAATTCGTCCCAGAAGTGCTTCAGCATGCCGCGCACCGGCATGGCCGCCGCGTCGCCGAGTGCACAAATGGTGCGGCCCATGATGTTTTCGGCGACCGAGTTCAGCAGATCCAGGTCTTCCTTGCGCCCGAGTCCGTGTTCGATCCGATGGACCACGCGATACAGCCAGCCCGTACCTTCACGACAAGGCGTGCACTGACCGCACGACTCTTCGTAATAGAAGTACGAAAGACGCAGCAACGAGCGCACCATGCAGCGCGTTTCGTTCATCACGATCACGGCGCCCGAACCCAGCATGGAGCCGGCTTTCGCGATCGCGTCGTAGTCCATATCGGTCTTCAACATGATGTCGCCCGGAATCACCGGTGCCGACGATCCACCCGGGATCACCGCTTTCACCGACTTGCCGCGCACACCACCGGCCAACTCGAGCAAAGTCTCGAACGACGTGCCCAGCGGCACTTCGAAGTTGCCCGGACGATTGACGTCGCCGGCCACCGAGAAGATCTTCGTGCCGCCGTTGTTCGGCTTGCCGATCTCGAGATATTTTTGCGGGCCGATAGCCAGCAAAAACGGCACGGCCGCGAACGTTTCGGTATTGTTGATCGTGGTCGGCTTGCCATACACGCCGAAGCTCGCCGGGAACGGCGGCTTGAAGCGCGGCTGGCCTTTCTTGCCTTCCAGCGACTCGAGCAACGCAGTTTCTTCGCCGCAGATATACGCGCCGTAACCATGATGCGCATGCAGTTCGAACGAGAAGCCCGAACCCAGGATGTTCGCACCGAGGTATCCGGCCGCACGCGCTTCTTCAAGCGCCTGTTCGAAGATCCGATAGACCTCGAAAATCTCGCCGTGAATATAGTTGTAGCCGACCGTGATGCCCATGGCATACGCGCCGATGGCCATGCCTTCGATCAGCGAATGCGGATTCCAGCGCAGGATGTCGCGGTCCTTGAACGTGCCCGGTTCGCCTTCGTCCGAATTGCAGACGAGGTACTTCTGCCCCGGGAACTGGCGCGGCATGAAGCTCCACTTGAGGCCGGTCGGGAAACCCGCACCGCCGCGGCCACGCAAGCCTGACGCCTTGACGTCGGCAATGACCTGCTCTTGCGGAATTTTTTCTTCGAGAATGCGGCGCAGCTGGGCATAACCGCCGCGCGCCACATAGTCTTCGAGGTGCCAGTTGTCGCCGTTGAGACCGGCGAGAATCAGGGGCTGGATGTGGCGATCGTGAAGAGACGTCATTTCGATAGTTCCTCGAGGAGCGTGTCGATCCGCTCGCGACTCATGAAACTGCACATACGGTGATTGTTCACGAGCAACACGGGTGCATCGCCGCACGCGCCGAAACATTCGCCTTCTTTCAAGGTGAATTTGCCGTCGGCGGTGGTTTCGCCAAAGTCGATGCCAAGCTTTTGCTTCAGGTATTCAGCAGCGCTTTCCGAGCCGCCGTCGGGCCCGAGTTGGCACGGCAGGTTCGTACAGAGCGTGATCTTGTGTTTGCCGACCGGCGCGGTCTCGTACATGGTGTAGAACGTCGCCACTTCCTGCACGGCCACGGCGGGCATGCTGAGGTAATCGGCGACGAACTGCATCAGTTCCGGCGACAGCCAGCCGTGCTCTTCCTGAGCGACGGTCAACGCCGACATCACCGCGGACTGTTTCTGGTCCACGGGATATTTCGCGATCGCGCGATCGATTTCTTTCAGGCCTTCAGCTGAGATCATTTCAGACACGACTCTTTCAGTTCCTACCGAACGAAAACCCGCCGCGCCCTTCTTTTGCGGCAGACCTGGCGTCCTGCTGTTGTTGGTTCGCCGGCATGCTCAGCGCTTTCGCGTGTGCTTGCCGGCGTGATGCGGCGCAGTTGGCTCGCGACTGCATGTCAGCGATCAATCTCACCGAACACGATGTCCTGCGTGCCGATGATCGTCACCGCGTCCGCAATCATGTGACCGCGAGCCATTTCGTCGAGTGAAGCAAGATGCGCATAACCCGGAGCACGAATCTTCAGGCGATACGGCTTGTTCGCGCCGTCCGAGATCAGATAGATGCCGAACTCGCCCTTCGGATGCTCGACCGCCGCGTACGTCTCGCCTTCGGGAACGTGAAAACCTTCCGTGAAGAGTTTGAAGTGATGAATCAACTCTTCCATGTTGGTCTTCATGCCCACGCGCGAAGGCGGCGCAATTTTGTGATTGTCGACCATCACCGGGCCTGGATTCTTACGAAGCCAGTCAATACATTGTTTCGCGATGCGGGTGGACTGACGCATTTCTTCCACGCGCACGAGATAACGGTCGTAGCAGTCGCCGTTCACGCCAACCGGAATATCAAAGTCCAGTTGGTCATAGACTTCATACGGCTGCTTCTTGCGCAAATCCCATTCAATGCCCGAGCCGCGCAGCATCGCACCGGTCATGCCGAGTTGCAACGCGCGCTCTGGACTGACCACGCCGATACCCACCAGCCGCTGCTTCCAGATACGGTTATCGGTCAGCAGCGTCTCGTACTCATCGACACATTTAGGAAAGCGGTTAAAGAAATCTTCGATGAAATCGAGCAACGAACCCTGGCGTGTTTCGTTCATCCGCGACAACGCCTTCGCATTGCGGATTTTCGACGCTTTGTATTGCGGCATTGCGTCAGGCAGATCGCGATACACGCCGCCCGGACGGTAATACGCCGCGTGCATACGCGCGCCGGAGACCGCTTCGTACACGTCCATCAGGTCTTCGCGTTCGCGGAATGCATACAAAAATACCGCCATGGCGCCGACGTCGAGCGCGTGCGAGCCAATCCACATCAGGTGGTTCAGCACACGCGTGATTTCGTCGAACAGCACGCGGATATATTTCGCGCGAATCGGGATGTCGATGCCAAGCAGCTTCTCGATCGCCATCACGTAGCCGTGCTCGTTGACCATCATCGACACGTAGTCGAGACGGTCCATGTACGGCACGGACTGAATGAAAGTCTTCGATTCCGCGAGCTTTTCGGTCGCGCGGTGCAGCAGCCCGATATGGGGGTCGGCGCGCTGAATCACTTCGCCGTCCAGTTCCAGCACGAGGCGCAGCACACCGTGCGCGGCCGGGTGTTGCGGACCAAAATTGAGCGTGTAGTTCTTGATCTCTGCCATGGCGTTCTCTTAGTGTTTCAGACCGCCATAGCGGTCCTCGCGGATCACGCGCGGCGTGATTTCGCGCGGCTCGATCGTCACTGGCTGGTACACGACGCGCTTCTCTTCCGGGTCGTAACGCATTTCGACATAACCCGACACCGGGAAGTCCTTGCGGAACGGATGGCCGATAAAACCGTAGTCGGTGAGAATGCGACGCAGGTCCGGGTGGCCTTCGAAGACGATACCGAACAGGTCGAATGCTTCCCGCTCGTACCAGTTCGCCGACGACCAGACGTCGACAGCCGACGGGACGATAGGCACTTCGTCGTCCGGTGCGAACACGCGCACGCGCACGCGCCAGTTGTTCGCGATCGAAAGGAGATGGAGGACGGCCGCGAAACGCGGGCCTTCGTAGGCGCCGTCGCCGTACGTGGAGTAGTCCACGCCGCACAGGTCGACGAGTTGCTCGAAGCCGAGCGAACGGTCGTCGCGCAGCTTGAGTATCACGTCGGCGTAGTTCGCTGCCTTGACGACAATGGTCAGTTGCCCGAGCGACTCGGTGGTGCTTTGCAGGCGGTCGCCGAACGCCGCCTCGAGGTTCGCTTTCAGGGTCTCGAGTTTGCTTGCCATATTGGGGAGGCTCTGGCCTTGGTGACGCTTAATGGGACTTCAGGGACTTCAACAACGCTGACTGCCGTGCCTATGTGTGCTGTGAGTGCGCCATGAATGATCGGCGCACTTGCTGACGACAATTACTGGCGAGCGATGGTGCTGGTGCGGCGAATTTTCGCCTGCAACTGAATCACGCCATACACCAACGCTTCAGCCGTCGGCGGGCACCCGGGCACGTAGACATCGACCGGAACGATGCGGTCGCATCCGCGCACAACCGAATACGAATAGTGGTAGTAACCACCGCCGTTGGCGCACGAACCCATGGAGATGACCCAGCGCGGCTCGGCCATCTGGTCGTAGACCTTGCGCAATGCCGGCGCCATCTTGTTGCATAGCGTGCCGGCGACGATCATCACGTCCGACTGCCGCGGACTCGGACGAAACACGACGCCGAAACGGTCCAGATCGTAGCGAGCAGCGCCCGCATGCATCATCTCGACCGCACAACACGCCAAGCCGAACGTCATGGGCCACAGCGAACCCGTGCGCGTCCAGTTGATCAGCTTGTCAGCCGTGGTGGTGACAAACCCTTCCTTCAAGACCCCTTCAATACTCATTTGCCTTCACTCCAGATGAGCAGCCAGCCATAGCCGCCCAGCAATCCGGTGATCTTCAACCCGCCCGATACTCTCTTACTCCCAGTCCAGCCCACCCTTTCTCCAGATGTAGGCAAAACCAAGCAGAAACTCGAGCAGAAAAACCATCATTGACAAGAAACCGGGCCAGCCGATGTCGCGCAGGGCAACGCCCCACGGAAACAGGAACGCGGTTTCGAGGTCGAAAATAATGAACAGAATAGCGACGAGATAGTAGCGCACATCGAACTTCATACGCGCGTCTTCGAATGCTTCGAAGCCGCACTCGTAAGGTGCGTTCTTTGCGGTGTCAGGCTTATTGGGACCGAGGATCTTACCGATGCTAACCAGCGCGATACCCAAACCGGTGCCTACGACGAGGAACAGAAAGACGGGATAATAGGCTGAGAGATTCACGACTATCCTCAAATCGGTTTGATCTGGTGTGCCGGCTGGGACGACCGCCCAACCGATTTTCAACTAAAGCCGAGAAACTTGCACAGAAGAACTTGAGCAAATCTACTCGCCAGAAGTGACAATGCCAGCCGAAGCAATGCATGCGGCTGGCATTGGATAACTTTTGGTGCCGACGGCGAGACTCGAACTCGCACAGCTTTCGCCACTACCCCCTCAAGATAGCGTGTCTACCAATTTCACCACGTCGGCACTGTCTTGCAATCCGGTAAAACAACTTCTTATTGCCGGAAATCGCTTCAAGAACAAAATTATAACCGGGTTAACCAGTTTGTTCAACGCACAAAAAGCGATCCAGGCGAAAAATTATTTCGGAACGTCAGAGCCCGGACCCGACGATGCAACCGGCGCGGAAGCAGGTGCCGAACCAGCGGCGGCAACCGCCGGATGGGCTGCGGGCGCAGTCACTGCAGCCCCGCCCAGCAAGCCTGCGGAGGCGGCCGGCTTGTAGCTGCCCAGGTATGTCAGCGTCAGTGTCGAGATAAAAAACACGGCGGCAAGCACGGCCGTTGTACGCGACAGGAAGTTGGCCGATCCGGTCGCCCCGAACAGGCTTCCCGACGCCCCGCTACCGAAGGCCGCGCCCATATCGGCGCCCTTACCGTGCTGCAACAATACCAGCCCAATAACACCAAACGCCGACAACAACTGGACGACGATAATCAAAGTCTTTAAATACAACATTCCGTTCACCCGACTCTTTAATGTTCACGTGACACTGATGCGCCACGCTTTTAATGCTTACATTTTCGAAAGCTTAAACTCGGCGATTAAACCGAAACGTTTTGTGCCGCCTGACAAATCGCAAGAAAATCGTTCGACTTCAGCGATGCGCCGCCAATCAATCCGCCGTCGATGTCCTGTTGAGCGAATAACTCTTCCGCGTTCTCCGGCTTGACACTGCCGCCGTACAACACCGGCACGTCCGCTACTGCCGCGCCCTTGCCTGCCAATTGCGCACGCAGAAATGCGTGAACCTGTTGCGCCTGCGCCGTCGTCGCGCTTTTACCCGTGCCGATCGCCCAGACCGGCTCGTACGCCACGACAATCTTCGCCGCCTGCGCTTCGCTCAGCACCAGCAACACCGCTTCCAGTTGCGTGCCGACCACTTGTTCTGTCAAACCGTTGTCACGCTGCTCCAGCGTTTCACCCACACACACGATAGGCGTCAACCCGGCTTCCAGCGCTCGCTGCGCCTTCACCGCGACCAGGTCCGAATGCTCGCCATGATAGGCGCGCCGCTCCGAATGACCGACGATCGCGAATGTTGCATCAAAATCCGCCGCCATGCCTGCCGCGACCTCGCCGGTATAAGCACCCTGCGTGTGGGCCGAGACGTCCTGGGCGCCCCAGGCGACCACCGATCCGCCCAACAGCGCCTGGGCCTGCGCAAGATACGGCGCGGGCACGCAAACCGCTGTGCGCACGCCCTTCTGCAATGTCGCGGCGCCGGCGGCCACTGCCTGCATCAAGACGGCGTTTTCAGCCAGACGGCCGTGCATCTTCCAGTTACCGACCACCAGCTTTGCGCGTTTGGCTTGTTCTTTCGGCATTTGTCTCGTCGTAGCAGCGAGGCTGCCGATCATTGATATAGAAAAATGGAACTTTCGGACGCAACGCGCCAGCACAACATGCGATTTTACTGTGCCCGGCGGAAATCGGTCAAACACGCGGTCAAACACGCGGTCAAACAACGCGGTCAAACAACGAAACCTGATCCGCCGCTCATTTCAGCTAGGGGACCCGGAATCAGGCGACCTGGCTCCAGTCCAGCATGATCTTGCCGATGTGCGTACTGCTCTCCATCAACGCATGAGCGGCGGCGGCCTGATCGGCGGGGAAAACCTGGTGAATGACAGGCTTGATCCGTCCCGCTTCGATTTCCGGCCACACCTGGGTCTTCAATTGCACCGCGACCCTGCCCTTGAACGCGACCGAGCGCGGCCGCAACGTGGAGCCGGTGATTACCAGACGGCGGCGCAGCACTTCGTTGAGATTAATCTCGGCCTTCGAGCCACCCAGCGTTGCGATGACCACCACCCGGCCACCGTCGGCCAGCGCCTTCAGCTCGCGCGGAAGATAGTCACCGGCGACCATGTCGAGAATCACATCCACACCACGATCGTTCGTCAGCGACTTCACGACATCGACGAAATCTTCCGTGTTGTAGTTGATTGCGCGTTCCGCGCCTAGTTCTTCGCACGCCTGACACTTCTCGTCATTGCCTGCAGTCACGAACACGCGATGCCCCAGCGCCTTCGCAATCTGGATAGCCGTCACACCGATACCGCTCGACCCGCCCTGGATCAGCAGCGTTTCTTCGGCGCCGTTCTCGCCCTTGCCCAGATGCGCACGTTCGAACACGTTACTCCAGACCGTAAAGAACGTTTCCGGCAGCGATGCCGCCTCGATGTCCGTCAACCCCTTCGGCACCGGCAGGCATTGATCGAGCGGCGCGCACGCGTATTCGGCGTAACCGCCGCCCGCGAGCAGGGCGCACACGCGGTCCCCTGCTTTCAAACCGAACGGATTGTGCTTCGGGTCAAAGTCACCGCGCACGATCTCACCCGCCACTTCCAGTCCTGGCAGATCCGATGCACCCGGCGGCGGCGCATAACCGCCCTTGCGCTGGAACACGTCCGGACGATTCACGCCCGACGCCGTGACCTTGATCAGCACTTCGCCGGTCTTCGGCTCGGGCATGGGACGTTCGCCCAGCTTCAATACGTCAGGCGCGCCGAACTCGGTGATTTCGATGGCTTTCATCTGCTTGTTCCCTTCAAGTCACAATCGCGTCACACCGATGCATAACCCCATGGCATTGCGGGCTCATTCAGCCGAAATCACTCAGCCGAAACCCGCAATAACATCAGATCACATTCGAACCATCACACACACCATCACATTCGAAAACGGCCGACGCGCAAACTTCACGCGCCGGCCTTCCGAACTTACCGCATTACTGCTGCGTCGGCTGGATCGGTTCGATAGGCGCGCCGCCTTCGTTCAACAAAGCCTTCGCCGACAAACGCACGCGACCCTTTTCGTCTGTCTGAATGACCTTGACCTTCACGATCTGGCCTTCCTTCAGGTAGTCGTTGATGTCCTTGATGCGCTCGTTCACGATTTCCGAGATGTGCAGCAGACCATCCTTACCCGGAAGAATATTCACGATAGCGCCGAAGTCCAGCAATTTGAGTACCGGGCCTTCGTAGACCTGACCCACTTCCACTTCAGCCGTGATGTTTTCGATACGCTTCTTCGCTTCCGCCATGCCTTCGCTGCTCGTGCTGGCGATGGTCACCACGCCGTCATCGGAGATATCGATGGTCGTGTTGGTTTCTTCGGTCAACGCACGGATCACCGAACCGCCCTTGCCGATCACGTCGCGGATCTTCTCCGGATTGATCTTCATGGTGATCATGCGCGGCGCGTAGTCCGACAGGTTCGTGTTCGTACCCGGAACCGCGGTCGTCATCTTGCCGAGGATATGCATGCGGCCTTCCTTAGCCTGCGCGAGCGCGACCTGCATGATTTCCTTCGTGATGCCCTGGATCTTGATGTCCATCTGCAGTGCAGTCACGCCTTGCGCCGTGCCCGCCACCTTGAAGTCCATGTCGCCGAGGTGATCTTCGTCGCCCAGGATGTCGGTCAAGACTGCAAACTTGTTGCCTTCCAGGATCAGGCCCATCGCGATACCCGCGACGTGTGCCTTCATTGGAACACCGGCGTCCATGAGTGCGAGACAGCCGCCGCAGACCGAAGCCATCGACGAAGAACCGTTCGATTCCGTGATTTCCGATACAACGCGGATGGAGTAGCCGAATTCGTCGGCGCTCGGCAGCACAGCGACCAACGCGCGCTTGGCCAGACGGCCGTGACCGATTTCACGGCGCTTCGGCGAACCGACGCGACCCGTTTCGCCGGTCGCGAACGGAGGCATGTTGTAGTGAAGCATGAAGCGTTCGCGATACTCGCCTTCGAGCGCGTCGATGTTCTGTTCGTCGCCCTTCGTGCCCAGCGTCGCGATCACGAGCGCTTGCGTTTCGCCGCGCGTGAAAAGAGCCGAGCCGTGCGTACGCGGCAGCACGCCGGTACGGATTTCGATCGGACGGACGGTGCGGGTGTCGCGGCCGTCAATACGCGGTTCGCCGTTCAGGATCTGCGTACGGACGATCTTCGCTTCGATATCGAACAGCACGTTGCCGATGGTCGCCTTGTCAGCCGGCGTCTGGCCCGCTGCCACTGCGTCTTCGTTCAGCTTGGCGGTCGTTGCTGCGTACACTTCCTTCAGCTTCGCGGTGCGAGCCGATTTGTCGCGGATCTGATACACGGCGTTCAGGTCGGCTTGCGCCAATTCCGCCACGCGTGCAATCAGCGGCTCGTTCTTCGGTGCCGGCGCCCAGTCCCATTCCGGCTTGCCGCCTTCGGCAACCAGCTCGTGGATCGCGTCGATAGCAACCTGCATCTGGTCGTGACCGAACACCACGGCGCCAAGCATGACTTCTTCAGTCAGTTGCTGCGCTTCCGATTCCACCATCAACACCGCGCGTTCCGTACCGGCGACGATCAAATCGAGCGCCGATTCCTTCATTTGCGGACGGGTCGGGTTCAGCACGTATTCGTTGTTGATATAGGCCACGCGTGCTGCACCTACCGGGCCGTTGAACGGCAGGCCGGAGATAGCCAGCGCTGCCGACGCGCCGATCAGCGCGGGGATGTCAGCAGGCACGTCGGGGTTCAACGACAGCACATGGATTACTACCTGCACTTCGTTATAGAAGCCTTCCGGAAACAGCGGGCGCAGCGGACGGTCGATCAGGCGCGAGATCAGCGTTTCGCCTTCTGACGGACGGCCTTCGCGACGGAAGAAACCACCCGGGATCTTGCCGGCTGCGTAGGTCTTTTCCAGATAGTCGACGGTCAACGGGAAGAAATCCTGACCCGGCTTTGCCGTCTTCGCGCCGACAACCGTCGCGAGCACCACGGTATCTTCTATATCAACGATGACTGCACCGCCTGCCTGGCGCGCGATTTCACCAGTTTCCAGGCGAACGTTGTGTTGTCCCCACTTGAATTCCTTGACGATCTTTTTAAACATATTCACTCCTTCTTCGTTATGCCTCGCGTGTTTCCCAACGTGTTGTCGCGGATTCCGGAGCATCCGAAATCCGTGCACACGGCAAAAAAACTACGAAGCCAAGCGATGACCGGAACCGCGCAAAAAGAGGGGTGTATGTCATTCCAACGCAACACGACACGCGATGCGCATGACGCGCTGGAATGACACAAAGCTCTGCCGCGAGGCCCGGTCCTGTAGTCGAATCGGCTGCCGATCCGGGGTTGGCTCTAATCCAAGCCTTCGATATTTCCCGCTACTTTCACTTCTGCGTCCATGACTCACGCGCCGTTCAAAAACAAAATGCCTGTATCAGCAGACTGACACAGGCATTTCGTTGTGAACGCTGGCCGCTTACTTACGCAGGCCCAGCTTCTCGATCAGCGAGCGATAACGATCAGCGTCTTTGCCCTTGAGGTAATCGAGCAGCTTACGACGGCGGCTCACCATGCGCAGCAGACCGCGGCGGCTGTGGTGATCCTTCGTGTGAGCCTTGAAGTGAACGGTCAGTTCGTTGATACGGGTGGTCAGCAGTGCAACTTGCACTTCTGGCGATCCGGTATCGTTAGCGGCGCGCGCATATTCTGCGACAACGTCGGACTTCTTTGCATGAGCAACTGCTGCTACGGTAGACATTTGATTTTCCTTTGAAACGGACAGGCGGTCACGGAAGAAGGGCCGTGCCGTGGGTTTTCTACAGCTTTCCTCAGTCGATTTTCAGCCTATACCTAACTGATAACTCGACTTCGGACTTCCTTGCCGGGAGGATTCGAGGAACGTTTTTAGCGGGCTTTCAACCCACAATTCCACTAACCATGAGTACGGCAAGTCGCGGATTATAGCACAGCAACTTTGGCCGTCGAATGGTTCCAGGCGCCGGCCGACATTGCGCAATAGGCCTCGGCTTGAGTTGGCCGCATTTACGGCGCCGGGCGCTTCATCTGGCACGTGGTCGGCATGGCGGTCTGCGCCGCCGGGATCTTCAGCAGCGTTCGAAAGCCGAAGCCGGAGCCTTCGTTGTCAAAATGCACGTCGGGCGAGCCCGCTTTATCCATTTCCATCACGTAAAGGGGCTGGATCAGTTGATGATCGGCGGCGCGCATTTCTGTCGTCTGGAAACCCTTGTCCAGCTTTATGCCTTCCAGCGCCCGGGCAACCGCGGTCGGGTCGGCGCTATGTGCTTTCTCCATGGCTTGCGCAAGCATCTCGATCATCAGCGGCATGCGCAGGAAAAGGTAATCGTCCGCGGCGGCCGGGAAACGGGCGCGGAACGCTTCGTAATAAGCGTCCGATGCCGCGCCGCCTGCGTTCGGATGCCAGTCGGCCACCGCCACCACGTGTTTTACGCCGGCGTCGCCCAGCGCGGCGGGCGCGCCCAGGCTGTTGCCGTAGAACGTATAGAAATGCGTGTCGAGCCCTTGTTCGCGGGCGGCTTTGACAAGCAGCGTCAGGTCGTTGCCCCAGTTGCCGGTGATCACCGCATCGGCGCCGCTTGCGCGGATCTTGGCGATGTACGGCGCGAAGTCCTTCACGCGGCCGGCGGGGATGAATTCATCGGCGACAATGGCGATGTCCGGACGGCGCTCCTTCAGCGCACGCTGGGCTTCAAGGCTGACATCGTGGCCAAAGCTGTAGTCCTGGTTGAACAAATAGACTTTCTTTACCGATTGATCGTGCTGGATCACATCGGCGAGCGCATTCATGCGCATGCCGGCGTGGGCATCGAAGCGGAAATGCCAGAAGCTGCAATCCGCGTTGGTGAGTGCGGGGTCATCGGCGGAATAGTTGAGGAACACCACGCGATGCTCCGGATCGCGGGCATTTTGTTTATTGATCGCGTCGATGAGCGCCGCCGCCACCGCCGAACTATTGCCCTGCATGACAAAGCCAATATTCTGGTCGATAGCCGCACGCAACTGGACCAGGCTGGCTTCGCTGCTGCCCTTGCCATCGAGGACCACGAGTTGCAGCGGGTGTTTGCCATCGGGCAAAGTAACACCGCCGTTCGCGTTCACGCGCTCCACGCCAAAACGCAGATTGCGTTCGACGGCTGCGCCCGCGTTGGCGAACGGACCGGACATGCCTTCGATCATCGCGATGCGGATGGGGGACAAACTGGGAACTTGGCTCGCGGCGAACGTGGGAGCGGCGAACACACCGCCAACGCATGAAGCCACCAGCAACGAACCACCCAGGTGCTTACCGGCGCCCGATGCGCGACCGAGCAACCTGAACCACCCTGCCGGTAGGACCCAATTACTTGCCCTGATAGAAACCGCGCGCAACAAGCGAAGGCCGAGACCCATATAGTCCATTACAGTCCATCCATGGATAAATGACAGCGAAGCGAATCGCGGATCATAGGGCGTTCGGCACGCTGCATGCAACCGCCGGGAAAATCCGAACGTAGATGGAATAGCCACCCGAGCCTGCGCGTTTCCTATACAAGCACCGGCCAAGCGCAAGCACTTGCCAGCAAAAGCACGCCGCGCTAACCGCGATCAAAACCACCCACTCAGCCTGCATGTCAAAATAACCAATGCCGCGCAAATCAGTAGAAAAACCCACGCCCGATCGTGGATACCGCGTGGATACGAATACGAAGGAGGCTTCAATGTTGAGCAAGGCAATACGAAAACCCGCGGCGGCAATGGCACTCGCCCTTCTGCTCACGGCGTGCGCACAGCCATGGCAGAACTACCAGGCGGGCGCGGATTCGTCCACGATCACGGCGAAGCTGGGGCCGCCGAGGGAGGTCTATGACCTGCCGGACGGCGGCCGCCGCCTGATGTGGCCGACGCAACCGCTGGGCGAGACGACCACGGCGGCGGATATCGATGCATCGGGAAAGATCGTGAGCGTGCGTCAGGTCCTCGATGAAAACGAGTTCTACAAAGCGCAGATCGGCACGTGGACGCGTAAGGACGTGCTGCTCAACTTCGGTCGTCCGGTGGAGACGTCCTACTTCCCGTTGATGAAACGCGAGGTCTGGACGTACCGGTACATGGAGGCAAACGTCTGGTACATGATGTACAGCTTTTACTTCGATGACCAAGGGACGCTGCGCCTGACGCAAAAAACGCCTGACCCGCTGCACGATCCCGATCAACGGAATTTCTTCTGATTTCGGTGGAAGCACTGAAGAAATCTTTTGTCGACGAAAAAAAATGCCGCCCTGAAAAGCGGCATTTTTTATGCCTAGACGACTGAAACCCTTTCATGGAAATTAATTCGTAAGGTAACGTCGCGACGCAGCTATGACGCCGGAAACCCGTTTCCAGCGATAATTTGACCGTTGCAGCGTTGTGCCTTTTACGCTTTTGGAGCTGATACCCATGAATCGACCCAAACGCATGCTGGTTGAAAACGTCGGCTGGGCGGCTGAGGTTGCCGCCAGCGACCCGGATTTCTTCGAAACCCTGGCTCAGGGCCAAAGTCCGACCGTCCTGTGGCTTGGATGCTCGGACAGCCGCGTGCCGGCCGAAACCATCACGCACTCGAAGCCCGGTGATTTATTCGTCCATCGCAACATCGCGAACCTCTTTTCACCGGACGATGACAACACCATGAGCGTCCTCGAATACGCGGTGAACGTTTTAAAAGTGGACGACGTCATTGTGTGCGGACATTACGGCTGCGGGGGCGTGCGAGCGTCGTTGCTGCCCTTGTCCGACGCCCTGCCGCATGTCAACCGTCGCATTGCCCCGCTGTGCGCGCTGGCACATACGCACAGCAGCGAACTCGACGCGTTGGGCACGATGGATTCGCGCATCGACCGGCTGGCCGAACTGAGCGTGCTCGAACAAGTGAAGGCGCTGCGTGACACGTCCATCGTGCGCGATGCCGAGCGTCCACCGCGCGTTCACGGCTGGATCTTCGGCCTGCACGACGGCCGCATCAAGGTGCTTTCATCCGGAGATGCCGCCGAGACCGCAGTCGATTCCGAAGGACAGGCCGCCGGCTCTTCGAATGCAGCGTCGAAAGCGGCATGAGCGGTATCGGCCGCAGAACCCGCGACTGCACTTGGTGGCGCCCAGCGTGATCGAAACCATCGGCCACTAGGATGGCGCTTTTCAAACGGTCTCCTGTTAATTAAGCTGCAATGAAAAACGGCCCTCGCTTGTGGCGAGAGCCGTTTTTAACCGATGAAGCGCCGGATACGCGCTTCGCTCAATCGAATCAAACTGAGGAAAGCTGCGGATTCAACTTTTCAACCTTCGAATGCAGCTTGTTCAACGCCGCGATATACGCCTTCGCCGATGCCGCCACAATGTCCGGGTCCGTGCCCACGCCGTTCACAATCCGGCCGCTCTTCGACAAACGCACGGTCACTTCGCCCTGAGCCTGCGTGCCGGTGGTAATGGCGTTCACCGAATACAACACGAGTTCGGCGCCACTCGTCACCTTCGATTCGATCGCGTGAAGCGTGGCATCGACCGGGCCATTGCCACGCGATTCACCCTGCACTTCGATACCATCGACGGCAAACACCACGCGTGCATGCGGCTGCTCGCCCGTTTCCGAGTGCTGCGCCAGCGACACGAAGCGGAACGTTTCTTTAGCCTGCATTTCAGCGGATTCTTCGGAGACGATCGCCATGATGTCTTCGTCGAAGATCTCGGATTTACGATCGGCGAGTTCCTTGAAGCGCACGAACGCGGCGTTCACATCCGTTTCCGATTCCAGCGTCACGCCGAGATCTTCCAGCCGCTGCTTGAACGCGTTACGACCCGACAACTTGCCGAGCACGATCTTGTTAGTCGCCCAGCCCACGTCTTCAGCGCGCATGATTTCGTAGGTATCGCGCGCTTTCAACACGCCATCCTGGTGAATCCCGGAAGCATGCGCAAACGCATTCGCGCCGACCACGGCCTTGTTCGGCTGCACGACAAAACCAGTGATCTGCGAGACGAGCTTCGAGGTCGGCACAATATGCGTTGTATCGATACCGAGTTCGAGCCCGTAGTAATCCTTGCGCGTTTTCATCGCCATCACGACTTCTTCAAGCGCGGTGTTGCCTGCGCGCTCGCCCAAGCCGTTGATCGTGCATTCGATCTGACGCGCCCCGCCGATATGCACACCGGCCAGCGAATTCGCGACCGCCATGCCGAGGTCATCGTGGCAATGCACGGACCAAACCGCCTTGTCCGAATTCGGCACGCGTTCGCGGATGGTCTTGATCAGGTTGCCGTAGCCTTCCGGCACGGCGTAGCCGACGGTATCTGGAATATTGATGATGGTTGCGCCTTCATCAATCACCGCTTCTAGCACGCGGCACAGGAAATCGAGGTCGGAACGGCTGCCGTCTTCCGGCGAAAATTCAACGTCATCCGTGAACTTGCGCGCGAAACGCGTGGCGAGACGCGCCTGTTCGTAGACTTGATCCGCGCTCATGCGCAACTTCTTTTCCATATGCAGCGCTGACGTCGCGATGAACGTATGGATGCGGAAATGACCGGCGGGCTTCAGGGCGTCCGCGGCGCGCTGGATGTCTTTATCGTTGGCACGGGCGAGTGAGCAAATCGTGCTGTCCTTGATCAGGCCGGCAATGGTGTGGATTGCATCGAAATCGCCGTTCGAGCTGGCAGCGAAGCCCGCTTCGATCACATCGACCTTCATCCGTTCGAGCGCTTTCGCGATCCGGATCTTCTCTTCCTTCGTCATCGACGCGCCGGGGGATTGCTCGCCATCGCGCAAGGTCGTATCGAAAATGATCAGTTTGTCTGCCATGTCGGGCTCCAGTGGGGAGTTTTAGTGTTTTGAAAACGGTGGGGAAAAACAATACGGAATCCGGGTGTTCGCGCCACCGCTGGCGTCGAAAACCACGAACGAGCAGACGGAAGGCGGGAAGCTTAGCGCGGTAGGCGCGCTAGTAGCGGTAGCGCGCGTAGCGGCGCACCAGCTAGAAAAGACGAGAGGGGATGGGCGAAAAAAATCATTTGCAGACTATAGCGAGATTTTTGAGAGCGTGCAATTGGGCTTTCCGATCGCACCGATTGACGTGACCCGCAAGGCTTTGGACAAAGAGGCGCCCAAAAGCAAAAAGCGCGCACCGGCGTCAGACCGATGCGCGCTGTACCCTCAATGCGCTTTTTCAGACGATCTGGCCGGATTCGGCCGGCCGCGGATGGCCATGTACCCCCACCATGCGTAACCGGAAAAGCCGTACAAGACGAACAAACCGAACAACATCAAAGGCGGATCCGACGATACCAGCACAAACGCCACCACCACCAGCAACACGCCGGCGAACGGGACGCGGAACCGTACATCGAGCGCCTTGCCGCTGTAAAACGGCGCGTTTGACACCATCGTGACACCCGCATAGATAGTCAGCGCAAACGCCACCCACGGCAGCCAGACCAGCTTCAGCGGCACACGGTTATCGGTGGCGAGCCACACGAAACCCGCGATCAATGCCGCCGCTGCCGGGCTCGGCAGGCCCTGGAAATAACGTTTATCGACTACGCCTACGTTTGTATTGAAGCGCGCGAGACGCAATGCCGCGCCCGAGCAATAGACAAACGCCGCGAGCCAGCCCCAGCGGCCCAGGTCCTTCAGGATCCATTCGTACATCACCAGCGCGGGCGCCACGCCGAACGAGACCATGTCGGAGAGGCTGTCGAACTGTTCGCCGAACGCGCTTTGCGTGTGCGTCATGCGCGCCACCCGGCCATCCATGCCATCCAGCACCATGGCCACGAAGATCGCGATGGCCGCGATCTCGAAGCGTACGTTCATGGCCTGAACGACCGCGAAAAAGCCGCAAAACAACGCGGCCGTGGTGAATGCGTTGGGCAGCAGGTAAATGCCGCGTTTCCTCAAAAACTGTTGCCGCTTCGCACGCCGTGTTTCCAGCACGCCCAGGTCCTGCGCCGACTTGTTGCGGCGAAACGCCCGCGGGGGTGTTGTCGTGCTTCGCGTTCGGCGCGGTTTGAGTGCCGCCATCGAGTCCTCCGTTGTGCAGCCTGGTTTTACCGCTTATTCACGCCAATTACTCTGCGAACTCGGCAAGGATGGTAGACGACGCCGACACTTTCTCGCCGATCGCCACCCGCGGACGGCTGCCCACCGGCAAATACACATCCACCCGCGACCCGAAGCGGATAAAGCCATAACGCTGGCCACGATTAAGCGGCTCCCCCACGTGGACGTAGCACAAAATGCGCCGCGCAATCAGCCCGGCGATCTGCACGGAAGTCACCGTGTGCCCTGCCGCCGTCTCGATCACGATCGCATTGCGTTCGTTCTCGGTCGAGGCTTTGTCGACTGCGGCGTTGAGAAACGAACCCGGAAAGTACTGCACCTTGCTAATGGCGCCATCGACTGGCGATCGTTGCGAGTGGACATTGAACACGTTCATGAACACGCTGATCTTCAGCGCTTCGCGGCCCGCATAAGGGTCGTGCGCGGTTTCCACAGCGACGATACGGCCGTCGGCGGGACACAACACGGCGTTTGCCTGAACCGGAATCGGCCGGGCGGGGTCACGGAAAAACTGGACGACGAAGATCGTCAACAGCCAGAACGGCCAGGCAAAAGCAAAGCCGCCGATGGCCTGGATCAACACGGCAATGACAGCCGCAATGGCAATAAACGGCCAGCCTTCACGCGCGATGATCGGATGTGGATAGTTCATGAACGAGTTCTATATTTTTAGTAAAACCGTAGGATAGCAAAAGCCGTCCGGCGCCAAGCGACACCGGACGGCTTGCGGTCTTCACTAGGACCGGCGCACAAGGCCGGTCGTTCAGCTTTTTTAGTTCTACGGCTGCTTAGTTCTTCGACTGATCAACGAGCTTGTTTGCCGCGATCCACGGCATCATTGCGCGCAGCTTGGCGCCGACCGTTTCGATCTGGTGCTCAGCGGTCAAGCGGCGGCGCGATTGCAGCGTCGGTGCGCCAGCCTTGTTTTCGATGATGAAGCTCTTTGCGTACTCGCCGGTCTGGATGTCCGTCAGCACTTGCTTCATTGCCTTCTTCGTTTCCGACGTCACGATCTTCGGACCCGTCACATATTCGCCGTATTCGGCGTTGTTCGAGATCGAGTAGTTCATGTTGGCGATGCCGCCTTCATAGATCAGGTCGACGATCAGCTTCAGTTCGTGCAGGCATTCAAAGTACGCCATTTCCGGCGCGTAACCTGCTTCCACCAGCGTTTCGAAGCCGGCCTTGATCAGGTCGACCGTACCGCCGCACAGCACAGCTTGCTCGCCGAACAAGTCGGTTTCCGTTTCTTCGCGGAAGTTCGTTTCGATAATACCGGCACGGCCGCCGCCGTTAGCTGCTGCATACGACAAAGCGACGTCGCGTGCTGCGCCCGACTTGTCTTGCGCCACGGCGATCAGGTGGGGAACGCCGCCGCCTTGGGAGTACGTGCTGCGAACCGTGTGGCCCGGCGCCTTCGGGGCAATCATGATCACGTCGAGGTCGGCACGCGGAATAACCTGGCCGTAATGCACGTTGAAGCCGTGCGCGAATGCCAGGGCAGCGCCTTCCTTGGCGTTGTCATGCACTTCGTTCTTGTAGACTTCGGCGATCTGCTCGTCCGGCAGCAGCATCATGACCACGTCCGCGCCCTTCACGGCTTCAGCGACTTCCTTGACCTTCAGGCCGGCCTTCTCAGCCTTGCTCCACGATGCGCCGTTCTTGCGCAGACCGACCGTCACGTTCACGCCGCTTTCTTTCAGGTTCAGCGCGTGTGCATGGCCTTGCGAGCCATAACCGATGATCGTGACTTGCTTGCCCTTGATGAGGGAGAGGTCGGCGTCTTTGTCGTAGAAAACTTTCATGGTGGTTCCTTTGCTTGAATATGATTTGTGAAATTGGGTGCTAAATAACGTGCGCTTTGTTCAGCCGCTCTCAGACTTTCAGGATTCGCTCGCCCCGGCCAATGCCGGAACTTCCTGTGCGCACGGTCTCGAGAATCGCCGTGGCGTCCAGCCCCTGAATAAACGCGTCGAGCTTCTCGCTCGCGCCCGTCAGTTCCATCGTGTAGCTTTTTTCGGTGACGTCGATAATGCGGCCGCGGAAGATATCCGCCATCCGTTTCATCTCTTCCCGTTCCTTACCGACCGCTCTCACCTTGATCAGCATCAGCTCGCGCTCGATGTGGGCGCCCTCTGTCAGGTCGACCACTTTCACCACCTCGATAAGGCGGTTCAAGTGCTTTGTGATCTGTTCGATCACGTCATCCGAGCCAATGGAAACGATGGTCAGCCGCGACAGCGAACTGTCTTCGGTCGGCGCCACCGTCAAGGTTTCAATGTTGTAGCCACGCGCGGAAAAGAGCCCGACGACACGCGATAACGCGCCCGGTTCGTTTTCCAGCAGCACGGAAATAATGTGTCTCATGATAGTTGCGTTCCTGATTTATCCAGTGAATAAGCGTGTTCCCGCGCGTATTCCATCAAACCCGCGCGTCACGATCGTCTTTTGTGAAGACGGGCGCGCGCGCGCCGCGCTTGGGAAAACAGCCGTTATAGATCTTCCGATCCGAGCAGCATTTCCGTGATGCCCTTGCCTGCCTGGACCATCGGAAATACGTTTTCGGTGGGATCTGTCTGGAAGTCGAGGAACACCGTGCGATCCTTCAGGCGCAGTGCTTCTTTCAACGCCGGTTCGACATCGCGCGTGTGCTCGATACGCATGCCCACGTGACCATAAGCCTCAGCCAGCTTCACGAAGTCAGGCAGCGCGTCCATGTACGAACTGGAGTAGCGCTTCTTGTATTCGATCTGCTGCCACTGGCGAACCATGCCGAGATAGCGGTTGTTCAGCGAGATGATCTTGACCGGCGTGTTGTACTGCTTGCACGTCGACAATTCCTGGATGCACATCTGGATTGAGCCTTCGCCCGTAATGCACAACACCTCGTCGTTCGGATGCGCCATCTTCACGCCCATGGCCGCCGGCAGGCCGAAGCCCATGGTGCCGAGACCACCCGAATTGATCCATCGACGCGGCTTGTTGAAGCGGTAGAACTGCGCCGCCCACATTTGATGCTGGCCAACGTCAGAACAGACGAATGCTTCACCGTCGGTCAGTTCCCACGCCTTTTCGACCACGTACTGCGGCTTGATGATCTCGCTTGCGCGGTCGAACTTGAGGCAGTCCTTCGAACGCCATGCCTCGATGTCCTTCCACCAGTCGGCCAAAGCCGCGGTGTCCGGACCATGATCGGCCGTCTGCAACTGTTCGATCAGTTCCTTCAGCACTTCCTTCACGTCACCGACGATAGGAATATCGACTTTCACGCGCTTGGAAATGGACGACGGATCAATGTCGATGTGAATGATCTTCTTCGCATGCGACGCGAAATGTTCAGGATCACCGATCACGCGGTCATCGAAACGCGCGCCGATCGCGATCAGCACGTCGCAGTGCTGCATGGCCATGTTGGCTTCGTACGTGCCGTGCATACCGAGCATGCCGAGGAATTTCTTGTTGTCCGCGCGATAGCCGCCCAGGCCCATCAGCGTATTCGTCACCGGATAACCGAGAAGGTCGGCGAACTGGTTCAGTTCACGCGCCGCATTCGCCAGGATGATGCCGCCGCCCGTGTAAATGTACGGACGCTTCGCCGACAGCAACAGCTGCACGGCCTTGCGGATCTGGCCCGAATGGCCTTTGGTCACGGGATTGTACGAACGCAGCGAGACGGACTTGATCGGTTCGTACTTGCACGGTGTCTTCGACACGTCTTTCGGAATGTCGATCAGCACCGGGCCGGGACGTCCCGTTCTGGCGATAAAAAACGCTTTCTTGACGGTCGCAGCGAGTTCGCGCACGTCTTTGACGAGGAAGTTGTGTTTGACGCAGGGACGCGTGATGCCAACCGTGTCACATTCCTGGAACGCATCCTGGCCGATTGCCGCGGTAGGAACCTGGCCGCTGATAATGACGAGCGGGATGGAATCCATGTAAGCGGTGGCAATGCCGGTCACCGCATTGGTGACGCCGGGGCCGGAGGTCACGAGGGCCACGCCGACATTACCCGTGGAGCGCGCGTAGGCATCGGCGGCATGAACCGCAGCCTGTTCGTGGCGCACGAGGATGTGCTGGATCTCGTCCTGCTTGTACAACTCGTCGTAGATATAGAGTACCGAGCCGCCGGGATAGCCCCAAATAAACTCGACTTTTTCGTCAGCGAGCGCGCGCATGAGCACGGTGCCGCCAATGGATTCAGCTTCGAGGGGGGGAGTCGTATCCGACGTGGAGAATTCCGCGCTGGGCATATTCATACATTCACCTTTCGAATTTTCGGCAAAAAATTGATTGGGTGCTCTCTGCCGGGCTTATGGCTCGGGTTCAAGCGGCGCGTCTAAATGGGAAGCGGGCTTCTTGGGCTCGCCTCAAAGAGACAGTTCACTTTATGATGCGAGTCGGAAACGATAGCCCGAGGCCATAAAGTTCGTCAAGGAAAAATTACGCCATATCCGCGGAATCGGGTTGGAATCGGGCCTCAAAGGCTCGGATTTGTCCGAAATTGTCGAGAAATTGGAGTGTTTCAGGCTGTAACGGCGGCGCATTTGCTCGCTGTTGACGCAAAAGTTTGCTAGCATCCGCAGGTTTTAAACCTCTCACCAACCCTTATCGACGCACGCTCGTTGCGCCGGGCCTCACGGATGGCATCAGACAAGGAACTCGCCGATTTTCTGGCGGGCGTCGAAAGACGCGCGTTTAAGCAGACGGTGTACACCGTACGCGACGACGATGCGGCGCTCGACATCGTTCAGGATGCGATGATCAAGCTCGCCGAAAAATACGGCGACCGGCCACCGCCCGAATTGCCCCTTTTGTTTCAGCGTATCCTCCAGAATGCAACGCACGACTATTTCCGGCGCCAAAAGGTCCGCAATACGTGGGTAAGCCTGTTCTCCTCGTTCGGCAACGCCGACGACGACGAATTCGACCCCCTGGAGACCTTCGATTCGCAGGATGGGACGGTCGGTGCGGAAAGCGGCGAGAGCCGGCTCGAGCGTGAACAGGTGCTCAACCTGATCGACGCGGAGATCCAAAAACTACCAGCACGTCAACGGGAAGCGTTTCTCATGCGTTACTGGGAGGATATGGATGTCGCCGAAACCGCCGCTGCAATGGGCTGCTCTGAAGGCAGCGTAAAAACACATTGCTCGCGGGCCACGCACGCGCTGGCACACGCGCTGAAGGCGAAAGGAATCACGCTATGAGCAACGCTCTCGATCACAAGGAAACCGAGTTCGCGCTGAAGGTACGCCGCGCGCTCGACGAAAACATCAATTCGCTGCCCGCCGCCTCGCTCGACAAGCTGGCGGCGGCTCGCCGGACGGCGATCGCACGCAAGAAACCGGAAAAAGTCGCGGTCGCGGCGCCGGTGTTCGCGCCTGCGCTCGCCGGAGCGGGTGCGGCCGGCTCCGGCCATCTGGCCGGTGCGGGGTCCGGCCATGCGGGTAAACGCGGTCGCTTCTCGCGCCTCGCGCTGGCTTGGCCGCTGCTCGCACTCGTGATCGGATTGGCTGGCATCGCTTATTTTGAGGACCAGCAGCGCACCGCGGAACTCGCCGATATCGACGCGGCCATGCTCAGCGACAATCTCCCGCTCGACGCCTATCTCGACCACGGTTTCAACGCGTACCTGACGCGCAATCATTAAAGAACGCAGGAGTCATCGGGTGAGTTACAAGCGCGGCCTCGCGATTGTCTTTGGATGCGCAATTGCGGGACTTGTCGCGTTTGCGGCCACTTATCCGCGTTTCTACTCGTCCGCTTCGGCGGTGCCCGTTGCTGCCGCCCCGGCCGGGGCGAGCGCGGGCGAAGTCCTGTCACCGCTTTCTTCGCTCTCCTCCCCGCAAAGTCCCATGGCCTGGGCCAAGCTCACCGACGCTCAACGCGTCGCGCTCGCGCCGTTTGCGTCGGAATGGGATCAGTTCAGCGAGGAACGTAAGAGGAATTGGATCAAGATAGCATCGCGATACAAGAAGATGTCGCCCGATGCACAAAAGCGCCTTCATGAGCGTATGACCGAATGGATCCGCATGACCCCGGATCAGCGCAAAGTCGCCCGCGAAAACTATCAAGTTTCGAAGTCCGTCCCCGTTGAGAAGCGGGAACGCGCGTGGGATGCGTATCAAAAGCTCCCGGAAGAGCAGAAGAAAAAACTCGCCGCCACCGAGCGGCCTCGCCGGCCGACCGTTGTCAGCGCGCCGCCTACCGGCAAGACGGAAGTCAAGGATATCGACCGGCTGATGACTGCCCGGGAACATGCACGTGCCTCCGAGGCTGCTGCTGAAATGGGGGCGTCGGGTTCTCCTGCGGTACCCGCTGTTCCCGGCGCCGCCAGTTTTGTGCCGGCCACGCCGATTCCGGTTTCGCCGCAGCAGGCGCCGTCTGTGTTCAACGGGTCCTAGGCAAAAGTGAGCGCATCCTCTCTGGAATCTATTGAGTCTCCCGGATTCACCGCGCCCAGGCTGCGTCGCCGCCTGGCTACGATGCTCTATGAAGGCGTGATCCTGTTCGGGATCGTTTTTATCGCCGGGTATTTGTTCAGCACGCTCACCCAGCAACGCAACGGGCTCACCCACCACAATATTTTGATGGCGTGGATCGGGTTCGTGCTCGCGGTTTATTTCGTCTACTTCTGGACGCATGGCGGGCAAACCCTGCCCATGAAGACCTGGCGGCTGAAAGTCGTTGATGCGCGGGGAGCGCCGGTTTCGATTGCACGCGCCATTGCTCGATATGTGTTTGCGTGGCTGTGGTTCTTGCCGCCGCTGGCCTTGCATCCGCTGCTCAAGCTTTCCGTTCCGGCCACGCTCGTGGTGACCACCGTGTGGATCGCGCTCTGGGCCGCAGCGGTCTGGCTCGATCCGGCGCGGCAGTTTTTGCACGACCGGCTGGCCGGAACGCGGATCGTCGGAGTGGTTCCGCCGGGGGCCTAGGTCGGCGTTTTGCGGCTTGGGTCAGGTCGATGCCGTCTCTCATGACGGCGCAGGAATACCTCAGGCATCCGAATCGTCATGCAGGTCCTGCTCACCATTCCCCGATCGTTTGCCTCAAGTCAGCCACTCCGGGACGTCCTTCAGTGCCATATGCAGGTTGTCGTTGAAGTGATGGATCCGATAACCCAATCCCGCAAACATCGTCTGCAATGATCGTCGCGTGTACAGCGTGATGTGGCCGTTGCGAGGCGCGATGTACCAGTTGTCCATCCCCCTTGGCGGCACGTGATCGATCGTCAACGTGGAAAACAACAACACTCCACGCGCGTTCAATAACCCCAGCGCTTCCTGAACCGTCGCCAGCGGTTCAGGCGTGTGCTCCAGAACCTCGAACGCGCTGATGAAATCGAAGGAGCCGGACGGTGGCACCGCTTCTTCGTCCATCGGGTCCCAACTGTGCCCGTCCACCCCGCCCTCGCGCAATAACGAAGTCAGCTTGCCATTGCCGCCGCCATAGTCGAGACATCTCAACTCGTGACCTTTCTTGATGAAATCGAGAATGAAGGCGGCATTGCCCGCTGGACGCGAATCGATGTAGTCAGGATCGACCAGCACGTAGTCGTCGTTATAAATGTGCTGCAGGTAGTCGGCCTTGCTCCAATGATCGAACGCAGTCGTGAAGATGAGACCGCAGGCATCGCATCGGTGGTAATAGACCGGCACGCCGGTGAGCGGCAGATAGCGGCCGCGCCGCTCTTCGCAACTCTTGTTGAAGTCGGTGACACCGTAAATAGGCGCCGGTTCGTTGCATACCTTGCACATCGAGATTCGAACGACCGGCCCCACTGTTCCACTATCCAGTTGCATAGGATTCCATCGCAAATTTGAAAGTATAGGCTATGCCAACACGATGAGGATTCAGAGTGGCTCGGGTACTTGCAGCGGTGTATCGCATCCGGTCATCGGCGACTCGTGCATGTTGTCGTGTGTCAAAAGTCGTGACAGTTTTCGCGCGGTCGTGGCTCTGCAGCAACGATATCCGTCGGGGAATTTCCGACTGAGCGAACCTGATCGCGCAGCAACATCGCTCGGCGTAATGCGGTGTAAGCGTCCTCAAAGCCAACCGGGCTGGATCGATACCTGTCTTGCAAAACACATCGAAGAGCCGCAATTCGCGGCATTTTTCCTTCCTCGCAGCACGCTCTCCACTTCCATCGCAACCCTTAGTAATAAGAAGTTTTCGTGACTGTCATGGCTCCGTCACGCGAGCATGGCGCAATGGCCGCACTGCAACCCGTTGCGCGTGCCCATGGCCACTAAATCGTCTGCGAGTCACCTCCTAGGCATTACCCTCCGCGATGCCGAAGCCATCGCGTTCCGCAACGACGTCGCGCCACCGTCCCATCCACCTGACGCCACCAGCGCCAGCCTCACTCCCCAGAGCATTTCCGAGCCCCCTTCTCGTTCCGACGACGACCCCGCCGACCATCGCTACCGCACCATCTGGCTGTCCGATATCCATCTCGGCTCCGGTGGCTGTCAGGCGAACTATCTCCTCGACTTTCTCCGCCATAACGATTCCGAGTATTTGTACCTGGTCGGCGACATCATCGATGGATGGCAACTGCGCAAAGGCTGGTTCTGGCCGCAAGCGCACAACGACGTGATTCAGAAAGTGCTGCGCAAAGCCCGCAAAGGCACGCAAGTGGTCTACATTCCGGGCAATCACGACGAAGCCGCCCGACAGTTCTGCGACCTGGCTTTCGGCGACATCCACGTACGCAACGAAGCCTTCCACACCACGCTCGCGGGCAAGCGCCTGTGGATCGTGCATGGCGACCTCTTCGACGGCGTCATCCAGCACGCCAAGTGGCTCGCTTATCTCGGCGATACGCTCTACACACTGATCCTGCTGCTCAACCGCTGGTTCAACCGGGTGCGCAGCCGCTTCGGCCTGAACTACTGGTCGCTCTCGCAATACCTCAAGCACCAGGTCAAGAACGCGGTGAATTTCATCTCGAAGTTCGAGCACGTGATGACCGATGAAGCGCGCCGCCGCGGCTGCGACGGCGTTGTGTGCGGCCACATCCATAAAGCGGAGATCCGCGATATCGACGGTGTCCTGTACTGCAACGACGGTGACTGGGTCGAGAGCCTGTCGGCGCTTGTCGAGACGTTTGAAGGTGAGTTGAAGATCATCTACTGGACCGTCCTGCGCTCCCCTGAACTCCATTCGCAAAAGGCCGGGGCAACTGCCTGATCATCTGCTTGAGCGACTGCATGAGCGTTTGCCCGAGCAACGTCCTGAGCGCTTTCACTTACTGAGGCCATCGAATGAAAATCATGATCGTTACCGACGCATGGGAACCGCAAGTCAACGGCGTCGTGCGCACATTGAAAAGCACCAGCCGCGAACTGACTGCGCTGGGACATCGCGTGGAATTGCTGACGCCGCTCGAGTTCAGGACCATCGCGTGCCCGACATATCCCGAGATTCGCCTGTCGCTGCTGCCGCGCCGCCGCGTCGCGCAACGCATAGAGGAGTTCGCGCCGGACGCGCTGCATATCGCAACGGAAGGTCCGCTCGGCATGGCCGCGCGCTCGTTCGCCATACGCAACAAACTGCCGTTCACGACCGCGTATCACACGCGCTTTCCTGAATACGTGCAGGCACGGTTTCATATTCCGATCGCCGCAACCTACAAGTTTTTGCACTGGTTCCACAAGCCTTCGCAAGCGGTGATGGCGCCCACGCCGGTGGTTAAAAATGACCTCGAAAAGTTCGGTTTTACGAACGTGGTCTTGTGGACACGCGGCGTGGATCTGGATATCTTTCAACCGATGGATTCGAAGGTTTTGAACACGACGCGGCCGATTTTTCTGTATGTCGGACGCGTGGCGGTCGAGAAGAACGTCGAGGCTTTTTTGAAGCTCGATCTGCCGGGATCGAAGTGGGTCGCGGGCGAAGGACCGGCGCTTGCCGAACTGAAATCGCGCTATCCGAACGCGAACTATCTTGGCGTGTTGTCGCAAGCGGAACTGGCGAAGGTCTACGCGGCCGCCGATGTATTCGTGTTCCCAAGCCGCACCGATACCTTCGGCCTGGTGCTCCTCGAAGCCATGGCATGCGGCACGCCGGTCGCGGCGTATCCGGTGACGGGTCCGATCGATGTGCTCGGCACCGATGGCCCGGGCGCGCTCGACGAAGACCTGCGCGAAGCGTGTTTGCGGGCGCTGAAGATTCAACGCGCCGATGCCCGTGCGTGGGCGGAGAAGTTCTCGTGGCGCGCGGCATCGGAGCAATTCGCGGCGAATTTGAAGCCGCTCGCGACGCGCGGTGCGACGCAAAAGCAAGCAACGGCGTAATCTGGCACTCGCGAGAGCAACGGCGCGATTGAACGCGGCGTTGCTCCCGGCGTAACGTAGCGGGAGTCAAAGCGCGCTGTGCGGTTCGAGACCCACCGGCCGAGGAAGGGAACAATGCGATGTGGCCGCCCGCAACTGCAACATGTCGCCGGCGGACTCGTCTTTGCTGACTTCTGCACAGCGGACGCGCGAGAAGTCGCTCCGCACAGCGGAGTGGCTACGACCGCAACTCGCGACTCGCGGCGTGCGTCAGACCAATCACAGCAAGTTTCAAAGAAGCGCAATGTGAAAGCCAAACCTTCAGTGCAAGCGAAATCCCTGCTCTTGATACACCGGGAACCCTTCAGCAACGAAGACGACGACATCGAGGCCACGCCGCATCCGAGCGAACCCTTGAGCGCCGATGATCCCCTCGCTCCGTTGCCGTTCAATCCCTACAAGGGCAACCGCGGCCTGACCCGCGCCTGGCACGCGATGAAAAACTCGCTGAACGGCTTTCGCGTGGCGATTCGCGAAGAAAGCGCGTTTCGCCAGGAGCTGACGCTCGCCGCCATCCTGGTGCCGTGCGGCATCTTCGTGCCGGTCTCGCCGGTGGAGCGGGCGGCGCTGCTGGCGTCCGTGCTGCTGGTGCTGATGGTGGAATTGCTCAACTCGAGCGTGGAAGCGGCGATAGACCGCATTTCACTGGAGCGGCACGAACTGTCCAAACGGGCGAAGGATTTCGGCAGCGCGGCGGTCATGGTCGCCCTGCTCGTGTGCGTGCTGACATGGGGCTTGATAGTCGGCCCGCTGCTGTGGCGCTGGGCGTTGATGCTGTTTTAAACGCGCTTAGTTTCACCCTGCGTTCACCCTGCGTTCACCCTGCGCTCACCCTGCACTCACGCAGCACTCGCGCTTGAACTCACATAAGCGATCCGCGAAGCGCGCCGCGGCGGCCGGCCGGCACCCCCGCGCAGACCCGGCCCCCTCTCAGCCGTTTATAATCGTCCCAATATCCAAGATACCCACCGATTCCGGGTTCGTGACGCCGTCAATCAGGCTGCATTCAGGCCGCATTCCGACCGTCACGCAGGCCCCACCGGGCCGCCCTCACCCGGAGCCGGTCAACCAGGTCCGGACGACATGGAAGCCAAACCTCCCCGCCGCACCCGTGAACGGATTCTCGAACTATCGCTGAAGCTGTTCAACGATATCGGGGAACCGAACGTCACGACGACCACCATCGCCGAAGAGATGGAAATCAGTCCAGGTAACCTGTACTACCATTTCCGCAACAAAGACGACATCATCAACAGCATTTTCGCCCAGTTCGAACAGCTGATCGAAAAGCGGCTGCGCTTTCCCGAAGACCATCGTCCGACCATTGACGAGATGTGGTCCTACCTGCAGTACATGGCGGATTTCCTGTGGCAGTACCGGTTTTTGTATCGCGACCTGAACGATCTGCTCGCGCGCAACCGCACGCTGGAAACGCATTTCAAACAGATCATCACCCACAAGGTCAACTTCGCCCAGCAACTGTGCGACGCCCTTGTAGCCGATCACGAAATGGTCGCGACACCCGCGGAAATCAAGGTGATCGCGACTAACATGGGCGTGATCGCCACGTACTGGTTGTCGTACCAGTTCGTCATGAACCCGCGCAAATACAACGAGCAGGAAACGATCCGCTCGGAATTGCATCAAGCGAGCCTGCAAATCATCTCGATGATGGCGCCGTATCTGCGCGGGCGATCACGGCAGATTTTCGACGACCTCGTATCGGGGAAAATGCCGGAACGCGTCTTTGCCGATTACCGCGCGCCGAAGGAAGACGGCGCCCCTAAGGAACCTATTTAATGAAAGCAGTCTGCGTATATTGCGGCTCCGCCAATGGAGCAAGACCGGTCTATGCCGAAGCAGCAAAAGCGTTCGGCCGCGCGTTGGTGGAAGCGGATCTCGCGCTGGTCTACGGCGGCGGGAGCGTGGGGTTGATGGGCATCATCGCCGATGAAGTCTTGGCGCTCGGTGGCCGCGCGATCGGCGTGATCCCCGAATTGCTGATGAACAAGGAAGTCGGCCATAAGAGTCTGACGGAACTCTATGTCGTGCCCGACATGCATCAGCGCAAGAAGAAAATGGCCGATCTCTCGGATGCGTTTGTATCGATGCCTGGCGGCGTCGGCACGTTCGAAGAGCTGTTCGAGACCTACACGTGGGCCCAGCTCAAGTATCACGAGAAGCCGGTCGCGTTGCTGAACGTGGATGGGTATTACGATCCGCTGCTCGCCATGCTGCGCCATACGGTGGAAGAAGGATTCATGCGCGCGCCGTACCTCGATATGCTGCAAGTCAACGCCGATCCCGTGAAGCTGATCGAATCGCTTAAGGCGTATCAACCGCCGCTGGTTGACCGCTGGCCTGAGAAACGCGACGCTGTTTGATGCATCAACTGACTAAGCGGAGAACCTGACGATGTCGAAGGTAGTGTTGATCACTGGCGGCAGCCGCGGCATCGGCCGTGCCGCCGCGTTACTGTGCGCGGCACGTGGCTGGTCGATCGGCGTGAATTACGCGACCAACCGCAGCGCCGCCGATGAAACCGTTGCACGTGTGGAAGCCGCCGGTGGCCGAGCGGTCGCGATCCAGGGTGATGTCTGCGAAGAAGCCGACGTGATTGCCCTATTCGATGCAACGGTGCGTGCGTTCGGTCCGATTGATGGTTTCGTGAACAACGCGGGCATTGTCGCGCCCGCTTCGGCGCTAGCCGACATGGACGTCGCGCGCATGAAACGCGTCTTCGATACCAACGTGCTCGGCGCGTATCTCTGCGCGCGTGAAGCGGCGCGGCGTATGTCGACGAAACGTGGAGGACGGGGCGGGTCGATTGTCAATATATCGTCGGCGGCAGCGCGGCTCGGGTCACCGAACGAGTACCTGGATTACGCGGGTTCGAAAGGCGCCGTCGATACCTTGACGATCGGCCTCGCGAAAGAACTCGGTCCGGAAGGCGTGCGCGTGAATGCCGTGCGGCCAGGTTTGATCGATACCGAGATTCACGCAAGCGGCGGCGCGCCCGATCGGGCAGCGCAATTGGGCGCGCTCACGCCGCTGGGACGGCCCGGTACGGCGGAAGAAGTCGCGGAATCGATTGTTTGGCTGTTGTCGGATGCTTCGTCGTATGTGACTGGCGCATTGCTCGACGTGGCGGGCGGACGTTAAAACGTTGGAACCTTAAAAGCCGCCCTTCTTCTTGAGCCACGCGCGTTCTTCTTCCGTCGACTCGCGGCCAAGGATCACGTTGCGATGCGGAAAGCGGCCAAGACGCTCGATCACTTCAGCATGGCTATGCGCGTATTTCAGCCGATCTTCAATGTCCTTGTCGCCGGTTTCATCGAAGAGCGTTTGATGTAGACGCACGGATTCATGCTGGCTTGCCAGCGTCTCGTCGTGCTCGAACGGCATGTACACAAACACGCGATGATGAATGGTCGGCAACGTGAGTTCGTCGCGTGTATCGACCAGCGTACGCGCCAGCTTTAACGCTTCCTTGTCACCGGCGAATGCTCGCGGTGTATCGCGAAAGCAATTGCGCGTGAACTGGTCGAGCAGCACGATCAACGCCAGCGCACCAAGCGGTGTTTCGGACCACGATGCAAGCCGGCCTGCCAATGCCTCCCCGAGCAAGGTACCGAAGCGCTCGTGAAGCATGGCGTCGAACCTGGCGTCCTTCTTGAACCAGACCTTGCGTGCGTGGCCGAATTCCGCTGAATCCGGCGCACCGAACCATGCGTCGAGCACCGCTTGAGCGCGTGCGTCGAGCATCACGCGAACTCGATTACAAGACGCCGCGTGCGCGCACTCTTCTTCTCCACCTTCGCTATGCGAAGCTCACCGATCTCGCTCGTATTACGCACATGCGTACCGCCGCACGGCTGCAAGTCGATACCCTCGATGCGCAGCAAACGCACGCGCCGCATGCCGGCCGGCGGCTTCACGCTCATCGTGCGGACCAGCTCGGGACGCTCTTCCATTTCCTGATCGGTGATCCACTCGGTCGCCACCGGATGCGCGCCGCCAATCAGCTCACGCAAACGCGTTTCCAGTTCCTCGCGCTCGATCGGTTCGACCGTCGCGAAATCCATGCGTGCATAACCGCTGGTGATGCTGCAGCCATCGACGGGATAGGGTAATGCCGCGCACACCAGATGCGTCGCCGTGTGCAGCCGCATGTGCCGGTAGCGCCGTTCCCAATCGATCTCGGCCGTCACCCGATCGCCCACCTTCAGCTTTGCGAGCAGCGCTTCCTGATCCGGCGCGGGCACATGGACGGCGTCATCGGGGGTCGCGCCTTCAAACTTGGCCTTGCGGGTATCGGCCATTTCAATGCGCGTGCCGTCCGCCAGCGTCAGCGATCCGGCGTCTCCTGCCTGACCGCCGCCCAGCGGATAAAACACGGTTTGATCGAGATGGATACCGAGCTCGTCGATAGCGGTGATCGACGCCTCGCAGCGCGTCAAATAGGCGTCTTCGCGAAACAACGCGCGTGTGCTCATGGGGAAGTCTCCTGGTCTGTCGCCGGCTGAAAATGAACCCGTATTATGCGGGTCCGCCGCAGGCCTCCTTAGCCCGGGCGGTTGCGCACTTGCTCGTCTGGCCGGCAGGCGCGGGCTGATATGCCATTCGTCAAGCGGAGAGTCAAGCCATCCGCGACTGATTCGCCCTGACGGTGCGCTCCATCATGTCGAGCGTCTCCTCAGTGATTGGAAAGCCCGTGGCATATTGCCGGAACCCTGACGCAACCGAGGCAATGCGTTCGATGCTCTGCGATGCCATACGCGATACAACGCCGGTCTTGTTGGCGAGGTTCATCAAGTCCTCGCGCGCCGGCGCCCTTGCCTCGCCGCAAATGTCCATCTGATGCTCCCCGCCCGGCCCCCCGTTAAACGTCAGGTCATAGGCGGGTGAAAACTGCCAGCGGCCGTCTGCGCCCATCACGAATGAGAAGTTTTTTGCGTGGTCATCGCGGTTGTTGAACACGACGTTGAACACACATCGGTCAAATGCCTGCTGAACTTCACGCGCGTCCCGCGTCATGAACTGCGTTAGCCGCAGCAACGCGATGTAGTCCATCTGCGGCACGCGGAAGTCGGAGTGGGTCGCACCCGCTGCCGTATGCATCGGCACACGCATCCCGTTGGAGCGGTCAAACCGTTCGACGCCAAACGCCGACAGCGAAGGACTGAGATCGAAGTAATTGGTGGTGGGCATCCGAAGTCCACAGGCCACAGCAATCGCCGCATACATCGCCTCGACCGCGCAGACTTCCTTGTGGTCGTTCTGCGCCGGGAATTTTACGAGCCACGGTGTCCCTGGTCCTTGCTCCGAGTTCGACATCCGGCCGGAATGCGGGTCATAGTTGACCAATACCTTGGGGCGCGCGCCGTGTGGTGAACCGCCCATCAGCGCGAGCTCGCGCAAGAGGGCCTCACTGTCATCCGTTATCACCTGGCGGACTTCGTGAGCGAGAGTAAGCAGCTGAACATCCTCCGGGACCAGCACTTCGCCGTCATTGGGTTCAAAGACGAGCGCGCCCATCGCTTTTTCGCCGATGAAAGCCAACCGGTCCAACGGAGACACGAGCCGGGGATCCCGCCCATGCTTCCGAAACAACCGGTCCACCAGGAGCATGCCCCAGCCGTCCGGCAAGGAGTCGCTCACAAGTCCGGGCAGTCGCAGTTGATGCGCAGGGAAGTCTCCATACGTCGTTGCTGCGAGCGGCATCTTGAGTGGAGACAAATTCAAGCCGTGCTGCTGCGCGAGCCCGGAGTATTCAAACAGGAGGTCGGTGCCATTGTCGGCCAGTTGACCGAGCTCGAAGCGCTCACCCCAGCCCGCGTAAATCACACTCAGCTTCTTCATTCTGAAGCTCGAGAAGCGCGCTGGCGCTTGATGCTGGCCGCCTCCATCGCCTTGATGGATTTGGGCTTCAACGCAAAAATACCGCCCATTTCTTCCACCAGCCCCAAAGCCATGACGACCCTCACGAAGTTGTCGAGCGTGGCACGCCCACTGCGCTCGATATTGCGAAGAGCCCGCTCAGAGATTCCGGCACGGCTGGCGAGTTCGTCCTGCTGAAGGTTCTGCAGGAGCCGCTGCGCGCGCAGACGTTGCCCCAACTCCGCTACGACTTCTTGAGAGCTAGACAGATTAAAGTGCATTTTTATGCCGGTTATCAGCTTAAACACCGAATTACCGGCATAATTTTACCGCTTATGGCTATCCTGGTCAAATACAATCATCCTGGCTAACCGGCACGAAAAGTTCGGTAAACCTTCAATTTCGATCATAATCGGCTCAAAATTACCGATTAATGAAGGCGATGAGCAATTCGGGTGGTGAGGAAATGGGTTGCTTGCGGGCTCGCCTACGCCCTCTACACGAAGGGGTTTGAAGCCATGTTTGTAACCAATGAACCAATACCCTACGGGCGGTTGACCATCCAGTCGGCGGTATCGAAGAAGGACGTGAGGAGGCGCTCGCGCAAGGGCGCATCAAGACTGATGTCTTCCATGGCCCACGCCATGCAGCGCAACCATTGATCCCGTTGCGGCGATGCAATCGCGAAGTTCAGATGGCGAGCACGCAAGCGCGGATGTCCGAAGCGGCTGATGTAATGGTCCGGGCCGCCCATCCAGCCGCACAGGAACCAGAAGAATTTATCGCGGGAATTCTCGAGTGTTGCGGGATGCAATGCGCGTAAATCCGCGAACTCCGGCTCGAGATCCATCAGGTCATAGAACCGGTCGACGAGTGCACGCACGCGCTCCTCGCCGCCAACAAGTTCGAATGCCGTGGGTTGCGGCGCTTGTTCAATATTTGCTTCGGTCATACGCTTTCTTCAGGGTTATCGGGAGATGGCGCAATGAGCGCTGCGGGGTTCGTCTTGTGGATAGCGGGGGGCGCCCGGCCACGCGTTGCATCTGAGATCAGGCATCCCGCAACGACTGCAGCGCGGGCCGCGACAACACGCGGCGCAAACTCATCCAGCCGCCCACGCCCGAACACACGACACCTGCCACAATGCCCGCGGGCACGAGCCACGGGTTGAAATCGATGTGAAACTCGAACACGTGCGTCGCCAGCACCCAGCCTATTGCCTGCGCGCCAAGCGCGGCCATCAGCCCGCTCAATGCGCCCACTGCCACGAACTCAGCGGTCTGCACCGAGCGCACCTGCTTATGCGACGCCCCGAGCGCGCGCAGCAGCGCGGACTCGTGCACACGCTCGTCGCGCGTGCCGGCCAGCGCCGCGTACAACACGAGCACGCCCGCCGCGAGCGTGAAGACAAACAGGAACTGCACAGCGCCAATCACTTGCTCCAGCACGCGCTGGATCTGCGCGAGAATCGGCGCGATATCAATGGCGGTCACGCTCGGATATTGGTTGATCAAGCCATCGATCAAACCCTGCTGCCCCGGCGGCAAATGGAAACTGGTGATGAACGTGGCGGGCAAATCACTGATGGACGGCGGCGGCATCAGCACAAAGAAGTTAACCTTGAACGAATTCCAGTCGACCTTTCGCAGGCTCGTGACCGGCCCTTCCACCTGCATGCCGGCTACGTCGAAACGCATCGTATCGCCGAGCTTCACGTGGATGATCTTCGCAAGGCCCTCTTCTATTGATATCTGCGGTTTCCCGTCCGTGCCGTACCAGTCGCCGCCGACCACGCGGTTATCGCCGGGTAGTTCGGTCGTGTACGAGAGATTGAACTCACGGTCAACCAGCCGCTTTGCGTCGGCCTTTTCGTAGTTGTCGGGGCTGACCGGCTTGCCGTTCACGGCGATCAGGCGGCCGCGCACCATCGGGGACAACGCCGCGTCGGCCTGGCCATGTTGCTTGAGGTAATCGGTGACGCCGGCGCGCTGGTCAGGCTGGATATCGATGAGAAACTGATTCGGCGCGTCCGGCGGCGTCGATTGCCGCCAACCTGCGATCAGGTCGCTGCGCGTCATCGCGATGAGCAGCAGGCACATCAGGCCGATGCCAAGCGCCGTGATCTGCAGCGCGCTCGCGCCGCTGCGCCGCTCAAGCGACGCCAGCGCGTACCGCCAGCCCACTCCGGCACCCACGCGTTCGCTGCGAACGAACCGCGCGGCCGCCCAGAGCGCCACGCGCGCAATGCCGCCAAACACAACCAGACCGCCAGCGAAGCCGCCCGCGACGATCCCGCCAAGCTTCCATTCGCCCGCCGCGAGCACGAGCAGGCCGGCGAACAGCAGCACGCCCACGCCGTAGGCGATCCACGCTACCCGGCCGGCATCGCCGAGCTCCCGGCGAATCACGTGGACCGGCGGCACGCGGGTCAGCGGCAGCAACGGCGGCACAGCGAAACCAAGCAACAGCACCAGTCCGGTCGCAATGCCCTGCAGCGCAGGCCAGACGCTAGGCGGAGGCAATTCGACATCGACGAGCGTGCCCAGCCAGTCCAGCAGCACCAGATGCCCGCCAAAGCCGAGCACAACCCCCACCGCGCTGCCAAGCAGCCCAACAGCCAAGAATTCACCGATAAACAAAGACCGCAACGTCCGCTGGCTCACGCCGAGGCAACGCATCGCGGCGCAGCCGTCCAGATGCCGGCGCGCAAAGCGGTGCGAGGCCATCGCAATGGCAACCGCCGCGAGCAGCGCGGTGAGCAGCGAAACGAGCGTGAGGAAATGACTGGCGCGGTCGATGGTCTGACGCACTTGCGGCTGGCCGTCCTGCAACGATTCAAGCGCGACGCCGCGCAGCTTGCCATCGTCCACTTTTGCGCGTGCGTAGGTCGCGAACTGCTTGACCTGCGCATCGGGTCCTGCTACCAGCAGCCTATAGGTCACGCGGCTGCCGAACGTGACGAGGCCGGTGGACGCGAGTTCATCGGCACGCATCATCAGGCGCGGCGAAAAGCTGACGAATGAGAATCCGCGATCGAGTTCGCGGGTGATGACCGCCGCCACCGTGAACGTGCGCGTACCGACGCGCACCGTGCCGCCGACGGGCACTTTCAGCGCATCGAGTAACGCGGGGTCGACCCAGACGGTGCCGGGCGCAGGAATGGATGTGGCGGGCGTACCGGGCTGATCGACAGCAGTCGCGATGCGCACCGCGCCGCGCAGCGGATACCCGGGCGAAACAGCCTTCAACGCCGCCAGGCGGGCAACGGGCACGGTGGACGTATTGCCAGAAACACCCGCGCTGATCATGCTGGGGAAGATCGCGGTGGTCGCGGTCTCGAGCTTGAGTTGCGCCGCTTCTGCGGCGAACGCGGGATCGACCGGATGATCGGCGCGGACAACGAAATCCGCAGCGATCATCTGCCGCGCATCCCGCTCCAGCCCCTGGCGCATCCGGTCGCCGAGAAACCCGACACTCGCGAGCGCGGCAACCGCCAGCACGAGCGCGAGGATGAGCATGGTCAACTCGCCCGCACGCCAGTCGCGCGCGGTCATTCGCAGCGACTGGCGCGCGATCTGCGCGAAGCTCAGTCCTTGCTGCTTTGAATCCTGCTTGGAATCTTGCTTCGAATCCTGCTTCAACTCGCCGCCCAGGCTACTCGTACTCAATCGTGCTTGCTCCTGAACCGGCCGACGCCCGGATTCACACGCGCGCTGACGCTGGGCACCATGTGCTTGGCCATCCGCCCGAAACCGCCGCGCACGCCTCTCACGAGCCGCGGTAATGCCCAGCCGGCACACAACAGGAACGCAATAATCAGGACGAGGCACAACAGCGGCACGAACAAGGCGAGCGTGATGCCGAGCAACGCGCCGAAATCCTCAGTCGCCGATGCCACCCAGTTCGACACCGGTTCCGGCGATAAATTGATCAACGCACGCGTGCCGGCTTTCGCCAGATGCGCGGCGCCCGCGAGCGTGCCGCCGGCGAGCGCAGCAATGGTCAGCAACGCCGGATCGGCGTGGCCGAACGCCCCGACGGCCAGCACTGCGCCGGCAGGAATGCGAATAAAGGTGTGAATGGCGTCCCAGAGGGAATCGAAGGCGGGGATTTTATCGGCGAAAAACTCAACCACGGCGAGCGCTGCCGCTACGCCGATCACCCATGGAGAGCCCAGCACAGCGAGGGTGTCGGGCAAGTGGACCAGTCCCATGCGCTCGAACAGCCCCGCGACGAATACCGTCAGATACAGTCGCAGCCCGCTGGCCCACGAAAGTCCCGCTGCCAGCGAAAGTGCTTCAAGCATGACCGTCTCCTTGCGCGCTGCTCGCCCCGTGCCCGAGCGCCGGTCAGACTCCGGCGCATCCGGCTACGAATGCCTGACCCGCCGCTCAAGCTGTCCGGCGACGGGCTGGGGATAAATGGTTGCGGCCCGGTATTGACCCGGCCCACCTTATTCTGGCGCTGTTCCAGGCTTATGTGGCCAAATTCATGCGGCCAACTCAGGCTGCCGAACCCGGTGAATTTTTCAAGACACCTGAAAGTCATTATAGCCACGCGCAGCGCGTTGACGCATCGCGCCATATAACGGCGTGTTCAGCATCCAACGTTCCTGATTCAGCCCTTAATCACGAAACCACGGCACACGCGGCCCCTGATCTCTTTAACGGTCATTTTTGCGATCCCTTTAATAGTCCGCCAATGATCCACGACAGACCGCGACAAAAAGCCGCTGCAGTGCGCTAAATCGTCGGATTTAATGTCCCGACGACAGTTTCAATCCGATCAGCCCAACCACGATCAATGCGGCACTCGCGATCCGCGCAACCGTCAGGGCTTCGCCCAGCATGACAATCCCGAACACGAACGCCCCGACCGCGCCGATACCCGTCCACACCGCGTAAGCCGTGCCCAGCGGCAACTGGCGCATTGCCAGCGCCAAGAGTACGAAGCTGCCGACGGCTGTAACCAGCGTGAATACCGACGGCCACAGCCGCGTGAAACCTTCGGAGGTTTTGAGGCCCGCGGCCCACGCCACTTCAAGCAGGCCGGCGATCAGCAATAGAAACCACGACATGGAAACTCCCGTCTAAAGCGGGGTCGTCCCCGATGCAATCAGAAGCACGCAGGGTCGTCCATGCGGCATGTAATAAAGCTGAAATTATAACGATAGGACGAATAAGTCGCTCGCCGGCCACACGACAATTCCCCGGCATTCGAGCCGGTTTCAGCCGCTGCTACGGCGCCTTTCGCTTCAGGATCCAAGAAATACGAAAAGCTGAAATGACCCGCAGCGGCCTCGCTGCGAACACCTTTATGCGCTGCGTTAATCCGTTCGCGCAGTGAATGCATCCTTGAATGACAACACGAAATAAAAACGTCCTTTCACAAAAACCTGCTTTAATCTAAACCAGAACGCAGCGGTCGATGCGTGAAGCACCGCCGCGACGTGGCACGACACAGCGCCGTATTTGCGCGTCTGGGCGTGGATGGCGCGCCGCAGAATCAACCCATTTGAAACTTCTCGCCGGGAGTGTTCATGGAGTTCGATGCCGTTTTGCTATCCCGTTTCCAGTTTGCCTGGGTGATAGCGTTTCACATCCTGTTGCCGGCGTTCACGGTCGGGTTATCGTGTTTTATCGCGACGCTTGAATTGCTCTGGTGGCTAAGCAAACGGGACGTGTACCGGCGGCTTTCTGCGTTCTGGCTGAAGATATTCGCGGTTTCATTCGGCATGGGCGTGGTGTCGGGGATCGTGATGCCGTTCCAGTTCGGCACCAACTGGAGCCGGTTCACCGATGCCACCTCCAGCGTGATCGGCCCGCTAATGGGTTACGAGGTCCTGACGGCGTTCTTTCTCGAAGCGGCGTTTCTGGGCGTCCTGCTGTTTGGGCGCAAGCTCGTGCCGCAATGGGCGCACGTGCTTGCAGCGGTTTTCGTCGCGTCGGGGACGGTGATTTCGTCGTTCTGGATTCTCGCGGTGAATAGCTGGATGCAAACGCCGGCCGGCTACAGGATCCTTCCCGATGGCCGCTTCGAAGTGACGAGTTTCTTCGACGCCATCTTTACGCCCTCCTTTCCTTACCGCATCGGTCATACGGTCAGCGCGTTCCTGGTGACGGCCGCATTCGTGATTCTCGGCGTCGGCGCGCTTTATTTGCGGCAGCGTCGCGCGCTCGAGGAAAGCCGCGTGATGACCAAGATGGCGCTGATCTTTCTCGTGATCATGGTGCCCGTGCAGATGGTTATCGGCGATGCGCACGGTCTGAACACGCTCCAGCATCAGCCTGCCAAGCTCGCCGCGATGGAAGGTTTGTGGAACACCGGCAGGGGCGTGCCCGCGGCCGTCTTCGCGATCCCCGACCAGGCCAACGAGCGCAACGACTTCGAAATATCGATACCGGTGCTCGGCAGCATCTACCTCACACATAGTCTGGACGGCCGGGTGCAGGGCCTGAAGGACTTCCCGCGTGAGGACCGGCCGAACGTGGCGGTGGTGTTCTTCGCGTTCCGCATCATGGTCGGCATCGCGTTGCTGATGTTCGCGCTGGTCCTCTCGGGCATTGTCCTGTTCGCACGCGGCAAGCTCGAAACCAGTACGCGCTGGCTGCGTTGCGCCACGTACGGCATGCCGCTTGGGTTTATCGCCGTGCTGGCGGGATGGACGACGACCGAAGCCGGCCGCCAGCCGTGGACCGTGTATGGACTGATGCGCACCAAGGACTCGGTCACGCCGTCGCTGACAGCCGGCGATGTCGGGCTTTCGTGGCTGCTCTACGTGCTGGCGTATATCGTCATCTTCGGCTCGGGATTCATCCTGCTGCGGCGGCTCGTGCGGATCGGCCCCGCCGATGAACACGTCGATACCGATCACGATCTCCTGCAACCGGAAACGCGCGCGGCGCGGCCGTTATCGGCGGCGGCGGCATCGGCTGATGCATCGGGCGGCGCCAGTGCAGTAAAACCCGTCGGCCCGGACGACGTCGTTCCCCCTTCCAGGAGATCATGATGCTCGACCTCGTACCGATGTGGGCCGCCATCCTCGCGCTCGCGGTATTCATGTACGTGCTGCTCGACGGCTTCGATCTCGGCGTAGGCATGGTGTTCCTGATGCGCCGCGATCCGGTTGAACGCCAACTGATGATCAACTCGGTCGCACCCGTCTGGGATTTCAATGAAACCTGGCTGATCCTGGGCGGCGGCGGCTTGCTCGCGGTCTTTCCGCTTGCGTTCGCGATCATCGTGCCGGCGGTTTATTTTCCGATCCTGTTCATGCTTCTGGGTTTGATCTTTCGCGGCGTGGCGTTTGAATTCCGCGAAGTGGTCGGCGCGCGCAAGTGGATCTGGGACAGCGCATTCGGGTACGGCTCGCTGGTCGCAACGTTCTCGCAGGGCGTTGTGCTGGGCATGTTCATGCAGGGATTTCCCATTCACGGACGCGTATTCGCCGGCACGAGCTGGGACTGGTTTGCGCCGTTTCCGCTCCTGACGGGCGTGGGGCTGATCTTCGGCTACGCGCTGCAGGGCACGACGTGGCTCGTGCTCAAGACAGAAGGCGAGTTGCAGGAATGGGCACGTGGAATGGCCAAGAAAGTGCTGTTCGGCGTGGTCGCGTTTATCTTGTTGATCAGTATCTGGACACCGCTGAAGGACGCGCGTATCTCGGCGCGCTGGTTCAGTTTTCCGGATAGCTTCGCGTTCGCGCCGGTACCGGTACTGACGGTGCTGCTGGTCTGGACATTGTGGTCGGCACTCGAAAAACGCAAGGAAGTGGTCCCGTTCATGTGCTCGATCGGGTTGTTCTTCCTGGCCTTCACAGGTCTTGTGATCAGCCTTTGGCCCTTCATCGCGCCACCGTCGGTGACGTTGTGGGATGCGTCCACGACGCCGCTTTCGCAGCAGTTCCTGCTGATCGGGACGATGTTCCTGCTACCCGTTATCGTGCTTTATGTCGTGTGGTCTTACTGGGTATTTCGCGGCAAGGTGCGCGGTGATATGGGCTATCACACGTAGCGCGCTCTTGGCAGTGAATAAGTCTGGATTCGCTCAAGCGCCGTTTCCGGACTTAGCCAACCCTGACTGGAATGAACAGCTCGTCACAAAGTCTGGGCGGCGGCTTTCTCTAAAATCCGGCACCACTTGTGCGCCTCGCGCCGGTCCTGCATTGGCAGGTTCCAGCGCGGCTGCGTCGAGTCCTTCACGTTCAGCGCGACCTGCCAGGCGCCGGTGGTTCCCGACGCGCCCGGTTCCATCCGCGCTCCATGTAGATCCGCAAAAATATACATGCCGACCTGGCCGCCCACCCGCACCTCGCACAACCGCTTGGCGGCCGCGAGCCGAACGCCGCCCCAATCCCGCTTGAGTTCGTGCGTCCAGTCGCCATCGTGGACATTCGGTGCGACTTCCTTCCACCGCAGCCAGAAATACACAGCAATGCTCACCACCACCAGCGCCGCGATCACCGCGGCGCCAATCGCAACACTCACACCGAACGCCGCCGATAACGCGTGAAACGACCAGAACGCACCGTAGATCACGGCAACCAGGACAACGAGCGCAACGATAATCGGCATCGATCAAAACCTTACAAGGCTGGTTACGTTATTGGGTCTTGTGCTTCTCGTTCCAGTCTTTCAGCGCCTGCAGCGTGTTCGCCACATGCTTGTCCGGCGACAGGCTCGTGTATTCATAGATCACCGTCCCGTCCGGCGCGATCACGTATGACACGCGATTGGCCATGGAACTGACCAGCGGCATGGTCGCATCGTATTGCTTGATGATCTTCGCATCGCCGTCGGCGGCGACCGGGAATTTACTCCGGCATTCGCTCACCGAAAACTTCTTCAATGTGTCGATGTTGTCGTGCGACACACCAATCACCGTGGCACCCAGGGCCTTGTATTCATCGACTGCGTCAGCAAACTCGTGCGCCTCGATCGTGCAACCCTTCGTGAACGCGGCCGGATAGAAGTACAGGACCACGGGCCCCTTCTTCAACTCGTCTGCGAGCGAGTACTCATACACATTGCCGCCAAGCGACGCCTGCGCGGTGAACACCGGCGCGTGATCGCCGGGCTTAAGCGTTGCATAAGCCACCAGCGCGTACGCCGCAAGTGCTGCGCCCAACGACACTGCCAGCATTTTCCCAGCAAACTTTCGCTTCATGACACTCCTCGATTTTCGTGACCCGCGCACGACAGGACAAACAACTGCACAACCTCGCAACCATCCATCAACGCAGCAAACGCAATACCTACAATACCTATTCCACCCGATGCGCACCGAACCACGTCGCCGCCTCGAACTGCAGGTCGGCGAGCACAGCCGGCGTCAACACTGCGAAATCCACGCTTGGGCCAATGCTTGCATCGAGCTCCGGCGCGTCGCCTCTTTCCGTCGCCTGCGAGAGTCGCAACAGCGCACCGAGCGGACCGTCGCCATCGACGATTGCAGCACCCATTTCTTTCGATAACTTCAGCAAGTCCATGATCTCGACCGGCGGTAAATCCACCACCACATGCACGAGCGAAAAGATGCCGGTCATGAAGGCGGCATCGGCGAATTCCTCACTCGATGGCCGCATGACACGCGCCGCCAGTTCCATGAAACGCGCGCGGGTCCCGACCAGTTGCACCAGCGGGTCCGAACGCCACGGCAAGTGGCGGCCGTCCGCGTAAAGCAGCAACTGGGTCCAGCGCGAAATCTGCCGGGTACCGGTCGCCTGGATGGCCTCGCGCAGCGACGCCACCGGCCGGCTCAATTTGAACGCGCTTGAATTGGCCAGCCGCAGCAACTGCACGACCACGTTCGGATTGAGCTTCAACTCGGCCTCGAGTTCGCCCATATCAGGCTCCCCCGACAGCACGCCCAGAAGACGCAGCAAAGCAGTGCGCGAGGGGTTCGAGCGGCGCGTGACCAGCACTTGCGGACGAGCGAAGAAGTAACCCTGGAAGAGGTCGAAGCCGAGTGTGCGGGCTTCTTCGAAATCCTGATACGTTTCGATCTTTTCCGCGATCAGCGTCTTACCATGTTGTTTGAGCGTTGCCGTGAGTTCAGGCAGATCGGCCCGTTGGGTAGCGAGGAAGTCGACCTTCACGTAATCCACGTAAGGCAACGCTTCGTGCAGCGGGTCGGTGAGTGACACGACGTCGTCGAGAGCGAACTGGAAACCTGCCGCGCGCAACTGGGCGCAGCGCTTGAAAAGCTTGGCGTCGAAGGTGACAGTTTCCAGAATCTCGAGCACGAAACGCTCGGGCGGCATGATGTGGACGATGTCGTCGAACAGCAGGTCGCGGTTCATGTTCACAAAGCCGGGGTGATCCCCAAGCACCGCTGACAAACCGATCTCGCCCACCGTTCGTGCGACGACGTGTGCAGTGGCCTGCACGTCGTCGAAAATGCGCGCGCGATTGTCCGGACCGTCGCGAAAAAGCAGTTCGTAGGCATGCAGCGCGCCATTGCGATCGATGATCGGCTGGCGGCCGAGGTAAACGCTTTCCGGCTCGCGAAGAACGGGCGCAGCAATTTTAGCCGAGGTCTTCGCCACAGGACCGTCCACGGCGCTGTGCGCGGCGCGCCGGGTCGGGTTCCGATCAACCGGCGGCATGAATGGACCTGCTGAGGTCATGCGAAAACGCAGGCTCAATGCAATGGGCGGGCGTCGCGGAGACCTCGCACGACACAATGCGTGCGTTCAGCGCGTTCAATACGCCTGGCTTCGGGGCCGGCTCCGGCAATCGGCTTTGGGACTCAATCATGGCGTGCTGCAATGGAACGGTGCTGAGTGAATGGCGACCAGACAACGGTTGGCTCAAACGATTAGCTTGAGGGGTTGGCGTAAGGGCTAACTCAAGGGCTAACTCAAGGGCTAACTCAAGGATTTAGCTTAACGATTCAGCGTACAAACACAAAGAGCGACAAAGAGCGAAATAATCGGTCGAACCGTGGCCAGCCGATAGCTCGACACCACGCTCGGCGAACCCACTGACCGGTTCAGAATTCGTAACGATCAAGCCGCACTCTACCCCAAATCGTGATGTCGACAAATTGCGTGAAACCCGCCGGGGCCGTGGCTCACGGGCGCTCAGCTATTCCTCTAAAGAATTTCGGGACATAACCGTTAACTTGCAAAGAACGCGTCCGAGTCGCGGCTACCGGATATTCCGGCGGCTCATGCCCGCATTGCCGGAACATCAACAACAGATGCCCGATGCAGTGCGCTTGGCCGGACAGCGTGCGCCTCGCCTCTACCGGCCCGGCGCGCAATCAGACAGGCTATAACCGAAACATGCCAGTAAAACGGATCACCGCCCAGCGCTTGAATGCATGGATCGCCCTAGCCGGCCAAACCAGCGCCGCCGTTCGCGCGAATGTCAGAACGTTGATCGCGACCGCGTTGCCAAGCTGTATCGTCAGGTTCGCTACCGCAGAAGGTTCACCAGCACCCGTGCTGGCCACGGGTAGCCGTGACCCTCTGCCGCGGCCGCCCACCCTCCCGGAATCGACGTCGCACGGTGCACGGGGGGCGAAAACAGGACGGATCGTCCCAGCTTCGGCGTCGCCTGCGCCGCTTCATCTATTGCATCCGGCGGCGGTGAATGAAGCTGAGGCTCACCTAAGCGTCGCCACGGAAGCCACCCTTGCCGCCGTCGATTTCGTGGCGCAAGTGGATGCATCGCTGCGGTTTTGCTATGTATCGGCGGGGAGCATCGAGTTCCTGGGTTATCACCGCGACTACCTGAGCTCGCTCACGTTGCATGAGCTGGTGCCCTCGCATGAAATCGATGAACTCGATGCGCTCGTCGCCCGTGCACAACAAAGCGGCAAGTTGGAGACCGCGACGCTGCATCTGCTGAAATCCCTGACCACGCCGATCCTCGTCGAACTGCGGATCCTCGCCACGCACGCGCCGGATCTGTCCGGCTTCGCGCTCGCCGCGTTTGAGGTTTCGCACTGGCGCGAGCGCGAAACCGCGCTGCAGCACGCGCTGCATCACGATTCGCTGACCGGCCTCGAGAACCTGACGGCGCTGAAAAGCGCGATCGACACCGCCCAGGCCGAGGCCGTTCACACGCATACGCATGCGGCGTTGCTGCTGGTGGATATCGACGACTTCCAGCGCATCAACCGCGCACTCGGCTACGACGCCGGCGACGACATGCTGCGCGAGACCGCACGCCGCATCCAGCACGCAGCACGCGCCGGCGAGCGGGTGGCGCGCGTGGCCAGCGACGAATTCGCCGTGCTGTTCTCGGCCGGCACCACGACCGAGGCGGCCACAGCGGCCGAGGATGTCGCGCGGCGGGTGTTGAGCGCAATTGCGCAGCCCTACCGGTATCGTGGACAACATACGCATTTATCGGCGAGCATTGGCGCGGCCATCTTCCCCGACGAAGTCGAGCAAGAGAGCAGCAGCCTGCTGCGCATGGCCGACCACGCACTGGCACAGGCGAAGACTTCGGGCGGCAATATTGTCGTGTTCCACGTTCCCGACGACGACCCCCGCGACGCCGAGCGCCTGAACCTGGAAGGCGATCTTTACGAAGGCGTGCGCAACGGCGAGTTTTCGCTGCACTTCCAGCCGATCACCGAAAGCCGCAGCGGCGGCGTGGTCGGCGCGGAAGCGCTGATCCGCTGGCAGCATCCGGTGCACGGTCTCGTCCCGCCGACAGCGTTCATTCCGCTCGCGGAATCAATCGGCCTGATCAACTATCTTGGCAACTGGGTGCTCAAGGCCGCGTGCATGCAGCTGGTGCAGTGGGACAGCGAAGGTTTCGTGCTGGACTACGTTTCCGTGAACGTCTCGCCGCAGCAATTCCGCGACAAGCGTTTTACGCAGAACGTGAAAGAGGCGCTGCAACTGACAGGCCTCGATCCGCGCCGGCTCGTGTTCGAGATCACCGAAAGCCTGCTGATGCATGATCCCGAAGAAGCTACCCGTCTGCTCGAAACGCTGGCGGCACTTGGCATTGCGTTCGCCGTCGATGACTTCGGCACCGGCTATTCCAGCCTTTCCTATCTGCAGCGCTTCCCGCTTTCGAAGCTGAAGATCGATCGCAGTTTCATCGAAAACCTGCTGACCTCGCGCAACAACCAGGCAATCGTGGCCGCGGTGGTAGGCCTGGCAAAATCACTGGGGCTCGAACTCGTGGCGGAAGGCGTGGAGACAGAGGCGCAGCGCGAACTGTTGATCGAGATGGGCTGTGACCAGATCCAGGGATGGCTGATCAGCAAAGCCCTGCCCGCCGGCGACCTGATGCGTTGCTTTCAGGATAAAACGCTCTTTCTCCAGGCGCCTTGTTAAGATACCGTCACGTTTTTGCGTCGGCAGGAGCCCCGCGACCGGAGCTATTGCAGTGTTTCATTCGTGGTTTGCTGTAAAGCTTCCGTGCAAGCCCGCCGTTATAAGGTTTATGCAGGATTTATGCGGGCTTTTTTGCGCGCATTACACTTCGACCCAGGTCGACGATTCAAGCGGTTCCGGGCACCCGGCCGGAACCGTGTAAGGCATTGACACCAATCGCATGGCAAGCAATTCCAAAGCCGAACTACTGGACAAGCTGTGGGGCCGAATGAGCGAGCGCGGAGACTTTCCGATGCTCTCCCAGGCTCTGCGCACCACTGTGTCCGCAATGAGCGACGACGACCTGGACTTTACGGCCCTGGTCCAGGTCGTTCTGTCCGACTTCGGCCTCACGCAGAAGGTATTGCGGCTCGCCAACTCCGCGATGTACATCTCGTTCGGCGGCAACATCACCACCGTGACGCGCGCGTTGATGGTGCTGGGCATGGACGCGGTCGGCCACCTGGTGGTCGGGCTGAAGCTGGTCGATCATTTTCATCAAAGCGCACCACGGCGCATTGACGCCAAGCTCGAACTGAACCGCACGCTGCTGTCCGGCACCGTTGCGCGGCAAGTCACCGAGCACAGCGAGTTCCGGGCGTCGGAAGAAGCGGTGGTCTGCACGCTGATGCGTCAGATCGGCAAGCTGCTGGTGGCGTTTTACCTTGAGACCGAGTGGGATCAGTTGCGCCGCAAGGCCACGGCCGAGCAGATCAGCGACAGCCTCGCGTGCAGCACGTTGCTCGGCGTCACCTTCGAGGAAATCGGCATGGAAGCTGCGGACCGCTGGCGCCTGCCGGAGACCATCCGCACCGGCATGCTGACCCGCGACCCGCTCGCCCCCGTCGATGAAAAAACGCCGCGCCATGTGCGCTGGCTGCAGGCCGTCACCAACTATTCCACCGAAGTCGCCGACGCGCTCACCGCGCAGCATGTCGACGAGGCACATCGCGAGTCGTCGCTGGTGGATATTGCGAACCGCTATAGCCGCGCATTGCTGACCGATGCCGCCACGCTCGCCGCGATGAGCCTTGCCCTCGCGAACGAGGACTCGAACGACGGCGTGATGCGGGAGATCGTGGAACTGCGCGCGGACGCCGATGCCATTGCGCGCGCGGGGTTATCGGCGGAAGCGCGGATTGCAGCGGGACTCGAGGACTTGCGCTCGCTGCCGTCGAAGAATGCGCTGAGCGCGGTGCTGGCGATGGCGTCGGAAGCGGTGCTGGCCGGGCTCACGTTTTCGCGCACGGTGGTATTCGTGCGCCAGTCCAACAATGAGTTCCAGGCGCGCCTCGGGCTTGGGGCGGGCGTGGAGCAGTTGCTGCCGTCGCTGACATTTCCCGCGGCGTTCGAGCCTGACGTGTTCCATCTGGCGATCTCTAACCCGGTCGGGATTTTTATCGAGAATGCTCGCGACCCGCGGATTGAAGCCCGCTTGCCGCGCTGGTTCAAACCGTCATTCGGCGACGCCCACGCGTTCGTGCTGCTGCCCGTGAAGGCGAACGGCTCGACGGTGGCCATGCTTTACGGCGACTGGACACAGGCGCAGCACGTACGCAAGATTACGCCGCCGGAAATGTCGGCGCTGAATGAACTCATGCGGGAATTAAGTCGTTTTTTTTCTAACGCGGGCTGGAAGGAAGTGGAGTTGCTTTAACGTTTGCTGTGCTTTGGCCGTCACGCAGCCGATTCTTTTTCACGAACCTGCAGCGCGACAGCGAGTTGAACAACCTCAAGCTACTCTTCACTCGCGCCAGAGTATTGCCACCGCCTGATCGCCGTACTCCACGATGTACCCTCCATGTTCGCGCTGCCACTCACGTGCAGCGCCGGCACCCGCAAACCACACTTTCTCGTAGTCGCCAAAAGCGCCCGCATCGAAGCGGTATCGATCGATGACGGCCGCCTCTCGCGTGTCGAGCAGCGGCTTGCAGGCGTCCCAGCCGATATGACCCAGCTCGACAGCCAGCATATTCAATACGTGCTTGAGCTGAACCTCCGTGCGCGTCTTGTGAAGCTCCGCGAGCGTCCCGGCGCGGGTGACGCCCGCAGCGAGCAGGCGGCGCACGACGGGCATCGCCGTGCTTGTATTGTCCGCGTGAGCGCGACGAAGCAGCCGGCGCGCGTGGCGTCGAAGAAATTCGGTGTTGGTGAGTTCGGAACTGATAGTGCGAGGACAGGATGTTGACCACATGACGTTTCTCCTTGTTGTGCCGTTCTCGCTGCGGCTAAAGGTTCAACGTTGCGGTTTATCCAGATGAAGCGATAACGCGTGACAGGTGTTTTCACTTTCGCGAGACTGGGCGCCCTGCCGCGCCCGTCGCGAATTCTAGAACAAAGGCTGGCGGTTCGGCAAGCCTCGGTTCTTTCATCAGTGTGCACACCGTGTTACATCACGCCAACTGAAATTTTCCGACCAGTTGTTTCAGCGCATGTGCCTGATCGTCCAGCGACTGCGCGGCAGCCGCCGCTTGCTCGACCAGCGCCGCGTTCTGCTGCGTGCCCGCGTCCATTTGCGTCACGGCGAGATTGATTTCCTCGATACCGCTGCTCTGCTCCGCCGACGCCGCCGAAATCTCGCCCATGATGTCCGTCACGCGCTTGACCGCCTTCACGACCTCTTCCATGGTCGTGCCGGCTTCGTGGGCGAAGGTCGAGCCATCGGAAACACGCGCCACCGACGCGTGGATCAAGCCCTTGATTTCCTTCGCCGCCGCCGACGACCGTTGCGCGAGGTTCCGCACTTCTCCGGCGACGACCGCAAATCCGCGCCCCTCTTCACCCGCCCGCGCCGCTTCCACGGCTGCATTGAGCGCGAGAATATTCGTCTGGAACGCGATGCCTTCGATCACCCCGATAATGTCGCCAATGCTCTTCGCGCTCGCATTGATCTGCTCCATGGTCGCCACCACGCGTCCGACCACCACGCCGCCCTTCTCCGCAATCTCGGATGCGTTGTACGCCAGCGAGCTCGCCTGCTTCGCGTTCTCGGCGTTCTGGCGTACGGTGGACGTCAATTCCTCCATGCTCGACGCCGTCTTTTCCAGCGCGACGGCCTGCTGCTCCGTGCGTTGCGACAAGTCCACGTTGCCCTGCGAGATTTCGCTGGACGCCGACGCGATGGCTTCCGCGCTGGCCGCGATTTCGCCGACCGTCGTCGATAAATCCTTCTGCATGCCCGAAAGCGCATGGAGCATGCTGGTGTTATCGCGCTTGGCGATCGAGATGCGGTTCGACAGGTCGCCCGCCGCGATCCGGCTCGCAATTTCCATCGCATAGACGGGTTCGCCGCCGAGCTGCTTTGCCAGCCGACGCACCACCCATTCGCCCACTGCGAACGCAAGCACGATCAGCACGAGCGTCAGCACGGCCACCATCACAAACGATGCGTGATAAATGGCAGCCGCCGATTCGATAATCGCCTTGGCCGCCGCGCCGCGCTGTTCGATAAGCCCATTCACGAGCTTTTCCAGCTTGGCTGTTGCCACCAGCAGCGAGACGTCCATCATTCCGACCTGCCAGTTCATCTGCGACAGGTCGAGCGGTTGTTCCTTCACCAGTTTGACGAAGGTGCGCAGGTCGGTGCTCCACGCGCCAACGGCTGTGGCCAGGCGTTTCTGGTCGCCGGTCGGGTCCGCGTAATTTTGCAGGTTATGTTGCCCGCGGCCGATGTCGGCGAGCGCGTGTTCAACGTCCGCGCCGAGTTCGTCGCGCTCCTTCGCGGTGGTCGCGGTGAGCAGCATCTTTTGCGAGCGGCTCGCGCGCAGCACGGCGCTGCGCAGTTCTTCAACGTCCCGGCTGGCGACATACCCCTCGCGATAAATGGATTCCGTCGAACCGTTGAGACGGCTGATCTGCGTCAGCGCAATCACGCCAATAGCCAGCGTGCCGACCAGCAACAAAGCGAACGCGAGACGCAACGACGCCTTGACGGACAACGACCGGCCGCTCGTGACGGCGATCTTCGCCATCGCCCGGGCGGCTGCCTTGGCGCCGCCATCGGGAATAAATTCAGCGCCGGGATTGCCCCGCAGCGAAAACGGTTTCATCTGTTGAATTCCCTAAATTTTGATTGGCATCGCGCGGCCTGCTTCTTGGGCTGGTCACACGGCTACATCAATGGTCTACGGCGGGAAACGGCGCTTCTTTAGGCGTGTTTTCCCCACAGGTCGCAACCGATGTCCATCTCACCAAAACCGGGCGCGCACGCGCCAGGTATGGGCAAACTGATGTCCGTTTCGCGACAAAATTTGGCCGGACAATGCGTAGAGGACACATTAAAATTATTACGACACGGCGCATTGCGCCTTCGTCCGTGCGCTTCGGCCAGACAACGAAATACGACGAGAGACAAATCGAGCCTCAATCATGCAGACAAGTATCGATAAAAGCGCCCTCGGCGGCGCACCCGCCCTGAGCCCTGCCATTCCACGCACAGCCTTCTCCGTGCTCGGTGCGATCAGTTTTGCGCATTTGCTCAACGACATGATCCAGTCGCTGATCCTCGCCATCTACCCGATGTTCAAAAGCGAGTTTTCGTTGTCGTTTGGGCAAATCGGCTTGATTACGCTGACCTACCAGATCACGGCGTCGCTGCTGCAGCCGCTGGTCGGCCTATATACCGACAAACATCCGAAACCGTATTCGCTGCCGGTCGGTATGGGTTTTACGCTATGCGGCTTGTTGCTGATGTCGATGGCCGGAAGCTTTCCCGTATTGCTGGTCGCCGCGGCGCTGGTTGGATGCGGATCGTCGATATTCCACCCCGAGTCTTCGCGGGTGGCGCGCATGGCGTCGGGAGGGCGCCACGGGCTTGCGCAGTCAGTGTTCCAGGTTGGCGGCAATGCGGGCAGTTCCCTCGGGCCCTTGCTGGCCGCCTTGGTAGTGATGCCGCACGGCCAGCGTAGCATTGCGTGGTTCTCGGCTGCGGCACTCCTCGCCATCTTCGTGCTGGCCAACATTGGCCGCTGGTATCAACGCCATCCTGCAGTGAAGAAGGCGCGTGCGTCGGCGGCAGTGTCTGCATTGCCGCGCAATAAAGTCATGCTCGCGATGACGGTCCTCATGCTGCTCGTATTCTCGAAGTACTTCTATCTGGCGAGCATCAGCAGCTACTTCACGTTCTACCTGATCAGCAAGTTTCATTTGCCAGTGGAAACCGCGCAGGTGCATTTGTTCTGGTTCCTCGCGGCAGTGGCGGTGGGCACGATCGTGGGCGGTCCGGTAGGCGACAAGATCGGCCGCAAGGTTGTGATCTGGGTATCCATCCTGGGCGTCGCGCCGTTCACCCTGATGTTGCCGTTCGCCAACCTGTTCTGGACCGGCGTGCTGTCGGTGGTGATCGGGCTGATCCTGGCATCGGCGTTCTCGGCCATCCTGGTTTATGCAACCGAGCTGATTCCCGGTAAGGTCGGCATGGTGGCGGGGTTGTTTTTTGGCTTTGCGTTCGGCATGGGCGGCATCGGCGCTGCAGTCCTCGGCCATCTGGCTGACGCGACGAGCATCGATTATGTCTATAAGGTTTGTTCGTTCCTGCCGCTGATCGGAGTCCTGACGATCCTGCTGCCAAATACCCGGGATGCGAAGGAAAAAACGGTAACGGCAAAAGCGTGATGATCAAGGTCATGTGAGCAGAACACACAGTCGACCGACGAACGCACAACTCTAAAACGAGTTTTCGTATCGACGTTCCAGGCGCCTCTCAAGGTTGTCACTTGACAACCTTGAGAGGCGCCTCTACTATTGGGGCTAACGATGACTCGATCACAGCATCAGAAGAAGGAAATTGAAGAAGCACTGCGGCACGCGGAAACGCACGGTTGGCGCGTCGAACAAGGAGGAAGCCATGCGTGGGGCCGGATTTATTGTCCCTACAACACCGTCGAATGCCGTTGCGGCGAGTTCTGTATCACCAGTGTGTGGAGCACGCCGAAGAATGCGGTGAATCATGCGCGAGCCATCAAGCGCGTGGTCGACAACTGCACGTTTCAGTCGCGCAAGGTTTCCGGACAATCAACGGTCTTAACTAAGGCAACGCCATGGAATACACGTTCACATTGAAGTATCGGTTATCGGACAGCGACTGCGACCACGAAGCGTTGATCGGACGTCTCGGTGCCGCAGGATGCGACGACGCATTGATCGGCGTAGGTCAACCAGGCCGGATTGCGCTGGCATTTACGCGGGAGGCAGACAGCGCGCAAGCGGCATTAATGAGCGCCTTGAAGGACGTCAAGTCGGCCATTCCGTCTGCGGCGCTGGTGGAAGCTTCACCGGATTTTGTCGGCCTGACCGACGTCGCCGAGGCAATTGGCGTCACGCGGCAGAACATGCGCAAGTTAATGCTCACTAACGCGGACACCTTTCCGTCGCCGGTGCACGAGGGCAGCACCGCCATCTGGCATCTGGCGGAAGTCATGGACTGGCTCAAGGCTAAAGGCACGTACCGGCTTGAGCAAGCGGTTCACGACGTTGCGGAGACCACCATGCGAGTCAATCTCACGAAAGAGGCGCAGCGACTCACGCCCCCGGCGGAGCATGAGTTAGCTGCTTTGGTGACGTAAGAGAAACGTTTCTATCGCATCAAGGCTTCCTTCACCTGGACCAGCGCCCCGGCATCTTCGATCATCGGCAGATCGCCGGGGTCGCGCCCTTCGGCCAACGCGGCAATCGCCCGGCGCAGCACCTTGCCTGACCGGGTCTTGGGTAGCATCGCCAGGAAATGGACTCTGGCGGGACGGCCGATCGCACCCAAATGCGCGTCCACGCTCCGGCAAAGTTCACCTTCAAGCGCTTCACGCGCGCCCTCTGCGTCCAAGGCCTGGGCATCGCGTAAAACGACGAAGGCCAGTGCGACTTGCCCTTTCACTGAATCAGCCACGCCCACCACCGCCACTTCAGCCACGGCCCGATGACTGCTTAACGCCTCTTCTATCTCGCGCGTGCCCAGCCGATGCCCCGCCACGTTGATCACGTCGTCCGTACGTCCGAGGATGGAGACGTAACCGTCTTCGTCGGTCACGCCCCAGTCGAAGGTTGAATAGAGATGCTGCCCCGGCACGCTCTCCCAATACGTCTTGATGAAGCGCGAATCGTCGCCCCATACCGTCTGCATGCAACCCGGCGGCAACGGATAATCGAGCGTGATCACGCCCTTTTCACCCGGCGCGCAGATTTCACCCGTCGCCTCGTTTCGTACGGTCAATGCAAAGCCCATCGACGGTACGCCTGGCGAGCCGAGCTTCTGCGGCAACGCTTCAATACCGCGTGGAATCGCGATCATCGGCCAGCCGGTTTCGGTCTGCCAGTAGTTATCGACGACAGGCTTTTTTAGCGCGCCTTGAATCCACTGCGCCGTGGGTTCATCCAGCGGTTCACCTGCCAGGAAGAGCGTACGCAGGCTCGATAGATCCGCCTGCTCCATCAGCTTCGGGTCCTGCTTCTTGAGCACGCGCAACGCGGTCGGCGCGGTGAACATCAGGTTGATCTTGTGCTGCGCGATGATCCGCCACCAGATGCCGCCATCGGGACGAATCGGCGTGCCTTCGTACATGACCGTTGTCAGGCCGGCAATGAGCGGTGCATAGATGATGTAGCTGTGCCCAACCACCCAGCCCACGTCCGACGCGGTCCACATGGTGTCGCCGGGCTTGCCCTCGAAGATATGCTCCATCGATGCCGCCAGTGCCACGGCGTATCCGCCCACATCGCGTTGCACGCCCTTCGGCTTGCCGGTCGTCCCCGACGTATAGAGCACATACGACGGTTCATTCGATTCGAGCCAGACACAGGGTATGTGAGCATCGAAGAACTGTTCGCGCAACGGCTCGTAGGAAACCAAATACGGCGCCTGCAACCGTTCCGGCGCGAGCTGGCGGTCGATCAGTAATACCTTCGGCACCTTATGCGTGGCGCGCGCCAGCGCTTCATCCACGAGCGGTGTGTAATCGATCACCTTGCCCGCACGCGCACCGGCGTCGGCGGTAACGATCAGCACGGGCGTGGCGTCATCAATGCGCGCCGCCAGGCTTGGCGCGGCGAACCCGCCGAATACGACCGAATGGATTGCGCCGAGCCGCGCGCACGCGAGCATCGCGAACAAGGCTTCGGGGATCATCGGCAGATAGATCAGGACACGCTCGCCTTGGCCAACGCCGAGCGAGCGCATGACGGCGGCCATGCGATTCACTTCGGCGTGCAGCTCGGCATAGGTGTAGCGGCGCTCGATGCCCGTTTCCGTCGATACATACACCAGCGCGTTTTGTTGAGCGCGCGCGGCAAGATGCCGGTCGACGGCGTTGTAGCAAAGATTGGTCTTGCCGCCGACAAACCATCGCGCAAACGGTGGATTGCTGCGATCAAGCACCTGCTCGAACGGCGTTTCCCAATGGATGCGCCGCGCCTGTTCGCCCCAGAACGATTCTGGATCTTCAATCGAACGGCGATGAGCTTCACGATAAGTCGGCATTCGAACCCCTGTCTGGTAGCGAAACGCTTGTCGCCTGAATCATGTTCAGGAGACAGGCGAATTGCTCCTGAGCATAGTTCAGGCCGTGGGGCGCTGCTAGAGAGGGACGGCCCTGAGTCGACAGTGTCGACCACATCGCAGGCCATCGTTGCAACAAGGGCCGCTAAGCGACCCTACGGCATCTGCAAGCGCGGCTTGTCGGTTGATCGGGATTTCTCCAGATCGCTTGCCGAATGCTTGAGCAGCACCGGTGCGAGGTCGCCGGCCACCCGTATGCTGGACACCACGACCATTCGCACGCCGCTGCCCTCGGTCGCCGCGCGCACGGCTTCCCGTGTCGACGCCCGTGCTTCTATCTTCGGCTCGATCACAATGAATCCGCGGCAAAAAAGCGCGAGTGTTTCCCGGTGCGAACGCAGCCAGGCATTGCGAAGGCGCGTGTCGTCGGCGGTTTCATCGGCGTCATGATCGGAGACGATCACAAACGGCGTCTTCAGCGATAACAACCGCTGCATCTCGGCGCCCCAGCCGAACGCATAGCCCGGCTGCACGGCGCGCCGGCGCAAGCGCACGAACGGAAAGCGGCTGGTGTCGTGCATCCGCTGATTGGGGACATCGGACGCGTCAATAACGATGGACTTGGCCAAAGGAGATGGGATAGCAATCACAGCGGTCTCGTACTCCAAAAATTCATGGCTATTGCAAGGTTTGCGACTATCGGACGACGTGAAAACCGGGGTGGCCGGGGCTGCATGGCGATATCGCTAATGGGCTGCGCCGCTGCGGCGCGCCATGCGCGGCGCGTGGTCTCGATCACCCGTGCGGCGTTCGCTGACAATGCGCGCTGTGCCCGGCTGGAATCGGGCGTCGTTTCGGTCATGCGGACCTCCTGTCGTCCGGAGCATTGTAATTGCGAATCATTCTCACTTACAAGAGAGAATTTGGGGAAGCGAGTCGGGGGAGATGCGAAGGTGATGACGGGATATGCCGCTCGGCACTGAAGGCGGCCAGTTGGAGAAGATCGCAGGACCGGCTTGGCCTACCGCGGCGATAGGGTCCGGACGCGGATTAAACCGCAGCGCTTTAACCGAGTATTCCGGCGCAGTACGGAAGGCGCCGCCGCGCTCAGAAGCGAATAACTAAACGCTGACGAAAGCGCTGTTCAGGAAGGAAGGGGGACGTCGCCGGGGGAATCCCACGCGGCCAGGAACCTTCGCAAGATCCCCGACGAATACGTCCCGCCGAGCGCATGCAGGAATTCAAGGAAGGATTCCGGCGCGTCGGCATCCGCAGTATCCGAAACCGTGCGCACGACCGCGCATCGAACGCCGTGCTCGAAACACACTTGCGCGAGCGCCGCGCCTTCCATCTCGACGGCCAGCGCATCGGGCACCGCCGCGCGCAGCGCATTCACCTCGTCGTGGCTCGATACAAACCGGTCGCCGCTCACGATCAGTCCGCGATGCAACCGCGGCGGGTGCACACCAAAACGCGCCTCTAATGCAGCATGTTCATCGGCGAGAAATGCCGTGCATGCATATGCCAGCGCATCATTCAGCGTGGCATCGCCGGGAAAACGCGCCATACCCAAGAGGGGCACTTCAAAGCGCGGAAACAACGGCGATGCGTCGAGATCGTGCTGCATCAACGTTTCACCGATCACGATATCGCCTACACGCACGTCCGGGCGAACACCACCTGCCACACCGGTGAACACAATGGCGTCAACATCGAACAAGTGGATCAACGCACTCGCCGTTGCTGCAGCAGCCACCTTCCCCACGCGCGCCAGCGTGACCACGCACGGCACCCCATGCGCGATGCCGACGTGATACTCGCGCCGGCCGATGGTTTCGGTACGCACTTCACCGGCCGCATGCATCGATTCGATGAGGTCGCCCAGTTCCTGCGGCAACGCGGCCATGATGCCGAGACGCTTCACGCCCGCAGTCATTCCACCGCCTGCAATTTCGCAACCGCCAGCGCGAGCCACTTCTCGCCGTGTCGCTTGAAGCGGACTTGCGCCCGGGCATCCGCGCCCGCCCCTTCAAGCCCGATCACCGTGCCTTCCCCGAACTTGTTATGAAACACAGCCTGACCGACCTTGAAACCGGTGTCGGCCGCGCGCTGATTGTTGGCGAAAGCAGGCAATGGCTTGCCGGCATCGGGGTCGGCGTAGGCGGCGCGTTCCTTGTCGGGACGCCCGAACCAATCGCGGCCCCAGCCGGCGTTATCCGACCGGCCGCCCCAGCGCGCGCCCGGCTCCGCCTTCGGCGTGAGCCATTTGAGCGAGTCTTCCGGAAGTTCATCGAAGAAACGCGAGCGAATGTTGTAGCGCGTTTGACCATGCAACATCCGGCTCTGAGCAAACGACAGATACAGCCGCTCCTTCGCTCGCGTGATTGCCACGTACGCCAGCCGCCGTTCCTCTTCGAGCCCATCGCTTTCCTGCGCGCTGTTCTCGTGCGGGAACAGGCCCTCTTCCAGCCCCGTGATGAAAACCGCCATGAATTCAAGGCCCTTGGCAGCGTGCACCGTCATCAGTTGCACCGCGTCCTGACCGGCTTGCGCCTGGTTATCGCCGGCTTCGAGCGAAGCGTGCGACAGGAACCCGGCCAACGGCGTCATGGTGTCGGGATTTTGTGCAGGATCGGCGGGGCCTTCAGGGTCGAGCACATCGACGGACGGATCGTCGGTCGCCAAGCCGATTTCCAGCGCGTTCGTCGCGCCCGGACGAAGCGGGATGGAGCGCGCGGGGGTATCGAGCCCGTAGCCCTCCTCTTGCACGAACGCGGCGGCTGCGTTCACCACTTCCTGCAAGTTCTCCAGCCGGTCCTGGCCTTCGCGCTCGTTCTCGTAATGCGTGGCGAGACCGCTTGCGCGAACCACGTATTCGACGGTTTCCGGCAAGCTCATCTGCTGGGTTTCAGCGCGCATCCTGGCGATCAATTGCGCGAACGCGCCGATGCTCGAACCCGCCTTGCCCATCACGTAGGGAACGGCGGCGGCCATCGAACAGTTGTAGAGGCGCGCGGCGTCGGCAAGTTGCTCGATCGACCTTGCACCAATGCCACGCGTCGGAAAATTCACGACGCGAGCGAACGCGGTGTCGTCGTTCGGGTTGTCGATCAGGCGCAGATACGCCAGCGCATGTTTCACTTCCTGGCGCTCGAAGAACCTCAAACCGCCATACACGCGATAGGCAATGCCCGCGTTCACCAGCGTGTGTTCAATGGTCCGCGACTGCGCGTTGCTTCTATACAGGATGGCGATTTCGCCGCGCGCGGCTCCCGCATGGATCATCGCCTTGATCTCCTCGACGATCCACCCCGCCTCCTGCGTATCGGTCGCGGCTTCGTACACCCGCACGGGTTCACCGTGACCGGCGTCGGTACGAAGATTCTTGCCGAGCCGCCGCGAGTTCTTCGCGATCAGGAAGTTGGCGGTATCGAGAATATGACCGTGAGAGCGATAGTTCTGCTCGAGCTTGATCATGTTGCGCACGTTGTACTCGCGCTCGAAGTCGTGCATGTTGCCGACGTTCGCGCCGCGGAACGCGTAGATGGACTGATCGTCGTCGCCGACCGCGAAGATGGCGTTGTGCTCTCCGGCCAGCATTTTCAGCCACGCGTATTGCAGCTTGTTCGTGTCCTGGAACTCATCGACGAGGATGTTGCGAAAGCGCGCCTGATAATGCGCGCGCAGCGGCGGATTGTGCGCGAGCAGTTCATAGCAGCGCAGCAGCAGTTCGGGAAAATCGACCACGCCCTCGCGCTGGCATTGCTGCTCGTAGGCCGCGTACAACTCGACGAACTTCATATTGAAGGAATCGGTCGCGTCGACGTCTTTCGGGCGCAGCCCTTGTTCCTTGGCGTTGTTGATGAAGTGCTGAAGATTTTTAGCCGGATATTTCTCATCGTCGATATTCAGGCCCTTCATCAGCCGTTTGATGGCTGATAACTGGTCCGACGTATCGAGGATCTGGAACGTCTGCGGCAGGCCAGCGTCGCGGAAATGCGCGCGCAGCATGCGGTTGCACAGGCCGTGAAAGGTGCCGATCCACATGCCGCGGGTGTCGATAGGCATCATCGCGGTCAGGCGCGCCATCATCTCCTTGGCGGCCTTGTTCGTGAAGGTGACGGCGAGAATGGTCTGAGGCGAAGCGAATCCCTGCTGGATCAGCCAGGCGATACGCGTAATGAGTACGCGCGTCTTGCCGCTGCCCGCGCCCGCGAGGATAAGCGCCGGCTCGTTCGGCAGCGTGACGGCGGCTAGTTGTTCGGGGTTCAGATTGGCGAGCAGATCGGGCATGGGGGAGTTTTCCGGTGGGACCGGTAGTATAAATCGGCGGGGGGATGGTCGTTGGCACTTGGGTTTGAGACCGGCTCCGGCCATCCACTTAAACCACCCCGAGCGCCGCGAAGGACCTTCCCACCGACCTCGCCCTGTCTACACCTTATAATTCCCCGACCCCCGCTTCTTTTACGCATTTTTCGGCAGATTCCACCCCATGAGTGACAACACGAGTGACAACACGCTTGCGAAGAGTTTCGAGCCCCAGAACATCGAGTCCCATTGGGGCCCGGAATGGGAAAAGCGTGGCTACGCCGCGCCGACCCTGATCGAAGGCCGAAAAGATTTCTCGATCCAGCTCCCGCCGCCGAATGTCACCGGCACGCTGCACATGGGTCACGCGTTCAACCAGACGATCATGGACAGCCTCACCCGCTACCACCGCATGCTCGGCGAAAACACGCTGTGGCTGCCTGGCACGGATCACGCGGGGATCGCCACGCAAATCGTCGTGGAACGGCAACTCGATGCACAAGGCGTGTCGCGCCATGATCTCGGCCGCGAAGAGTTCCTGAAACGCGTCTGGGAATGGAAGGAGAAATCCGGCTCGACCATTACGGGGCAGGTGCGCCGCCTGGGTGCGTCTATTGACTGGTCGCGAGAATATTTCACGATGGACGACAAGATGTCGCCCGTCGTGCTCGACGTGTTTGTCACGCTGTACAAGCAAGGCCTGATTTATCGCGGCAAACGGCTGGTGAACTGGGACCCGGTGCTGGGCACCGCGGTCTCGGACCTCGAAGTCGTCAGCGAAGACGAAGCCGGCAGTCTCTGGCACATCCAGTATCCCCTGCCGGACGGCTCCGGCCACGTGACGGTCGCCACCACGCGCCCGGAAACCATGCTCGGCGACACCGCCGTGATGGTCCATCCGGAAGACGAGCGCTACGCGCACCTGATCGGCAAGACCGTCATGCTGCCGTTATCGAACCGAGAAATTCCGGTGATCGCGGATGATTACGTGGATCGTGAGTTCGGCACCGGCGTGGTCAAGGTCACGCCCGCGCACGACTTCAACGACTATCAGGTCGGCCTGCGCCACAAGTTGCCGATGATCGAGATCCTCACGCTCGACGCCAAGATCAACGACAACGCGCCGGAAAAGTATCGCGGCATGGATCGGTTCGACGCGCGCAAGCAGGTCGTGGCCGACCTGGAAGCGCTCGGCCTGCTGGAATCGGTCAAGCCCCACGCGCTGATGGTGCCGCGCGGCGACCGCACGGGCGTGGTGATCGAGCCCATGCTCACCGACCAATGGTTCGTCGCCATGAGCAAGCCGGCGCCGGAAGGCACGTTCCATCCGGGCAAATCGATCGCTGAGACGGCGCTCGACGTGGTGCGCAACGGTGAAATCAAGTTCGTCCCGGAAAACTGGTCGACGACCTATTACCAGTGGCTCGAAAACATCCAGGACTGGTGTATCTCGCGTCAACTCTGGTGGGGCCACCAGATTCCGGCCTGGTACGGCGATAACGGCGAAATCTTCGTGGCGAAGACCGAAGAAGAAGCCCGCGCGGAAGCCACGGAAAAAGGCTACACCGGCGCGCTCAAACGCGACGACGACGTGCTCGACACGTGGTTTTCATCGGCGCTCGTGCCGTTTTCATCGCTCGGCTGGCCGAACGAGACGCCGGAACTCAAGCACTTCATGCCCTCCACGGTGCTCGTGACGGGTTTCGACATCATCTTCTTCTGGGTTGCCCGGATGGTGATGATGACCACGCATTTCACCGGCAAGGTCCCGTTCGACACCGTCTACGTCCACGGTCTGGTGCGGGACGCGGAAGGCCAGAAGATGTCGAAGAGCAAGGGCAATACGCTCGACCCGATCGATATCGTCGATGGCATCGACCTGGAGACGCTCGTTTCCAAGCGAATTACCGGCCTGATGAACCCCAAGCAAGCCGAAAAAATCGAGAAAAAAACCCGCAAGGAGTTTCCGGACGGAATTCAGCCGTTCGGCACGGACGCGCTGCGTTTCACCATGGCGTCCATGGCAACGCTCGGTCGCAACGTGAATTTTGATCTGGCAAGGTGCGAGGGGTACCGTAACTTTTGCAATAAGCTGTGGAATGCTACCCGCTTTGTCCTGATGAATACCGAAGGCCACGACTGTGGCTTCGGCAAGCCGGAGGAATGCGAAGCAGGTGATTGCGGACCGGGCGGATACCTCCACTTCTCGCAGGCGGACTTCTGGATCGTGTCGCTTTTGCAGCGCGTGGAAGCGGAGGTGGAGAAAGGTTTCGCCGATTACCGTTTCGATAACGTGGCAAGCGCCATCTATAAATTCGTGTGGGACGAGTACTGCGATTGGTATCTGGAGTTGGCGAAGGTCCAGATCCAGACCGGCGCGCCGGAGCAGCAGCGCGCCACGCGCCGCACCCTCCTGCGCGTGCTGGAAACGGTGCTGCGCCTCGCGCATCCGGTGATTCCGTTTATCACTGAAGCCTTGTGGCAGAAGGTTGCGCCGCTGACGGACCTGTACCCGCAGGCGGCACAAGACGGGCAGACCGCGTCCATCATGATTCAGCGCTACCCGGTCGCGCAACCGTCTAAGATAGATGAATCGTCTGAACAGTGGGCTGCTGAACTGAAGGCCATTATCGATTCATGTCGTAATTTGCGCGGGGAGATGAATCTGTCGCCGGCGGTCAAGGTGCCGCTGCTGGCAACCGGTGACGAGGAACGGCTCAAGTCGTTCGCGCCTTATGTCCAGGCGCTGGCGCGTTTGTCGGAAGTAAAGATCATTGCCGACGAATCAGCGCTGGACGCAGAGGCAAGTGGCGCGCCAGTTGCTATCGTAGGAACGAACAAGTTGGTGTTGAAGGTGGAAATCGACGTAGTGGCTGAACGCGAACGGCTCACGAAGGAAGTGGACCGGCTGACGCAGGAAATCGCGAAGGCCCGTGTGAAGCTGGAAAACGAGAGTTTCGTGGCGCGCGCGCCGGCCGCGGTGGTCGACCAGGAGCGCAAGCGGCTCGCGGAATTCGAATCGACTGCTGACAAGTTGAAAGCGCAGTTGTCACGGCTTCCGGCGTAGGCTGCTTCGGCGGTCTTGGCCGGTCCAGCGCGACCGGCCAAGACCCGAAAACCGACCGACTGCTTGTTCCGCCTTATAGCAAAGTGCGTATTTATGCTTGAAGAATTAATCTCGCCGCACTTTTTTATCAACGCATCAACCTGCATCATGGCATCTGCTTCCATGCCGACCGTTTCAGGCTTGACGTTTAAACACGATAAGAGGATCAGGGTCATCAAATGCTAAAAGTTACGAAAGCGGTTTTCCCGGTTGCGGGTCTCGGTACCCGATTCCTCCCCGCGACCAAGGCCAGCCCGAAGGAAATGCTGCCCGTCGTCGACAAACCGCTAATCCAGTACGCGGTGGAAGAGGCCATGGCGGCCGGCATCACGGAGATGATTTTCGTGACGGGCCGCAGCAAGCGCGCAATCGAGGATCACTTCGACAAATCGTATGAGATCGAAGCCGAACTGGAAGCCCGCGGTAAGCAAAAGCTGCTCGATCTCGTGCGCAGCATCAAACCCAGCCACGTGGATTGTTTCTATGTGCGCCAGGCTGAAGCGCTCGGTTTGGGCCACGCCGTGCTGTGCGCGGAAAAGCTGGTGGGCGACAACCCGTTCGCCGTGATTCTCGCGGATGACTTGTTGTACGGCACGCCGCCGGTGATGACGCAGATGATCGAAGTATTCGATCACTATCACAGCTCGGTGATCGGCGTGGAGGAGATCCCGGCTCAGGATTCCAAGTCATACGGCGTGATCGACGGGAAAGAGTGGGAAGACAATATCTTCAAGCTGTCAGGCATTGTGGAAAAGCCGGAACCTGAAGTCGCGCCGTCGAATCTGGGCGTGGTCGGGCGGTATGTGCTGAAACCGCGCGTCTTCGATCACATCCGTGCATTGAAGCCGGGCGCTGGCGGTGAGCTGCAATTGACGGATGCAATCCAGTCGTTGCTCGCCGATGAACAAGTGCTCGCGTACAAATATCACGGCACGCGTTTCGATTGCGGCAGCAAGCTCGGCTATTTGAAAGCAACCGTGGAATTCGCGCTGCGCCATCCGGAAGTGGCAAAGGACTTTCAGGAATACCTGAACACGCGTTCGCCGCATCTGCTCGGCTGAGCGTTGTTGTTGAGGCTTGAGCCTTAAAAAAATGCCCATGACTAAAATCATGGGCATTTTTTATTGACGTTCAGACGTTCAGACGATCAGCGGCGTCGCATGAGGAAAGTGAACACCTTGTCGTGCGATGTCGATTCCACCAGCTCATTGCCCGTCTGCTTCGAAAACGCAGCAAAGTCGCGTTGCGAACCCGGATCGGTTGCCAGCACCTTCAATATCTGACCGCTCTGCATATCGGACAGCGCCTTCTTTGCCCGCAAGATGGGCAGCGGGCACATGAGCCCGCGCGCATCGACTTCCTTGTGCACTTCCATCGAATTGAGCCTTGTTCGAACCCGCTAGTGATCCCGCTTAAGAGAGTTCGATTTTACCCCAGTGCTTAAAGATTCACCGCCTGGCCTTTAGCCAGAGACTCCCGCATCGCAATGCCGATGCGCGTCGCCTCACGTGCGTCTTCAAGTGTCAGGCCCGTTGCAGGGCCGCCGGTCAACGAGGCCACAAACACCTCCGCTTCGTTCAGGAACGCTTGCTCGAAGCGCTCGAAGAAGGTCGGCACGCATTCGTTGCGAACGCCGCCGGCATCGTAGATTTCTACCCGATTCGCCCGCGGATTGTGTCCCACCGATAAAGCCCCACCCGTCCCGATCACTTCCGTCTGCGTGTCGTGACCGTGGGCGCTCGTCCGCGATGCCTGGAACATCGCTATCCGGCCGCCTTCGAATTCGCAGATGGCGACACCGTTATCGATATCGCCGCATTCGGCCAACCCTTCGTGAATCGCAATCGTGCCGCTGGCGAATACACGCGTGACGCGCGGGTTACCCAGCATCCAGCGCGCGAGATCGATGTCGTGGACGCTGCAATCGAGGAACAAACCGCCTGATGTCGGCGCGAAACGGACGAAAAAACCATCGGGATCGTTCTTGTCGACGGTCTGCGAACGGACCATGAACGGCCGGCCGATCCCGCCTTCGCTGATCTTGTTGAAGGCGTCGCGATAACTGGCGTCGAAACGGCGCACGAAGCCGATCATCACCTGGAGATGCGGAAAGCGCGCGCTTTCTTCAATCACGCGATCACACTGCGCCAAGTCCAGCGACAACGGTTTTTCGCAGAACACGTGCTTGCCCGCCCGCAACGCCGCGATGATCTGGTCAGGGTGCAGCGAAGTCGGCGTGACGAGCCAGACGGCGTCGATCGATGCGTCTTTCAGCATGGTTTCGTAGTCGCTGTAGAGCGCGAGTTCAGGCAGATTGGCGCCTGCCCATTCGCGTTCCGCCGCGACCGGACTGCACGCCGCTGCGAGCGTAGCGCCCGGTACGTGCCAAGCGAGGTTACGCGCGTGGCGCTGACCCAGCCGCCCCAATCCGACAATCCCAATCCGCAAGGCCGCTTTCATGCCGCCCCCAGCTTAATGATCGCTCCTTCACGCCACGACCGCGTAGCCGCCTCAGCGAGTTCCAACGCCTTCAGGCCGTCCGCGACCGTCGTGCGAACCGGCTTGCCTTCCTGCACGGCATCGAAGAAATGGGCGATTTCCAGCGCGTACGCCGCGCGGTAACGTTCCAGGAAAAACGCTTCCGGCACATCGTTCGATACAGCCGTCTTCGAATACGCCGTGACTTCGGTCGGGCGCACATTGCCGGCTTGCAGCATGCCAAGGCTACCGAGCAGTTCGAAGCGCTGGTCGTATCCGTACGCCGCGCGCCGCGCCGTGTTGATCTGGCACAAGCGGCCGCGTTTGGTGCGGATCGTGACAGCCGTCGAATCGATATCACCCGCCTCCGCAATCGCCGGGTCGCTCAGGCAACTGCCGGTTGCGTGCAGCGTGTCGGCTTCGTCGTCGAGCATCCAGCGGAAGATATCGAAGTCATGGATCAGCATGTCCTTGAAAATACCGCCCGAATGCTTGATGTATTCCACCGGCGGCGCGCCCGGATCGCGGCTCGTTATCACCAGCATTTCCGGATCACCGATCTCACCCGCCTCCACGCGCGCCTTCAATGCCGCAAAGGTCGGATCGAAGCGGCGCTGAAAGCCGATCATGCAGACCACGCCGGCCTTCGCGACGGCAACGGCGCAAGCGCGTGCGCGTTCGAGCGTGAGATCCACCGGCTTTTCGCAGAACACATGCTTCTTCTGCGCCGCCGATTTCAGGATCAGCTCGGCATGCGTGTCCGTGCTCGAACACACGACGGTCGCGCCAACCGATGCATCGCCGAGTGCGCCTTCCACGTCGGCCACTTGCGCGCCGTGAAGCGCGGCCAATGCGGCGGCGGCTTCCTTATTCACGTCTACCACGTACTTGAGGCGCACACCCGGCTGCTTCGCCAGGTTTGCCGCGTGGATCTTGCCGATCCGCCCTGCTCCGAACACCGCCACATCAATCGTCATAGCCGCCTGTCTCCCTTGATTCTTCTACGTTCAGTTCAAGCCGGTACGCAAGCGCGATAAAGAGCGCCTGGCACAGGCAGATCGTGCTCGTGAGCGAACGGAACGCAAACGCGCTGCCTTCCTTCACGAACAAATGCGCACTCGCGTGACGCGCGAGCGGCGAAAGCTGACCATCGGTAATTACTAATGTCTTGGCGCCGTGGTGCTGCGCCGCGCGCACGCAATACTGCGTCTCCTTGCCGTACGGCGCGAAGCTGATCGCGACCACCACGTCGCCCTTCTTCACGCTGCGGATCTGCTCGCGATACATGCCGCCGAAACCCGACACCAGATGCACGCGTTTGGCCGTGTGCTGCAGCGCGTAGACGATATAACTCGCCACGGGAAACGAGCGCCGCACGCCGACCACATAGATGTTCTCGGCGTGTTCCAGCATCTTTACCGCGGCTTCGAACTGGACGTCGTCGAGACCGTCCTCGAGTTCCTCCAGCCCGCTCCGGCTCGCCGCGATGAATTCTCGCGCCACCGAGCCGCCCGACAACTTGCCCGGCTTTTCATCGATCAATTTGCGGATGCGCTGCTGATAACTCTGCGCGGAACCGTTCTGGCCCGTATAGGCCTGCTTGAAAATTGCCTGGAGGTCGGAGAAGCCGGAAAAGCCGAAGCGCTGCGCGAAGCGCACGACAGCCGAGGGATGCACGCCGCACGCGCTGGCGATGTCGCCGGTGCGATCCATCATCACATTGCTGCGATGCTGCTCGATGTATGTAGCCACGCTTTTTAGCTGGCGCGGCAACGCATCGTATGCCTCGGTGATCCGCTGCATCAGTTCATCGACTGTCTGGATCTCGGCCGTCTCTTGAGGGTCTTGCGTGTCTTCCTGCATGCCGCGCTCGTAGTGTGTTCTGTACTCGATGCAACCGATTATAGATATCTGAGCGAACAAATGGAATTAATTTTCCAAACTTCTCATAGTTAAACTTCCTATTGCAGAGTGACGAAACTTGTCCTAATCTTGGTCCTGAGCACGGGGTGTCGAGCGGTCAAAGCGCCGTACGCAAAATACCGGATGCTCGTTCAGAACAACAACCGAGATAGGTGGAGACAATGAGACTTTGCAATCGTCGAGGCGCCCTGCGCGCGTTCGCGGCTGCCGCTGCGTTGTGCGGCGCAGCAGCACTGAGCAGTCAGGCAGCGCACGCTGCACCCGACGCCCATTTCGTCCTGATCAGCCACGCGCCGGATTCGGACTCGTGGTGGAACACGATCAAGAACGCCATCAAGCAGGCGGATGAGGACTTCAATGTCCAGACGGATTACCGCAACCCGCCGAACGGCGATATTGCCGATATGGCGCGCCTGATCGAGCAAACTGCGGCTCGTAACGTTGATGGTGTGATCGTCACCATTGCCGACTTCGATGTGCTGAAGGGCGCGATCTCCAAGGTCACGGCGAAGCACATTCCGCTCGTCACGATCAACTCCGGCACTGAAGAGCAAAGCGCGCAGCTCGGCGCGATCATGCACGTCGGACAGCCCGAATACACGGCCGGTAAGGCAGCGGGCGAGAAGGCGAAGGCGGCGGGCATCAAGTCGTTCCTGTGCGTGAACCACTACGCAACAAATCCGGCATCGTTTGAACGCTGCCGCGGTTTTGCCGAAGCCATTGGCGTCGACTTCAAGGCGTCCACGGTGGACGCCGGCCAGGATCCGACGACCGTTCAATCGAAGGTAAGCGCGTATTTGCGCAATCACCCGGACACTCAAGCGGTGCTCGCACTTGGCCCGCTGTCGGCTGATCCGACCATCAAGGCAGTGCAGACGATGGGCCTCGCCGGCAAGATCTGGTTCGCAACGTTCGACTTCGACACCGACATCGCGAAGGCGATCCAGGACGGCACGATCAAGTTTGCCATCGACCAGCAACCGTACTTGCAGGGTTATATCGCGGTCGCGGTGCTGGCTATCGTGAAGAAGGATCACACTACCGATCCGGTCAAGATCCGCCAGGCGCTCGAAGCAAATCCGAAGTTCAAGGCACGGCTTGACACCTACGGGCTCGCACCGTCTTACGGGCCGCGCAATATCGGCTCAGGTCCGGGGTTCATCACCAAGGACAATGTCGACAAGGTACTCAAGTACGCAGGTCAGTACCGGTAATCTCAATGGCGGCGCGGCCAAGCATGACGTAAGCGACAACTTAAGCGCCGCGCCGCCATCTTCGAAGCACTCGCAGGACTTGCAAGCACTCAGCACGTCATCCGCACCATTCACCTGTATCGCTCGCGCATCAGCATGTTCGCCCCGTGAACCCACGCCGTATCGCGAATGAAAGACGAAGGAGACATCATGGGCGTAGCCGGAAAACCTACCCTCTCGGGACATCACGAGCCGTCCGACGGCGCCGTGACCTCGAGTTCATCCACCTCCGCCGTAGCGCCTTCCGCCGACGAGCGCGTCCGACGCGAGTCCCGTTTTGGGCACATCCTGAATCGTCCGGAGTTCGCAGCGATCTCCGGCGCTGTGCTGGTCTTTGTTGTATTCGGGATCGCCGCCGGCGGCTCGGGCATGTTCAATCTCGACGGAATCATGAACTGGTCGCAGGTGTCCGCTTACCTGGGCATCCTGGCCGTCGGCGCCTGCCTGCTGATGATTGCCGGCGAGTTCGACCTGTCGATCGGTTCCATGATCGGTTTCTCCGGAATGATGGTCGCCATTCCCACGGTCTATTTTCACTGGCCGATCTCGCTGGCGATCCTGTTCGCCTTCGCCGGTTCAATGCTGCTCGGCGCGCTCAACGGTTATCTCGTCATGCGCACGCGGCTGCCGTCGTTCATCGTCACACTGGCCTTCCTGTTTATTTTGCGTGGCCTGACGCTTGCGCTGTCGATCATGTTCGCCGACCGGACGATCGTTTCCGGCGTAGGCGACATCGCATCGAAAGACTGGCTCGCCAATACCCTTTTCCATGGCGTCGCCCTGCGCGATTTATTCGTGTGGCTGGGGCACATAGGAATCCTGAAGATGCTCGACAACGGTCAGCCGCTCGTTCCCGGCATTCCGAAGGTGCTCCTCTGGTGGGTGGTGCTTGCGGCCATTGGCGCGTTCGTCCTGGCAAAGACCCGTTTCGGTAACTGGATTTTCGCAGCCGGCGGCGACGCGGTGGCAGCCAAGAATGTTGGCGTGCCGGTGCGGCGCGTGAAGATCTCGCTGTTTGTTTTGACTGCGTTCTGTGCGTGCCTGTTTGCAGTGCTGCAAGTGTGCGACATCGGTTCGGCGGCAGCAGACCGCGGGCTTGAAAAGGAATTCGAGGCGATCATCGCCGCGGTGATTGGCGGGACGTTGCTGACGGGCGGCTACGGCTCGGTAGTCGGCGCGTGTTTCGGCGCGCTCATCTTCGGCGTGGTCCAGATCGGCATTGGCTACACCAGCGTGCCCTCTGACTGGTTCCGCGTGTTCCTCGGCATGATGCTGCTGATCGCCGTGCTGTTCAATCACTACGTGCGCCGCCGCGTTTCTCAAGCTCAATAAGCAGGCTCAATAAGGTCAAGGAGAACAAACCATGTCCGAACCCATCCAGAGCGCACCGCCCGCGCCCGATGACACCATCCTCGCACTGGAAAACGTCAGCAAGTTTTTCGGCAAGGTGATCGCACTGAACGGCGTCACGCTGCGCCTGAGACGCGGCGAAGTGCACTGCCTGCTCGGCGACAACGGCGCCGGAAAATCGACCCTGATCAAGACGCTCGCCGGTGTTCATACGCCCTCCTCCGGCGAGTATCTCGTCGATGGCAAACCGGTTCGCTTCGGCTCGCCGAAAGAAGCGCTCGATCTCGGTATTGCAACGGTCTATCAGGATCTCGCGCTGGTGCCGCTGCTGTCGGTGGCGCGCAACTTTTTCATGGGACGCGAGCCGCAGAAAAAACGCTTTGGCTTGATCAACGTGATGGACCTGGATCTCGCCGCGGAAACATCGCGGGCGCGGCTCGCCGAAATGGGCATCAACGTGCGCGATGCGCATCAGCCCATTGGCACCATGTCCGGTGGCGAGAAGCAATGTCTCGCCATCGCGCGGGCGATACACTTCGGCGCGCGCGTGCTGATCCTCGATGAACCCACCGCAGCGCTCGGCGTGAAACAGAGCTTCAACGTGCTGAAGTTGATTCATACGGCGCGTGCGAAAGGCATCTCCGTGATCTTCATCACGCACAACGTCCATCACGCGTATCCCATCGGCGATTCGTTCACGCTGCTCAATCGCGGCAAATCGATGGGCACTTACACCAAAGACACGATCACCAAGAACGAAGTACTGGACATGATGGCGGGCGGCGCCGAAATGCAGCAAATGATGAACGAACTCGAAGGCGAACCGGCTTGAAGCAGGCCTAACGAGCACGCTCGGCCGCTGCAGTTTTCGTCATCTACAGAACAGGATCGAACATGGCATTGCAATCATCAACCGGATCGCGCTTCGCAACCGGGCGAACCCGCGACATCGTGTGCCTCGGGCGGCTCGCGGTCGATCTCTACGCGCAGCAGGTCGGCGCACGGCTCGAAGACGTGTCGAGCTTCGCAAAATATCTCGGCGGATCGTCGGCGAATATTGCGTTCGGGTGCGCGCGGCTCGGCCTCAAATCCGCGATGCTCTCGCGCGTCGGCAACGACCACATGGGTCGCTTCCTCACCGAGACGCTGGAGCGCGAGGGCTGCGACACGAGCCACGTGCGTATCGACCATGACCGGCTCACCGGGTTAGTGCTGCTCGGCTTGGAAGACCGCGATACGTTCCCGCTCGTGTTCTATCGCGATGACTGCGCGGACATGGCCGTCGATGAAAACGACTTCGACGAGGCGTTCATCGCTTCATCGAAAGCGTTGCTGATCACGGGCACGCACTTCTCCACTGACCAGGTCAACCGCACAAGCCGCCGCGCGCTCGATTACGCGCGCCGCAACCAGGTCCGCACGGTGCTCGATATCGATTATCGGCCGGTGCTTTGGGGTCTTACCGGCAAGGCTGATGGCCAGACGCGCTTCATTGCTAACGAAGGCGTGACTGCGCATCTGCAAAGCATCTTGCCGCTGATGGATCTGGTGATCGGCACGGAAGAAGAGTTTCGAATTGCCGGCGGCAAGGACAATATGATTGATGCGCTCGCGGCCGTGCGCGCCGTGACGGACGCCATGCTGGTGGTCAAGCGCGGGCCGATGGGCTGCTCGATCATCGATGGCGAGGTGCCGGTTTCCATCGACGATGCGCCGGTTTATCGCGGCGTTGAAGTTGAAGTGCTGAACGTGCTCGGCGCGGGCGATGCCTTCGCGTCCGGCTTCCTCGCTGGATGGTTACGAGACGAATCGCTGGAAGTCTGCGCGCGCACGGCGAATGCATGCGGTGGGCTGGTTGTATCGCGTCATGGCTGCGCGCCCGCCATGCCAACGCCCGCCGAGCTCAGCTATTTCCTCGATGCCGCGCACGCCGACCCGGTCCGCATGCGCAGGCCTGATCGGGACGCTACGCTCGCGCGCTTGCATCGCGTCACACCGGCTCGTAAAACGTGGGACGAAGTGCTCGGTTTTGCCTTCGATCACCGCAACCAGTTCTTCGATCTGGCGCAGCAAACCGGTGCGGATGAATCGCGCATAGCCGACCTCAAAGCCTTGTTCGTGCACGCCGTGGCGCAGACGGAAAAAGAACGCGGCCTTGAAGGGCGCATCGGTGTGCTGATCGATGACCGCTACGGTCAGGACGCGTTGAACGCAGCGACCGGACGCGGTTGGTGGATTGGTCGCCCGGTGGAATTGCCCGGCTCGATGCCGCTCGTCTTCGATCACGGCCGTTCGATTGGCACGACGCTGATCGAGTGGCCGCGCGAGCATGTCGCTAAGTGCCTGGTTCACTACCATCCCGACCATCCGCACGATCTTCGCCTCGAACAGGAAGCCCAGATTCGCACGCTATACGACGCGGTTCAGGCCAGCGGGCACGAACTATTGCTTGAAGTCATCGTGCCGAAGAACGGTCCGCCGATCGAGGACGATACCGTGTTGCGATCGTTGAAACGCCTCTATAACCTTGGCATCTATCCCGAGTGGTGGAAGCTCGAACCCATGAGCGCGACGCAGTGGCAAGCGGTTGATGCACTGATCGCCGAGCGTGATCCGGCGTGCCGGGGTGTAGTGCTGCTGGGCTTGTCCGCCGCTGTCGATCAACTGACCGAGGGCTTCAAGGCGGCTGCGTTGTCGAAGACGTGTCGCGGATTCACCGTTGGCAGGACGATCTTTCACGAGCCGAGTCAAGCGTGGCTGGCGGGTTCCATCGACGACGCAGAACTTATCGCGCGGGTTCGACGGACCTTCGAAACGCTGATCGATGCATGGCGCGAGGCGCGGACAAAGAACGCCACGCAAGCACATACGCAGGAGCAGGCAGCATGAACAGCACGCTTCGTTTAACCACCGCGCAAGCGCTGGTCCGCTATCTCGCCGCGCAGCAAACCCCGGATGGCGAGCCGCTGTTCGGCGGCGTCTTCGCGATCTTCGGGCATGGCAACGTGGCCGGCATTGGCGAGGCGTTATACGCGCATCGCGAGACGCTACCGACCTATCGCGCGCATAACGAACAGGCGATGGCGCACGCGGCGATTGCGTATGCAAAAGCACACTTTCGACGCCGCATGATGGCGGTGACCACGTCCATTGGTCCGGGTGCGACCAACCTGGTGACAGCCGCCGCGCTCGCGCACGTGAACCGCTTGCCGGTTTTGTTGCTGCCCGGGGATGTGTTCGTGTCACGCGCGCCCGATCCGGTCTTGCAGCAGGTAGAAGATTTCGCCGATGGCGGCATTTCCGCGAACGATGCATTGAAACCCGTCTCGCGTTACTTCGACCGCATCGTGCATCCGGCGCAATTGCTAAGCGCGTTGCCGCGCGCCATGAGAGTGCTGACCGACGCCGCATTGTGTGGACCGGTGACGCTCGCGTTGCCTCAAGACGTACAGGCAATGGCCTACGACTACCCCGCGTCGTTCTTCGAACCGCGTGTTGTGCCGTTCCATACGCCCTCGCCCATCGATGAAGAGATCGAGCAAGCCGCCGCGGCAATACGCGCCGCTAAGAAGCCCTTGCTCGTGTCGGGCGGCGGCGTTCTCTACGGCCTGGCAACCGATGCGTTGCGTTCATTTGCCGAGCGCCACGGCATCCCCGTTGCCGAAACGCAAGCTGGCAAAAGCGCGCTTGCGTGGGACCATCCGCTGAATCTTGGCGGCATCGGCGTGACTGGATCGGACGCGGCCAACCAACTCGCGCACGATGCGGATTGCGTGCTCGCGGTCGGTACAAGGCTGCAGGATTTCACGACCGGATCGAACACGCTGTTCACGCAGGCCAAGCTGGTTGGCATTAATGCAAATGCATTCGATGCCCTGAAACAAGGTGCTTTATCGGTAGAAGCCGATGCACGTCTCGCCCTCAGTGCGTTGAGCGATGTGCTCGGAGACTGGCGCGCATCGCCGCCGTGGACCGCACGCGCACATGAACTCGCGGATAGCTGGCGCGCTACTGTCGATCAGGTCATCAACGCGCCCCAGGACGACAACACTCTGCCGCGCGAAGCCGATGTCATCGGCGCAGTGCAGCGTTCGAGCGCGCAATCGGCCGCCCATGACGTGGTTGTATGCGCCGCAGGAACGCTGCCCGCCGACTTGCAGAAACTCTGGCGCACGAGCACGCCGGGCGGTTATCACGTCGAATACGGCTACTCGTGCATGGGCTATGAAATCGCCGGCGGTCTCGGTGCGAAACTCGCGCGGCCGGCAAGCGAAGTGATTGTGATCGTCGGCGATGGCAGCTATCTGATGATGAACAGCGAGCTGGCGACGTCCGTCATGCTTGGGGCCAAACTGATCGTTGTGCTGCTCGACAACCGCGGATACGCTTGCATCAACCGCCTGCAGCAGGCATGCGGCGGCGCGCCGTTCAACAACCTGATCGACGATTGCCGCCACGGCCCCGAAGGCGCGCCCGATATCGACTTCGCGATGCACGCGCGCTCGCTCGGCGCGAGCGCCGAGCATGTGGCGAATATCGATGAACTGGAAGCCGCCATGCAGCGCGCACGGGCCTCCACACGCTCGTATCTGATCAGCATCGACACCGATCCGGCACGGCCCACTGAAGAAGGCGGCTGGTGGTGGGAAGTCGCGGTGCCGGAAGTGTCATCGCGTGAAGCGGTACGCTCGGCGCGCGCAAACTATGAACATGAAATCACGGCGCGTTCGAAGCGCACGAAGGAATAAGCGATGAGCACGTTCGATGTACGGATCGGCATCAATCCGCTGTCATGGATGAACGACGACCTGCCCTCGCTTGGCGGTGAGACGCCGCTGAGCACGGCGCTGACGGAAGGCAAGCAGATCGGTTATCAAGGGTTTGAACTCGGCAACAAATTCCCGCGCGAGCCGGAAGCGTTGAAAACGCTGCTCGCCGGCTATGACCTCGCGCTCGTCTCGGGCTGGTATTCAGGACGGCTCGCCGAACGCAGCGCGGAGGACGAGATCGCGGCTGTCGGTCCGCATCTCGACCTGCTTGCGAAGAACGGTGCGACGGTCATGGTCTATGGCGAGGTCTCAAACTCTATTCAAGGGGCGCCCCAGCCGTTGTATCAACGACCGCGCTTCTTCTCCGATGATCGCTGGAACGAATACGCAAAGCGCCTGAACACCTTCGCCGAATACACGCTCTCGCGCGGCGTGCGGGTCGCTTATCACCATCACATGGGCGCCTATGTGGAGACACCCGCCGATGTCGATCGCCTGATGAGCCTCACGAATGAAGCCGTGGGCCTGCTCTTCGATGCCGGTCATATCACGTTTGCCGGCGGCGATCCGCTGACGGTTCTCAACAAGCATATCGCTCGCGTGTGCCATGTGCATTGCAAGGATGTGCGCCCGGAGATCATCAAGCTTGCGCGGAACCGGAACTGGAGCTTCCTGGAAGCGGTGATCAACGGCGCGTTCACCGTTCCCGGCGATGGCACGGTGGACTTTCCATCGATCATCGCCCGATTGAAGCAGCATGGATATCGGGGCTGGCTGGTGGTCGAGGCGGAGCAGGATCCAGTCATTGCCACCAGCTATGCGTATGCGGAGAAAGGCTACAAGACGCTGCGCTCGCTCGTCGATCAAAACCTTCAGGAGGCAGCATGAGCCTGCTCGTCAAAGCATCGCGCGAAGGCCAGACCATCGCGCGTGTCACGCCCGAAACTGCTTTATGGAAACACGTTGGCTTTGCTGCTTATCGGCTGGAAACCGGCGACATCGTGCATGTGCATGAAGCGCAGCGTGAAGTGTGTATCGTCGTGTTGTCGGGGACGGTGAGCATAGAAGCCGGTGACAATAAATGGGAGAAACTCGGCACGCGCGACAGCGTGTTCGAGGACACTTCGCCCTACGCGGTTTATCTGCCGCCCAAGCTCGCCGCGACCATTCGCGCCGATCGCGATGCCGAAGTCGGCGTGGCGAGTGCACCCGCTACGGGCAAGTACCCGCCGCGATTGATCGAACCGTCACAGATGAAACGCTCGACCCGCGGCAAAGGCGCAAATACGCGCTACGTCTGCGATATTCTTCCGCAAACCGAGCCTGCGGAAGGCTTGCTTGTGGTCGAAGTGAAGACGCCCGGTGGCCATGCGTCGAGCTACCCTCCGCACAAGCACGACAAGGACAATGTGCCGGTGGAGAGTTCGCTTGAAGAGACTTATTATCATCGGCTGAACCCGCCGCAAGGATTTGCGTTCCAGCGCGTGTATACCGATGAGCGCGATCTCGATGAAACCATGGCCGTTGAAGATCACGACGTCGTCATGGTGCCGCGTGGTTATCACCCCGTTGTGGTGCCGTATGGCTACGACAACTACTACCTGAACGTGATGGCCGGCGACAAACGCACCTGGCACTTCAAGAACGATCCGAAGCACGAATGGATCGTGGAGAGGGATAGCAAGGCTTCGTGACTTAATTGCCGATAGAAAGCCATTCGTTGATCACACGCTCGTTCGCAGCAAGTGCGGCGGGCGTGTCATCGAAGACGATCCTGCCATGACCCATCACAGCGACGCGCGTTGCCAGGTCACACGCAATGCTCATGCGTTGTTCGATCAATAGAATCGCCACACCTCGATCCCGCAAGGTCTTGAAGCATGAAGAGACTTGCGCCACGATCTGTGGCGCAAGTCCTTCCGTCGGTTCATCGATAATCACGAACGACGGATCGCCCATCAAGGTCCGGGCAAGCGCCAACATTTGCTGCTCGCCTCCTGACAACATCCCCGCCTTCACGGCCGTACGTTCCTGCAACACGGGGAAAAGTTGCTCCGCGTCGTTGATGGTGAAACGCGATCCGCCCCGCTTCATGCCGAGCTGCAGGTTTTCTCTCACGCTGAGCGTCGGGAAGACATCGCGTTGTTCGGGCACGTAGCCCACGCCCATCCGTGCGATTGAATAAGGGCGTTTCCCCAGCATCGATACCCCGCGAAAGTTTGCTACTCCTTGCGCATGCACCAGTCCGATCAGCGCTTTTGCGAGCGTCGAACGTCCCGAACCGTTACGCCCTGCCAAGGTTACGATCTCGCCTTCGCCGATACGCAAACTCACTCCGTGCAGCACATGACTCGCGCCATACCATGCGTTGAGGTGATCGATTTCAAGCACGGTCGTCATGGTGTTTCGCCGAGATAGGCTGAGCGAACCGCTGGGTCCGCAGCAATGTCAGCGGGCGTCCCCGTCGCGATAATGCGGCCTTGCACAAGCACTGAAATGCGATCGGCGAGCGCGAACACTGCTTCCATATCGTGCTCCACGATCAACAACGTCTTGCTTTGCGTTGTCTCGCGAATCAACGCAAGTGCACGCGCGGCTTCCGCGCGATTCATGCCGGCGGTGGGTTCATCGAGCAAGAGAACATCGGCGCCTGTGGAAAGCGCGATGCCGAGATCGAGCGCGCGTTGTTCCGCGTAGCTCAAGCTCGCGGCCAGCTCGTCACGACGCGTCGATAAACCCGTCGAGTCGAGCACGCATTCCACGTCCCGATCAATTGATGCCGATCTCACCCATCGATCCCTGAACAATGCACTGCGCGATCCAAGCACGGCGCAGCGGATATTGTCGAACACGGTGAGACCGGTGAATAAGCTCGTCGACTGAAAACTTCTTGCTAGTCCAACACGGCCAAGCCGATGAGCCGGCACGCCCGTGACGTCGACGCCCTTCAACTTGATAACACCGCTCGTTGCTTTCACACGCCCCGAAATCAAATCGAACAACGTCGATTTACCCGCGCCATTCGGCCCGATCAATGCATGTCGTTCGCCTTGGCGAATGCTCAGATCGACGCCGTGCAGGATCTCCGTTGCATCAAAACGTTTGGTGATGTGGGCGAGTTCGAGCGCAACGTTCACGGCCGATTCCTCGCGCGATACGTGAGCAACGTCGCCACGGCTGCACTAGCAATCGCTATCAGCCAAGGGCCAACATGCCTGCCGTCGAAGGCAAAGCCAAGGATGTGCGCGAGGCCATCGTTATGGGGATCGAACTGAAGTGTGTAGACCATCTCGGTGACGACTACAACGGTCAGCAACCACGCTAAAACGCCGCACAAGACAAAGCCATCACGCCAGCGCGAAACGACGAACTTAGCGAACCCATCGGGCGCTGCCACCACTACCCACACGAAGAACAGTCCGAGATACGCTACCCACGCGACCGAGACGCTAGCCACCGCCACGCTGAAAAACGTCAGCACAATGGCGCCGACAACAGGTCCAAAGAACCCGGACGTCCCGCCGATAACCACCGCGATCAACACGCTTCCCGAACGCGCCAACCCCACGCTTTCCGAGGACGCCAGCTCCACATTGATTAACCCCAGCGTCCCCGCGATGCCGGCAAAAAACGCGGCTGCGACGACCATGATGTATCTGACATGGCGCGGATCGAAACCAATGGAAGCCGCGCGCGTGGGGTTATCGCGTACCGCATTGGCAATGCGTGCAAACGGCGTGCGCGTGAAAACGAACATCGCGCCGCACGCGATCAGGCACCACGTTGCGATCAACGCATAGGCTTGAATCGCCGGACCGAAACTGAAGCCTGCGAATAGCGCACCACTCGCACGGTCGATGGAAATACCGCCTTCTCCGCCGAACCTTCCGGGCACGAGCGACACAACCGCTGCAACCAGTTCGCCGATACCGAGCGTGATCATTGCGAAGGTCGTGCCGGCGCGACGCGTTGAGAAGAAGCCGAATCCGGCTCCCACGAGCCCCGCAGCAAGACCACCGACCAATGGCAATAAGGGCAGCGGCACGGAGTATCGATTGAAGATGTGCGCGGCAGCGAACGCGCCGAGACCGGCATATACGGCGTGCCCAAAAGACAGCAAACCCGTCTCGCCGAGCAGCAGATTGAACGAGAGCGCGAACACGATCATGGTCGCGGTTTGCGCGAGGTAGGCGAGCAGCCAGCTTTGTGAGCTGAACATAGGTGGTAACGCAAGACCGGCCACAAGAAGCAGCCACGGAAGCGCCTGACGCAAAGAGAGAGGTACGTTAGACATCGTCGTCGCCACGCTGCCCGAATAGCCCACGTGGACGCAGCGCGAGCATCGCGACAAGCAGGACATACGGCAGCACGGGCGCGATCTGCGCGACGCTCAACGACGCCCACGCAGGCGGCAACACAGCGCCGGTAAACCGGGCAATACCACCCAGCGACAACGTAGTTCCGACGGCAAACGTCTGCACACAGCCAATCAAAAGAGACGCGACCAGCGCGCCGCCCACCGACCCCAGCCCACCCACGACCACGACAACAAACACGATAGGCCCGATGTTCTCGGCCATCGAAGGCTCGATCACGAACAGCGGCGCACCAATCACACCGGCGAGCGCAGCGAGCGCGGTGCCGGTCGCGAACACCATCGTGAAGACACGCGGCACGTTGTGCCCAAGCGTCTCGACAGTCGCCGCGTGGGTGAGCGCGGCCCTCAACACGAGCCCTATCCGCGAGACCCGCAGCGCCGCATACAAGGCCAGCAACATAGCCAGCGACACACCCATCATGAACGCGCGATAACGCGGGAATGCGGCGCCGTATAGCGTGAACAACGGGCCATCGAGAGCGGGAGGAACAACGGCGTTAATGGGCGCAAGACCCCAGACAAGCTTCACGACTTCAGCGATCAGATAAGCCGCGCCGAACGTGAGCAGCAGTTCGGCGAGCGCACCGCGCGTCTCAATCCGGCGCAATAAAAAGCGCTCGAACAAGCCGCCGAGCGCGCCAACGAGCAAAGGTGAAACGACCAGCGCAAACCAGAAGCCCCCATGCGCCGCCAGCGCATAACCCGCATACGCGCCGAGCATATAAAAGCTCGCATGCGCGAAGTTGAGGACGCCCATCATGCTGAAGATCAGCGTCAATCCTGCCGACAGCATGAACAGCAGCAACCCGACGCTCACTCCATTCAGAAGGTTGATCGCGAACCACTGAACGAACGAAGTCACGTTGTGCGAACTAACCGTTCACGAGCGGCTTGAGCGCCGCAAGCAGCGCTTCCGGCAGCGGCACCGGACGGCGCGTATCGCGATCGACATAGACGTGCACAAAATGCCCCTGCGCCGCGGGTTGCTCCGACTCGGCGCTGAAGATGCCCACTTCATAATGCACGCTCGTGGTGCCGAGCCGGGCCACGCGCAGACCGGCATGGATACGTTCAGGAAACACCAGCGAAGCGAAGTAGCTGCAATGCGTTTCGACCACGAGCCCGATCGTCTTACCGGCTTGCAGATCAAGCGCGCCATGCCGGATCAGATACTCGTTCACCACAGTATCGAAGTAGCTGTAGTACACCACGTTGTTCACGTGGCCGTAGAGATCGTTATCGGACCAGCGCGTATCGATCGACAGGAAATGCGGATAATCCGCGCGCTTCGTTGGGACAGGGCGGCTCATGAATCAGAACGACTCCTGCAGCATCCGCCGATAATCATCCGCACTCGCCTCGCGCGGATTGGTCTTGTGGCAATGATCAGCAAGCGCGCCCTTGATCACCTTGTCGAACATGTCTTGCTCGACGCCCATTTGCGACAGGCGCGTCGGCAGGCTGAGACGCTCGGTCATGTCGTGGACGGCTTGGGCGATGTCGGCATCGGCGGCGAGATTCATCACGCGGCGCATGCGTGCAAAACGCTTGTCCGCCACTACGCTCGGCGCGCTTTCGTTGAAGCGCAGCACGGCCGGCAGAACAACCGCATTCAGCGTTCCGTGATGCAGCCCGGTGCGCCCGTTCACGACCAAGCCACCCAGCGGATGCGACAGCGAATGCACGCAACCCAGACCCTTCTGGAACGCCATGGCGCCCTGCATGGACGCGCTCATCATGTTCAGGCGTGCATCGCGATCCTGGCCATCGTGTGTCGCCCGCTCAATCGATGCCCACGCGCGCTCCAACCCATCCAGCGCAATACCGTCTGCAGGAGGATTGAACGCCGGGGCGAGAAACGTTTCGATGCAATGCGCGATCGCGTCCATGCCCGTAGCGGCGGTGAGCATGGGTGGCAAGCCGAGCGTCAGCGACGGATCGCAGACAGCCGACTTTGGCAGCAAGTGCCACGAGTGAAAGCCGAGCTTGCGGCCATCGTCGAGAATGATGATCGCCCCGCGCGCCACTTCGCTGCCGGTGCCCGACGTGGTCGGAACAGCAATCAGCGGTGCAGCCTCAGCGGTGATCTTGTTGCTGCCGCCTTCTATGGTCGCGTATTCCGTCAGCGTCCCCGGATGGGTCGCCATGATCGCGACGCCCTTCGCCAGATCGATTGACGAACCACCGCCCACGGCGATCAGGCCATCGCAGCCTTCGCTTTTGTACAGCGCGGCGGCTTTCATCACCATCGCTTCGGTCGGGTTCGACGGAGTGTCATCGAAGATGGGAACAGCGCCCGCATCCAGGTCCAGCGCCTGGACGGTTTGCGACACCAGCCCCGCGGCCAGGACGCCTTTGTCCGTGATGATCAGCGGCCGCTTGATGCCGACGCGCGTGCATTCGCTGTCGAGCATAGCGAGCGCGTCGTAACCGAGGTGGATGTGGGTGACGTAGAAGATGAAGGCCATGGCGTGTGTCCGCGGTTGACGCAGTTAAGTGAAGCGTCAGGTATGTTAGGAGTCCGGCGGGAGTCCGTCAATCCGCGCGGACGCCATGTTTGAGCGCTTACTGCCCTGCTACTGCCCCGGGCGGTCCACATACTCCACGGCCAGACCTCGCCGGCGCATCCATTCAGCCACGGCGTGGCCGGTTCCCGCGCGCCAGGGCCTGAGCTTCGCGGGCTCGACCAGACGATACTCAAGCAATTCCGGCGACAGGTTGATGGTCCCGTTCGCCTTCACGTGATACGCAATGATCAGTTCGTTCTTGCGGATGAATTCGTACACACCGACCAGTTCCACCGACTGCGCGACCAGCGACGTTTCTTCGAGCACTTCCCGCGCGATGCCTTCCTCTGGCGTCTCACCGTTCTCGAGAAAACCCGTGATCAGCGCGAACATGCCTTCGACCCACGCGGCATTGCGCGCGAGCAAAATCTTGCCCTCGTACTCCACGATCGCCGCGACCACCGGCAGCGGATTATTCCAGTGCACGAAGCCGCATTCCGGGTCCGGACACGCGAGTCGCACGCGACCGCCTTCATGGCTTACATCGGCACGTTCGACCAGCTTGTTGGCATCGCGAGGACAGAAATGGTATTCGATCATGGTCTGAGGTCAGAGGATCCAAAAAGGTCAGATGAGTCAGTGGGCCGAGCAAAGCGCGTGGACCTCGGCGGCAAACTGCTCCACCGTTTCCGGCAGCGTGTCCCACGCACACATCAGCCGGCAGCCGCCCGAGCCGATGAACTGATAAAACTTCCAGCCCTTGTTGCGCAGCGCTTGTGAAACGGCCGGCGGCAGCTCGGCGAACACCGCATTCCCCTGCGGTTTAAACATTACCTTGACGCCTTGTATGCCTTCCAGCCGCTCTGCCATCAATTGCGCCATGGCGTTTGCATGACGCGCGTTGCGCAGCCAGACATCGTTATTGAGCAAGCCAAGCCAGGGCGCCGAGATAAACCGCATCTTCGACGCCAGTTGCCCAGCCTGTTTCAGCCGATACGCAAAGTCGACGGCCAGCGCCTTATCGAAGAAAATCACCGCCTCGCCGACCGGAAGGCCGTTCTTCGTGCCGCCGAAACACAGCACGTCGACGCCCGCGCGCCACGTGATCTCCGACGGATGCACATTCAGAGAAGCGACCGCGTTTGCGAACCGCGCGCCGTCCATGTGCACCTTCAGATGGCGGCGTTTCGCGATCGCCGCGATAGCGCGGATTTCCTCCACGCTGTAGACGGTGCCCACTTCAGTGGACTGCGTCAGCGTGACGACCTTGGGCTTCGGATAGTGAATGTCAGCGCGACGCGTGACGATGGCTTCGATGGCATCCGGCGTAAGCTTTCCGTCGATACCTGGCGCCGTCAGCAACTTCGAACCGCCTGAGAAAAATTCGGGGCCGCCGCATTCATCGGTTTCGATGTGCGCGAGTTCGTGGCAAATCACTGAGTGATACGACTGACAGAGCGACGCGAGCGCCAGCGAATTGGCCGCCGTGCCATTGAAGACGAAGAAGACTTCGCAGTCGGTCTGAAACAGGTCGCGGATGCGGTCGCACACGCCCTGGGTCCAGGAATCGTCGCCGTAGGCCGGCTCGTGGCCGCGGTTGTTGGCTTCGATCAGCGCGGTGAGCGCTTCGGGGCAGATGCCGGCGTAGTTGTCGGAGGCAAAATGTTGCATGCGGTCAGGGTGGCCAGGGCGATGGTAAGTGTGGCCGTCATTTTAACGTTTCGTGCGTCATCACGCGGAGACGTTAATAACTGCCGTGGCCGTACCTGTTTGCCGCCTGCTCCCTGACCGCTTTGCGTTTTTACTTGGCAGCGGGTTGATCAGATCCAGCTGCTTGCTGTGCCTTCTTGTCCTTCTTGTTTGCTTCGTGATGACCGATTGCGCAACCGCCGGCTGCGCCCACCGCTCCGTGCTTGCCTGCAACGTGCCCCGCCACGCCGCCTACCGCCGCGCCTTCCAGACATCCTTTGGCATAGACGGTACCCGTGGCGAAGAAGATCGAGGAAGCGGCGACGAGTGTGACGAGTTTTCGATTCATGAGACAGATCCTTTTTTGAAGTCGACGCGCATGGCTTCGTGCCTGCGCTGACTACTGAATGGCAAGTCCCGTACCTGTCGTTTTGCTTGCGGTTTTCATGGATGGATGCTTGCGGCGGCATCCGCCGTTCAAGGGCGTGGCGCAACCACGTTTCTCGTGGACGAAAAAAAGCCCGTTCTCTGTCGCAACTTGAGAACGGGCTTTTTCAAAACTTTGAAGCGCATATCGGCTAGACGCAGCCTTAACGCGCCGAAACGCAACTGAACGCTTAGAGCTTCCCCTTCACCCAGTCATTCACGCCTGCCAGCGCCGCAGCCAGGTTCTCCGGCTCGGTACCGCCAGCTTGCGCCATATCCGGCCGTCCACCGCCCTTGCCGCCGACTTGCTGCGCGACGAAGTTCACCAGGTCACCGGCTTTCACCTTCTTCGATGCTTCCGCCGTCACGCCCGCAATCAGGCTGACCTTGCCGCCATCGACCGCTGCCAGAACAATGGCTGCGTTCTTCAGCTTGTCCTTCAATTTATCGACGGTTTCGCGCAGCGTCTTGCTGTCCGCGCCCGGCAACTGCGCCGCCAGCACATGGATGCCACCGATCTCAACCGCCTGCGACACGAGTTCGTCGCCCTGGCTGGACGCGAGCTTCGATTTCAGCGCGCCGAGTTCCTTTTCCAGCGCCTTCACGTGTTCCTGAACCTGCGTGATGCGCTGCGTGAGTTCGGACGGTTGCGCCTTCAGCACTGCCGATGCCGCGTTGATCCGCGCATCGAGTTCCTGCACGAAGCGCACGGCGTTGTCGCCGGTGATCGCTTCCACGCGGCGAATCCCTGCCGCCACCCCGCCTTCCATCACGATCTTGAACAAGCCGATATCGCCGGTGCGATGCACGTGCGTGCCGCCGCAAAGTTCGCGCGAGAAACCGAGGTCGAGCACGCGCACTTCATCGCCGTATTTCTCGCCGAACAGCGCCATCGCGCCGCCCTTGACGGCTTCGTCATACGGCAAGACGCGAACGATGCCCGGCGCGTTGGCCAGCACTTCGGAATTGACGATTTCTTCCACGCGACGAATTTGCTCGTCGGTCATGGGCGCGTTGTGCGCGAAGTCAAAGCGCGTCTTGTCCGGATCGACGAGTGAACCCTTTTGCTGCACGTGGCTGCCGAGCACTTCGCGCAGCGCCTTGTGCATCAAGTGCGTGGCCGAGTGATTGCGGGCGGTGCGAACACGGCGAACCGTATCGATTTCCGCCTTCACCACCTCGCCCACTTTCAGCGTGCCCTGTTCGACCGTGCCATGATGTCCAACGACGTCGGACTGGACCTTGAGGGTATCGGCGACTGCAAAGCGCACCGCGGCGTTCGCCAGCACGCCCTGATCGCCTGCCTGACCGCCCGATTCGGCGTAGAACGGCGTGTGATCAAGCACGACGACGGCCTGCTGGCCGACCTGTGCCTCTTTCACCGATGCACCGTCAACGTAAAGCGCGACCACTTTAGCGTCGTCGAAGATTTCGTTTTCGTAGCCGTGGAACGTGGTTTTGGCGCCCGCGTAATCCAGGCCTTGCGCCGACTTGAACTTGCCTGCCGAGCGCGCTTGTTCGCGCTGACGTGCCATGGCTTCGTCGAAGGCGGCTTCGTCGACCGTGATGCCGCGCTCGCGGCAAACATCGGCGGTCAGGTCCAGCGGGAAGCCGAACGTGTCGTGGAGTTTGAACGCGAGTTCGCCGTCCAGTTGCTTCGAGCCCTTGGCGTCGAGCGTGGCGAGTTCGGTTTCGAGCATCGACATGCCGTGTTCGATCGTCTCGAAGAAACGTTCTTCTTCCTGCCGCAGAATGTCCGTCACGCGGGTTTGCGCGTCCTTGAGTTCCGGGTAGGCCGTGCCCATTTCCTCGACCAGATCTGCAACGAGCTTATGGAAAAACGCACCCTTGCGGCCGAGTTTGTAGCCGTGGCGGATGGCGCGGCGCACGATCCGCCGCAGCACATAACCGCGGCCTTCGTTGCCGGGAATCACGCCGTCGACGATCAGGAACGAGCACGCGCGAATATGGTCCGCGATCACCTTCAGCGAGTTGTTGGTGAGGTCCGGCGTGTTTGTTTCACGAGCGGCGGCCTTGATCAGCGTCTGGAACAGGTCGATCTCATAGTTGCTGTGCACATGCTGGAGCACGGCGGCGAGGCGTTCGAGGCCCATGCCGGTATCGACGCTCTGCTTGGGCAGCTTCGTCATGTTGCCCTGGACGTCGCGATTGAACTGCATGAACACGAGATTCCAGATCTCGATGAAGCGGTCACCGTCCTCTTCCGGGGATCCCGGCGGGCCGCCCCAGATTTCCGGGCCGTGGTCGTAGAACACTTCCGAGCACGGGCCGCACGGGCCGGTGTCGCCCATGGTCCAGAAGTTATCCGATGCGTAGCGTGCGCCCTTGTTGTCGCCGATGCGGATGATCCGTTCTTTCGGCACGCCGATTTCGTTTTCCCAGATGGCGAACGCTTCGTCGTCTTCCTGGTAGACCGTGACCGTGAGTTTGTCGGCGGGCAGGCCGTAGACCTTGGTCAGCAGTTCCCAGCAATAGTGGATCGCGTCGCGCTTGAAATAGTCGCCGAACGAAAAGTTGCCCAGCATTTCGAAGAACGTATGGTGGCGGGCTGTGTAGCCGACGTTCTCGAGGTCATTATGTTTGCCGCCTGCGCGGACGCTGCGCTGCGAGGTCGTGGCGCGCGAATACGGCCGGCTCTCAGTGCCAAGGAAGACGTCCTTGAACTGGACCATGCCGGAGTTCACGAAGAGCAGCGTGGGATCGTTGCCCGGCACGAGGCTGGACGAGCGCACGATCGTGTGGCCCTTCGATTCAAAGAACTTGAGGAATTTCTCGCGGATGTCGGCGGCTTTCATGGCGTGCGGGTCTGCTGTTTTGTACGGCGGCGGCGCTTCTGACTTTCGTCGCTGCGCGCGAGGGCCGGGTGCCAAAATGGGATTGTCGATTATACGGCTGTATCTAATCACCACCCCCGGGCCCCCGAGAGGAACCCATACATATAATGCGGTCTTCGCCTTGAAA
>NZ_JNFG01000023.1 GCF_000729995.1 Caballeronia sordidicola | reverse complement strand
ACCAGGATGCGATCGAATTCATGTGCCGTGAAGCGCCTGGCGCTGTCTACGAACTCGAACACATGGGCATGCCGTTCGACCGCAACGCAGATGGCACGATCTATCAGCGTCCGTTTGGCGGGCACACGGCGAACTACGGTGAAAAACCGGTGCAGCGCGCTTGCGCCGCCGCCGACCGTACCGGCCATGCGTTGCTGCACACGCTGTATCAGCAGAACGTCGCAGCCAAGACGCACTTCTTCGTTGAATGGATGGCGCTGGATCTGATCCGCGACGCCGACGGCGACGTGCTCGGAGTGACTGCCATGGAAATGGAAACGGGCGACGTCCACATTCTCGAAGGCAAGACCACGCTGTTCGCCACGGGCGGCGCAGGCCGGATCTTCGCGGCATCGACGAACGCGTTCATCAATACCGGCGACGGACTCGGCATGGCGGCCCGCGCGGACATTGCACTTGAGGACATGGAGTTCTGGCAATTCCACCCGACTGGAGTCGCGGGTGCGGGCGTGCTGATTACCGAGGGAGTGCGCGGCGAAGGCGGCATTCTGCGCAACTCGGACGGCGAGCGCTTCATGGAACGTTATGCGCCGACGCTGAAGGACTTGGCGCCGCGCGATATGGTCTGTCGTTCCATGGGACAAGAGATCAAGGAAGGGCGCGGCGTTGGACCCAACAAGGACCACTTGCTGCTAGATCTGTCGCACATCGGTCCCGAGACCATCATGAAACGTCTTCCGTCGATCCGCGAGATCGCGCTGAAGTTTGCGAACGTGGACTGCATCAAGGAACCAATCCCGGTCGTGCCGACCATTCACTATCAGATGGGCGGTATTCCGACGAACATTCACGGGCAGGTCGTCGGCACGTCGAAGGATAGTGAAGAACCGGTCAATGGCTTCTACGCGGTGGGCGAGTGTTCGTGCGTGTCGGTGCACGGTGCGAACCGCCTCGGCACGAACTCGCTGCTGGACTTGGTGGTGTTTGGCCGCGAAGCGGGCAACCACATCGCCAGGCACGTGAAGGAAATCAGGGAGCAAAAGCCGCTGCCGGCCGATGCCGCCGATTTCGCGCTTGAGCGTCTCGACAAGCTGAATAAATCGACGTCGGGCGAATACTCACAGACGATAGCCAACGACATCCGTTCGACCATGCAGGCCCATGCAGGGGTGTTTCGCACTACAAGTCTTATCCAGGAGGGTCGGGAGAAGATCAGGGAACTGACCGAGCGCACGAATCACGTCCATTTGAAGGACAAGTCGAAGGTGTTCAACACAGCACGGGTCGAAGCGCTGGAACTGGCGAACCTGATCGAAGCGGCACGCGCCACCGTTGTGTCCGCGGACTCACGCAAAGAGAGTCGTGGTGCACACGCCAACGCCGATTTCCCGGACCGGGACGACGTCGACTGGCTTCGGCATACCTTGTGGTTCAGCCGCGGCGACCGCATCGATTACAAGCCGGTGCACATGCAACCGTTGACCGTTGAATCGATTCCGCCGAAAGCGCGTACCTTCTGAGCGGGGTCCAAGGCGCTCGAGACATGCCTCTGTTGTGATGGATGCCCCTTCACTCAACTACCTCTCGTCCAAACATCGCCATTCAAGCCGGGTAGTGGTCACATAAGACCCACATTCAGGCTCTATTCCTCATATAAAACCCGCACTGCACTCCTCGGTAGATACCCTCGATTGACGGACAGATTGTTCGGGAAGATACTTTGTCCGTACAAACAAACAATTGAGACAGGAGCGCTGAACATGCAAGCCGAAGAATTGGGGAAGCAACGGTATCGCGCGAGTTATGGGCGCTATTTCGAGGAGTTCACGGTCGGGGATATTTACGAACATCGGCCGGGCCGGACGATCACCGAGGCTGACAACATCCATTTCTCGTTGCTGACAATGAACTTCCACCCGATGCACTGCGATGCCGCGCATGCCGCCAAAAGCGAGTTCGGGCAATTGCTGGTGAATAGCGGCCTGACGGTTGCGATCGTGCTCGGCATGTCGGTGAACGATGTCAGCGGCAAGGCCATCGCGAATCTTGGCTGGAAGGAAATCAAGCTGACAGGTCCCGTATTTTGCGGCGATACGTTGTACGCCGAATCTGAAGTGCTTGAAAAACGCGAATCGAAGTCACGTCCCACGCAAGGGATCGTCACCGTCCATACGCGCGCATTCAAACAAGACGGTACCCCTGTCATGGATTTTGTACGCACCGCGTTGATCGCTAAAAAAGGCTATGGCACCGGGGACTAGCAGAGCGCCGCAGCCCGCAAGGAATGTCGATTCGGCCCAAGAACGAACGGCGTTTCATCTCTCTCTCACAGTAAGGAGACAACTGTGAATCAACTCGTAAGCTCAGGCGCGCGGCTAGACAGATTGCCGATGGCTGCTTTCCACTGGAAGATCCTCGGCCTCATCAGCGCGGGCGCGTGCCTCGATGCATTCGACGTGTATCTCGCCGGCGGCGTAGCGGCCGCGATGATGAAGCAAGGCTTCTCGACGCTGCATCTCAACGCGCTGTTCGTGTCGGCGGGATTCTGCGGGATGGTGATCGGCGCGGGCTTGTCAGGGTATCTCGGTGACCGCTTTGGACGCCGCTCTTCGTATCAGTTCAACCTCGCGCTATTCGGCGTGATGTCGATCGCAGCCGCGTTTGCGCCGAGCATCTACTGGTTGATCGGTTGTCGTTTCCTGATGGGCATCGGGCTGGGCGCCGAACTGGTCGTCGCCGCCGGAACGCTGTGCGAATTCATCCCGCCGGCGTATCGCGGACGATGGATATCGCTGCTCGGACTGATTGTCAACTCGGGCCTCGTGATCGCAACGAGCGTGGGTTATGTCGTGATCCCGACGCTGGGATGGCGCTGGATGTTCGCCATTGCGGGCGTCGGCGCGATGATCGTCTGGGCGCTGCGTCACAGCATGCCGGAGTCGCCGCGCTGGCTCGAGTCGGTCGGCCGCCTCGATGATGCCGAGCGCACCGTGAGCGCGATCGAAGCCGAGGTGTCGAAGCAGCGTGGGCCGTTGCCTGAATGCGCTCGTACGCAGAATCTCGAGGTTCCGCAATTGCCGTTCAGCGCGCTGTTCCGGCGCGGCATGATCGGCCGCACGCTGACCGCTGCCCTGACCGCGATCGCGGTGAATGTCGCCGTGTACGGTTTCGTGGCGTGGCTGCCGACCTTCTTTGTGAAGGAAGGGCGTGACGTGGTGACCTCGCTTGGCTTTACCACGCTGATGTCGTTCGGCGCTCCGTTTGGCGCGGTCCTGGGCTTCCTCTGTGCGGACCGGTTGGGGCGTGCGAAGGGTCTCGTATTCTTCTCGATCATGACGATCGTGCTCGGCTTCATTTATCCGCAGATGGTCGCCAACGCCGCGATTGCTTGCGTCGGCTTCGTGCTCGTGAGCTGCATTTTCGCGATCGTCACGCTCGGGCTTTTTGGCTATGTGCCGGAGTTGTTCCCCACCGCCTTGCGTTTGCGGGGAACGGGTGCGGCAGGCGTATGCGGCCGGCTTGCATCAATGACCACTTCCTATGTTGCCGTGCTGCTGTATGCCCAGTTTGGATTGTTCGGCGTGCTTGGCATGGTGTCAGGGGTGCTGATCCTGTTGATCGTGGCGATCGTTTCGCTCGGTGTGGATGCGAACCAGTATTCGCTCGAAGAGGCATCACCGGATGATGATGCACTCGATACCAACCTCGATTTCAAGCAAGAAGGAATTGCACGGTGAACCCAACTTCCATCTCCGCCGCGCTTGCGCGCTTCACGACGAACCTGCAACTGCCGGATGTACCGCAATCGGTACGCGAACGTGCCAAGCATCTGATGCTGGATAGCATCGGCCTCGCATTCGCGACCACCACGTTCAATTATTCACGCATCACATTGGCCGCCATGCAGGAACTCGGCAGCGGCAACGCGTCGGTGTTCGCACACTCGGAACGTCTCGCGATGCGCGACGCGATGCTCCTGAACGGACTCCTGATCCACGGTCTCGATTTCGACGACACCCATGCCCGTGGCGTCATCCATTCGACCGCTAGCGCGTTGCCCTGCGTGTTTGGCCTCGGCGAGCGCGAGAACGCGAGCGGTGCAGATCTGCTCACCGCGTATCTTTGCGCCATGGAGGTATCCACGAGAGTGGGGGCGGTTGCGCAAGGCGGTTTCCACAAAGCGGGCTTCCACCCGACAGGGCTTGCAGGCACATTCGGCTGCACGCTGGCCGCCGCGCGCCTGCTGGGGCTCGACGAAGCAAGCGCGACCCATGCGCAGGGGATTGCGCTGTCCATGGCGTCAGGCAGTCTTGAATTTTTGCAGGACGGCGCGTGGACCAAGCGCCTGCACCCAGGGTGGGCCGCCGTCAGCGGCACCGTGGCGGCGTCGCTGGCCAAGCACGGCTTCGTAGGTCCGGGCGCGCCGTACGAAGGCCGCTACGGCCTCTTTGCGCTGCATCTGAGCGATGACGCCATGCCGGATCTTTCCATCGCGACAGCCGGGCTGGGAGAGCAGTGGGAAATCGATCATGTCGCGCTCAAGCCGATTCCCGCTTGCCATTTCACCCATGCCTCGTCCGATGCCGCCGTCGAGCTCCATAAGCAGTACGGCCTCACCGGTGATGAGATCGAGAACGTGATCGTGCGTGTGCCGGGTCCGACCGTTGATGTGGTCTGTGAGCCGGTAGCGAACAAGAAGCGTCCGTCGAACAGCTACGACGCGCAGTTCAGCATTCCGTACATCGTGGCGACCGGATTGCTGAAGGGACGCTTCACGCTCGACGATCTCGACGACGCTTCGCTCGCCGACCCGGCAGTGTTGTCGCTGGCGCAACGCGTCAATTACGAAGTCGATCACGAATCCACATTCCCGCGCCATTACACCGGCGAGGTGATCGTCTTTACCCGCGACGGGCGCCGTCTGGTCCATCGCGAAGCGATCAACCGCGGCTCGTCGGACCGGCCGCTGAGCAACGACGACATCGTCGCGAAGTTCTTCGACAACGCCCAGCGCGCGGTCTCGCACGAACGTGCCGCTCAGGTCCGCGACGCGGTTCTCGATCTCGAACGCACGCCGGTGTCCACGCTGGCAGGCGTGCTGCGTCGTCCTCTTTAATTATTGCTGCAAGCCTTCGCCTTCAAGGCAGGAGATTTCATGGCTACCATCGATGTAGAAACGACAGAAACAGCGGAAGAGGCGAGGGCAAACGAAGTATTGATTCTCGACATGCTTGACCGCTTCCTCAAGACCGAAGTCAAGCCGTATGTCCATGCGCTCGAAGCCGCCGATGAATACCCGCACGAGATCGTCGGGAAGATGAAGGAGATGGGGTTATTCGGCTGCCTGATCGCTCAGGAGTATGGAGGCCTGGGTCTGTCGACATCGACGTACGCAAAGATTGTCGACCGGATCTCGGCCGTGTGGATGTCGGTAAGCGGCATCATCAACTCGCATTTGATCATGGCGATGACCGTGCAGCGCAACGGCACCGCGGAGCAAAAGAGCAAATATCTTCCGCGCATGGCCACGGGTGAGTTGCGCGGCGGCATCGGCTTGACGGAACCAGATTGCGGCACGGACCTGCAGGCGATCCGTACAGTTGCACGGCGTGAAGGCGATGAGTACGTGGTCAACGGCAGCAAGACCTGGATCACGAATAGCCTGCACGGCAACGTGCTTGCGCTGCTGGTGAAGACCGACCCGAAGGCGCAGCCGCGTCACAAGGGCATGACGCTGCTGATCGTCGAAAAAGGTCCCGGCTTCGAAGTCAGCCGCAAGCTTGAAAAGCTGGGCTACAAGGGAATCGATACGTGCGAGCTGACCTTCACGGATTTTCGCGTGCCGGTGTCGCAAGTGATCGGCGGCGAAGAAGGGCGCGGCCTGAAGCAGATATTGGGCGGACTCGAACTGGGCCGTATCAATGTAGCGGCGCGCGGTGTGGGCGTGGCGCAAGCTGCGCTCGACGAATCCGTGTCCTATTCGCAGCAACGCAAGACCTTCGGCAAGCCGATCTGCGAGCATCAGGCAATTGCGTTGAAGCTCGGCGAAATGGCAACCCGGGTGCAGGCGGCGCGCTTGTTGACTGAGGCGGCCGCGATTGCGTATGACCGCGGGGAACGGTGCGATATGGAAGCCGGCATGGCGAAGTATTTCGCCACCGAGGCGGCGCTCGAAAACAGCATTGAGGCAATGCGGATTCATGGCGCCTACGGCTACTCGAAGGAATTCAACGTCGAGCGTTTGTATCGCGATGCGCCGTTGTTATGCATTGGCGAAGGCACCAACGAGATGCAGCGAATCATCATTGCCAAGAATTTGATTGCGAGGAATCCGATATGACTTTGCCGCTCTCCGGTGTGCGTATTGTCGCGGTCGAGCAATACGGCGCGGGTCCGTTCGCGACCCAGCATCTTGCCGACCTCGGCGCGGAAATCATCAAGGTCGAGAATTTCCGCGAAGGCGGCGACGTTGGCCGCGCGGTCGGTCCGTACTTTTTCGGCGAAGGCGATAGCCATTTCTTCGAGGCGTTCAATCGCAACAAGTGCAGCCTGACGCTTGATCTGAAGAAGCCGGAAGCTCGCCAGGTGCTGCTCGATCTGGTCAGGAAAAGCGACGCTGTTTTCAACAACCTGCGTGGGGACCTGCCGGCCAAACTCGGGCTGACCTATGACCAGTTGAAGGAAGCGAATCCGGCTATTGTCTGCGGCCATCTGTCGGCTTACGGGCGCACGGGAAGCCGTGCGTCGTGGCCCGGTTATGACTACCTGATGCAGGCGGAGGCCGGCTATCTGTCGGTCACGGGCGAGCCGGATAGTCCGCCGGCGCGCTTCGGTTTGTCGATCATCGACCTGATGACCGGCACCACGGCCGCCATGGCGCTGCTCGCGGGAATCGTGCAGGCGCGTGCTTCGGGCATTGGCCGCGACATGGACGTCAGTCTCTTCGATGTCGCCATGCACAATCTTGCCTACGTCGCGACGTGGTACCTGAACGGAGATGTCGTGACCGGCCGCGATCGCCGGTCGTCGCATCCATCGCTTACGCCGAGCCAGTTGTACAAGACTCAGGACGGCTGGATCTTCCTGATGTGCAACAAGGAGAAATTCTGGGGCGTGCTGGCCGAAGTCCTCGACAAACCGTCATGGGTCACGGACGAACGCTTCAACAATTTCAAGGCACGGCTGGCCAATCGCGACTTGCTGGAAAAGGAGCTCGACGCGGCGCTGTCCACCGCGACCACGGCAGAGTGGCTGAAGCGTTTTGGCGGCCGCGTGCCCGCTGCGCCGGTCTATGACGTCAAGCAGGCGCTCGACAATCCGTTCGTGGCCGAGCGCGAGGGCGTGGTCGATGCCGAGCATCCGCGCTTCGGCAAGATTCGTGGTGTGGCGGCGCCGGTGCGCGTGGATGAACCGTTGCCGTTGCGCGCGGCGCCCGATCTGGGGCAGGACACGGACAGGTTGCTCGCGGAACTCGGTTACGATGCTGATCGGATCGCCTCGCTCCGCGAGAAGGCCGTCGTGCAATGAACGCCGAAGTGTTGCGCGACGAGTCTGGACGGGCGCATTCATCCCGTTCACCTACCTTCACGCAAGAGCCGATGGTCACAGTCCTGGGTCAGCAACCGCGTTACATGCAATTAGCGCAGACGCTTCTCAATGAAATTCAGAGCGGCCGCTTTCCAGTCGGTTCCACTATTCCGACCGAGTTCGAACTGTGCGAGCAGTTCGGCGCCAGCCGTTCGACCGTGCGCGAAGCGGTGAAGCAACTGGTGCAGTTGGGCATGGTCGTGCGGCAGGCCGGGGTGGGCACAACCGTGAAAGCCGTGCGATCCGAGGGCGGGTATCGGCAAGTCATGCAGCAACTGAGCGATTTGCATCGCTATACGGCCGATACCGTCCTGCAGATTTTATCGAAGGAAACATCGGAGGTCCGGGACCCCGGGATCCGCGACATGCTGAAGGCCAGGCCTGGCGAAACGTGGCTGCGGATCGCGGGCTTGCGGCGTTCGGGCGACAGTCCTGATCCGATTTGTCATACGGAAGTCTGGATCCAGCCGGCATTTCGATCGCTGGTGGTGCACGAAAGCGAATCGCATGTGCCGATCTATACGCTGATCGAGAAGCAGTTTGGTGAACGCATTGCCCAGGTGCAGCAGGAGATCCGGGCCATCGCCATGCCTTCGGCTATCGCCGCGCTTGTCAACGTCAAGCCGCGAACGCCTGCGCTCTGGCTTTGCCGCCGATACCTCAATCAACGCGGCGAAGTGGTCGAAGCAGCGATCAGCATTCATCCGGCCGACCGATTCAGTTATTCCGAGACTTTCCAGCGTGACTGGAATGCCGGATAACCCCTTATTCAGGAGACAGATATGTCGGTACGCAGTTATCTTTTCGTGCCCGGAGATCGCCCGGAACGTTTTTCAAAGGCGCTCGCGACGGCCGCGCATCAGGTCGTGATCGACCTTGAAGATGCAGTCGCACCCGATGCAAAAATCCAGGCGCGCGAGAGTCTTGCGACGTGGCTTGAGTCTGGTCTCGCGAACGCGGACAAGCCCCGCGTCATGATTCGCGTGAATGCGTTCGGCACGCCGTGGCACGAAGACGATGTGAAGATGGTGCGCGCGTCGCAGGTCTCGCGCGTCATGGTGCCCAAGGCCGAAGTGGCGAGCGAGCTGGCCGATGTTGCATTGCGTTGCGGCGAAGGCGTGTCGCTGGTTGCGTTGATCGAGAGCGTGGTCGGCGTCGTGCAGATGCGCAGTATCGCGCATGAAAAGTCGGTGTCGCGGCTTGCATTCGGCTCGTTCGATTATTGCGTCGATGCCGGCGTGGAAGACAGCGGCCGTGAGCTCGATTATGTCCGCTCGCAATTCGTGATCGAGTCGCGTTTTGCCGGACTGCCAGCGCCCGTTGACGGCGTGACCTTATCGATTGACGACGCTGATCTGATTGCCGCGGATGTCGCGGCCGGCCGGCGATTTGGCTTCGGCGGCAAGCTCTGTATTCATCCGCGCCAGGTCGAGGCCGTGAACCAGGGCTTCGCGCCTAGCGACGCGGATTTTGCGTGGGCCGAGCGTGTGCTGGCGAAGCTCGCGGAGAATCCGAAGGGCGCAATTGCAGTTGATGGAAAGCTTGTCGACAAACCCATTGTCGATCGGGCAAAACGCATCATCGAAAGCTTCACGCATTAGGCCGATGGAACGTCAACTTCTCCATGTGCGCCGTATCGAATTGAGTGGCTTTCGCCGCGCGGACGGCCTGTATGACATTGAGGGCGTGCTCAAGGATACGAAGACCTACGACCGCCATTCGAGCGGCGTTGTGCGGCTCGCCGGTGAAGCGATTCATCAGATGCGCCTGCGGATCACGGTCAACACGGATTTCCTGATCGTCGATGCCCACGCGGAATCCGAAGTCGTCCCTTATCCCGGTTTCTGCGATGTGATCGGACCGGAATATAAGAAGCTGATCGGCTTGACGCTGAAGGCTGGTTTTACGCGCGAGACCCGTGCGTTATTCGGCGGCACGAAGGGCTGCACGCATTTGACCGAGTTGATCGGCGGGGTGGCGACCGCCGCGTTCCAGACCATGAGCGAGGAGATCAACGCATCGAACGACCAGCAACCATTCCAACTCGATGGCTGCCACGCGTTGCGAACCGACGGGGACGCCGTGAAGACGTTCTACCCGACGTGGTATCGGGCGAAAGAAAATGAAGCGTGACCCGCGCCGAGGCCTTTAGAGCGCGCCCTATCGGGGAATGACCCGCTCGACCTTTAGCCGCTCAAACAGGTCAATGAATGCATCCAGCGTGCTTTGGTACGCCAAAAAGCCTGCCTTCCTGCTCTTCGACATATCGGTCACCACTTCCATGGGCCGTCCAAGGTCGGCGTCCGTATGCCACCAGGATGCGAGGTTTTCAATCACCGGCTCCTTGAGTTCATATTGCTTGGCGATAGCCTGCCATTCCCGTGCACCGTCCTGCATCCGGCTTTCTAACGGACGCGTCACGCCGTCGAACGGTGCGGCTTCGATGCCAAAGTAGTCCGCGATCTGCGACCACATCCACTGCCATCGAAATACATCGCCATTTGCGACATTGAAATCTTCGTTCCTTGCTTGCTCACTGCTAGCCGCCCATTCCAGATGTCGTGCCAACAGGCGGGCGTCAGTCATATCCGTCAGTCCGTTCCATTGCATGGCGGAGCCGGGAAATATGAACGGCTGGCCGCTCTGCTTGCACAACGTCGCATACACCGCGAGTGTTACACCCATGTTCATCGCGTTGCCCAGCGCGTAGCCAATGACGGTGTGCGGCCGGTGCACGCTCCATGTGAAGCCGAAGCGGGAGGCTGCGTCGAACAGCCTGTCCTCTTGCTCGTAATAGAAGTTCTCGACCGGTTGACGGCCTTGCTCCTCACGGAACGGAGTCTTGGGGACGGCGCCTGTCCCGTAAGCCTCGAATGGGCCAAGGTAGTGCTTCAGGCCCGTGACCAACGCCGCATGACCGTTTTGCAGCGATGGACCTACGACGTTCAGGACGTTGCTTACCATCGCGCCATTGACGCGGATATTTTCCTTCTCGCTCGCCTGCCGCGCCCAGGCAGTGAAAAACACGGCGTCCACGTTCACATCGTTCAAGGCAGACGCGACTTCATCCGGCGCAGTGAGGTCGGCTGTGCGCGCATGCACGCCCGCGGTCAGCGTACCGCGTCCGCGCGAAAGGCCGGTCACGGTCCAGTCAGTAGCTAGCAGATGTTCGGACAGCGCGGTGCCGATCACGCCGCTGGCACCGACGATCAAAGCGCGTTTTTGCATGGCGAATAACCAGGGAAAAGTGGAAAGAAAACAGCTTATTCGATAGCTGGGTCGTCATTCACGATAGTATTTCATCCTATTCAGGAAACATTTTCACTAATGACATGTCATCCGCCGAAAGCCTGAAGGGCATTGCTCCGTTTGTTTATGCAGCCGATTCGGGCAGTTTCGCGTCGGCCGCCGAGCGCCTCAACCTGACAAGTTCGGCCGTCAGCAAAAGCGTGGCGCGGCTGGAGGAGCGCCTAGGCGTGCGGTTGTTTGAGCGAACGACACGCTCTCTTGCGCTCACGGATGCAGGCTCGGCATTCTATGAAACGTGCGTGCGCATACTGCGCGAGCTCGCTGAAGCTGAAGCAATCCTCGCTGCTCAAAAGCTCGAACCCATGGGGCGCATTCGCATCGACTTGCCGGCGACGTTCGGTCGTCTTGCCGTGCTGCCGATAGTGACGAGACTCTGCGAGCACTATCCCAATCTGCTGCCGCACGTGACGTTCACGGACCGGTTTGTCGATATTGTCGAAGAAGGGGTCGACGTGGCAGTGCGCATTGGCGCAATGAGTGAGTGGCCCGCATCGGTCGCGCATCACTATGTCGGCAACGAGCGTCTCATCTTTTGTGCGTTGCCAGACTATCTTGAACGCCGGGGTTTACCGACGACTACCGACGCGCTTATCGAGCTCGACTGCATCTGTTATGGAAGGCCCGATGGAACCGTCAGTTCATGGACCTTTGCTTCCGAAGGTGGCTCTGTCGTGAAACGCGCGATGTCTTATCGCCTTGTGTTTGGGGACGCAGAGGCTCTGCTCGCAGCCGTAGAGGCGGGATTGGGTATTGCACAACTTGCGACGTGGCTGGCGGATGACAGGTTGCGTACCGGCCGGCTTGTCGAGGTCCTTGCCGACTTCGCAACCGACGGCCTGCCGCTATTCTTGATCTGGCAGAGAGCACGTCAATTGACGCCGAAAGTGGCTGCAGTGGTGGAAATGCTAAGGGCATCGCTCGCGGTGCAGTGATGCGATTGCGATCGCGATTGCGATCGCGGCACTGCCGTCGCTGGCGAGATGACGCTTCACCTTGCCTTGAGCTCGCAATGCCCCGAGCGTCGTAATGACTCAAGGCGAAGGCTCCCGGCGAGCGATGGCCAAGAGCCTCGCCTGGAGCCTCCAACCGACTTACTGCGTTGCTCGCGCCGCAGCGATGATTGCCGCAGCGACGTCTGCCGGCTTTGACAACATCGCAACGTGGCTTGCATCAACCTTCACAACCGTCGCACCGATCTCCTGCGCCATTGCGCTCTGCAAAGCCGGGGGAATCATGCGGTCCTTTTCAGTCAATACCCACCACGACGGTTTGTTATGCCACGCGGCTTCGGTCACCTTGTCGTCGGTACACCCGGCGAACCACGGACCTTGAGTCGCGGCCACCAGGCGGGCTTGTGCAACCGGCAGGTCCTGGGCGAAGTCGTGAATGATCGCATCGGTCGAAAGTGTCAGGTATCCGGCCGAATCCTTCTGCAGCGCGGACGCCCATGACGGCGCCGGCTTCCCCTTCAGGACGTCGTTGATCGACTGGTCCTTGTCGAGCGCAAAAGCGGCAACATACACCAGCGCTTTGACCTTGTCGTCATTACCGGCTTGCGTAATGACAGCACCGGCCCATGAATGGCCGACCAGGATGACGGGACCGTTCTGTTGCTCGATCACTCGTTTCGTGGCCGCTGCATCGTCGTCGAGCGACTTGAGCGAATTTTGCACCGCCACCACGTGCAAGCCTTTCGCCTGCAGAATGGGGATAACCTTGTCCCAGCTCGATCCATCGGCAAACGCGCCGTGCACCAGCACCACATTCTTGCCTTTCAGATCGTCAGGTGCGGACGCGGCGCTCGCCGGCGTGAATGCTGAGAGCGACATCAGGCCACCGAGCAAGAGCGTAGCGGCCAGGCATTTTTTAAGCAGCGTGTTCATAATGTAAATCCTCTTGAAGAAATAGGCTTGGGAAGGAATTTAGTGCGCGGAGTGGAGAATGCGCTGATTGGGCGAGCCCTTGTATCGGTCAAATGACCGAGTCTGGTCAGACGGGGGCCATGCGTGAGCAGCGAAAAAAATGAGGCGAAACTGATGCAAGACGTATCTGCTATCCGGGTGCTGGACGCCGTCAAGGCGCTTGCATTCGTCGGCGACCTCAGCATGGGGCAGCCAACCGATCATTCGATGCGAACCGGTTGGATCGCCGCGCGGCTCGCCGCCGACGCCGGCCACGACGACATGCAGTGCGGCGTCGTCAAGGAGGTATCGCTGCTGCGCTGGTCGGGTTGCACGGCTAACGCGGCGGGTTTCTCGGAGTGGCTGGGAGACGACATCGGCAGCAGGGCGAATATGCTTGCGATGCGTCCTGGATGGGCCGGCGACGATGAATCACCGGGAGGGTTTGGCGCGGCAATCACGCCGCTGGCGCAGATTCACTGCGAGGTATCAGGCGAGGTCGCGCGCATGCTCGGACTGGCCGGCGCCACCCAGGTTGCGTTGCGGCACATTTTCGAAAGTTGGGACGGCGGCGGTTTTCCGAACCGCACACAAGGCGCCAACGTGCCGGATGCGGTTTTTCTCGTCGCGTTGGCCGGCGATATCGAGATTTTTAGCCGGATCTATGGGGTGGAGCAGGCGAAAGCGTTGATCACCCAGAAGGCCGGTCATCAGTATCCGCACGCGCTCGCGCAACTCGCATTGTCCCGCTCGGCGGAGTGGCTGGACGAGCTCGAACAGTGGAGTGCGTCGACGCCCGACGACGCCCTGCATACCCAGCCGATGCAGCAAACGAGTGCGCCGGAAATCATCGCCGATGTGATCGACCTGAAGCTGCCCTGGATGGCAGGCTATTCACGGCGCGTGGCCGAAGCGTCGGCCGCGTGTTGCGCGCGCCTGGGCCTGGGTGAGGAGACAGAGCGCCGCGTGTATCTCGCCGGTTTGATCCACGGCATGGGACGCGCAGCTGTCCCGAATGCGATATGGAACACGCCGGGTCGTCTGCCCGCGGCAGCCTGGGAGAAAGTGCGGCTGGTCCCTTACTGGACTGCACGGGCGGGCAAGCAGATCGGCGGCCTCGCTCGCGAATCGGAGATTGCTTCGCTTGCCTATGAGCGGATGGACGGCTCGGGCTATTTTCGGGGCGTGGCAGGCGAGGGTATAGCTCGCGAAGGCCAGGTGCTTGCTGCCGCCGCCGCCTGGGTCGCGTTGCGCTCGAAGCGTCCCTGGCGTGAGGCCCTTTCCCCCGAAGATGCCGCAACACTGCTGCGTGAGCAGGCGTCGGCAGAGCGCTTCAATGCCGATGCCGTCAGTGCGCTGATCTCGAATGAACATGACGAGTATGACGGCGGCGGAATTTGGGTTAAACCCCGCTCGGCTCAAGGCACGCTGCTGTCGCCTCGTGAATCGGAGGTGCTTCGTCACATCAGCCTGGGCGCCAGTAACAAGGAGGTCGCAAAGGCGCTGGAGTTGAGTCCCAGCACGGTGCGCACGCACGTCGAAAGCGTGTTCCGCAAGCTCGAATGCTCGACGCGTGCGGCGGCCACTTTGAAGGCGTCGACGCTTAAATTGATTTGATGTCGAGGCGATTCAACCGGCCGCGCTGAGATTGGGGCCGGTTAACGGATATCGATGGGTAGATCGAAGCAGCGCATCGGCTCCAGATCAGGCGCGAATTATTTTCTGTCGCGCTGTAACCATCGTTGCCTCATCGACGAATTTCCATTTGCTGGCCATTTACCGGCCTTAGTGACGAATTAAACAGGCGGACGACATGATGAAAACGATCATTGGACGGGCGGCACTGGGGTCCCTGTTGCTGACGCTGGCGAACATCGCCTTCGCCGGGGAGGCGCCTTACAACAAGACCCAATTCGACCAGCAGGTTGCCGCCGGTAAGCCAACGGTTGTGTATTTGCACGCGACGTGGTGCCCGACCTGCAAGATCCAGCAACCGATTGTCGACCGGCTCTCATCGGATGCTGAATTCAAATCACTGACTGTCTTCGAGGCGGATTACGACACGGAAACCGCGTTGAAGAAGAGCCTGCGCATCACTCAGCAGTCGACCTTCGTCGTATTCAAGGGAGGCCACGAGGTCGCGCGGTCCACCGGTCAAACCACTGAACCCGCTATTCGAAAGACGTTCGAATCAGCCCTTTGATGGACTTCGGGCTCGGCACTTATGTGCTGGGATTCGTGGCCGGGGCGGCATCGATACTGTCGCCCTGCGTGCTGCCGCTAATCCCGATTCTCATTGCGTCCGCACTGTCGAAACACCGCTTCGGCACGCTCGCTTTAGCGGGCGGCCGCAGTTTGTCGTTCGCTGCCGTTGGCACGGTGCTCGCCAACCTTGGCGCGAATGCCGGGCTCGATCCCGAGTTATTTCGCCGGGTGGCGGCCGCGTTGATGGCCGTGTTCGGGATTGTGATGTTGTCCAGCCGCCTGTCAGCCGCCTTTGCCATGCTAGGTTCACGGGTGGGCAACGTAGCGCAGGGTGCGTTGAGCTCCTTGAGTGGTGACGGCCTTGTATCGCAGTTTGGCATTGGACTGTTGCTGGGACTGGTCTGGAGCCCGTGCGTTGGACCGACGCTGGGCGCCGCTACGACGCTCGCCGCGCAAGGTACCCACCTGGGGCAGATAGCGTTGCTCATGATTGTCTTTGGCATGGGCGCAGGTGTCCCGCTGCTGGTGCTCGGCAGCGTATCGCGCGCCTCGCTGCTTCGGTCGCGCGGATTGCTCGCGTCATTGGGAAAGGTATCCAAGACTGCGCTCGGCATGTTGTTTGTCGTGCTGGGCGTCATTATTTTCCTGGGGTATGACAGGAATATAGAGTCGGCGCTGCTGTCGGTCTCGCCGATGTGGCTGACCCGGCTGACGACATCGATATAAGCCCGTTATTCAGTGCGAATGAGAAGCCTCGGGTTGCGCACAATAATTCGATATCAGGAGTGCGCCAAGCTGTGCGCTACACGCTCCAGTTCAACGCCGCGCCCGTGAACGCCCGTCGCGTTTGACGCCCGGGACGCTTCCGTGCGGAACACGTCCACTGCCGCCGTGAGCCGACGCGCCTGATCCTCCAGCGAGCCCGCCGCAGCGGCTGCCTGTTCGACGAGCGCGGCGTTCTGTTGCGTGACCTCATCCATCTGAGCGACTGCTATGTTGACCTGATCGATGCCCGAGCTTTGTTCGATCGCCGCCGCAGCAATCTCGCTCATGATCGCGCTGACACGAGCAATGGCCTTGACGATCTCAGTCATGGTCGAGCCGGAGCGCTCGACCAGTTGTGCACCCGATTGGACCCGCGCCGTCGATTCTTCAATCATGCCCTTGATCTCCTTGGCGGCCGCAGCGCTGCGCTGCGCGAGCGAACGCACTTCGCTCGCCACCACGGCAAAGCCACGCCCTTGCTCGCCTGCGCGTGCCGCTTCTACCGCCGCGTTGAGCGCAAGGATATTGGTCTGGAACGCAATGCCTTCGATGACACCAACGATATCCGCCATGCGGTGCGAGTCGTCGACAATCTGATGGATCGTGCCGACCACCTGCTGGGTCAACTCTCCGCCTTCGGCGGCGAGACTCGACGCGCCCTGTGCCAGCGAGCTGGCCTGCCTGGCGTTCTCTGCAGTCTGCTTGACGGTGGAGTTAAGTTCCTCGATGCTCGCAGCGGTCTCTTCCAGCGACGCCGCCTGTTCCTCGGTGCGTTGCGACAGATCGGTATTGCCCGATGCAATTTCACGCACGCCCGTGTCGATCGATTCCGTTCCCGCGCGCACCGTGTTCACCGTCGCAATCAGCGAGTCCTGCATCTTGCGCAGCGCGGTCGCCAGCTTGCCCATTTCGTTGTCGCTCGTCACGTCGATGCGACCGGTGAGGTCACCACTCGCAATGCGCTCGAATTGCGCGATGGTGGCATCGACCGGGTGAACGATCGCACGCACCAGCACGACGCGCCCGAGCCACGAGAACAGCAGCGCCAGCACCATGCCCACCGCGACGGCAGTACTGATGGCATAGAAGCGGTCGTGCGCGTCCTGATAGCGTTGTGCGCCGTGATCGATTTGCAATTGCTCCAGCGTGAGCATCGCCTTTTCGTAGCCGTTATAGAGCGATGGGAGCTGGTGAGCCTGCAACTGCTGGAACGCGGTTTTGTCGCCGGCCTTCAGCGCGGCCATGGCCGGCTCGATCCCGTTATGCAGGAACAGGTCACGCTTGTCCTGCATGTCCTTGATGAGACGCTGCTCGTCGTCGTCCGTCCCCGCGTTGCTCACATAGTGCCCAAGGCGATCGTTCGATACCTTCAGATATTGGTCGAAGCGTTTGAGCACCGCGGCGGCGCCGTCCTGATCGTTGAGATCGACGAGCGACGCGTAGGTCGCGAGCGCCAGCCGCAGACGCAGCAACTGTCCTGCGCTGCCCTCCAGGTCGGCGACGGCGGGTGTATCGACCGTGTACATCTGCTGTAGCGACGCATTGCTTGCACGCAGCGACAGCAGGCCGGCCGCGGCGCCAAGCAGCAGCACCACGCCGAAGAAGGCAATCATCGCGCTCAGACAGGCGCGAATCGACAGGTTTCTCAGCATTTCTTCTTCCCCTTTTTTACTGCGCGATTGGCATGCGTATCGTTGCGCTACGCGCAGTGCCGTTGTTTTGTTCGAAGCCGGTTGTTTAAAGTACCCCGTCAGGCGTACCCGGTAGAGGGCGCATCGCTACTCGCTTCACCCGGTAACTGCCGATCCGGCCGCATCACGAAAGCGAGCAGCGTGCCGCTCAGCATCAGCGCCATCGAGACAATGAACGGGAGATTCCAGTTGCCGGTATGGTCGATGATCCAGCCGCCGACCACCGGGCTGATAATCGCCGCGCCCGCCGAGCCCATGTTCATGATGCCGCTCGCGGTGCCCGCGTATTGCGGGGCAATATCCATGGGCACGGCCCACATCGGCCCGATTGTCATCTCGTTGAAGAAGAAGCCCACCGACAGCGCGAGCGCAGCAAGAGGAATCGACAGCGAATGAACCAGCATGATCGGCGCGAGCGACAGCAGCGCGAGGAACATGCACGTCGAGACCATGACGTTGCGCGCGAGGCGCAGGTTGCCCGTTCGACGCATGATGAAATCGGTCAGCTCGCCGCCCAGCCAGTCGCCCAGCACGCCGGTCAGGAATACGCCTGACGCGAACAGCGCTGATTTACCGAGCTGCATGTGCTGATGCTGGAAATACTGCGGTACCCAGCCGAGGAAGAGCCACAAGACCCAGCCGTAGCAGAAGTACACCGCGGTGACGGGCAGCATGCGTCGAAGCAGCGCGCGCCAGGGCACGCGGCCGCTTATCTTCGCGAGGTTGTAGGCAGGCAGCCGGTCGGCTTCAACAGAACTCATCGAGCGATGCTCGCGCGGATTGTCGCGGAAATACCAGACCCAGATGAGCGCCCACAGTACGCTCACCATGCCGGTAATGACAAATGCGCCACGCCAGTTTGTGGTCAGCATGAGCCACGTCACCAGCGGCGGCGCGGCCGCGTTGCCAATGCGCGAGGCGGCATGGGTGATGCCTTGCGCGAAGCCGCGGCGCTCGGGCGTCGTCCAGTTTGACATTGCGCGGGCGGCCGCCGGGAAGGTCGCGCCTTCACCGAGACCCAGCAGCAGGCGGGCGAATACCAGCGACACGAGACCACCGGCCAGTCCCGTCAGCACGGTCGCACCGGCCCAGACGAACGCGCAGATGGTCAGCGTTCGGCGCGGACCAAAGCGATCCGCAAGCCAGCCGCCGAAGATCTGGATGACGAGATACGGATACGCAAAGGCTGAAAAAACGAAGCCTATCTGAGTATGCGAGAGGTCGAATTCCTTACCGAACTGCGCGGCCGCGGTACTGACGTTCACGCGGTCTATGTACGTAATGCAGTACATGACGCATAGGAGGAAAAGTACCTTCGTGGTGACGCGGCGAAACATGGTGTAAGTCCCCACAACGTGTAGCCACACGGTTCGCTGTGTCTACCGGCGGCATCGGTGATGCCAGATGCCTGATGCCTGATTTCCGTCGCGTTCACGCCTTATCCTGCCGGTGTGCCGATCCTTGAATGTTGGGGATGAGGGTGGCCGCGACAATGTCTTAAGTACTGTATTCCTCATACAATATCGACAGCCATCGGGGAAACTTGAGCGAAATTTTCTACTGAAGGTGGGGACGGTCAGAGTTCGCGCTGCGGCAACGAGAAAACTTCAAGTCGAATAGAAGCCAACTCAAATGCCCCCCGGGAAGCCGTCGACCTGCAACCCGGGGGTAACAGACATCAAGGGCGCGCTTCTTCCGAAGTCAAATCGCTGATCGAGTCGCTGTTGCTTGCCACTTGCTGGACGTGCTCTTTAGGCGGGGCGGCAACGGGAGCTTGCTGCGTGTCGAACAGCGGCTTCTCAGGATGGACAAACAACCAGAGCACCGTGCCTACCGCTGCCGCCAGTGCGATGACTACCAGGGCGCTCCCCCAGTTACCGGTGAGCTTCACCATGAAAGCGACGGCAACGGGTCCCGCGACATTCGATGCGGCTCCCCACAGATTAGTCCAGCCGGACATCACGCCGGTAAAATCTCGTGCCAGGTCCTGGGCTGCCGACCAGACGACGACTTGCACAAAACCTACCGCGGCGAAAGACAGGCACAGGAAACCTACGACGGCCGCAATATTGACGGCCCATGAAGCCAGACAAAGGGCGACGGCGCTAACAAGAAATCCCACCATGGCGACTGGAGCGCGAGCGGCCCAGACAGATTGAGTGCGCTTCAATATCTTGTCGCATACGATCCCCGCCACAAACACCGCCACGAACACGGCGATCCATGGGAGCGATGCCGCAAAGCCCATGGACTTCAGAGAGAGTCCACGTGCGCGCATGAGATAGGTGGGCAGCCAGGTCGTGTAAAAACTTTGGATCAGGACTAACAGAAAGTACTGGATACCGAAAACCCAGAACCGTGGATGCCGGAGACACCTCAGGAATACGCCTTTAGCGACGGCCTCCGGTTCCGATTGCCCCGCAGCGATATACGTCGCTTCATCGGTGGTAATCAGGGGATGACGCGCGGGCACATCGCGATAACCGAACCACCAGGCAACGCCCAAAACGAGGCCGATTGCGCCGAACACATAGAAGACGGAGTGCCAGCCGAACTGCAAAATCATCCAGGCAGTAAGGGGCGCGGAAATGATAGGTCCGAGATAAAGCCCACCCAGGAGGAAGGAATTCCCCTTCGCGCGTTCACTCTTGGGGAACCAGCGTTTCACCGCAAGCACGCCGCTTGACCAGTCCGCAGATTGTGCGCCTCCGAGCAGGGCGCGGCAGCCCACCAGCCAGTTAAAGCCTACGCCGAACGGCGTCACTATCATCATCAAGGACCAAAGCGCGCTCGTCCCAAACAGAACCTTCCGGGACCCATGCCGCTCTGCCAGTCTTCCGGCAGGGATCTGTCCCAATGCGTACGTCCAGAAATAGATGGTCAGGATCACTGACATCTCTACAAGTGACAGACCCAGCTCCTTCTGGATCGTCGGTGCAGCGATCGTCATCGCAGCGCGGTCCAGCGTCATGACGAAGGTGATGGGAGCGATCAGCAACGACACTATCCCCCATCGTAAATTGCCGATTCTTTTTGGCATTCTCACTGCTCCAAAGATAATTAACGACGCGCTTTTATGGAATCACTGCTACCGATGCGGTCCTGCCAATCACCTGCCCTTCGTCATCGTCATGCGCTTCATCGGCATGCGCTAAGCGGAGGGGAGGGGCGCGCTATTCCTGCTTTCAACGCAGACATCATGCGTGCGCGTTGTTTGCGCCAGCAAAGCCGCTGCCGAGACAAGCCCTTCGTCAGCGCCATGGATATTAAATAGTCCGTCCCCGGGCTCGACGTACTGACCCACCGTTGCGAGAAGATCAACGCCGGCGCCGAGGTCCGCCGGAGCACCGGCTTTTCGCGCGATTCCCGCTATGGCCCAGCCATCGATGCCGGAGACGACGCCTCCCTCTTGCGCCACAACCGTTCGTACAAACCTGGCCGGCGAAACCGGCGGTACGCGCCGACCCTGAGTATCCACAATTCGGTCGAATGCACTTCGGGCCCGGCCGGAGGAAAGCAGCGATTCCGCAATCTGGTGGCCCATGGAAACAGTGCCGACGGCGGGCGCCCAGGCAAGAATCTCCGCCGCGAAACGGAGTGCTTTTTTCCGCAGGTCGGCGGGCGCATCCGGATCGTTATCCAGGACCAGCTTAACGTCCCGTACCTCGAGCGCAGGTCCGATGCCCCGCCCGATTGGGCCGCTGCCATCGGTGACCATCGCCTTTACGTGCAATCCCAGGCCCGCGCCAACAGACTCAAAGAGCTTACCTAAAGTGCGCGCTTCGAGTTCATCCTTTAGCTTGGCATGCGGGCCGTAAGGAAGATCGATGATGACATGGGTGGATCCTGCGGACCACTTCTTCGATAGAATCGAAGCAACAGACCAGCGGTTTGAATCAAGGCCCAGTGGTCTGGTAAATGCATTGATCCGATCGTCAATCAACGAGTGATTCAACCGTCCGTTCCACGCAATACAAGCGCGCGCTTGACTCACGCAACGACGTACTTCTGAGCTGGTGAGATCGACACGCGCAACCGTTTCCATCGCATCGGCAGTGCCCGCGGCAGAGGTGATTGCCCTCGATGACGTCTTTGGCATTGCAAGCCCGAACGCCGCCACAATAGGTACGACGATCAACGTGATCCGGCTACCGGGGACGCCACCCATAGAATGCTTGTCAACGAGTATCGGCTCGTCCCAAACGATCCGTGGCGTCAGCTTGCAACGCACCTTTGCCAACGCGAGCACTTCCGTGTCAGACAGGTTTTGCGATGCATGCAAAAGGAACGCGTTGATGTCCCGGTCCGAATAACGCAGGGCAAGGATGTCGTCGAGCACTGCGCCATATTGAGCCTCGTTCAGTGCATCGCCCGCGATCTTCGCCTTCAAGGCGCGCATGCTGGGCGGAGCAGGTTGCGTGGCGCGGCCAAGCGCTGCGACGAAACGTTCGATCCCCTGCTCAAGCGTTGAGTCGTTCATGACCTTCAGGACCTCAACGTCAGCAGCGGTGGCTTCGACCTGACGCGTCACACGTTTTTCAACCTCCTCCGGCGTTTCCCTGCCCCGAGCGAGAATTCTTCCCGCCAGTACGGAGGCGGGCGCGCTCACTTCGACTACAACCAGCCGCGGCACGCGGGTTGAAAGCACGTCGATCATTGCCCGCGAACCGTTCGCAATGACGTGACGTCCCCGCGAAAGGGCGTCGAGGAGATCACGACGCAAACCGTATCTTAGTCCGTGTGCCGACCAGGTAATAAGGAATTCTCCCTGGCAGTCGAGCCGCGTGAACTCAGTTTCATTAAGCGCTTCGTGATCCTCGCCCGGCGAGCCGTGAGGCCGGGTAACCACTCGACGCGCAAAGACGAAATCGCTGAGAACGTCACGCGCTCCGTCAATCAGAGAGTCTTTGCCGGCGCCGCTCGGGCCGACCACAAAAAAGAAGATTCCGTCGGACATGAGGGTATTACTCCGCCTCGTCCAGACCGATGTCAACGCACACGGAAGCCTGGTTTATCTTGCTCGTGGAGATATAGTCGACGCCCGTCCGGGAGATTGCCCCGATTGTTGCGAGGTTGATACCGCCGGACGCTTCAAGCTTCGTACGGCCATTGACCAACTCCACGGCCTTCGTCATTTCCTCGACGGACATGTTGTCCAGCATGATGACGTCAACGCCGGCTTCCAGCGCCTCCTCGACCTGCTCGATGCGATCACATTCCACTTCGAGTTTCGTCAACACCGGCAATTGGCGACGCGCACGTTGCACAGCCTTCATGATTCCGCCGCAAACCGCAATGTGATTGTCTTTAATCATCACGCCGTTATCAAGTCCGAGGCGATGGTTCAAGCCCCCGCCGCAGGTCACCGCATGCTTTTCCAGCATGCGCAAACCGGGTGTTGTCTTGCGTGTGTCAATCAATCGTGCGCGCGTTCCCGCGACTGCCTTGACATACTCCGCGGTGAGGTTGGCAATGCCTGACATGCGCTGCAGGATGTTAAGTGCCGTTCGCTCGGCGGTCAGTACGCTTCGCGCATTTCCCCGTACGTCAAGAAGCACAGCACCCTTCTTTACGTGGTCTCCATCGTTGACGCGTACGACCACTTCAAGCGTTGGATCGTAGCGCTTGAACACGCGGGCTGCGACGTCGATACCCGCCACGATCAGATCCTCGCGTGCATTCATGAAGAATGCACCGGTTTCGTTCGCTTCGATCATGACCTGTGCGGTGAGGTCACAGTACCCAATGTCCTCGGTCAGCCACATGTCAATCAGGCGATCCGTTTGAAATACGTCGTACATGTCAGTCTCCAAGTGTGTGAAAAAAAGGTTGTTTCTTTCGACGAGGGCATCAGAAGAAGTGCCTCTGAAGTCGAACATTACAAAAATGTCGGACTACGAAATAGATAAGATTTAGAGCGCAATAGTGGACGCCCGGCGAAGCGTCTTACTTAATTTTTTGTGCCTGTCGTTTCCGCCTGCGATTGAAGCGTCTACGCTCAAAATCCAGGTCAGGCCCGGACACCAAGCAGGTTGAACAGACGGCGGCGCCCGTGACGAACTCAAAGTTCGTCTCAGCCAGCGTCGCGTTTGCATCTGGTGCTTCCAGTAAATGCCCGAGAACAACGCGTCCGACGCCAGGCGTTCGAGATCCGGTTCGTGCAGCAAGCGTGGGTTGCAGCAACGGCGGTGCAATCTGCCCGGCACGCAAGATATTTGTCATCTGGTCGACTCCTCCGAAGCGCGGCGTCAGGTTGCTTTTGATATCTAAAAGTCTAGTGTTCACATTATAATTTGGCAAGATATCTAAGTATATTTTTGTTGGTGCATGGATGCTTTAGTTTGGTGAAAACCCTTAGAAAACGCCTCATTTAAGGGAATACCCCATCGAAAATCACATGCATGAAATCGGACCTTCTTGGGAGAAATTCAATGTGTACATGCGTTCTGAACTTATGCGAGCAACTTGGGCAACTGAGTGTTGGCGAGCGCCGGACACGAAGGGAGTGAAGTGCGCCCTGCAGCAGCGCTGAAATCTGCAAAACACCAATGAACTCGATGAGAGCTATTAAGTATTCGAGTTTCGTGCCGTACACCGCTTAGTACACTTCCATATAAAGACCTCATGAAACGCCTTACATTTCAGCAACAGTTGTGGATTCCTTTGGCGCTCTCCCTGGTTTGCCTGATCTCTGTAGCGGGCTTTGGGGCTTACCAGACTCGCGAGGTCCGTCTGGAAGAAAGGCAGCATTCATTGAAGGATGCCGGGGACATCGCGATGAGCATTACGCGTCGCTACGCGGCGCTGGCCGCTGACGGAACCTTATCGACGCCTGAAGCGAAGAAGCAGGCACTCGCACAATTACGAGCGATCCGTTATGGCACTGACGGATACGTATCCATCGTCGATTCAGACTGTCATTCAGTCATGAACCCATCCAAGCCACAAACCGAGGGCAAGTACTTCGGCGACTATCAGGATTCCAACGGGAAGTACGTGTACCGCGCGATGGCAGAGATCGCGAAGGGTTCCGGCGATGGGTTTGTTGACTATGCTACGCCCCGGCTTGGTTCAAAAGAACCCGTACGAAAGCGCAGCCACATCGCCACCTTTAAACCTTGGGACTGGTCGTTCGTGACGGGTGCCTACCTGGACGACATTGACGAGGCATTCAACGCATCGCTGCGCCAGTTGGTTGTGCTCGTCGCCGTCATCGCTGCCATGCTGTCTGGTGTCGTGTACCTGGTGAACCGCAGGCTGAATCGTTCGCTAGGTGGTTCGCCGGAGTATGCGGCACAGGTCGTGGCAGCGACAGCGGGTGGTAACCTCGCTCAACACATAGACCTGCAAGCCGGCGATCGAGGCAGCCTTCTGTTCAAGCTTCAGGAGATGCAGGCGCAACTGCGTAATGCGGTAGTCGCGATCATCGGTGCAGCGCATTCCATTGGAACGTCCACGGATGAGATATCGTCAGGCAACGCGGACCTGTCGAGACGAACCGAGGAGCAGGCCGCATCGTTGGAAGAAACTGCCGCAAGCATGGAGCAGCTTACGTCGGCGGTCAGGCAGAATGCCGACAATGCGCGGCAAGCTTCAGTGCTCGCCGGCGACGCCTTTTCCATCGCCAATCGCGGCAACGAGGTCGTCTCCGAAGTTGTCGCGACCATGGACGAGATCACCCATAGTACGAAACAGATTGGAGAGATCCTCGGGATGATCGAAGGGATCGCTTTCCAAACCAATATCCTTGCACTCAATGCGGCTGTCGAGGCCGCGCGGGCCGGTGAACACGGCAGAGGATTTGCTGTTGTCGCATCTGAGGTCCGGAATCTGGCGCAGCGTTCCTCGACCGCCTCGAAAGACATCAAGAGACTGATCGATCATTCGAATGATCGCGTTCAGAACGGCGCCACGCTCGTCGATAACGCCGGCCAGTGCATGAAGGAGATACTGGTTTCAGTGCAACGAGTCACCGCGATCATGAAGGAGATTGCGTCGGCCTCAGAGGAGCAAAGCGACGGGATCGAACAAGTTAATAAGGCAGTAACGCAAATGGACGAAGTCACGCAACGAAACGCGGCGCTGGTGGAGCAGGCGGCAGCGGCTGCAGTCTCAATGCGCGAGCAAGCGCATGGGCTTGTAGAGAGTGTTGCTGCGTTTCAGGTTGCCTGAACTTACGTTTCCTGCTTTCAGTTCCGCCGCAACGCGCGTTGCGGCGGACTAGCTCAGAGATCTCTGCGCCTAGGTCGCGAGCGGTTGATCAAGCTCTCGCGGCGGTTCCGTCTTCCCCAAAAGCGGATACAGCCGGGCGACTTCCTGAAGATCGGCCTCCATCTCGGCGACCAGCCAGTCCTTGACTCGCTCCACATGCGCTCTTGCGGGCCGTTGACCGCTAATGAGCTCATAGTGACGGCCCGTCGCGACAACGTGCCGGGAAGCCGGAACCAACTGGCCGGTTCGCAACGCATAGGACACGCCGGACACCCACCCCAGCGCTATGCCACGGCCAATCATTGCTGTCTGGAGTACCAGCGCATAGTCGGAGAAGATGAGCGGGTCGCCGGACACCGCGCCGGCCATGCCGACACGTTCGTGAAAATTTTCCCAGTTGATTGTCGTCGGCACTAACTCGATAAGGGTGTGCTTTGACAGATCACGTGCGTCGTCGAGCGGTCCGTGGTTCTCAAGATAAGAAGGGCTGCAGACCGGCACGATAACTTCAGGCGTGAAGGTCCAGCTTTGCTGGGATTTACGCCGCTGGTCCGCTGGGCGCAACGCAAGATCGGCTTCATCCGCGGTTCCCTGCAGCACGCCGCTGATGACATGAAAACGCAAGCTGATCTCGGGAAACGCGCTTTGAAAGCGTTGGTATCTGGGCATCAGCCAGTACGCAATGAAAGCGCTGGAGAGCGACAAGGTAACTATTTGCGTGCGCTGCTGCCGCTGTTTGATATCGGTCACGGAGCGCTTGATATGTCCGAAGCCCTCAGTCACGCCGCGTTCGAGCAATAGTCCGTCGTCTGTCAGCACCAGGCCGGCGCGCGAGCGCAAGAACAACTGAGTGCCCAGCGCTTTCTCCAGTCTCACGATCATTCGACTGACAGCAACCTGTGTCACGTTCAGTTCATTCGCCGCGCGGGTGATGCTTTTCTCCCTGGCGACGACCTCAAACACCACCAGCGAATTCATTGAAGAACCGAAGTTGCGCAGGGTATCCATAACATTGTGTTGTGTTCGAAAGAGCAAATGTCATTTGACGGAAATTAATGCACTACCTATGTTCTAGCTATTCAAACGCGGGTAGCAGCAGCTGTCGATAACCATAACATTCTGTCCGCGTTTGCGCAGTGGGTGTTTGAAAAATGGCGTGCCTGCCGATCCATCCATCCCCCAATCCAAAGGTAAGTTCAATGAACCGTCCTCCACGGAGCCACGACCCGCTGCTGCAGCCCCTGCGGATCCGACACCTGGTGCTGAAGAACCGGATTATGAGCACGAGCCACGCGAGCGGTTTGACCGAAGGCGGCTTGCCGCTCGAACGCTACCAGCGTTATCACGAAGAAAAGGCTATTGGCGGTATTGGGCTAAGCATGTTCGGCGGCTCGTCGGTTGTGAGCCGCGACAGTTCCAATGTATTCGCGCAGATCGACTTGACTGATGATCGGATCATTCCCTGTTTTCAGGCGTTCTCCGAGCGGATGCATCGACATGGCGCCGCATTGATGTGCCAGCTTACGCACATGGGCCGGCGGGGAAGTCCATACACGTCCGACTGGTTGTCGACGATCGCACCGTCGCGAGTGCGCGAGACGCTGCATCGAAGCATTCCACGCGAGATGGACCACAGTGATATAGCGAGGACCATCCGCGACTTCGGCCATGCGGCCCGGCGTTGCCGGGAAGGGGGGCTCGACGGAATTGAGACCCTCGCTGGCGGGCACTTGATCGGGCAGTTCCTCAGCCCGATGACCAATCGGAGGACCGATGAGTATGGCGGTTCCATCGAGAATCGATGCCGCTTCGCCCTTGAAGTTCATGAAGAGATCCGCCGGCAGGTTGGACACGACTTTGTTGTCGGTATTCGCTACGTCATCAACGAGGCGCTTGAAGGAGGCCTGACTTCCGCCGACGCGTTGACGGCGGCCAAAATACTGGAAGCGTCGGGCCTGATCGACTTCTTCAACGTGGTCTACGGGCGTATGGACACGGCGGCGGCACTTGCCGATGACAACATGCCGACGATGTACGCCAGGTCGGCGCCATGGCTATCTGCGGTCGCCTCGTTCAAGCGCGAAGTGTCATTACCGGTGTTCCATGCAGCGAAGATCGCCGACCTTGCCAGCGCGCGTTACGCCGTATCGGAAAACATGCTCGATCTGGTCGGTATGACGCGTGCGCATATCGCCGATCCGCATATTGTGAAAAAGCTGATGGCGGGCGAAGAGGATCGCGTTCGGCCCTGTGTCGGCGCATCCTTTTGCCGGTCTCATCAATCCGCCTGCATTCACAACCCGTCGACGGGACGCGAGACCTGGATCGCACACGAGGTTGATCCGGCTCCCCGGCCTGGCCGCAAGGTAGTGGTGATAGGCGGAGGTGTGGCGGGGGTGGGAGCCGCGCGCGGCGCCGCGCTGCGGGGGGATGACGTGGTGTTGTTCGAAGCGTCGCCCAAGCTGGGCGGTCAGGTACTGCTTGCGCACATGGGTAGCTGGCGTAAAGACTTGATCGGGATTGTCGACTGGCGTGCGAACGAGCTAAGTCGTCTTGATGTAGATGTCAGGACCGGCGCCTATGCCGACGTTTCCGTGGTTCTGGCTGAACATCCCGACGTGGTGATTGTCGCGACCGGCGGGATGCCCGATCTTGATGATCTGCCGGGAAACGAACACTGTACTTCGGCTTTCGATGCGCTGACGATGCACGTCCCCACGTCGGGAAGCGCACTCGTGTACGACGGTACCGGCCGGCATGTGGCCGCGACTTGTACAGAGAGATACGCACAAGCTGGCATCGACGTTGAACTGATCACGCTGGATCGATGCTTCGGCGAGGAACTGGAGGGGCGGGGAGACGACATCGGTTGGCAGCGTCGCTTCAACGAACTAAAGGTTTCCCTGCGGCACGATTTGCGGCTCCAGCGCGTCGAGCGCTTGCCAGGCAAAAAACGCCGCGCCTGGTTCACGCATGAACTGACTTCAGAAGTGGTTTGTCTGGATGCGGACCATGTTGTAGTCGAGCGCGGCATGATGCCCGTCGACGAGCTGTTCCATGAGTTGCGTAGCGAGTCCGTGAATGACGGGAAACCCGATCTGGATTGCCTCCTGCTTGGGAAGGCTCAACCGTGGACGACCGCGGAGCCTGCCAGCTATGAACTCTACCGGATCGGCGACGCGGAATCGTCGCGGAACATACATGCCGCAATCTTCGATGCTTTCCGGCTGGCACGAACCATGTAGCGCGCGTATGGATCATCCGGTTTGCTTTAGAAAATGCTTCGGATATCGAATGATATGTAAGACAACAGGCATTGTTGATTTTTAGAAAATTGATCGTTTATTTGCGGAAGCCGTCGCGCTTCGCTCGGCCAATCAATTTGGGAGACGTTTGATGAGTACAAACTGCAAGTTGGACCGGATCGACCTCAGAATTCTTTCTCGCTTACAGACGCAAGGCCGCATCACGAATGTCGAGCTCGCCGATGCTGTTGGTCTTTCCCCCAGTCCTTGCCTGATTCGCGTAAAGCGACTTGAGAGTGCCGGTTATATCACGGGCTATGCCGCGCAGATCCTGTTGGAAAAAATGGGTGACGTCCAAAGCGTGTTCACGCAGGTCACGCTCGCCGACCACCGGCGTGAGGATTCCGCCAGGTTCGTCGCGGCCATTCGCGGGGTGGACGAGATTGTCGAATGCCATCTCGCGAGCGGCGGCTACGACTACCTGCTCAAGTTTGTCACACGCAGCGTTGGGCACTATCAGAGCCTGATTGAAGACTTGCTGGCGCGAAACATCGGTATTGAAAAGTACTCCAGTTACGTCATGATGAAGTCGCCGATCGTGAAGAATGCTTATCCGCTTGAGACCTTGTTTTCCCAGCATTATTCGTAATCGTTTCCGGGCGCCTCGAACGTCGTGCCATCACCATCAGCACCGTCTTAACTGGATTCGCGCTCGATCAGCTTGAAACCCACGTCGACCACACGCCGGTCAACTTCGCCATCCCTTATCCGCTCGACCAGCAACGATGCAGCCAGTTTGCCGATACGCGTTCCGTCAATCCGGATAGTGGTCAACGGCGGGTCTGCTGCTCAGCCTGTACGGCATGCGAGACGCTGTCGCGCATGCCGTACAGGCTAGCGCCACGGGTATTAAAGCCCGGGGAAGGCACGAGATAACGGGCTTGCCCACGTTCAAGCAACGGCCAAGCGGCGAAAGAGTGCAAGCTTTGCACTATCCAGAACGATGGCCAGCACGACAGCGGCGCACAAAATGCCTGCTATGAGCTGCAGCGGCAACGCCGTCATAAGCAGTCCGCTCGACGCAAGCACCGTAATGATTGCCACGTCCGCGACCGAGGACGCGATCAGCCATCGTCCGGGCACGGAACTCCACATACGCTGCCGTTCCCGTGCGACGTAGAACACGGCCTGTCCACTGAACACCAACGTGATGACGGCAACGGTCCGCAGGGCGTCGGTATCGAGACCCAGTACGAACTTGCCGGTCGCGAGGGTTCCTATGCAGAAGAGCAGATCGATCATGCCCATGGCAATGCCCGCCAGCGTCAGGTTGCGTATGTGCCAGATGTTCGGGCGCGGTGAGGGCCGTACATTATCGGTGGATGACGACATGGCGAGAAAGTCGCCCGTCACCATCATGAGCACCATGAGTGCGGGCGTCAGTATCGCGTGACCGGTCATGAGCAGGCCGGCCGCGAGGAACAGAACCTGCACGATCTTGTGGATGATCGAGCGCAACGTATAGGTCAGGATACGCTGGAAGGTGGTGCGGCCTTCCTCGACCAGGGCGACGATGCCACCCAGACCCGCTTCGGTCAGCACGACGCCTGCTGCCGACTTCGCCACGTCGGTGGCGCTCAACACCGCGATACCCATTTGCGCCTGCCGGAGCGCCGGTGCGTCGTTCGCTCCGTCGCCGCACATCCCGACAATATGGCCGTGCTTCTGCAGCACTTTGACGAGCTGGTATTTATCCTCGGGCAGGACGCCTGCGTAGATCGAGTAAGACTGCGCGTCGATGTCTTCGGGCAAGGGTGTGGTGGCCCAGGTTTTCCCGGTAATGCCGACCAGGGCCGCGACGGTTTCGGCGGTCTTGCGAGCGTCGCCCGTCACCATGACTGTTCTCACACCGAGCTCGCCGAGCTGAGTGATCAGCGCAGCAGAGTCGTCGCGGGGCGGGTCGCTGAGCCCGATCACGCCGGCCATGACGAGTGCGCCGGGCGGGCCCGAGGCCACGGCCAACACCCGCAATCCCTTCGTCTCAAGTTTCTCCGCTTCCGATGCAGCGGCCGCACAAGAGGGTGTCAACGAAGAGATGGTCTCAAAGGCGCCCTTTACAACGTGCAGGGGCGCGCCGTTCTCTGTGCGTAGCGTGGCCTCGGAGCGCTTCAGGGCTGGATCGAACGGCACGAACGTGACTAACGCGGGCGGGTCCGGGATCGGCTTGGCTGAGGACGCGCCGCGAATGGCGGTGTCGACTGCGTCCTGGCCACCGTCTGAGCTCGCAAGCGCGGCCAGCGCCAGCAGGTGCGCTTCGTCGAATGGAGGCATCGGGCTGATCGACATGACCGCAAGTTCATTGCGCGTCAGGGTACCGGTTTTATCGGAGCAGAGAACGTCGATACCGGCTGCTTCGTCGACTGCCGAGAGGCGTGTTGACAGCACACCCCTGCTCGCGAGAGACCGGGCGCCGACAGCCGCGGCCAAGGTGAACATCGACGGTAATGCCACAGGGATTGAAGACAGGATCGCGACCAGAAGCAGAGGCACCATCTCGCCGATCGGCATGGAGACCGAGAACGAATACACGCCCAGCAGAACGGTCACGGCACCGTTGAACAGCACAAGATTACGCACGACTCGCAATACGGTTTTCTGTTGCGAGCTCTCCGCCGAAGCGGTGCGAACGAGTTCCGCTGTCCTTCCGAACTTGGTGCGTTCGCCTGTTGCGACCACCCTGGCTCGCGCTTCCCCACGTCGCACGAGTGCGCCTGCGAACGCGTGAGCACCCGCGCCCGATTCGGTTGCCACCGACTCGCCGGTCAGCATCGACTGGTCCAGCAGCACGGAGCCGTCGATCAAGTCGACATCGGCTGGGACGACCGTCCCGAGCGAGAGCTTGACGATATCGTTCATCACCAGGCCAGCAGCGGGCAAGGTCTGCCATTTGCCGTCGCGACGGACTGCGGCCAGCAACGCAAGACGCGACCGGAGCGCGTCGACCGTCGCTTGAGCCTGGCTCTCCTGAAAGAGGCCGAGACCCGCGTTGAAGAGCAAGAGCAAGAGGACGATGCTTGCTCCCACATAGTCTTTTAGCGCCAGTTGCAAAACAATGGCGACTTCAAGCATCCAGGGTACAGGCGCCCATAATTTCCTGGCTGCCATCCAGAGGGGACGCTGGCGAACATCTGCAATCGCGTTCGCGCCTTCGGTCTTCAGACGGCGTTCGGCCTCATCAGTCGTGAGGCCGGATAGCGCGGCGGCGGTGGGAGGGTCCTGGCGATCGGGTGGCGGGACCGGGCGGTGGTCGTCGACCACTGCGCTCGAATCCTGTCCCGCTGAAGGACCGGAATTGTCGCCGGTTTGCGAGTGGGTCGACGACGGAATCATTGGATGCTCCATGGGTCCGCGAGCGACTGCGGACTATGTCAGGTCAGCGTGCCGATTCGGCGCGAATTACATCAGAGGGCCGTTGCGGCCGGCACTTCGGACGCAGGCATGGCGCCTTCGTGAAGGTCCAACCTTGCCGGCTGATGTGTTTGCAGGATTGCACGGGCGCGCGCCATCTCTTCGGCCGGGCCGTTCGCCATGACGATAAAGCCGTTGGCCTGCAGCGCGGTCTCGTAATGGATCACATGATCCTTCGGAACGCCCGCATTGAAGAGCGCGGCGCTCAGGGCACTGACACCGCCTACTACAACCGCGCCTTCGAGAGCGGATACCACGATGGATGCAAGATAACCGACCACGACGACCGGTCCGATGATCGGCAGCGTCAGGAAGACACCACCGAACAGGGCACCCCAAAGCGCTCCCCAGAACGCACCATATTTGCCCCATATCTTCATGCGGTCGCCGGTGTTGTAGAAACCGACCACTTTCTCTTCAGTGTGATAGCCCTTGCCGACCACACTGAAATGTTTCATATCGAAGCCGTTTTCAATGAGCTTTCGGACGGCCGCATCGGCTTCGGTGTGGTCATTGAACGTGGCGATCAGAACGTCGTTGCCAGTCATTTGCTTCTCCTTGTAACGCGTTGAATGGGCGCAGGCTCGGAAACTACTCAGTGCGTGCCGTGCGTAGTGCGGTAGTGCGGTGATAAACGTGTCGGCTGATTTTTACAGGTCGTGAAGGGCCTCGAACGCCTTGAACAGGACGCGCGGATCGAACTTGCCCTTGTAGACGGCCGGCGGCGTCTGCGCGATGTCAAGCAGACGATAGACCGCCGCCTGCGCCGAGCGAATCGAATACTCGACGGTGAAGACAACGTCATCCGGCAATTCGCAAAACTGGCCGGTAAAAGCCAGGTTCACCGATCCCTGCGGCACGACTTCCGGCCGGTCGCCGTGCTCGCGCGGCATGAACTGGCTCGTAATGAAAGGCATCAGGCACGGGATGCATACGGCGTGGTCGAGAACCGCAGCCGCGTTGCCAGCCCGCAGATGTCCCAGTACCTCGGTCATGATCTCTCGGCCCGTGCACTCGGCCATCGGTTTCTTCACGAAGTCGCCGGGGCGATCGATCGTGAGGCCGTATCCCCAGAACACCTGTACATCGCTCGGCTGACCGATGAAATGCGGTTGATGCGGCAGGACGATCGACATGAGCCAGTTCGAATCCGCGAAGGTGATGAGCCCACCTTCTCCAGGCACATTGCCGGTGAAATCCCGGACCAGGTTGAAGAACGCAGGATCATGCAATGTGGTCGTGAACGACAGCCACTTCGATTCGTCGACGTGATCGGCGAATACCGTCGGGCGGCCGAAAGCGGGGCGGTTCAGCGCGATTTTGTTCCAGAGTGCCCAGGAACCGGTGCTGGCGCTCCCGTCCAGCACGGCGGCGCGATCCATACCGCCGAGGGTCGAGCCTTCGGTCATTGAACCCAGCGTGACGATCACCGCATCGCTCGGGCCGACCGGGATTGAAACGCTACGTCCCTCGCGCTCGCAGACGATTCCCTCCACGTGCGTTTCGCCGGTGGTTTCGTTGAGCACCAGATCGATCACACGCGTGCCGAACTGGAACTGGACGCCGCGGTCGTCGAGCCATTTGCTCAGCGGCCGGACCATCGAGTCGTACTGGTTGTAGACCGTGCGCATGATTCCGTGCAACTGGTTGAACCCCGACACCATGTGCACGAACCGCAGCAGGTAGCGCTTGAATTCAACTGCGCTGTGCCATGGCTGGAACGCGAAGGTCGTGCACCACATCAGCCAGAAGTGGGTCTTGAAGAAGGCTGGATCGAAGTGGTCGGCTATGCGGTCGCGGCCGAGCATGTGCTCGGGTTCGATCGCGAGACGTTCGAGCGTGAGGATGTCTCGTTCAGTGAGCCCGAACTCGGGTTTGTTGATCCGATGACCGTCGCGTACCAGTCGAGACTTCGACGCAGTCTTCATCGTTTCATTCCAGTCCAGGATTTCCTGCGTGACCGTCTTGCTTTCATCGAGCGTAGGGATCGATGAAAACAGGTCAAACGTACACACGTACTTGCTCTCGAGCATGCGGCCGCCCCGCAGTACATAACCTTCTTGCGCCGAGCCCGCTGCGTCCAGGCTTCCGCCTGCTACGCCAAGCGCTTCCAGTATCGTGATATTGCGACCCGGAACATCGGCATCGCGGATCAGGAAGGCGGCCGCTGCCAGGGATGCAATGCCGCCTCCCACCAGATAGAACTTGCTGTCTTCGGAGGAGAACGGGCTGTCAGGGCCCGTGTACGCACGTTGCATGGGATCACCCCAGTTGGGATTGTGTTAAGCGATGGGCACGAAGGCACCGCTTTGAAAGGTAGCGGTCCCACTTAAACCGGGGTTGACACAGATCAACGAGCGGGGCCATGCAGTCCCTATGCTGAATCAGGTCAAACGTCGAAAAGCCTTGCATGGGCGCACAGACGCGACACCGACGGCACACCAGCAGCAGGGAGAAAACGCCTCATGGACCAGACGCATAGCAGTTTGCCGCTCAAGCCCGCTGCCGCCGATACGGTCGCGGCACAGCCCGGCACTCAACCTGTCGCTCAGCCCGCTATTCAGCCCGGCGGCCGCAAGCTCAGCTTGCCGCTCCTCACGGGTGTTGTGATCGCCTCGATGATCGGCGGCGGCGCCTTCAATTTGCCGCAGAACATGGCCCAGGGCGCAGGACTGGCGGCAATCGTGATTGCATGGACGATCACGCTTGTCGGTATGTTCTTTCTATCGAATACCTTCCGGACACTGGCGGACAAACGCCCTGATCTGAAGGCCGGCATCTACTCGTATGCGAAAGAAGGCTTCGGCTCGTTAGCAGGCTTCGAGATGGCTTGGGGCTACTGGCTGTCCGCCGCTTTCGGTAACGTTGCATTCGCCGTGCTGATCATGAAGACGGTCGGCTATTTCTTTCCCGTGTTCGCGGCGGGCAACACCTGGCCGTCGATTGTCGGCGCGTCGCTGCTGATCTGGGTCATGCATTTTGTCGTGCTGTATGGCGTAAAGCGTGCAGCAGTCCTGAGCGTGATATCGAGCGTATTGAATATTGGCACCATCACGGTTGCCCTCTGCGCGATGGCGGTTGCGATCAAGGGCGGTATGTTCTCCTACGACTTCTGGGGCGCTCAGGAGCATTTGGGCAGCCTCCTTGGGCAGGTCAAGAGCACGATGCTCGTCACGTTGTGGGTGTTCATCGGCATCGAGGGCGCGGTGGTGGTGTCGGACCGTGCCAGCAAAACGTCGCAAGTGGGGATCGCGACTTTTCTCGGCCTGACGGTCTGCACGATCCTCTATTTCTTGTTGTCGGCGCTGCCGTTCGGCGTCATGCATCAGGCGCAACTCGCGGGGCTTGCTTCACCGTCGGCGGCTTATGTGCTGAAGGCAGCGGTAGGCGAATGGGGCGCGGTGTTCATCGTCGTCTCATTGCTCGTGTCGCTTTTGAGCTGCTGGCTGGCCTGGACCATCCTTGTTGCGGAGTTGCCGTTCGAAGGCGCGAAGGACGGCGTGTTCCCGAAGTTTCTCGCTAAAGAAAACCGTCACCATGCCGCAGCGCCGTCGCTGTGGGTATCGAGCGCGACCATGCAGCTCGTGATCTTCGTGGTGCTGTTCGCCAACGACGCCTGGATGTGGCTGATCTCGATCACCGGGATCATGATCCTGCCGCCATATCTGGCTAGTACCGTTTTCCTGTGGCGCTTCGCGACGCAGTCGAAGTACGCACCGACCGCCGGTGAAACCTCAAAAGAATCGATCTGGACCGGCGTCCTTGCGACGGTCTATTCCCTCTGGCTTGTCTATGCCGCGGGACTGCAGTTCCTCCTGATGTCGACCATTCTCTTCGCACTCGGCTTCCCCGTCTTCTGGTGGGCGCGGCGAGAACATGCGGCCGGCGAGCGCGTGTTCACGGGACGTGAGGCATCGGTCGCGGGCGTGCTCGTGGTGGTGGCCGGCGTGGCTATCGTCCTGTTCAGCCGGGGCGTGGTGAAGATCAGTTGAGCTCGGGAGTGACTTAATACGTATTTCCAATACGAGGATCAAGATGCTGTATGACCAGATGTTCGGCTTCCTGTTTTGCTGTGCGTTGCCCTTGCCGCCCGCGTTGCCTTCGTCGCGCTTTCAGCGTCTCGTCGATGAACTCGAACGCATGGGGTATGCCACCACCGTCGCGGTCACGGTGGCAGAAGCGTCCTCTGCGATCCGCAGCGAGGCGGCGGTCGGTTGCGTGATCGTGGAATGGTCGCTGACCGAGTCCGAGACAGACGTTGAGGCTTTCGTGCGCTTTGTGCGAGAGCGGGGTCTCGACGTACCCATCTTCATTCTCGTCGAGCGCCATCTGCTCGCGGAAATTCCGGTTGCGGTGCTGGGGCATGTGACGGGTTATGTGTTCATCGAAGAAGATACGCCGGAGTTCGTTGCCCGCAATCTGGTGAGTCATTTACGGACGTACGCGGACTCGCTCAAGACGCCGTTCTTCGGCGCGATGGTCGACTACGCGGAGCAGGCGAACCAGATGTGGACCTGTCCGGGCCACAACGGTGGCGTGTTTTACCAGAAGAGTCCGATCGGCCGCGCGTTCGTCAAGCATCTGGGCGAAGCGGTGTTCCGTAACGACCTGGATAACTCTGTCGTCGAACTGGGGGACCTGCTGGTTCATGAAGGCCCGGCGCTCGCTGCGCAAAAAGCGGCGGCGCGGATCTTCGGCGCGCAGCGGACTTACTTCGTGCTGAACGGTACGTCCACGTCCAACAAGATTGCATTGACCGCGCTCGTGACACCGGGGGACCTGGTGCTCTTCGATCGCAACAACCACAAGGCGGCACATCACGGCGCGCTGCTGCTCGGCGGGGGCATCCCCGTCTATTTGCAGACGCAACGCAATGCGCACGGGATGATCGGCCCGATCGATTTCGACGCGCTCGACGAGGACCGCATCCGCGACGGCATTCGTTACAACAAGCTCGTAACCGATTCCAACGCGTGGCAGCGCGAGCGGCCGTTTCGTGTTGCGGTGATCGAGCAATGTACCTACGACGGCACGATCTACAGCGCGCAAATGCTGATCGAGAAGATCGGGCATCTGTGCGAATACATTCTCTTCGACGAAGCCTGGGCCGGCTTCATGAAGTTCCATCCGTTGTTCAAGGGACGTTTCGCGATGGGCATCGAGGGACTGGATGCCAACGCGCCCGGCATTCTTGCCACGCAGTCGACGCACAAGCAGCTTGCTGGCTTCTCGCAGGCGTCGCAGATCCACGTGAAGGACGCGCACCTGGACGGCCAGCGTCGCCAGGTCAGTCACCGGCGCTTCAACGAGACTTTCATGCAGCACTCGTCCACGTCACCGTTCTATCCGTTGTTCGCCTCGCTCGATGTGGGCGCGCAAATGATGAAGGGCCGCTCCGGCGAAGTGCTGTGGGACGACACGATCAAGCTCGGGATCGAGATGCGCAAGAAGATCCGTGCGCTGAAACACGACTACGAAGCGACGGAGACGGACCCCGCACGCCGCTGGTTCTTCGATCCGTTCGTCCCGGACAAGGTTGCGGCCGCGAGCGGCATGCAACGCTGGGAAGACCTGTCGACGGACGAACTCGCGAGCGACCCGCGTTATTGGGAGCTTGTGCCGGACGCGAAATGGCATGGCTTCGGCCACCTTGCTCCGGGCTATGCAATGACGGACCCGAACAAGCTGACGCTCATCACACCCGGGTTCGATCGAAGCACCGGCGAATACGCGGAGCACGGCGTTCCGGCGGCGGTGCTCGCCGAGTTCCTGCGCGAACGGCGCATCGTGCCCGAGAAGAATGACCTCAACAGCATCCTGTTCCTGCTGACCCCTGGGCTGGAGTCGAGCAAGGCCGGCACGCTGCTTTCGGCAATGGTGCGCTTCAAGCAATTGCATGACGATAACGCGCTTCTCGACGATGTCATCCCGACCTTCGTCGCCGCACATAGCCAGCGTTATGCGGGAATCGGCCTGCGCGATCTTTGCGCCGACATGCATGCGTTCTATCGTGAGCGCAATGCGAGCCGTCTGCAACGCGAGCAGTTCCGCGCAGCGCACTTTCCCGAAATGGCGATGACCCCGCAAGCCGCCATGCACGAACTCGTGCGCAACAACGTGGAGTTGTTGCCGATCGACCAGATCGAGGGGCGAATCGCGGCAACGCTCGGCCTTGTCTATCCGCCGGGCATCGCGGTGGTGGTGTCCGGCGAGCGCTACACCGAGCGCGCGATGCCGACGCTCGATTACTTCCGGATGTTCGAGGAAGGCGGGAACCGGTTCCCTGGTTTCGAAAACGAGATCCAGGGAATTTATCGCAAGAAGGAGACCGACGGCAGCGTGCGGCTTTATACCTACGTCGTCAATTCATGAAGAGCGTGAAGACATGAGGGGGAATCACTGATGGCTCTGGGCGTTCATTCGGAAGCGGGCAAGCTGCGCACGGTGATGGTCTGCCGTCCCGGTCTTGCACACCGGCGGCTGACTCCCGCCAACGCGGCAGCCCTTTTATTCGACGATGTCATCTGGGTCGACAAGGCGATGGAAGACCACGATGTTTTCACGAGAGTAATGCGCGAGCGGGGTATCGAGGTACTGGAGTTTCACGATCTGCTTGCAGCAATATGCGGCGACCCGATCGCGCGTGACTGGATTCTCGATCGACGTATTGTCGAGGAAGAGGTCGGCACCGGGATGCTGAAAGAGTTGCGCGCGTGGCTCGAACAGATGCCGGCCGCACAACTGGCCGAGGTGCTGGTCGGCGGCGTGGCAAAGGCCGAAATGCCCTTCGACGCCCGCGGCCTTTTTGGCGGCTATCTGGAGCAATCGGACTTTGTGATCCAGCCGCTCGTGAACCTGATCTTCCAGCGCGACACCAGCGCGTGGATCTACGGCGGTGTCACGGTTCACCCCATGTATTGGCCGGCGCGCCGCAAGGAAGCATTGCTGGTCGCCGCTGTGTACCGCTTTCATCCCCGCTTCGCCGGCCAGGTGAATACATGGTGGGGCGACCCCGATCGCAACTTCGGCGTGGAGACAATGGAAGGTGGTGACGTCATGTCCATTGGCAACGGCGTGGTGCTGATCGGCATGGGCGAGCGCTCGAGTCCGCAAGCGGTCACGCAGGTTGCGCGGCATCTGTTCGCGGGCGGCGGCGCCAAGCGGGTGATCGCGTGCGAGTTCCCGAAGCGTCGCGCTTCGATGCACCTGGACACGGTGTTCTCATTTCTCGATATCGACTTCGTCAGCATCTATCCCGAGGTCGCCGATGAGATCCGCTGCACCAGCCTGTATCCAGGTGATGCACCCGGCGAAATCCACTATGAGCGCCATCACGCCAAGTTCCTGACGGTGGTGAGCAATGCCCTCGGGGTGGGTTCACTGCGCATTCTGACAACCGGCGGCGATGCGTATGAAACGCAGCGTGAACAATGGGACGACGGCAACAACGTGCTGGCACTCGACCGGCGCGTGGTGGTCGCGTATGACCGCAACACTTACACCAATCGCAAGATGCGGCAGGCGGGCGTGGAGGTCATCGAGATCCCGGGCGGTGAACTCGGACGCGGACGTGGTGGCACGCATTGCCTCAGTTGCCCGATCGAGCGCGACGCGATCGACGCCTGAATCACTCACCCGCCTTTCATCCATTCTCAACCGGATCTCATCGTGTTCAATGTACATAACCGCAGTTTCCTGACGCTGATCGAATACACGCCGCGTCAGATTCGCTATCTGCTGGATCTGTCGCGGGATCTTAAACGCGCGAAATATGCCGGCACGGAAATCGCGCGTCTGGTGGGCAAGAACATTGCACTGATCTTCGAAAAGACCTCGACCCGTACGCGTTGCGCATTCGAAGTCGCGGCTCATGATCAGGGCGCTCATGTCACCTATATCGATCCGGGCGCGTCCCAGATCGGTCACAAGGAGTCGATGAAAGATACCGCGCGCGTGCTTGGCCGCATGTACGATGCGATCGAATACCGGGGGTATGGTCAGGAGATTGTGGATGAACTCGCCAAGTACGCAGGGGTACCCGTGTACAACGGGCTCACTGATGAGTTCCACCCGACCCAGATGCTCGCCGACGTGCTGACCATGCACGAATTCAGCGACAAGCCGATCCACGAAATCAGCTACTGCTATATAGGCGATGCCCATAACAACACGGGCAATTCGTTGATGATCGTGGGCACGAAGCTCGGCATGGACGTACGCCTGTGTGCGCCGCGCCGCTTGTGGCCGCACGACGACCTGATCGCGCAGTGCCGCACGTTCGCGGCCGCTAGCGGAGGTCGTTTGACGCTAACGGAAACACCGGCGGAAGCGGTGAAGGGGGTCGATTTCATTTATACCGACGTCTGGGTATCGATGGGTGAGCCGTTTGAAAAATGGGGCGAACGGATCGAGGAGTTGCTGCCCTTCCAGGTGAATGCGTCCTTGCTTGCGGCCAGCGGCAATCCGCGCGTGAAGTTCATGCATTGCCTGCCCGCGCTTCACGACACCAAGACGGAGATCGGCAAGCAGATCGGCGAGAAATATGGCTTGCTGAATGGCGTAGAAGTGACAGACGACGTATTCGAGTCGGACGCGTCGATTGTTTTCGAGCAGGCAGAAAACCGCCTCCACACGATCAAGGCTATTCTCGTCGCTACGCTGGCCGAGTGAGGAGAACGCAATGCTGATGGTAATCGCATTGGGCGGTAACGCGTTGCTCAAGCACGGTGAGGCGGTCAGCGCCGAAGTACAGCGCAACAACGTCCGGATCGCTGCCGCACAACTCGCGAAGGCAGCGGCCGGCAACGATCTCGTGATCGTGCATGGCAACGGACCGCAGGTTGGCATGCTCGCGCTGCAGGCGGGCAGCTTCCCGCTGGATGTCCTCGACGCGGAAACGGAAGGCATGATCGGTTACATGATCGAGCAGGAAATGCGCAACCTGCTGCCTGCAGGACGGGCTTGCGTGAGCTTGCTGAGCATGGTTGAAGTGAGCGCGTCCGATCCGGCTTTCGAACACCCCGACAAACCGATCGGGTCCAGGTACACGGTCGCCGAAGCGGCGGTGGCATCGCAGGGAAAAGGCTGGACCGTGGCTGCACAAGGCGACAAGTTACAGCGTGTCGTACCGAGTCCAAAGCCGGTGCGCATGCTCGAGATAGAGCCTGTGCGCTGGTTGCTGGAACACAATTGTGTGGTGATCTGCGCCGGGGGCGGCGGGATTCCGGTAGTCGCTGACGCACAAGGGCAGCATCGCGGTGTGGAGGCAGTGGTCGACAAGGACCGCAGCGCAGCGATGCTCGCGGCTGAACTCAAGGCGGATTTGTTTGTAATCGCGACTGACGTGCAAGGGGTTTATCTCGACTGGGGCAAGCCGTCGTCGCGCTTGGTCGCGCGAGCAAATCCGGCAGCGCTTGGCGAGCTGGCGTTCCCGGCTGGATCCATGGCGCCAAAGGTGGAAGCAGCTTGCGACTTTGCGAGCCGCACGGGTCGCCGGGCGGTCATCGGTGCGTTGAGCGACATCGAGGCAATGATCGCCGGCCAAGCCGGGACATCGATCGATGCCACGGCGACCGGCATTGAAGAGGCGGTAGCTACGCAGCCGTCTTGAGGGATAACTGCGACATGGTCTACGGCGATGCGCAGACGGTGCTCATCAAGACAATCGAGGCGGTCAGAGGCTGACTTTGCCTGCAGTGGCGTAAAGCGCCAGACACGTTTCAACTGAGGCGAAAATCATGAAAAGCAAAATGCAGGCGGCTGTTGTCGAAGCGTTCGGCAAGCCACTGGTGTTGAAGGAAGTCGACATTCCAACGCCCGGTACTGGGCAGATACTGGTCAAGACCGAGGCCTGTGGCGTCTGTCATACCGATCTGCATGCGGCGAACGGCGACTGGCCTTTGAAGCCCACGTTGCCGTTCATCCCGGGCCATGAGGGTATCGGCATAGTCACCGCCATCGGCGCGGGTGTCACGGCCGTGAAAGAAGGGGACCGTGTTGGTGTGCCCTGGCTTTATTCGGCATGTGGACATTGCGAATATTGCCTCGCGGCGCGTGAACCCGTGTGTGCGCAAGCTCAGTTCGGCGGCTACACGAAAAACGGTGGCTTCGCCGAGTACATCCTCGCGGACCCCAACTACGTAGCGCACATCCCGGCGCATCTGGCCGCCCGGGATGCAGCTCCGCTTATCTGCGCCGGCATCACGTCTTACAAGGGCATCAAGGAAACGCAGGCCCGCCCGGGCGAATGGGTCGTCATTTCGGGCGTCGGAGGCTTGGGACATTTGGGTATCCAGTACGCCAAGGCCATGGGTCTGCACGTTTGTGCGGTCGACATCGACGAGGGCAAGCTCGCCCACGCTAAACGTCTGGGCGCGGACGTAATGGTCAACGCCCGGGACGAAGATCCGATCGCCGCCGTCAAGAAGGCCACCGGTGGCGGCGCTCATGGTGTGCTGATTACCGCACCATCGCTAGGGGCGTTCAAGCAGGGTGTAGGCATGACCCGCAAGCACGGAACCTGCGTTTTGGTGGGGTTGCCGCCGGGCGAATTCCCGACTCCGTTGTTCGACGTGGTGGCCAACTGCATCACGATCAAGGGCTCGTTCGTCGGTAATCGCCGCGACATGGCCGAAACACTTGCCTTTGCTGCCGACGGGAAAGTGAAGGCGGATATTGAGTTGCAGCCGCTATCGGCGATCAACGACGTGTTCCATCGGCTGGCCCATGGCGACGTTCCTTCGCGCGTGGTGCTGGAGTTCACCAATCATTAAGTGCTGGGCATTGCCAGGCTCAGGATTTAAATAGCCGTCAAACAGGGAAGCGGGCCACGTTGCTCAAGGTCATGAAAACGGAGAGAGCGATGCATGCAATGGTGCTGAACAAGGTCGGCGGTGCGCTCGAATGGACCGAGCTCGCCGACCGGGAACCTGGTCCGAACCAGATTCGCGTGAAGGTGGGCGCGTGCGGTGTTTGTCGCACGGACCTTCATGTTGTCGACGGTGAGCTCGCGCATCCGCAAGTACCTATCATTCCCGGCCACGAGATTATTGGACGCATTGATGCTCTCGGGGCAGACGTCGAAGGCCTGCAGCTGGGTGAGCGGGTCGGTATTCCATGGTTGGGTCACACCTGTGGCGTTTGTCCGTTCTGCACCACCCAGCGGCCGGCCGAGCTCAAGTCGAAAAATATGCCCGCGCACAACTGCGAGGCATCGAATTTCACCAAGGAATAGCTGTCGAAGTAATAGCGCGAAACGCCCGGAGGCTACGCAGGTCAATTCGACCCGGCTAAGGCGGTCCTAAGCCTGCGGGAACTCGTTGGTCGAATAAATCAACGGCGTGTGATCTTGATCTGACGCAAGCCAAACGCGCGTGTTGCGGATATTGTTGTTAACACGAACTTACACAGACCCGGGACCAGGAACCGGAAACGCTGCCCGATTACAAGCGACCACGTGCGGGCCGTTGTAAGGATGAACTGCGGAGTGGAATATGAACAGGCTTTATGGAAACGACCCGGTTTCGAAGGGGTTTTCACCCGAATCGATTGCCGCTACCCCTGCGCGGATCCCTGCCCACAAACGATCGTCCGTCGGTGGTCCGATTTCACTAACCGCGGCTACGTTCGATCAGTATGTTGGTGCGTCCGACCTGCCAATCGTCATTCATTTCTGGGCCCGATGGTGCAACGTATCGAAGGCGATGTTGCCCCATTTTTCCACTGGCGCTCGTAAGCTCGCCGGGCGGGCATTGTTTGCGAAAGTGGAAACGGACAGGGAGGCATCGCTCGCCCAACGCTACGGAATTGAATGCGTCCCCTCGCTTGTCATTTTCAGGAATGGGCAGGAGATAGAACGCCACTGCGGCGCGATGACTGCGGGGCAGCTCGATCTTTGGCTGCAACCGCATCTCGAGAAGACAACGTAGTAAAAGTGTCTTGTCGGCCCTGGAAGTGCACTGTTGTCTGAAAATCATCACGGCTCGGCGGTGACGATCTACAACAGTGTCACGGACGCGCGAAGCTTGCTCTGATCGTTTCCGCAACCTGCGGCCAGGCTTGTTGCCAGCTCTAATATGAGGAGTATTTAGCATGTTGAGAAGCATGGAAAGTCTTAAGGGTAGCGCGGTCGCTGCACGTGATGGAGTATTGGGTAGCGTCGACGAAGTCTATTTTGATGATGAGGCATGGGGTGTCCGTTATCTCGTTGTCGATACGGGAAACTGGCTCAATGGTCATCGCGTATTGATTTCACCCTATTCCGTTAAACATACGGACCCAGGCGCGAGCACGGTGTCTGTGGATCTGACGCGCGAGCAGGTGAAGAACAGCCCGAGTATCAATACGCAACAACCGGTGTCTCGTCAGCGTGAGCTGGACTATCTCCGCTACTACGGCTATCCAGAGTACTGGGGCGGGAGCGACTCGTGGGGAATGGGCGGTTTCCCGGTGCTCGGTTCAATGCAGATCGGCCCGGGTATCCAGACGGCATCACTCGATCCGGATGAACTTGAGGACGACGCGCAATCGGAGGATGTGCATCTGCGAAGTACCGAGGCTGTGACGGGTTACCACATCGAGGCGCGAGACGGGAGCATAGGTCACGTGTCTGGCTTCATCTTCGATGATGAAGCATGGGTCATTCGTTACGTGACGGTCGACACTCGAAACTGGTGGCCCGGAGGAAAGACCGTGCTTTTGGCGACTGAGTGGGTTGACTCTGTCGATTGGTTCGGCTCCAGCATTGTCACCGGCCTCACACGTGAAGCGATCAAGAAGTGCCCGGACTACGACGATCTGGTGCCGCTGAGTCGTACCTACGAAGCAGCGCTGCACACGTTCCATAGCAAAGAAGGATACTGGACGAAAGGCAACCGTGCTTCGCGGTGAGGCGACCACTGACGCGACTCTCTACGAACGATCTCGGTCCGGCTACGAAGCATGCACCTCGCGTCCCTCAGCCATCGTGCGATCGGCCCGCAACTCTTTCAGATGGAGTTTGAGCGGGGCGAAGGCGAAATCACGCTCAACGTGGCCCTTGTAGTGTCGGACACGGGGCTTTTACCCGAGCATGTCGAGCAGGATCTGGGCGTATGGAATAAGACGTCGTCTGGAAAACGCCTTGCAATGGCAACGGCCTTATCGTTGCGCTCGGTTTTGCGGGGCTATCGCTGCACGCTGACCATTCGGCCCTGGATCCGCACGTTCCGGCCGCATGGCAGAGCCTTCGTTTTGGACTGCAGTGGCGCGGCCGGCACCTCAGAGTCGGGATCATACGTGCCACGGTAACCCTTGAGGTGACACTGAATGCAGGAGAGCCAATGACGGTCGTTGTCAGCGGAAAGGCCTTCGAGCTAAGCCGTGCGCGGGCGCTTTCGGTCGCAACGGATTCCGACAGTGGATGATCTTCCTGCCGCAACACGGCAAATGCCCGACAACGTTGATACAGATCAACGGCGGGGTGCCAGTGCGTGATGCAATGAAAAGAGCGAGCGGTTTCTAACTAAACGGGGTTTACGTCGCAACGGGAGGTAGAACCGAAAGAGAAATATGTCTCTTGCTGCAATCCGTGATCGATTATTTCGAACTGCTTATTGAAATGCAGCCGTTGGGTAAACCACGTTTCGAACGGAGACTGCCCGCGGTATCTGCTACGAGGATCTGAGGCCTGGCATTTAACGATTGCCTCGAAAATGGCTGGGAAGACTATGAAACGAAGACTTGCATTAATGATGGCAGTCGCGGGTCTCGGCGCTTGCACTATGAGCGGGTCCCCAATAGACAGTCATCGTTACGAGGTTGCTTTAGATGTGGCTCGCGATGACGCAGCGATAGACTGCGTGGGGCAGGTGGCGTGCGACGCGATGTGGCAAAGGACTCGGGAATTCGTTACGCAGCACTCGGTGACGAACATTATTCGCGCGAACAAAACGGTCATCGAGACAGCGGAGCCGCATGAATCAGGTGTTCTTTATTTATGGGCGTCGCGCACCCTCATGGGCGACGGCACTGGCAGTTCGACGATTCGCGTAAAAGGCTTGTGCCGCGGGATGTACACGACCGACGGGAACCCCGCATGGATGTATGTCACATGCGCCGAACTGATTACGCATGCAGAAAGGGAGTTTCGTCAGTTTTCCGCTGGCGCTGATCCAGGGAAGGGCGCAGTGCCTGAGTAGGCAATCGGAAGGCGAGAGCGTACCGCAATGGATCGCGCGTTGATGTCCCACGATCAGTCGATCTCGATCGTGCACTGCTCGCTGGATCACTTGACCAAATCGTCCAGGCGCCGATCATCAATGCCGGCGGGCTCCAGATGAGCAACCACATCTGCCGCCTGGAATATCGATCTCACAGCGTCTTCCGCATGATCTCCAATGGTGTGGCCCTGTTCAACGGACATGGCGCCATCCACCTCAACGTGAAACTCCACGAACACACGGTCTCCGCCATTTCGGGTCCTGATGTCATGAACGCCCAGAACACCTTCGCAACCGAGCACAGCGGACCGGACCCGCTCCCGGTCAGACGTATCGAGTTCCCGATCGAGTAACTGATTCAACGCTTGCAGGGCCATGCCCCGCGCATTCCACAGCATGTAGCCGGAAATGGCTAGCGCGCCTATTGCGTCGGCCCGGTTCCAGGCAAGGAATCGTTCAAGTGCCAGCGCGACCAGCACGGCAATATTCACCGCAACGTCGGTGACGTAATGCGCCCGGTCCGCCGCGATTGCCGTGGACCCCGTGCGTTTGACGACATAGGTCTGCAATGCGACGAGCCCGCTTGCAGCAACCAGGCTGGCAATGATCACCCACAAGCCGAAGCCCATATCCGTGAGCGGTTGCGGGACGAACAGGCGCTGGACGGATTCAATCCCGAGTCCCACGGCCGCGCCCGTTAGCAACAACGCCTGCACCAGCGCGGCCACGGCTTCCGCTTTGCCATGTCCATAGCGATGACCCCGGTCGACAGGGCGCCCAGCGTACCGGACGCCCAGAAATGTGACGAAGGATGCGACGACATCGACCAGACCGTCGGCTGCAGAGGTGAGTAGCGAGATCGAGCCTGTGGCAAGCCATGCCCAGGCTTTGACGCCAACCAGGGTCAGGGCGACAACGAGCGCCACGATCGAGGCGAACCGGCGCAGCTTTTGATTCGACAGGTATCCGGACATGGGCACACGTCTCGCTTCGTAAGCCGTCATGCTACGACAGTCGCATGCAAGCGTTTAATATGCGCGGCTTGATCGGTGTGCAGGCGGGGAGCGTGTTTTGGCGTTTGATGGACGAGCGCGATCGATGAACCCGCTCGATGAACCAGCCTGATTAACTCATCGGTCATCGGCGGAGCGCTCAGTATCAATTCCAGGAACGACCAAAATCGGCTTTGACCCGTGCAACCCTTAGGCCTTGAAGCCAGCCTGAAACCGATTCACTCGCCACCCGGCTTGCTTGAATTCGGTGAAACGCCCGTGTTCAGGATTCTCAGATTACGGATCCGCCTGAAGCTAGGGTTGTCATGCAGCAAGCGGGCGGTGATGTGCGCTACTGCGGCTTCACCAAGCAGATAGTCCGGGACGCCCGAGACTGTGTGGTTGGTGACGTGCTGGTTGTAAGTTTCCGGCGATTCTGCCGAGCTATGGAAAAAATCGACTTCGTACGTTGCCAAATTGAACTCCAATGGTGTGATCAATCGTTAAGCAACCATTGACCGAATCAATTCTATCAAGAGCCGGCAATAAGCGGGCACGAGGGTTCGCAAAGTGAAATGTCGAATTTTTGCCGGGAGCGCTCGCGGCGGCATTCAATTTCTATACGGGCAATGAATGATTGGGTGCCTGCGCCAAAGCGAGCGCTCGAAGACGATCGCCAAGCGCACCGCTTAATTGATTCTTTAACGTTGTTTTGCGTGTTTTCATCGTTAATATGCCTCCGAAATGCGCGAACCAGTGCGTTTTGCCACTTCTGTGACTAACGCGTGACAAGCGCAAGAATGCGGTCTTTAAAAAGAATTGCCTTTAAGCGGCCGATTTGTGTTCCCCTAAAGAAGGCACCCACTGCGCCAGCATCAGTCGCGGGTGCCGGTCTTGCAGCGTCGCTGTATGACGGCCAAAGGAGAAGTCAGTAGAAATGAATCGCCAGATCGTTGAAGAGTTGCTAGCCGGGCACGGAGAAGGGAAGTTGGTTGTGAGCCATCGCATACACGGCACTGACTTCGAAGTCATGGTTTCACTGTTGCAAGCGTCGGGAAATACGTTTGTCCGGGATTATTGTGCCCGGGCGCCTATCCTCGCCGGGACAAACGGACTGAGCGATGCTGTCGGGCAGACCTTCAAGGCCGTACACACCGCCATTAATGGTGACCTGAAAGCCAAACCTGCCGGGATGTCGTTGTTCAAGTTTGTCTCCGATCCGGCCAGGCGGGATGTGTTCGTCCGCCCATTCGACTAAAGAGCTAAAGAGCCGCCACGTTTCATCGGGCGTTGCCGTTCATATAAAGGGGAATCCCTGCGGGGAGTCCCCGCAGGGATTCCCGCGTCCCGCCACCCGAGCCCGTGGCGATCCCCTCCGTGAGCCGGTGAACACCGAGCGCACGGCGCGGCAGCCGCGTTAGCTCGCGGTAGCTTTCACCGCTTCAAACGCTCGCGTCGACTTTGACGTGCGATGTTCAGGGGACGCGTTGGCGCTCGCCGCAAGCGCTCGCTTCCCCGACTCCACTCCCCACGCCAGCCACGCAGCTTCGCGCACCATGCCGACAGTTCGCCAGTCTGCAATTTTGGACAATGATGGCCTTTTCCCGTTCTTATTTACCGCTCAAACCTGGATCGCTTTTGCGGGCGTTCGCACGATGGAAGAGCGCATCTCGCCGCTTGCCTCAAGAGCCCGCACTGCGTGCCGAACTGTTCAGCGCGGACCAGATGGAACTGCACGGGGTGCGGCTTGCGGGGCAGCATCGGTTAAGTACGGGTGCAGGGCTGGATCATCTGCTGCCACGCCTCACGAATAATGAAGCCACGCTGCTAAGTGCGTACGAACGCCTCACGAAAGCCACGCTCAACAGCTATAGGGTCACCCCCGCAGCGGAGTGGCTGCTCGACAATTACTACCTGATCGCGGAGCAGATTCGTATTGCGCGGCACCATCTTCCTAAGGGTTATAGCCGCGAATTACCGCGTCTGGCCGATGGACCGTCTCACGAATTGCCGCGCGTGTACGGCATTGCGCTGGAGACAATCTCGCACGGCGACGGCCGCGTCAATGTCGAAAGTCTCACCCGCTTTATCACTGCCTATCAGACCGCCACGCCGCTCACCCTCGGCGAACTCTGGGCGATTCCCATCATGTTGCGGCTCGCATTGATCGAGAATCTGCGCCGCGTGGCAAGTCGCGTGACGACCGATCTCGACGATCGCAATCTTGCCGGGTATTGGGCCGACCGGATGACCGAGACGGCTGGGCAAGACCCGAAAAGCGTGGTGCTGACGGTTGCCGACATGGCACGCTCGAACCCGCCGATGGCCAGTTCCTTCGTGGCCGAGCTCGCGCGACGTCTGCAAGGCCAGAGCGCAACGCTGGCACTGCCGCTGACGTGGATCGAACAATTGTTATCGGAGTCGGGCCTGAGCATCGACCGGATGGTGCAACTGGAGGCGCAGCAGCAGGCAGCAGACCAGGTGTCGATCAGCAACAGCATCAGCAGCCTGCGCTTGCTCTCCGCGACCGACTGGCGCGATTTCGTCGAAAGCACGAGCATCGTGGAACAGATCCTGAGCGAAGATCCTGCCAATATTTACCGGGCAATGGATTTCGCCACGCGCGACCGTTACCGGCACAGCGTAGAACGGCTCGCGCGCGCGAGCCGGCGCCCGGAAGAAACGGTGGCGCGCGCCGCGATCGACCTGGCGAAGGGAGCGGTTGAATCGGACACGGGCCGCGGTGTTGAACATCACGTCGGGTTCTATCTCTTGCGCGATGGTGTCGGCGGGCTTGAACGGCACGTCGAGGCGAAGGTGAATGCGCTCGAAGCGTGGCGGCGCATCTTGCGCCGTGCGCCGTTGCCCATCTACCTGGCACTGGCGGCGCTGATCACGATCCTGTTCGGGTGGCCCTTCCTCGATGCAGCGCGTCATCACGGATGGCAGGGCGGTTTGCTGACCGTGCTCGCCGTGCCGGTGCTGCTGATGACCAGCCGCGTTGCTATCGACTTCGTCAACTGGTTCGTCACGCTGACGGTGCAGCCCGACTGGCTGCCACGCCTCGACTTCAGCAAGGGGATTCCGGCGCAGATGCGCACCCTCGTCGTGATCCCGTCGCTGATCGGCAACGCGCAAGACGTCGAGGATCTGGCGGAGGGGCTGGAAGTACGCTTCCTGGCGAATCGCGATCCGCATCTGCATTTCAGCCTGCTGACCGACTTCATGGATTCGGCTTCCGAGAGCCGCGACGAAGACGCCGCACTGATGTTGCGCGCACGGCTGAGCATTGAAGCCTTGAATGAAAAATATCCGGACACCCAGGGTGACCGTTTCTTCCTGTTTCATCGCCCGCGACGCTGGAACGCCATCGAAAAAATCTGGATGGGGCATGAGCGAAAGCGCGGCAAGATCGCCGAACTCGATGCGCTGCTGCGTGGCACGGGGAGCGATCGTTTCTCGTTGATCGTGGGGGACATTGCGGCGTTGCCACGCGTGCGATACGTCATTACGCTCGATACGGACACCCAGCTCCCGCGTGACGCAGCCAGCCAGTTTATTGGCGCGATCGCGCATCCGCTGAATGCAGCAGTCTATGACGCGGACAAGCAGCGCGTGAGCTCGGGCCATGCGATTCTTCAGCCGCGCGTGGGGATCAGTCTTCCGAGCACGGCGCGCTCGGCGTATGCGCAGCTGTTCGGTGGCGATGCCGGTATCGATCCCTACACCCGCGCCGCTTCGGACGTCTATCAGGACCTGTTCCACGAAGGGTCGTTCATCGGCAAGGGGATCTACGAACTCGATGCGTTCGAGCAGGCCGTGGAGGGGCGTTTTCCTGACAACCGGATCCTGAGCCATGACCTCATAGAAGGCTGCTACGCACGAGCGGGCCTGCTGAGTGATGTGTATCTGTACGAGGAGTATCCGGCCCGCTACAGCGCCGACGTCAACCGGCGGCACCGGTGGATTCGCGGTGACTGGCAATTGCTGCCGTGGATCTTTCCGTGGGCGCCCACTGAACATGGCGGCCTGGCGCGTAATCCTCTTTCCTTGCTGTCGCGCTGGAAACTGTTCGACAACCTGCGCCGTAGCGCCTCGCCCGTCGCTGGTCTCGCCATGGTGTTGATGGGGTGGATAAGCGGATGGCAGCCTGTCGCATGGACCATCGGCGTGGTGGCATTGACATTCAGCATGCCGCTGGCCGCCAGCCTGATCGAGCTCCTCCAGAAGCCGCACGACATGCCGCTGCGCCGGCACGTGGCGTTGACCGCACAATCGGCCGGCCGTCATCTGGCGCGCACAATGCTCGCTCTTGCATGGCTGCCTCACGAGGCGCACTACAGTCTGGATGCCATCGTGCGCACGCTCTGGCGCATCGTGTTCAGCAAGCGCAAGTTGCTGCAATGGAACGCATCCCGTGAAGTGGAGCGGGTCGCAACCAACGATCCGAAGTCGCTGTACCGGCAGATGTGGATTGGCCCGCTGCTCGGTGCCGGTCTGGTCCTGTCGTTCATCAGGACACCGGGAACTCTGGTGGTGCTCGCGCCGTTCGCGTTGCTGTGGATTCTGTCTCCGCTGCTTGCCTGGTGGATCAGCCGTCCTCCCGTCCAGAACCGGGGCGCCCTGGCTGCCGCCGAGACGCGTTTTCTGCGCGGACTTGCCCGCAAGACGTGGGCCTTTTTCGACGACTATGTCGGACCACAAGACCACTGGCTGCCGCCCGACAATATCCAGGAAGTACCCACTACGGGCGCAATGACCGTGGCGCGCCGTACGTCTCCTACCAACATGGGCATGGGCCTGCTCGCGCACCTCGCGGCTTTCGATTTTGGTTATCTGAGCGCAGGGCGAATGCTCGCGCGCATCGGCGAGACGCTCGCGACCATGGATGGCCTCGAGCGTTATCGCAATCATTTCTTCAACTGGTACGACACGGGTACATTGCAGACGCTTGCACCGCGTTATGTATCCACGGTCGATAGCGGCAATCTTGCCGGCCATCTGATGACGTTGAGCCGCGGGCTGCTGGAGGTGGCGGACGAGCCGGTATTCAGTCCGCGCATGTTCGCCGGTCTCGCCGATACGCTCGACGCTTATCGCGCGGCGGCACACGTAGCAGAGTTTGATCTCCAGGCATTTGCGCCCTTCGAGGCTCAGTTGAAAGCAGCGTCGGCAAGCCCGCCGCGCACTTCGGCCGAAGCAGTTGCAGCCATGCATGAGGTATTGGCCCTGGCCGCAACGCTCGCGCACGAGATCAAAGGTCCCGCGGATAGCGATCTTTTCTTCTGGTCAAAAGCGCTGTCGGCGCAATGCCGTGACATCGCCGGCGAGCTTGACCGTTTCGACCTGCCGCCAGCCGCCGATGCGCTTCCAGGTTTGCCGACGTTCCGGCAGCTTGCGCAGCTCGACGTGAACCTGTGGCCCGAGTCGGCCACGGCACGCGCCATCGAAGTACGCAGCGCAGCGATCGATCGCATCGCGCAAGTCAACCGGCTGGCAGAACTCTCCGGCGATATGGCGATGATGGATTTCAGGTTCCTCTATGATATCAACCGCGAGTTGTTGAGCATTGGCTACAACGTGGACGAGCGGCGTCTGGATGCCGGTTTCTACGACCTGCTCGCGTCCGAGGCGCGCTTGACCAACTTCGTGGCGATCGCGCAGGGCCAGTTACCGCAAGAGAGCTGGTTCACACTGGGACGTTTGCTCACGAGTACCGGAGGCGTCCCGGTCCTGCTCTCGTGGACCGGTTCGATGTTCGAATACCTGATGCCCATGCTGGTCATGCCGAGCTATGAAGGCACCTTGCTCGACCAGACCTGCCGCGCAGCGGTTGCCCGGCAGATCGAGTACGGTCATCAACTGGGCGTGCCATGGGGGGTGTCCGAGTCGGGCTACAACGTGCTCGACGCCCAGTTGAACTACCAGTACCGCGCGTTCGGCGTTCCAGGTCTCGGCCTGAAGCGCGGACTCGGTGACGACGTTGTCATCGCGCCCTACGCCACTGCGCTCGCGTTGATGGTGACCCCGGAAGCCGCTTGCCGTAACTTGCAGCGTCTGGCAACAACGGGAGCAGCCGGTCGCTACGGTCTGTACGAAGCTATCGACCATACTCAGGCACGCGTGCCGCGCGGCCAGACCTCGGTGGTGATCCAGTCGTACATGGCGCATCACCAGGGCATGAGCCTGTTGTCGATGGCGAGCTGCCTGCTCGGGCAACCGATGCAACGCCGCTTCGAATCCGACCCGCAGTTCAAGGCCACGACCCTGCTGCTGCAGGAGCGTATTCCGAAGACCGCAACCGAATATCTGCCGACCCCGGGCCTGCCTGCCGTCGATGCGGCCGCGCTCATTGCGGAGACCAAGCTGCGGATCTTCACCGACCCCGACCGCCCGAGGCCTTCCGTGCAACTGCTGTCGAACGGCCGCTATCACGTGATGGTCAGTAGCGCCGGCGGCGGCTACAGCCTGTGCGGTGATCTATCGGTGACACGCTGGCGCGAGGACATCACGTCCGACAACTGGGGCATGTTCTGTTATCTGCGCGACGTGGCAAGCGGCGAGTTCTGGTCGAGCGCACATCAGCCGACACTCAGGCGTCCCGATCTCTACGAAGCCATTTTCTCTGACGCGCGCGCCGAGTTCCGCGTGCGTGAACGCGACTTCGACTCGCATACCGAGATCGTGGTGTCGCCGGAAGACGATATCGAGTTGCGACGCCTTCGCATCACGAATCGCGCACGGGTGCGGCGCACGATTGAACTGACGAGCTATGGCGAGGTGGTGCTCGCGCCCGCCGCGGCCGACGCGGCGCATCGCGCCTTCAGCAACCTGTTCGTGCAGACCGAACTGCTGGAGCCGTTGCAAGCCATCCTGTGCACGCGACGGGCTCGTTCGAGCAAGGAAGCGGTGCCGTGGATGTGTCATCTGCTCGCGGCGCACGGAGTGGACATCGACGCGATTTCCTACGAGACCGACCGGGCGCGTTTTATCGGCCGGGGAAGGACCGTGGTTCATCCCGCCGCGATGGATGACGGCTCCGACACCCAGGGCCGGCTCTCGAACAGCGCCGGGTCGGTGCTGGACCCCATCGTTTCAATTCGCTGCCGGATTACGCTCAACCCGGGGCAGACGGCGACGATCGATTTCGTGACAGGCATCAGCGACAGCCGCGACGGCTGCCTGCACCTGATCAACAAATACCGCGACCGGCAACTCGCCGACCGTGTCTTCGACCTGGCCTGGACGCATAGCCAGGTGTCGCTGCGGCAGATGAACGCCACGGTGTCCGATGCGCGGCTCTACGAGCAGATGGCGGCATCGATCATCTACGCAAACGCGTCGTTGCGTGCCGAGGCTGGCGTGCTGGTCGCCAACCGGCGTAACCAGTCCGGCTTGTGGGGCCAGTCGATCTCGGGTGACCTGCCTATCGTGCTGCTGCAGATCACCGACATGGCTAACATCGAGCTGGTCCGGCAGATGGTGCAGGCGCATGCCTACTGGCGCCAGAAAGGGCTCGCCGTCGACCTGGTCATCTGGAACGAGGACCACGCCGGCTATCGCCAGAACCTGCAGGACCTGATCATGGGCCTGATCGCCTCCGGCACGGAAGCGAACCTGATAGATCGGCCTGGTGGAATTTTTGTTCGGCCTGCGCAGCAATTGTCACGCGAGGACCGTGACCTGATGCAGGCGGTGGCACGCATTATTGTCGCCGACACGCGGGGCAGCCTGGCCGAGCAAGTCGAGCGCCGGCGCCCGGATACGATCGCCGTTCCTTTCGAACCGGTGAGCGACTATATTGCCAGCCGGTTGCCCGGGGTGCATGCACGGACGCGGGCAGACGCGTTGATTCTGCAGAACGCATATGGCGGTTTTTCAGCCGACGGCACCGAGTACGTCATCAAGCTGGAGCCGGGTCACACGACCCCCGCGCCATGGGCCAACGTGCTTGCGAACCCGGGCTTCGGCACGGTCGTCTCGGAGAGCGGAGGGGCCTATACATGGAGCGAGAACGCCCACGAATTCAGACTGACTCCGTGGGCTAACGATCCGGTCGGCGACACGAGCGGCGAAGCCTTATACCTGCGCGACGAGGAGAGTGGACACTATTGGTCGCCCACGCCGTTGCCCCGGCGCGGCAACGGCACGTACACGACTCGCCACGGCTTCGGCTACAGCGTGTTCGAGCATGAGGAAGATGGCATCCGTTCAGAGCTGTGGATGTATGTCGCGCTACACGCACCCGTCAAATTTTCGGTGCTCAAGATCCGCAACGTGTCGGGACGCGCACGACGCCTTTCAGCCACCGGCTACGTCGAGTGGACGCTTGGCGAACTGCGCGAGAAATCCGCCATGCATATCGTCACCGAGGCCGATCCGCTTAGCGGAGCGCTCTTTTCCCGCAACGATTATTCGATGGAGTTCGGTGGCCGCGTCGCGTTCTTCGCAGTTGACGACACGGTGGCGGGCTTCACCTGCGACCGCCGTGAATTTATCGGTCGCAACGGCAGCCTGCGGGCGCCCGCTGCCATGCGCCAGGCGCGTCTGTCAGGACACGCGGGTGCCGGACTCGACCCGTGTGCGGCGCTCAAGGCGGACTTCGATCTGGCCGATGGTGACACTCACGAGGTCGTTTTCCGGATGGGCGCGGCGCATGACGCACTGTCCGCGCGCGGCATCGCGAAAGAGTTTCGCGGCGCGGTTGCCGCGGCCAACGCGCTCGATGCGGTGCGCAAGCACTGGCAGGCGACGCTAGGGCAGGTGCAGGTCAGGACGCCCGAGCCGGCGGTCGACGTGCTCGTGAACGGCTGGCTGATGTATCAGGTCATAGCCTGCCGGTTCTGGGCACGCAGCGGTTATTACCAGTCCGGCGGCGCGTTCGGCTTTCGGGACCAGTTGCAGGATTCCATGGCGATGATCCATGCCACGCCGCAACTTGCCCGCGAGCATCTCCTGCTGTGCGCCGCTCACCAGTTTCCAGAGGGCGATGTGCAGCACTGGTGGCATCCGCCGCTCGGTCGCGGCGTACGTACCGATTGCTCCGATGACTACCTGTGGCTCGCCGTGGCAACGAGCCGCTACGTGTGCATCACTGGCGACATGAGCGTGCTCGATGAGCGGATCGGTTACATCGAAGGGCGGCCGGTCAATCCGGGCGAGGACTCTTATTACGATTTGCCGGGACGCTCGGCGCTGGTCGAAACACTTTACGAACATTGTGTGCGGGCGATTGAACACGGTCTGACGCAGGGTGCGCATGGGCTGCCGCTGATCGGCTGCGGTGACTGGAATGACGGCATGAATCGCGTGGGGGCGCAGGGTCGCGGTGAAAGCGTGTGGCTTGGTTTCTTCCTCTACGACGTCCTACTAAGATTCGCTGAAACGGCAAAGGCTCACGATGACACCGCCTTCGCCGGCCGTTGCCACGACCACGCGGTCTTGCTGCAAACCAACCTTGAAGCGCATGGCTGGGATGGCGAGTGGTATAGGCGGGCGTATTTCGACGATGGCACGCCGCTCGGATCCGCCGGCAATGAAGAGTGCAGAATTGATTCGATCGCGCAAAGCTGGTCCGTGCTGTCGGGAGCAGGTTCGGACGAACGACAGCTGGAGGCGATGGCTTCGCTCGATCGCTACCTCGTCAAACGTGACGCCGGGCTGATCCAGCTTCTCGATCCTCCATTCGATCGATCAGCCGTCGATCCAGGTTATATCAAGGGATACGTCCCGGGCGTACGCGAAAACGGCGGTCAATACACGCACGCAGCAATCTGGGCGACGATGGCGTTCGCCGCGCTGGGCGACCGTGAGCGTGCCTGGGAACTGCTGCGGATGATCAACCCTGTCCTTCACGGCAACAACGCTCGCTCGATCGAACAATACAAGGTCGAACCGTATGTGATGACAGCCGATGTATATGGCGTAAGCCCGCATGCGGGCAGGGGCGGGTGGAGCTGGTACACAGGTTCGGCAGCCTGGATGTACCGGCTGCTGGTTGAGTCGTTGCTTGGGCTGCGGGTCAGGGGCGACCGCTTGAGTGTCACACCGTTGCTGCCGGCCGACTGGCAGTCGTTTGAGTTGAGCTACCGCTTCGGCAAGACGCTGTTTCGTATTTCAGTCGACCAGTCCTCGGGTGATGGTGTGCAGCGTCTCGTTCTCGATGGCGTGTTGCAATCGAACGCAGAGGTGCGCTTGATCGACGATGGGCGCGAGCACAGCGTCGAGATCGGGATGCCACGGGTCGCGAGTGCGGTTTCGCTGACCCTTGCGTAACGATTCGCCTGATGCTTCGCGTGAAGGAGGTCCTGGGCGCTCAAACGCGCCGGGAATGTCCCTCTCGAGATCAAAGAGTACATTACGTCATTCAGGCAACGAGTTTGTTTTGCGTATCCGATACGTCGAACTTCCGGCCTCACGCAACGGGTACAACAGCACCCGTGCCAATGGTCTTTCGCCAGAACGGCACACCCGCCTGGCAACCCACAGAGAAAAATGATGGATCTTCGAACCGTTAAAGAAATCGCGAAACTGAAGGCTCAGGTCGGGCCGTTGCAAAGGCAATTCGCCGAGCGGTTGAACGCAGCCGTCGCCCAGGCCAAAAGCACGGCGGTCGCCGAATTCAAGAACCACTTTACGAAAAGCGGGTTCACGGCGGCAGGTGAGGCGAAACGATATACAGCGACTTATGAGGGCATGCAATTTTTTCTGGAGATTGCAGAGACACGGGGAACGCTCTCGCTTTGCGAGTTCCATCTGGTGCCTCCCGCGTTGCTCAACGAAGCCAAGCTGACCGTGCACATGATTCGCAAAGGTCCGCCTTCGTCTGCACGGCCGGTGGCTGCGGAAGAGGCAAGCTTGCTTTTGGATGCGGAGCGGAACCTGGCCGATGCCCGGGCAGCGCTTTCGTTGGCGGCGCCGGAGTTTTGCTTCATGGTCGTCGAAGAGGAAAATGCGGAAGTGCCGACGGTAGACGTAGTGCTCGAAAACAGGCCTGTATTCGATACATTCGGTGAGTTTCTGGTGAGCGTTTATCCGCAATAAATGCGTTGCCTGCCGCGACCCGGATTCGCCAAAGCAGAGATTGAGACCGCGGACGCTGGCGCATCTGGAGGGGCAGGTTGCCGGAGAACACGCGGGTGAACACTGGCCTCCCTATGATCAACCGGTGTCGCGAGCTTGACCTTCAGTCCCGAAGGCGCGGACCGGCCGCAAGCGCTCCCCGGTCCTTGCCCATCCCGCGTTTCAGATCCCCGCGACCCGATGAGGCAGGTACGGCGCTTCCAGTGTCGCAATTTCATCGGCGGTAAGGTTCAGCGACAATGCCGCGACGGCGTCAGTCAGATGATTCGGTTTCGACGCGCCGATGATCGGCGCCGTCACCGGGCTCTTCTGCGCGACCCAGGCCAGCGCCACCACGGCACGCGATACCCCGCGCGCCGCGGCAACGCTTGCTACCGCGTCGATCACTTTGCGATCGGCATCGAGTGTCGCTTTGTAGAGGATTTCGCCGTAATTGTCCGTGTTCTGCCGCTCGGTGGTTTCGTTCCAGTCGCGCGTGAGTCGGCCGCGCGCGAGCGGACTCCACGGAATCACGGCTTTACCTTGATCCGCGCATAGCGGCAACATCTCGCGCTCCTCCTCGCGATACAGCAAGTTCACGTGATTCTGCATGCTGGCGAACTCGACCCAGCCATGCTGCCGCGACACGTGCAGCGCCTTATAAAACTGCCATGCGTGCATGGACGACGCGCCGATATACCGCACCTTCCCCATCTTGACTAGGTCGTGCAGTGCTTCGAGCGTTTCCTCGATAGGCACGGTGTGATCCCATCGATGTATCTGATACAGGTCGACGTAATCGGTGCCAAGGCGCCGCAGGCTGTTATCGATTTCAGCGAAGATCGCCTTGCGTGACAATCCCGCGCCGTTTGGTCCGGGACGCATGCGATTGAAGACCTTGGTGGCGATCACGATCTCATCGCGGTGCGCGAATTCCTTTAGCGCACGGCCAACAATTTCCTCCGATGTCCCATCGGAATAGACGTTGGCGGTATCGAAGAAATTGATGCCGGCGTCCAGCGCCTGCCTGATCAGCGGACGACTTTTGTCTTCGTCGAGCGTCCAGGTGTGATTGCCGCGATCGGGCGTGCCGTAGGTCATGCAGCCGAGACAGAGTGGCGAAACATCGAGGCCAGTCGAACCGAATTTTCGATAATTCATCGCAGATAACTCCCTATGAACGGGTTGGTCTTGCATCGCGGACATATTCTTTCATCACTCCGCCGCAACCTTGCCAAGCATGGCGATGTGGCGGGTTTCCGTGACATCGTTCGCCGGAAACATGGATTCAATACGCAGTTCCTGCGCGGCGACGGTCTGCGGGGTTCCTACTGTGGTGACCATGGAAAAATAACTCAGCACTTCGTCGTCTTTGACGAAGCTCATGGGTATGACGGGCAGGGAGCGCGTAGCATCCGTGGCGCTCACGGACCGAGGGGATTTCCAGCCGGGTTGGACATCAGGATAAGCGAGCAGCTCCGCAAGCAATACCCGGGTTTTGTCGTCAATGACGTGTCCGACGGATTCACGATAAACACGCTGGATCAGGCTTTTCGCCACGTCTTCCCAATTGGCAATAAACGGGCGCATGCCCGCCGGGTCGAACATGAGATGCAGCATGTTACGAGGGCTCTTACGCGCAGACAGGTTGATGAAACTATTGAAGAATCGCGGCGCAGATTCATTGGTCATGAGCACGTTCCAATAGCGATCCATTACCACCGCCGGAAAGGGTTCATGCTGACGCAAGATGCGCGCTAGCGCACTGGTCACACTCTGCATTTCGAGCGCGTCCCACGCGCTTTCCTGATAGATGGGAGCGTAGCCGGCTGCCAGTAATAATGTATTGCGTTCACGAAGAGGAACGTCAAGCGCCTGGGCAATATCCATTAACATCTGGCGGCTCGGAACGCTGCGCCCGCTTTCGATAAAGCTGACGTGCCGTTGCGACACGCCCGCATCAAGAGATAACTCAAACTGACTTCTGCCGCGTATGTCGCGCCATTGGCGCAGCAGCAAACCGAGCTCGTTGGCAGGCGGCTTGGTGTTGAGGCGCGCAGAATTCATGAGTCTTTCATCCGCAAGAGGGTTCAGGTGATCGTGAATGATCGACCGGGCGGCGCGTTAGACCGTCGCCAGCGTTCGCGGTCTGCTCGATCCAGCAACGAAGAATACTCTTAACTCATCAAGTCGACCGGCCGCCGCCCAGTTGAGTCGGCGGTCGCAGCGACGACAGTATTCGCGCATGGTTCGACGCGAACCATGCGCGATCGTCACCGCTCAGTGGCGGTTCCTCGTCATGCAGGCGTCCATGCCTGAGCTTTAAAGCGCTCTTCAACCGGCGTACCCGCCATGTTTGTCGTAGTGGCGGCCATGGTGGACACACCAATGCTGGTGATGACCTCGAAGATCTGAAGCGGTGAATATCCCGCGGAAGTGAAGCTTTCGATATCTTCCTCAGCTACATTGCCTCGCTTTTCGATCAGGGCTCGGGTCAGGCCGGACAGCGCCGCGTACTTCGGGTCGTCCGGCAATCTTCCCTCGCGGATCGCCTTGACGTCGGACTCCCTCATGCCGTCCTCGAGCGCAAACGTGGAGTGAGCCGCAACGGTCCACGGACACTTGATCGTGACCGCGTTGGTGAGCAGCAGAACCTGCTTCTCGCATTCGTCGAGGCTTCCGCCATGAAAACTTGCGAAGCTGCCGGCAAACCCGTTGAGGAGAACGGGGTTTCCTGCCATGGTTGCCATCACGTTTGGTAAAAATCCGAACTTCTGTTCCAGCGCATGCAGGGTTGGTTTGGAATTTTCCGGCGCCGATTCGATTGTGTGAAGTGTAAAGCTATGCATTCCTAATTTCTTTCCATTGATTGGACGAAACTGTGTGCGTATCTCCATGCGATGCTTTTTAAAGCGCTGATACCGCAAGCAGATGACTACATCTTAGCGATCGCACGAATACGTTCAATTACCTCGGATGTAATGAGGACGGGTCTACGCCCGCGGTAAGCCAGCGGCGCGAAGTTTTTCGAAGGGGGGTAAAGCAGGAATAAAGCAGGTACCGTGAAGAAAACCGGGAACGGCGGTCGCGTTCCCGGTGAAGTCCAATGCAGGGCTAGTCGCTTGACTACTCCTTAGGTTGCTCCAGAGACGACTTCAATTCCTTGGCCGCCTCTTCAATTCGCTTCGTCACAATGGCATACGCTTCGGTCTGGGCCTGCTGCGTTTTCTGAGCGATTTCCTGCATATCGGCAAGTGCCTGATGCAGTGCCTTTTGAACGACTTCGGTCGGATTGGACGAAGCTTTGGCCGGCGTGGTGGCGTACTGCTGCGCAATGCCCTGGAAGTCGTTGAGGGCCCGGCGCAGGATCTCGATCTGTTTATCTCGAAGTGCTTCCATACCGCCGAATGCGACGCGGTTCGCGGCCGCCAGGGCTTCGACGTCTTTTCTGCGGGCATCCAGAATTGCCTGCACGTCGAATCCCGGAAGTTTGTACTGTTGGAACATCGCGGAAAACTGACTGAACGGGTCGCTGTACTCGGGCTTCGTCATGTGCCTCTCCCTAAGATATGTTCACGTTCGCGGAAACGCCGACGCTCCTCAGGCGAAGAGGGTAGCGCCCAACGCTCTTTCGATAGTACAGGCTAACGATCTTTACTGAATCCAAGGGAAAACGCGCACAGGACGACGGTCTCGCGCTTAGCTGACTGTCAGAAAGGATCCGGCGGCAGATCTGTTCGGCGCGGCCTTGGCCAATCTCAAGCTTGGTAGCGTCATGCACCGCAAGCGGGAACGCGCCCGCGCCGCTGTCGTTTCGGGCAGCGCGTCTTGCTGCCTCGGGCGCAACCCATGATTCGCTTGAATGCCCGGCTGAAGGCGGTTTCAGAGTCGTATCCAACAAAGTTCGCCAATTCCGCCAGGGATGAAGCCGTTTCTCGCAGCCGCGGGAGCGCCGCCTGCATTTTCCACCGCGCGGCGTAGTGCATCCCCGGTTCGCCAACGAGCCCGTGACGCGCACGGAGAACGCCGAGCGTGGCGTGCCTATCGCCGGGCATCCTGCCCCATGGCTTCCTTTCGACGACGAAACTGTAAGGCGAGTCTAAGGCTCAGCTAAGGTCCAAAAAATGCTCAAGTAACGCTTACGCAGTCTCGTTACGCGCGTTACACAAAACGACCATTTCTCGTCGACGGATACGCAAGGTAACTTTTGGTTTCACCTGTCGCGAATTGGCGCCGCTAGGATCGCGTCAAGACGGGAAATTCGGTTGATCGGGTTTCCCGTTAGTTTCCGCTTGCCGCGCATGTGCCGTGTTGTCATGGGTTCGCCCCGTTCGTCCACTCATTCGACTCGCCTGTCTGTCGCGAACCGATTGGTGAGTGCCAAAGGCCGTCAAGACTAAAGATGCAAAGAGGGTCTACCGGAGAGCCCCTTACAAAATGGACAGCGCACATCGCACGCTTCTATACGTTGGAGGTAAGCCAAACGAATCGCTATTAAGGCGCCTCAGTGACCGCGCCTGGCTTGTCGTGCCGGCCATGGGTCATCACACAGAAGCAAAGTTGGCGCATGCGCCCATGGCTGGGTTGCTCGATCTGACAGACGGTATCCACGAGCGCCGGATCGCAAGGGTCGAACAGCTCTCGCAATCCGTGCTGGTGGCATGGGTTGCGCTGGTATCGCAGGAGACGCGAAAGTGGACGGCCGTTCGAGACGTCATCGCAACCCATTGCTTCGATTTCGTAACGCTGCCGACATCGTATGAGCGGATCGTGAACATAGCTGGGCGGGCGATTGGTATGGAGGTTCTTCGTACAGAGGTAGAAACGCCTGACCTCAAGGATGCGTTACGCCACGGAGTGATCGGTTCATCCGACGCCATGCTGGAACTTCATCGGACCATTCGAAAGGTGGCCGCGACCGATGCAACCGTGTTCATTTCGGGCGAGTCAGGAACCGGCAAGGAGTTGACTTCGCAGATGATTCACGCGCAATCGGCGCGCCGCGATATGCCTTTCGTGGCGGTGAACTGCGGCGCCATTCCCCCTGATCTGCTGCATTCCGAACTGTTCGGCTACGAACGCGGAGCCTTCACAGGGGCCACGCAGCGCAAGATAGGGCGAGTCGAGCAGGCGCATGGCGGAACGTTGTTCCTCGACGAAATTGGCGACCTGCCGCATGAGAGTCAGGCCGCGTTGCTGCGCTTTATCCAGGAACGCAAGATTGAACGCCTGGGCGGCCTTGAGTCTATCGATGTGGACGTACGGGTGATCGCGGCAACGCATCAGGACATGCAAGCCGCCGTGCAGCAGGGCAGGTTTAGGGCAGATCTTTTTTTCCGGCTTTGCGTGCTTGAGGTCAGGGAGCCGCCCCTTCGCGTGAGAGGGAAAGACATCACCGAGCTTGCAATGCACGCACTTGAACGGTTTAGAGACGAACGCGCGCGCAAGATACATGGCTTCGCTCCCGACGCCATTGCAGCATTGCATAACTACGGCTGGCCCGGGAACGTTCGGGAACTGATCAATCGTGTCCGTCGCGCGATTGTTTTTTCCGAAGGCAAGTTCATCACCGCGGATGACCTTGAACTGGCGGAGCAGGTTTCGCTCGCGCCGGACTCGCTTCGCGAAGCACGGGCTTCGGCAGACAGAAGGGCGGTCGAGGTCGCGCTATTTGTGCATAAAGGCCGGGTTGTCGATGCCGCTCGCAGCCTTGACATCTCGCGCGTGCATCTGCATCGGCTGATGCAGGAGCTTGGAATACCTACGCGTGCAGTCGCTGATGAAGCGCACGATTCGATCGATGCCGGTGACCATGAGTAAAGGATAACGGATAAAGGATCCTGATGCGGACGATGAACCCATGAATGTAAGTGATGGAGAATCCTATGCGCTTGCTTGAGTCGGTTGACTACACCGCATGGAGCACCTGCGAGCGATGCGGGAACACCTATTCCGGTGGTGCGCAAGAATGCAGCCGATGCGGCGAAAAACCGGCCATCATGCAGCGCCTGGCGAATTTATCTTCCCCTTCTATCGCGAAGAAAGGTGGTTCGCGCGACGTATCGCGCCGCACGCGTTCACGGGGCGCGTATCCCGGACTGGTGGACACCGCACCGCTTTCCGATAATTCCGATAACGCAGCGAAACGGCGCGCAGCACGCATCGCTTTTGCGTGCGCCGTTGGTGCGGGTGCGCTGGTTGCTTATGCAGTTACCAAACCCTACTTGGCGGGTACCGGCTTCGCTCCGCCAATCGACAGGACACACTTACCAGCGACCGGGCCGCGGGTCCAGGGAGGACCGGTGGTAACACTGGGACAGGGCAATAGCGTTTTACCGGCGCAGCCCTCTCTCTTGAATGGTCACCAGAAAGCAGCAGGCGATGAAACCGCGCGAACACCGCAGTCCGATGTCAGCGCGTTTTATCGCGCGCTGCAGGGCGGGAATCTGTCGGTGGCGCGCCGAAGTCTCGCCGGGATATCGGTGAGAAGTGAAGGTAGCGGTCAGTTAGAACAGATGCGCACCGAACTCGCCAGCCGCGAACATACACGCGACACATTGCTGCATCACGCGTGGCATTGCCATGCGATTGGTGACTGGCAGTGCGTTGCCGACAATGCGACGCAAGCGTACGCGATCGACGCCTCGAGCTGGGAAGCAAAACATCTTGTTTCCCGGGCGGCAAAAGAAAGAAACCGGCAAGGCTGACGATGAATAGGGCCTGCCTGCGTTCAGCGGATGCGACGGATCAAAGGTTCGGCTCAAGCAAGCCCGGCTAACGGGCGCCCCGCATGATGTTAGCCAGAGCATCTTTCACCTCGTCGATCAGGGCCGGCCAACCCGCCTCGCGCTGGCGAAATAGATACATGTCGTTGGGGTACCAGGGTGACCCGGTCCCCGTCCGATGCCAGCGCCAGTCGACTCCTGTCTGCGGCAACATCAACCAGCACGCAACGCCCAGTGCACCGGCCACGTGAGCGATTGCTGTATCGACGCAGATGACAAGATTGAGGTGCGCGATGATGGCCGCGGTATCGCCAAAATCGCGAATCTCCCGGCCCAGGCATCGAGCGGGTTGCAGCACTTTGCATTCGTCAGCCTGCATTTCGGCATCTCCGACTTGCAAGCTGATAAAGCGAATTCCATTGACGGACCACAGCGGCGCCAGATCGGAGAAATGGCTTAACGACCGTTGCGCATCGTTGTCGTGGTCAGCATTGCCTTTCCAAACCAACCCCACACGCAAACCGTCGCCGGGTAAGCGTGCTTGCCACATCTCGACGCGGTTGGTGAATACACCGACATAGGGAATCTTCGCCGGGATCGACTCGACTGTCGTACCCATGCGTAAGGGCAGGCTCATCAGCGAAGCCCAGTAATCGTGAACTTGAAGCGCCTGAGGGTCGGTGACCAGTGCATCGATCCCTTCCACCGTGCGCAGAAGAGGCGCAAGTGCCGGTTTGCAGATCACCGATATTTTTTCCGCACCACGCGCTTTAAGCAGCGGCACGTAACGGATGAATTGTACGGTGTCGCCATATCCTTGCTCCGGCAAGAGCAACAGGGTCTTGCCGCTCAGGTCCTCGCCATTCCATTGAGGGAAGGGCAACTGCCCGTGCTCTCCAAACACTTCCGATCGCGCTTCGTAGTATTGCCAGCCTTCCGCATAACGCCCGGCGGACAGAAGAAGCATCCCCAGGTTGAAACGTGCTTCGGCAAAATCCGGCTTCAGTTCGAGCGCACGGCGGTATTCGATCTCTGCCTGTTCATACTGATGAAGTCGTTCGAGCGTGCCTGCGCGGTTATTCCTGATCTCCGCGGAATCCGGCATCTGTTCGAGCGCGCGGCAATAGTGTGCTTCGGCTTCACTGAAACGCCCGCATTGCCGCAAGAGGTTCGCCAGGTTGTTGTGAGCCAGACCATTGCGATCATCCCTGTCAAGCACGCTGCGGTAGGCGTGTTCTGCCGCCGTCAGGTCGCCTTGTTGCCAGGCTTGCCATGCTGACTCTATAAGCCGCTGGTCCGTGTGTCCGCGCTCGGAGAGGGTTTTCCGGTTCATGGGGCTGTCTTGTCCGCAGCAGACATTGGCAAGCGTCTCAGTTCTTGTGTCAGGCGCGGCTTACAAAACGTTAACCACGGGCGGCTGAGGACATCGGATAAAGCATGGCGCGCATTGCGTGTGGAACGGGAATTGAACAATATTTTATAACGACGGGAATAGCGGGGTGGATAAGTGTGTTCGTCCCATTGCAAACCGCAAACTTCCTTGGAAATAAAAATGAAACTCCGCCGCACTACGTTATTTTTGTCGATCATTGCCAGTGCGTTCATTTCAGTTGGCGCCATGGCTCAACAGACTCAACCCGCCAAAGGTCCCGTCAAGAACATTGTGCTCGTCCACGGAGCGTTTGTTGGCGGTTCGGGCTGGAGACCTGTCTACGATATCCTTACCAAGGATGGTTATAACGTGACTCTGGTGCAGGAACCGTTGACGTCGTTTGCGGATGACGTTACTGCCACAAAACGTATTCTCGACCGTCAGGACGGCCCGGCCATTTTAGTCGGCCATAGCTATGGTGGTGCGATCATCACGTCGGCTGGAAACGATCCCCATGTAGCGGGTTTGGTCTACATTGCGGCTCATGCCCTGGATACTGGTGAGACTGAAGTTGGCAACGGCAAGAAGTTTCCAAATTCCGCACACCCGCTCGTGAAGACACCGGACGGTTTCCTGTTCCTCGATCCGACCAACTACGCTGGCGACTTCGCCGCGGACCTGCCGCTGAAGCAAGCTCAGTTTGAAGCCCGTGCACAGATGCCGACTTCGGCTTCGGTTTTCTCAACTGCCATGACTGATCCGGCATGGAAGGTAAAACCTAGCTGGTACATGGTCGCCAAATCGGACAAGATCATCAATCCCGACCTGGAACGGATGTACGCAGCCCGTGCCCATAGCCATACAGTCGAGATTGCCGGCGCGAGTCACTCGGTGTATGAATCGCATCCCAAGGAAGTAGCGGCCTTGATTGAACAAGCTGCCGAGCATGCGCAGGATTAAACGTAATTCTTAAATTGAAGGGTGGTGCAGGGCATGGATCGCTGGACAGTTCGTTTCTATATAGATAGGAATGCTGATATTTTAATGTAATCTTATTTCCCCGCGATCCAGTCCCTGCAGTCGTTTGATACTTTCGCTAAGCGCCGCTTAAATACTGGTTTCCCGTTCCAGCCACGAGCAGAAGGCAGTCACAAGCGCGTCCGTTTCCTTAGCCTCGGGCACATAGGTACAGTAACTGCGGGCGGGAAGAAGCGGGCCGGCGAATGGTGCGACAAGGCGGCCGCATGCCAGATCATCTGCTATCAGGGCGGTGGGTCCCATCGCCACGCCTATGCCGTCGAGTGCGGCTTGCAGTGTGAGATAGAAATGGTCGAGCGTTAGTGTCGTGGCTGGTTTGAGATCGGCAACGCCCGCTTTGGTGAGCCAGTCGCTCCATAACCTTGGGAGACTTGATGTATGCAGGAGCGTGTGATGGGTCAGGTCGCTCGGCGATTTAAGCGGCAGTTGATCGAGCAATGCGGGGCTGCAGACTGGCAGACGTTCCTCCGACAGGAAAGGGCGCATTGAATAACCGTAGAACGTATCGGGGCCGCCGCGAATGATGATGTCGAAGGCGTCTTGCAGGGCTTCCACGGGCTCATTTGACGTTTCCAGGTTCACCTCGACGCCGGGATGTAGCTTCTGAAAACCTGCGAGCCTTGGAACGAGCCAGCGCAATGCAAACGTGGCGGGTCCGTTCACTCGCAGCACGCGCGGCGATACACCGCCAACATAGCCATACCTTGCGGTCGCGGCGGCGACCTGTTCGAACGCGGGCCCGATTTCGGCGAGATAGGCGCGGGCTGCCGGCGTCAGGACGACACGCCGATTGTGCCGTTCAAACAAAGGTGCGCCGAGCCACTCCTCGAGCAGACGGACATGCTGGCTCACGGCGCCGTGAGTCACGTGTAATTCGGTTGCGGCTGCCTTGAAGCTGCCCAAGCGGGCAGCAGCTTCGAAGGCGCGTAGCGCGTTGAGTGGAGGTAGGGGATGCTGCATTCAGGTCAGATTTGCTAACACAAAGGCGGGATTTTCCAGTTTTTCGGTGGGTGTCAAGAGAGATATATTCGCTGGAAAAGCTTTCTGACGCAATCGGTTTGTCTGCGAGGTTCGTCACGCGTCCATATATGGTGGATGGTTTTACGCGGATAGCGTGGGGTGAACGTTGGGCAGGTTCACTCACCGGTGATGAAGCATAGGGGTATCTGTATTCGGAGAAGGAGGGCTTCACGCATCCGTGACTCTGACGTGACGGTAGCAGCGAAGCACAAAGCCAATCATCTTGCGATGTCCACCACCGCGCCGGTTACCGAGGCAGGTTTGCCTGCTTGAGAAAAGACAGAGCCACAGAATTAGGGTGATCGCGGTCCTCGAACGCCACCCCGTTGCAGTTGCCAGGAAAGCCCGCATCGAGGGTCAACATGGGCTGCACTGCACTCTCAAAGTCGACGAAAATGTATCGTCCCAGACAGCGATCATCACTTGCTCACGTTTAAGTCCACTGGCTTTCCGAGCGGCAACAGGAATCGGTCAACAACATGCCCTTGCTCGATGCTTACGTTAAAGTTGCGCGCCTTGACCTGGGCAAGCGCCTTGCCATCGACAAAAACGTGAGTGAGGTAGTCCGAGCGTTTGAGCAATGAAAACGCCTGTGCCTTGAACGTCGCCGCGTACCAGGCGTTGAGCGGGCCGGACTTGGGCATGCCTGAAAAATCGCCGACCAGCGAAAACGGAAAGCCTTGTCACACCGCCATCAAGAAACCTTGCCCTTCCAAATCAACTTGCGGCACGATGCGCCAATGACCTATTCATTTTTATCGCACTATCGGGTGCAACATCGTTCGGGGATGCGCAATGCGCTTTAAGTTATTAGCGGGCGTGTTGCCGCTCGGCCGCGGTGCCGCGCTGCGCGATCTCCTGGCCGGCGTGACACTCGCGTCAATGGATATCCCGCAAGTGCTGGGTTACGCCCGCATAGCGGGAATGCCGGCCGTGACCGGTCTTTACACGGCATTTTTGCCGCTTCTCGCATTCGCACTCTTCGGTGCATCCCGCCATCTGGTCGTGGCCGCGGACTCCGCGACGGCCACCATTTTCGCAAGCCACCTGTCGACCATGGCCAAGGCCGGAAGCGCGCAATATATGGCGCTTGCAGGGGTCGTTGCGCTGCTGACGGCCGGGATGCTGCTGCTCGCGCGGATCTTCAAGCTCGGATTCCTGGCCGATTTCCTGTCACGCACGGTCTTGCTCGGTTTCCTGGCAGGCGTGGGCGTTCAGGTCGGTGTCGCGATGCTGGGCGACATGCTCGGCGTGTCCACGGGGTCGTCGCGCACGCTTGTACAGATCGAATCGATCGCGCTCAATCTCGCTCGAGTTTCGCTTCCAACGCTGGGTATATCGGTGGCAGTCGTGGGCTGCATTCTCGTGTTCAAGCGCTTGCTGCCGCGTCTTCCAGTTGCCATGTTCGCCGTAATCGGCGGCATTGCGGCAAGTTATCTCTACAACTTCGCCGGGCACGGAATTTCGGTCGTGGGACCGGTTGCCGGGGGACTGCCCGCACCAGGCTTCCCGCTTGCCACCTGGGAACAAACACTGGAGTTGGTACCCGTGGCCGCCTCGTGCTTCGTGATGATCATTGCGCAGAGCGTCGCGGCGGGCCGGGTGTTTGCGGAGCGTTATCACGAACCCGTGGACGCTGATGCAGACATCCTGGGGATAGCCGCAGCGAACGCAGTCGCGGCGTTAAGCGGGGCGTTCGTAGTCAACGGCAGTCCTACTCAGACCGCCATGGCGGATCGCGCGGGGGCACGCAGCCAGTTCGCGCAAGTGGTTTTTGCGGTCGTGGTCGGTGTGGTGCTGCTGTTCTTCAGCAAGTGGCTGCAGTATCTTCCGCACTGCGTGCTGGCGGGCATTGTGTTCACGATCGCGATCGGGTTGATCAACGTGAAGAGCCTATACGCCATCCGCCGTGAAAGCCCCGGTGAGCTCACGCTGGCGCTTGTCACGGCACTGGCGGTGGTGGTGATCGGTGTTGAGGACGGGATACTGCTGGCGGTCGCGTTGTCGTTGCTGCGCCATGTGCGTCACAGCTATCATCCGCACACCATGATGCTTGCGCCTACTCCGGCGGCGGGCGGACGCTGGGCGCCCGTGCCTGTCACGCCGGGCATCGATACTGCTCCCGGGTTGATCGTCTATCGCTTTGGCGCCGACCTGTTTTTCGCCAACGATCATTTTTTCGTCGATGACGTGCGCCGCCTGCTCGACCGCGCACCCACGCCCGTGCATTGGTTTATTGTCGACGCCGGCGCTATCACGGACCTCGATTTTTCGGCGGCCCGAACACTCGCTGAATTCTGCGAGGGCCTGAAGCAGCGCGGCGTCAACGTGCTGTTTGCACGCGCCAACCAGTATCTGCGAGCCGATATGGACCGTCACGGGATCACCACGGTGCTGGGAGAATCGCACATCTTCGAGACGCTGCATCAGGCGCTGGTCGCAGCCGGATTCGATCCGTCTGCAGCATCGAGCACTCATTGAATCTGCATTGAACATGCCCTCGGGGTGGGGCATGCAACATGGCTCAGCCGATCATCTCCAGCGTCGCCTGGAACGAAGGATGGCTCGGCTGCAACAACACGCCCCCGCTGCAAGCGGACGCAGGTTACACGCTGACCGATGTCGATATCCACGCGACCGGCGCCACGCCGCGCTATCAGCAAGTGAACCTGATGCTCGATTACTTGCTCTCCAGGCGGGCTGATGTCTATGCAATGGCCGCTTGCCTGAGCGGCAGCGGCGGCATCGAACAGCAATCGCCAGTCTTTGATCCGAATCGGGATGCGGCACAAGTTCTGAATCCAGCGCGCGTCGATGTCATAAAGAATGGGCTAAAGTTTTAGAGTCGCGGGCCGTTATCACGTCCTTGTACGACAAGATAACGGGGTCGCCGCTTTTGGGTGGCCTTCTTCTAACACGCACGACGGAAAACTTCATGCGCCTCCTGCTTGCCATTTTCTTGCCCTGGCTCCAGTTCTTCACGATCGGCCGGCCGTTCGCCGGGATCATTTGCTTGCTGCTGCAAATCACGCTTATCGGCTGGATTCCCGCTGCAATCTGGTCGGTCTACGCGCTCAGCGAATACAAGACCGACCGAAAAATCGCACGAGCGGTCGCCGGCCGGTAATCGAGCGAGGGTTCGCGGAGATTGGTCTGACGGGAATTGCGGCGGCGATTACCAATGCGGTTCACCCGGCGGCAGGCGTACGGGTCCGGTGGATGCCCGTCATGATCGAGGATTTGCTGAAGCGGAAGTAGCCGCACAGGCCTGCCGCACGCTATGGGGTCGGGCAATAAAGGTTCCCCCAGCGGATGTAATACTGAATTAATAACCGGGGCAACAAGAAACCGGGAATATTTTCGTATTCAGCTTCGATTCTTTTAAACCGAGTACCGGATTGGTGCAGGTTACCGTCGATATAAACCGGCCCGATCAACCGCCGAAATCACAAACATAAAGCAATCCGAGTCCCGTGCGTTCGCTACGAGACGGTCGGCACCAGAAAACAACATTTGGTTATGTAGGTGGTATTGAACTAGTTGTTTTTTTGGACTAGATTAACTTCGGCTCGCGTTTTCTACGAAAGTTGTTGCCAAACATTTTCAGTGCGAGCTTTGAGACCGCGAGCTTGCTTGCGGTCTCTCCCCATTACAGTGCTTTGACGGTATTTTTTCATTTCGTTAATCTCTGAATCTAGTTAGGTATACCAATCAAAAAAATTTGCAAAAGCTGGATTACCTGATATCGCGTAAATGGGCTGCAAGTGAAAAGTTTTCCCCGTGTCCCGGCGTGGAGAAAGAGATGAAGAAGAGTGCTCTTGGCGCAATCTCACTGGCGCTCCTTGGTATGGCAGGGGTAGCGCGGGCGCAGTCCAGCGCTACCCTGTATGGAACCATCGACGCAGGTGTCGGTTATGTTAAAACCAGCGAAGGCGCTCGATGGGGTCTTATAGATAGCACGTTGTCAGGGGACCGCTGGGGCTTGAAGGGTTCAGAAGATCTTGGCGGTGGCATCAAGGCAATCTTCGATCTGGAAAATGGCTTTGATATTGGCACTGGCCAGTTAGGCCAGGGTGGCCGGGAATTCGGGCGCCAGGCGTATGTCGGCTTATCGGGTGAAAGTTGGGGCACCCTGACTCTTGGCCGGCAATACGATCCGCTGGTTGACATGGTTCAACCCCTCACGGCTGACAATTATTTCGGGAGTATTTTTGCGACTCCCGGCGACGTGGACAATTACGACAATAGCTTGCGTGTGTCCAATGCCGTGAAGTATGTGTCTCCCAATTATTCAGGCTTGCAGTTCGAGGGACTGTACGCCTTCAGCGGTCTCGCCGGCCGCACGGGCCAGGGTTATACCTACAGCGGGGCCGTCACATACAACAATGGGCCACTCGGTATTGCCGCCGGTTATTTCCTTGCCACGAACCCAAGTCCTACGGCGGGCGCATTCCGTGACGGATGGGATCCGACCTCAACATCAGACGCAATCTTCGAGGGCGCAATCAATAGCGGCTACACGACGGCCAAATCACTGGGCATTACGCGTGCGGGAATCCAGTACGCACTGGGTCCTGTAACGGTCGGCGGTTCGTATAGCAACGCGCAATATAAAAACGACGGTGACTCGACTTTCGCGAGCACCGAGAAGTACAACATTGGCAATGCGTTCGTCAACTACCAGGCCACTCCGGCCATGTTGTTTGCCATAGGCTACTCGTATGAGAAGGCGAGCGGCAACACGTCGGCCACTTATAACCAGGCTAGCGTCGGCGCCGATTATTCGCTGTCGAAGCGCACTGATCTTTATGCGGTGGGCGCCTATCAGCATGCGAGCGGTACCCAACTCAACCCGGACGGCACGACCTCGGCAGCACAGGCTTCGATCGGCTCATATGGCTTCAATGGCACGGCGAGCCAAGAGATGTTCATCTTCGGCATGCGTCATAAGTTCTGAGGGCGCAGCGGCTTGCGCAGCATCGTCCGTGGCACGGCTCCGCATGGTTAGAAACGGTACCCGACGCCAGCGAGATAAACATCGCTATCCTTGTTGTAGCCGGTCAGGACACGGTTCCACGAGCCGCGCACGATCCAGTGTCTCGCGAATTGATAGCTCGCGGTCATGGTGACGAGCGCTGAGACCATATCCGCGGTGTTCGTGCCACCGGCGACACGGTATGTATCGAGGGCGACGTAGGGTCCTGCGCCTACTGCGAGCCGAAGCCTCTCATTGAAAAACGCGGCTGGCCCATAACTCGGTCGCCGCACCGTTACGCCGGGTGAGTGCAGTTGGTCCCTCATCCAGCCAGGTCAGGGTCGCGTCGACATAAGAGCCAAAGCCGTGGCGATACTCAATGCTCTTGGCGAACGCGCCCGGCGAATGCAGGCTGTTCACTTCGGTTTTTCCAACGAGAACGGTCAGCTCATCCCGACTGCCGGAGGCTTGCGCCAAGTAGTCTGGAATAGCCCCGGAATGATTGGTGCCCCCGAGTTGATACCCAATGCCGAACAGCGCGTTTGTCGTGGTGATGCTGCGGAATGTATTTATTCGGTTCACCCGAACTTGATAGAACCACGGCGTACGTGTGTACCACGTTGCGCTAAGGCTATAGATCAAGGCCCAGCCATGTACGTCGGCATAACGTTTGCCTTCGTCAGACGCTGTGGTATCGAAATAATTGAACGCGCCCACTCCGCCTGCCAATGCCAGCCGATCGTCAAACAACCAGAATCGCCGCCAGTACTGCAGCGCGAAACCATCCGGATGATGATCCGTGTAATGCCCCTCGTTTATCCACGAGTAGCTGAGCGCGTTGTATGCGTCCAGTGGTTGCAGATAGGTGAAACCCCACGAGTAGGTCGACTCGCTTGGCGCGTTCGCACGGCCCACGCCGCCATACACTGAGAGCTCCTGTGCTTGCGACGGCATCGCGCCTAGCAGGCCGAATGCGAGCAAGGCCGCTGACATGTAGCGGCTTAACGTGTTCTTCAGTTGCGTAGCTGTCAGTAAGCGGGTCATGCGCAAGGATGGCGCTGAGGCACATCGGGAAGTCGCCTAAGACGCGGATTCTAACGGCAAGATTTCCTTTTCGGCCCGCTTTGTCACGCTCGGTAATCAACCGGCAATCAATTGGTAATCAATCCAATTTTCTATTTCGAATCCCGCTGGCAACTGTTTGAAATGAAGCTTCGAAATGAACCGTTTTGTCGTGATTTCCGGATGCTCGGGCGGTGGCTAGTCTTCGCTGGTGGCCGAACCGGGTCGCCGCGGTCGTACCATCCTCGAAGAACCTGGCCGCCGGATTGCTGCGTTTTTACGTTGTGTTATTGCAATGGCTGAGGCTGATGTGACAGCCACGGGTTGAGTGAACGATTATTTAGGAATCCAATGCAGATGAGGACCGCCCGAGCCGGCGTCACACAGAGCGCTGCTGGAGCGTAACACCGCAGGCCTCACGGCCAGCACCCGCAGACGAACACCGCCCGTGCACAATTCAATGGTTGATGGTCTCGAGAGCCAGTCCCTTGGTTGAGGGTCCGAGCAGGATCATGCAGATCGCCACCAGCATCGACATTCCGACGAAGACAGCCACACCCGGCACGCCGTACCCATGCAGCAGAATGCCGATCGCCAGCCCGGCGAAGGCCGCGGAGATCCGGCTCCAGGAATAGACAAAGCCAATCGCGCGCGCTCGCACGCGGGTCGGATATAGCTCCGCCTGATAGCCGTGGTACGCATAGGACATGATGTTCGCGGCCAGTGTGAACAGGACGCCGAGCCCGATCAGGATCGATGGCGTGGAGACCTGGGAAAATATCGCGATGACTATGGCCATCGTGAGCAGTCCACCGCAGATCTGGGTTTTCCGTTCGAGCCTGTCGGCGAACAACATACCCAGCAGCGGGCCAAAAGGGTTTGCAATCGCAATGACAAATGCATAGCCCAGGCTTGCTGTGACATGAATGCCGCGATGGATCAGAAGTGTCGGCACCCAGGCGGCGAAGCCATAAAAGCCAATCACTTGCGCCATGTTGAAGATCGACAGAATGATGGTCCGGCGCCGATAACCCGGTGCGAAAATTTCCTTGAGCGAGCCGCGTCCTTCTTTCTCCGGGGCGACCGTGAGTGGCGGCGGCAAGCTGATGCCTTTCTCCGCGACGACCCGGCGCTCGATATCCGCGACTATTTTCTCAGCCTCATCGATCCGGCCGTGACGCGCGAGCCAACGCGGGCTTTCCGGAATATGCCGACGCAAGATCCAGACAACCACGGCGCCCACAGACCCGATCAGGATGACTACCCGCCAATAGTCGAGGCCGAACGGCCGCGTCCCGTTCAATGCATACGCGAGAAACGCGACCACCGGCACGACTGCAAAGGTGATGAACTGGTTCATGGCGTACGCGCGGCCACGCTCCTGGCTGGGGATCAGCTCGGAGATATACGTGTCGATGGTTACCAGCTCGACGCCGATGCCAATACCCGCGATAAAGCGCCAGATATCGAGCGCGAATCCGGAGGTCTGGAAGGCCATGATCACCGTGCAGACCATGTACCAGACCAGTGACCAGGTGAAGATCAGGCGCCGGCCAAACCGGTCCGCCACATAACCCAGCACGAGGGTACCGACCCACAGCCCCGCAAACGTGGCAAAGACAAAGGTGCCGAAACCCGCCACCGCAAGCGGTTGAAGGGCAGCAAAGAGGCCTAGCGACTCTGGTTTGAAAAGCCCGGACTGGATCATGCCGGGCGCGACGTAGCCTGTGAAGAACAGGTCATAGAACTCGAACACACCGCCAAGCGAGATCAGGATCACCATGGTCCAGACCGTGCGCGAGGGTGGCAACCGATCAAGCCGTGCCGCAATTTCAGCTGCTTTCTCGCTGGACATCTACGCCTCTTATTTTTGAAAGAACTGTAAAGCCTGTCACCACGTCCCCCGTGGTTTCTTGTCACGCTAACCAGGCAAGATCATGGCGGCGCGGAAGGAGGCATTGCAAAATCACAAGGATGCCAGGAGCGCTGTTCGTGCTCTTCATTCACGCGACGATTGAAGATCCTTGAATTTGCCTTCATCGACGAACCGAAGGACATACACCTTCAATATTCTCTGAGCCGCGCATGGGTGCCTCGGTCCTTCTGCAATCTCGCACATCATCGCGATGTTCAGCAATGCGGGCGAACACCAACGCATCCTTAGCGATTGATGCGAGATCAATCGCCGCTTGCACAGCCGTGTGAGGTGAATAGGCGAGGGTGGTGGCTCGGGTAGTATCCGGCCCGATAGAGCGCCAAGACCGCACGCGAGTCGCGATAACACGCGGCTGCCTCAGGGCTTCCACGCTTGTCAGATCACTCATGTGCGAGCATGATCTAGCGTGAATTTGTCCTTTTCCCAGGCCTTGCAGGCAGGGACGAGTGGGCAAGCCGGCTGCTTGCAGCTACGGGCCGGATTGAGTGCTCTCGCTTGGGTGAAGTGAGTCCTGGTGAGTCCTAGCGAGCCCACGCAGCCCTCGCTCAGTCAGGCCATATCGACAGGAGATAATCAAATGAATGTTTCGATCTCGCGACGAGCTCTCATGGTTTTCATCGGCCTCGCGTGTGCGGGGGCGATGACCCTGGCACAAGCAGCGCCGGTCTCGTTCACCGTGCCGCTCACCGGCGCGGAACAGGTGCCTCCTGTCCAGACCTCGGGTAGCGGCACGGCCAACATCTCCTACGATCCCAGCACCCGGGTCGTCACCTGGACGGTCACCTTCAGCGGCTTGTCCGGCGACGCCACCATGGCGCACTTCCATGGTCCCGCCGCGTCCGGCAAAAACGCGCCCGTGAAAGTCTGGCTGTCAGAGAAAGGCGCTGCGGTCACGAGTCCCTTCAACGGTAGCGCCACGCTGTCGCCGGCGGACGCGCAAGAGTTTCTCGCGGGTCAGATGTACGTCAACGTGCATACGAAGGATCATCCGGCCGGCGAAATCCGCGGTCAGGTAGTGCCGCCGAAGTAATTGACACGGCGCTCAGAGATACGTGGCGAGCAGCGTCACCAGGGTGGCGCTGATGACCAGCAAAAGCAGCGCAAGCATGACGGACGCTTGCCGGGGCGCGCGAATGCGCTCCGGCAAGCGCTTACGTCCAGTGAGCATGGGGCGCAGCAGATTGTGTCCCTTAGCCGCCGCATAGACGGCGATAGCCAGCACATGCAGCGCCACCGCCGCCAGTAATGCGTCCCACAGGATCGTGTGCAGCGCGGTGATCGCGTTGGCTATCGCTGCGGGAACCCATTGGGTCAACGGCCCGTCGTCCGCAACGTCGTTGTTGACGTAAAGCCCGCTCAGCGTCTCGCCCAGCAGCAAAGCCAGCAGCAGCAACACCATCCATCCGCCCGCCGAATTGTGCCCCACCTGCAGGTCGGCTTCGTGGCGGAAGAGGTGACGCAGATGCTGCCATGCAGCGGCGGGCGCCCTCAGGAAACTATGAAACCGCGCGGTCTCGCTGCCGAAGAATCCCCACAGCAAGCGGAACAGCACCAGTGCCAGCAGCGCTTCGCCAATCCGGACGTGCCAGTCCATCCAGTTCAGCTTCGAGGTGGCATAGGCGGCGGCCACCAGCACGACTACCAGCCAGTGAAACAACCTTGTCGGCCCGTCCCAGACAAGCACCGGGCGAGAGGGCTGGGTCGGCGGGTCGACGGGTTCATCAGCATCCATATTGGCTGTGCGGGCTACCTTCTGGAAGAAAGCCCCGGCACCTCAAAGCGAACGCCGCTCAACGCAGCGCCCCGTCGGTTTCATGTGCGGGACCGCTCGCCACGTGCGGCTGCGTGAGCGCACTGACGACCACGAGCACAATGATATTCAACGCCAGCGCGAGGAGGCCGATATTGACGTCCTTGGCCGCGTCGGGGAGGAATGGAAACATCTGTCCGATGCTCAGGTGCATCGTCGTGGTCACGACGACAACGGCCACGCCCGCGATGATCCCGCCCATGGCCCCCTGTTTTGTCGCGCGTTTTTTCTGCATCAGGCTCGCTATTAACGCCGGAAAGAGCTGCGTCACGAAGCTATAGCCCATCAGCAGCAACGCGACGATCGTGTTGCCGCCCTGCAGCGTGAACCAGATGGCGACGAGTGCCACGACCGGCACGAGCCAGCGCGCGAGCCGGCCGATAAACGCATCGGAAGCCTGACGGTTCATCGCTCCTCGATATACGTCGTTTGCAAGCAGCGTAGACGCCGAGGTCAGGATCATGGAGCCAGGGACGAGCGCGGTCAGCACGCCGGCTGCGCCGATCACACCGACGATCCAGGGATCGAAACTCTGGATGGACAGACGGAACAATGACAGGTCGATGTCACCGCCTTTGAGGCCCGGCACCTTGAGCGTGGCAGCGAATCCCACGAAGAACACGAATAGCAGGATCAATTGGTAGACCGGCAGGATGATCGCGTTGCGCCGGAAGATCCGTTCATCGCGAGCCGTATACACCGAACCGAAAGTATGCGGCCACATGAAGAAGCCGAGCGCCGTCAGCAGCACCGTGGACTGGAACCACGACACGCTCGACCCCTTCGCCGGGAAGGTGAGGAAGCCGGGCTTCGCGGCATCGATTGCATGGAACATCGGGCCGATGCCGCCGTAGAGGTGATAGGGCAGGTAGATGCCCAGCGCCAGCACGACGCTCAGGATCAGGACGTCCTTCACCACGGAATTCCACGCCGAGCCCCGTACGCCCGACAAAATGACGTAAGCGGTGACGACCAGAGCGCCGATCCAGACGGCAATGGTCGGCGATATCACGCCATACGACGCCGTTGCCACGATGATGCCGAGTCCCTTGAGCTGCAAGACGAGATAGGGGATCAGCGCGACCACACCGACTACCGCGACCAGGACGCCGAGCGCGGGGCTGTCGTATTTACGGGCGAAGTAATGGGGTTGGGAGACGAGCCGGTGTTTTTTTGCATAGCGCCAGATTGGCGGCAGCATCCAGTACGAGAGGATGTAGGCGAGGGTCCCGTAGGCGAGAATGTAGTAGACCGGCGCGCCCTTGCCATAGGCGAAGCCGCTGCCGCCCAGGAACGTGAAGGTCGTGTAGATTTCCCCGGCCATCAGGAGGAAGACGAACGCCGTGCCGAAGCTGCGGCCGCCGACGGTCCATTGCTCGAGATTCATGTCATGACCACGCCGCGCACGCACGCCCAGATAAAGCGCCAGCACGGTCACCGCAATGATGATGAGAAGAGCGCTGCTCATGTGCGGGCCTCCCCGGCTTCGTTGACGGCCTGGCGATTGGCCGGATCCAGCCGGTAGATGATGCCCATGATGATCGCGCTCAGCACGATCCAGATCACGATCCACGCGAGCACGAACGGCATGCCGAGGACGAGGGGTTCAACCTGATTGACGAAAGGAATGCCGATGAGAATGCCGATGAACGGCAGTGCAGCCAAAATTCGAAAAAACATGACGAATAACCCCCTAAGCTGCGTAGCTTTTGTCGCGGACCTGCTTTTGTCACGCTGACTGTATGCTTTATTCGTCGATTCGCAAAGCCGATCAAAAAAACACAGGACTCTTGAAAGGGCCGCGCGTCGATCGCTCAACTTCATGGCGAGCGAGGTGGGCTGGCGTTTTCCGCTGAGGTCAAGTCTGCGCGACATTGAAAAATTGCTGATCGAGATCGGGGTGACTACTTAGATGTCGCGGCAACGCGAAGTTTTTTCACGCGCTGGTGGGCGAACTGGAAAAATTTGCTTGAATGTCGCTAGAGGTCATCGAGCGTGACAACCGTGCCGGGAGTGTTGAGCGGGTCACGCAGAGAGATAGGTCGTGTCGGCATGGATGCGGCATCGGTCGAAACCCTGTGCGGCCCCTTCGCTCAGCGAGTCGAACTCAGCGTTGCCGCCTTCTCTTGGTTTCGCTTGGCCACTCATTGAACCGCGCAAAATAATAGGAGGAGACGCGCCCGAGATGTCCGAATCCGAACGCAAGTGCGGTATCCGTGACGCTCGCTGTGGAGGTGATCAGCAGAAGTGCCCGGGCCATAACCATGAAGAGTGAAATGAGTCAGCACGAAACCGGGCGCCGAGTCGTGTGTACCCGGCGACGGGCCAAATCTCCGATGTCTAAAAACTAATACTTAGCAGTGGAGACTGTTTTACGGAAGATGCATAGGCCCCTCTAAGTCATCCGTTGCTATAACGAATTTCCCTGACAAGACTGGATTTTTACCCAGTCATTAAACTTTCCCGCGCATACGCCGTTAATAGATTGAGGATCACCTTCGGGCTCGATGTGATCGGTGCTTTGAGCAAGGAACGTTGCCCCCGGCTCGCGTCGATTATTGAGTGTGTCGTCGTGTTTTCAGTAATTCGCTTGCAATACTGAAAGAAAGGCGCGTTGGCAAACACCACCTTGGCAGCACAGTTGTTTTGCAGGCGCGACGACGCCGAAGCATCGGCCCCGCAACACGCTGTAGGAGGGGCGCGCTAAAAATACTAAAAGACAGACGCGGACCATCGCCTCGCCGGTTGAATGAACGGGTCGAAATCGCTCTTCACGAGATTCGGCGACCGCCACGCGATGTGCGGAATCCGCCGCAGCGAGGAGAGGCGGCTGCAAGCGTCAGCTTGAACAGGAACGAACCGCCGCCATGCAGAACCGGAGCAGGGATCATGCGCCTCATAACAAAAAACCTGGATAGCACGGGCAGTCGCATCGAATTGACAGCGCAGAGTGGTGTGAGCGCGCAGATCATCCGCCTGCGTCGGCTGGGTGAGAACGTGCACCCAGCGCTTCGGCGTCTGCTCGAAGCCTATGTCCTGTTCCCGCTATTTGCCGCGATGCTCCTCGTTCTCGCGTGGACGGCGGTCATTCATCTAGTCACTGTCGAACACGCCGTTGCCCGGGATGCTGCGGCGGAATTGAGTCGCGAACTCGCCGATACCTATGAAGCGCAGATGGTGCGCAATCTCGTCGCGATAGACCAGGCGCTCAAGACGGTCAAGTATGTGTACGAGCGGCGGGGCGGCGTGCGGTTGTCAGAGTTGCAGGACCAGGGCTTGCTGCCCTTCGCGGTCGTGTTCAAGGTAGCGATCGCCGGCAGCGATGGCCGTTTGCGCGACGCGACCCGGGTGCAGGCGCCCGCGACCGTGGTGGACCAGCCGTATTTCACCGTGCAGCGCGATCGCACCAACGACAGTCCGGCCCCGTTCATCAGCGCGGTTACCCGCAACGCCACGACTGGCGTTCCGGAAATTATCTTCAGCCGGCGATTGAGAAACGCAGCCGGAGAATTTGCGGGGATCGTGATGATCTCTGTGAACCCCGGCTATTTCACGAGCAGCTACGACCACCTGCGCATGGGCAGCGAAGGCGTATTGGCGCTGCTCGGTACAGACGGAGTCATGCGTGCCGAGCAAGTGGGCGAACGGTCCTCGTGGGGTGCGGTTCTCTCGAGGACGGCCATGCGGGCCGCCGAAGCATTGTCAGACCTGCCCGCCGTGCAGCCGTGGGATCACGGCGTGCGCCGCTATACGAACCTGCGCGAGTTGCAGGGTTTCCCGCTCATCGCGATAGTCGGTCTCGGTCAGGAAGAACAACTCGCCCAGTTCCGAAGTCACCGGCGCGCGTATCTGCTATGGGCAAGCTTCGGCAGTGTGGCCCTGGTCCTGCTCGCAGCAGCACTTAGCCGCTCGAGCTGGCAGCTCGCGGTAAGCCGGCAGCGAGCCCGGCGGGCACAGCAGACCTATTACGCTGCATCGGAAGCCAGTCTCGACGCCTTTTTTGTACTTCGCAGCGAACTTGATGCGAACGGCAAAATTATCGGCTTCGTTGTGCAAGCTACGAACCGGCGCGGTTTCGACTTGTCCGGGCTGCCACGGGACTGCTTGATCGGCCGCTCACTGGACGTCGCGTTTCCTCATTTTCGCACCGACGGCATGTTCGATGAGTTTGCAAACGTTGCGAGGACGGGCGTGGGCGAGGAGCACGAATGGGTCCACGAGCGACCGGACGCCTCGTCGATATGGTTGCATCGGCAGGTCGTCCGTGTGGAAGATGGCGTGGTAGTGATGATGCGCGACATCAGTTCCCGGAAACTCGCGGAAGTCCGGCGCGCGGAGCAGAATCGGGTGCTGGAAATGATCGCCACCAGCACGCCGCTGGCAGAAGTGCTGTCCTCCATGATCCGGCTCCTCGAGTCGCAGATCACAGGGGCGGTGTGTGCCGCCTTGCTGTGTGATGACGACGGCCGGCACCTGAAACTGGGTGCTGCGCCGAGCTTGCCCGAACGCTATGCCAAACAGATACGCGGTTCGTTGATTGGCCCGGATGCGGGACCGAGTGGTCGCGCGGTCCATTGGCGCCAGCCCGTCCTGGTGCCGGACATAAGGCAGGATGCGCAGCTTGGTGTCCAGATGGAAAACTGCGGCGTGCATGGCTATGGCGCATGCTGGGCGCAGCCTATTCTGTCGCATGACGGCAGCGCGCTAGGTGTACTTACGCTGTTCGTACGGCATCCTCATGAACCGACCTCGAACGAGGCGCAGGCCATCGCGATGGCGACGCGCATTTCCGGCATCGCGATCGAGCGCAGCCAGGCCGAGCAACGCATCCGCCACATGGCGAATCACGACGCACTAACAGGCCTCCCCAATCGTACCTTGCTCTCTGATCGACTGAATCAGGTCTTGCTGCACGCGCAACGTTACCAGCGTGGCGTGACCGTGGTGTTCGTCGATCTCGACAATTTCAAGCTGATCAACGACAGCCTCGGTCATCGCGCCGGTGATAGCCTCTTGAAGATCGTGGCTGAGCGCATGGTGCGGTGCGTGCGGCGCACCGATACCGTGGTGCGGCTCGGTGGCGACGAGTTTGTGGTCGTTCTGTTTGATCAGGCACCGGAGAGAGGAGGGATCACGCAGACCATTGAAAAGATTCGCGATGCAATTCGCGAGCCGGTCGAGCTGAACGATCAGAATTTTCAGGTGACGTGCAGCATGGGGCTCGCGAGCTATCCAAACGACGGCGTTGACGCCGAGACGCTGCTGATGAACGCTGACGCTGCGATGTATCGCGCTAAAGAGATGGGCCGCAACAACTATCAGTTGTACACGTCCGAGATAAACATCAAGGTGCACGAGAAACTGCGACTTCAGGAACAGTTGCGGCACGCGCTCGCGAACGAGGAATTTCGTTTGGTGTATCAGCCGCAGGTCGATTTGCAAACCGAGAAGATCTTTGGGGTGGAAGCGCTGTTACGCTGGGATCACCCGACAGAAGGGCTGGTTTCCCCAACCACGTTCATTCCGCTTGCGGAGGAAACGGGATTGATTGTGCCGATCGGCGACTGGGTGCTACATACCGCCTGTCACCAGAACAAGGCCTGGCAGGATGCGGGGATCGCGCCGATGACCATTTCTGTCAACGTCTCGGCACGGCAGTTCCTGCAGAAGGAATGGGTGGCACGGGTAGCGCATGCGCTGGCCGTGAGCGGGCTCGACGCACAGTATCTCGAGCTCGAGCTCACAGAGAGTCTCATCATGCAGGATCTCGATGGGGCCATCGCGATCATGACGCAGTTGCAGGCCATGGGCGTGCGCCTGTCCATAGACGACTTCGGCACTGGCTATTCCAGCTTGAGCGCGTTGAAACACTTCCCGATCGTGCGCCTCAAAATAGACCAGTCGTTTGTGCGCGAACTACCTGACGGCGAGGATAATCGCGCCATCGCACGGGCCGTTATCTCGCTCGGACGGCAATTGAATCTAAAGGTCATTGCCGAAGGTGTCGAAACGGAGCAGCAACTTGATTTCCTGCGTGACAACGACTGTCACGAAATCCAGGGTTACCACTACAGCAAGCCGGTTACGCCGAGCGAGCTGGAGCAATTGCTAAGGGAACCTTTCGCTTGGCCCTCGGAGGGGGCCGACGAATACGCGCTCGTCAGCAGTTAGAGCGACGTGTCAATGGCACGGCTTCCATGTCGAAGCGCTCGGTGCCCCAACTAGACTGACGACTTCCCGATTCACACCGGCGACGGCGCGTTGTCTTTTAACAGCGCCTCCAGCGCTTCCATTGCAATCGGCTTGACGATGCATCCATCGAAATCCGACATGGAACTGCTTCCCTTTAAATCAGCATGTCCTGTCAGAGCAACAATACGAGTCTTTTGCGCGCGCCCATTAGTACGAAGTTCGAAGCATACGTCGCGGCCGTCGCTGTCGGGAAGGCTTATATCCATCAGGATGAGGTCGAAGGTTTCTTCGGAACAACGTTGCAGCGCGCTAACGCCGTCGTGCGCTACACAAACGCGATGTCCCAGTCCCTCGGCGATGTCGGCGAGCATGTCCGCACACGCTACGTGGTCGTCGACAATTAAAACATTCATGTTGTCCTCCTTGTCGGCTCGAGCGTGAGCGACGTCAAACCCGTGTTTGCGCTAGCCAGTAGATTGAACAGGTTGATTGCTCGTGAAAATGCGCTTCGGCGATAACCGGCTTTCGCCAAACGCAGACTCAAACCGTGGTATCAATCCAGATGCGACCCCAACGAGTAGCATAATTCACGGCTTGCTCGTGGTCGAAGAAGTAGTCGAGCGCAGGGAAGGAGCGCGGCGCATGGCCCGGCTGTTGGACAACAAGGTCCGCCGCAAGTAAGTCGCCATGAACCGGACATGAACTTGCTGTAAGCAGAAAACCGCGATGGGAGGTGGTAGATGACTCTGTCATGAATGCTGGCTCTCAGGTTACCGCCTTCGTCTATGCGAAGGTGTTTGCAATAATGCCGTCGAGTATCTCAATGCACTATTACGTCAGTGCGACACGTCAACGTTTAAAACTCAACGTTTAAAACTGAAAGGCAACCGCATTTTAGAGGTCGCGCTCTAACTCCGACACCCGTATTAACGCTTAATTATCAGACGAATAGGTAGTGCGCAGCGCAGTCTTGCAGATCACTACAGCTACGTCGGAATGGTATGGTCTGACGAATCTATGGGGCGCCTTTACGGAGACCGATTCGGAGCCGAATTTCAGCCGAAGGCGCCCGACTCGTTTCGCAGGGCACGCGTCCAATGTAGTCTACACATTGCTCCATCTCTCTCAAGGCTGAGCGGTGACGTCCGCAATCCGCCTCAACAAATCTCAGGTCGCGGGCAAGAGAGAAATGGCTTGCTGGAGAAGCGCGTGAGAAGCTGCGAACTCATTGCGTCCTGCCATCGTGAGTGCGGCTTGCGCAGTTTGCATAAAGAGCTCGTCGTTGCGAGTGACTGACGGCTGCAAACCAGGATTGGATTGGTTGTATCGGCGAAAGACCGAGAGCAACTTGAACGCGTCGAGCTGCCATTCCTGTGGACCCTTCCTGGTCAAAATATCCGCGGCTGCACTTAGCTGCTGGATGGCGGCAAAGAAATCCGAGTGTTTCATGAACGTTCAGCCTTGCACGCGATACTGGGTTGAGTCGTCATGGTGTCAGCGCCGACGGCTTCTTTTTCGAACCGCGATGAGCGCGACGAGGACGATAAATCCAATCGCGAGAAGTGCGACCACGCTCAGCGCGGTCGAGCTGGTGGAACCATTCGTCCCCGAAGCCGCGGCGGACACGACCGCAGGTGACGATGCCTGCGTCGCAACGGGCTGCGGGAGCGCTACGCCAGCGGCACTCCCTTGCCGCGCGAGGGATGCTTCCGATGTCGGGGAGGCCTGAGTTGCTGGGACGGGAACCGCGTCCGAAGCGGGTCCGACGGGAGCAAAATCGGTAGCCGAAGCCATAACCGGAGCCGGCGGCTCGCGAGACATGGCTTCACTAGACTTGGCGACCGCCTTCCATTGCGCAAATACAGTATCGATGCAGTGGACGTCAGTGCACGCGTTACGCGATTGCCTCCACTGGGCAAGTTGTGCGGGCGATAGCTTCCCCGTGCTCAGCAGAGTCTGCTGCTGGGCGACGATATCGTCATACTCGTTGTTCAGGATGGCGTGGTCGCATATGACGCGCTCAGCCGGTTGACGCGTGGTTGCGCATTGAATATCGCTCGCCCATGCTCCGGTTGAAGCAAAAGCTGCCATTAACATCAGCCATGCCAGATATTGTCTCGGATGCACCAATCCTCCTGGAACGTGATTGCCGTCGGGCCGCGGATTGGGAAGACATCGCCACCGCCGGGGCGCGCGATGGACCACGGCTTCAGGGCCGTACAGCCCCGCCTGATTGCCGTAGCGGCAATCAGCGTGCCCGCATGACGTCGCATCGTCTGCGACACGTCAACATGGCAGCTCCAGGCGGGTAGCAGTCAACTGCGGCCTAATCCGTTGAGAAGACAACCGCCGCCGTATCCCCGACTTGCGTGAAACTGCGGACGAAACGATAGACCTGGCTGCCGATTGGCATCTGATTCGCTCCCGAAGAGGTCGATTCAAGCATGTCGTTCGCAAGCGATATTGCAATCGCTCCAATCTGCCTCAGGTCTTCCCGTGGGCCCGCGGGGTCACCCAAATACACGGTACAAACGCCGGCCGTGTGTCGCATCATTACGATGCTCGTCGCTTTATCGAGTGAGCGCTCCAGATATTCGGCAAGTGTCCGCAGCGATTCAGGTGCCTGTTCGGGATGGCCGTTCGCTAAACCATTGTCATCCGCCACTTTGACCTCCTTCGGCCTATGGGCCATGTGACCGTCTTGTGTCCTGTTCCTGGCGCCATCATGGCACGAAGCTCGCCTCAGAGACTAGGGGCGCTAGCAATGCGATGGTTGCACCGGTGACCGCAGCGTAGATCCGGTCCTGCCATGCATCCGGCTGGGGGTATGATTCGTCAACCTCTTTAGAGCGGGAGCCGATCCATGGGGCCGCGTGTTCATCTTCTCTGCATTACCGCGTTCGCTGGTCTATTGTTGGGCGCTTGCGCGCAGACCAGCCCCGTCGAGTTTTCCGTGTCGGGTGCCGATGCGCCGATGCTCAATCGTGCAAGCGACATGGACTTCGGTCCGATGGACAGGACGATCGCACAATGCAAAGTAGCCTCGAAGGAGGCGGGTCCGGATCAATGTTCGAAAGTTCGGGCGTACGAGTCGTGTATGAAAAGCGAAGGCTACATAACCGTACTTGGTCCGGAGAACCCGCAAGGTTGCGGCGATCCGGCGTGGGAGAAAGACGTGAGGAAATGGCTTCAATGAGGGAAAGGCCGGTGCGATCGTATGAAGTCGTGACCGGCCATTTTTGGACGCCTGCGCCTATCCTATTTCCGTCGCTTGAATGTCCCTTGAATGTCGCTTGAAGTTGTGCAGCCGACATCCGCTCAGCCGCGATGACTGAGCGGGCTAATACCTGATCAAGCGCCGCACTGTTCCCGGTGAGCGGCGACCCACTGCGTAAATTGTCTCGGCTCCGGGCCGATCAACGAAGGTGATTAGGCATACTGTGCTTCATTGAGGTCGGCGATGAGTGTTGGACCCGTTGGATGCCAGTCCAACCGCTTCTGGGTCTGGACACTGGAGGCCGGCATATCCAGGCCGACGAACATTGCCATCCATCCAAAATGCGACGCCGCTTCATCCTGGCTAATCGAAACGACGGGCAAGTCCAGGCCCCGGCCGATCGCCTCGGCGATTTCGCGGCTGCTGATCCCTTCTTCGCCGACCGCGTGATACCGTGCCCCCGGCTCTCGCTTTTCGACGGCGAGCCGATAGAGAAGCGCTACATCGGAGAGATGGCCAGCGGGCCAGCGGTTAAGGCCGTCACCCACGAAGGCGGAGACGCCTTTCTCACGAGTGATGGCTATGATCGGGGTGATGAGACCCTGCTTGAACGGGTTGTGAACCTGAGGTAGTCGAACCACCGACACATTGACACCTGCCTCCAGGAGCGCATTCCCGGCCAGTTCGGATGCAATGCGAGGATTTGGATGACTAATGTTGAAGACATCTTCGGTCGCCGGCTGACCATGATCACCGCTGCCCATGCCGGTCCCGGACGTGATGATCAGAGGGCGGTCGGAGCCGGCGAGCGCGGACCCGAGTGCGGCGATCGCAAGCTTGTCCTTTTCGCAATTCTCCACGAATCTCGAGAAATCGTGATCGAATGCCGTGTGGATGACGCCATCTGCTTTTGCGGCGCCGCTGCGCAGGCTCTCCAGATCTTCCAGCGTTCCGCGATGCACGTCCGCTCCTGCATTGATAAGCGCTTGGGCTCCCGCGTCCGAACGCGTCATGCCGATCACATGATGGCCGGCCTTGATGAGTTCGGGAACGATGGCCGCACCGATAAAGCCGGTCGCACCGGTAAGAAAAATACGCATGTTGAAATCTCCTGGGTTGTCACCGCCACTATCTGAGCATTTCTTGTTCAGTTGAAGTAGTGACATCATCCTATTAAAGGGACTAACAGGATCGCGGTGTCGACCCGCCATTCGCGCTCACGCGTTCTCGCATTCACGATCGACTTCGAGCGATAAACACGCAAGGTGCGGTAGCCGTCATTAACCCAAAGCGGCATACCTCTGCGCAAATAGAGTTGAGAACGGCCCGTTTGCGCCGTCTTACGCGGAGTCTGCGGCCGCCTGCTCCTCGCGGGCATACTGCGACGGCGGCCGGCCGACGTGCCGCGTAAAGGCGACGCTGAAGGTGCTGGCTGAGCTGTAGCCCACGCGTTGCGCAATCTCGGCGATACGGCCTTCGCTGCGTAGCAGGAGGCTTTTCGCGAGCGCCATGCGCCAGGTGAGCAGATAGTCCATCGGCGCAACGCCGAGCGCGCCCCTGAAGCGCTCGAAAAAAGTTGAGCGCGAGAGCGCGGCCTCTTTCGCGAGCTCGACAACCGTCCACGCGTGCGCCGGGCGTTCGTGCATCCCGCGGATCGCGGCGCCCAGCCGGAAGTCGGCGAGCCCGCGCACCAGGCCCGGTGGCGCGTTCGTCCCTGCCGTGGACCGCAGCGCCTCGATGAGAAGTACTTCCAGCAGTCGCGAAAGTACGACCTCACGCGCGGGTCGCTGTTCGCGGGATTCCTCCCGCACGAGTTCCACGAGCGTGGCGAGCCGCTGTTCTCCGCGGACATGCACGAGTTGCGGCAGCAGCGAGACCAGCAGGGACGCGTCCGGCGAACCGAAGCTGCAGTGGCCTGCCATCATCCGCGCGTCGATGGGCCTGTCCGGGGCGCCGATTCTGAATTCACCGTTGCCCAACGCGATCGGCGCCAGCGTCTCAACGCCCGACGGCGGCGGCTCGAGGCTCGACATTGCGACGCCGTAAGCCGCGGGAATCAGGACGAAGTCACCCGACAGGAGCTCGATGGGCTCGTGTCCGTCGATCGCAATGCAACACCCGCCCTCGAGGATCACGCAATAGAACGGCTGGCCGGCATCCGAGCGGCTGATGCGCCAGGGGCTCGCGGCGTGGACAAGTTTGGAGAACCGGGCACCCGGCTGCAGCAACATCACGACTTCGGCCAGCGGATCGATCATTCCCGGACTCCTGCAAATGAAACTCGGATGATTGATTGTAGCAAGTACGGTCTCGGCGATCTATCGTAGGGGCACACATCAATCAACCCCTGGACCCCCATGAAAACTGTATTGATCACCGGCTGCTCTTCCGGATTCGGCCTCGAGATCGCCCGCTGCTTCCTGGCACGCGACTGGCAGGTCGTCGCCACGATGCGCACGCCGCGTACCGACGTGCTGCCGCCTTCAGACCGCCTGCGCGTACTGGCGCTCGATGTCACGAATCCGGAGAGCATTCGCGCGGCGGTCGAGGCCGCAGGCCCAATCGAAGTCCTCGTCAACAACGCGGGCTTCGGCGCGGCTTCCCCGGCCGAATTGACCCCTATCGCGACGGTGCGCGAGATCTTCGAAACCAACACCTTCGGCACGATCGCATTGACGCAAGCCGTGCTGCCGCAGTTTCGGGAGCGCAAGGCCGGTGTCGTCGTGAACGTCACGTCGAGCGTGACGCTGAAGGCGCTGCCCCTGCTCGCCGCGTACCGCGCGAGCAAGGCGGCGGTGAACGCATTCACCGAGTCGATAGCGCTGGAGCTCGAACAGTTCGGCGTGCGCGCGCGCCTGGTGCTGCCGGGCCGTGCGCCCGATACCCGCTTCGCCGAGAACGCGCACGCCCACATGCACGGCCTCGATCACGAAGCCTATGCCGAGCTGGTCAAAGAGGTCTTCGCACGGCTGGGGGATGCGTCTGCCCCGATCACCCACGCGCAGGATGTCGCAGAAGCCGTGTGGCGCGCGGCAACCGATCCGTCATCGCCGATGCGCATTCCGGCCGGCGCCGACGCCGAAGCATGGGCGGCCGAGGTTCAGTGACCGGCCGGCGCCACCGCGCTGTTTTGAAAAAATGGACATGACTTCTGCGCGCTACAGCGCAACACGATAAGGAGATTGCCATGCAAGACAAATCCATCGCACTGGTCACCGGGGCCAATCAAGGAATCGGTCTCCAGATCGCAAAGGAGCTCGTGGAACACGGCTTCATTGTGCTGATCGGATCGCGCAACCTCGAGCGCGGTGAGGCCGCGGCCAGCGAGGTTGGGCCGGATGCCTACGCGCTCCAGCTCGACGTGACGGATCAGGCTTCAATCACGGCCGCGGCGGAGCGGGTCCGTAACGAGTTTGGCCGCCTCGACGTGCTTATCAACAACGCGGCGATTTCGAATACGAAAAAGCAGCCCGGTCAGTCCGTCGAAGAGTACGCAAAGACGACCCGCCCGAGCAACGTGTCCCTCGACGAAATGCGTGCGGTGTGGGACACCAACGTATTCGGCGTTCTCGCCGTGTATCAGGCGATGCTGCCGCTCTTGCGCGAGACGCCGGGGGCGCGCATCGTCAACGTGTCGAGCGGCGTGGGGTCGCTAAAGACGAACCTGGACCCCGCCTTCGCCTACCGTGCGATCTTCGGCCCCGTGTACCCGGCGTCCAAGACGGCTCTCAACGCTTTGACGGTCGCCATGGCGATCGAGCTGGAGCCGGAGGGGATTAACGTCAACGCGGTCTCCCCAGGCTTTACCAGGACGAACCTCAATGGCTATGCGGGCACGGAGACTGTCGAGGAGGGCGCTCGTGAGGTGGTGCGCGTCGCGCTGCTGGGTCCGGACAGCCCCACAGGGACGTTTACGCGATGGGAAAATCAAACGATCCCGTGGTGATGTAGTCTGGAGCGCGTGATCGAAGGTTGAATGGATCGGGCCGGCCGGTCGGCAAATTTGATGAGGCGACCAGCAGTTGCCCCTCGGAGAAGAGTCCGAACGCCTATACAGGGTCGATGAAAACCATTCGCACCGCCTTGGCATCCACAGACCATCTGACCTGTTGACAAGGCGACTAGTTCAAGCAGAAGCCGCCGAATAGTATTTTTATCAGGTTACCTAAATGATTGTTCATAAATACAATGCTCAATTTTTTGGGTGCGCGAGGACGCAAACGCCGTTGCGTTCACGTTATTAGGTAGCAGCCGTCTTTTGTGTTTGCGCTTTGGCCGCCTGGTCCTGCTCTGGCTTCTTCGCCAGGTGGTGACCGACCACACAGCCCCCGAGAGCCCGACGACAGCATGATGGCCGGCGTATTATCCGGCCACTGCGCCGACAACATCGCCTTCATGGCACCCAGCAGCGCCGGCCGAACCTGCACAGAGGAGCAGCGCAACGGTCAGGGCAATAGCGGAGAAATTCGATGTCTTCGTGTTTGTGCTGCCGACTGAATGAAGGAAGGGCAGTCAATCGGACTTTCCTTTCAGCCGGCTGGCCAAGCGCCGCGCGGGCGGTGCTAGGATGTCATGACAGCACGACGGAGGCGCCATGCAAAACCCCGCTCTGTTCCACGTCCTTATGGATCATCTTGACGCGACCGGCGCTACGCGCATGGATGTCGAGCGGTTCCTTGAACGATGGCATCGCCTCCGGCCACACGAAGCGTTTCCTTGTCCGGTCTGCTTCCTTGCCGGCGAGGAGCAGCCGCTGACAGCGCTTGCAGCGCAAGGCAAATTCGAACCCGTAAAGTGTCCTGCTTGTCGGACGCAGTTCGATATCCCGATAGACGAATAAGGCATAGGTCTTCAACGCACCGACCTTCGGTCGCTTCTCGGTCGCTACTCGGTCGCTTCTCTGACGATCCTTCGCGTCCCGGCTTGCTAGATCATTACAAAGATAACAACTGCTGCTTCAGGGGATGATCACCATGAAAAAACTTTTTGCTATGAGTATCTGTGTGGGCATGGCCGGAGCGCTTTGCCTATCGGGCGGCGCATCTGCACAGGAGGCCGCGTTCACGAATGCACCCGTCAACGTGTTTGCGGGACCCGCGCCGGATTATCCGGTTGTGTCGCAGCTGCCGCAGGGACTTCAGGTGACCGTTTACGGTTGCGTGGCCGGCTATTCGTGGTGCGATATCGCCGTTCCGAACCTGCGTGGCTGGATTGACGCTTCCGCACTCAGCTATCCGTATCAGGGCGCCAATGTACCCATCCTGACGTATGGCGCGGTCATCGGCCTGCCGATCGTCACGTTCTCCGTGGGCGCTTACTGGGGAAATTATTATCGCGGGCAACCGTGGTATCACGATCAGGGGCGATGGATCAATCATGCGCCGCCTCGTCCGGGGCCCGGTTATGGGCATCCGCCGCCGCAGCCGAATGGTGGGCATCCGCCGGGGCCGGCCCGCGGCAATGAAGGTTATACAGGTCGACCGCCGGGGGCGCCGCAAGGCAACTACGGGCACCCGCCTGGACCCGCTGTGAATCGCGAGGAGACGAGACCCGAGCATCATGGTGGCGAAGACGATCACGGCCATCCGCCGCCACAATAAGCCGCCAGCAAGGCAACAAGCTCAGCCTGGGCCATGGTCCGCAAAAGCGTCAAGCGTTGCGGGCAGGGAAGCGGGAGGGGCGAACTCCAGGTGGTGAGGAAATCAGAGATCATGAGCACCAGAGACAATCCTTCGGCCCCTATCGATCCGGCCGACCGCCCGCGAGGCGTTGTAGCCAGCCTTGTCTATGTGTTTGAGCGGGTCATGCCGGACCCTTTTGTCCTATCGATAGGACTGACGTTTATCGTCAGCGTGATGGCTGTCGCGTTCGCGCCGCATGGCTCGATACCGGTCGTGCTCGCGTCATGGTATTCAGGCACGTTCAACATCCTCGCGTTCGCGTTGCAGATGATCCTGATTCTCGCAACGGGATATGCCATTGCCGACGCCCCCATCGTTCAGCGAGGCTTGCGTACCCTGGCAACGAAGGCGGACACACCGACCCGCGCCGCGCTGATTGTATTTCCAATCGTGGCGGTTGCAGCGTGGCTTAACTGGGGGCTTGGCCTGGTCGTCGGCGCGTTGCTGTCGCGTGAAATCGCGCGGCGGGTAAAGGTGGATTTCGCATGGCTCGTCGCGGGTAGCTACTCTGCGTGGTCGGTGTGCAATAGCGGGTTATCGAGTTCGATCGCATTGTCCCAGGCGTCTCACGGCAATGCGTTGAATCTCGTGGAAAAAGCGACCGGGCAGGTGGTGCCCTTGAGTGAGACAGTTTTTGCGCCGTTTGTCTTCATCCCGACGGTGCTGGTGGTTATCGTCATGACGGTGATTTTTATCTGGATGCATCCGAAGCAGGAGCACGTTGTTGCGTTCATCGACGCGCCGAGCGGCGACGCTTCAGGCACCGCTTCAGGCGCCGCAAGCGAGGCCGATCCTCATGCGCGCGCTGCGTCGTCGGGGTCATCGTTGTCATTTGCAGCCCGCGCCGAAAACTCGCCGCTCGGCACCCTGTTCCTGTTGGCACTAGGGGTGGGTTACCTCGCGATGACGTGGTACACCAAGGGCTTCGAACTCGACATCAATACTACGATCCTTATCTTCCTGCTCGCGGGCCTGGCCTTGCAACGCACGCCGATCGCTTATGCGGACGCCATCCGTCGTGCCGCCCGGCAAACCGGCTCGATGCTTCTTCAATACCCGGTCTACGGCGGCATCATGGGAATCATGACTGGCACGGGCCTGGCGTCGATGATCGCCAAGACCTTCGTGGCAATTGCGACGCCTGTGACGCTGCCGGTGTTGAGTTTCCTGAGCTCGCTGATTATCACGTTGCTGATTCCGAGCGCGGGCGGGCATTGGGCGGTGCAGGGGCCATTCGTCCTGCCCGCTGCGCTCAGTCTGCATGCATCGGTTCCGCGCACGGCCATGGCTGTCGCCATGGCGGAAAACGTCTCGAACATGCTGCAGCCGTTCTGGGCGGTACCGGTTGTTGCGATCGCGGGGATACGGATCCAGCGCGTGATGGGGTACACGGCCGTCACTTTTGTTGTGTCGCTGGTGATTTACGCCGCCGCGCTTTGGCTGATTCCGTGATCTGCGCGTGACCGCACGATTGAAGCGGGCCGGCTGTGCTATTGAGCGCTGAGCGCGCCCGCTTCGACACTCGTCGATAAAAAATTACTGCAACGAACTCGCTAAGCGATTGCTCAGTTCCACCGGGATCCGGTGTCGCGACGGGCTATTCGCCATCTCGACTCCCTCGAAGGATTAGGACTCTTGCCAATTGCGTTAATTGGCAAGAGCCATGCCCACGAAGGTTATCAGACAGTTTCAGGCGTCGAAGAAACCTGCAGCCAGTTGTTCGCCTGCTTTGCCACCGCTTTTTTGGCGGGTTCGCGATAGGCGTAGTCGAGCGTCATGCGCAGATAGTCGTAACTCTTGCGAATCGCATTGCGTACCTTGATGATCGATTCCGGCGAAGGATTGGTCCCAAGCAGCGTTGCGATAATGTCGAGCGCCGCCCACGGATGCTCGTCATCGTAATGCGCGTGCACGTGAAGCCAGCGCATGGCCGATTTGCGGATCGGTTCGGGGAATGTGAGCGCGTAAGTATCTTCCGAGCAAACCATGCAGGAGAACTCGCCCGTTGCACCCTCGACAGCATAGTTCGTGGCAGCCATGGCTACCGCGAGGTCGTCGATCGCGCTGACGTGCCCGCACCAATGCGCAAGCGCGTGCATTTCGCTCGGCACTTCCTTATGCATAACTTCGTGCATGGTGAGGCCTGAAGCCGACGCCCACTGAAGCCAATGCTTCGCGTGCATGTTTTCGACGCGAATGTTCTGGATGAGATAGGAACGAGCCATGGTTTCGCCCCGCGATGTGCCAAACCGGGCTTTCATCAAGTTCGACGCCATGAACTGCGGGAACTGCTCGATCACTGGAAAAAAACCAGCCAGGAAGCGATGCGTGCTTTCAATGTCCAGCGTTGCGTCTTTCATCGCTTTGCAGAATGGATGGCCAAGTGCAAGTGACTTTTGTTCTTCGCAGTCTGCGACTACGTTCTGCAACCATTCCGGATAACTTTTGATGTCTTTCAACTCGCCGGATCGGATAAATTCAGTGCTCATAGGTTCATCTCTCTCTGGAGGGGCTCACATTTTTCGACCACGCCCCCGGGCGAAGTCGGATATCCGGGTGGATAGACGATGCAAGCTTTGCAGAGATAATGTATCAGTATTATGAAAACGCAAACATTCTTTAAAAAAATAATAAATCAATATTGTTCAGACAAAAAATAATAAGAGTTTATTGTTCAGACAATAAAGAATCCGGCTAATCGGAACCACGTCCGGAAGAGGAATTATATTCGGTCATGTGAGCAGTGTCGGCTCAGCCGAATGCAAGCGCTGTGGCTCGGCCCAGGGAGCGGGGCGCCCAATAAAATAACCTTGCGCATAATCGACACCATACGACTTGAGCAATTTTACAATCTCGGCATTTTCAACATATTCTGCAATAGTTTGACATCCTAATGAATGCCCAATGTCATTGATCGCGATGACCATCTCCTGACTGACCGTGTCCTGGGGCAGATTTTTGACGAAGGCGCCGTCGATCTTCAGATAGTCGACCGGCAGATGTTTCAGATAGCCGAACGACGACATGCCGGCGCCGAAATCGTCCAACGCAAAATGGCAACCCAGAATACTCAGCTCATTCATGAAGTGCACAGCGGACAGGAGGTTGCTGATTGCCGCTGTCTCGGTGATTTCGAAGCACAACAAGTGGGGCGCAATACCATACTCCCTGATCTGTTCGACAACGTAGTGCAAGAAACGTGAGTCGCCGACAGAAGCCCCCGAAAGGTTGATTGCGTACTCGCTATATTGCTTGACCGGGGTGCGTGAGAGCGTACGTAACGCTGTGCGCACGACCCAACGATCTATAGTGGTCATCAGGCCGTAGCGTTCGGCAGCAGGTATGAACTTGTCGGGGGTGATGGCCGGCCCACCCTGCGCGTCGATCATGCGCAGCAGCAATTCGACCTTGTTCAGGCCACCCGCCTGCTGATCTCCCGTGCGAAGGGTACGAATCGGTTGCGCATAGAGGCAGAACAGGTCATGTTCGAGTGCATGCTTCAGACGTCGCGCCCAGGACACTTCGTTCGCGTGAGTGACGAGGTCGCTATCATTCAGGTCAGCCTCTTGAACGCGATCTCTGCCTCGCTCCTTGGCAACGAAGCAAGCAATATCAGTCAGGTGCATCGCCGATTCTGCGGTGATACCCGGCTCGTCCAGAACCAGAAGCCCGATGCTCAGGCTCGTCTTGAACTGCTGTGCTTCCCATTGATAACAGAAGGTATTCGCCGAGTGCAAAAGCTTGTCGGCCAACGTCATGGCCTGGGCCCGATCGTACCCTTTCAGCAACGCACCGAATTCATCACCGCCCAGCCGCCCAAAAGTATCGCCGGCACGGAAGATTGCCGACAGATGAGTCGAGATTGCGCGAAGCATGCCATCGCCCGCAGCATGACCGCAGGTGTCGTTGACGATCTTGAAGCGGTCGAGATCAAACACCAGCAACACGTCACAAACCGCGGCGTCAAGGCGCCTCGCGCCGGCGAGCGAAGCGGCGAGCTGTCGTTCGAACTCCGAGCGATTGACCAGATCGGTAAGGCTATCGTGTGATGCTTGCCACGCGAGACTTCGTATGTACTCTTTCTCGCGTGTCATGTTTCGCAGGATGATCACGTAACCATGATGTCCGTCGTCTGAACCGTCCACGTCACTCAGGTAAAAAGGCGATCCGGTGATGCGCGACACCACGGCCCTGACATTGACTTCGACACCGCTGCGAGAGACCAGGATCATCTCAACGAACTGGTCGTCGAGATGGTCCCCCAGCAAGCCGTCGCTAGCGAGCTTGGCGAGCATGTCCTCCGGCTCGCGCGAGTGTTCGTACAGCAGGGAAAAAGCATCGGAAAACGGTCGCCCCAGACAGGTTGCGCTCGTCGTGCAAAGGATGCGTTCCGCTGCGGGGTTGATGAACTCAACTTCTCCTGACAGACTTGTCGCAATCACCGCCTCTCCGATCGAACCCAGCGTGGCCTTGGCTCGTGCTTCGCTGCGTCGCAAAGCCCTCTCGGTAAGCTTGCGCTGAACCACCAGCCGGCGGACATGCCAGACGGTGAGCAGCATCAACACGGACGCGGCCGCAAGGTCGACCATCAACAGCAGGAAAGCGACCTTGCGAAACGTCGAACTCAATACAGAAGAAAAGCCCCAGGAGAGCGGCGCAACCTTTTCGTTGATCTGAAAAATTTCTTCTTGCGGATCTACGAGTCCCGCATCAGCTCTCGGCCGGTCAGAAAACCGGCGGTGAAGCCGAACGGCGACCTGTTGCAGCTTGTCCATGTAGACGTCGCTACGCTTCCAGAGGTCCATTGCATCCTGGAGGTAGCTGACATGGCGAAAGATGCGATACACCCATGCGGCGCCCACCACGTCCGACCGGGCAAAGCCGCCCATGACCAGTTCGTCCTGCGCCAGGTGCATATCGGTCTGCGGACGGTCAAGAATGTCACGAGCCAGCCTCAAGTGCCGGAGACCCTCCATCGCCTCGACGTGCCGCTGGTACAGCACTTCGTCGCCGTTTTCTGCATACAGGTGCAAGAAAAACGTCGCGTCTTTCTCGCCCTTTGACCAAACGCTCTCGGCACCGATGTAGGCACGCAACGACGACATGATGTCGATGCTCACCACCGCCAGGGTGACGAGAATGAAGATGACGGCCAGAAACGGCCACAAAAGCCGGATGACCTGATTGGCATTGCTAGGGGGCACATGTTTAACGCGCATGAATGTGTTCCGTTAGTACCTCGCTGCGCTTGTCCTGAATGACGATAGCAACGGACATCGGCGGGAATGATCTCGATCCGTTTCTACGGGGATCAACGTCAGCCCAGCTTCGAACCAGCTATCTATCCAGGATTCGACAGCGACGTCCACGCGATAGCCGACAGTCCATAGTTCTGGGAGCGGCGGTTTTTCCTTAACGCGTAGATGATTTGGCCGTCGATTCGGCGCAACCCTCATGTAGTACGTCATATTTCAGGGATTCTTTAGCCCGACGGTGATCTGCTGCAGCAACAGGGCACTGTTTGCCCCTTTGCCAATGCATCCAACCGACGCGTGAGGTTCAAATAGAAAACCGCACGGGCGGGATTGTCGCGCCGGTTTTGATGGACTTCAGCAAGCGGATGAATCTCCGATTGATCTGTTCTATCTCAAGCGGATCGATCTCAGGGTCGCTTCGAATGATCCGCGACACCTCGTGTTGCCGGGCCCGGGTCATGACCCACAGCAGGCGCTCGGAGACAGCGCGATCGGTCTCCCCGATAAGCATTTTGGCAAGGTCGGTGGGGTCGAAAGCGCTGACCGTGTCGAAGAGCGTGCGGTCGTCGATGAATTCAATGTCGGCGAGCGACTCATATTCATGGGTGGAGCGCGGCGGCTTTTTCGAAACAGGGTGGTCGCCGTTATTCCCGCGCGAGAGCTTGTCGAGCAGCAATTGTTTTTCGATGCCTATCAGCGCATCGAGGTTCGACAAACCGGCCTGTTCCAGTTCGCTCACGATCGAGAGTCCGAGGCTATGGTCCGCGACCCGATGCGCTGATTCGATGATTCGCACGGGATCGAAAACGATGACCTGCCGCTCGGCGGCGTCGTCAATGGCAGTAGGGGCTACGTCGTCACCATCGTGACCACGCGCGGTTTCAAACGCGATAAGGTTCAATGTCTGCATGCGTTTGAGCATTGCCACGATGTGCGTGCGAGGATGACCGAGTATGGCCTGACATTGCTTGAAAGCATCGACGAACGAGATAGACACGTTCTCCGGATTCGGATGGCGCCTCGCGTCGTGACTGTCGGCCCGCGCCATCAGGCTCAGCAAACTGGCATAGGAGACGATGCCTTGCAAATGATCGGCATTCGTGTGCGCCGGGAGGAGTTCGTCGACTCGTTTGCTCCTGCGGATCAGGCTGCGCATCAAGTGGCGAAGCAGGGGAGATACGCGCTCAAGCTCTGCTTCGACCGTCGTCGGGTCGATGACGATGAGCCGGCAAGAGGTCAGGGCGCGAGCGGTTGATCCGCGCGGCTCGGACCGCAACAGCGCACTCTCCCCGAAGCATTCGTCTTTCCCCAGGATCGCAAGCACCACTCGTCTTTCATCGGATCTGGTTGAGATCTCGATCTTGCCTTCGGCGATGACGTAGATGCTGGCGTTTCCCGCAAACCCCTCCGAGTAAACGACTTCGCCCGGCGCGACGGCCCGAAATAGTGGTGCTTTCTCTTGGTGCAATGTACCCCCCGGTATTGCTGCTTATGTCGCTTGGCCCGACCGTATCGATCGCGGCGGCTAACTTTTGTCGAAGACAAACCGTCTTCTACAAGGGATAACGGCACTTTCTTGGCAACCCTTTAACTGCAGGATGGTTTGCGGGTGTGGCCGACGGCGGGACAGAATCGGACATTTCTAATTAGCGGAAGCGCGACTTCTGAACTTGGGACCTACGTCACGAAAGGCTTTTCGGAACAGGCGATGAATGAAAAGCGCTACTGGACATGTCCGGGCGTGGTTGTGCCGGAACGCATGCCCATTGATCACATTCTGTCGGACGATCCGGCTGAAGCGCTCAAAATCGCGTTTGCGGCGGCGAAGCGGGTCGGTGCGACGCTCGACCGTTGCCAAACGTTCTGGCGGCAGGAGTCAGGATGATTTTGGCTGTCAACGCTGGGGGCGGCGGGTCAGTCCTGGTGGCGAAAGGCGGCTCTCAACAAAGCAGCCGACTTAAACCCATAGTAGACGCAGAGGCCTTAAGGGTTGAGCGCGGCTGGTTGTTATGCACGGTGAGTCTTGAGCCAGTCGCGTAGCGCGTCGATGAAAACGGGGTTGATTTCAGCAGCGCGCAACGGTTCGGGAGCCATAGCATTGGGGTGTTCTGGATGGCGCCAGGCAATACCGTTTGAGCGGATGCTATACTTTTTTCGTGTACCGAAAGCCTGAATGGGATGATGTGATGGCTGCGACTCATGACGCGCTTTATGAGCGGGATTTTTATGGCTGGGCGAACGAGCAAGCGGCGTTGTTGCGCGAAGGGCGGTTGGCCGATGCCGATCTTGATCATATTGCAGAAGAGATCGAGAGCATGGGGCGCAGTGAAAAGCGTGAGCTGGTGAATAGCCTGACGGTTCTGTTGACGCGTCTGCTGAAATGGCAGTTTCAAACTGCGTTTCGGGGGCGTAGCTGGCAACTGACGGTGATTGAGCAGCGGCGTAAGGTTGCGGCTCATTTGGATGACAATCCCAGTTTGGCGTCGGTGTTGCCTGCTGCGTTTGCGACGGCTTATGGCTATGCGCAGATTGAGGCTGAGCGGGAAACGGGCTTGCCTGAAAGTACGTTTTCGAATGTGTGTCCGTATACGATCGAACAGACGTTGGATGAACGCTTTTGGCCGGGCGCGTGAAGCTGCGGCGCTGCCAACATGAAACCCGCTGCTGGCGGGTTTTTTTACGCTCGTGGAAGGCCGGCGCATTCGCATTGATCACGTATGCGTCTGCGTTTGCTGCGGGTTCACGGCGGTGGTCCTCGACCGGTTCGTCCAGGTCGCGTGTGACGCCCATTTCGTCGAGCTTCAGTTCGTGTTCAAGGGTTTGCAAACGTAGGACGGCCACGGCCCATGTTATGGGCTCGACTGACAGCGGAGAAAAAAGACCGGATAGGTGCCCGGTCCTGTGTTTATGGCTGCATTAAAGAGCGCTTAACTTTGAATTATCTAGATTCTTATGTCGAGGCCAGATACAGATGTCGTAGCGGCAGCAAAGTACAAATGTCGTAGCCGGGAGTGTGTCAGCGAGATTCTGTCTGTCTCCTGGTTTAAAACGGCACGCGGTGTTGAAGGACAGTTTTG
>NZ_JNFG01000022.1 GCF_000729995.1 Caballeronia sordidicola | reverse complement strand
GGGTTACCCCGGAAAACACCACCACGCTTAAAGCCAAGCACCAAGCGCCCACACTTATCGGCTGTTAGTTTTTAAAGAACATTCGCTATTCACCGCAGCATCCCTACCCTCAGAACCCTGCCGCTTTCGCGTCGCTGCTCGTGCAGCACAGAAACGAGATTATGAAGAATCTTTTTCTCCTTGTCAACAAGTTTGTGAGCGTTTGCTTTCAAACTTACCGACTTTGGAGGCCGCTTGTTTCTTTAGCGGCCCTCGTTGCGAAACGAGGAGACGAATAATAGGCGATGGAACGGACTAAGGCAAGGGCATCCGGAAATTATTTTCGGGAATACCCTAGCGGCCCCTTAACGCCCCTTCCCCAGCCCCATTTCGTCGATGGGAACGGCTTCCGACATGACCGCATAACCCGCGTCGCTAGGATGGATATGGTCGCCGCTGTCATAACGTCGCTGGAGACGGTCTGGATGGGCTGGGTCCCGGAGCGCCTGGTCAAAGTCGATCACGCCATCGAATGCGCGACTTGAACGGATCGAGTCGTTTACTGCTGTCCTGATCGCTTCACGCTCCGGCGGCAGCGAGGCCGGCGTCAAGGTCGCGCCGTAGATGCGGACCCCGCGCTGGTGGGCCTGCGCAATCAGCCGCTGATATCCGCGCAACAGCAAATCGGCGGTTACCGGCGTATGGGGATCATCGCAATCCAGGCCCGCGTGCGGGGGCATCGCGGGGAAATTGATGTCGTTGATGCCAACCAGCAGGATCACCGTGCGCACCCCAGGCTGGCGCAATGCGTCGCGGTCGAACCGGGTCAAGAGGGCTTCGCCGTAGCACGGCGACCCACTCAGCAAGCGATTACCGCTGATTCCCGCGTTCACGACGGCAGTGCCGTCGATACCCTTTTGCGTCAGCCGACGCGCCAAAGCATCGGGCCAGCGCCGGTTCGCGTTCGGCGTGGAGCGCATACCATCGGTGATCGAGTCTCCGATTGCGACCAGCGCGCGCGCCGGTGTGGTATCGACGGAAACGCTCGTCAGCCACACGAACTGCGTAAAGCGGGTGCGAAACGCGGTGGCGTCGGTGTCCGAAGAATGGTTGCCTGGCGTCGATACGTAATTCGTCTGGTTCGCCACCCTATGCCACGCGACCATTTTTTGGCCTGCTTCCATGTAGGTGCTGACGGCGAGCGGCTGGTGGGCGGCGACGTCGAAGGCGATCGGGTCGCTATCCAGTTGGCCACCCGGCGCGATGGTCACGCCCGGCTTGCCGCCAAACGTCACGGCTCGGCTCGTCCCTGCGCGAGTCGCCGCCGCGTTGCCGGATATAGCGCGCGCCACTTGCGCGCCCTCGATCACCAGCGGCGCAGTGCCGTACACATTGCTGAAGCGCAGCCGGACGTGCCGGCCGTCGATGGCGGGATACACGATCTGCCGCACCGTCCGGCCGCCGATCTCAGGCGCGCGATACAGCGCCGGCAAATCCGCCCGTTGCGGGATTGCTTGTAACGCCGTGCCCCAGGCGCTGACCCAGCGTTCGGCGGGCGCATCGTCGGCGAGAGCGCTGGCGGATGGCAGCAGGGAAACAAACAGCGTCGTAGCGGCAACGGCGGAAAGGACGCGAAGGTTCATCGATGGACGGGTGTTCTTGAGGGAAAAAACGATTGTGCCTGAAGAGGCAAACCAGGCGCTTACAGTTGACTGGATGGATCCGCGGCTCCTTATGGGCCACTCGACCTGGGCTCGTGGCATGGCTTCCGGCGCGGCGCCAAGACGTTGCCCGTGCACACGGAGAGGTGCAATGAGCTGTAATGCCACCAAACATGCCCGCGTGGACCCGCAACTGGCTGGCTTTCGGGCGCGGCGTAGAGTGAGCCCGCCCACCGGCAAATGTGCGATGCACCGAGATGCTACCGAACACACTGGCGCTCGCCCGCAACTGGCTGGCTCGGGCACTGCGTAGAGCGAGGCCGCCTACCGGCAAATGTGCGATGGATCGTCAATGCTACCGAACACGCCCGTGTCCCCCCGCCGACTGGCCGGCTTTTCGGGGCAATGAAAATCCCTTCGCCCGACACTGAAGCGGATCCACCGCACGCCTTTTGTCGTCGAAAATCGGACCATTTTGTGAAAAGCCCTCAGAATGTCGGCATTCCGCCTCGCGGTTCTCACTTTGTCCGGTACTTATTCAGCATGCATTCCAAAACTTCTCCCAGCACCAGCGCCGCACCTTCCCACATTGAATGGGAGGAAAAAGGCGAGAATCATTCGGCGCTCTGGCACTCGGAAAGCGGAATCGCGCCGCCCAAACGTGTGGTGATCGGCGATGACCAGATGACCGCCGACTCCGCCTATCGGCTGGCTTGCGAGGGCACGGCCATCCTCTGGCGCGGCGATTTCCAGAACGCTCGCCAGTTGCTGCAGGCGGTGGCACGACGCATCGAAACACGGCCGAAAAAGTCTGCCAAAGCCAAAGCGAAGGAACGCAGCGCGGCCCCCGATGCACCGCCGGCCGCGCCGCCCGCTCCGGCCGAGGCGTTCAATTTACATCGGCTCGCCCAGTCACAGCGGGCGCGCACGCTCGGCATGCTGCTCTTGCCGCTGGACGCCGAATACGCCATTCCGCTGCGTCGTGCGCCCGATGTCAAAGAAGCGTGTGAGGAGGCTTATGGGGCGCCGGCCGGAGAGTCGGTCGTGTCGCTGCGTGAGGTGCTAGGGCTCGTCGGCGCGCACGAGTGGCGCAAAAAGGGCGTGGATGTCGAGGCGCTCGGCGCTCGGATTCATCCCTACTACGGCGTGTTTTCGCCGGTGCGCGGTGAGTACATCAAGCTGGTGGCGGACCAGCCGTTGCCATCGAAGGAACTGGCTTTCGATATCGGCACCGGGACGGGCGTGCTTGCCGCCTTGCTGGCCCAGCGCGGTGTGAAGCGCGTGATCGCGACGGAAATCGATGCCCGGGCCCTGGCCTGCGCGCGTGAAAACATCGAATTATTGGGGTTTGAGCAGCAAGTGAAGGTGCTCGAGGCCGATTTGTTTCCGGAAGGCCGCGCGCCGTTGATCGTCTGCAATCCGCCATGGCTGCCGGCCCGGCCGAGTTCGGCGATTGAACACGCGATCTACGATCCGGAAAGCCGCATGCTGCGCGGATTTCTCGATGGCCTCGCCGCGCATCTGACACCCGGCGGCGAAGGCTGGCTGCTTCTTTCCGATATAGCGGAACATCTCGGCCTGCGAACACGAGCGCAATTTCAGGAGTGGGTCGACCGCGCCGGGTTGAAGACGGACGGCCGGATGGATATTCGTCCGCACCACCCCCGCGCCGCCGATAAAACCGATCCGCTCTATCACGCGCGTTCTGCCGAAATCACGTCGTTGTGGCGTCTTGTGCCGGCTTGAGTTCAGTTCCGGCGCTGGCATCCAGGCGGGTTTTATCCCGGCTGTAGATAAGCCAGCGCCGCCTCACCCGCGACCAAACCGCTCGCGAAACACGCGGTGAGCAGATAACCGCCCGTCGGAGCTTCCCAATCCAGCATTTCTCCTGCGCAGAAAACGCCGGGCAGCGCGTCGAGCATCAAGTGCGCATCAAGCGATTCGAACGTCACGCCGCCCGCGCTGCTGATCGCTTCGGCGATCGGCCTTGGGCGCAACACAGTCAGCGGCAATGCCTTGATATGTTCAGCAAGGCGCGCGGTATCGGCGAAATCTTCGCGGCTCGATAACTCTCGCAGCAAACCCGCCTTCGCGCCCGTCAGATGCAGACGACTCTGCAAATGGCTCGACATGGAACGCGCGCCGCGTGGATGCGTCACTTCGTCATGAACACGCTGCGGCGTCAATGCCGGCAAGAGATCGAGGAAAAACGTGCCGTCACCGGCAGCTAGCCGATCGCGGATACGCGCCGACATCGCGTAGATCAGGCTGCCTTCAATACCTGTTGACGTCAGCAGACATTCGCCCGTGCGCCATTCGATATCACCACCCTCCAGCGGCAAGCCGATTGCAATCGCTTTCAGCGGTTCGCCCGCGAAACGGCTGCTGAAGTGCTCGCTCCAGTTGATATCGAAGCCACAATTCGACGGCTTGAACGGCGATACACCCACGTCGCGTGCTTCCAGATGAGGGATCCACGCGGCGTCCGAGCCGAGTCGCGGCCAGCTCGCGCCGCCCAGCGCGAGGACGACAGCATCGGCTTCGACCGAGCGCTCGCCGTCCGGCGTGGCGAACCGCAAAACCTGCAGAGCCCGCCGAGCGCCATCGCCCCAGCCAATCCACTTATGCCGCATATGAAACCGTACTCCCGACCCGCGTAGCTGATGCAACCAAGCACGCAGCATGGGCGCGGCCTTCATGTCGGTGGGAAACACGCGGCCCGAGCTGCCGACAAAGGTTTCGACGCCCAATCCGTGAACCCATGCGCGTAAAGCGGTGGCATCGAAACGGCGCAGCAGCGGTTCAATCTGTGGCCGGCGCTCCGCGTAACGCGAGAGGAATAATTCGGCGGGCTCGGAGTGCGTGAGATTCATCCCGCCCTTGCCGGCCATCAGGAACTTGCGGCCAACCGACGGCATGGCGTCATAGAGATCCACTTCCACACCGCCCGCCGCCAGCGCCTGAGCAGCCATCAAGCCTGCAGGACCGCCGCCGATAACGGCAACGCGCGCGCAACGAGTTTCAGAGGAGGACGGCAAAGGTGACGGCATGCGAAAGACACGATTGAAAGCGAAGCCGCATTGTCGCATTCGGCATCGGGGAACTGCGAACTGCCCCGGGCTTGCACTGGGGACACTAACTGAGTGCGCTCTACCTCCCACTGCATAATCCGGCGACGAAGTTCGTAAAGGAGATGTCGATGCAAATCGATTGGTCGAGCATCCGTTCCGGTCAGGCCGACGCGCTGCATGACGCGATAGTCGAGCTATCCGGCTGGATCATTCCGCTCGAATTGGAACCTTGTGTCGATTATTTTTTGCTGGCGGCCGACGCCCCGTGTTGTTCAGGCTGCGTGCCAACGGATCCGCGATCGAGCATCGAGGTCATTGGCGCTTCGTTGATTCAGGTGCAGGACGGCCCGGTGACCATTCGCGGACGACTGCGCCGTCTGGTCAATGATCCGGCGGGCTGGCGTTATCAACTCGTCGATGCCTGCGTGACGAGCCAGAAAAGGCCATTCGGCCGGCGAGCGTTCCTGGCATCGACGGCTGCGTTGGGTTTGGTCGCCTGCGCCCGTGGCCGCTTCGCCGGCTATACCGATAATCAGGATGCGCAGGCTACGGTTCAAAGCTGGCGCTCGAGCGACACGCTGACGATGGACATGCACAGCCACGCCGGCCGGGTGACCATTTCCCGCGACCCGGCGATTGGCGCCAACCGCCCTTTCGCCGCGCTTGCCGCGCCCATGCGTAGCGGCGGGATGAACGTGGTCACGCTGGCGATCGTCACCGATACCGTGGTCACGCAGGTATCGGCGAATCGCAAGCGTTTCGAAGCGTACCGGGCGCCCGCGCCCGGCGAGCTGTACGCGCTTGGGCAAACCGAATTTGCGCGGGTGCACGCGTTGATCGAGCGCGAACAATTAAATGTTGTCACCAGCGGAGCGTCACTAAAAGAGAACGTCGGGCCGGGCGTGATCATCGCTGCGGAAGGCGGGGACTTTCTGGAGGGGCAACTGGATCGCGTTGATGAGGCGTACACGCAGCACCAGTTGCGTCATCTGCAATTGGTGCACTACCGGGTGAATGAACTCGGCGATATCCAGACCGCACCACCCCAACATGGGGGTTTGACCGATTTCGGCGCGCAAGTGGTTCGGCGATGCAACGACCTCGGGATCGTTGTCGATGTCGCGCACGGCACGTTCGATCTGGTTAAACGGGCGGCATCGGTGTCATCGAAACCACTCGTTTTGTCTCATACGGCGCTGTCCGCCCATCCCGGCGGCCGAAGCCGGCTGATCAGCCCCGACCATGCTCGGGCCGTCGCCGATACGGGCGGTGTTATCGGCATCTGGCCAAGTTCGGGAACATTCCGGGATTTGCAGGGGATGGCCGAAGGCGTCAAGCGGATGGCCGATCTGGTCGGCGTCGACCATGTGGGCATGGGCACGGACATGCTGGGCTTTATTTCTCCGCCGGTTTTCACCCACTACGGTCAGTTGCCGGACTTCGCGAACCAGCTTTTAGCCGCAGGATTCTCGGACGAAGAGACCCGGAAGATTCTTGGGGAGAATTACAGGCGGGTGTTTGAGGCGAGCGTGGGGTAGACGGCGAAGGATGGACGGGGAAACGGGATTTAGTGCCATCTCAAAAAATAACTATTAACCGACCGGACGGTCGGCTTATAATTGCGCCACAGTGACTTCCTAGAGCGAGCGATCGTCATGTACACGCAATCCCTCGATATCCCCGGCAACGTGCAGCCAATTGATCCGGCGTCCACATCGCCGGAACTCAGCCGTTTCGACGCTGTGATGGCCGCCGACGGCAAGATCGAACCCCAGGACTGGATGCCCGAGGCGTATCGCAAGACGCTGGTTCGCCAGATCTCGCAGCACGCGCATTCGGAAATCGTCGGCATGTTGCCCGAAGGCAACTGGATTTCGCGCGCGCCGAGCCTGAAGCGCAAGGCGATCCTGCTCGCGAAGGTGCAGGACGAAGGCGGCCACGGCCTCTATCTATATAGCGCGGCGGAAACCATGGGCGTGTCGCGCGATCAGCTCGTCGATGCCCTGCATGCCGGAAAAGCCAAGTATTCAAGCATCTTCAATTACCCGACGCCCACTTGGGCAGACGTCGGCGTGATCGGCTGGCTGGTGGACGGCGCGGCGATCATGAATCAGATTCCGCTCTGCCGCTGCACGTATGGCCCCTACGCGCGCGCCATGATCCGCATCTGCAAGGAAGAGTCGTTCCATCAGCGGCAAGGTTTCGACGCACTGCTCTCCATGATGAAAGGCACCGACGCCCAGAAGGAAATGGTCCAGCAGGCAGTGGACCGCTGGTGGTGGCCGGTGTTGATGATGTTCGGCCCGAGCGACAAGGATTCCATCCATAGCGGCCAGTCGTTCAAATGGGGCATCAAGCGGATATCGAATGATGATCTGCGGCAGAAATTCGTCGATGCCACCGTCGAGCAAGCCAAGATCCTCGGCGTCACACTGCCCGATCCCGATCTGAAATGGAACGAAGAACGGCAGGCGCACGACTACGGCGAAATCGACTGGGAAGAATTCTGGCGTGTCGTGAACGGCGACGGCCCGTGCAACAAGGAACGCCTCGCCACGCGAGTCAAAGCCCACGACGACGGCCTCTGGGTTCGTGAAGCCGCCCTCGCCTACGCCGCCAAACAAGCCGCGCGCGCGCAAAAGCAAGCTGCATAAAGGTAAAGGAGCGACAAATGAATAACGAATGGCCGATCTGGGAAGTGTTCGTGCGCAGCAAGCAGGGCCTTGACCACAAGCATTGCGGCAGCCTGCACGCACCGGATGCACCGGGCGCGCTGCGCATGGCGCGCGATGTCTACACGCGGCGTCAGGAAGGCGTGAGCATTTGGGTTGTGCCGTCGGCGGCAATCACCGCCTCCGATCCCGCCGATAAAGCCGAGTTCTTCGACCCGGCAGGCGACAAGATCTATCGTCACCCGACGTTCTTCGTGCTGCCCGACGAAATCAACCACATGTGAGCGAAGGTCTAGCCATGACGACGTCCCAACATCTGTCATACGTGTTGCGCCTCGCCGATAACGCCCTGATCCTCGGTCAGCGCAATGGCGAGTGGTGCGGACACGGCCCGGTGCTCGAGGAAGATATCGCGCTGGCCAATATCAGCCTCGATCTGATCGGCCAGGCACGGTTGCTCTACTCGCACGCGGCCACGCTCGATGCCGAGCTTTACGGCACGAAGAAAACCGAAGACGACTACGCGTATTTCCGCAACGAACGCGATTTCCGCAATTACACGCTGACTGAGTTGCCGCATGCCGGCCCGTTATCGGGCACGGCACGTTCGGATCGCGACTACGCGGTGACGGTGGTTCGCAACTTCCTTTATTCGACGCTGATGGCGCATCTGTGGACCGCGCTCACGCAATCCACCGACGCGCAACTTGCTGCAATCGCGTCGAAGTCGATCAAGGAAACGCGTTATCACCTGAATCACGCGAGCGACTGGCTGCTGCGTTTCGGCGATGGCACCGAGGAATCGCATCGTCGTGCGCAAGCGGCGGTGGACTATCTGATGCCCTACACGCGGGAGTTTTTCAGCACCGATGACGTGGAAACGAGCATCGCCGATGCGGGTATCGGTCCGCTTAACGCTGATCTGGAAGCCGCGTGGCGTGAAGACGTGGACGCGACGCTTGCGCAAGCTACGCTGCAAAAGCCCGCCGATGCCAAACACGTGACGACCGGCAAGTTCGGCGAGCATTCCGAGCACATGGGTTTCCTGCTCGCGGAATTGCAAAGCCTTGCGCGGCAGCATCCAGGCGCAACGTGGTGAACTCGATGATGACCGCCGCCGAAGCTTCGCTCGATCGAGTATGGGAAGTGCTGGACGCTGTGCCCGATCCGGAAATCCCGGTGGTGTCCATCCGCGAGCTGGGTATTCTCCGCGATGTCCGCCGCGCCGCCGACGACGCATTGGAAATCGTCATCACGCCCACGTATTCGGGCTGCCCGGCGATGTATCAAATTGCGGAAGACATTGGCACGGCTTTGAACGAAGCGGGTTTTACCAAGCATCGTATTGAGACCGTGCTGGCGCCGGCGTGGACCACCGACTGGATGACCGACGTGGCCCGCGACAAGCTCAGGCAATACGGCATCGCCCCGCCCATGGGCAATTGCGGCTCAAACGAACACGTGCCGCAAGAGCGGCCAATCCGCTTCGTGCCGCGTGTCGTCGATAAACCCGCCTGCCCGCGCTGCGGTTCATCCCATACCGAACGCCTCGCCCAATTCGGCTCGACGGCGTGCAAGGCGCTGTATCGCTGCATGGATTGCCGCGAGCCGTTCGACTACTTCAAACCGTACTGAAAACGACCATGGCGACTCCGCAATTCCACTCGCTGCGCATCCGCGACGTCCGTCCCGAAACCGCCGACGCTGTCACGGTGTCCTTCGATGTCCCCGAAACCCTGCGCGATGCGTTCCGCTTCACGCAAGGCCAGTTCGTCACGTTGAAGACGCATATCGATGGTGAGGAAACGCGGCGCTCGTATTCCATTTGCGTCGGCGTGACCGATTACGACCGCGACGGCGAATTGCGTATCGGCATCAAGCGCGTGCGGGGTGGCCGCTTCTCGAACTTCGCGTTCGATACGTTGAAGCCCGGCCATGAAATTGAAGTGATGACGCCCGATGGCCGCTTTTTCACGCACCTGAACGCCGATCACGTGAAGCACTACGCGGCGTTCTCGGGCGGTTCGGGCATCACGCCGGTGCTCGCGATCATCAAGACGACGCTGGAAACGGAGCCGACCAGCCGTTTCACGCTGATCTACGGCAATCGCAGCGTGGACGCGATTATGTTTGCCGAAGAACTGGAAGACCTGAAGAATCGTTTCATGAGCCGGTTCTCGCTGTACCACGTGTTATCGGACGATTTGCAGGATGTCGAGTTGTTCAATGGCGTGCTGAACCAGGAGAAGTGCGCGGCGTTCCTGGAGACGCTCGTTCCCGCCGATGCAATCGACGAAGCCTTTATTTGCGGCCCCGGCCCGATGATGGACGCCGCCGAAGCCGCGCTGAAAATCGCAGGCGTGCCGCCGAAGCAGGTCCACGTGGAACGCTTCGGCACGCCGTTGCCGCAAGCAGGCGTGCCGGCAATCGAGATCACGGACGACACCCCGGCGGCGGATCTGGAACTCATCATCGATGGAAAGAAGCGCAAGCTACGCCTGCCGTATCTGGGCGTGAGCGTGCTCGATGTCGGCTTGAAAGCCGGACTCGCGCTGCCCTATGCGTGCAAAGGCGGCGTGTGCTGCACGTGCCGCGCGAAGGTGCTGGAAGGCGAAGTGCGCATGGAAAAGAACTACACGCTCGAGCAACATGAGATTGACGCGGGTTTCGTGCTGACCTGCCAGTGCCATCCGATTTCGGATCGCGTGGTTGTGAGCTATGACGAACGTTGAACGCCCGGTTGGCGGATTGCGCTGATTCGATTCGCTTACACTAGGGGCCGCCCGTTGCAAATGCGGTGTGCCGCGCCTTGTCGCCGCACTCGCCGCCTTTACACGCATAGGGCAGCCTACTTACGTTTGCGGTCACCGTCACTGATGAGCACCATCCACGTTACCAACGGCGACCACGCCGCCGAGATTCTGCGCGAAGCCTTGCAAACAGCGGCCCGCGAGGAACGCGTCATCCCGTTGAAGGACGACCTTGCGGTCGGCCAGTTGCGGGGCATCGACGACAATCCGGAAACCCGGGCGTTGTTCTGGCAACAGGTGCTGAACGAACAGAAATTCGATTTCATATCGAAGCTCAAGGAACAGGACGCGCTTCTGCGCGAACTCGCGCAAGACAGCGGACAGGTCGTGATCTGGCACGGCCAGAGCGCCAGTGACCAGCTAACGTTGCGACGAGTGGCCTACACGTTGCGCAACACACCGCAGCGCCTGAACGAAGCCAAGCTTTCCCATGAAGACCTGCCCATCGTCACCGCTGGCGACGGCGTGCAGCAGCGCCGCGGCCGTGAAGACGGCGTGACGGCGGTCGGCATGTTCACGGCGGCTGAACTGGGCGACAAGCTGCCGACGGCCGCGCCCATTTCGGTGTTGCGCATCAGCCGTCTCGCGCTGGAATGGCAGGAAGTGAAGCAGATCAATAGCGAGACCCGTCGATGGCGTGACAACACGTTCACTGCCGGCACCTATTCCGATGTCGATGAAACCATCCTCCAGATCGCCAGCGATGGCTGGCAGGAAGCGCGCAAGCTCGCCGGTCAGGTGATGGGCTCGAGCTTCGGTTTTCTGGTCAGCGATTCGATTGCTTTCTGGCGCTGTCGCGAACTGGTGGCGGCGGGCAAACTGCAGATTCGCGGTGATCTCGGCAAGGTAGCCGACGCCCAGCTGCGCCGCGCCGCGCGCTAGTCGTCTATTCGCCCCGCATTCGTCAGACTAGAATCCCCGATCGACCCGCACTTCTTCGAGACTCAATGGCCCGTACCAGAGCGCCTGACCACGACACCCAACGCGAGCAGATCCTCGAACTCGCTGCCGCGAAATTCGCGCAGACCAGCTACCCGAGTACATCGATGGCCGACCTCGCTGCGGCCAGCGGCACCTCCAAAGCGCGGCTTTACCACTACTACGCGAGCAAGGAAGCGATTCTCTTCGACCTGCTCGACCGCTACACGAAGCGCCTGATGCTGATCATCGCGGAAGTGGAAGGAGCAAGTCAGCGGCGCGGCTTGACCGAGCGCGAGGCGTTCGCCGAGCTGATTCGCGCGTTCCTTACCGAATATGAAACGTCGCATAGCCGGCACGTTGCGTTGCTCAACGACGTCAAATATCTCGAAGACACGCAGCGTGAAATCGTGCTCGAACGCCAGCGCGGCATTGTCGCGGCATTCGCCCGGCAACTCGCGCGCGCTTACCCGAAGCGGGCGACGAAGGAAAACCAGACCGCGCTCACGATGATGGTGTTCGGCATGATCAACTGGACATTCACCTGGCTGAAGCCGGATGGGAAGCTGGGTTATCGCGAATTCGCGGAGCAAGTTGTGAGCGTGATCGAGCACGGGATGAACGGCGACAGTTGAAATGCTGCAATGCGACATTTCGTTATCGCACGACTGTACGATTCACGCAATACGGTATAAGTCTTTGTTTTATAGCCATTTTTATTCGTAATACTTGAAGCTTAGACGTACTCCTCCACAGTAAATTACGGGTTTTCCCTAGTACTCGCTCGGTGGTTCGGCTAAAATTCGTTTTGCGACGCACCATGTCGTATGACGAATCAAGGAGCCACCATCGTGAACATGCCTTTCAACCGCCACACCGCATCGATCTTCGCAGCTGCCGATCGTTTTCAAACGGCTGCCGGTCGTCCGCCCGTTCTCGTCCGTGAATTGTCTTCGACCGATCGCGAACGCTTGCTCACCCACTTTCTCGCCCTCGACGAAGACGACCGCCTCCTGCGCTTTGGCCAGATCGTGCCGGATCGTGTGATCGAGAACTACGTCGCGAATATCGATTTTTCGCGCGATACGGTTTTTGGCGTCTTCGACGAGCAGTTGAACCTCGTGGGCGTCGGCCATCTGGCCTATCTGCCTGCCGAAGGCGACAAGCGCACGGCAGAGTTCGGCGTGTCGGTGCTGGAAAGCGCGCGTGGCAAAGGCGTGGGTAGCCGCCTGTTCGAGCGCGCCGCCATCCGCAGCCGCAATACGCACGTTTCATCGCTCTACATGCATTGCTTGTCACGAAACAAGACCATGATGCACATTGCGAAGAAGTCGGGAATGAAGATCGAGTATGCGTATGGCGAAGCCGACGCATATTTGTCGCTCACACCCGCCGACCAGGGCAGCATCCTGACGGAAATGTTGCAAGAGCAGGCAGCGGTCTTCGATTACGCGGTCAAGCGCCAAGCGCGCCGGGCATCGCAAATGTTTCAGGCGTTCATGCCTACCGCAGACGCGGCCTGAAGTAAGGACCTCCAGTACCGGGGTCCCAGGCACAAATCAGCAAGCATGCGCAAAAGCACGAAAGGCGGCGAAAGCCGCCTTTTTTGCGTCTGAAGCTTTTGGATTGAGCGTGCGGCCCGCTAATTTAATGAACCGGTTTAACGAATCGGCAGCGCCGTCGTTTCCTTGAAGCGTTCTAGCGAGAAGCTGCTTTTCACGTCCACTACGGACGGATGATGCAGCAACGTGTCCTGCATGAAGCGTGAAAAGTGTTCCATGTCCTCCACCTGGACACGCAACAGATAGTCCATGTCACCGGTCATGGCGTCGCACGCCACCACTTCCGGCCAGGCGCGCACGGCTTCGCGAAACCGGTCCGCATGCGTTGGCGGATTTTTCATTCCCGCCGATACCGGCGTCCCGCCACGTTTTTCCAGCCGCACATTGACGTACGCGAGCAGCCCGAGCCCGAGGAGGCGCGGTTCCAGCAGCGCGACGTAACCGCGGATCACGCCCTCTTCCTCCAGCCGCCGGATTCGCCGCAAGCATGGACTTGGTGAGAGGTTCACTTGATCGGCGATGTCCTGGTTCGACAGCCGCCCGTTCACCTGAAGAATCGCGAGGATTTTCCGATCGATCGCGTCGAGTTCAATTTGAGCCATTTTCTGTCTCCTTTGCTCATTATGCCGCCATGAACGTGCGCCATCGTAGACACGGACGATTTACTTCGCAACTATCTGCCTCCCTTCCGTCGATAAACTTTGTCCCAATAACCACCGACTAATCACCGATCTATTTGCGCGGTTCAGGAGACAAAGCATGCAGGCGACGACTTGGGACAATCCCGTTGGCACGGATGGTTTTGAATTCATCGAATACACGGCGCCCGATCCCGTGGCGCTCGGGAAATTGTTCGAGCAAATGGGGTTCACCGCGATTGCCCGTCATCGTCACAAGAAGGTGACGCTGTACAGGCAGGGGGAGATCAATTTCCTGGTCAACGCCGAGCCTGATTCTTTCGCACAGCGCTTTGCGCGTTTGCACGGTCCATCGATTTGCGCGATCGCCTTCCGGGTCGCCGATGCAGGCAAGGCCTACAAACGCGCGCTCGATCTCGGCGCGTGGGGCTTCGACAATAAAACCGGCCCGATGGAACTTAATATTCCCGCGATCAAGGGAATCGGCGATTCGCTGATTTACTTCGTGGACCGCTGGCGCGGCAAGAATGGCGCGGAGCAAGGCAGCATCGGCGACATCAGCATCTATGACGTCGATTTCGAGCCCATTCCCGGCGCCGAGCAAAATCCGGTCGGTCACGGACTGACGTACATCGACCATTTGACGCACAACGTGCATCGCGGACGGATGATCGAATGGGCCGAGTTCTACGAGCGCTTGTTCAATTTTCGCGAGGCGCGTTACTTCGATATTGAAGGCAAGGTGACCTCGGTCAAGTCGAAAGCGATGAGCTCGCCGTGCGGCAAGATCCGCATCCCGATCAACGAGGAAGGCTCGGATACGTCGGGGCAAATCCAGGAGTATCTCGACGCCTATCATGGCGAAGGCATCCAGCACATTGCGCTGGGCAGCGACGATATCTGCAGCACCGTCGACAATTTGCGCAGCGCCAAAATCGCGCTACTGGACACTATCGACACGTATTACGAGCTCGTCGACCGGCGCGTGCCGAATCACGGCGAATCGGTGGCGGAACTGCGCAAACGCAAGATCCTGATCGATGGCGTGCGTGACGAAATCCTGCTGCAGATATTTACGGAAAACCAGATTGGCCCGATCTTCTTCGAGATCATCCAGCGCAAGGGCAATCAGGGTTTCGGCGAAGGCAACTTCAAGGCGCTGTTCGAATCGATTGAGCTCGATCAGATACGGCGTGGCGTAGTGAAGGACACGAGCGCCAGCTAAAACGTGCGGTTTGAATAGAAATGCCGGGGATCCAAAAATCCTCGGCATTTTTTTGTTATTGCGTTTGAGAGCATTAACGACGCCGCGGCCTGAACGGACTCAACGGCTTCTCTCGCGCATCCAGCCCCTCAAGCGTCCGCGTCGTCCTTATTTTCCGCCGCCTGCTTACTAGAAATCTGTTCGACTCGAACCTGCGAAATTCGTGGTCTGCCGGAGATCGTTGCCTCCGATCCAGCCGGTCCGCCAACTCGAACTGGCGCGTTCATTGCAAAAAATGCTGCGGAAACCATCAAAAAGCTTTGGATGTATCGTTGTTTCACTGCTTCCTCCTTCAACTGCGTGCATCGGTATGTCCAGCAATCGCGCACATTCGTGCTCTTCCTGCCGGCAACGCCGGCAGGAATGTGCATCGATCGCGGGTTTGAATGCGCTCGGCGCGAGCGGTTCCCCGATGACATCAAAATCCGGCCGTTTTTACACGTCGTAACACCTGTGCAATGTTGAAATTACTTTTCAGCGGGTTATTACCAGTGCTGTAAAAAAGGCAAAACAGGCAAACTCAGAATCCCGGCCGATGCGTCCACAAGACGCGAAGGCCCTAAAAATCTTTGGCGATCCCAAACGTTGGCGGAGAGACCCCACAATGAATGCCCCCCTTGACGCGGAACAACAAGCTTCCCTAGAAGCCGCGCTAAAAACCGTCACTCTCGACGACAAATACACCCTGGAACGCGGTCGCGCGTACATGAGCGGCATACAGGCGCTGGTTCGGCTGCCGATGCTGCAACAACAACGCGATCACGCCGCCGGATTGAACACCGCCGGTTTTATTTCCGGCTATCGCGGTTCCCCGCTCGGCGCACTTGATCAGCATCTCTGGAAAGCGAAGAAACATCTCGCTTCGCACGAGATCGTGTTCCAGCCCGGCGTGAACGAAGACCTCGCGGCGACCGCCGTCTGGGGCTCGCAGCAAGTCAATCTTTATCCCAGCGCCAAATACGACGGCGTGTTCTCGATGTGGTACGGCAAAGGTCCGGGCGTCGACAGAACCGGCGATGTCTTCAAGCATGGGAACTCGGCGGGTTCATCGCCCCATGGTGGTGTGCTTGTGCTTGCCGGCGACGATCACGCCGCCAAGTCCTCGACGCTCGCGCATCAGTCCGAACACATTTTCAAGGCGTGCGGATTGCCGGTGCTGTTTCCATCGAATGTGCAGGAATATTTGGATTTCGGCCTGCACGGCTGGGCAATGAGCCGTTACTCCGGCCTCTGGGTCGCGATGAAATGCGTGACCGATGTGGTGGAATCGTCGGCTTCTGTCGATATCGATCCGCATCGAACGCAAATTGTCTTGCCGACCGATTTTGCGATGCCCGATGGTGGCCTCAACATCCGTTGGCCCGATCCGCCACTGGTTCAGGAAGCGCGGTTGCTCGACTACAAGTGGTACGCCGCGCTCGCCTATGTGCGCGCGAACAAGTTGGACCGGATCGAGATTGAATCGCCGAACGCGCGCTTCGGGATCATGACGGCGGGCAAGGCTTATCTAGATGTGCGTCAGGCTTTATCAGACCTCGGTCTCGACGATGAAACCTGCGCGCGCATCGGCATTCGTTTGTATAAGGTCGGTTGCGTGTGGCCGCTCGAAGCGCAAGGCGCGCATGCGTTCGCGCACGGGCTGCAAGAGATTTTGGTCGTCGAAGAAAAGCGCCAGATCCTGGAATACGCGATCAAGGAAGAGCTTTATAACTGGCCCGATGCGCAACGGCCGCGCGTGTTCGGCAAGTTCGACGAGAAGGACGGCGCCGGCGGCGAATGGTCCGTGCCAATGGGCAACTGGTTGCTGCCGGCGCATTACGAGTTATCGCCGGCGATTATCGCGAAGGCTATCGCCACACGACTCGACAAGTTCGACCTCCCCTCCGATGTCCGCGCGCGCATTGCGACGCGTATCGCAGTAATCGAAGCAAAGGAAAAAGCGCTGGCGCGCCCGCGCGTTGAGGCCGAGCGTAAGCCGTGGTTCTGCTCGGGCTGTCCGCACAATACATCGACGAATGTGCCCGAAGGTTCGCGCGCGCTGGCCGGTATCGGTTGCCACTACATGACCGTGTGGATGGACCGCAGCACGAGCACGTTCAGCCAGATGGGCGGTGAAGGTGTGGCATGGATCGGCCAGGCGCCGTTCTCCAACGACAAACACGTATTCGCCAATCTCGGCGATGGCACGTACTTCCACTCCGGCCTGCTCGCGATCCGCGCAGCGATCGCGTCGAAGAACAACATCACGTACAAGATCCTCTACAACGACGCCGTCGCGATGACCGGCGGGCAACCTGTAGACGGCGTCCTCACCGTGCCGCAGATCACGCATCAACTGGCGGCGGAAGGCGCGACGAAGATCGTGATCGTCACCGATGAACCCGAGAAATATCAGGCGAACGTTGGGCTGGCGCCGGGTATCGATGTATTTCATCGTGAGAAGCTCGATGAAGTTCAGCGCGCGCTACGTGAGATCACCGGCACCACGATCCTGATCTACGACCAAACTTGCGCGACGGAAAAACGTCGACGCAGGAAACGCGGCGCGTACCCCGATCCGGCGAAGCGCGTCGTCATCAACGAAGCCGTCTGCGAAGGCTGCGGCGATTGCTCCGTGAAATCGAATTGCCTGTCGGTCGAACCGCTCGACACCGAATACGGCACGAAGCGCCAGATCAACCAGTCGACCTGCAACAAGGACTACTCGTGCGTGAACGGTTTCTGCCCGAGCTTCGTCACGGTTGAAGGCGGGCAGTTGAAGAAACCGAAGGTATCGAGTATTTCCGGCGATGCAATGCCTCCCGTGCCGACGCCCGAGCTGCCGTTAATCGACCGTCCGTATGGCGTATTAGTCACCGGCGTGGGCGGCACGGGTGTTGTGACGATTGGCGCGTTGCTCGGCATGGCATCGCATCTCGAGCAAAAAGGCGTGACCGTGCTGGACGTCACCGGCCTCGCGCAGAAAGGTGGCGCGGTGATGAGCCATGTGCAGATCGCCACGCATCCCGGCGATATCCACGCCACGCGCATCGCAATGGGCGAAGCGGATCTGGTCATCGGCTGCGATCCGATTGTCACGGCCAGCGACGAATGCGGTTCGCGCATGCAACCTGGCCACACGCGCGTGGTGGTGAACAGCGCCGAAACGCCGACTGCCGAGTTCATCAAGAACCCGAACTGGCGCTTCCCGGGCGCGAGCGCGGAAGCCGATATCCGCACGGCCGCGGGCGAGCATGTTGCGCTCGTCGATGCCAATCGCTTCGCCGTTGCTTTACTCGGCGACGCCATTTACACCAATCCGTTCGTGCTGGGTTTTGCGTGGCAACGCGGCTGGGTGCCGTTGCGGCATGAATCGCTGGTTCGCGCGATCGAATTGAATGCGGTGCAAGTCGAGAAGAACCTAGCGGCGTTCGAATGGGGACGTCACGCGGCGCACGATCTTGAAGGCCTCACGCGCTTTGTCAAGGCGCAGGGTCGGGGAGGGTTATCGACTGGATCGGAAGGTGGCAGCAAGATTATCGCGCTGCATACGCCGAAGGCGTTGGACGCGCTGATTGAAAAGCGCATCGATTATCTCGCCGAATACCAAAACGACGCGTACGCGGCGCGTTACGCTCGCCTCGTGACCGACGTGCGTAAGGCGGAAGCGGCGCTCGGTTTGGGCGATGGCACGTACGCATTGACTGAAGCCGTTGCGAAGAATCTGCACAAGCTGATGGCGTACAAAGACGAGTATGAAGTCGCGCGCCTTTACGCCGATCCGGCATTCGTGGAGCGGTTGAAAGGGAGCTTCGAAGGAGACTGGAAAGTGAAGTTCCACCTCGCGCCGCCAATGCTCTCAAAGAAAGACGCGCATGGTCATCTGATCAAAAAGCAATACGGCCCGTGGGTGTTATCCGCCATGAAGGTTTTGGCAAAGATGAAGTTCCTGCGCGGTACATCGTTCGATATCTTCGGCAAGACTGAAGAACGGAAGATGGAACGCACGCTGATCACGGATTACGAGGCGCTGGTGAAGGAGTTGATCGGTGGATTGACAGCGGAGAAGTTACCGCTCGCGATAGAGCTGGCCAACCTGCCCGATTCGATGCGCGGTTACGGTCACGTGAAGGACAACAACGTGAATGCGGCGCGTGTGAAATGGAATGCGCTGTTGACTCGGTGGCGTGGTCATGAAGGCAGCGAGACGCGACAAGTAGCTTAAAACCTCGAGCATAAAAAAAGGGCGATCTGAAAATCCGGATCGCCCTTTTTTACATTAGTTTCAAACCATCAATCAGAACTCGTAGTCCGCGTGCGCCCGTACGCCCGAGTCTCCGCTCGGTGCGACCGATACTGCGCCGTTCACGATCCATCGTCCGCTGTCCGAACGATATGTCACGCCGGCACCCAACGCGGTATAGCCCTTGAAGTTGGCCACGCCTGCGCCGACGACCGTCTTGCCGGGCGCGCTCGGCGTCGCGGTGGGCATCGCCATTGCTGCGGCAATACCGCCGTATGCCGAACGTTGCAGTGATCGGAGGCTGGTGCCCATATCGTTGCGCAACGCGTTCACCTGGTTCACGTTTGCCGCGTCCGTCCCGTTGACGCCAGGAGCCACGTTCGTTACCCGACGCTCGTTGCCGGCCGAACCCACCGAGACCGTGTTGGCTTCATTGGCGACCGAGTTTGCGCCCAGCGCTACCGAGTTGTCGCCGGAGGCTTGACTGTTGCCACCGAACGCCACCGCGTTGCTGCCCGAAGCCTGCGAATTTCCGCCAACGGCCGCGGCGTTGGTGCCGGTCGCCGACGCATTCCCGCCGAACGCCACCGCGCTTTCGCCCGAGGCCATCGAATTCGAACCGTTAGCCGTCGAATTGTCGCCCGAGGCCGTGGCACTACCGCCCGTTGCCGTTGAGCCGCTGCCTGAAGCGGTGGCGTTCGCGCCGGCGGCGGTCGAGTTATCGCCGGAAGCCGTGGCGTTTCCGCCCGCAGCGATTGAATCCTTGCCCGACGCTGTAGCGTTCGAACCCGCGGCAGTCGAGTTATCACCGGAGGCTTCGGCATTCGCGCCGATAGCAGCCGCATCCTGACCCGACGCCATCGATCCTGTCATGCCGGACGCCTGGAAGTTGGCAATCGCGGTTTCCGTGCTGGTGACGCGGTCGTTGGTCGCGCTGAGTTGCGCGCCGTTGACGGCATCCGTACTGGACGCCGAGACGTCTCCGGCCGCGACATTGGTCAACTGCACCGCGTCCGTGGCAGCGTTTGCGCCGCCAAGCGTGATCTTGCTGTGATCGGCCGAATCGTAGGCTACGGCGTTTGCTGCCGTGTTCGCCACGGTCGCGAGGTCACCCTTCATTCCCGCGATGTCCGCCGAGTTCTGCGTCACCCGGCCGTCCAGATTGCCGATCGCGGAACCGACGTCGTTCACTTGCTTGCCGCCGACCGTGTATGACCGGCGTACCCGTGTTGCCCAGCGTCACGCTGTCGTGCGTCGTTGTATCGTATTTGACAGCATCGGCGACCGTCGCGTTGGTCGCCGCGAGTTGTGATCCGTTCACCGCTTCCGTGCTTGATATGCTCACGTCACCAGCCTTCACGTTCGTGATCTTTCGCTGGCTGGTGGCGCTGCCGACCGAAACCGTGTTCGCTTGGTCCGCCACCGAACCGGCGCCAAGTGCGACAGAGTTAGCCGCCGAAACTGACGACTTCGAACCCAGTGCTACAGCATTCGCGGCGTTGGTAACCGTGCCTGAGATGTTGACGGAATCACTGGAGCCAGTTGTTCCCGCGGTGCCATACGGATTAAACGCAAACGAGTTGGCCGAGTTGGTGACAGAGCCGCCATTTGGGGCGAAAAAGACGGTATTGCTTGATGCCGCGTCCATCGTCACTGCGTTTGTTCCACCGTTGCCCATGACGATCGACGAGGCGGCTCCATTTGTGATGATCGAACCGATTGAAAAAGCGTTGCCGCCATTCGTCTTGACGTTGTGCCCAATCGCTGTGGAGTCAGCGCCCGCCGCGCCGTTAGCGTAGGATCCGTCTCCCAACGCGTTGTCGTTAAGGCCCACCGTCGTGGCTCCGTTGCCAGTGGCAGTCGACGCCATCGCGCTGCCAGCTGCGAGGACCAGCGCTGCCGCAACTGCGCTCCGCGCTACCTTCCCCCCGCCCTTCCCGCGCCCGCGGCACAATTCCGACGCCGCAACCCAGGCACCCAGAGCTTCGCTCCAAACCGATTTAAAGACCTTGTTCATGCTGATTACCTGCAAAGAATTGTGCGAAAAGTGTCTGGCGCGAAACGAATCCGGGAAACGACTCGCTTGAACGCGCAGGAAAGTGAAACGATTCGCGACTCTACTCAGCACAACTTGGCATTCGAATCAGATTTGTCCGAATAGCGAAGGCGTCGCTAAACGCGCCACACCTTTGTTCATCCCAATAAAAATCAATAAGCTTTTTTAGCGCATCCGGGTTACATGCGACGGGCGTGCATAAAAAAACGGCGACTGGGTCAACCCAGCCGCCGCTTCATGGCCATCTCAATTTCTCAGCATCAACTCGTCAGGATATCGTAATACATCCGCAAATCACACCTCGTTGCTCGCTGCCTTCACCCGCGCATTCGCCGACGCCACCGCCGTCATGTTGATAATCCGCCGCACCGTCGCGGCCGGCGTCAAAATATGCACCGGCTTATCCGCACCAAGCAAAAACGGCCCGACCGTCACACCCTCGCCGCTCACCATCTTCAGCAAGTTGTACGTGATATTCGCTGCTTCCACGTTCGGCATGATCAGCAGATTCGCTTCACCCGTCAGCTTCGAGCCCGGGAACGCAGCCTTGCGCACCACCTCCGACAACGCTGCATCGCCGTGCATTTCACCATCGACTTCCAGATCCGGCGCACGCTCGGCGATCAGCTTGCGAGCCTCGGCCATGCGCTTCGATGAAGCCGTCGGCACGCTGCCAAAGTTCGAATTCGACAGCAACGCGACCTTCGGCGCAATCCCGAACTTCTCGATTTCGCGCGCCGCCAGGATGGTCATATCGGCGAGTTGCGTGGGCGTTGGGACCTCGTTGACGTACGTATCGCTGATGAAGAGGTTGCGTCCCGGCAGCATCAGCAAATTCATCGCAGCGAAGTTCTCGACACCCTCAGCCTTCCCCAACACCTGCTCGATAAATTTAAGATGGTCGTGATACGTATCGATCATCCCGCAGATCATGCCGTCGGCATCGCCCAGACGAACCAGCAGCGCGCCGATCAGCGTATTGAACTTGCGCAGCGCGGCCTTCGCGTTGTCTGGCGTCACGCCCTCGCGTGCAGCGATGTGGTGATACTCCTGCCAGCACTTCTGGTAACGCGGATCGTCTTCCGGATTCACTATCTCGAAATCGATGCCGGGCTTGAGCTTCGAGCCCATCTTCTGCAGACGCATTTCCACCACCGCCGGCCGCCCGATGATGATCGGCTTCGCGATCTTCTCCAGCAGCACGAATTGCGCGGCGCGCAGCACGCGCTCGTCTTCGCCCTCGGCGAACACAATGCGCGCAGGAGCCGACTTAGCCGCCGCGAACACCGGCCGCATCACCATGCCCGTGCGATAAACCGTCGTAGCCAGTTCCTCGCGATACGCGTCCATATCATGAATCGGCCGCGTCGCCACGCCCGAATCCATCGCGGCCTGAGCAACAGCCGGCGCGATCTTGATGATCAGCCGCGGATCGAACGGCTTCGGAATCAGGTACTCCGGACCAAACTCGAGCGAATGGCCTTCGTAGGCTTTCGCGACTTCATCGCCTTGATCGGTCTCTTCGGCCAATTCCGCGATCGCGCGTACGCACGCGAGCTTCATCTCTTCGGTGATCGTGGTCGCGCCCACATCGAGCGCGCCGCGGAAGATGAACGGGAAACACAGCACGTTGTTGACCTGGTTCGGATAGTCCGAACGGCCAGTGGCGATGATCGCGTCCGGGCGCACCTTCTTCGCTTCCTCCGGACGGATTTCCGGCTCGGGATTGGCAAGCGCGAGAATCAGCGGCTGCGTGCCCATGACCTTGACCATCTCCGGCTTAAGCACGCCGGCGCTCGAGCAGCCGAGGAACACGTCGGCTTTGTCGATGGCATCGGCGAGCGTGCGGTCGGTCGTGTTCGCGGCGTACCGTTCCTTCGACGGATCCAGGTTGCCGCGTCCTTCGTAGATCACGCCTTTGGAATCGCAGACCAGGATGTTGGCTTTGTTCAAGCCCAGATGGACGAGTAAATCGAGACACGCAATCGCTGCGGCGCCCGCGCCCGAACAGACCAGCTTCACTTCGTCCAGCTTCTTGCCGACCACTTTCAGACCGTTGAGAATCGCCGCCGATGCAATGATCGCTGTGCCGTGCTGGTCATCGTGGAAGACGGGGATCTTCATGCGCTCGCGCAGCTTCTTCTCGATGTAGAAGCACTCCGGCGCCTTGATGTCTTCCAGGTTGATGCCGCCAAGCGTGGGCTCGAGCATCGCGATGGCGTCGACGAGTTTGTCCGGATCGGTCTCCGCGAGCTCGATGTCAAACACGTCGATGCCCGCAAACTTCTTGAAGAGACAGCCCTTGCCTTCCATCACCGGCTTGGCAGCGAGCGGTCCGATATTGCCGAGACCCAGCACGGCTGTGCCGTTCGTCACCACGCCGACCAGATTGCCACGCGAGGTGTACTTCTGCGCATCGAGCGGGTCGTCAAAGATTGCCATGCAGGCAGCGGCCACGCCCGGCGAGTACGCCAGCGACAAATCCAGCTGGTTGTACAAGGGCTTGGTCGGCGTGACCGAGATCTTGCCGGGCTTCGGATACTGGTGATATGCGAGGGCGCTGAGCTTCAGTTGTTCGTCCATGATTGGCCTGAGACGTTTAGGAAAAGCGTTTGAAAATCAATGAAATGGAAAGCTTGGGAACTGCGTGCGGGACGATCAAGTCTCGTGACGAATCAAATGATTCCTGGCCGCCCGGCTAGTCTTGAAGGCGCTGCGCAACGGCTGCGCGCATGGAGACAAGCGCGTGGGCGCTGAAGTGAAACAAATGCCCATAGCATTTTTCGGGGATAAATAGTGTACACCGCGCGTTAAAGATGACGCGCAGCACCATTTCCGACAGAAACGACGCGTGAGCGTGCGAAAGCGCTTGCATCGATTGCTCGGCACGCCTTGGATTCACATGACAAATCCGGCAACGAAGCGGGGTTTCGCGTTACGTCCGTGTCTTGTCTGTCGGGTAAAATCTCGGCCTACGCGCGCATCGAACGCCGTCGGCATTTGCTCGACCGGACACTACCGTTGCGCCAGGCGCCATTGGCCGCCGTCGCTTGATCGCCGGTCACAACAGGCGCCAGGCGCCAACCCAAAACAGCAAGGATTCGCCCATGACAGGCTTCGACCGCCAGACGATCTCCGACACCACCGCCAAGATGCTGCTCGAGGTCCAGGCCGTGCATTTCAATGCGGACAAACCGTACATTTTCACGTCCGGATGGGCGAGCCCGGTTTATATCGACTGCCGCAAGCTGATCTCGTATCCGCGCGTTCGCCGCGCCCTGATGGAGATGGCCGAAACCACCATCCTGCGCGATATCGGCTATGAGCAAATCGATGCGGTGGCCGGCGGTGAAACAGCGGGCATCCCGTTTGCCGCCTGGCTGTCCGATCGGCTGATGGTGCCCATGCAATATGTGCGCAAGAAGCCGAAGGGTTTCGGCCGGAACGCGCAAATTGAAGGGTTGCTGACCGAAGGCCAGCGCGTCCTTCTGGTGGAAGACCTGACCACCGACAGCCGCAGCAAGATCAATTTCATCAACGCGCTGCGCACGGCCGGCGCGAAGGTGAATCACTGCTTCGTGCTGTTTCACTACAACATCTTCAAGGAAAGCGTCTCGGTATTGAAAGATATCGACGTGGAGCTGCACGCGCTCGCCACGTGGTGGGATGTGTTGCGCGTGGCGAAGGAAGCGGGCTATTTCGAGACAAAGACGCTGGATGAAGTCGAGAAATTCCTGCACGCGCCGGCACAGTGGTCCGCAGCGCACGGCGGCGTAACGGCATCGCCACAATAACCGTCTGAATGTGAATTTTTGTGTAATAAAAAAAGCCGTTCGTTTCTATAAACGAGCGGCTTTTTCATGCAACAACAATACCGAATATTACGTATTCACGGGAATGGCGTCATCGAGATTTCCATCGCCCACATAAGCCGATAGATTCAATAATCCATTACTCTGGGCATATTGAAACAATTCAGAATCCCGTTCAATGCCTAGCTTCCGCATGGCGGTATTCTTTTGCGTGCTGATTGTTTTAATACTGCGTTTCAACTGCGCGGCAATTTCAGTAATCGTCATGCCGGACACGAATAAACGCACCACTTCCAGTTCCCGCTTCGACAACACCACGTCACGCTGCTGGCCACTCGCCGACAAGCCCATGCTGTCGAGCGCCAGACGCACCGACGGTCCGATGTATTCCTGTCCCCGCATCACGTGGACGATGGCCAGTCCAATGTGGCTCAGATCGTCGGACTTATTGATCACGGCCGTCACACCCACCTCACGCAAGCGTTTCAGGAGGGCGGGATTTTCCAGCATGGTCAGCACGACGATGCGCACCGTCGGAAACTGACGCCCGATATAACCCAGCAATGGCATGCCGTCGCCAAATTGCCCCCCCGGCATGGCAAGGTCGGACACGACCACGTCGCAGGGCGATTTTTGCAGAAGCTGAATCAATTCCGTCGATTGACGCGCTTGCCCAATCACTTCGATCTCGGGAAACTTCAATAGCGCCTGCGCGGCGCCAAACAGAATGACAGGATGGTCATCGGCGATAATGACTTTTATCCGTTGACCCATTATTTTCCCCTCGCTCGTAAATGAACAAATCCCTCGCGCATTATAGGCAATGTGCTCCTACTCATTACATTGGCCCTTCAGCCGGGAGAGCGAAACTGCGGCTAAACCCGAAGTCACGGTGTTGACCCTTGCGGAGTCTTGTTTTGAACATTTGAAAAATTTTGTCCTTTCCCGCGATGTTAAACTTGATTCAAGCTCTAAGCCAATTTCTGAGACAAAATACATCGTTACAGTGGGTGAAACGCCAGATTTGGCCCCGCCCGTGACCGGAGAATTTGCACCATGCGCTTGGGGATCGGGCTTGTGGTTTGTGCTGTGTGCCGCGCTGTTGATTGGCGTGTCGTCGGGTTCCGCATTTTCCGCCGCGCGGTGCTGCTACCGGTTTTCTGCGCCGCGATGGTATCAAATGCGCCGCGTGCGGTCGCTGAAGTTATCGCCACTGCCCCTTTCACGTTGACAAGTACCGATCTTCGTCCGAACCAGCCGATGCCGCTCGCGCTCGTCTTCGAACAGAACGACTGCAAAGGCGGCAACCGCTCGCCGCAGTTATCGTGGCGCGGCGCACCTGCTGCTACGCAAAGTTTCGCGGTCACCGTCTTCGACCCCGACGCGCCCGGTCGCGGCTGGTGGCACTGGGCCGTAGCGGGCATTCCCGCGAGCGTCTCGCAGTTGCCGTCGAACGCAAGCGCCTCGGGCGTCCTGCGCAAAATGGGCGCAGTGGAAGCGCGCAATGACTTCGATATCGACGGTTACGCGGGTCCTTGTCCGCCGCCGGGCAAACCGCATCACTACGTCGTCACGGTCTACGCGCTCAGCAGCAGCGACTTGCGCCTGCGCCAGAGTAGCCCGGCGCTCATGTTCGAGCACGAAATCCGAACTACGACCATCGACAGCGCGCAACTTGTCGTCACATACGGGCGGTGAGCGGCCTTTATAGGGCGCCGGCGAGTCGAATTTGGCTTTGCTAGACTCGCCGGTGAACTACGCCGCCGTCGTTTTTTGCAACCGGCCAAAATATCGCGAAGACGCCTGGTTCGGGTTGTTCTTGCGCAACCCGCGGCTTTGTGTCGCAAACGGGGAATGAAATGCCAAAAATCGTTATCGTTTATCACAGCGGCTACGGCCATACGAAAAAAGCCGCCGAGGCCGTACTGGCCGGGACGATCGACGCCGGCGCGGACGCGAAACTGCTCGCCGTCGGCGATCTGGACGACGCCGGCTGGGCCGAGCTCGACGCTGCCGACGGCATCATCTTCGGCGCACCCACCTACATGGGCGGCCCGTCAGCGGACTTCAAGAAATTCGCCGATGCCAGCTCCAAACCGTGGTTCGCGCAATCGTGGAAGGACAAGGTCGCGGCCGGGTTCACCAATTCGGCGACCATGAACGGCGACAAGCACTCGACCATCGCTTACCTCATCACGCTCGCGATGCAGCACAGCATGCTCTGGGCTGGCACGGGCATGATGCCGTCGAATACGAAAGCGGCCACGCGCAACGACCTGAACTTCGTCGGTGGTTTTTCGGGCTTGCTGACGCAATCGCCGGCAGATGCGTCACCTGATGAAGCTCCGCCGCCCGGCGATCTGGAGACGGCGAAGGTGTTCGGTGCAAGGATCGCGGCCGTGACGGCGCGCTGGACCGGGAAGTAGTGTTTTCGGCGGCATTGCAACGTTTTTCAGGCCGATCGGCCGATGTGCCCGGCAATGCCATCGCGTTGTCGCGGAAGCGCATTAAAATGGCGTTTTGACCGCGCCCGGGCACATGACCTCCGGGCGCGACCGACCCAGCGAGATCGAGATGACCACGAAAGTATTTGTCGACGGACAGGAAGGCACCACCGGCCTGAAGATTTTCGAATATCTGTCCGAGCGGCGTGACGTCGAGGTGTTGCGTATTGAGGAAGCCCGGCGCAAGGACGTGGAGGAGCGCCGGCGGCTGATCAATGCGTCGGACGTGACGTTCCTGTGCCTGCCGGACGTCGCTTCGCGCGAATCGGTTTCGCTGGTGGACGCGGACAATCACCGCACGGTCGTGATCGACGCCAGCACGGCGTTCCGCACGCACGACGACTGGGCATACGGCCTTCCCGAACTCATGCCGGCGCAGCGCGAGCGTTTGCGCACGGCGAAGCGCATCGCGGTGCCGGGCTGCCACGCGTCGGCGTTCCTGCTGGCAATGAAGCCGTTGGTGGCGGGTGGTCTTGTCTCCGCGGATTTCGCCGCGCACGCGTATTCCATCACTGGCTACAGCGGCGGCGGCAAGAAGATGATCGCGGACTATGAAGCGGCCGGAAATCCGCGGCTGGACAGCCCGCGGCCTTACGCACTGAGTCTTGCGCACAAGCACCTGCCCGAAATGGCGGTGCGCTCGGGACTGAAGCACGCGCCGATGTTCACGCCTATTGTCGGCAACTTCCTGAAGGGCCTCGCCGTCACCACGTACTTCTCGCCCAATCAACTGTCACGCGCCGCCAAGCCGCAAGACGTTCAGGCGTTGTTTGCCGAGTACTACACGAACGAACCGTTCGTGCGCGTGTTGCCGTTCAATGCGGAAAGCAATCTCGACGATGGCTTCTTCGACGTCCAGGCTTGCAACGACACCAACCGGGTCGATCTGTTCGTGTTCGGCAATGACGAGCGGTTCGTCACCGTTGCCCGGCTGGATAACCTGGGCAAAGGTGCGTCGGGCGCAGCGATCCAGTGTATGAACCTTGCGATCGGCGTCGACGAGGAATCTGGGCTTGCGCGCTAAGCCAACTATCGACGCCAGAAAAAGTTGAGCGCGCCAGGCGCTCAACTTACTAAAAACCGGTTTCCGCCATTGGGTGAAACCGGTTTTTTTACGCCTGCATTATTTTCCGCCGCAGTTTCACATCGTTATTTCTATTCACACGATCACCGCCCCGCGCCCAGTTTTCAAATCTCCACCTCGCAAACTCCACGCGGGTCAAATAGAACTTCTCCCACGCTTTCATAGGGATTCTCCCAATTTATTTACGAACGTTCGTTCGTCGATGATTACGCGTTTTCGCACTTAAACGTTCTTCTTTTTGCCTCGCATTGAAATAGATTTTCTCCAATTAACCTTACGGAAAAACTTTTGTTTCAATGCGCCGTTCGAGCCTTATCAGTCAAGGCGCAAACGGAAGCCCTCCGTTTGAATCGTCGATTTAGACGTTTCAGTCGGTTGACACACGAAAAGTCGACAGCGAAATTACACGCGCAAAACTAGATCAGGGAGACAGCGGTATGCCGTATGCCATTTCGAAAGGACTCGCGCTCGCACTTGCGACCGCGCCGTTGTTTGTTGCTTGCGGCGGCGGCAACGCCGACAACCCGGGTCCGATCAACACGCCGCAATGTTCCGGCGCGAGTTGTGGCACGCAGGGCGCACCGGCTGTCGGTGCGGGTGCGGCACCGCTGTGTCCGGCGAATGCGGACATTGTGTCGAGTACGTATCTGGGCGGTGCGGGCAGCGGTGAGATCGTGAGCCTGAACATCGACGCCGTGAACATGAAATACACGCTGAAGTGGCTCGAATCGCCCATTCCGCTCGTCACCGGTACCGTCAATCCGACCCGCAAGGGCACGACGATTGCCGGCGCCGTGGTCCACCCGCCGGCAGGCACGCTTCCCACGGCGGAGCAAACGCGATGCGCGTTCGTGCTGACGCCGGGCGGCGGCCAGGCATCGGATGGTTCGGTCTACACAACGGCCGCCGCGTTCAACCAGGCGAACCCGCCGACCATCTTTATCGGCCAGGGAGTGGCGGGCGGCGGCATTCCGGGAGCGACCGTGCAATACAACGGCGCGACGCTAACCGCTGACGGGGTCCATGCGATCCCCGGTTTCCCGCAATTGTTCCCGGTGCCGAACCGTCACTTCGACTTCTATCCGTTCATCGGTTTTTCGACGGTGAGCACGAACGTCGCGGATCTGAAGGGCACGTATAACGCGCTGCTTTACCACCTGGTCCCATCGAATAACTACTCGACCACGACCACCCAGGCGCAAGAATCCTTCGATGCCGCCGGCAACTGCAGCGTGCCGGTACCGGCATCGAATACGTCTTGCCAGACAACCGGCGGCGCGTGGACAGCGAACGCCGGCGGCGCGTACTTCACCAGCGCAGTCGCCCCGCAAGTGCAGGGCAACCGTTCGACGCCTGTGCTGCCGCTCGTCGGCGCGCTCACGTTCCCGGCCGTGGCGAACGCGAACATGGTGATCGGCAAGATCAACGGCGCGATCGTGCCGATCGTCGTGCGTACCGGCCAGGTCTTCGTGCCTTCGCCGCTTACACCGCTGAACACATCCGCCGCACAAGTCGACGATGAATCCGGCATCGCCATGCTCGCTCCGAACACGGCACTCACGTCGGGCGCGTTCGATGGTGGTTATGTCGGCGCGGATTCGAACTTCAAGTACACGGCGACGTTGCTGCAAGGTCCGGTGGGCTCGTTCATCAATCCATCGACGCAGGCTTCCGAGACCGGTTTCGGCATGAGCTACGCGCAACAATTGCCCGGCTTGATCGGGGTGCAGGACCAGAACGGTGGCCAGGGTGCGCTGATCTCGGCGGGTGGCCTGTACGGGATCTTCATTGCCGGCAGCACGGTGAACGGCGGCCTGACATCCACGTCCGCTAACGCCGATACCCCCGCGAGTCCGTACTTCGGTATCGGCTCACTGCTCAGCAAATAAGCACTGCCGAGTACACAAAACGCACAGAAGCACTCAAGACCAGGGCAGCCGGCACGCGCCGGCTGCCAACGAAACACGAACGAACAAATGTGGACGGAGACAGCAGTATGAAATGGAGAACTTTTGCGTTGGGTGCGATGGGTGCGTCAATCGCTGGCGTCACGCCGTTCCTCGGCGGCTGCGGTGGCGGCAGCGATGCGCCTCAGGCGCCGGTCGTCCGGCTGTGCCCGGCGTCGCTTGACTACACGACCACGTTCACCGGTGGCGGCGGCAGCGGTGAACTCATCCAGCTGCAGCTCGACACGACCAAACTCACCTGGCAGGTGACCTACGTGGAATCTCCGATCCCTGCCGTCACCGGCACGGTCTCGCCCACCCGCGCCGGCACGTCGCAGAACGGCACGCTGACGATGGAAACCGGCTTGCCGACACAAAAGCTCAATCAGTGCGCGTACCAGTTGAACGGTGCGACGCTCGATCCGACGCGTCCCGCGCGCATCTTCGTCGGCGAAGGCGTGGCGGGCGGCACGATTCCGGGCAAGGAGCTGCAGTTCGGCGGGATTCTTGGCCAGGGCGTGGTGCCTGACCGGACCTTCCCGTACTACCCGTTCATCGGTTTCTCGACGCTGGAAACGAATCTCGCCAATGTAGCCGGGACGTATAACCAACTGGGCTATCACGAGATTCCGTCGCAAAACTACGCGCGTCTCTCTGTCGACTCGAAGATCACGATCAACGCCGATGGCACCTGGCAAGAGTGTGACAACACCGGCGTGAACGCCGGCAAGTGCCAGCAAGCTGGATCGAACTTCGCGCAATCGCCGGATGGCAGCGGCGCGTTCGTCACGAACAACTTCCTCGGGCAAGGCAACCCGACGCTGGCCGCCGGTCCGCTGGGCAAGGGCTACATGATCGTGGGCAAGCTGCGTGGCCAGAACGTGCCGATCCTCGTGCGTACCGGCACGGCGAACGCCACGATCACCTCGGGCATTCCGCCCTTCGCCGACGACGAATCCGGTATTTCGATGATGTCGCCGCAAACCAGCGTGGTATCGGGATCGGTGAATGGGGAATACGTCGGCGTGGATAACGCCTTCGACTACCGCACCACCGCGCTCAGCGGCACGCAAGCCACCTTGATCGATCCGTTCCAGCCGTCGCAGGTTGCGTTGTCCCGCGCGCTGAATCTCGACTACACCGAGACGATTCCGGGTCTGGTGACATCGACGGTCGTGGGTGCATCGACCGGCACGACGCCAACCGGCAAGTTCATCTTCTCCGGCGGCGTGTTCGGCTATCTCGACCAGAGCGACCCGACGACACCGTATTACACCATCGGCTCATTTGTGCAGTGACCGTCTAGCAGCCTATCAAAGACGGCTGCATGCGAACAACGCGCGGTTTTCCACGAAGACTCGCTGCGTTCGCATGACGGCCTGTAACCGAAGAGAGACGAAATGAAGAAGCTTTTGGCTGCGGGAAAACCGTTGGCGGTGGCGGTAGCTGCGTGTGCGTCGCTGTCAGCCCATGCGCAAAGTGCCGGCGATAACGTCGTGGGACTCGGCTGGTTTCACGTCATGCCGCAGGATTCGAGCGATGAGTTGACCACGCACGTGGCGCCTACGCCGATCAATACGCCGCTGCGCTTGCCGTCGCAATTCACGTCGGCGGGGACGAGTTTATCGACGAAGAGCGCCGATACGTTCGGCCTCGTCTTCACACACTTTTTCACCGATCACATTGCGACCACGTTCGTGGGTGGCGTGCCGCCCGAGTTCGAACTGGATGGTCACGGCACCATTCAACCGCCAGGGCCCGCAGGCGCGCTTGGCAACCAGAATCTCGATCAGACCAACCCGATCGTAAAGAGCGTGCGACAGTGGAGCCCGGCGCTGATTTTCCAGTATTACTTCAACTCGCCGACTTCTGCGTTCCGGCCGTTTGCGGGCCTTGGTGTGTCGTATAACTTCTTCACGAACATCAAGCTCACCAACGGTTTCGAGCAATCGACGCAGAACAATCTTGGGGCGGTGCTGGCGGCGGGTGCGGGCAAGCCTGGACCGACGTCGGTGGAGGCGAAAGCTTCATCGTCGTGGCAGCCGGTGTTCAATCTTGGCGCGACATATAACTTCGACAAGCACTGGGGTTTGATTGCCTCGCTAACCTACATTCCGCTGAAGACGACGTCGTCGTTGATCATCAAGGCGGCTGACGGGACCGAACTGGCAACGACGAAATCAAGGCTGAGCGCCAATCCGCTGATCACGTTCCTGGCGGTTTCGTACCGGTTCTAAGGACGTCGCGCGGCCAAAATCTGGATAAAAAAAAGCCCGCCTAAGATGGGCGGGCTGAATCCATATCAGTGGAGACATGGAGGAGACAACCCCACTGTACCAAAACCATTGGTGCAGCGCAACATCTCTTAGTCGATCCACGTCATTTTGTTGCGATGGCGCAACATCAAGGCTGAGTCATCGACAGAATAAAGCCCAGTTGATCGATAGAAACAGGTTTCACCAGATGAATATCGAAGCCCGCTTCCTGCGTCATAGCATGGTGCTGCGGCTGTCCCCAGCCCGTCAGCGCAACTAGCAGCATCGCCGGGCCCTCGGGCAAGGCCCGCAAAGCACGCGCGGCAGAAAGACCATCCATCGGCGACATGCCCAGATCCAGGATCACCACTTCCGGTGCGAATTGCCGCGCGACGTCGAGTGCCTGAGCGCCGCACGACGCCTGCGCCACTTGATGGCCCAGCCCTGTCAGCAAGTTCGCCAGGCAACTCAGGGCGTCGTCGTCGTCATCGGCTATGAGAACACGCTTGGTCACGACTGCCCCCTCATTTGCCCGACACCGCGAGCGTCAACTTTCCAGCACCAGCAGTCGTTGCAGTGATCTGCGTGCGCTGCCCCTGCGCCCCAATATAAAAATGCTGCCGACCCGGCGAGTTTTGATCATGTGTGGCGTCCGGCAAGCACGCGGCAATGTCCGCCGCCACGCCCTGCAAAGCGTCAGCCGCCGATCCGGCGTCCGCCCCCTTCGTCCAAGTACAGCTATAAGTGCCGGTTTTCACCGCGCACTGCGCGTCGCGGCCATAAGGCTGCGCGACAGCTTTGCCATCGTTGGGTCGCAAGGAAGTGAAGCCATCAGGTGCTGCCGCCACAATGCGCTTGAGTGCATCGCAGGGATTGGGGGTGTCGTCGGCGAGAGCGACCGCGGGCATACTCAGGCAAGCCCATGCAAGGCCCGCCGATGCCGACACGAACATGAGACCCCGAAGAGTTCTTTTCATAGTGGGCGCTGTCCTGTCTCCGCTTCGTCTTTTTATAAGCTGGCCCGGAAACCGACCCGAAAACCAGCTTTCACATCGTTTCCGCACCAGCTTCCAAGCCGGTTTCGTCGCCGACGAGACCTTTTGAAAAGCCTGCACCGGCGGCGTGTGTTCGTATGTGCGCCACCGAATGCTATCCAGAATGCTGTCATATTCGAAACAATCCCGAACCTGAGGCTAACGGCGCGACAAGTATAGGGAACGTTCCCCTACATTGCCGCTATTTTTCGTCGATACAACGCCGTCGCATCCGGGCTTCAGTTCGGGCTTTACTTTTATTACCGAGCAAAAATCAAACCGTATCGATCACACCTTTTTCCCCGCGCGCCGTGCTGCAACCTTTCCGAGCACAGCCAGGTCCTTGTCGCCATCGCCCTGGGCAAGAACATCGATAAGGTTGTCGCGCACCAGGCTTGCCACGGGCAACGCCACGTTCACCGCTTCACCGGCAGCGATCGCAAGCCGCACGTCTTTCAACCCCAGCCGGGCCTTGAATAACGCCGGCTCATAGCGGTTGTCGGCGATCATCCGGCCATAGCCCTGATACACCGGACCCGGAAACAGCGTGTTCGTGATCACGTCGAGGAATGCGTGCGGATCGATGCCATGCCCCGTCATCAGCGACGCCGCCTCAGCAGTCGTTTCGATCGCCGATGCCAGCATGAAGTTCGCAGCCAGCTTGAAAACATTCGCGTGCTGCGGTGCAGTACCGACGCGCCAGGTCTTCTGGCCGATGACATCGAAGATCGGTTGCACGCGGGCAATGGCGTCATCCGCGCCCGCCGCCACGATATTCAGCTTGCCCGCCGCCGCCACGTCGGGCCGCCCGAGCACGGGCGCCGCGACGTACGCCACGCCGTGCCGCTCGTGCAGGCTCGTTAACTCCTCGCAGAACGCGGCTGAGATCGTGGCCATGTTCACGTGTACCAAACCCTTCGGTGCACGTTCGAGCAAGCCGCTGTCGAGCAGTACTGCGCGTAGCGCGGAGTCATCGGCGAGCATGGAGAACACCGCGTCGCCCGCGAACGCTTCATCCGCCGATGCAACCACGCGCGCGCCTTGTTCGGCGAGTGCTTTTGCGGCATCGGGCGAACGGTTCCAGACGCGTACCGTGTGGCCTGCCTTCAATGCATTGAGCGCCATCGCGCCGCCCATACTGCCGAGTCCAATAAATCCGATGTCCATACTTTTCTCCTGTCGACCAGAGTTCCCGCTTTAGCGGATTACTCTGGTCCCATGCAACTTTCGTTGCGGTTGACGAATGCAAGTGACCCCGCGACGAGCCCCGCTTTCATACGCTCCAAAGCAGGCGCATCGAAGCGATGCGATACTCAAATCCATGACGACTGCCACGTTCCGTTTTCATCGGGAGTTGAATGAGTTCCTGGCGCGGCCGCAGCGCGAACAGGCGTTTGCGTGCGTGTGTCCGGTGGCGTCGACGACCAAGCATATGATCGAAGCACTCGGCGTGCCGCACACGGAAGTGGCGCTGATTCTACGCAACGGCTTGCCCGACGGCTTCGATACCCTCATGGAAGACGCAGATTTTATCGATGTCTACCCGCCCGGCGTGATGCCCCGCGCGCTTGAAATCGCGCATCCCTTGCGTGCCCCATTGCGGCTGGAGACGCTGCGTTTTATCGCCGATGCGCATCTTGGCGGCCTGGCTCAACTGCTTCGGCTAGCCGGTTTCGATACTCGCTACGACAACCATTTTCCCGACGATGAAATCGAGCAGCTTGCGCTCGCTGAACATCGCGTGGTGCTCACGCGCGATCGTGAATTACTGAAGCGCCGCTCGCTGGTTCACGGCTGCTACGTGCGCACGCTCCAACCCGATGCGCAATGGCGCGAAGTCGCCACGCGGCTCGGGCTCACGCAGCACGTCCGCCCGTTTCGCCTGTGTTTGATGTGCAACGCGCCGCTGCGTCGCGCGAGCGCGGACGAGGTGAGCGATCGCGTGCCGGAAGGTGTGCTTGAGCGGCACGCGCGGTTTGTGACGTGCGATGTATGCAGGCGGGTCTTTTGGGAAGGGTCGCACTGGAAAAGGATGCGGGCGCGCATCGAAGAATTGATGGACGGCGCGCCGGGTAGTCCGCCGGTTCCCGCGTCCGGTTAAAGGGCTCATTAATGGCTGAAACATGGCTCAAACACGGCTCGAAGCATGGCTCAAGCCCGGAGGTGCGTACAATACGCGCCTCGGCCTTGTGCCTCTATAGCTTTTGGAGCTTCGCGTGAAAAAATTCGATCTGGAAAAAAACAAGGCGCTCAAGCTTGCCAACGGCCTGAAGCAAAACAGCGCGTCGAGCTTCGGCCCACAAACCGCGCAGCCGAAACTCGACAAGCGCGAACAGCGCCGGCTCGATCAGGAAAAAGGACTCGTGCCGTTCGCCTGCAAGCTGGACAGCGATCTCGTCAAGCAATTGCAGGAACATGCCGCGAAGCACGAAGGCGGAATGTCGGAAGCGTTGGCGGAGTTGTTGGTCAAGGCTGGACTCGAACGCAAGGCAGCGGTTTAAGTCAGTGCGATGCGTCTGGCCGCATGAACACGGTTGGGCTCAAGGCGGCGGCATAACGGCGGATTGACTTGACGCCAAAGCGCAGCGCAGCGCAGATATATCGTCTGCTGAATAGAAAGCCGTTCCGGCGCATCGTGGAACGGTTTTTTTTCAACCACCGTCAGTCGAAGCCGCGCTCGGCAACCTGAAAACCAGTGCGAGTCCTGCGTGCCAAGCACGCTCCCTAGCCGGGAAGTCCCCGCATTCCGCGCACGAACTTATTTCAAACGCTCCCTTCTTTCTCGATCACCAGGATTCGCGCAATACCTACCGGCTCGGCGACATGTTCATCGCCGGGTTGCGCGTGAAAGATATCGCCGGCATCGAGTAGTACTTCTTCCTCTACGCCCTCCCGCCGCACGCGCATTCGCACCTGGCCTTGCATGACCGCGAAGACTTCCTCGCCGTCGTTCACGTGCCATTTATAGGGCGCATCGGTCCAGTGCAGGCGGCATGACACGCCGTTCATCGTGGTGATATCGAGTGCGCCCCACGCGCGCTCGGCCGTAAATTCGCGGCTTTTAACAACTTTCATTGGTCATCCGGCAAGAGATAAAGCTATCTGGCAAGGCCCGCGCTTCGTCGAGATCGATGTGGCGAGAGGAAAGAAAGTGTAAAGAGCGCTGAGATCGTTTTCAAGCGGCGACACAAAAACGCGCCTGGCCAGTGAGTGGCGCGGCGCGTTTCGATAATCACCAGCTACGTTGCCTGTCCGTTCCGGGCGGCTCAGGCTTTCTTGTTATAAGCGTTGCACCAGCCTTTTGCTGCGACCTGCTTGCCTGCGAACATCGGGCAGGCAGCGAAAGCGTCGGCGGGTTTGCCTTGAAAGAATGAACAATTGCCGCAATCCTGGCCGGCGGCGTAACGCGGGAATTTGGCTTTATCGACGGTGGCGGCGTCGAGCTTGTAACCGAGGCTTTGCGCCATCGGATCTGATTCGACCAGCTTGACCGGGTCGGCGAACGCGGTACGCGATACCGCCAGCGCCGATGCCACGCCAATGCTCGAAATCAGAAACGTGCGTCGTGAGGACTTCATGAGGATGTGCTCCGTTGTATTGGGGGTGTGCGCCGTTCTTATCGACGACGATCTCCAAAGCATATCAACCCGAAGCACGACAATCTAAGTCAAATCTTATAGATAACCGATGGCGAAATGTCACAGCGAGTTTGCCCCCGAGTCAGCTCAAGTCACCTCACTTCAGGTCGCCCCGCCTCAGCCCGCCATTTTCGCGACCTTCTCGGCAATCGCCAGCGACGCCGTCAACCCGGGCGACTCAATCCCGAACAGGTTCACCAACCCCGCAATGCCGTGCGCCGCCCGCCCCTGAATCATGAAGTCCGCCGCCGGCTGCCCCGGACCGGAAAGTTTCGGCCGAATCCCGGCATAAGCGGGTTGCAGCGCATCGTCGGGAAGATTCGGCCAATACGCGCGAATGGCCGCGTAAAAGCTGGCGGCGCGCTGCGGATCGACGGTGTAATCGATCTTCTGGATCCATTCCACGTCCGGACCGAACTTGGCCTGGCCCCCCATATCGATAGTGAGATGCACGCCGAGTCCGGCTTCATTCGGCATCGGATAAATCAGGCGGTCGAATGGCGTCCGGCCGCTCACGGTGAAGTAATTGCCCTTCGCGAAATACAGCGGCGGCACATGGCGCGGGTCGAGCCCGCGAATGTTGCGCGCGATCTGGTTCGCCCACAGCCCCGCGCTATTGATCACGCAACCGGCCTGGAAGGCCATTGGCGCCTCGCCCCCTGTTTCCACGATAAAGCCGCCATCGCGCGCATCGATATCTGTCACCGGCGTATGAAACGCCACCGTCGCGCCGTCGCGTTCCGCGTCGCCTTGCAACGCGAGCATGAACTGATGGCTATCGATAATCCCGGTCTGCGGCGATAACACCGCCTCCACGCACTGAAGCTGCGGCTCCATCTCCATGGCTTCGGCGCCGCTTACGCGCACCAGGCCCGTAACGCCGTTTTCGACGGCCTTGTGCTGGATCGCCGTCAATTGCGGCAACTGGTTGCGCGCCGTGGCAACGAGCAATTTGCCGCAGCGGCTGTATGGGACCCCGTGGGCGTCGCAATATTCGTAGAGCATCGCCCGGCCACGTACGCACAGATCGGCCTTCAGCGAGCCGCGCGGGTAATACAACCCCGCGTGGATAACCTCGCTATTGCGCGAACTCGTGCCGGTGCCGACCGCTTCGCCCGCCTCGAGCACGATCACCTCACGGCCACGCGCGGCCATCGCTCGCGCGACGGCGAGTCCAACCACGCCGGCGCCAATCACCACACATTCGATTCTGTCCATCTCAGTATTCTAGGCCAGCCAGCGCAACCGCTTCGCGCGCTTTATTGCGCTTTTTGTGCAATTCGCAATACCGACGCCCATTAGGCATCAATTTCCGAAATAATCCGGGCCAAATCAGGAAATATGGCCTTTTTGCCCGGAAAAAGTCAGTTTCAGGCCATATTTCGAGGGGTTTTTGCAGATTTCGCCAAAACGCTCAGTCAGAACCCGATCGATTTCTTTCGGCCACCATTGCCTAATTCGATGTCTCGAGCCTGCACTTCATGCCGGTTATCGATGCGAGCATTGCCAAAAGCGTTGAGCATGGCGCGCCGCATGGCTCGCGGTGAAGCCTGCGTCAACGCGTCGAGCGGTGCGTCGCCGAGTGTTTCCGGAAAGCGCGCGCCCCACGCGTGCGCGCTGCGGATCTCGTGATAAATCGACTGGGCGATACGGCGCGCGCCATCGCGATCCGGCGGCGCAATCTCATACACGTTCATCCGGTTCAGCAACGGCTCGGGAATCGTGTTTGCCTGATTTGCCGTCGCGATCCAGACCACATTGCCGGCGTTGATCGGTATTTCGGCGAATTCGTCGATGAAACTCTGCGCCGTATCGTGTTCCAGCAACGCGTATAACGCGCCGAGCGGGTCGTATTGCGCGTCGCCAGTGGCTTTGTCGATTTCATCGACCGTCATGACCGGATTGGCGTAGCTGCCGTTCACGAGCGCATCGAATACTTTGCCCGGCTTCGCGTTGCGCCATTGCGACGACGCCCCCGACAGAATCCAGCCCGCCGTCAGCGAACTCATGGCGAGGTAGTGGCTGGAGGTGCCGAGCAAACGCGCAAGCTGTTTCGCGAAATGCGTTTTGCCAATACCCGGATCGCCGAGCAGCAGCATGGGCATTAATTCGAGGCGGTCCTCGGTTTCAAGGCACAGCGCGATCTGCTTGCGGATGTCGTTGAGTGGCTCCTGGAAGTTGGGCAGATCTGCCACCAGATCGTCAATGGAAGGCATCCGGTTCGGCTTGACGCAAAAGCGCAGGTTGCCCGCTTTCAGCATCTTTTCGTAGGTGGCGCGCAGCGCTTCGCTGCCCCCTTCGCCCAGGTCGTTCAACGCGGTTTCGACCTCGTCCAGGTCGTAGACCTTGCTGAACGACGCCACGGCGAGTTCTTGTTTGACTACGGCGGTGGTCATCGTTTTCCCCGATTTTGTTGATCGATAAATTCAGTTTATCGGCCATAAAACTGCACGCAAGCGAGCAGTCCGGGGCGTCTGCTGCTAATCGTTAAAAATGCGATGGCTTCGGCAGGCGAGCCCAAGCGCTTGTATGATCGTCAGGCTGTGCTGCGGAAAAAACCGCGGCGAGCGGGTGCGGAAAGTGCGTCGCCAGATTGCGCGCAGCACCAGCGATTGCTGCGGTTTTTGCGTTCGCACGCGTAGCTTTTGGAAACATTTCGGATCTGAACGGCCACAGCGGATCCATGTCATAAGTCAGTCTCAGAAGCAAGCTACCCGGATCGAACGGGCCATGGCCCGGACGCAACAAAGGATCAGGAGAAAAGCACATATGTTGAAACACCACACGGCAGCGTTGCTGTTCTGCGCCGCGATCGCCGCACCTTTCAGCGCCCTTGCGCAAAGCACGCCGCCGCAACCGGTCAAATGGGAGTTGCAGGTTTTGCAGGACGGGCAGCAGATCGACAGCTTCACCGGCACGACAAGCGTCGGCCAGGGCCACACGGACACCCATCATCACGTGGTAAAAAACAACGTTGGATGCGCGGACAAACCCGCCGGCGACATCGACCTGCAACGTACCCTCACCATTTCCCCCATCCACGCGAACAGCGACGACATCACGTTGCAGATCGACGCGCAAGAAACCTTACAGGACAGCACCGCGCCCGTTACGGCGCAGGGTTGCAAGCTGCCGCCCCAACCGCGTCAGGTCAGCGCCACGCATCCCGGACTGGTATTGAAACCGGGCGAATGGTCGACGTGGCAGATCGTCGATAAAAATCCGTCGCTCACCTACAAGGTTCGTGCGACGCTGGCAACGGCTGCGCAGTAGCGCGCCGCGCGTCGATCACATCCGACGCCGCCGCGTCGATCAACTGACGGTCAACTACGCGGTCAACTCATTCATCGCATGCGAAACCCAGAACATTTCACCTCCGGCATTCCCTCCGTTCGCGACACGCCTGATTTCGTGGCCGTGAGCTGGAACCTGCACAAGGGGCGCTCACCGCTTGGCCTACAGGCGTGGAGCGCGATGCAGCGCTGGGTCCAGTCGACCAAAGCCGATGCCTATTTCCTTCAGGAAGCCATGGCGCGCCGGATGCCGCAGCCGGTGCTGGCAGCGAGCTTTGGCAATCCGCTCGATGCTCCGATTGATGACATCTGGCATTGCCAGGCAACGGAAATCGCAACATCGCTCGATTTGCAGATCGCGCTTGGGCAGAACGTGTTCAAACCATCGTGGCGGCATGGCAACGCGATTCTTTCGCCGCATCCGCTGGATCTGGGTGGGCGTTGGGATATCTCGGCGCATCGGTTCGAGCGGCGTGGCTTGCTGGTCGCGCGCGCCACGTTTGCCGGGCGTTCAGTCACGCTGCTGTGCGCGCATCTCGCGCTGACGCGGGCCGCACGGTTGCGGCAGATGAACTGGATCGCGTTATGGATTTCAAAGGAAGCGCCTGAAGGGCCGCTCGTTTTGGCGGGCGACTTCAACGACTGGCGTAATGATTCTGTCGGCGTCTTCGGCGAACTCGGGATGAGCGAAGTGGCGACCATGCTCGGCGAGTCCGGGCGGACTTATCCGGCGTTTTCACCGGCGCTCGCGCTCGACAAAATGTTTGTGCGCGGAATGAAGCCGGTCGAATGGATCACGCCGACGCAGGACACCGCATGGCTGTCCGATCATTTGCCGTATATGGCTAAGCTGCGGGTGGAATGAGGCGTCGTTTTTTACTTCACGCCGCCGGCAAATGACGCGGCGATCACGGTTTCTATCGCGGTAAATGAGACGGGCTTGACCAAATGATGGTCGAAGCCGGCATCGCGTGCTTTCTGCTTGTCGCTGTCCGCGCCGTAGCCCGTCAACGCAATCAGCAACGCGGATTTAGTCACCGCGCGCGTGCGCATCTCCCGCGCAACCTCAAATCCGTCCATGCCCGGCAAGCCGATATCCAGGATCACGACGTCCGGCGCGAAGTCATCGACCATGGCAAGCGCGCTCGGGCCATCGTGCATGACGCGAACTTCGTGCCCCAGCGTTTCGAGCAACATTGACATGGCTTCAGCTGCATCGACGCTGTCATCGACGAGCAAGACACGGCGCGGTTGGGTCGATTCGCCTGGCGGGCTGTCGATCATCGTCATGGTACTTTCCTGGATTTTTAAGAACGCTGAAGGTGCTCGCGTGCTCAGTGAATAAGGCACACGGATAATTTCAGGATGATACCGGGAAAGTGGATTCGACCCGTTTGGCGTTGGATCAGGCCGGCCCGTGCGGCATCCAGCCGAAGCGTGCTTGTGTCATTTCCCCCGGCATCAAAACCCCACCGCCGATGTCCTCACGCGGTGCGTCGAGGTTCAGGAAATCCACCGTGTTCGTGACAGGTTCCACGCACAGCTGGTCAGGATGCGCCGAGGGCGCGAACAGGACCATGTGATCGAAAGGCGCATCGGCGCGAAGCGTTACGCTGCGGTGTTCATCCGGCCAGTCGATGGTCGCCGACCTCGACCAGCCGGCGAAGTTGTTGTCCAGATCGTAGGCATCGGCGGGCAAACCTTCCGGCGACGACAACGCATCAACGCACGGATGCGCGCCAAGCCTCGTCGGCAGGAGATCCTTGGTCGAGTGCCACATTGCTCGGACGTTGGTGTGGATGCGCGTCGCCGGCGTGCGAGGGTAATAAGGATGATGACCGATGCCGAACGGCATAGGCTGATCGGCGAGATTGCGTATCGACATCGTGACGAACAAGCCTGAATCATCGAGTTCGAAACGCTGCGTCGCTTCGTATCGATACGGCCAGTGATGCGCCGCCTCGCCACCAGGTTCGTGGTTCAGATGCAATTCCACCACGTTCGACGACACCAAACCCACGCGCCATGGCCGCCGCCACGCGTGCCCATGCAGCGCGTGATCGAACGAGTTGCCATCGGCGGATAGATCGACTTCACGGCCGTCGAACGCAAACCGCGCATCGCGTAGCCGGTTACAGTAAGGCAGCAGCGGAAAGCTTGCCATGCCGAGCGGGTTGCACGCAGCGAGCGTGTCAGCCGACGCGGGGCGCAGCCAATGCAACGCGTCACCACCACCGTTGCCGCCATCCGGCAGATCGTAGAACGCCGCGATCGCCCCGCCGACGTGCGGCGCCAGCAATACTCGCCGGTCCTCAAAGCGCAGTTCGATCAGCGCAGCATCATTCAACGCGATGCGGAACGCGTCGTCAGCGGCCAGGGCGGACTGAGTGGGTAGAGTGGATTGAGCGGCGGCGCTTTCACCCGCGCTTGTCGGTAGATCGGTGTTCAATATGCAAACCGCTGATAACTTTCGTCGAAGGTCCGCGGCGTCTTGTCGACTTGCGGGCTATAACGCAACAGCCGTTTCGCGCGGGCGGGCAGCGCGGCGAACACATCGCGCGGCACTTGCACCTGCACTTCCGGCCGGAAATACCACGAACGGCTATACCCGATCACGACCATTGGGCGCGGGGTATCGGTGAAATTCGGTGTGCCTCGATGCAACCCGCGCACATCGCGGATCATCACATCGCCTAGCTGCATGGGAACGCGTTCCGAGGGAAAACGGCCATCCGCCAATCCGGCAAGCGCTTCCTCACGCGATATCCGATGCGTCCCGCGCGTCGTTTCGAGCGACCCGTTCTCGTCATTCACATCGACAAGCGGAAAATTCACCGCCAACTGGAATGACGGCGTTTCCGGCACACCGTCAAACAAAGGCGGTGTGTCGCGATGCCAGTCCTGAAAGTCGGAACCGCGCACGGGTGTATCGGTGGCGAGCTGGCACATCACAGGATCGGGACCGGCAATTCGCTCGACGATTCCCAGCACGTCGGCATCGCAGAAAATGGCCGGATCAGCGAACTCGCCCTCGAACGGCAACGTGACGTAATAGCGCCCCGGCCCGCGATTGCCGCTGGCGCCCTGCTCGCGCGCAGCCGCTTCATGCGGCTCGAAAAGCGGCGCGAAAGCCTCGCGCCACGCTTCAAGCGTCGCGCGCGGGAAGTGCCCGGGCAGCAGGACAAAACCGTCACGTTCGAAATCCTCCGCAAGCGCATCGCGAGCGCGCTCGTCGTAGCGTGCCATCTTCGTCTCCTTGTATTGCGTCGCGCGAACCCGGGGCGCGGTCGGCACGCGCGGCTTTCATTGATCCGACAGCTTCGCGCGCGCCCCGAGAATCGCATGATCACCATGAACTAGTCAATATTATTAGTAATAGACCTTAGACCCGTTTTATCACTGATGGACGTAATACAGGCAATGGTTTGTGAGCGTTGTCGGTAAAAAATATTAGTGGTACCGTCGAGAGCATCCCGCAGAACGTTCCAGCGCAACGCAACCACAACGCCGCCGCCTTTTTCGCGGCCTCAGACAATGAAAAAATCCACGCAACGCCGTCCGACGATGACCGACATCGCGAAACTGACCGGCGTTTCGCAATCCACCGTGTCGCTGGTGCTGAACAACGCGACCAGCGCGAAATTCTCCGACGCTACCCGCAACAAAGTGCTGAAAGCGGCGCAGGATCTCGGCTACCGGATGACGGCCCGCGAACCGCTGGACCCGACGATCGGGGCGAACGAGAAGAACCTGATTGTGTATCTCGCCGATGAAATTTCTACTAGTCCGCATCCCGTGGTGAACATAGACGGCGCACGCGATACGGCGTTTGCGAACGGGCGGATGCTGGCTGTTTACTCGACGCACGGCAACGCGGAGATCGAACAGCAGGTACTCGACGCCACGCTAACAAACCCCAACGTGCTCGGCGTGATTTACGCGACGGTTTATACGCGCAAGGTGACCTTGCCTGCGGCGCTCTCGAAAGTCCCGACAGTCCTTCTGAACTGCTATACGAGCGATTCCGAGCTTTCGTCCGTGGTACCCGCGGAAGTTACCGGAGGCCATACCGCGACGGATTATCTGCTGAACGCGGGGCATCGAAGAATTGGCTATGTGAACGGCGAACCTTGGCAGGACGCGTCGCGCGACCGCCTGAAAGGCTATCGGATGGCGCTCTCAACAGCAGACCTGCCGTTCGCCGCTGAACTGGTGCGTGAAGGCGACTGGAGTTCGGGTTCTGGCTTCGAGCAAACGCTTTCACTGATGCGCCAACCCAACCCGCCAACGGCCATTTTCTGCGCGAACGACCTGATGGCGCTAGGTGCAATCGAAGCGCTGAAGCAGCTAGGACTACGCGTACCCGAAGACGTATCCGTTCTCGGCTACGACGATCAGGAAATCGCCCGGCACACGCATCCGGCTCTGTCCACCGTCGTGCTGCCCAACTATGAACTGGGCCGATGGGCCGTCGAGACACTCCTCCAGGAAGAACACAACCGCGCCGCCGGCGCTCCGGTGCGCCGGCGCACGGTAAAGCTCGACGGACCGCTGGTCGAACGTGCATCGGTAAGGGTAATTACCGTGGCGGAACAGCCCGTAATTAATAATATTAGCGATTGACCAATAATAAAGTACGGTGGAATAATCATCGCACCTCGACTTATTGAGACAGAGCTGAGAGAACGAAAAACCCTGCAGGACCGAAGTACTTAAAAAAGCAGGACCATCCATCCCGGAGGAAGACATGCTGTCGCTTGAAAACTTCAACAAACGCAAATTCCCGCTGCGCGTACTGGCCACGTCGGTGCTCGCCCTGTCCATGGCGGCGGGCTTCAGCGTCGCCCACGCCGACGACTCTCCGCTGCCCAAGCTCGCGAACAAGAAACCCTTGCGCGTCGGCTTCGCCCAGACCGAAAGCAACAACCCGTGGCGACTCGCCGAAACCAAGAGCTTCAAGGACGTCGCGGCGAAGTGCGGCTGGCAGATGGTGATGACCGACGCGAACAGCTCGGCATCGAAACAAGTCGCCGATATCCAGAGCATGATCGCGCAGCACGTCGACCTGATCGTGTTCCCGCCGCGTGAAGAAAAGCCGCTTGCGCCGATTGTGTTGCAGGCGAAGAAAGCGGGCATCCCGGTGATCCTGGTGGATCGGGACGTGGATCAATCGGTGGCGAAAGCGGGTCAGGACTACATCACGTTCATCGGCTCGGACTTCATCAACCAAGGGCAGCGCGCGGCCGACTGGCTGGTCAAGGCGACTGGCGGCAAGGGCAAGATCATCGAACTGGAAGGATCGACGGGCGCGTCCGCTGCGAACGATCGCAAGAAAGGGTTTGACGATGTGATCGCGAAGAATCCGGGCATGCAGATCATCGCGTCGCAAAGCGGCGACTTCGCGCGCGACAAGGGACGTCAGGTCATGGAAACGCTGCTCCAGGCGCATCCCGATGTAACCGCCGTCTACGCGCACAACGACGAAATGGCACTCGGCGCGATTGCCGCGATCAAGGCAGCAGGCAAGCAGCCGGGCAAGGACATCACCATTGTGACGATTGACGGGACGAAGGGCGGCATGGACGCCATCGCTGCTGGCGAACTCGGCGCGAGCGTGCAGTCGAGCCCGTTCTTCGGCCCGCTCGCATGCGATGTGGCGCAGAAGTTCGCGAAGGGCGAAACGGTCCCGCCGTGGGTGAAAGTCTCCGACCGCTTCTACGATAAGAGCAACGTTAAAGAGAGCATGCAGTACGGCTATTGAGCGGTCGCGTTCAGTGAACGCTGCATGAACGTACGACGCTTGAGCTATTGAGCAACGAAGGTGTTCGAAGCGGCGCGCCCCGTTTTTCGCGGGCCGTCGCTTCTTTTGTATCCGGCGGACTGAAACGAAACCAGCCGCCAGGGAGACGCACTAGATGAACACGCCGAATTCCGGATCACCCCTGCTCGAAATGCAGGATATCGACATCAGCTTTGGCGGTGTAGCCGCGTTGCGGCACGCGCGGCTGTCGGTGTCGGCGGGAGAGGTGCACGCGCTGATCGGGCAGAACGGCGCGGGTAAATCGACGCTCATCAAGATCCTGACGGGCGCGTACCGGCGCGCGGCCGGCACGATCCGCTTCGATGGCCGCGAAGCCGATTTCCGCAGCCCGAAAGAAGCGCGCGAAGCCGGTATCAGCACGATCTATCAGGAGATCAATCTCGTCCCGTTTCGCTCGATTGCCGAGAACATTTTTCTCGGCCGCGAGCCGCGCCGGTTCGGGTTGATCGACTGGAAGACGATTCATCGGCGCGCGCAGGAATTGCTCGATTCGTTCGGCTTGCAGATCGATGTCAGCAAACCCGTGCGCGAGTTTTCAACCGCGATTCAGCAGATGGTGGCGTTGGCGCGAGCGGTATCGTCGGACGCGAAGATGGTCATCATGGACGAGTCCACGTCCTCGCTCGATGAACGCGAAGTCGAGTTGCTGTTTAGCGTGGTGCGGCGTTTGAGGGACGACGGCCGCGCGGTGATTTTCGTGTCGCATCGGCTGGATGAGTTGTACGCGCTGTGCGATCGCGTCACGGTCATGCGCGACGGGCAGACCGTTGCGGAAAGCCCGATGGCCGCGCTCGACAAGCTGCAGCTTGTCACCACCATGCTTGGGCGCACGCTTGCGGCCGTGGTGCATGAGGACAGCGCGGTCAAGGAAGCGAACCTAGCCAAGCGCGGCGCGACGGCGATCAGCGCGACGAACCTCGGCGCGGGCGCGAAGGTATCGGACGTGTCGCTCGATGTCCACGCGGGCGAGGCCGTGGGTCTCGCAGGGTTGCTCGGCTCGGGTCGCACGGAAACCATGCGGCTGATGTTCGGCGCGGATTCGACCGAGCGGGGGTCGCTTTCCATCGATGGCAAGCAGGTCACACTCAAGTCGCCACAAGACGCCATTGCGCGCGGGATTGCGTATCTCACCGAGGACCGCAAGGCCGAAGGCATCGTGCCTGAGCTGTCCGTGCGCGACAACCTCACGCTCGTGTGCTTGCGGACGCTGACTAAACGCGGCGTAGTCGATGTCGCGAAGCAACGCGAGATCGTGGACCGGTTTATCGAATCGCTGGGGATCAAGCTGCGTTCACCCGATCAGCCGATTCGGGAGCTATCGGGCGGCAATCAGCAGAAGGTTTTGCTCGCGCGCTGGTTGGCGACGAATCCTAGTTTGCTGCTGCTCGACGAACCCACAAGGGGGATCGACGTCGGCGCTAAAGCGGATGTTGCCAAGATCATCCGCGAACTGCGCGACTCGGGGCTGGCGGTGTTGTTGTCGGCGTCCGAGCTGGAAGAACTCACTGCCGTGGCCGATCGCGCAGTCGTGATCCGCGATGGCAAGACCGTCGCCGAACTCGACGGTGCCCGCATGAGCGAAGCGTCGATCATGGATGCGATCGCGTATGGATCGGGAGAAGAATCCGCGCTGGCGGAAGCGGTCGATGCCAAAGAAGGTAAGTCATGAATCAGAAAACTCAACCGGCAACGGCCGCGCCGATCGTGCAAGCCGCGCAGAAGAAAAAACATCGGATAACGATTCAGCGCGAGATCGCCGTGCTGCTCGCGATGATCGTTTTCAACCTGCTTTTCACGCAGCACTTCTGGTCGCTGCAGACCTTCAACGTCAACCTGACGCAGGTAGTGACGATCGTGATCGTCGGCATCGGGATGACGCTGGTCGTGGCGACGGGAGGTATCGATTTATCGGTGGGCGCTTCAATGGCGATTGCCGGCTCGCTCGCGCCGATGATCTTCATGAACGTAGCCGGGCCGTTCGGCATTGCATTGGCCTTTGTCTTGCCCGTACTGGCCGCCTCCCTCTGCGGCGTGTTCAACGGCTTCCTCGTCACAAGGCTCTCTGTGCAACCGATTGTCGCGACGTTGGTGCTGTTCATCGCGGGGCGTGGCATTGCGCAGGTGTTCACCGACGGCAGCCTGCAAGCGTTCGATAACCCCGCGTTCCAGTGGATCGCGCTGGGCCGCGTAGCGGGCGTGCCCGCGCAAGTGTTCCTGATGCTTGCGCTCGTAGTGTTGTTCGCGTGGATCGTGCGCAAGACGTTGTTCGGGCAGTATCTGCTTGTCACCGGCGGCAACGAACAAGCTGCGTACTTGAGCGGCATTCCGACGGCACGCGTGAAGATGATTGCGTACACGTTGTGCGCGGCGCTGGCCGGGTTGGCGGGGTTGATATCGATATCCGTGAATTCCTCGTCGGACGCCAACGTGATCGGCCTGGGCTCAGAGCTCGATGCCATTGCCGCAGTCGCGGTGGGCGGCACGGCGTTGACGGGCGGCAGAGCCTACATAGTGGGCACGCTGATTGGCGCGCTGATCATCCAGTTGCTTCGATACACACTGCTCGCCCACGGCATTCCCGATGCAGCCGCGCTCGTGGTCAAAGCCGGCATCATCATTGGCGCGGTGTATGTACAGCGCCGCCATCGATAGGAAGATATCAACATGAAAAAGAACCTTCCCATCCTGTTGGCGCTAGCAGCGTTACTCGTACTCGGCGTGCTTCGATACGACCACTTCGCATCGGCCTACAACATCAACTCCTTCTGGCGATACAACTCGATGTTCGCGTTGATATCGGTGGGCATGGCGTTTGTGATCATCACGGGTGGGATAGACCTGTCCGTGGGAACGGTGGCGGCGCTGGCGAGCGTGGTGGCCGCGCTGGCGAGCCCGCACGGCGGTCTGGTCGCAGTGCTCGCGGGCGCAGGCGCGGGACTCGCAATAGGCGTGTTGAATGGCCTCGTCATCACGCATATGCGGATCCTGCCGTTTATCGTGACGTTGGCAACCAGCTTGGGGGCGCATGGCCTGGCGTTGTTGCTGGGCCATAACGACGCCGTATCGATTGCACCCACCTCCAGTTTCGGCAACTTTGGACAAGGCGATTTATTCGGTCTGCCTATTCCGGGAATCGTGGCGGCTGTGGCAGCTGTTTTGGGCTGGCTAGCATTGAGAAGCACACGCTTCGGACGACATGCGCTCGCAATAGGCGGTAGTGAAGAAGCCTCACGTTTGATGGGCTTGAATGTAGACCGGACGCTGGTCGCGGTCTACGCGTTGAGCGGTTTGCTGGCCGGCATTGCGGGTGCGATCCTGGCGGCTCAATTCGGCGCTGGGCAGCCGAACGAAGGCGTTGGCTGGGAGTTATTTGCGATATCGGCGGTGGTGTTGGGCGGGACGTTATTGACCGGCGGACAAGGATCAATCGCGATGACGATTGCCGGCGTCGCGCTGCTGGGTTTGGTGTTCAACCTGCTGAACTTCGAGAATGGACTGGGCTTTATCAGCCTGTCGGCGTATTGGCAATCGGTGATACGCGGCGTGTTCTTGTTGCTGGTGATCGTGCTGCAAGCGCGCGTACTGAAGAAGCGGGTGACGGTGACGAAGCTGGCTCATTGAGATGGCAAGCCGCCGCGCAACGTGGCGGCTCATAAAAAATGAGTGCGCAAGTTACCGGAAAGAGAATCTGCTAAGTTACTAACACCGACCCAGCAGACAGCCCGAAGGCGAAACCACCGCCATGTTCGACCTCTTCGACGACATCCCCAAGCCTGACATCGTATGGTTGCCGGACTGGCTGGACCAGCCGACGGCGTCGGATACGCTGGCAGCTTTACTCGATGAAATCACCTGGCAGCAGGACTCGATGAACACACCCGCCGGCAAGATCCCCTTCCCGCGCTTGACCGCGTGGCAAGGAGACCCCGGCGCGGAGTACGTGTACTCCGGCATTCGCAACATTCCGAAACCGTGGACGCCGACGGTGCTGGCGTTGAAGGCTCAAGCCGAAGCGGCATCCCAAACTCCTTTCAACAGCGTGCTGATCAACCGCTATCGCACGGGCATGGACAGCATGGGCTGGCATGCCGACAAGGAGCCTGAACTCGGGCCACAACCGGTGATCGCGTCGGTGAGTCTGGGCACGACGCGGACCTTCGATTTCCGGCATACGAAGACGCGACAAACGCATACGCTTCAACTCACGCATGGCAGCTTGCTCATCATGCAAGGACGCACTCAACTCGACTGGGCGCATAGAGTGCCGAAGGAACCCGAAGCCCGCGGCGAACGGATCAACCTGACCTTCCGATACGTGGACTCATCGGCGCGTAAATAAACTCATCGCCTGGCGATGAAATCGATCTCGACAAGCGCATCGCGCGCCAACCCTGTCACGCCGATACACGTCCTCGCCGGCAACGGCTTAGGCAGAAAGTAGCTCTTATAAACGTCGTTCATCGCGGCGTAATCGCGTTTGAATTCGGTCAGGAAAATCCGCGCGCTGACCACGTTATCCAGCGACAACCCAATCCCTTCCAGCACAAGAATCAGGTTATCCATCACGCGACGCGTCTGCGCTTGCACACCTTCAGGCAAGGGCTGGGAGTCATCGGCGGGATCGGTTGGCATTTGTCCTGTGAGGAACACCCAACCATCCGCTTCAGCCGCGTGAGAAAAAGGACCGACCGGCGTGGGCGCGGTATCGACCATGGAAAAGGTGGGCAGCGTCATTGTGTCTCCTTGGAAAGTGCAGGCCGTTACCGTACCGGATCAAAAATCCGGTCGCCTGACCAGATGCTCACAACGCTCGACCGCTTTGCAGCACGATCAAAGCAGCGCCAAGCATGCGTCGGCAAAAAACCCTTCATTTTCATTACATTACAGCGGCATGCGTCTTGCTCAAATTGAGCACCACAGGACGATCCCATGCCAAAGAAAAAGAAATTCAAATTACCCAACCCCAATGATCGTCAAGCGCTTCTACTTGAGCGCCGCAACATGAAAATGGCCGAATCCGCGCACGCCTACGTGCGCGGCAGCACGACCAAGTTCTATGAATGGCTCGACGGCATCGAAGGGCACTCGCTGCCGGAAGGCCCAGCCATCTGGATCTGCGGCGATTGCCATACCGGCAACCTGGGACCCATTGCCAACGCCGACGGCCGCGTGGAGATCCAGATCCGCGATCTCGACCAGACCGTGATCGGCAACCCGGCGCACGACATCATCCGGCTGGGGTTATCGCTGGCAACGGCCGCACGCGGTTCCGACCTGCCGGGCGTCACGACAGCACGCATGATGGAAGCCGTAGCGCAAGGCTACGAACATGCCTTCGATCGTTCCAGCCATCGCTCCGTCAAGGACACGAAGCCCGAAGAGGTACGGGTGATGATGAAGGAAGCGGTGCGCCGCACGTGGCAGCAACTGGCGATCGAACGCATCGAAGACATTGAACCGTGCATTCCCCTCGGCAAGCGTTTCTGGCCACTCGACAAGACCGAGCGCGCCGAAATCAAAGCGCTGTTCAAGCAGCGCGAGATTGCCGATATTGCTACCACTTTGCGCAAGAATGCCGACGAAGAAAGCGTCACCGTAATCGATGCCGCCTATTGGGTGAAAGGTTGCAGCTCGCTCGGTCGGTTGCGATATGCGGTGTTGCTGGACATCGACGGCGGTGCGATAGAAGGCGACGATCTTTGCCTGATCGATATCAAGGAAGGCGTGAAGGCAGCCGCGCCGCGTTACACGGATGCGGACGTGACGAAGCGCATGCCACGCGATAACGCCGAACGGATCGTGGAAGGCGCGCGGCATCTGACGCCGTGGCTCGGAGAGCGGATGCGCTCGGCGCGTTTGAACGACCGGTCGGTGGTGATTCGCGAGTTGTTGCCGCAGGACATGAAGTTGACGGTCGAGCAATTGACGCAGGATGAAGCGGTGAAGGCGGCAAGCTTTCTGGCGATGGTCGTCGGCAAAGCGCACGCCCGGCAGATGGACGCAACACAGCGGCGCGCGTGGTTATCGGAGTTACGCCGCGCTAAGTCGAAGTCGCTCGATGCGCCGTCTTGGCTGTGGAAAAGTATCGTGGAATTGGTGAGCAGTCACGAAGCGGGTTATCTCGAACATTGCAGGCGGTATGCGTTGGGTTCGGCTTCATAATTGAGCTTGCGTTCACCGACTAACGAGAAGGGCCGTTTCCAACGTCAATTGGAAACGGCCCTTCTTTGTGCGCTATATCTGGCGTTTCCAGGCTCAATCGCGGTAACCGCGGCGGTCGCCGTACCCATGATGGTCACGCCATTGTTCATGATGCCATTCGCGGCGACGCCATTCGCGTTCGCGCCATCCTTCGTCGCGATAACCGCCGTAACCGCCGTATCCATACCCCACGACAACCGGCGGGGGCGGTGCGACATACACCGGCGCTGGCGCGTAATAACCCGGTACGCCGATCCCCACGGCGACATCCACATGAGCGGACGCTGCCGCCGATACCAACAGCGCGCTCAAGCCCAGTACCGCACCCAGGATCTTCTTGTTCATTGCATCTCTCCGTGCACATGGTGTGCAAACGTGTTGTTTACGTAACCGAGTGTAGGGAGAGCGGTTTGATACAGGTGCTACCGGAATGCGATAAACGTAACCGAGCGTATCTCTTTCCTAGAACCCCGCAGCCAGTCCATCACGGCGACTATCGCTTGCCGCCACATAGCCACGCTCAGGATCGTTGCGGTCCAGCTTAGAGACAGAACAGCGGCGGGACCAATCAACCATAGAAGTTCGCCCCCGCGATGCCCGCAACGGGCCGATCCTTCTCTCGGAAGAGAGCAACGCCTATCCCAATAACATGAACGTCCAGCAATCTGCTAGGTTTGCCCCTCACTGAGAGCGGCCGCTCAATGTTCTTCGCGGCTGAGCGTATATGTGGGCACGCGTCGCAAACGATGATCACGATGCGCGATAAAACGAAATCAATCACGACAAGCAGGTTGCATGAAAAAGTGCGATGACCACAGGTGTCCAATTTGTTACCCGAACTGGAAAGAAGAAGAGGCGGCCGCGAAGAAACGGGCAGAAGACGACAAGCAAGACTGCTTCAATTGCTGGCGCGTCTACCAGAAGAAGGCTGAGGCTATCGTATCCGTCGACGATCCGATCGTGCGAAACCGGCGCATCAATGCTGCTTATGCGCAATTGTGGCTGGACGATCATCGGTTCCAATGGGCCGGGCTTGCTGCATTTGCATCCAAACAGGTTGGCTGCGGCCTGCTCAACGCCGCAGAGATGATCGATAAGTCCAACCGACAGCGGGATGCCTACCAGCAATGGGACAAAACCAGTTCGCCGCTTGAACGCCTGTCGCCTTATGCCTCGCCGCGTATGCCGGTGCCCGATCAGGCGTCCGGCGAAGGCGCACGAAAGGTCTATGAGATGCTGGCGAAGGGTAACGTCGCGTTGTTTCTCGATATATGGCCGCTGCACATGTTTTATAAGGAATTTGGGTTGCAGAGGTTTGAGCGCTGTCTACCGGAGCGAGCGCTATTGAGTGGGGCGGTCGTGTGGCCAATAGCTGATCGGGTTCCGTTCGGTACAGTAAAGGATGAGATCCGACGCGGGTTCAGTGCAATTGATTCCGGCAATCTTACTGAGGGAGTCGCGCAACTGGCTCGCCACGAACAACTCAATATCCTGCAACCTGCTATGTACAACGATCCAGGTTTTACCACGTTAATGCGAGCAAATCAGTTCGCGTGGGCGCTAAACATCCCAACCGGATCGGCGCGGGAAATCCAGTTGACGCTCGCCAATCAATGCACGGTCACGGGTGCCAACGCGAAATACGAGATATTCAGCAAGGAGCCCCTAGCGAATCTTGCCGATCCTGATCAACGAATGGCGTTTGTCCTGCGCGCAGCAAACCGGTTTAACGAATTGTTGCACCATCCAATCGAACGCCATTCCGTCGAGAACTCTCTGTTCTTGCTTGCTGGAGGTGGTGGACGATGACCGAAGCTCGAACTAAGAAATGGCGCTGGCAAGTTGCCGGTCTGCTCCTTGGATTTGCTCTTGTGTGGGAAATCTATGTGAAAGCGAAGCCGGCCGACGAAGTGGTGTTGACGATTGGCGAATCTTATTCGCAGATACGTCAGCAATCCCGATCGACGCTGCCGTTACTTACCGGTGACAACAGGATTAACCTCTATGTCCGGCGCCCAGCCGTCCTTCTGTTCAGTGACCCGCAATACGGGTTTGTGACACCGGCTGCAAAACTCTTAAGCCTATACGCCGATCAAGACGGCAACGTCACGCAGCTAACGCTATCACCCCAAGTTGAGACACTGCCGCTTGACGAAGCTATAGCGACGGCAGTCGCTTTGCAAGACCAACTCCGGCGCGCACACTGGCGACCGGTTCTGACTGCTGACCACCCGCCTATAACGGATACGTCAACCATGCGCGCAGAGATACGCGCCGGGGCCGATCCACAGACTTTCTGGCAGGCTGGCGACAAATATCAGGTCTCTCTCGATGTTCGTCGCTTCAAACACGCGAATCCGGCTAATGACGAGCGATACCTAATCACGTTACAGCTAAGTGGGCCACCTTTAATGACGGAGCAAAACGGTGGTTGACGCAGCGCCGCCTGCTCGCTCGAGCAAACTTGACTGGTTGCAGACGTGATTCGCCCGTACTTCCGAGCGGCCGTCGCTGTTTAGCCTCGCTAATGCGAGCAAGCCAGTTCGCGTGGGCGCTCCACCCTGACAGCTGAAAATCCACCCATCAGGGATACACCCGCCATCCAAACTCAAATCCGTGACAGATCCGATGACCTATTGCAGAGCCGACAACAAGTTTGAAGTCGTTCTCGACATTCGCCGGTGCGTTCAACGGGAACCGTCCGAACGACGAGCGGTACATGATCACGCTGGACCTTGGACCGCCTGTGTTCGGCTGACTGCCAAATGAAAAGTTATTCTCTTGCCGCGCACTTGGCTTGGTTTCTGGTTGCGTGGCCAAGTGCAGACACGACGAGCCGATACTGCCGAGACAAAACTTAAAACCCCGCGGCCAGCCCATCACGGCGACTATCGCTTGCCGCCACATACCCACGCTCGGGATCGTTGCGGTCCAGTTTCCAGATGTACTGGCCTGAGCCGAAGTCCATATACGGATCGTCGACGGACTTGATCGTGTGGCCCATCGCCTGAAGCGCCTTTACCGTTTCACGATCAAGCGTAGATTCGACATCGATGGTGAAGTCACGATTCACCTTCCAGCGCGGCGCATCGCAAGCGGCTTGCGGTTGTTGTCCGTAATCAAGCATCCGCACGATGGATTGCAGATGGCCTTGCGGCTGCATGTCGCCGCCCATCACGCCAAAGCTCATCACTGCTTCCTGCGTGCCGTTCACATTCTGCGTCAGGAACGCCGGGATAATCGTGTGGAACGGACGCTTGCCGCCTTCCACCACGTTCGCTGATTTCGGGTCCATCGAGAAACCAAAACCGCGGTTCTGCATCGCGATACCCGAATCGGGCACGACCACGCCTGAGCCAAAACCCATGTAGTTCGACTGGATGAAACTCACCATCATGCCGCGCTCGTCAGCCACCGACATATAGATGGTCCCGCCCGCCGGCGGCATGCCGAAGTCGAAGTGCTTCGCTTTGTTCGGATCGATGAGCTTGGCGCGCTCGGTGAGATACGCGTCGTCGAGCATCTGCTCGGGCGTGACGTCCATGGAACGCGGATCGGCGACGTACTGATAGACATCGGCGAAAGCGAGCTTCATGGCTTCGATCTGCAAATGCTGTGACTCGATTTTGTCGACGCTCAGCGACTTCACATCGAATTTATCGAGAATGCCGAGCGCGATCAACGCAGCAATGCCCTGCCCGTTCGGCGGAATCTCATGGACTGTATGCCCGCGATAATCCTTCGAGATCGGCTCGACCCAGTCGGCCTTGTAGTTACGCAGATCGGCAGCGGTCATCGCGCCGCCGCCCTGCTTTGCAAACGCCGCGATCTTCTCGGCGATCTCGCCTTCGTAGTACGCGCGCGGTCCGTGTTCGGCAAGCGCGCGCAATGTCTTCGCGTGACCGGGATAACGCATCAACTCGCTGATCTCGGGCGCGCGGCCGCGCGGCATGAAGGTATCGGCGAAACCGGGCTGGTCTTTTAACTCGGGGATAGCCGCCACCCATTTGTATGCAACGATGCTCGCCACTGCATGACCGCGCTCGGCAATTTCAATGGCTGGCTCCATCAGGTCGCCGAATGGCAGCGAACCGAACTTTGCGTGCAACGCTTCCCATCCCGCGATCACGCCGGGCACGGTGACCGCGTCCCAGCCCCGCTTCGGCTGGTTCGCCAGGCCGTTTTGCTCACCGTATTTGTTCTTGAAGTAATCGACGTTCCACGCGGCCGGTGACACGCCCGATGCGTTCAAGCCATGCAGCTTGGCGCCGTCCCAGACGAGCGCGAACGCATCACCGCCAAGTCCGCACGACACGGGCTCGACCAGCGTGATGGCTGCCGCGGCCGCGATAGCCGCATCGACGGCGTTACCGCCCTTCCATAACATCCGCAAGCCGGCTTGCGCGGCGAGGGGATGCGACGTCGAAACAATATTGCGCGCGAACACGGGCAAGCGCGGTGTGGGATAGGGGTTCTGCCAGTTGAAGCGGGTCATGGAAAACTCGTCTCTTTGATTGATGAAAGTTGTTGGGGCACACGTCAAAGCTCGCGCGGATCGAGCGCGTCGCGCAGTCCATCGCCGAGCAGGTTGAAGCCGAGCACGGCCAGGAAGATCGCGATGCCCGGGAAGATCGACATCCATGGCGCCTGGCTGACGAAGTCCTTCGCGGTGTTCAGCATCGATCCCCACGATGGCGCCGGCGGCAATTGCCCGAGGCCGAGGAACGACAGGCTGGCTTCGGCGATTATCGCCATGGCGACCGTGAGGCTCGCCTGCACGATGATGGGCGGCAGCACATTGGGGAAAATATAGCGGACGATGATACGGAAATGGCCGAGCCCGATCGCGCGCGCACCTTCCACATAATCCTCGGCTTTGACGCTGATCGCCTGACCACGAGTCAGGCGCACGAAGCGCGGCATGGCCGAGACACCGATAGCGATCATCGCGTTGGTGAGGCTCGGTCCGAGGAACGCAGCAAGTGCAATCGCGAGGATCAGGAACGGGATGGAGAGCAAGGCATCGGTGAAGCGCGAGATCACGCCATCGACCAGCTTGCCGAAGTAGCCTGCCAATAGCCCCAGCGGCACGCCAATGACCACCGCAATCCCCACCGACACCACACCCGCCAGCAACGAAGCGCGGGCGCCCCAGAGCAAGCGCGTGAAGACGTCGCGACCGAGTTCATCGGTTCCGAACCAGTGACTAGCCGATGGCGCATGCCGCACTGTCATGAAGCTCGCCTGAATCGGATCGTAGGGCGAAAGCCACGGTGCGAAGATAGCCACAAGAATCACCAGCAGCACTATTACCGCGCCAGCCACGGCCGCACGATTGCGCATAAAGCGACCTAACGCGCGATTGCGTTTGCGCGGCAGAGCGGCTGTTTCCACTTCCACAATAGTCGCCATCAGCTTTTCCTCAGCCGCGGATTCAGCAGGACGTATAAGACATCGGCGAACAGATTCACCACGATAAATCCTACCGCCGTGACCAGCACGACGCCTTGAACGACGGCGTAGTCGCGATTGAAAACCGCGTCGACGACCAGCTTGCCGAAGCCCGGAATGGTGAACACTTGCTCCGTTAACACAGCGCCGGCAAGCAGCTCGCCGAACAGCAGCGCGAGCACAGTAACGATCGGAATCAGTGCATTGTGAAAGCCGTGCTTGACCACCACCGTGCCGCGTAACAACCCTTTAGCGCGCGCCGTCCGAATGTAGTCGCTGCGCAGAACGCTTAGCATCGCGCTACGCGTATGCCGCATCAACTGCGCACCGAGCGCCGCGCCCAACACAAACGCGGGCATCAGCATGGTCTTGATGCTCAACCAGAAGTCCTCGGTCGGCGACACGTATCCGGACGAAGGCAACAACTGCCATTTCACCGATACAAGAAAAATCAGGATGATCCCGAGCCAGAAGTTCGGTATTGACATGCCGGTCAGCGCGAGAACATTAGCGCCGTAATCAAGCGCTTTCCCCTTGTTCGCCGCCGATAAAACCCCGAGCGGCATGCCGATGCCGATCGCAAAGATCATCGCCATCACGGCCAGTTGCAACGTCACCGGCAACTTCTGCGCGATGAGTTTGGTCACCGGCACATCGGTTCTCAGCGACGCGCCCAGATCGCCATGAAGAATGTCCTTTACCCACAGCGCGTATTGCACGGGCACGGGTTCATCGAGGTGATACTTCAGCCGCAATGTAGCGATGACCTGCGGGTTCTGGTCTTCGCCGGCCATCGCCAAGACCGGATCGCCGGGTAGCATTTTTTGCAGACCGAAGATCATCATCGACACGAGGATGAGTGTCGGGATCGCTACAAGCGCGCGGTTGGCGATGATTCGCAGCATGAACGGATTACCCCTTGATGCTCACGCCACGCAGGCGGATCAACCCGTCCGGGTAGGGCGTGAAGCCCTGCACTTTCTTCGACAACGCGTAAGGCCACGGCTGTGCGTAGAGATACACAATAGGGTCTTCATCGGCGAGGATCTTTTGCGCGGCGTCGTAGATCGGCTTGCGCTCGGCGACCGTCGCTTTCACGCGGGCATCGTCGAGCAGCTTGTCCACATCGGGATTGCAATAACGTCCGTAGTTCAGGTTGCCCTTGCAGGTCACGAACTGATGCAGGTTGCCATCCGGGTCCGTGCGTCCCGACCAGCCGAGATACAGCAATTCGAAGTCGCCTTTAGTCGATGCATTCAGCGCAGCGGCGTAATCGGTCGGACGCAGCTTCAGGTTGATGCCGGCTTCGGAAAGCATGGCTTGCAGCATCTGCGCCATCTGGTTCGATACCGTGTTGTTACCAAAGGTCAGTTCCACATTAAGCTGCTCGAAACCCGCCGCCTTCAGCAACGCTTTAGCCTTCGGGATATCGCGTTTGGTCGTCTTGATCGATGCATCGAAGTACGGGCTGTTAGAAGGTATCGCCTGGCCGATGGGCGAGAAAATCCCGCCGCCGATCACCTGGTTAATCGCATCGCGGTCAATGGCCAGTTCGAACGCCTGACGCACGCGTTTATCCTTGAAGGCCTTCGGCGCACGCGAACCGTTCGATACGTTGAACGTGAGGTCGTAGAAGCCCAGGCCGCTCATCGAAATGAAGTTGAGGTTCTTGTCGCTTTTTACCGATGCAACGTCGGAAGGCGCGAGACGTTCCAGCATGTCGAGCGAACCCGAGCGCAGGTTCGCAAGACGAACGGTGCTGTCAGGAATTGGCTGGAAGATGACTTTCTGGATCGGGTATTTATCGGCGTCCCAGTAGCCCGCAAATTTCTCCAACACCACGCGGTCGTTCTGCACACGCTCGACGAACTTGTATGGACCCGAGCACACCGGATGCGTGGAGACGCTGGAATCATCGGCCAGGGTTTTCGGTGCGAGCATCATGCCGGCGCGATCGGTCAGCGTGGCGAGCAGCGCGGCATCGGGCGCTTTCAACACGATCGCGACGGTAAATTCATCGACTACGTCCACGTGATCGATGGAAGCCAGTTCGCTCTTGCGATTGCTCGCGGGCATGGAACGCGCGCGGTCGAGATTAGCTTTCACGGCGGCGGCGTTGAACGGCTCGTCGTCGTGGAATTTCACGCCGTGGCGCAGCTTGAACGTGAGCGTCTTGTTGTCGGCGCTCATGCTCCATGAGGTCGCTAGCATGGGCACAATCTTCAGATCCGGGCCAATATCCACGAGCGAATTGCAGAGCGAACTGAACACGATCCGATCGACCACCTGACTGCTGCGCGCCGGGTCGAGCGTGCCAATGTCGTCCTGCAAACCAATCCGGATGGTCGAGTTCGACTGAGCCATCACGGCGCTGGTGCTTGCACTAGCGGCGAGCGCCGCGGCCAACAAAATCTTTCGCATCTGGACTTCCCCGTTTTACTGTTTGTTCGATTGTTCTTTGATAGCGCCGTCGACCAGTGCCTGACGTTGCCGATACACCGCCAGCCGCTCGGTAAGCTTCGGGCTGACGATGGAAACGAGCGGCGCACCGCCGCCCGCGTTCTGTATCTCGCGCCAGAAATGACACGCGACCCGGTGACCGCCCTCAAGCGTTTCGCTGACCGGTTGTTCGTCGGCGCAGCGCGCTTTTGCATGCGGGCATCGTGGATGAAAACGGCATCCTGAAGGCGGTGCGGTCGGGCTCGGCAGATCGCCTGTCAACGAAGATTTGCTGCGACGCTGACGCGGACTGCTTGCCGGAATCGCTTGCAGCAACGCCTGCGTATAGGGATGAAGCGGCTGGTCGAACAACACGTTCACATCCGCCATTTCCACGATCTCACCGAGGTACATCACCGCTACGCGATCGCTCATATGGCGGATCACCGCGAGGTCATGCGCGATCATGATCAGCGTCAGGCCAAGCTCCTGCTTCAGCGACTCGAGCAGGTTGATCACCTGGGCTTGCACGGAGACATCGAGCGCGGAGACGGGTTCATCGCCGACTATCAGCTTGGGCTCGCCCGCCAACGCCCGCGCGATGCCAATACGTTGCCGTTGCCCGCCCGAAAACTCATGCGGATAACGTTCGGCGTAACCGGGTTGCAGCCCGACCGTGCGCAGCAAATCGGCTACACGATGCTGGAGTGCAGTCCCTTTCGCGAGACCATGCAGCGCGATCGGCTCGCCAATGATCTGCCCCACCGTCATGCCCGGATTCAGCGACGCAAACGGGTCCTGAAAGATGATCTGCATCTCGCGGCGCAGGCGACGCATGGGCTCGGTGCCAAGATGCGTGATGTCCTTGCCTTCGTAAATCACGCGGCCTTCGGTGCTATCGATAAGACGCAGCAGCAGGCGTCCCAGCGTCGACTTGCCGCAACCCGATTCCCCGACAATCGCAAACGTCTCGCCCTTCTGCACGGAGAACGAGACACCGTTCACCGCGTAGACGGTGGGCGTGCGCGTGAAGAGGTTGCGGTTCCCGCCGAAGTGCTTGGTCAGGTCCTGCGCTTCAATAATGGGAGCGTTCGGGTTCATGCCAACGCTCCGCCAAGAGCATGTTCAACCGGCGCAACCCAGCACGCCACGCGATGTGTTCCATATAGTTGCTTGTCGGGTGGCACTGAGTCTATGCACCGCTGCTCCACAAACGGGCAACGCGGCGCGAACCTGCAACCTTTAGGCATCTGTTCCGGCGACGGCACGGAACCGCGAATGGTGGCGAGCGCGCCTTCGCGTTTCCCCACCGATGGAATCGCGCCCATCAAACTGATGGTGTACGGGTGCTGCGGGTCATCGAAGATTTCATCCACCGAGCCATATTCCACGATCCGCCCCGCATACATCACCGCGACGTAATCAGCCACTTCGGCTACCACGCCGAGGTCGTGCGTGATCAACACCATCGCCGTACCGGTCTCGGCTTGCAGGCTGCGCACGAGCAATAAAACCTGCGCCTGAATGGTGACATCGAGGGCGGTCGTGGGTTCATCGGCGATCACCAACTGCGGGCGATTGGCCAGCGCCATCGCGATCATCACGCGCTGGCGCATGCCGCCGGACAACTCGTGGGGATACGCGTCGAGCCGCGTTTCCGGCGCAGGAATGCGCACGAGGCGCAGCATGTCCAACGCGTCCTTGCGCGCCGCCGCGCTACTCAAACCGCGATGCCGCTGCACGCATTCCGCTATCTGATGCCCGACGGTGAACGCGGGGTTGAGGGAGGTCATCGGCTCCTGGAAGATCATCGACATCCGGTTGCCGCGGATATCGGCGAGTTCGCGTTCGCTCAGTTTGAAGAGATCGCGGCCGTCAAACATCGCCTTCCCCGCAACGATATTAGCGGGCGGGCTGGGCAGCAAACCCATCATCGCCAGCGACGTCACGCTTTTCCCGCACCCCGATTCCCCGACGATACAAAGCGTTTCGCCCGCGTTCACGGAGAACGACACGTCCTCGACGAGGTTCGGCACATGCGCGGCGCGTGAAAATTTCAGCGAGAAACCGCTGACTTCGAGTACAGGACGCCTGGCAGGCGGATTGAGCTGATCGTGGCGATCAGGCTGGCGATTGGGCTGGTTCAGGGGCAGCTTGCTTAACGTCGACAAATTCAATACTCCGCTGCGGGGGAATACAGACGGCTAACCGGAGCCTATGGGCCGGTGTGAGCGACAAGGCAGCCGGACGTCGCCTGTCGCACGTCGCCCCAAAACTTTCATGAAGTAATTATGTCGGCCCAATTGCATCAGGAAATATTAAACTTTCTTTTTGACACTTAACTTTTTCTTGAATTAGCCATGCCGACTATTCGAATGCTGAAGACGTTCCGGGCGGTCGCGCGGACGGGCTCGTTCGCCGCCGCGGCAGATAGGGTCGCGCTCACCCAGGCCGCGGTCAGCTTGCAGATGCGCGGACTGGAGCAAGCGCTGGGGCGGCAATTGTTCGATCGCAGCGCAAGGCAGATTTCGCTGAGCCGGCAGGGGCACGAGATTCGGCCGAAGGTGGAGCAGATACTGGATCTGCTTGATGAACTGGAGGCTACGCCGGCTGGCTCCATGCAGGGGCCCGTGGCGATTGGCGCGGTGGTATCGGTGATTCAAGCGCTGTCGTTGGGGGTTGCGCGACTGAAAACAGCGCATCCCGGACTGGATGTGAGGTTGCTGTCTGCTCGTTCGGACGAGTTGACGGTCATGGTGGAGCAGGGAGAGGTGGATATTGCGGCGGTGGTAGCCCGCCCCGACCAGGCCTTGCCAGACACCCTCAAATGGACGCCGCTCTACACCGAGCCGCTGATGCTGATCGTGAGCCGCGAGATCACCGATACCGACCCGCGCCGGATCCTGGCATCGCATGGATTTTTACGTTTCGACCGGCGCGTGCGAACCGGCGTGGTTGTCGATCAGGCGCTGACGACGCTCGGACTGGAGGTAACCGAGTATCTGGAGCTAAATTCCATCGAGACGATTGTGGCGCTGGTGAGGAAAAACGTAGGCGTGACCGTGTTGCCGCAATTGCATAGGGCCGGATGGCAGACGGACCCGTCGCTACGGCTAATTTCGATTGCGCAGCCGGCAATCCTGCGGACTGTCGGAATGGTTGAGCGGGCTTCGTACGGGCGCACGGGGATCACGGCGGCGATTATCGAGACGCTTCACGACTAGCTCGCATCCCCGGGAAGGCGCGCGCATCTTCATCTCATTATTGGCAGAATCCGAAAAGTCAATTGCATCCTATCGACACAATAAATCGATAGTAAGGGTATACACTGCATTTCATCGACGCAGTGAGCAGAAAAAGCAAGCCGCTACGCCCCTTACAACTCATGCAAATCGGAGCACATCATGAACAAGAATCTTATCGCCGCATTGTTGGTCACCGCTTCGGCAGCTTTGGCTGCCCCCGCTTTCGCCAGCAGCGGCTACGGCCCGGCACCGTCGTATAACCCGAGCGTCGGTGCACCGGCATCGCAACGCGGCCAAAGCGTTCAAACGGTTGCCGCTGAACAAGCCCAAGCCAACGCGAACGCAACGTCCTACGGTGGCGTGCAAGACACGCAATCACAATCGGGCAGCCGCGTTAGCCTGAGCAACGAACGCTCGCTGTACTCGCATAACTAATTCCACGGCCAACTGACGGGAGCGATCGGTCAACATCCGCTCTTGTCGTCAGGCCGACGAAGCTCGAAATGGCGATACCGGATGAGCGTAAGCTCATCCGGTATCGGCATTTTTAAATTGCGAGAAAGGCGTTCGACAGGATGATCAGGATTCGCTCACCGCGGCTTAATGTTCTCTTAAGTCTCGCGCTTTACGATCCGTCTCATTGATCCCCCTGTAGTACCCCCTCTTCAAGGCCGCTTTTGCGGCCTTCTTTTTTAGGTACGACCAATGAAGACCCTTTGGCGTTTGTGCGCGGTGGCCGTCTGCCTGGTCGGTGGCGTCGGCATTGCGGTGTGGCTCTTTTCCGTGATCGTGCGTCTTGTCTGATCGAGCGGGTTTGAGCGCTTAGCGTTCGTGGCCCTTCATCTGCGCCTGCATATTGAACGCAAGTTTCATCGGTTGCCACTCAGCGCTCGTTGCACCCGGCAGCGGACATTGAAAGCTAGCCATCAACGCATTCCACTCGGTCACGCGCGGATGAACATCAGCGCCTGCCACGAGTTTGTCAAAGCTAAAGTCAGGCTCAGTCTCAATCAACATCACCAAGCGTGTATCGCGCCGCCAAATCGTCATATCGATGATGCCTGACGCTCGCAGCGCATCCAGCACTTCAGGCCAGACCGCCTCGTGATACCGGTCATATTGCGCGATGACGTCAGGGTCATCGCGCAGATCGAGTGACAAGCAATGGCGCATGACGTTCGTGCTCATGGCTTAAGCCGCCGCGCGGGCGTCGACGCAAACATGCGTGCGCTGCGTCGCCTGGATCGCATCCCAATCCCAGTCGATACCAATCCCCGGTTCCATCGGCGCAACCGCATAACCCTGCTCGATCTGAACCTGCTTGCCGGTCAGCGCGTCGAGCTGGGGAATGTATTCGAGCCACGTCGCGTTCGGCACGGCCGCGCACAAACTCACGTGCAATTCCATCAGGAAGTGCGGACAGATGGATACGTTCATGGTTTCAGCCAGATGCGCCACTTTCAACCACGGCGTGATTCCGCCTACACGCGCGACATCGGCTTGAACGATCGAGCAGGCATCCGCCTTCAGATACTCGGCGAATTGCGCTGGGTGATACATCGATTCCCCCACTGCGATCGGCACCGAACTCGCCGCGCAAAGCCGCTGATGCGCCGCGATATTTTCAGCGGGCATCGGCTCTTCCAGCCAAGCAAGTCGCAACGGTTCAAACGCATGCGCGCGGCGGATGGCTTCGGATAATGTGAAGCCCTGGTTGGCATCGACCATGATCTCGAAGTCATCGCCCATGGCGTCGCGTACAGCGGTAAGCCGTCGCGTATCTTCAGCCAGATGCGGCCGGCCGACCTTGATCTTCGCGCCGTGAAAACCGGCATCGCGCGCCTGCAAGGTTTGATCGACGAGCTCTGCCTCCGACAAATGCAACCACCCGCCTTCAGTGGAATACGTGCGCGTGCGCGGCTTCGATCCGCCCGCCGCGACCCACAACGGCAGGTTCGCCACGCGCGTGTTGCGGTCCCAAAGAGCGGTATCGATTGCAGCGAGCGCCAGGCTCGTGATCGCTCCCACCGCCGTTGCGTGCGTATGAAAAAAGAGGTCACGCCAGATGGCTTCATACTCGGCGGGATCGCGTCCAATCAGCAACGGCGCCAAGTGATCGTGCAGCAACGCGACGATCGAAGAACCGCCCGTGCCGATGGTGTACGTATAACCCGTGCCTACGCTGCCGTCGCTGCAACGGAGGGTCACCAGCACGGTCTCCTGCACCACGAACGACTGGATCGCATCCGTGCGTTTGACCTTGGGTTGAAGGTCGACCTGGCGGATGTCGACGGTATCGATAGTTGTCATTTTTTAGTTCCCTCTAAAGCTTGTTCAGCCGGTGTTCAGCCTTTCACGCCGCCGAGCGTCAAGCCCGCGATCAGATGTTTCTGCACGATGAACGTCAGCACGATCGCCGGAATGATGATGATCACGGCCATCGCGCACATGCCTGCCCAGTCGACCGAAAACTGCGCGGTGAAGTCCATCAGCCCGACGGGCAGCGTCTTTGTATCGGGGCTTCGGCACAGTTGCGTGGCGAGTGCGAATTCATTCCAGCTCGTGAGAAACGCAAAGATCCCCGCCGATGCTATCCCGCTTTTTGCGAGCGGCAACTCGATGCGCCAGAACGCCTGCCAGCGGTTACATCCATCGATCTGCGCGGCCTGCGACAACTCGATCGGTACCTCGCGAAAGAAACCATCGATGAGCCATACGGTGAACGGTACGTTCATCGCGAGATAAACGAGGATCACGCCAATGCGCGTATCGAGCAGACCCGTCCATGCCCACAGCATGAAAATAGGCAACGACAACGCAATACCCGGAATCGCACGCGTGAGCATCAGCGCGACGAACATGACCTGCTTATGCCTGAACTCGAAACGCGCGAACGCATAGCCGCCAAGCACGCCGACTGCCAGCGCGGCGACCGTGCTCACACAAGAGATGATCAACGAATTCACGAAGTACTGGCTGATGGGCAGCGACGCCATTTGCCCGTAGCCGAACATGCTCTTGAAGTTATCGAGCGTGTAGCTTGAACCGACCAGCGGCGATTGATTCGACAAAATCGCCACGTTCGAACGGAACGCGTTGAGCACGACCCAAAGCCCCGGCAAGCAGATGATCGCCATCACGATGAACACACCGAACCAAACCGCCGACTTGCGCACGAATGCGCCCTTGAATGCCGTATCGCTCATGATGTCAGGCAGGTCCCATGTGTTTGCGCGCGCCGCTTAACTTGCGAAAAAAGTACAGCGTGAAGAGGATGGACACCAGCACCGATACATACGCAATCGCGTTCGCATAACCCATGCGCGAATCGTCGTAGGCAATGCGTCCGACCATCGTCCAGAGCAATTCCGTGCGTCCACCCGGACCGCCGTTCGTCATGATGCGTACGATGTCGTAGGCTCGGCCCACATCGAGTGAACGGATCGTCATGGAGATATAGATGAACGGCATCAGGTACGGCAGCGTCACGTAACGAAATGTCTGCCATGAGCTGCAGCCATCCACCTTCGATGCTTCTATCGGATCCTTCGGCAACGCCATCAACCCGGCCATCAGGATCACGGCGAAGATGGGCGTCGAATTCCACACCTCGGCCGCGATCAGCGACGCCAGCGCGGAGTTGGCATTGACGAGAAACGGGAACGCCGACTTCGCGCCGAACAACGTCTGCATCAGGTTGTTCACAATGCCCGTGCTGTCGTTGAGCATGAACTTGAACTGGAAGCCGACGAGCACGGGCGAGAACATCATCGGGAACATCATCACCGTGCGTAATGCGCGCTGGCCTTTCGTTACCTGATTGAGCAGCAGCGCCACGCCAAGACCCAGCAACAGTTCGAGATTCAGCGCAATGGTAAGGAACAAAATCGTGCGGCCGAACGCGGCCCAGAAGTCGCCATTTGCAAACGCGCGTTCGTAGTTACGCCAGCCAATCCAGTGCGAAAGCGTATCGGGGTCGGTCAGGCGATACGCCGTGAAGCTCGTATAAAACGAGAACAACAGCGGCAGGATCACCACGATCCCGACCGCCAGGAAGGCAGGCATCAGCAGCTTGATCGGCAGCGGTATCCGTCTGCGCGGTGTGGCGAGAACAGGCTCGCCGCCGATCGAGTAAGGCGTGTTGGATTGCATGTTGATCGCTGGTTACTGGTTATCCGCCGCGTCCTGCATGATGTCCGCGACCTTCTTCGCCGCGTTATCGAGGGCCTGCTGCGAGGTCTCGTCGCCGATGATCGCCTTCTGCAATTCCGGCCACAGTGCATTGGAAATTTCATTCCATTGCGCGACGCGCGGCGGAGTGAACGAGTCTTCCTTAGCGGCCTGACTGAAGGTCGCGACAGCGTCCGCCATGAAGTGATCGTCCTTCGTCTTGAACTCCTGCACGATGGCCTGCTGCGCGTCGATACGCGAAGGAATTGAACCGAGGCGCGCTTCGACCATTTGCGAATCCTTGCTCGTCAGGAACTGGATGAAACTCGCCGCCACTTCCGGCCGTGCACATACCTTCGTGATCGAGAAGCTATGCGAACCCGACCAACCCGGCCGCTTGTTGGCAGCGCCCAGCGGCGCACGAACCACACCCACATTGCCGGCAAGTTTCGACGTTTTCGGGTCGTTATAGAACGACGCAAAACCCGGCCAGTCGAGATCGAGCGCAACCTTGCCCGACGCGAAGTTGTTGCCAAGATCGTCCCAGACGTAGCTCGGCACGCCCTTCGGCACCACGCCCGCCTTGTATAGATTGACGAACCAGTCGAGCGTCTTCACACCCACCGGCGAATTGAACTTGGGTTGCATCTTTGCATCGAGTAACTGGCCGCCGTTCGCCACCAGCAGCGAGTAGAACGTGCCCGTGAGTGCTTCGTCCTTGCCCGGGAATTGCGTCCCGTAGAAATTCGGCGCCTTCGTAAAGAACGTCGCCTGTTGCGTGAACTCGGCGAAGGTCTTCGGAGGGGTGAGGTCCTCGTTGAACTTCTTCTTGTACGCATCACGATTCGCCGGATCGGCGTAAGCGGTCTTGTTGTAATAGAGCGCTTCTATGTCTGTTGATCGCGGGATCTGGACAAGCTGGCCCTTGACCTCGGACTGCTTTAGCAAAGCAGGCGCGAACGCTGCGAGATAGCTTGCGGGGAACAAACCCTTGAGGTCGCGGAAGATGGGGTATTGCGCAGAAAAATTCGTATGATTCGACGACACGCAATAGTCGATATGCTGCGAAGCAATGTCCTGCTTCAACTCACGATCCAGCTCAAAGTGACTCTTGCGCGAGACGATCTCGACCTTCGCGCCGGTCTGTTTTTCCCATAGCGGAATGCGCGTGTAGAGCGCTTCGTATTGCACGCCGCCGATCAGCTTGACGCGCAATGTATAGCCTGCGTATTCGTTGTCGGCGCGTGCCGCGGTCGTGGCGACCAGACCCGCTAAAGCCAGTACCGACACCGCGATCTTGAGGCCGGTTTTCATCGAATCCCTAACCATGATTCATCTCCTTTGTTATGTGCCGTGACGTCGGGCGATACGGCTTGCGTGTGGTTTTTTCCAGCTTTCTAGCGCAGCCGGCGGCTGGTGTTGGTGTCGAAAACGCGGGTGTTGTACAGCTCGGCATCGAGCCGGATGCCCTGCTCCGGGCGCAGTGACAAACGTCCATTTACGATGACGCAACAACGCTGTCCTGCAACCGTGCCAAACAATTCGGTGGATGCGCCGGTCGGTTCGACTACATCGACGTTGAATGGAATACCGCCGGTCTGCGCCACCACAAGATGCTCGGGCCGCACACCGACCGTTACCTCTTGGCCGTCTTTAGCGTTAACCACCGGCACTTGTATCGAAAAATCGCCAATACGTACCCGCGCGCCATCGTTTTGCAACTCGTAGCGGCCGCTAAAAAGATTCATGGAAGGCGAGCCGATAAAACTCGCGACGAACAGGTTGTCGGGGTCATCGTAAAGTTCGAGCGGCGCGCCAATCTGCTCGATCACGCCGCCATTCAGCACGACAATGCGGTCCGCCATCGTCATTGCTTCAATCTGATCGTGCGTCACATAGACCGTGGTTGCGCGCAAGCGCTGATGCAGCGCCTTGATTTCCGCGCGCATTTGAACGCGTAGCTTCGCGTCGAGGTTGGACAACGGTTCGTCGAAGAGGAACACCTTCGGGTCACGCACGATCGCGCGGCCCATGGCCACACGTTGACGCTGACCGCCGGACAAGTGGCGCGGATAGCGGCCGAGCAAATCCTGAAGGCCAAGAATGGTCGCCGCCTGATTTGCACGCGCCGCGATTTCATCGGGCTTCAGATCGCGCAATTTCAGCGCGAATGTGAGGTTCTCCAACACGCTCATGTGCGGATACAGCGCGTAGTTCTGGAACACCATCGCGATGTCCCTGTCCTTCGGCGGCAAGTCGTTGACCACGCGACCGTCGATCAGGATCCGTCCATGCGTCACGCCCTCCAGTCCTGCCAGCGCACGCAGTAATGTCGACTTGCCGCAGCCGCTCGGTCCCACGAGCACGAGGAACTCGCCATCAGCCACTGTCAGGTCGATCTGCTTCAACACCTGTACGGCGCCGAACGACTTCTGCACCTGTTTGAATGCCACTTCAGCCATCAGCGTTGTCTCCATGTCGGCATCTTGCGGACCACTTTTCCATCGATGCAAATCATTTTAAAGATAAAACGCTATTTCATACATGAATTTTCATTGGTGTTTTCCCGATGCCCATTTGAGTTCGTTTTCCTTCAACGATGGCAACAAACACAAGGGTTCCGCGCGTCTACAATCACGCCATGCCGTTGCCGGATCTCATTGCGTCGAGACCGGTTGAAGGCGGACATCTGGCTTTGGGCAAGGAGAGATTTTGGACAACACGCGATACTCAGCGCCGGCGCTCGAAAAGGGGCTGGACATCATCGAACTGCTGGCGAGTCATCCGGAGGGCTTGTCACTGGCTGACTTGGGAAAGACACTCGGGCGCACGACTGCGGAGATTTTTCGCATGGTCGTTACGCTGGAGACGCGCGGGTATCTGCTCGCCATAGGTGACCGGTATGTGTTGTCGTTGTTGCTGTTCCAGCTTGCGCATCGGCATCAGCCGGTCCGCTCGCTGGTGACCACCGCGCTGCCGCTGATGACGCAACTAGCCAACGACGTCCGTCAGTCGTTCCACCTGTGTGTGTATCAGGACGGCCGCGTGCTGATTGTCGCGGGCGTGGAAAGCCCCGAGCGCTGGGGCTTTTCGTTGAAGGTGGGTACGCTGATCGGCATGACCGATACGGCTTCGGGACAAGTACTGATGGCGTTCCAGGAAGAACTGGAACGCAAGCGGATGCTCAAGCTGCATGTCCCCGTTGACGGCGAACTTCCCGTCGATGCAAAGCAGCTTGCCGCGGATCTGGCGCGGATCAAGGAACGCGGACATGCACGCATGCCGAGTCGCCAGGTCAAGGGCGTCAAGAACCTCGCTTATCCCGTGTTCGGACGAAATGGACACGCCATTGCGTCGCTGACGACGCCGTTCATAGAACGCATCGATCAGGCACCGGTGCCTGCCATGAACGAAGTGGGGGAAAGAATGAAAACGGCAGCGCAAACGCTAACTGAGTTAATGGGGTTAAATGTGTACTGGGAGCCGGGTGTGGGTGCGGGTTGAAGCACCTCCCTCCGCTTTGCCAAGTCGCTGCTTCGAGATTAACTGAATGGAGAAATGAATATGAATTTGGCCTTTTCCACCGGCGCCATCGATCTGAAGACCGCGTTCGACGCCGTCACAGAATACTGGTCGCCCAAGGTCGTAGCGCAGGTCAATGACCAATATGTGAAAGTCGCGAAGGTTCGAGGTGAACTCGTGTGGCACAGCCATGCGGGTGAAGACGAACTGTTCTATGTCGTACGCGGGAGCCTGCGGATTGAGTATGAAGGAGGCCAGGCGATCCATTTGCCTGAAGGATCGATGCATGTGGTGCCTCGCGGCGTCCTGCACAACCCGGTGGCGGAAGAAGAATGCTGGATCGTATTGATCGAGCCGGTGACGACCAAACATACCGGCGATGTAGAAAGCCCGCTGACGAAATCGCTTGCACAGCAACTGGCCTGATTAAGCGGATATAAAACCAAGCGCCTCGGCTGCGGGCTCTTCTTAAACCAGAAGTAAGCTACAACCAAGCAGCGAGTCCGACGACCGGGCGTCTCGCCACGCCCAGCCGCCGGCACGCCACCTCTCCCCTCGTTAACTATTTAATTCGCTACGTTTGAACTACCGCTTCTTTTCACTTACCGGTTGAACGCCCCCGTTATTCCATCCCCCGTCGCGTTTTCACCGGTTTTTTTGCTGAACTTCATTGTCAGCTTGTCCCCGTCAGATCCCTTGAAATCCCATAGCAGCCGCGCAAACGTTTGTTTGCGGCACCACCTTTTGTTTTATTGCTTCGGGTAGCTTAGGACTTCTTTGTTCGAATCGTTGGGCTCATTTAGCCACGAGATTTCGCGGCGCGCATCCCTACTAAAGCAGGCATACAAATGTGCGTATGTGCACTTGAGGACGTGCACCGACCGATCCAGGCGAGTAGCGCTCTAAATCCGCGCCATCGATGCTGTGAAGAGATTTAACTCCGGCGGCAACGGTTCGACCGCATAACCACGGCGCACCCACTCGTCCAGCCCCCCGTACAAAAGGCGGGCATTTACGACGTTTTTCTTAAGCAACCGCTTGCGAACCTTCCGGACGGCCGCATCACTCGCATACATGCCGTACACAACAATGTTGCTTGCCGAAAGGTTCGCATCCATGCTCTCCAGCGATTCAACGTCTAGCAGAAACGCCCCTGGGATTCGATACGACTCGTCACGCCGGACCGACGCCGGACGCGCATCGACAATCAAGGGCGGCGTGCTGGAACGCATCATCCGGTCGAGCCGCTCGGGCGTCACGACCCTGCGGCTCAGCCACTTCCTGAGACGCCAGCGCAGCAGGTATCGATACGTCAGGTAAAGAACGGCGGCGGCAAACAGCACGTCGAGAATCGATCCCCCGTGGGGCCGGAGCACGCTCAGCAGCATCCCGAGTTGCCGCTCGAACAACGCTCCGCCGAGCAGCCAGAAAGAGGCCCAGGCCACCGTACCCACCGTGTCCCACACAACGAACATGGCCGGCGCAATGGCCGTGGTGCCCATCAGCGGCGGCGTAATGAGCGCCAGGCCCGGAACAAACTTCGCCACCGCCACGATCCCCACGCCAAACCGTTCGAACAAGGCGCGCGTGGTGCGCATGCTTGCATCGAGCGATAACGACATACGCCCAAGGGAATCGGTCAGGCGCCGGCCATAGATGCGACCCGCGGAAAACCACACACCGTCGCCTAGTAACGCAGCGACTACCGCCGCACACAGCACGTGAGAAAAAACCAGGTTCCCCCCGGCAATCGCGGAGCCGGCGAAGACGAGCACGGGGATAGCGGGCAGCGGCACACCCAGCCGCGTGGCCAGCACATTGGCGAAGACCGCCGCGCTTCCCCAGTTCTCAATGGCCGAGGGTGGAATCTGTATCAAGTACTCGCCTCCAGAAGCATTCGGTATTGCGTGGCCCCGCGTGGCGTTTGCTAGTGCCTTTAAAGCTCATCGCTTCATGAGTGCAGGATCGACATCATTTCACCGCTCGTTGACTGCCTGGTGACCACTTGATGACTCATTGCTCACCGGACGCCACCAGCGTCACCGGAATACCCCCGCAGCCCGCACTTCTCGCCACCTCCAAACCCCGCCACGGCGATGCCTCGCCGTGGGCTGCGATCATCGAATCGAGTCGCCTGTCCGGACGCAACACATTGAATGGCCATGTCGGCCGCAACAAGCGTTCGTGGACAAGCGAGCCGAGCCAGATCGGTGTGGGCGGCTGCCCACCGCGCTGAGCCACCGCGTACTGCGTGGGCCAGAACCGCAAGACATCGCGCTCTTCCGGGGTCACGTGAGCACGCGTAAATACCAGCACCGATGGTTCGCCATTGTTCAACCTCGGCAACACGGGAAGCGCCGTAGCCGCCACGTCCGGAGAAACGAGAGACAGGATGCTATGCGCCGATAAACGCGTACCTTCTGTCCACCCCCGACGCTCCAGTTGAGCTCTGATCTCTCCTGCCGTTGCTGTCCATTGAATGGTGATGGGTTCAAGCCGGTCTCCGTCCATGCTTGACCGGTAGCAAGAAAAGGTCCGCCATACGGTGTCCGTCCATTGCATCGGCGACACGACAGTAAGCGCCGGGGTGGGTTCGACCGCCATCGCGTCAAGGCTCGTCCTGAACTGCAACACGACACTCACGCAAACAACCGCCAGGACGGTGATCGGCATCATGACGCGGATACGCGGTTTCGCGGGGTATCGCCAGACGGCGGTCAGCGCAACAAGAAACACCCAGGTGGCGGCAAGTGCGGCGCCGCCGATCGCATCGGAGAAAGTGAAGTGGCCGAAATAAAGTCCCGAGAAAGCGATCGACACCAGGATGGCGATGGTTGCCATCGCGACGAATACCCTCGCCACCGGCCCCACCCGGCGCGCCAGCAAGAACGAGAGGAAGCCGTAGATCACCACGCTGGCTGCGACGTGATTGCTCGGGAACGCGCGCAAGCTGGACGCTACCGCGCCCGGCAGCGGACGCTGGATCGTGATCTGGATTGCCAGGATCAATAGCTGGGAAAACACGACGGCGGTCAGCCAATACGAGACCGTGCGCCAGCGGCGTTCAAACACCATCCATACGACGACCAGCACCGTTAGCGCGGCGAGCGTCGACACGCTGCCCAGCGTGCCGAGCACGGCCAGGAGTGCGTCGCCCCACGAGGATCGGAACGATTGCAGGAAGCGATAAACCGATACATCGACTTGAACCAGCGGGTCGCCGTGCGAGACGCCGTGGAGCGTGGAAAAGAACACGGTGGCCGAAGCCAGCAGCAGCACGGAGATCACGGCGATCAGCGCTGCCGCCTGATGCTTGGGGTCCAGGATGCCGAGCACTACCCGGCCGATCCGGCCGTGGTGGTGACGTGCCCAGAGCAGCAGGCTGCGACGCGAGGAGTCGGTCCACGCCCGGGCGTGCGACACCAGGAGGCTCGTCAGCCTGAACGTCAGCCAGGTTCCGGCAACCAGGATGGCGAGCACCGCGACGAGCCGGAAAGACACGGCGCCTGCCAGTTCGATTGATGCCCCGAAGACAACGCCTGGAAGAATATGCACGGGCGCCCAGACGAGCGCCGAGATGATGTTAATGACCAGGAATCGCACGGGCCGCATCCCCATCATGCCGGCCACGACAGGTACGACCGCGCGTAGCGGAGCAATGAAGCGCGCGAAGATCACGCTTTTTGCACCGTGCGCCTCGAAGTAGCGCTGCCCCGCTTTCAACATGCCGGGGTGCGTGCGAAAAGGCCACAACTTCGCGATGGTGTCCTTGTGGCTGCAGCCGAACCAGTAGCTTGCGGCATCGCCTGCCACGGCCCCCACGAGGGCGCAGGCAAACACCCAGCCGAGGTTGAGCGAACCGGTTCCGACCAGCGCACCGGCCACGAACATGGCGGTGCTGCCCGGAACAAACGTGCCGATAAACGCAATGGATTCAAAAAATGCTGCAAGCAATACGACCGTGAGAGCCCATGCAGGATGCCCCGACAGCAAATGCAGCAACTTGAAGTAGGCATGCTCCATCGAGCGTCTCCGGACCGTTCTTTCCTTTCTACAGATTTTAAATCTGTTCTGGCGAGGCGAGGGTGCGCTGAAACTCGCTGTATGGCAGGCATGGTGCTGGATTGAACGGCCAGTATGTTCCTGCAACGCTGTTATTAGGGCGCTCCCGCTCGTCTGGCTCCTTCGACACAGGCGGGCGACATAGGGACGATCGCGCCCCGAGACCTGGCTGCCCAGCGTCCGGCCGCGTGAAAACGCACAACCGAGCCATGAGCTGACCGGATGTATATCAACACGGCATCGCTAAAGCTTGCGGTGAATTTTGGGGGCCTTGGGGGCTCTGATTCAGACTCTGTAGCAAGACTGCGACCCGCCGCGCGCAAGCGATCACGAGCGCAGCACATTCCAGAACGGCATCCAGATATCGGAAAACGAACGCACGCGATCCGCGGATGCCGGGTTCTCTTCTTGCTGCTTGGCGTGCGTATCGTGGGCGTCGTGCGTGTCGAGAGCGGCCTCTTCTGGTTTTGGAGATTCAGGCTCGGCCTCGGTCTCGGCTTGTCTGGACGCATGCAGCGCAAGGGCGCTATCGGCGATACGGCACGCAAGGTCGTCGCCGCAATCGTGGGCTAGCAGCACGCCGCGGACGACATCGCGGTTATAGCCCTGCATCGCGAAGCGCATAGCGAGCGCGACTCGGGCAGCGTATTCCGCTTCTTGCGCGGCGCGCATCGCTGCCTCGCGTTCAGCCTGCTCCCGTTCCTCACGCCGCCGCTCTGCTTCCTGCCGATTCATTTCTTCAGCAAAAACGGAGTCGTAGACCTGCCTTTGCGCAGGATCGGACAAAATTGCGTAAGCATTTCGAACGTCGAGAAATGCGGCGCGTGCAGCATGCTCCTGACCGACATTGCGATCCGGATGCCACCGCATGACCGCCTTCCGGTAAGCCCGCTTTATCTCTTCGGCCGTCGCATTTTCGGGGACGGACAATGTGTCATACAAGGTTGTCATAGCAAACCCTCAAACTATCCGCGAGACATGCTAGCACGGGAAAAAAGACATTTTTATAGCGTGGCAAGATCTAAGCACGCGCTGCGCCCTTGACCAACGGGCTCAACTCGGCCGCCGCCCGTTCACAAGCGGAGCGACGCTCCTGTAACATGAACGCTTGAATACCCGAAATGGTTAATGGAATGCACAACAAATCTTTGGAAGAAAAGCTTCGGATTGAGGCATACCATCTATGGGAAGCGGATGGCCGTCCCGAAGGACGGTCTGCGGAGTATTGGGAGAAAGCGCGCGTCTTGCTAGAACAAAAGCTTGCCACTGTCATCCCGCCCCATGAAGCAAACGATGCGGACGAGTTCGCCAAGCAACCGCCAAAGAAAACGGTCAAGGCGAAGTCTAAAGCAACGCCTGCAGATGAAGGCAGCGTCAAGGCACCGAAGGCCAAGTCCTCCAAGGCTGACGCGAAGACCGACGCAAAGGTTGCGCGCAAGACGGCGACTAAGACCGAAGCCAAACCCAAGACGACAGACACCGGCATAGCGCCGAAAAAAACCAAGACCGCGGCCAAGCCTAAAGCAATCGCTGAGGCTGCGGAGAAACCGACTAAGAAACCAGCGGTCAAAGCCGCAGCAAAGGTTTCGAAGAACGCCAAGAAGTAGCCCAGAGAAGCCGAGTTTTTTCGCTTGGGGAAACGGGTCTCGGGTGAAATCCCGAGCTGGTTTTCTATCGCCGGATAGTGCATCGGCGAGTCATGTTTCTGTTCGTGTTTTTATGGAGCACGTATGCGAAGATTTCTCGCGGTCGTGTTGTTGACCGCCGCAGCGAGCGCCGCCGTACCCACGGCGGCTGAAGCCCGGCCCCGGCAGGAATGCCGGCGCGTCTGGGTCCATGGTCATTACGTGCGGCGCTGCCGTCCGTTGCCACCGCCGAGACACCACCATCATCGGCCGCCGCCGCGGCATCGGCCGCCGCCTCATCGGTATTAGAGATCGCCAGCGAGCGTCCCCAAGACGCTCGTGCAAGACGCATCGTTAACGGCTTGCCGGTCGTAAAGATCCATGTCGTTGCTCGATACCTCTCCGATCAAGGCTCCTCGATATCTCTCAGCACGTTCGGCTCGTCCCTCGCGCAATCATGGGAGCCGGGCGTTCTCCCCTCCCTATCCGCTAAGTCGTAGTCCGAGCGTTTCACAAACTTGTATCGATATCCTGTGCATTTACTTCCGTGCCTGACCGATGCCGGAATCGTGCGGCTGAATAACGCAGTGGAGAGCCGCAAAGCCCCGGGCTTCTTCCAACTTTAACTCGCCGCAAGCGGATGAATCTAACCCCTGGCGTTCATCGTGCAAGGCTCAAAAGGTTGGTCTTTTTGTCAGAGATTGAAACAAACTGTATTAAGAGATGCGTACCTTTATTACCCAGCTCTATTACCCGCTTCCGAAATCACAAAGCACATGGCATAGTGCGGGCAATCACTCTTAAGGAAACCATAATGCCGACTCTGGAACAGATTCAAGCCAAGCTGAAAAAGCTGCAGGCGCAAGCAGAAGCAATGATCGCTAAGCGCGCGCAATCGGTACTCGACGACATCCGCAAGCTGATGGAAACGCATGGACTGAGCACCGCTGATATTGACGCGCATTCATCCACGAAGAAGCCGCGCGGCCGGCCTGCAGGCAAAACATCCAAGCCTGGCGTCAAAGCAAAGGCAAAAGCAAAAGCAGCGGCAAAGCCAAAGCTGCCCGCCAAGTATCGCAATCCCAAGACCGGTGACACGTGGAGTGGCTGGGCTCGACCGCCGCTTTGGATCAAAGACGTCAAGGACCGGACGAAATTCCTGATCGATGGTCACAGCGAGAGCCATGCCGTTGCAACAAGCGCGACAAGACCTGCAAGCAAGAAGGCAGCGAAGAAGGTGACGGCGAAAAAAGCGACCGTCAAAACGCTAAGCGCGAAGGCGCCGGCAAAGAAAGCTACTGCCAAGAAAGCGTCGGCCAAGAGCGCGACCGCGGCGAATGTCCCTGCGGAGAAAGCAGCCGCCAAGAAAGCACCCGTGAAACGCGCCTACGTTAAGAAGACTTCCGCTGCGAAGAAATCCGCAACCGTCGCTGGCACGACGACGCCTGCGGCTAATCAGGATTCCGCATCGGCCGTAGCGCTTACGTCTGCGATTTAACGACAAGCCATAGCGCCCCTCATTGGTGACTGAGGGGCTCGCTAAGCTTGGGCGTAAAGTGAATTTGAATTGATCTGCGGCCACTTTCTCGCAGGCGCGACAACTTGGAACAAGTCGAACAAGAGCTGGGAAATTTGACCGGACTCACGCGATCAGCAGAAAAGCTTTACCGGAGTCCGCAGTACATAACTCTCCGTGTATCGTTCGCTCGGCTCATCGCACTTTGGCACCTGCACTTGGCGTCATCACGCAACTTCGCCGGACGTTCGGTTACTGACAAACGATCCGGCGAATCCGATGCTTAAGGCGCTATCTGATCAGGCTAGCTAAGACGTGAGGCCCTAGCCGCGGCCACCACCGTGTCCGCCGCCGCTATGCCCACCACCACCGCCCTGCCACTGTCCGCCACCACCACCGTGCCCCCAGCCGCCGCCATGGCCGCCACCGTGGAAGCCGCCGTACCCGTGGTTCCAGCCATGGTTGTAGTAGTGGCCGCCGTACCAACCACCGCCGCCACCGACGTAGATGCCACCGCCGTAGACAGCCGGATAGCCCGAGTAGTAAGGCCCCGAATAATTGGTTGCGTAGGGATCGCCGTATCCGTATCCGTCGTACCCATAACCGTAACCCGGCGCGACGACACAGCCGCCCAGACACGCAACAAGTGCGAATAATGCAATTGGTTTAAGCATGCGATTGTCTCCAAGCTTCTTAAGTAGGAGCCGAATAACCTTGCTTAGTTCCAAGCGCAATTGTGTCTCTGAATTACAGCGTGAAGCGCGTGGCGCCAGGACGTATGGTCGGCTACATCTGCGCGCAGGAAATGCTGACATCCCTTGAAAATTTTCGCAGCGTCCTGCATCGGGTCAACGCCATCGATGCAAACAGAGGCAACACCGCCCGGTCCTGAATCGCGATACCGATGCAGTAAGGCGAGCAGCGACGACCTCACGCCGAGGACAACCGGGGACTAATCCCGGCGTCCGGCGCTCGCTGGCATGACATTGCCCTACTGCACGTTCTTTGCAGCCACCTTGGAGCCGTTGGACGACATCGCGCCCATGTCGGCACTGTTCCCCATCCCCGGGTTTTGCATATTGCCCGGGATAGGACTTGTTGGCCCGGAAACCGGATCACCCCAGTGCGTCATGCCAGCCGTCGCAGCGCTATGCGCATTGCCGCCGCCTGAGCCACCGTTCCCGTTGCCGCCGCCCTGTGCAGATGCCGCCGCCGAACCGCACAGGAACGCCACCGACACGCCCACCAACATCGCTTTCCGCATTGCCTTGTTCATGGTGTTTCTCCAATAGCCGCGAGTGCTGGATTGCGCCGCGTCAAGGCTATATACGGCGCTGGCGCGACGCTGGATGCAACGCATGCCTAATCGACGAAATGCGCCGCTCAATGAATGTGTCGATGATGAATATCCGGGAAATGTCCATGGGTGTGCGTCATCGGCATATGGTGATGCGGATGGGTGTGCGGCTCCTCCCCATCCCATTTGAAGTCGTGCGTATGTTGATGATGTTCGTCGTGGCGATGCCGGTGATTGTGGTCCATCAACACGTGCGTATGCGCATGCTCGTGACGCTCGCGAATATGCAGCCACACGCCGAGCACCATCAACGCGGCGGCCACCCAAAACAGCGGGCCGGGTATATCCGGCCACAGTATCAGCGAGAGTGTCACGCCGAATAACGGCGCGACTGAAAAGTACGCACCGGTGCGCGCAGTGCCGAGGTTGCGCAACGCAACAACAAATAAAACCAGACTGACGCCGTATCCGGCCAGACCGGTGAGCATGGCCGCCCCCGTCTTCACCAACCCGGGAAGATGCGCGCCGAGCACAAGGGCAATGCACAGATTCACCGATCCGGCGATCAACCCCTTCAGGCAGGCAATGACCATGGCGTCATTCGTCGATACCTTGCGCGTGAGGTTGTTATCGATCGCCCAGCACGCACACGCGGCGGCGACCAGCAGCGCGCCGGCGGATACACCGGCCGCGCCCGGCTGCCATGAGAGCGCCACGCCGCCGGCGACTATTGCCACCATGCCGAGAAAAATCTGCGCATCCACATTCTCACGAAACACGACCCACGCGATCACTGCCGTGAATACACCTTCGAGATTCAGCAATAGCGAACTCGTCGCGGCTGGCGTGGTGCTCAGGCCGAACATCAGCAGCACCGGGCCCGCAATACCGCCGGCGGCAATTGCGCCGAGCAACCAGGGCACTTCGGCGAATTGAATCCGGCTTTCGTTGGCGCGCTCATTTTTGGACTGCCTGACGCGCTGGAAGCCGATCGCTAAGGCGAGGCCAACGCCGCTGCCTAAATAGAACAAGCCTGCGACCATGAACGGCGACATCGTGCCAAGAAGGGTCTTGGCAAGCGGGGTCGTCGCACCAAAGAGCGCCGCCGCGAGAAGCGCCGTGAACGCAGCGTTGTAGCGTACAGACATGGATGTTCCTGACTCTGGGTTTAACTACGATTCTAAAGAAGATTTTGGAACTCTGTCCTCGCGCGGTGAGGCCGCGCCACCGGGATTTTGTGCACGTGCAAAACCGTCAGATCTTTGTGTCATTTTGCCAGTTGTGATCGACAGGCCGCGCTTAACCAGCGCAGCCTGCCGACAACATCACAAGCCGCAACCGCGCGCTTGCGGCCGGCGAGAACCGATTGCGCGCGGCAACGTACTCAGCTTATTGTTTTTGCATTGTCACGATAGTCATCGTGCCGCCCACGTTCTCAACGCGCACTTTCACTTTGTCTCCTTCGTGAGCCTGCTTGAGCATCGCGGCATCCCGGGCTTTGAACGCCATGGTCATCGGCGGCATACCGACGTTTTCCAGCGCACCGTGTTTGAGCGTCACCATGCCGGACGCTGGATCGATCTTCCTGATTTCTGCGTCGGTCAAAACCGATTTCGACGATGCCGCCGCCGGACTCATTGCGCCGGGACTCATCTTCATTCCGGCCATATCGTCGGCGGCTGCGGATTGCTGAACAGCGAATACAGAGAGCGCGGCACCCATTGCAAGCGCGATACAAGTCAGTTTAGTCATTTCATTTCTCCAGTGTGAATAGAACGAACATGCGAAGGAACATGCGAAGGCACGTGCGTGCCGGGAGGACCATCGAATTCGCTACGCGCTTGCACTGCGCGCCGCACTTGGCGACGCTTGAGCAACAACCACGCAGCGGGGATAACGAACATGGACAAGAGCGGCGCGGTGACCATGCCGCCGACCATCGGAGCCGCAATGCGCTGCATCACCTCCGACCCCGCGCCGTGGCCGAGCATGATCGGGATGAGACCCGCCAGGACCACGGCTACGGTCATTGCTTTCGGCCGCACGCGCAGTACGGCGCCTTCGCGGATGGCGTCGAAGAGCAGCGCCTCGGTTAGTACAGCCCCGGCGTCAAGCCGATGCTCAAGCGCGCGTTTCAGATACAACAACATCACCACGCCGAACTCCGCCGCCACACCAGCCAATGCGATGAATCCAACCGCGGTTGCCACCGACACCGCGTGACCCAGCGCCCATATCAGCCAGAACCCGCCGACCAGAGCGAACGGAACCGTCGACATCAGCAGCAACGCATCAGCGGCCGAATTAAAGGTCAGGAACAGCAGCACGAAGATGATCACGAGCGTGACGGGGATCACGGTACGCAGCGTCGCCGATGCACGTTCCAGATACTCGAACTGACCTGACCACGCGATCGAATAACCCGCTGGAAGAACCACTTTCTCCGTGACGACCCGCTGCATTGCTGTCACCGCCGACTGCAGGTCCGTGTCGCGGATATCGGCGTACACATAGCCCGCAAGCCGCGCGTTCTCGCTGCGAATCATCGGAGGTCCATCGGCGATCTTCAGCGCAGCGACATCGCCGAGCATGATCTGCGCGCCCCGCTCCGTGACAACCGGCAGGCGCCGCAGATTCTCGAGCGAGTCGCGAACGTCGCGCGGATACCGGACATTGATGGGAAAGCGCTGACGCCCATCAATGACTTCGCCCACGTTCTCCCCGCCCACCGCCGATGAAACAACTGACTGGATATCCGCAATAGCGAGTCCGTACCTCGCAGCTTTCAGGCGATCGATATCGACATCGATATAACGCCCACCATTCAAGCGCTCCGCGAGCGCGGAAGAGACACCCGGGACTGTCTTGACCACGGCTTCCACTTGCGTTGCTATGGAGTCGATCACGCCAAGGTCGCCGCCCGAAATCTTCACGCCCACCGGGGTCTTGATGCCGGTCGACAGCATGTCAAGACGGTTGCGTATCGGTGGCACCCACACGTTCGACAAGCCCGGCACCTTCACCCTCCGGTCCAGTTCATCGACCAGCTTCTCCGGCGTCATGCCGGGCCGCCACTGACTGCGCGGCTTGAACTGGATGGTGGTCTCGAACATCTCCAGCGGTGCGGGGTCGGTCGCCGTATCAGCTCTCCCGGATTTGCCGAATACAGTCGCGACTTCAGGCACCGTCTTGATCAGCCGGTCGGTCTGCTGCAATAGCTCCGACGCTTTCTCCGCCGAGATACCGGGCAGCGCGGTCGGCATGTAGAGAAGATCGCCTTCATCAAGCGGCGGCAAAAATTCGCCGCCTAGTCGCGACAATGGAATCAACGTAAGCACAAGCGCAATGACCGCAATGCCAATTGCAGCCCACGGCCGGCGCAGCGTTGCTTCAAGCAATGGCCGATACAAACGGATCAGCACGCGGTTGATCGGATTGGCGTTCTCGTTCGGAATGCGGCCCCTGATGAAATAGCCCATCAGCACCGGCACCAGCGTGACGGACAACAGCGCAGCCGCTGCGATCGTGTAGCTCTTGGTGAACGCCAGCGGTGAGAACAACTTCCCCTCCTGGCCCTCAAGCGAGAACACGGGGATGAACGACATCGTGATGATAAGCAGCGAGAAGAACAGCGCCGGCCCGACCTCTGCCGCCGATGTCGCGATGAGTTCCCACCGCTGGGATGCGGTGATCGGTTGATCCGGATGCACGTGGTCAAAAGCTTCCAGATGCTTGTGTGCGTTTTCGATCATCACAATAGCGGCGTCGATCATTGCGCCGATCGCAATCGCAATGCCGCCGAGCGACATCAGGTTCGCGTTGACACCCTGATAGCGCATCACAATAAATGCTGCGAGCACACCCAGCGGCAACGACAGGATGGCGACAAAAGCGCTTCGCAGATGGAACAAAAACAGCGCACAGACCAGGCCGACGATGACAAACTCCTCAATCAGTTTGTCTCGCAGATTGCTCACAGCGCGTTCGATCAGCTTCGATCTGTCGTAGGTCGTGACGATCTCGACACCGGGCGGCAGCGACTTCTTCAGCGTATCGAGTTTCGCTTTCACGGCCTCGATGGTCGTGAGCGCATTCTTGCCGGAGCGCATCACGATCACGCCGCCGGCGACCTCGCCCTCACCGTTCAGCTCGGCAATGCCGCGCCGCATTTCGGGTCCGATCTGGATGCGTGCAACGTCGCCGAGCAACACGGGTGTCCCTGCGTCGTTGGTGCGCAAGACGACGTTACGGAAGTCATCGAGTGAATGCAGATACCCCGACGACCGCACCATGTAGTCGGACTCCGCCAGCTCGACCACAGACCCGCCCGACTCCTGGTTCGCCTTCTTCAGTGCATCCGTCACGGTCGTTTGCGTAATGCCATAGGCGCGAAGCTTGTCCGGATCGAGCACGACCTGATACTGCCGCACCATTCCTCCGATAGACGCTACCTCCGACACATCGGGAACGGCCTTCAGTTCGAACTTGAGGAACCAGTCGTTCAGCGCACGAAGCTGACCAAGATCGTGCTTGCCGGTGCGATCGACGAGCGCATATTCATAGACCCAGCCAACGCCGGTTGCATCGGGTCCGAGGGAAACGCTTGCGCCCTGAGGCAGCCTGCTCTGCACCTGATTCAGGTATTCGAGCACGCGTGAACGTGCCCAATATTGATCGGTCTTGTCGTCGAAGAGGACGTAGACAAATGCATCGCCGAACGAGGAGTAGGCGCGAATCGTTTTCGCGCCCGGCACGCCGAGAAGCGTTGTCGTCAACGGATACGTCACCTGATCTTCAACCACCTGCGGCGCTTTGCCTGGATACGATGCCTTGATGATGACCTGCGTATCCGATAGATCGGGAAGCGCATCGAGCGGTGTTTGAGTCAGCGAATAAACACCCCAGCCCGTGATCAGGACGGTCGCAAGCAGGACCAGGAAACGGTTCTGGATAGACCAGCGAATGAGTCGCGCGATCATTTACCACCTCCCATTGGTTCGACCTTCGTCAGTTCGTATCCATCGTCGGATTGCTTGAACGCGAAGTGCACTGTTTCGCCGGTTTTTACGTCGGGGAATGCGGTTGCGGAAGGCTTGTTGAATGCCATGGTCATCGCGCCCCAGCCTAAGGCCGGCACAGGCTGATGTGAGAAGGTGATGTCGTGGCTGGTCACCGCTTCGACCTTGCCCGTCGTCTGGTAGGTCTGAGCCGCAGCAGCCGTATTGCTCGCCGAGCCAGCAGCCTCAAGCCTTGGAAGGACAGACTTGAGACTCGCTTCAGAATCGATCAGGAACTGACCCGACGCGACCACCTGTTCCCCTTCGCTTAAACCGCTCAGCACTTCGGTATCGCTTCCCGAGTCGTTGCCGGTCGTCACGCTAACGGGCTGAAGGCGGCCATCTGCTTGCTTCACAATCACGATCGAGCGCTTGCCGGTCGTGATCACCGCCTCGGACGGTACGACCAGCCTCGACGCCGTCGTCGCCCCGCCTATACGCGCGCGCATGAGCATGCCGGGAGTGAGCGCTAGATCCTTGTTATCGATGGCAAGGCGCGCTTGCAAGGTACGGCTGCCGGTACTGATCCCCGGCAGGACTTCGCGAATGTGTCCGGTGAAATGCTGCGTGGTATCTCCTGCAAACACGGCATCGACGCTCATGCCTGCCTTGACTTGCAACGCCAGCGCTTCGGGCACATCGATCACGAGCCATAACGTGCTCAAGCCCGCGACCTTGGCGAGCGTCTGGCCGGGCGCGACCATCGCGCCATCGCGGACATTCAGTTCAGTGACCACGCCGGCCGCCGGCGCTGGCAACGTGACGTGCGTCTGCACACGGCCAGTGCGATCAAGGTTGGCCACGACCGCATCCGGTATCGACAAAGCGCGCATGCGTTCGCGCGATGCCGCGAGCATGGCGTCGTCCATGCCGCTTCGCTTGAGCGCCAGGTATTCCTCTTGAGGCGCCAGCCAGTCCGGTACAAACAGCGACGCAATCGGAGCGCCTTTGGACACACGTTGCATCGGCGCATTCGCATACAAGCGGTCGATGTAACCCGTCACGCGCGACTGAACCACATCGGCCAGCGACTCATCGAACTGCGTTGTACCGACGGCCTCGAAGCCGGACGCTACATCGACTCGACGTGCAGTGGCGTATCTAATGCCGAGGTTCTGCTGAAGACCCGGGTCGATCTTCACGCCGCTCGACGCGCCCTCATCCGCGAATACGGGTTCCAGTTGCATGTTCATGAAGGGCGACTTGCCGGGTTTATCGAAGTGCTGGTTCGGCATCATGGGATCGTGCCAATAGAGCACTTTGCGGCCGGGCTCTTTTTCACTGGCTGACGAGGTTGCCGTTGTGGTCAACGTTGTATTGGCATGCCATGTTCCGGCCACATACCCCGAGGCAAGCAACGCCACTGCCGCAATGACAGCGAGCGTCATAAGTTTCTTGTTCATCGTGTTCTCACTGTCAGTAGGTCATGGAAGGCGGCACGACCTGGTACTCGAGTTGAGCCCAGGTGAGCGATACGTCGCGCTGGAGATCGAGCACTTGCAGGCGTGCGTCGAGCACGGCGCGCCGGGCAGCGAAGGTATCGGCTAGCGACCCGATGCCGGCTCTATAAGCCGCTGTCGATAGCTGCAAGCGCTGGTCTGCTGCAGGCAACAGCGATGCGTTCAGGTTGGCGATACGCTCGCGCCCACTGGCGAGCGTGGACGAGAGGTTGCGGATATCGGCATCGACTTGACGCTGCGCGTCTTCGTACATCAAGCGCGCCTTCGTGCCCAACTCGGCCTTCTCGGCGGTATCGCGATCTTGCCGATCCCTCCTGTTCAGCGGGATGGGAATGCTGACGCCGACCGACACCATGTTCGAGTACTGGCCACCCCGTTGCTGGTACGCGACCTCCCAGGTCCAGTTCGGGCTGCGATTGCTATGGGCGACGGCAGTGTCGGCGTCAGCGACCCCTATCTCCGACGACGCATTGATCAGCGCAGGCTCGACACGCTGAAGCTCTTCAGGCGGCAGCGATGCAACCACCGACTCCGGCGCAGGCGGCTCGCCGGAGACATCGGGGACGGGTGCGGCCGTCCATCGAGACAAGCCAATGAGCGCCGTCTGAAGCGATTGCTGCGCCTTGAGCAACTGGTCCCGGGTCTGCGCGAGCATGAGCTGCGCCTGGGTCACATCGGTAGCACTGGCTTTGGCGCCGCGATAAGACGCTTGCGTCGCCGATAGCTCGTGCGCCATGTGATCCGCCAGCTCCTGCTGCAGCGAGAGCGCTTTTTTCGCGTATGCCGCGTTGAGCCACGCGGTTGCCGTCTGCTCGCGCACGTTGACTAGCTGAGCGAGATAACCCGAACGTTCGCGGTCGACTTCCTGATTAGCCAGCTCAGTGCGCAGACGGCGCTTTTCCGGCGACACCCATTCCTGTTCGATGCCGATGCGCCGCATCGTCATGAAATCCTGGCCGATGGTGAATCGCTGCGACCCGTTGATGGGCAGGTTATCCACGCCAGCTTTGAGCGTTGGGTCGGGTAACTGGCCGGCTCGAACAGCGGCCTGCGAGCTTGCGCGAACGGACGATTGCGCCGCCTGCATGGAGGCTGAACGATCAGTCGCCGATAACAGCGCAGCGTCCAGCGTCAAGGCGCTTTCCTGCGCCTTAACCGCTGCGCCGCCGCTAAGAAGGAATAAAAATAAGGCTAGCGCGGGCGCACGCGCGCATCCACGCCGGAATACCGGCGCGGTAATAGATGAATGCATTTCTCAACCCCAAACGGTCGAATCCCATAGGGAATCACGTCCTGGATGCAGGACGACCTCGCCGCTAAAGCGGCGAACTGGTGACGAAGGGAGTTAGAGCGCGCGAGGAGGTTTCCACAGGCCGTCAGGCTCGCGGACAAACAGCGACTGGGTATAGTGAAAGAACATCGGCCGATAAGCGCCGGCACTGCGGACAATGGCCGGAGCCGACACGGGAATGCTCATGCAGCCGATCTGACACTGCACGGTCATCTTGCATGGCGTGTCTTTCGACTTGCTGTCCTGACCGGCTAGCGTTGCCATCGATTCGCAGTCGGGCATGGCCGCGGACATCATGCTGCCCGAGTCGTGGGTCATGGACTGCATCGGACATTGTCCGGCCGAACCGCTAGCTGCCAGCCCCGTTAAGGGCAGCATCGCGCAAAGCCACAAGACGAACAAGGTACGCAGGATTTTCACGACGGCAAGTATAGCTCAGCGCTCGATTGCAGATAAAGCCCTAAGTTAAGGGGTTATTCTTAGCTTAGCGAACCACAGCCACGTTAAGCGCAAAACTTTAATACTGGTTAAGCGGCGGAAGCGGTGACTGCGTATTGCGCTTTTTACGCGCACGCGTGGCCGCCCTGCGCAGCGCTCGTTCCACTTTGTTCCAGTCGAGGTTAGCGTCGGGGCTATCCGAGTAATGTGTCGCGACTGTGTCTGCTAACTCCCTAAGCTCAGGGTCGGCGGAAGAATCGAGGCCGTCTATTCGTGCCGGATGCTTGAAATCGGGGCTCTTGTCCATCCAGCGATACAGCGCCGGAATAACACGCGGCAAAGGCCCGTTGCGCGCAGCGGCATGGAAAACCCGCCACGCCGGCGCTTCTCCTTCGGCGTAGCGGTTCCGTGCAGAGACCCAAACGCGCTTAGCCTGCTTGCAGCGAGACGCCAGCCTGGGATAGGCCCAGATCATTGCTAACAGGAAAGCCAAACTCAGGACAGCAATCAGCGCTCGTGACCGGTCGATAACAATGATCCGATGTGCACCGCCTTTAGACAATGCATCGAGAGGAATATCAAAGAGCGGCTTTTCCTTGGCAGTCGCCGCCGAAAAACTCACGGCCGACACCACGATTTTTTCTCGTCTTTGTGTCGCCGTGTTCCACCATTCAATGGTCACCGGCGGAAGTTTGAATCTCCCGCTGCGGTTGATCACGTAAGTCACGGTGTCCGTGCGTTCGCCCGCGACCAATCCCGCCCGATCCTGCATGATGTTCTTTGTCCCGGACGGTTTTGGGTAGCGCTTAAGCCCGTCAACATCGCCGAAGTTAACGGGGGGAATCAACATCGACTCGGTTCCCGCTGCCGTTTGAGTAATGGTGCGAGTCAGCGCGCCGCCCACTTTAAGATCATTGGGCGACGGCTCGATCGTCTGCTTTGCGCTGAGCTTTTGCGTCGGAAAGAAAACGCTCATGCCTTCCGCTCCGGCGGGAACCGTAGCAACGAGTCTTAGCGCCGGTGTCGTTAAGGTAGCCGAGGAATTCGTTCCGCCCGGGTACATCGTAATTGCAAACGAAGGGATCTCGAACGCTCCGGCTGTCTGAGGGACGACCCGATACGCCCTGCTCACGCCGTACCAACTCACGCCGTTAATGACTTCATGCAGATTCTCGGCTTGCTCGTCCGGCAGATTGACGATTGCATTCGGCACCGTATATAGCGGCCAGTTCGGCGCCTCGGTGAACCACGTTGTCGTCAGGCAATCCACAATGAGTTTGACTTCGGTTCCCGCCACGACCGTCCCAGACGGCTCGATATGCGCGCGCACCAATAGCTGCGGTGCACCTTGCGCCAAGGCTGAGCCTGACATCAGCCACATGAAGATCAAAAGAACGAACGCGAATATTTTCATGGCGCACCCGCACTATTTTCGTCCGACTCCTGCTCGAATCGTCGATGTAAGAATGCAGCCGGCGATGTGCTCAGGTTGCGCATCCATACGTCCTCGGAAGGCTCCATAATGATCGTGCTCTGTTCCACCTTACCCTTCTTTTTTTCTATTTTCACCTCGTCCGACTCTTCATCCTCTTCGTCCTTTTGAGGTTCCTGCTTAGGCTGCGCGATGAGTTTCTTCATCAGATCCCGGTTGATCGCTGCTGCGCGCAATCCGGGTTGAAGCGCTAGTGCATTGTCGAATGCCTTGATAGCCGACGGGTAGTCTTCAAGATGCGCCAGCGTGTTGCCCATGTAGAAATAAGCCTGAGCAGTCTTTAGCCGCGAGAACGCTTCCAGCGCACCTGCGTAGTTGCCCGCGAGATACAACGAGCGGCCTTTCCAAAGCGGGTCATCGAAACGTTGCGCCGCTGCGTTGAAGTCACCGCGTTCGAACTCCCAGCGACCTTGCTGATCGTGTGTGGCAAACAGATCCACCCAGTTCCATGAAGCCGCTTGCGCCTCGCGAGGCGTCGCGCTTGCGACCAGCGAGATCAACACGACAGGCAGCCATTTCACGGTCCAGCCCTTGCGGAAACCCCAGAGCGCGAGCATCAGCAACAGCATCACCAGCCAGTAGCCCGTCTCCTTCCAGCGAGGCGCGCGTTTCGATTCATCCACCTCAGCCAGCCAATTTTGCGCACGACGTTGAACCCACGCGACGTCATCGTCGTCTGCGCGCACGCTGGCAAGCGGAATGCCAGCGTCATGCGCTACTTTGCGTATGCCATCGGCGTCGAACGTACCCATCAGCGGATGGCCCTCTGCATCCATCGCGATGGTTCCGTTCGGGCCGAGAATGGCGCCACCGTTCTCCGTGCCAACAGCAAGCCACAGCAGTTGATGATGAGATTGTTTTGCCTTCTGTACGAATGCATCCGTCTGGTTCTGGTCGAACCCGTCGCTGATAAAAACGATGGTCCCGGCCACCGGGTCTTTCTCCAACAGCTGCTCGGCAATGTCGAGGCCTGCGTTCGCATTCTTGCCGTCATGCGGCATCAGCGATGGCGCCAGTGCCGGCAAGTACAACTGAAGCATGGCCGCGTCCTCGGTTGGCGGCACGACGAGATGCCCCGTTGAAGCAAACACCACGAGCCCGGTTCGCGCCCCCTTGCGCGCGGCCGCCAGATCCAGCACCTTTTGTTTGGCACGCTCGAGACGCGTAGGCGCGACATCGGTGGCGTCCATCGAATGGGCGAGTTCAAGGACAATCACAAGCGGCGCCTTGTCCTGATTGAACGGCGGGCGTTCCTGCTGCCAGGTTGGTCCGGCAACAGCAATCGCTCCGATGCCGATAAGAAGTGCCAGCGTATGGACCGGTTGAATGCGCCGTCGTGCGGTATCGCCGACTATCAGATGTTCGAGCAGCAAAGGGTCGATGATGTTGCGCCAGCGAGCCCGCACACTATTGCGCCGAAACCAGAATACGGGCAACAGCACAGCCGGGACGAGCAACCATAACCAGTGAGGCCGCAGAAAATGAAATGCGGTCAGGTCAATTTCCATGGCCCACTCCCTGGATCTCCATGGACTTTGACTCTTGTTTTCGCGGTGCACGAAGCACGGCGATTAGCAACGCAAGGCAGTGATACAGCGTCAGGATCGACAGCGCAATGGCAAGCGGTATCCAGAAAAAATCACGTTGCGGACGATAGATTTCGCGCTTCACTTTCTCGGGCGTCATCTTGTCGAGCGTCGTGTAAACATCTGCGAGTTCCTGCGGGTTGCCCAACGCATGGAACGAGCGCCCGCCCGTTATATCGGAGATGTGCTGCAACGCGTCCAGGTCGACCTTGTCTTCACCCGTTGCACTCGGGTCGCCGATACCGACCGTGTGAATCACCAGCTTGTTGTTCTTCGCGATGTCTGCGGCACGATCGGGTGGGATGGCGCTGGCCGTGTCATTGCCATCGGTCAACAGTATCAACACCTTCTCCTGAGCCGGCGAATTCTCCATCAGCTTCACGGTCAGGCCGATGGCATCGCCTATCGCCGTACGCGGACCGGCCATGCCGATCTGCATCTGGTTCAGCAGCAAAAGCACGCTGTCGTGATCCAGCGTCAGAGGCGCTTGCGGATATGCCGCCTCGCCAAACACCACCACCCCAATTCGGTCCCCTTTGCGCTTCGCCACGAAGTGCCTGACCACCTGTTTGACCGCAGTCAGCCGATCCATGCGCTCGCCGGTTTTCGGATTCACGAAGTCACGCGTGCTCATCGATTGAGACAGGTCGATCGCCAGCATGAGGTCGCGAGCCGGTTCGTCGCGAGTGACAGGTGGCTCGACGAACACAGGTTTTGCAGAGGCGGTCACGAGCAAGATCCACAGCACCGGCATCATCAAACGCTGCAGTACGTTGCGGCGCAAACGGACGCCGCCGGGCGCCGGCTGCTCGCCCGCCGCTTGCGCCATTTCGTGGAAAAACGGCATGCGGATCGCCGAGGTCGTTGCGCGCCATGCAGGCACCAGCCACCACACGAAGGCGGGCAAGGGCAGCAGCAAAAACATCCACGGGAAGTCAAATTTCCACATGATGGCGCTGGATCCAGTCGCGCGTGACGCTCACCAGGGTCTCGACTTCGAGCGGTGTTATCGAGGCGATTTGTTCAGCGGGCGCGTAGCTCACGAGCGTCAGGAGCGCGCCGCTGCGTTCATCGAATCGTCCTCGTGTGCGCTTGAGAAACGCAAGCCATTCATCGCCGGACAGCGCCGCGACGCGTTCGCGCGGAGCGGCAGCAAGCGAGGTGCGTTTGATGAGCGACGGGATAGCGGCAAGCGCCGCCTTTCGACATTGCGCATCGTTCAAGGCCACCTCGATTTCCACCAACTCCGCCAGTGCCACTCGCCGGTAACGCTCCCTTTTATATCGACGCCAACCGATCCAGCCGGCCCAGACCACCGCCACGAACAGCAAGACCGCAACCGCCGCCCAGCCGATGGTTTGCGGCGCCCACGACACCGGCTCGGGCAGCGGCAACTCCTGCAGCGGCTTGAGCGCCGACGGTGTATCGGCGGGTGTAAGCGAGGTGATCATAGGCCGCTGCCGGTGGTCGGCCTGACGCGCTCACCGAACAGACGTCGAACCTGATCCACTGTGGGTTCATCCGTCGATAACGCCATCAACGGCACACCGCTCGATCGCAACAGGTCGGCCACTTCTGCGGTGCGGCCTTTGAACATGCTCGAAAGTGGCACCCGCACCTTCTCCTGCTCAATGCGCAGTTCCACCTGAAGACGGCCTTCGCTGACCACCAGCGCACGATGCTCGGGCATGCGCTGCCAGAGCGGATCGAAGACCATTGCCGCAATGACGTCGTTGTGCTTCGATAGCTGGCGCAACAGCTTGCGAGTGCGTTCGCTCGCGCCCGCAAAATCGCTGACGATACAGATAAGGTAGTCGTGTCCTGCGAGCTGAAGCACGCCTTGAAGCGCGGTGTCGATCTGGCCGTAGTTCGTTCTGGATTCGCTCTCGGCATGTAACGCTCTGTTCATCCCCGCCAGCGCACCGAACAACACCTTGATCCGGCTGCGGCTGCGCAATGGCTTTACTCGGACGACGTGGTCGTCATCGAAGATCACGCCGCCCACGCGATCGCCCGCGGCGAATCCCATCCATACCGCGAGCGCCGCTGCCTCCGCCGCCACCACCGACTTGAACGCACGGCTCGACCCGAAAAACATGCTCATGCGTTGATCGACAACCACAAGAAGCGGCCGGTCGCGCTCTTCCGTGTAAGCACGAATCTGCGGCTTGCCGAGGCGCAAGGAAACCTTCCAGTCGATGTGACGGATATCGTCGCCGGGAAGGTAGCCACGAATCTCTTCGAAGTTAAGGCCACGGCCGCGCAAGCGCGACGCATGGTTGCCCGACAAGATGCTGGATACCGGCGCAGGCGCGACGAAGCTCAACCCGCGCGCACGAAATTCGAGCTTCGCGAGATGCGCCGCGTCGACATACACGCGGCCAATAGCAGCTTCGGATGCCACGACCATTGATCGTCCTCTTGGCGTTGAGCGCGTGCATGAGCGCCATTCGCGCGCTAAGCCGCTAAGCCGCTAAGTCGCTAAGTCGCTAAGCCGGCACGGCAACTTTCTCTATCAGGCGGTCGATCACCTGGTCCGCGCTGATGTTGTCCGCGTTGGCATCGTATGAAAGTATCAGCCGATGCCGAAGCACGGGATGGATAACCGCTCGCACGTCGTCGGGCGTCACGAAACTGCGGTCCTGTAGCCACGCCTGCACGCGGCTTGCACGGTCAAGCCCGATCGCGCCACGCGGACTCGCACCAATCTCGATCCACTTGCCGAGGTCCGCGTCGAGTTCGCCGCCGTGCCGCGTTGCATTGACCAGCGAGACGATGTATTCGTCGATAGCAGGCGCCACCACGATCTGCCGCACAGCCTGACGCACCGCAAAAATGACATCCTGGGAAAGGGCATCGGTTACTTGGGGCGCATCGTTGCTTTCACGTCTTAGCAGTCGCAACATTTCGCGCTCGCTTTCCGGCGACGGGTAGGTGATCAGGACCTTGAAAAGAAACCGGTCCATTTGCGCTTCGGGCAATGGATACGTCCCTTCCTGTTCGATCGGATTTTGCGTGGCCATCACCAGGAACAAATCCGGCATCTTGTGCTTTTTTCCGGCGACGGAAATCTGGCGCTCTTCCATTGCTTCGAGCAAAGCTGACTGAACCTTGGCGGGTGCGCGATTGATCTCGTCCGCGAGAATCAGGTTGCCGAAAATGGGGCCCGGCTGAAATGTCAGCGTTCGTTCCGTTCCCGATTGGAGCAGCGTCTCTGCACCCGTGATGTCGGAAGGCAGCAGGTCAGGCGTGAACTGGATTCGGCTCATGGTTGCCGCCAGCCGCGTCGCAATGGCTTTGACGGTGCGTGTCTTGGCCAGCCCCGGCAGGCTTTCGAGCAGCACATGACCGTCCGCCAGAAGCGCGATCAGCACCTGCCGGACGACGGCCTCCTGCCCGACTATTGCTTCATCCACGCTGGCTTCGAAGCGCAGGATAGTTTCGCGCATGGCTATCGATCCGTTAATCGTTTCATTATTGGATACCCGGGCACTAACGCTATTTCACTGAGACCTTCGCGCAGACGTTAAAGCACGCCACGCCGTTCGTCAAAGATTCAGTACCTCTTAAAAAATCATGAGCAAGTCGTATAAAAGTTGTTGCCTGCTTTAAACAAATATGAGATTGGTGGCAACTAACGAAGACTAATTTACACACTGTAAGACGCAATGGACGGTCCATGTGCGCGTGAAAAAACGCGCCGCGGGGTAGCTGTTTGCATCGCGTTCATTCGAATATGCCGGGTTATCGGCGAGGCTTGGGACACTATCCACTGGCTCACTGGAATAGCAACAGATTGAATTGCCTGCTTATCGCGGTAATGTTTAGTCATACTTATTTTGTCTCGCGCAGCGGGAAATGAATATGCCGGGAATCCATGCACGGCGCCCTGATCGGCGTGAGGTAACAGGCCATGAGCGTACAAAAGCGTATGTCCCGCAAAGCGGATGAAGTCCCAGCGAGCGCCAGCGCGTCCACCGGATCTAAAACTGGTGCGAAGCCTTATCGCAAGTTGCTGCTTTGGGGCGCGCTGCTGGTGATCCTGCCGGCTGCTGTCGGTGCGGCGGTGAGCTGGGCGGTCACTTCACGTGCCACGCCGCATCAGCAGATCGTCTACGGCGACGGCACGCGGGGTCCGCTCGCCATGGCCTGGATACCGGCCGGACAGTTTGAAATGGGAAGCGACTCAAAGCAGGCGCAGGCGAATGAGCGTCCGGCGCACAAGGTCCGTGTGCACGGCTTCTGGATGGATCGTCACCACGTCACCAACGCGGAATTCGCCAAGTTCGTGGCAGCCACCGGGTACGTCACGACAGCGGAGAAGAAGCCGGACTGGGAGTCGCTGAAAGTCCAGCTTCCGCCCGGCACGCCACAACCGCCCGACAGCGCGATGGTGGCAGGCGCCATGGTTTTCGTGGGCACGACGCAACCGGTCCCGCTGGAAGACTATTCCCGCTGGTGGCGTTATGTACCCGGAGCGGACTGGCGTCATCCCACCGGTCCGGACAGCGACATAGCCGGCAAGGACGACCACCCTGTTGTGCAGGTCTCGTATGAAGATGCGCAGGCGTACGCAAAGTGGGCCGGCAAGCGGCTGCCGACCGAAGCGGAATGGGAATTTGCGGCACGAGGCGGCCTCGATCAAGCCACCTACGCATGGGGTAACCAGTTCGCGCCGAATGGCAAGCAGATGGCCAACGTCTGGCAAGGCCAGCAGCCCCAGTCGTTTCCAGTGGTGAACCCGAAAGCCGGCGGGGCGCTCGGCACCAGCCCGGTCGGAACGTTCCCGGCCAACGGTTACGGGCTATCGGATATGACGGGCAACGCGTGGCAGTGGGTCGCCGACTGGTATCGAGCGGATCAGTTCAGACGCGAGGCTTCCACCGGAGGCGTCATCGACAACCCCGCGGGCCCGGCGGACTCTTGGGACCCGGCGGATGCAAGCGCGGGCGTACCCGTGGAGGCGCCCAAGCGGGTGACACGCGGCGGCTCATTTCTCTGCAACGAGACCTATTGCCTGAGCTACCGGCCAAGCGCGCGGCGCGGTACCGATCCCTATAACAGCATGTCGCATCTCGGCTTCAGGCTCGTGATGGACGAGAGCACATGGGCAGACACACGGCAGCGGCAGCAACTTGCACGCGCCGACGTGCCGGTCAAATAAGCCTGCATTCCGCTCACCCGTTTTGATCATTGAATGGCGTTACATACAAGGAGTCCTGATGCAGTTTCACCGCCGACGAGAGTGGTTACGTCGCGTCTCCGCTCTCCTGGGCAGCGCGTTGGTCGCCCTGTCGTTCGCCGGTTGTGCCGGCGCGGGAAGCACGAGTGCCGCGCAGCCGATGACGTCAGGCACGGCGAACGCCTTGCCCTCCTGGCGTGATGGAGCAGCGAAGCAGACGATCACAAAGTTCGTCGGCGATGTCACCCGCGAGGGATCGCCGAGCTTCGTCGCACCCGCCGAGCGTATTGCCGTGTTCGACAACGACGGCACGTTGTGGAGCGAGCAGCCCCTGTATTTCCAGTTCCTCTTCATGCTCGATCAAGTCAAGGCTGCAGCGCCAAACCATCCTGAATGGAAGAGCAACCCCGCGTTCAAGGCGCTGGTTGCTCACGACTATCCGGAGCTCGCCAGCCACGAAAAAGAATTGCTGCGACTGCTGGCTGTCGCGAACAGCGGCATGACCGTCGACGAATACGACAAGACCATCCGTGACTGGCTGGCGACCGCACAACACCCCAAATTCAAACGGCCGTACACCGAGCTTGTCTATCAGCCGCAACTGGAACTGCTCGCTTATCTGCGCGCGAACGGGTTCAAGACGTTCATCGTTTCAGGAGGCACGATCGAATTCATGCGTCCGTGGGCCGAGAAGATCTACGGTATTCCGCCCGAGCAGGTGATCGGTTCTAGCCAGGTCGTCCGGTACGAACTGCGCAATGGTCAGCCGACGCTCACGCGCTTGCCGAAGATCGATTTCGTCGATGACGGTGCGGGCAAGCCTGTGGGCATCTATCGAAACATCGGCCGCAAGCCGATTCTCGCGTTCGGCAATTCAGACGGTGATTTGCAGATGCTGCAGTACACAGCCTCAGGCAATGGCCCGCATCTCGCGCTGCTGGTCCATCACGACGACGCGGTGCGTGAGTTCGCATACGACCGTCAATCGAAGATAGGCAAGCTGGACAAAGCCTGGGACGAAGCCGTAACGCAAGGATGGACCGTAGTGAGCATGAAGGATGACTGGCAGACGATCTATCCCGGATCGAAGCCCTGAGCGGCAAATAAGCGGCGCTAGAGAAATATCGATTCGCAATCTACCTGCAAGTCGAGCAAGCCAATCCGCGCTGCCCGGACAGAGTGGCACGGAGACTGGAATCAACGTCATTGGAGCAACACGATGAGACCTTTGTTCAAGAAAGGGCGCTATGCAGCGGGGGCCTCGCTTATAGCCCTCGCTGTGATTTGCGCTTTGGTCATCCCGCCGACCAATGCCCCGGCTCAAACGCAGGGTGCGGTCAAACCGGCTACGCCCGCAGCAACGAGTGCGGCCAAACCCGCTAATCAAAGTAGCACCAAGCCGAACATCCTTGTGATTTTCGGCGACGATATCGGCCAGTCGAATGTCAGTGCTTACACGCACGGTCTGATGGGTTACAAGACGCCGAACATCGACCGGATTGCGGCAGAAGGGATGATGTTCACGGACTACTACGCGGAGAATAGCTGTACTGCCGGACGTTCGTCGTTCATCACCGGCCAGGTGCCGCTGCGCACGGGGCTATCCAAGGTCGGTGCGCCCGGTGCGCCGGTCGGTCTGCAAAAAGGTGACATGACCATTGCGCAGGCGCTCAAGCCCCTTGGTTATGCAACCGGTCAGTTCGGCAAGAATCACCTTGGCGACAAGAACGAATACCTGCCGACCAATCACGGTTTCGACGAGTTCTACGGCAACCTCTATCACCTGAATGCTGAGGAAGAGCCCGATCGTCCGTATTGGCCGCAAGACAAGAATGACCCGTATGTGAAGAACTTTTCGCCACGCGGCGTGATTCACAGCACGGCTGACGGCAAGGTGGAAGATACCGGCCCGCTTAACGAGAAGCGGATGGAAACCATCGACGATGAAACTGGCGCGAAGGCAGCCGACTTCATCACCAAGCAAGCCAAGGCCGGCACCCCATTCTTCGTCTGGATGAACTTCACGCGCATGCATGTGTTCACGCACGTGAGGCCCGAGTTCAAAGGCAAGAGCGGCATGCCCGGAAATGAATACGCGGACGGGATGTGGGAGCACGATCAGGACGTCGGCAAGTTGCTCAAGCTGCTCGATGACCTGAAGATCGAGAAGAACACCATCGTGATCTATACGACCGACAATGGGCCGAACATGTTCTCCTGGCCCGACGCAGCCATGACGCCGTTCCGCAGCGAGAAGGACTCCAACTGGGAGGGTGCGTTCCGAGTCCCGGCCATGGTGCGCTGGCCAGGCGTGATCAAGCCGGGCGAGGTGTCGAATGAGCTGTTCTCCGGGCTTGACTGGTTCCCGACGCTGCTCGCTGCAGCGGGTGACAGCGGCGTGAAGGACCGGCTGCTCAAGGGGTGGTCACCGAAAGCGGGCGGCGCGAGCTTCAAGGATCACCTCGACGGCTACAACCAGCTCCCGTATCTGACGGGCAAGGCGCCCAAGAGTGCACGCACGGAGTTTTATTACTTCGATGACGACGGGCAGCTGGTTGCGATGCGATGGGACCAGGACGGCATGGCCTGGAAGGCGGTCTTCTGCGAGCAACGCGCACCGGGCAACCTGAATATCTGGCAGAACCCGTTCACGTGCCTGCGCTTACCGAAGATTTTCAACCTGCGCATGGACCCTTACGAGCGAGCGGACGTCACGTCGGATCAATACAACGACTGGTTGGTGAAGAACGCTTACCTGACTGGCATCGCGACATTGAAGGCATCGACGTTCCTTCAGACCTTCGTCGCTTATCCGCCAAGTCAGAGACCAGCGAGTTTTAGTGTCGATGCAGTCCGCCGGCAAGTGGACAAAAAGATCGACGAGTCGTTCAAGAAGCGCGGTCTGGAGTAAGCCGTCACCATGCCGCGTCCTTCGGTTCGACAACCGGAGGACGCGGCTTCTTTTGTGAATAAGCCAATGACCCAGACGCTCGCTACCCGTGCCAAAGCGATGCATCGCGACAAACGCGAACGCACGCAACGTGAGATCGCGACACGTGCGCGCACTCAACCGGTCGCACCCGATGTCCCGGGTTTTCACACCGCTTGGGCCGCACTCCTTCTGTTTGCATCCGGCGCGGCATCGCTGATCTATCAGGTCTTGTGGATCAAGCAACTTACACTCGTTGTCGGTGCCGAGGTACTGGCAGTGACCACCGGCGTCAGCGCCTTTTTTGCGGGTCTCGCGTTGGGCGGATGGGTGTTCGGCCGGCTCGCCGATCGCCAGCAATATCCGCTGCGTGTCTATGCAAGCCTGGAAATCGGCGTGTCGATATTGGCCGTTGGCGCAACGTTCGGCCTCGCTCACTCAGCCCAGCCGTTCGCGGCGCTGCAAGATAATGTTGGCCCGCTGGCCTGGCTCCTGCCCTTTGCGCTTGTCGGCATTCCCGCCGTCCTGATGGGCGGTACGCTGCCGGTCCTGATGCGCGCAGTGGCGCCTAAAGCCATGCATATCGGCCGTGCTGGCGGTCGGTTGTATGCGGCCAACACCGCCGGCGCGATCGCTGGCACGTTGGTCGTCCCATTTGTCCTGATACCCGCGCTCGGCGTGTTGGGCAGTGCCCTCGCCGCCGCTGCGCTGAATGTCGCTGCTGCGTTGGTCGCGCTGGTTCTCGGGCGCCGCGTGCATGCGCCTGTTCTGGTTGCAGCCTCTCCTCCTTCAGCAACTGCGGGTCGCGCCCGCCTTGCCCTCGTGCTGTATGCGCTGGCCGGCGGCATCGCGCTGGGCTACGAGGTCGTGTGGTCACAAGCCATCGTCCAGTTCATCAGTACCCGCAGCTTCGCCTTCTCGATCGTGCTGGCCACCTACTTGTGCGGTCTCGTGCTTGGGAGCGCCCTGGTGTCGCGTCATGTCGACCGTGCACGTGATCCGTGGGGAGCGTTCGCGCTGCTGATAGCGGCGGCCGGTCTTGTTGCCCTGCTGGAGATTGCCTTACTCGGCGACTGGTTGTTACAAGGGCAGGCACAGATAGCCAGCGCGGTCTTCGCTGCAACGGGAAACATGTTCGCCGCCATGTGCGTGCGCTTCGCGCTTGCAGGTCTGTGCATCGTCTTCGTTCCGACTCTGTTGCTGGGTGCCGCGTTCCCTTTCGCAATGCGCCTTGGCGTGAACAGCAGCCGCGTAGGACGCGACGTCGGCGTCGTCATCGCGATGAACACAGCGGGCGGCATAGCGGGCACGATGCTCGCCGGCTTCGTCCTGGTGCCAAAGCTAGGCATGGTTCATGCGCTTGCGGCACTGGCCCTCGCGGCGAGCGTAGTGGGACTGATCGCGGTCTTTCGCGGTTTTGGCACCCGAATATTCGCGCGCGGGAGCGTGCTTGCCTTAGCCGCATGTGCGCTATGCGCCGCAGTGTTCACGCCATCCGACCGGCTCGCCACGATGCTCACCAAAGCCCGCGGCGGCGACCTGACCTTTTATGCGGAAAGCGAAGGGGGAACCGTTGCAGTCGTTGCGCAAAGGTCCGGCGAGAATCGCTTTGAACGCCTGTACATTCAAGGCGTTTCCAATTCCGGCGATGCCATGACATCGCTGCGCTACATGCGCTTGCAAGCCATGCTGCCGCTGATCATTCATCGCGACACGCCGCGCTCGGCACTGGTGATCGGCTTGGGGACCGGTATCACGGGCGGGGCGTTGTTGCCTTATCCCGGTCTCGAACACCGCGTTGTTGCCGAATTGCTTCCGGCTGTCGTGCGTGCGGTACCGCAATTCAAGGGCAACTATGGCGTGAGCACAGACCCGCGCATGGAGATCCGGTTGCACGACGGGCGACGCGAACTACTGCGCAATCCGCAGCGGTACGACCTGATCACGCTGGAGCCGCCGCCGCCTTCGGCCGCGGGTGTCGTCAACTTATACTCGTCGGATTTTTATCGGCTGGCAGCGTCGCGTCTGCAAGCGGGCGGCCTCGTCGCACAATGGCTGCCCCTGCCCACGCAAAACGAGGAAGACACGCGTGCGTTGATCAAGAGCTTCGCGCAAGTGTTTCCCTACGCGACGATGTGGACCACCGAACTACACGAAATGATGCTGGTGGGTTCAATGGAACCGATCGAGCTCGACGTGCCGCGCATTAGCAAACGCTTCGCGCAACCGGGCGTTGCTGCGGCGCTCCGCGAGGTGGGAATTGCCTCTCCCGCCGCGCTGCTCGCCACATGGATAACGGATCGCGCCGGCCTCGAGTACTACGCCGCCGATGCGCAACCGGTGACCGACAACCGACCAGGAATTGAATACGCTGCATGGGTACGCAGTGCCGACTTTCCCAAGGTGTTAGCTCAGTTGCTGGCCTTGCGCAGCGAGCCGCCGCTACATGGAGCAGATAACGCGTTCCTCGAAGCCATGCAAACTGAACGCGGCACGTTGCAAGCTTTCTACGATGCGGGGCTGGCCGCTTATCGCGGCGATCGCGATGCGTGGCAGGCGAATATCCGCCGAGTCATGCGCGACGATGGAAGCAATCCGTACTACCGTTGGTTTGTCGGTGCACGTGGTTAGCGTGACTGCAAGGGCTCCCGTAATGGCGCGGACCCTGAACATCTCCGCATGCAGGTGTCAGCCGGGGCGGCGCACTTGCGCTCGCCCGGCCGCGAGAACTACTGTGCTAGCCCGCTCACATTCGCTCTCGGCAGGATTCCAGTTACGCGCGCCAATACTTCAATACGACATGCCGGGTGAGATGACCGCGGGAGAGGTAATCGGCTTCCTCACGAATGCATCGAATGGATGCCGGTCATGCACACTCCCGGTCACGCTCCTGATGACGCGCGCGCAATGCATGCAAATGGACGTTCGCACGCTCGGCGGCAACCAGTTCGCGCTTGCCTTTCAAGGTCGCGCTTTTGAACCGGGGGTCGCCCATCGCGGCGACGTACTTGTCCCACCGATACTTCTGATAGCGCCGGAAAAAATCCGGCCCGGGCAGGCCGTTGTCGCATGCAAGCAGCACACCATAGTCGATATCAGACCCATCGTTGAGTTCCCGCAGAGCGGCATCGAGTACCTCATATCGCCGGGTCAGCGGAACCGTGCGCTCAAACAGGACATGGAAACGTTTGTACGGTAATACCGTACTTTGCAGCGCGGCCCGTTCAAGTGCTCGGATGACAAGGGGCAACGGATTCGGGTCCATACGAGTCTCCGGTTGAACAACATTTATCGTCACGCACTATCGGCCTAAACAAAAACTTCGTTCCGGTCAGGCCCGTGCGATTGAGGTAAGAAATCGACGCGCGTCTCTTGGTCCGCGATCACGCCATCTTGTTTCGACCCGCTTTTGCTGCGGAGAAATTCAACGAGCTATCAGGGGCGATCAGGTTGAATCGCGTGTTTGTGGCGACATGCCCCCGGCTATTGCCAATATCGCCAACTCGAAAAGCACCCGTCGCGCAAGCGTCCTGCGATTGAGCTTGATCGAACTGACCAGCGTGCGAACCGTGAAAACATTCGTAGTGCGCATGATCAGGAATGACCGTTCCCTCCGCCCAAAATGTCTGCGCTGAAATTGGCTAGCCCGGCCGGCGTCGATTACCGAACGTGCCGGCTGGGCTATCGATGCGCCTCATCTGGGCGCCGTGACAACGATGTACTGCACCTGAGTTCCAACGTATTGCGGCTGATACCAGTTCGGCCCGCAATGCTGGTAAGCAATGCCATTCACGACGATGCTCGAGCAACTCGGCGGCAACGATGCAACCGTCGCGCCAACCACTACCGCCGTCGTAACGCCAACTGCGACGCCGACTGCTACCGGGTTCGCATACCAGCCGTCATCGTGGTAGTGATCATCGTGGTGGTGATCATCATCATCGTGGTGACCGTCGTCATGGTGACCGTCGTCGTGGTGACCGTCGTCATGGTGACCGTCGTCGTGGTGGTCGTCCCCACCGCCACCGTTGTGACCGCCTCCGCTGTTGTTACCACCGCCGTTGTGATCGCCGCCGCCGTTGCTGCCACCACCGCCGTTGCTGCCACCGCCACCACCACCGCCATGAAAACCGCCTCCTGGTGGCGCGTGAATACTCGTGCGCGCGCCGCCGCGGAAACCGAACGCGTGGACACTCAACGACGTCGCAAGAAAGACACCGGCAATACCAGCAGCCGCAAGTTGTTTTGTGCGTGACATCATTCGCTCTCCTCGTACGGCGTACGCGTAGCAGGCTTCAGCTCGATAGCTTTCGCATTCGCCGCAGGCCGGAAAGTAAAGGTCGACGCGGAAAAATCCGGATTGAGTGTCCAGTGATAGGTCACGACGTGTCGTGGACGAGCGTCCTGGGTTGTATCGATAATCTCCATGCGACACGGCAACTGACGTGTTCCGCTCTGGATCCAGAGCTCCCAGTCGGCGCCCTTCTGCTGATACGCGTAGTGATTGCACCAGCGCGTGTCCACTCGCTCCAGTCCGATGAAAAGCGCGGACGTCAATGTGACGTCATCTACCTTGCCGTTGCCCCAGTAAAACAAATCCGCAAGGGGGGTATCGATGTTGTATGTCGTCGATAACTCCCGGACCAGCAGATCGATCGTGTCGGGCGCGGGGTTCTTTGAGTAGTAACCTTCCGCCGTATTGAAGATGGTGAATGTCCTGCCGTCGTAGATCAGCCCCTTCGAACCACGGTTTCCGGCGATGTCCGCGCGCATGCGATTCGGCCGCTCCACCTTCAGATCTGTTTCGTGAAGAAACGAGACGGTTTGTCCGCTGTCGAGAACGGCATCGGTAGCAGAGGTCGTGCTCACTTCGAAGCGGCTCAGTGAGCGCAGATAGCGTCCCATGGACGACAACGCATCGATAGCCTGCTTCTGGCGCTCGGGTTGCACGGCTGCCGCTGGTGTGCCCCCCGCAGCGCTCGCGGGCACGGGGCTTGTTTGCGCGAATGCATTGACCGCGGTGATGCCCAACGCGATAAGCACACCGCGTATTGGTCGGTGATAGTGTCGTTGCACGTCGCCCCCTTATTGAAAAGTGGCGCTGATTGAAAGTTCGACCGCATTCCCCTTCGGGCGGTCACGCGCTGCAAATTCATTGACCCATCGCAACGATGCCGACACAGGTGTGCTGCTCAGCTTCCCTGACCAGGTTGCCATCGGGCCGATCCCGAGAGAGTGGCCGGCGGTACCGCCGGTCACCTCGGCAAGGCCGCCGGTGTCTTGGCCGAGCTGCTGAATCCAGCCACCGACCACACCAACACCCCATCCTCCGGTAAAGCGTTTGAGTGCAAGCAGGTCGAGCACGCTGAGCGGCGCGTTGTGATAGTGCGTCTCGTTGTTGGCCGTATAGAACTCGACGCCGTAGTTCGCTGACAGCTCGATGTTGTGCTCGGGCAGGAGTTTCGTGTACGCAACGGTCGGTATAAACGTCCACGTGTTCAGACCCGGGTTTGCCAGGCGGTTCACGTTATAAGCCCCGGTGGGCGCGTACATCTGGACGCTCAAGGCAATATGGTCAGTCTTCGTCAGGTGATAGCCGGCCACCACAGGCGTGAAGAAGATGTCGGTGAACTGGGTGCCGCTGTCGTTGGGCAGCCGGCCGTTGAACGACGAGATCGACGTGTATTGAAACGGCACGCCAAACGACGACGCGAAATTCCATCCACCAGCGGTGATGCCCCACGTCTTCACGGCGTTCAGGATGGTGTACTCGATGTGATAGTTGAGGCCGGCAGACACCGTCCCCGCGATTGGAATCGACTTGGTTTTCCCGAGCGATCCTTCGTAATAGATCGTCGAAACAGAAAAGATCCAGTCGGACGTGGGCGGCACAATGCCCATGTAAGGCGCGATCTGCATGCCTGTTAGCGGGCGGCCGAGACCGCTTTCAGTCGCGCGGCCGGCAGTTGGGATGCCAAGCACAACAGTGGCGAACGCGAACGCGGTCAGCTCCCGTTGCCAGCTTTTGCGCGCACCAGCCCGCTTGTTGTACGTGTCCATCCTTGCTCCTTCGCTAAATGGTTTTCGCAATCAACTACTGGACGGTGTAACCACGCCCTTGCATGCATGCGCCGTAGGCACGCCAATACGTGTTCATCTCGGCTTGCTGGTTCGCTTGTGCGTTCTGTGCCTGGGCGGCGTGCTGCCGACGGCTACGTACGCCGCCCGCTACTGCCCCGGCTGTTGCGCCGACCGCCGCACCGTGTCCCGGGTCGTTGTGGTTCACGTCGCCAATGAGCGCACCAGCCGCAGCGCCACGAGCCGCCCCGCCCACTCGAGCGCCCGTAGGTCCCTGCGGCGGTGGCGGAGTGCCCGCGACGACCGCCGGATCGATGCCCGTGTTTTGCTTGGCCCAGGCGTAGCAGGCGCCATCGTCCTGCGATTGCTTGCTCGGGCTTTGTCCATGCGCCGGATACACCGCGGGCTTGGCCGCAAACGCAGCGCCGCCTGTCATGGCGAGTGCCGCCGTCAAGAAAATTGCTTTCATACCAACCTCAATATCAATTAGCAAAACTTACCTTCGCACTAAGCCCACTCGATTCGATGTCAACCTGCTCCGGCTTTCTCTGGTTTCACAAGTTGCCACGTTCCATTCAACACCGACGTTTCATGGAAACGCCGTCCGTCATCTGCCGAAAGTCATGTTCAAACCTGCAAAAATAGTGAATTGCGGAACACCCCGCCCGGAATGAGCCACCGAATACTGCGGCTCTATATACGCGTTGTAGATGGTTGATCCGCTCTTCCACGCCTTGCCGCCGCCCAGCCCGACAGGGATGTAATAGCTTCCTTGCTGCAGGTCGAAGGTCCAGGTGCCGGTCGAGCGCACATACCATCCCCCGGGCAAGTTGAAGATGCCGAAAGGCTGGGCAGTCAGCGTCTGCACGGCCGGGCGGTTATCCTGCCCGGCAAACGAGTGTTGCCACTGGACCAGCGCGCCCAACAGCCGCTCCTTCGTCGCACTGACCGCGACTGCTGCAAGACCGGCTTGCCACTTCCCTGTCCCCAGGCTCGGGTCGGTAGCGCTCGGCATGGTGATCAGCGGTCCGACGCCAATCTGCATGCCCTCCTGAGAGAGCAGGAAGATATCGAAAAGGTTGATATCGCCCAATCCCGTGTTGTATCCGCCACTGGGATCGGGACGGGTACTGACTGGCACGGTTGCGCGGAAGATCTGCGGCACGCCTATTAGAGCGTTCGGCCCGATTGGAATGGTTGGGCGCAGCAATAGATCATTAGTGTGCGAACTCGCGCCAAATACGCTGGGCGTGTAGTAATTTTGAATATTGAATGAAGCGGCCAGATTCAGCGGATTATTGCTTTTATTGGCCTCATCCGCGGCGCTTTGCGCGAACGCCAGATTCGTCCAGGCCGTAATAAACAAGCCTGAGAGCGATATTCGAACGAACAGCCGCCGATGCTTCATTAATTTTCTCAATGTTAATTTCACAAGGCGCAGAGATCCCTTTGGCGTTAATTGAATAACGCTTTCCGGGCACACGGGCGCGACCCTTCCCGGCTCACGGGCAAAGGGTTTTCGATGATTCTATAAATCGGTTTTCCGCGATATGGGCGGAAGGACGATATGAGTTAAATGGACTGCGTGGAACGAGAAAAAGCCATACGTTAGTCCTCTCAGAGACATAACAGGGCACGTTTGTCCCGTGCGGTTCTGCCTTGCGCGGTGCGTAAGCAGGATTACATTTGTTACGGATGCTAGCAAACGTTTTAGCGTTTGCCAATATTATTTTGTAACTGGCGAATGGCAACTCAATCAAGCGGTATGTTTCAAAATAATGTTAGCAAACGTTAGTAACTATTGTCTTGATCGAGAGGGCCCTTAGACAAAATTTGACTAAATTGCAAGCAGGAAATTTTACATTCAATGGACCCCAAATCCCGAGAAAACGGATATTGGTTAAGAAATCAGCTTCGGAGGCTCTATTTCACTCGCTTCGGGAACAGTGCAATTAACTGACTTAATAATTATTCACTTTGGGATGATTCCGGACACCCACATATTTCCAGAAATTGAAACGGAGTGCCTAAGTGTTGCAAAGCAGAAATTCGGCCGCCCCTGGCAAGCCGGACCTGAAAAACGAACGGCGACCGACTGCCGTGCATTCCTGATGACACAAGGACGAGTGCACAGATGCTCTCTCAGCCCGAGAACCTTCCCAGCGTCGTACGCCGAATGACGGCGGGACAGATGCTGCTCGACGGTGCGTCGGTGGATGACGTTGCCGAGCAGCTTCATTTGTCGATGGCGACGGTGAGACGCTACAAGGCGCTGATCGACGCCGGCGGCCTGGAGGCATTGAAACAGTTAGGCGTGGGCGGACGTTCTTCCGTACTGGATCAGCGAGCCCTTGAGTGGATAGCCGCGGCGCTTCAGGGCTCGGCCAGGGATCATGGCTTTGACAGCGAGGCGTGGACCAACGCGCGGCTGCGGGCGCTGATTGAGTCGAGATACGGCGTCCGTTACTCCCGCGTGTACATCTGGCAGATAGCAACCAATCTTGGACTGGGCCACTTGCTTTCCAAGTCGCGTAGGTAACCCTAGGATTCATCACTCCGGCGGCTCGCCATCATCCGCATCCATCACCATCGCAACAAACCAGAGGATTCCCTAATGACTCGCAAGACTCGCCAACACCCGTCGCGGATTTTCAGCATCAACACACTCAAGGCGGCAATGGTTGTTGCCGCCCTGTTTACCGCGCCGGCGTTTTCACAAGATGCAGCCTCGGGCGCCGCGCCGGGCGGAGTGGGGGGCGCCGCGCCGGGCGGAGTGGGGGGCGCCGCCACCGCGGAAGTCCAGGCACGTGTGGTCGGCATCGACACTGCATCGAATAGCGTCGCGTTGCAGGGGAAAAGCGGAAGAATCGTCGATATTGCCGTGAATCCGGAAGTCGGTGACGTCGGCAAGTTGCAGATCGGCGATATCGTCCATATCAAGTACGAGAACGCCGTGCTGATCCGCGCCACCAAAGTGGCCTCGAACGGTATTCGCGAGCGGGTCGACGAGACCGCGACCATCCCCGCATCTGGCGGAGCGACGGCGACCGCACGTCGGGTGCGAGTGCTGGCGACGGTTCAGAAGGTCGATCATGCGAAGCGGACCATCACGATTCGTGGCCCGAATAAAACCGAAACGCTGCAGGCAGGACCCGACGTTTCGCTAAAGGGAATAAAGGCCGGCGACAGCGTACACGCCGAATTTATTGAAGCGACTGCCGTACTGGTGACACGCAACGGCGCTCCAATAAAGTAAGCAGCCGAAAGGAACAGAAGTCGTGATGCGGACCGGCCGCTCGCGCCAGACGTTGCGTATCCGGTGCGACACATAAAGGAGCGTAGATGGCGACTGAAAACAAGACGGCGTCGCGTATGGCCGCGGGCAAAGCGTACCGCGAGCGCATGGCCCGTTCCGCGCACGCCCGGATTGGAACGATCGACCGCGACCCGATCGAGTTGCTCGAGCAAAACAGCAAGGGCCGGGTAGCACGGCTGATTCCGCTCAGATACGGGCGAATGATGGCGTCGCCTTTTACGTTCTTCAGGGGAAGCGCGATCCTGCAGGCTAACGACCTTGGCAAGATATCGAACACGGGCCTGGTGATGCCCATCTGCGGCGACGCGCATCTGATGAACTTTGGCGGATTCGCGACGCCGGAACGCCAGCTCGTGTTCGACCTTAACGATTTCGATGAAGTCGCGCTCGGCCCGTGGGAATGGGATATCAAGCGGCTGGCCGCAAGCTTCATGGTGGCCGCGCGGCACATGCGCTTAAGCCGCCTGACAGGCGAGAGTCTGGTCCAATCCCTGGTGACGCAGTACCAGGCGCGCATGCAGGAGTACGCACAATACAGCGCCCTGGAGCTTTGGTACGAGCGCATTACTTTCGACCGGATGCTCGAGACTGCCGTCACTCCGGAGCGCAGGCGCGCGTTGCGCAAGGGCATGGAAAAAGCCGCTAGGAGTCTGCGCGGCAGATAGAAATTGGGGTGGTGAGCGACTGACATCGAATGCATATGTGTGAGCGCCGCCGATTTTCACCCGGGGACGGCGAGCGATGCGGCCGATTTGATCACGTTTCGATC
>NZ_JNFG01000021.1 GCF_000729995.1 Caballeronia sordidicola | reverse complement strand
CTTGAACAAACCGTTTCATCTCGCTCACCCCCGTTACCGGATGAGAGATTTTAGCTCTTCAAAAAAGCGTTTTGACACACTCTGGGCCGGACAGCGACCTTCGTGCCGATGCTCACGATGAAAGCACTCGCCCACAAGCTGGCGTGCGGGGCCTACTACATGATGCGGGACGGCGAACCCTTCAAGGTTCAGCGATGTTTTGGTTAAGCTTGGCGGAGCCTACGAGCCTGATAAAAAAGTGTTGGTGCCAAACCAGTGAGTTGATTGGCCCCAGCCCCCGGCGATCCCGTTGCAGCGACCACTGAGACGCCCAGACCATGAACCGAAATGAACCTGATATCCGCACATGGGCAACCCTCGAATTGACATGCACTCCTGGACATTCGCCAGGCACCGAAGGTTTTCCGGTGCTCAATGTGAGCCAGGGCACGTCCCAACGTTGACAATTTAAACACGCTCTACGCGACCGGATAGGGTGCTTTGTCGATGACGAATGCGCGCACTGCCCGGCGTGCAGGCACACGCAGGGCAAAGCCTGCACCACTTCACCGTTGGTGGCGCGGTGGACGATCAGCGCCTGTGCATATTCCCACCTTACTAGGTTCAGCCTTTCAGCGAAAACGCTATGCAGATGGGCTCTATTGACCCACGGCGGCAGGGACTGCGACGCGTTGCAGCACGGACATCGGACCGAGCCTTTTAATGACTTCCATCTGTGCTGCGTCACGCACGAAGAGCGATCCGGCAAACGCCAGCGCATTCACTGAAATGCCCTCGACGCATTCCGAATACCTTGGTACGAGCAGCATCCATTGGCGGGTGACAAGCAGGTTGTACGGTGCCGACTGATGCAATTCGCCATTCACTTCGACCGCTCGCAGGCCGGTAGCTTCGAGCAATGCGTGGTAGCGATCGAACGCGGCGTGTGCTGCGTGCCGTGAGGCGGCAGGAGCCAGTTCCAGACGGGCGAACGCGTGCAGAAAAGGCAGGCCAGGTACAGTGCCGATCAGTCCTTCCATGCCCCCGGGCCTAAGAACGGATTCAACGGGGAGCGGCAGACCTGATGCCCCGAGCGGCAGCGGCACGATCTGCAGATGCTTGTGGCGTTGACTCGCGCCGGATTCCGCGCCGCCATTGTAGAAGCCGAGGCCGTCAAACTCGGCCATGCAGGCGGCCAATGCAACAAAGTCCGCGAACTCGAGCAGCGCTTCCTGCGGTTTGAAGCTACGGGTGACGATCAGGAGATGATGATCGATGACGTTGAACTTGTTGAGCAAGGCGACGTGAGTGTCGGAGAGATCGGCCACAAACAGGTCTGGGTCGTAAGGAAGGAACGGATTCACCGCGCTGCGCGCCCCCACTTCGACCTTGCGCGCCTGCCGGGTTTCCTCCTTACGCGCGAGACTGGACACCTGGCGGACGAGAAAGCTTATGCCGCGTTCTTCGAGCACCGTCTGGACTGTCTCGATTGGCCGCAGTGCACCACGACGCAGCGCGTGCTCAGTCTGACGCAGGATAGCCGGCCACAGCGTGCCGGATTGCAGACGTAAATGTTCCATGAATCGATGATTCGATGAGCACGCGCGTCGCGCGAGGAGAACAACCGTACCTACACTTTGTAACCGATAGCACGTAACAGATCCTTACGCCATTGAACGTCCTCCTCGTTTTCCACGCCGAGTGGCGGGAACCCGTCAACCACACCCAGGATGCCGCGCCCCTGCTCTGTCTCGGCCACCAGAATCTGCGTGGGATTCGCCGTAGCACAGAATATCCGGCACACCTCCGGCACCGCTTTAATCGCATTCAGAACATTGACGGGGTAAAAGCCATCGCCGAGAAAAATCACGAAGCTGTGGCCCGCACCGATGGCCGTGGCGTTCTGGCACGCCAACTCGACCAGGTCGGCATCGGTGCCAGACCGGCGCACAAGGCGCTTACCTGACGCTTCACAAAAGGCCAAACCAAACTTGATGCCCGGGACGGTACCGACCATTGCCTCGTGCAGATCCTCGACAGTCTTGATGAAGTGGCTTTGCCCCAGGATGAAATTCGTCTCTTCGGGTTTGACGATTGTTACCGTAAGCACTTGCATATCGGACCTCGCTCTATGTCGCCAGGAACACTGGGGAGTAGCGGTTTTCGCCAGCAGGCGGGTATCAGTTCATCACGTTTCGCCGGACGGCGAGCGCCTTGGCCATAATCCAAGCCTAGTACGAACCTGGGACGCATGCCTGCGCATTTCCTGCACTAGAATGAATTTTCACGGTGCCGGAAAGTGCTGGTAAGTCGTATCAGGCCGGCCAGGTGGATTCGTGTTGGAGAAATGCAGATGCCAACCTACCAATATCGTTGCGAGAAGTGTGGCCATTTGTTCGAGCACGCTGAACATCTCGCTGAACATGCGAGCGCCCATCCAAGTTGCCCGAAGTGCGGAAGCGAGACGTCTCAGCACGCACCGACGCCATTTATCGCCAAGACCTCAAAAAAGAGCTGAGATCTAAGCTCGCATGATCAGCTTAGCCCATCGCCAATGGAATTCGATGGAAACGTAAGCTCCATACGTTTGCGCTGCAGGAACCGGCGCACGGCCGGATCGCGCTCGAGGCCAATCGCGAGATCGTACGCGCCGAGCGCTTCGGCCGTCGCGCCAGCACGCGCGAGCAGATCGGCGCGCGCGGCCCAGTACGGCTGGTAGTCGGCCAGCCGTGGATCGTCCGCATACGGCGCGAGCGCGTCGAGCGCCGCCTGCGGGCCGTCCCGTTCCGCCAGCGCGATCGCGCGGTTCACCGCGACCACGGGCGACGCCGCGATCGCAAGCAGCGCGTCGTAGAGCTGCACAATCTCGTCCCAGTTGGGGCGATGGGTCCGGCAGCGGTGCACGTGCGCAGACTGCAGCGCGGCCTCGAGTTGAAAGCGTCCGATTGCGTTGAATGCGCTCGCACGCCCCAGCAGTGCGTTGGCTGCATCGATCATCGGCGCGTTCCATGTCGCCGGATCCTGCGCCGACAGCGGCACGTAGTCGCCGGCCGCATCGCGTCGGGCATCGCGCCGCGACTGCGCATACAGCATCAGCGCGAGCAGACCAAGCGTCTCTGGCTCCTCGGGCAGCAGCTCGACGAGCAGGTGTGCAAGAAACAGCGCCTCGCCGGCGAGATCGCGCCGCACGGTATCGCCGCCGACCGGGTCGGTCCACCCTTCCGCGTACGCCGTATAGACCGCTTCCAGCACCGATGCGAGACGGCCGGGCAACTCCTCGCGCTCGGGCACGCTGAACGGAATGCCCGCGTCGCGGATCTTGTTCTTCGCCCTCACGAGGCGCTTGCTCATCGCGGCGGGCGACATCAGGAACGCGGACGCGATCATCTTCGCTTCGAGCCCGAGCACCACCTGCAGCATCAGCGGCGTGCGAATCGCAGCCTCCAGCGCGGGGTGCGTGCACGCGAACAGCAGCGCAAGACGCCGGTCGGGCAACGCGCCTGCTTCATGCTCGTCGATCTCGTCGGCGAGGATCGCGAGCTGGGTCGCCACTCCGTCGCCGACATGGCGATGGCGTGCGCCATCGATTGCCCGGCGACGCGCAACCGTCATCAGCCACGCCTCGGGATTCGCCGGGCAGCCGCGCTCCGGCCAGTCCGCGAGCGCGGCCGCAAACGCGTCGGCCAGCGCGTCCTCGGCTGCGGCGACGTCGCGCGTGCGCATTGCCAGCAGCGCGACGAGCTTGCCGTAGCTGCGGCGAGCGACCGCCTCGGCAATCGAATGCGCGGCGCCGTCAGCGTCACGCTCGCCGCCGGACGGACTCATGCAGCCGATGGCGCGTCGTAGGGGGCAGTCCAGACCGGGCGTACTTCCATGAGGCCGTGCGCCGCGCCGGGACAACGCGACGCCCACGCGATCGCCGCGTCCAGGTTGGGCACGTCGATCAGATAGTAGCCGCCGAGCTGCTCCTTCGAATCGGAATACGGTCCGTCAAGCACCTGCGGCTTGCCGTCGACGAGCCGCACCGTGGTGGCCGTGTTCGTATGCTGCAGCCGGTTAACGCCCACCAGCGCCTCCGCTTTTTTCAACGATTCGGTGTACGCCTGATAGGCGGCAACGCCTTGCTGCCGCTCGCTGTCGGTCATCTGGTTCCAGCCGTTTTCTTCCGAATAGATCATCAATAGGTATTGCATGTGAACCTCCGTCGTGGGGTTGAGGCGGATGAATTGCATTTGGGCCGCCATCACAATGACGCGCAGGCCGCATGCTGACGGACAAGATGCGTCGAAAAAAATCGTCTTCCGTTTCCATCCGAAACCGACCGCATCCGCCGTTGACCCACACTACATCGAATTGCTGCAACATCGCGCTCAGGCCGTCCTGAGCTCCGAAGAATCGCCGCAGATCCAACTATCAGCTCGGCAAGCGCAACCCTTGCAGAATTTGCCTCTCGTACGCCTGCCAGTCCCCAGCGGAGTTCTCAATCGCGAGCTTGGCGAATGGTAGTTGGCGAAACAAATCGTCAGTAATTCGGCGGTAGTCGCGATACGGTGAAACTAACCCTTCCAACCCCTTGTAACCCCTGCGCACGCAGAAAGGGGCCGCGAGCTTCCAGTTCACCTGATAGTTGATCCACTCGGGGCCACGGTCTGCGCAGACTGTTCGAACGGCTTCTTCGACATCCTCCTGCCAAAGGTACAGCACGAACGGATTGAGCGGTGCAATGACTGCGGCCAGCGCCTGCATGTAGCCGGAAATCAGCGGGGACTCAGCTTCCATCAGCAGCAGGTGAGTCAGGTCGCCATGAAATAGTTGACCGTCCATTACTGGAATTGGGATGTCTGCCCGTGTTGCCTCAACAAAGGCGGTCCAGCGAATTAGTGCACGCTCTGCGAGATGCTGCGGTGTTGCATCCCGCCACGGTTCAAACCAGTGTTCGAGCTCGTCTGTCGCTCGCACCGGGTGGGGTTCGGTCTTTTCGTGAATAGGCAATGCGGGCTGCCCTGAATCTTGCAGGTGTTTCGCAATGAGGCGCATGGTCGTTGATTTGCCTGAACCCATCATGCCCTCGACGATCACAAGCCGATGGCCGGCGGGAGGCTCTGCAATGCCGGACTTCGTCGAGTTCGCCATTTTCGCTAACTGTTCCTGGGAGTCGCCTACATTCGGTTAGTACCGGGCTGGAATAGCAACGATTTACATGCAAGTGTCGTAGGTCCGTAGTCTCGTGGCCGAACGTAGCCTACCGGATTCCAACAGGGCTCAAGAAAGAACCGAGTTCATCAGCCAATCGCGCGATCGTACGTTGGAGCTCTTTGCCTTTTGGTCAGCTTGTCCTTGCTGGATTCGGCAATGCGCTTAACGCAGAAACCATCTGTTCACGCATCCAATGGTGCGCTGGCGACCCGGAATGTCGCGTATGAAAGAACACCTTGAGTATGTAGCGAGGGATATCGAACGGCGCAGGGTAAATTGTTAGCGGGATCGCGTCCGCCAGTTGTAGCGCCACCCGTCGAGGTAACGTGATCAGGAGTTGAGAATTGGCAACGATGAACGGGGCGGCCATCACGCTCGGCAATTGCACGGCTACGTCGCGAACAAGCCCCGACTTTAGCAGCGTCCCGTCGACAACGCTGCCCTCTGCGTTCCATGGGGTGACAACGACGTGTCGCTCCGCGAGGTACTGAGCTAGCGACAGCTTTTTTTTGATTCGGGGGTGCCCCTTCCGGACCGCGACCACGTAATCGTCCGCAAGGCAATCGAGCGACTCGAGTCCGGATTCCTGGTTGTCGTTTTCGTCTGAAAACCCTAGGGCAAACTGAACCCGCCCAGAGGCGAGGTCATCCAGCGACTCGCGATGGGTCGAATAAATCACGCGGACGCGGATATGTGGGGCGTCGCATTCCAGCGCTGCAACCAGGGGAGGTAATAGCGCGAACGCGGTGAAGTCAGTCGCGGCGAAGACAAAGGTCTGACTGCTCGCAGACGGAACGAACGGACCAAAATCCCCCAGGCTGCCCGTCAGGCTTTGCAATGCTTCGCTGACGCCCGATGCTATTTGTTCGGCTCTTGCGGTCGGCTGCATACCGTTCCCGACGCGCACGAAAAGCTCGTCCCCCAATGCGCTACGTAGGCGCGAGAGCGCGTGACTGCACGCCGACGAGCTTAGGCAAAGCTCCTCGGCTGCCGAGACTACGCTTCGATGCCGGAATAGCGCGTCGAAGACCAACAACAGGTTCAGATCAATACGGCGAAGACTATCGTGCATGACGTGCAGTATCGGATGAAGAAAATGCAGCGCATGCATTTTGATTCCTTTTTATCATCCTGTCTTCTCCACCTCAATGGGCCGGTCCCCGGTCGAATCTTGCAGATGACAACTCCGAGCTTCCGACAAGCGATTCCGTCAGATACTGACCGCTGCTTTGAAATCGAGACTTCGGCCTATGAGGGCGACGAAGCTGCCACGCGCAATAAGATTGCCACTCGCATCTTCCAATACCCGCAAGGGTTCCTTGTGATGGAACTCCACGGGAAAGTGATCGGCTTTATCAACAGCGGGTGTGCGTTCGAAGTGGTCATGTCCGACGAAGCGTTTAAGGAACTTGTCGGGCACGACCCTGCCGCACCGAACGTCGTAATCATGTCGGTGGTGATCGACCCGGCGCACCAGGGTAAAGGCTACTCGTCGTTGCTGATGCGGACCTTCGTCTCGCAGATTTCTGAGATGGGCAAGAAAACCATTCACCTCATGTGCAAGGAGCGTCACGTCGGGCTGTATGAACGCCTTGGCTATAGCTATCTCAAGCCGTCCAGTTCCGATCATGGCGGCATGTCATGGCATGAGATGGTAATGGCCATTTGAGAAACGCGCATCGACTCACCGGAGGTTGGCGTGGATACGCCATAGCCCAGGAGAACGCCACACCCCGCAGACGACCGCTTCCCGCTAGCTATCCGCCATTGGACGTACTGTATTGCCCACATGTCGAGTGTCCCTTCATGGCCGAACCCTGCCTGTTGGCAATCGGTGGCACGCGACCCCCGTGGTACGGTCGAATCGCTTGATGCCAGCTCATCATCTATTCAGCTTGGCAAAGTTGAAAGACGTTTCCCTCGGGGTCCTCTCCGTCGCACATCAATTGGGCAAAGCCATCGAAGCGCTTCAAGTTACGCATCCGGACACCCGCATTCAACAGTTTCTCGCGCAACTCTGATAGCCCCGACTCCACCGAAAAGACAATTTTTGCGTTCGAAGTGTTGGGAAGCTTTGATCGTTCGCGATAGGGCTCACCAACTCTGTGGAAAGCAATCTCAATCTCACCGGCCTTCAGCACAGCCCATTCGCTTTCGATTTCTTCGACGACCGGAAACCCGAATTGGCTCTGATAGAAAGACTTCAGCAACTCAACATCACGGACGTAAAGAATCAACCTGGACATAGAAACCGGCATTGGACTCTCCGAATATGCTGAGATTGGTGACTCTTCGGGATTGTCGTCCATTTTGATGCAGCAGTCGACGGACCGATCCTAGCCGAACACGGCCGAATGCCCGACCGGCGGTATCGCCTGCCGGTCATCGATCCCGCGTCGGCTCAGGGCGACCCACTGCGCTCAGGGTACTTCCTCGATAGTTGATCTCCATGTAGTGTACGGACGGATCAACGCGTCACCAAATCATTCCACTGCGCTAGATCGAATGATCTTCCGAGCGTTCGATGAAAAATCTCTACTAGATTTATAGTTGACAAACAAAGATGGGGTGCTAGTATCTACTACACCTTTAGTAGACGGAGGCACTTTTGGAGATCATCCTTACAGACCGCGAGGCCGACGTCATGCAGATACTGTGGGAGCTGGGACCTTCCATTGTGGCAGACGTCCGTGTTGCTCTCCACGATGAGCTCGCCTACACGACCGTGCTCACCATTCTTCGCACGCTTGAGACCAAGAGGTACGTTTCGCATACCGAGGAAGGCCGGGGCCATCGGTACTTCTCTACAGTGAAGCAGCAGGCCGCCCGGAAGAGCGCGCTGCGTCATTTGACAAGCAAGCTTTTTAAGGGATCGACTGAGCTTTTATTCGCACAACTGGTCTCTGAAAGGAACTTGAAACCGGACCAGATTCGTCGCATGCGGGAGTTGCTGGATAAACACTCGGACGAGGAGAACTCTTGATGCTGACATGGATGGCGTATGCGATCTCAGTGTCATCGGTGCTTACTATAGCCGCTCTTTGCGCCGAGCATTTAGCACGCCGACGTCGGGCTGCAAGCCGGTGGTATTGGTTGATTGCAATCACTACCTCGTTGTTGATCCCAACTGCCATGTCGTCGATATCAATCACAGTACCCCAAGTCTTTAGTTCTACGGTGTCGCAGAAGGTAGTCGCTCTCAGGCAGGTTACGTCCGCGCATTTGTCGCCGCTCACCTGGATCGACGTTACGATTGCTCCATCCAGGCTGGAAACGATGGATGCGGTCCTCAAGCGTGGATGGTGTGTCGCATCGCTTGCATTGTCGCTTCTCCTTTTTGTAAGCGCGTTAAACCTGCATTCCAGAAAAAGAAAATGGGAGACAGGTACGGTCGCGGGAACGGCGGTTTATATTTCTGAAAACGTCGGACCGGCGGTCGTCGGCCTTATCCGACCGCGCATCGTTGTTCCAATGTGGCTGACACACTCATCCCCCGCCCAGCAGTCAGCGGTTATCTCACATGAAAAGTCACACATTGCGGCAGGCGACCCGCTGATATTAGCGATTTGCTTGTGCCTGATCGTGCTTATGCCGTGGAATCTGCCGATCTGGTGGCAGTTAAGACGACTTCGATGTGCCATCGAGATTGACTGTGACGCACGAGTACTGAAGGGAGGGCAAGATTTCACGACTTACGGTGAGACTCTCATCGCAGTCGGCGAGCGCCAGTCGCGTTATATCGGATCCGTCGCAGGTATGTCGGAATCGCGATCATTCCTGGAAAGACGGCTACGCATCATGACTCACAAAGCTGTTAAACCCAGATTGATAACTGCGGTATTTCTTGTATGCAGTTCAACCGCGCTCGTAGTTTTTGCAGCGCAAGTGAGCCCACCTAACATGACCCAGCCATCGGACAACCACCAATTCATCCATCTCGCCCCCGACATCGTTGATCGCTACGTCGGAACCTATAAGGCAAACGGATTCTCGGTGCTGAGGGTTACGCGGGATGGCGACCGTATCTTGACCACGTTCACGGGTGAAAGAACGATCGAGAACTTTGCAGAAAGTGAGACACAGATCTACGCACCATCCGTCAAAGGCACGATCAACTTCGATATCAATCAGCAAGGTCATGTGACGAGGGCAGTTCTGCATCAATTTGGAAACACGCTCGAAATGCAACCTATCGATCCGGCGAGCGCACAGCAGATCGAAACCTTTGTCGCTGACAAGATCAAAACCCAGACGGCTACGCCGGGCAGCGAAGCGGCCCTTAGGAGCTTGATCGGAGGACTTGTCGCCGGGAACCCCAACTATGCGGAACTGAGCCCGGCACTGGCGGATGCGATTCGTGAGCAGCTTCCTCGCTTGAGAGAATCGCTAGATCGACTAGGCACACTGCAAACTCTGACATTTATAGGTGTCGGCGGCAAAGGCTGGGACGTCTATCAGGCTCGCTTTGACCATGGATTCGCGATCTGGCGCCTGTCTTTGCTCAGCGACGGCATTATCGATGGAGCGTTGGTGACTGCAGGTCCTTGAGCCGAGGAAAGGCCCGCAATTACGTACGAGCCTTTTCGCAATCTCTGAGAGTAAGGCTGAACTTCGTCCCATCGTCTTAAATTGGCCCGGTTCACGGCGGTGGTCTAGCCGGCACAACGCTGGCGATACGCGGTCACCTACTCGATGCGCTCGACCAGATGCGCACGATTGGCGGGGGCAGCATATGACTCCGGCCAATATTCAACGATGCGAGTGATTTTGCCGGCTTCGACTGAGAAAAACGATACGGCTCGCGCGGTCATGGATCCATCGGTAACCGTCACATCGGATACTGCTTCACTAACCGTGTTAGCCACGACTCTGTTCACTGCGAAGCGCCACGGACCCTGCGCCGGATACTCCGAGTTCATCTGTGCGAACCGCGCGGCACCACGAATGCGTTCGTTCGACTGGGGCCATTCCAGGATGAATTGCTCACCTAACACCGCCTGCACGGATGCAAAGTCGTTTGAACCCATGAGCGTCCAAAACTCACGCACGAGCACCGAGATATCGGTAGTGTCTTCTGTCATCGTTGCTGCGTTCGGCAAATTGAAGGAGTTGTGATTCGAGATTGTCAGCGATTCCGCCGCCCGTGTCGAATGTCTCCTGTCGGCCGAACCCGGTCCGACGCTGAACTGGCGGAGCGCGCCACCATTGATCGGTCCACGTCGGGCAGAAGTCGACCCCGACGGCCGATTTTCCCGGAAACAACCATTCGACTACACCAAGTCAACCGTCTTACCTGCCTTGACCGCTGCGTGAATTTCAACACCCGTCAACCATCCAATCAGCATTTTGAGCGTGCGGTCGCTCGTGAAGATCCCGAAGTGGTTCGTGTGGGAAAGGACGTTGAACTGCGTCGCGGGAGATTCTCGATCGAACAACTTTCGCAGGCGTTGAGCGTCGACCGCCTCGTCATCCTCTCCGATCAAAACGACTGCTCCGGCCGCCAACTTTCGCACATCCGACACGTATCGGTTGCGAGGGTGAAAAGACGTGGTAAGACGATAGGAGTACGAAAGCGTTTCGGTACCATCCCTGAAGCGCACGGGCTTGTTGAAGTCTATGACCGGAAGTCCATTGAACCCACGAATGCGCAATGCGTTCAGGATAGTAAGGCCAATGATGCGGCGCATATGGACTCGGGCCCAACCACCGCTGGTCGACCTCCCTCTGAGAGTCGAGGAACTCGGAATGACGGGACTCGACAACAGGAACCGCGAAACGAGGTGAGCATGTACGCCGCCCGCGAAGCGGATAACGAATCCGCCGCCGCTGGAATGCCCCCCGAGGACGACGGCTCCTCGATGGTCTTGTCTTCGCAACTCGGCAATCAGGTCGGCGATATCGTCTTCTAACTGGCCGATGTATTCAACGTCTCCACGATGGCGGCCGGATTGATAGTGGCCACGGAGATTCGGCAGTATTACCTTCGCTGCGCCCGATGCGCTCACGGCTGAAGCAAGCGCATGATAGGAGCGTCCGTGATAGGACGAACCGTGCACGAAGATCAGCAACTGGTCCGCTGAGGAATCATAGAAGCGATAGGCAAGTTGTTCGCCGTCTCGAGCGGAGTATCGGAGGAGGGGCGGCAAATTGGAGTCGGGCATCGGCTGCAAGGAGGCAAAGCCGAAAACGTCGTTCTCCTCCGTCTCCGGACTCGGCGAAGTCGCTACCATGGCCACGGCGACACCGACGACCGACACCATCACTGCAATAAAAATTCCCATTCCGAGCAAAAGAGTCAAAGGTACCTCCGGCTTCCGATTGAGGGGTCGCGAACGCAACGTTCGCAGCAGACATTGCTCCTCACACCAGGGGAATGTAGATGTCGGTCTGCCACTGGTCCTGCGGAGTGTCCGGATAGACGCTTAGGTAGTGGAAAAACAATGGCTGGTCCCGCAGTTCTTCTCCGCTTGCAGGAAGCCAGTCGCGATAGATCGGATAGATTGTCTCGCCAATGTGGTCGGTTGATCCCGCATGCCGGACCACCGCACATCGACCGCCTGGAATGACGAGTTCGCGAACACCGTAGTCATTCGGCGCGACCGGTTCGTCAATCTCTCCGCAAATGTCGAAGCGGAATCCATCCGCCGGTGTCGTATCCGGGTTGCTGCGCGGGATACCGAAAGTCCTGCTCGATGGCAGCGGAGATTGTCCACTTTGCTTGCGCCAGTCAATGAACTTACGCACGCTCTCGTTGACGAGTCCAATCTGCCCACAGTGCTCAAGCGCGGCGACACGCGTTGCAGAAAAATCGACAATTTGCACTTGCATGGCCAGTTTCCTTGAGAGGTAGGGGACAACAAAGGTCGCACTCCAGATTTGCCAGTTCGGACGCTGCCGGAACGAGCTCGGCGCGGCGCCAAACGCACGCTTGAACGCGCGACTGAAGGCTTCGGGGCTGTCGAAGTCCGCGTCGAGTGCGGCATCGAGCACCGAGCAGGACTCGCGCGAGGCCAGGCGATGGGCCGCTCGGCGCAGGCGCATCAGTTGCACGTAGCGTGCGACTGGTATCCCCACGTAGGCGGCAAACTGGCGATGAAAATGGAATTTCGAAAAGTTTGCGATGCAGCTCAGCGCGTCCACCGACAGGTCGCCCTCGAGGTTCGTATCAATGTAAGCGAGTACGATTTCGAAGCGCTTCGAGTAAACGCGTGTGGCGTCGGCGTGAGCTTGCATGGTCTGGATGTCTGGATCGTGCGATTTACGATATGGTCGCCCATGATTGGCACGTTGCGCCTAGCCGTTCTTGCTGGATATCCAGACGGCGTTTCTGATATGGACGCGAGTGGCCTTGGAGGAAACAGGAGATGACGCAGAGGCGGTCCGGAACGACTCAAACTCGCTGGTCTCTGCCTGACGCGGTCGGCTCAGATCGACTCGCGGTAGCTGGTTGAACCGTCCAAAGCGGGCCCTCCACCGAACGGCTCTCGGCCAGAAACACAGCGACGGGGCCAGACGACGATTACGGCGTTCCGTTCTTGCAGTACGCTGCAAAGCCGGTGCGATCAGCAAGGCGGTCGAAATAGTCGGCAACGGCGGCAAAACGGGGATGCTCAAACGGAGTGCTGAACCAGCGGTTCACGGACAACCCGATAGGAATGTCGGCGAGGCTGAAATGCTCTCCGGCGACAAACGCGCCCGTCGCATTAAGTTGACTTTCCAGGATGCTCATGTGCCGAGCCCAGCCCGCGAGCGACGTGGAAATCTCGTCCGGCGCCTGATGCGCGCGCGATTTCCTGACGAGGCCGAGAAATGCATAGCTCCAGGACCGATTCAAATCCGTTGCCTGCCAGTCCATCCACTGATCGATTCTTGCCCGCTTCACGGGGTCGGTGGGATAAAGCGTTTCGCCAGCATAGCGCGAAGCCAGATAGCGGATGATCGAGTTTGACTCCCAAAGCACAAAATCACCGTCCTTGATGACGGGTACAAGACCATTGGGATTCAACGATAGAAATTCGGGGGTATCGGTTTGTCTGAATCCCGTGCCCCAGTCCTCCCGCTCGAAGGGAATGTGCAGCTCGGCACATGCCCACAGCACTTTGCGGACGTTGATGGACGATGCTTTTCCAAGAATTTTCAGCATGCGGGGCTCTTATGGCTGGCAATGCACCCAGTGTGGGCAAACGAATTTTTGACGCGATATCTGCATGGCGCCAGGAACCCTGCCTCAAGTCTCAGACAGCCGGGTTTGGTCTGCGTCCGCGTACCCCGCGCAGACCAATGCGGTGAAAATTATCACTTCATCTGCCCGTCAATCTGCTGCCGTAGACGCTTTTCCTCGTCTTGAAGCTCAGGTGTGAAGGCCTCACCAAAGTCCGCAGGCTCAAAGAAAGGCCGAATTTCGATCTCTGAATCACTCACCATCGGATTCGGGCAGCGCTTTACCCATTCAATCGCTTCGTCCATCGATTGAACTTGCCAGAGCCAGTACCCGGCGATCAATTCCTTGGTCTCTGCAAACGGGCCGTCAACGACGGTTCGGTCCTTCCCTGAAAACCTCACGCGTGCGCCCGCCGAACTCGGCTTCAGCCCGTCGCCGCCTTGCATGATCCCAGCTGTCACCAGTTCCTGGTTATATTTGCCCATCGCCGCGATGAGTTCCATGCTTGGCATTTGCCCGGCTTCGGATTCGGGGGTTGCCTTGACCATGACCATTACGCGCATTTTGGGTTTCTCCTTTGAAGACGATAGTGTTCGGAGGCAAATGCGCCTCCAGTGACTACGACGAATGATCGTGGGAGAAATCGACATGCGCAAGACACGACTTCGCAGTTTTTTTCAGAACGCTGCGATCGCAGTCATGCATTACCCGCCACGCAACGGGCCCACGCGAGTTTGCGGACGCTGATCGGCGTGTTGCTGGGCGCATCGACGAATGTGCTAGCCTCGTGAGGCAAGAGCGGCGGTAGGTGCGATGCAAGCGCAACCCTTCTCAACATGGAACACGAGTCATGAACGGCGACGGACTCCCCATTATTGATTGCCACCAGCATTTCTACGACGCTCGACGTTTGCACTACCCTGTGTTCGCACAGCGCAGCGCAGGGTTCGAGCAGCTCGTAGGCGATTACAGCGCGTTGCCCAGCGTGTATCTTCCCGAAGACTATGCGCGCGACACCCAGGGGTTGAACGTCGTCGGGACGGTTTGGGCGGAGTTCATTTCAGACAATCCGGTCGGCGAAGTGCGATGGGCGGATGAGTTGATGCAGGCGACCACCCGCCCCGCTGGCATGATTGCTCTGGTCGATTTTCGCAGTCCCGATTTGAACAGTACGCTGGATGCTTATGCTTCGATTCAAGGCGTCCGGTGCGTGCGTCAGCATATGGGCTGGCATCCGGAGAATCCGTTGTTGCGTTACGCGCAACGGCCCGATCTTCTGTCCGATCTCGCTTGGCGCCGAGGGATTGACTTGCTTCGCGGTCGCGGGTTGATCTGCGAGATCGAGATATTCGCGCCCCAACTGCGCGAGTTCGCATCGGTGGCCGCCGCGTATCCGGATATCCAGTTTGTCCTGCCCGTAATGGGCTGGCCCGTCGACCTGACGAGAGCAGGCCAGACAACGTGGAAGCGCGAACTCGCAGCCCTTGGCAAGTGCCTCAACGTCGCGATCAAGATCTTCGGACTGGAATGCATCTTCGGTATCCACTGGACGATCGCCCAGGTCCGCCCGTGGATCCTACAGGCCATCGAGATTTTTGGCCCTGCGCGCAGTATGTTCGCGAGTCACATGCCGATCTGCAAGCTCGCCTGCAGCTTTCAACATCTCTATGGTGCGTATCTCGAGGTGATAGCGGACTTCAGCGCGTCGGAAAAGCGCCAGGTGCTACACGACACGGCTGCCGGGATCTACAAGATAGCGTGAGAAATGTTGGTAAGAGTCGCCGACGCAGCCCACGCGCGGCATGTCCCCCGAGCCCTGTGCGCTTACAGCCGAATTGGCGGCGGCTCTCGAATGGCCGGGATTGGCGAGCCCGGCCCGACGAGCGAGCCTGATGCCGTTCCAGCCGCGTCCGGCTCAGTTCGACCCTGAAGAGACACTTGGCGTGGCCCAAAGCAGTCGTTCGTTTGCCCTTCCCCCTACATTCGATTCGACGAATAGGCCTGCGCCAAAGGCGTCGATTGACGATACCGTACGTGGCAAGTTTGGCCGCGTAGGGTGTTTTTATTCAATACGCCCATTTGCTGATTGCGTACCTTCGGGTTGTCGTTCACTTCCGACTTCCGAAAGCCACATGAATCAGCTCTTATCGATGTCCGCGTTTGCGCTTGTCTGTTCAATTACCCCGGGCCCGGTCAACATTGTTGCGCTAAGCACCGGGGTGCGCCGTGGACCCGGTGCCGCGATGCGGCATGTGACCAGCGCGACCGTTGGCTTCACACTACTGCTCCTGCTGGTCGGCCTTGGTCTGCACCAGATCCTTGCGCGCTGGCCGCAACTGACGCTAGTCATTCAGTGGGCGGGCGTCGCGTTCTTGTTATACATGGCTTGGCAGCTCGCCCGCGACGACGGTACGCTCACCACCGACCATAGCGATGACAGACCATCGCTATGGTCGGGCGCAGTGATGCAATGGCTCAACCCGAAAGCATGGCTTGCGTCCATAGCCGGGATGGGTGCGTACGCAGCGAACGGCGATAGCCTCCTGGTGTGGCGCTTTACGGCGCTATATTTCGTGATTTGCTATGCGTCGCTTTCTTGCTGGGCGGTGGCCGGAACGTTGCTGCGCCAGCATTTGCACGAGCCGTCGCGCGTGCGGCTTTTCAATCGCTCCATGGCGATGCTGCTCGGCGGCAGCGCGATCTACCTGCTAAAAGGTTAGCGGCCAGCGAACAACTTCGTGGATCAACCGCGATACTGGCCCGGTGTTGCCGCGACCAGGTGCCGGAATGCACGATGCAGATGCGCCTGGTCGGCGAATCCGGCATCGGCCGCGACTTCGGCGATCGGACGGCCGCGCTTCAACTGGACGCGACTAAATTCGATGCGGCAATTGATCAGGTACGCGTGTGGGGTCATGCCATAGCGCGCCTTGAACGCGCGAATCAAATATGACGCCGACAACTGCGCTGCCGCGCAAATTTCGTCGAGCGACAGCGAACGCGTGCGGTGCTCGCGAATAAATTCCGCTGCTCGTCCGAGCTTGTGGTTCGTATCCCGTGCCTGCGTGGGCGCGCGATTCAGCCAACGGTGAGCATCGTCAAAAAACTCGATAACGGAGCTGTGTTTTTGCAACGTGTCGGCGAGCTCGTCAGTGAGCGTCGTATAGAGCCGGTTAAGGCCAGCATAGAGTTCGGGCTGCCAGTTGGCTGCTGTCGAGAAAGCCCGGAAGCCATGCCCTTCGCTAAAACCGAGCTCGTGCTGGAGCGAAGTTAGCCATTCAGTGTCGACATGCAACATCCGATAGGACCACGGCTCGTCGCCGAGCGGATTGCACGCGTGCACGTCTTGCGGATTCATCAGCACTACGGTGCCCCGTCCCACTCGCTGACGCACACGGCCATTCTCATAGATACTCTCGCCGCCCGTCACTGCGCCGATCGAGAACGTCTCGTGAGCGTGCCGCGCATAGCAGATCTCGCGGCCGTCATCGATCGCTCTGGCTTCGATGAACGGTAGCGCGGCATCTCGCCAGAAACGTGGAGCCGATGCGCAAATACTGGGTAACGCCACCGTGGGTTCCTTTGAGTTTTCGATGAGCCTCGCACTACTCGGCAGTTTTCCCGGGAGAAGCGGTTCCTGGAACGTTCGATTGCCGGGTACGACGAGCGACTCCTCATGACCGGCTGCAGTCGGCCCATATTGACCACTCGCCCGGTAGATTAGTCTCAACAATCTCTATGATTGGCGGTCTATTTGAAAACGCGCTCCTTAACCAGTAAATCCACGATTTGCTGGCTGACGAGTTCAGCCCAACGACGATATTGCTGAGCCCCGGGGTGAAATGGATCACGGGCCATTTCGCGCGGCTTTGCTGCCCAATCAGGCGATATATAGCGCGCTGCAGCGTCCTGGTCAATCCACCGCTGCAGCATGCGATCCAAACGAAGCTTATGCAACTCCACTTCGCACCGGCCTAAGCTGGACCTTCAAACTTAACATCGTCAAAATCGACGAGCGCTTCCTCAGTGCCGTTCATATATAGACGCTTTTTCTTTCTCGGGTAATCGCAAACATCCTGCTCCAGATTTGTTCTCGCGGAAAGCATGACCAATGGCTCATCACCCGTATTTACTATCGTGTGGGCCGCACCATTTTTGGGGAATCCGAGAAAATCCCCGCCACCAATGACGTAACGCATCTCTTCAATAATTGCTTCGCCACGGCCTGAGAGAATGTAAAAACATTGCTCCTCGTACAAGTGACGGTGGTATTCCGCATACTCACGGCCCGGCATCACGGTCATCAGATGAAAGCCAAGGTTGCTGAGGCCGGTGGCTGCTCCAAGCGATTTCGCGAAACGAATCGCGGCCGGATTCAGGAGATGCGGTCTGGACTTACCTTCCATTTGGGAAATGTCGTCAGCCTTCAGAAGATTTGGCGGGTTACTCATGGATTTCCTTGGCTAAGAGAGGTTTTCGGGCCCGCCACGGCTAGCGGCTTAACATACCGCGCGGACCTTCACGCTCCATTGTTGGCCGTACGACACGACGAAATAGCTCTGCAGCTTTTCCCATTCGTTGAATGCGCGAATAATTCCCATGGGGATTGTCAGCGATCCAGGCTCTGATGTCGAACGGCCGAAAGCGGCCCGGGTGCTGCCCGATGCAATCGGCATACGCCGCCTGAAGCTGCCGAGCCGGCGTTCGGCAGCACGCGACCCACTCCGGACCTTGGACAAGGCGTCGCAGCTCGGGCCGCTTGTAGGGCAAAGCGGCCAACTGATCGAACGCGCCGCCAGAGCAGCGATTGCATCGACTTGCAGGGTGTCTGTTCATTTCAATGGGATGTGACGCGCGGACACTCAATCGGTTGGGTTGGTTATCGGCGTTTCCGGTGGTCTTGGATGGGCGCTCTCGCGAGCGTCTGCCGGGGTAGCCGATTGACGGCGGCTTGGCTCCGCGTTTTCTCGGTTGAACGCCAGGTGCGTGCGCACCTACTTTGGCCGGTCCTGGCAGCATACCGGGAGTCGGCGTCAGGGCAACCGACCGACTCCTCACTGAAGTCGCTCAAGTCTTCGCTTCAGCCGCGCATGTTGCCGCCTAGGCAGGCGTTGCTTCGGTCACCCACGCTCGGGCTCGCCCGCCAATGTGTGCGAGCAGTTGCCGACGCGTGAGCGACCAATCTTCGGGTGAATGATCGATAAGGGAGAGGGCGCCGGCTGGCTAACATCTTATTGTCGGTGCGCGAAGGGCGCTTCGCAATCTCTTATTTTTTCACCGTCGCAAGTGATTCAACGGCTCAAATTTGTTTCTACAAGTATTGGCGGGACAACAGTGCGGCAGACCACTCAACGTTCATTGAACCCCAGATATATTCTGCTTAATTTCGTGGCAAGGCTTTTATACTGGATCGGTGCTGGTGGATATTGCTTCACCACATTCCATCGCTGAATATTTTCCCGGCATTAAATGCCTGATATGTCGACCGGAAGTGTCGGTATTTTGGATACCGGGCAGTCCCGTGACCGACGCAATCGTTGTGCCCTGGAGAGAGACATGTCGCGACTCGGATATCGAATGGCCTTAGTCCTGCAGATCCGCAATTTTCCCTCTCTACATCGCGTTCTACTTTGTCGCAAAAAACGAGTGCATGGTTTGCAAATCCACTTTATGCACCGGCGTCCCGTTGTCACACTGTTTGTATCCATCGCGACCTCTGTCTGGTTGCCATCAACGCAAGCGGCTGGCGTGCTTCCGCAAGGCGGCCAGTACGTTGCAGGCAGCGGCAAGATCTCGACTGTCAGTTCCGGCCTCAGCATCTCGCAGACAAGCGCGCGCGGTGTGATCGACTGGAATTCCTTTTCGATTGGTGCAGGGCAACACGTCACGATCAACAATGGCTCGGGCGCGACGCTGAACGTTGTCACCGGCAACAGTCTTTCATCGATTAACGGACTGCTGAGCGGGACCGGCAGCGTGTACCTGATCAATCCGCAGGGCGTGCTGGTGGGACCGACCGGCGTCATCACAACCGGTGGCCGCTTTGTGGCGTCGACGCTCGGCGTATCCAACAGCGCTTTCATGAACGGCGGATCGCTCACGTTCAGCGGCAATGGTCAGGGCACCGTCGTCAATCTCGGCGCGATCAGCTCTACCGGCGGCGATGTGTTCCTGATCTCGCGCACGACCGTCTCGAACCAGGGCACGGTGGCGGCAGCCAACGGGACCGCCGAGCTCGCGGCCGGCAGCCAGGTCCTGCTGCAGGATTCGTCTTCGGGACCGCAGGTGTTCGTGCAAGCCGGCAGTGCTGGGCAGGTGCTCAACTCAGGCACGATTCGGGCGGCGCAGATCAACCTGCAAGCTGCCGACGGCAACGTGTACGCGCTTGCCGGAAAGAACAGCGTGATGCGCGCGACGGGCACAGCCACGCGCGACGGTCATGTCTGGCTGGTCGCGAACACCGGCACCGTCAACGCCCAGGGAACCATCGATGCAGCGAATGCAAGCGGCAGCGGTGGCACGGTCGACATGAGCGGCAAGACGTTGAATGTCCAAGGCGCGACGGTCGATGCTGCACAGTGGAACTTGAGCGCGCCCACCTTCACGATCGACGCGGCGACGGCCAGCGCACTCGCGCAAAACCTGTCGCTCGGAACCTCAGTCGCTGTGACCACAACGGGCGCCGGTGGCGCCAACGGCAACCTGACCGTATCGTCCAGCCTGAACTGGAAGGGCGCGGCGTCGCTGGCGCTGAATGCGTATCACACGGTCAACGTCGGGCAGCATGTCAGCGTCGCCAATACTGGAAGCGGCAATCTGACGTTGCGCGCCGATGCTACCGGAATCGACAACGGCGGCAGCGTGATCAACGCCGGTACGATCGACTGGTCGAAGAGCACGGGCATTGTTTCTGCGCTTTATGACATGAACGGTAGCTGGCAAGCCGGCACGATACGAAGCAATAGCGCGTGGAGCGCTGCGCCGTTTAGCGGACTGCTGACGCAGGTCACGGCCTATCAACTCGTGAACACGCTCGCCGATCTGAACAACGTATCGAAGAACCTCGCAGGCATTTACGCTCTTGGCAACAATATCCAGGCTGATCCGACAGTCGCTTTCAACCCGATCGGCGGCACGGCGGCTACGCCGTTTACCGGCCAGTTCGACGGCATGGGACACACCATCAGCGGTCTTGATTATGCGACGACGAATTCGGATTCCACTGCCGGGGCCATCGGTCTATTCTCGACAGTAGGCACAGCGGGTGTCGTGCGCAACCTGGGCGTGGTCAATGCATCTGGCTCGAGTGTATTCGCACGCATCGGCCTCATTGCGGGCGACAACCTTGGGCTGATCACGAACTCGTACAGCACCGGGGCGATGACCGTAGGAAGCTTCGGAATGGGCAGTGGCGGCGGAGTGGCCGGTCAGAATGACGGCACGATCGAGCGCTCCTGGAGCAGCGCGGGAGTCGGCGGGAACGGCTCGTTTGGCGGCCTTGTCGGCACCAACAACGGACTGATCCTGCAGTCGTACGCCACTGGCCGCCTAAACGGCGGGAACCACGCCGAGGAAGGCGGCCTCGTTGGTTTGAACGCGTCGAGCGGCATCATCAACCAGTCTTACGCAACCGGAATGATCAGCACCGAAGCCGGGGCCGGCGGTCTGGTCGGGTACAACACCGGATTAATTGAAGAGTCCTACTCTGCATCGACGCGGGCGGCGGGAGGTCCCCCGGGCGCGCTCTACGGAGGGATTGCGGCGGCGAACGCGGGCACCATCGCGAATAACGTTTTCTGGGACGCAGACACCACGGGTGGCGCTCCGGGCGTAGGCAACGGCACGGCGATACCCGCTGCCAATGGTTTGACGACCGCGCAAATGAGCGTTGCGGCCAGCTTCGGTTCGAGCTGGAATTTCAGGCCCAACGGAACGTGGGCGATCCCCGCTGGTGCGACTTCTCCTGTGCTGCAATGGCAAGTTGAGCATTGAGCAAGTAGCGTTGCGATGCAACTTGCGGCGGCGCGGCAAACCGCCAGGAACCGCGCGTAAGCGGGCGCTTGCTGCCACCCGTGCGGGAATGGGCGCTGCCCTGATCGCTTTTGCGATCGGGGCGGCGGCGCAGTCGTATCGTGACGTAACGCCCCAGCCACCCCCCGCTGCCGCGCGCCAACCGGCGCCGCCGGTTCCCCCCGGGGGCGACCTCAACGCCACGCAGGTGGCTGTCGAGACGCTGCGCGGGCTGGTCTTCGTAGCCGATCACCGTGTTCAGTCACCCGTCACACAGGTGGCGCAGGGCGCGATCACCGCGCAGGGTCTGCCGCTACTCGATGCGTCGTTCCTCGCCGGCTTCTCAGCCGACCTCGGCCGGCCCATGACGTTCGGACGGCTCGCGCAAATACGCCGCGCTGTTGTGCAGCGCTATCGCGAGGGAGGGCAACCGCTCGTTGATGTGTATGTGCCCGAGCAGGATGTGTCAGGGGGCGTCGTGCGGATTGCGGTGGCAAGTTACCGCCTGGGTAAGGTGATCGCGCGCGGTAACCGCTATTTCTCCGATCGCTTGCTGATCAAGGAAATGCCGCTCGCCAGCGGCGAGTCGATCAGCGAGGCCGACGTGACGTCGGGACTGGCGCTACTCAACCTGAATCCGTACCGGACAGTGAATGTGGTGTACACGCCCGGGGGGGCGGAAGACTCGACGGACGTCGTGCTGGAAACGCAAGACCGTCTGCCGCTGCGCCTGAGCGCCGGCTATGACAATGCGGGTGTGAGCCAGCTTGGCCGGGACCGCTTCTTCGCTGGAATAGACTACGGCAATCTGTTCGGTCTCGATCAGGAAATCGGCTACCAGCTCACGACGAACAGCGACGTGTTCGACGGCCGCCCGGATATCTTCGGCGGCGCCAACCGCCCGCGCTTCGTAGGCCATTCATTCAATTACAGCGCGCCGCTGCCGTGGCTCGATCGGGTCGAGCTGTTCGGCGTGTATGCGCAGAGTACGCCGGATCTGCCGGACAGTTATGGACAGACCGGAATCTCAGCTCAACTGAGCTTTCGTTACGACTGGCGGATCGCGTCGTCAGGACAGTGGCAGCAGCAATTGCAGTTTGGCTATGACTTCAAGCGGTCGAATAACAACCTCGAATTCGGCGGCTTCCAGGTGTTCGGTTCGAATACCCACATCCATCAATTCGTCATTGCCTATGACGCCACCAAAACCGACACGCTCGGCCAGGGGGCCGTGAATGCAACACTTGTGCTGAGTCCCGGGCACTTCGACGGTAACGACAATGACATGGCCTTCAACACCTCGCGCCTCGGCGCGACAGCGCGATACGCGTACGTGCAGTCGTCGGCCCAGCGCGATGTGGCGATTGGCGCTGGCTTTTCGCTGTATGCGCGAGGCGTGTTCCAGTGGACGCCGAATACGTTGCTGCCCAGCGAAGAACTGGGGCTTGGCGGCGATAGCAGTGTGCGCGGCTACGAGCCGTATGTTGTGCTGGGCGACCGCGGCTGGAGCCTGCAGACGGAGTTGCGCACGCCGCCGCTCGGATTCGGCGCGACGAACACGGCGCTGCAACCTTTTCTGTTCGTCGATGCCGGGCACGCCTGGAACCGCATCAATGAGCCGGCCGAGCAGAGCAACGGTTCGCTCGTCAGCGTCGGCGCGGGCTTGCGCTTTCAGATGTCGCGATTTGCGACCGTACGCACTACCATTGGATTTCCTCTGCGCGCAGCCTTGCCGGGAGGCTCGACAGCGCCGCTGGCACTCGTGTATGTCGTGATTGGCACCTAGCAGAATGGCGCCAGGGTGAGGCGCCGAAATCGTCACCTACCGGAAGTCGCCGCGGGTCCTGACGATCTTGCGCAACGGCATGTGCATGCTTTCGATATCGTTGGTTGTGGAGTCGATTCGGGCACAGACACACACGCAAGATCGGCCGTTCGCCGAGCACTGTCGCGAACGACCTAATAGTCTGTACCTCAATGTCCGGTCGCTAAGGGAAGTCGCCGTTCAAACGTCTGTGTGAGAGCGTGGGCCAACGGCTGCAAATGGCCGAAGAACGAAACCGCTCGCGCGGTAGGGGGCTCCGGCCATCGCGTGCGGTTCATGGGAGGTCCGCCGCGCGGTTCCGTATGTTGGCGAATGAGGCAATCCGCCTCGTTCTCCAGCAGGAGCCCAATCATGACCTCCTTACAGGCAAACGCCAGTCCACTGCGCCAACGCATGATCGACGACATGCGCATGCGCCAGCTTTCACCGAAGACGCAGGACACTTATCTACGCATCGTGCGCGAATTTGCCCGGTTTCTCGGGCGCTCGCCTGACACGGCCTCCGTCGAGGACCTGCGACGCTACCAGCTGCATAGCGATCCTGAATTCAGTGCGCCGTTACCCGCCGACCTGATGCACGCCGAAGCCGCGCCGCCTGGCAGCGGGCCACAAACCGCCAGCCGGTTCCAGGGCTGGCGTTACTCATCCCCACGCATCACGGTTGGCGTTTGCCGCTGCCACCAGCGGGTTTGCCAGCCGGCTTACGAGAACCCGCAACTGGCTTGCTGGCGGGTTTGCTGCGTGGCTTTTGCACGCTGAATGGGTTACCGCCGGAGAAGCTTGTGCCCTTACCTTCGGCCACAGCCCGCTGAACCGCAGGCTTGCGATCGTTTTCGCCACTTTGCGGGCGAGGTTTTTTGCTGAGCACCTGCATGTTGCCCGGCGCTGCTTGTGGCATTTTTGGCTTCTTAGGCTTTTTGGGTTTCTTCGTGATCTGGCCCGTCGCACTAGTTTGCGGCACGCGATGTTCGGCCTCAAACCCCGGCTCTTCTTCACGGGGCAGCGTTTGCCGGATCAGCGCTTCAATCGCGGCCAGTTGCGGTGCTTCATCGGCACACACAAGGGACACTGCCACGCCGCTGGCGCCCGCGCGACCAGTACGGCCAATACGGTGCACATAGTCTTGCGCCACAATCGGCAGATCAACGTTGATCACCAGCGGCAGGTCGTCAATATCCAGCCCGCGCGCAGCTACATCGGTGGCGACCAGCATGCGTACTTCGCCCGTCTTGAAGCGCTCCAGTGCACGCAAGCGCGCGGGTTGCGGTTTGTCGCCGTGGATGGTGTCGACCGCATAGCCCGCTTCATCCAGCATGGCCGCCAGGTAATCCACGCCAACGCGGGTCTTGACGAACACCAGCGCGTGCTCCCAGTTGTTCTGAGCCACAAGGTGCATGAAGAGGTCAGGCTTGTTCTTTTTATCCACCGTCACCACCCACTGCTTGATCTTGCTGACCGTGGAATTGGGCGGGCTGACGCTGATATTGACCGGGTCGCGCAGAATGCCCGCCGCCATGGCGCGGATATCATCGGTAAACGTAGCAGAGAACAGCAGGGTCTGACGCTGAGTGGGCAACGCAGCAAAGACGGCGTCGAGTTCGCGCGCAAAGCCCAGATCCAGCATGCGGTCGGCTTCATCCAGCACCAGCGTTTGTACCTGATCAAACTGTACTGCGTTCTGGCGATTGAGATCCAGCAAACGGCCCGGCGTGGCAACGAGCACATCCACGCCTTTGCGCAACGTCATCATCTGCGGGTTGATACTCACACCGCCGTAGGCGGCCAGAAATCGTAAGTCGAGGCCTTTGCCGTAATCGATAAAGCTTTGCAGCACCTGTTCGGCCAGTTCACGCGTGGGCACCAGCACCAAAACGCGCGCGCGGTTGCTGGACACCGCCGGGCCGTGTTGCACCAGCCGTTGCAACAGCGGCAGCGCAAAACCCGCCGTCTTGCCAGTGCCGGTCTGTGCCGCAGCCATGACGTCGCGGCCACTGAGCACAGCAGGAATCGCCTTGGCCTGCACCGGCGTAGGTGTCTGGTAATTGAGGTCTTGCAAATTACGCAGCAAGGAGTCGATCAGGCCAAGCGAGGCAAAAGACATTGGCGTATTCCGGGCTAAAGCCGCAATTCTAGCGGTTTGCGACTCCCGAGCGACTCCTGAGCTATCTGAGACTGCGTGTGGCCGTCTCGGACAAGCCGATGAGCGGGCAACGGTCAGCGATTCTCAGGCATCACCTGCAACAGCGGCTCCGGCGTCAGCGCGACTTCTCCTGTAAAGGGCCGATCGTGGGAGAGGATGAGCAAAAAGGTTGTGGCGAGTGCCGCCGAAAACAGACCGATTGCCACGGCAGAGGTCAGCCGGTTGTCGCAATGAACGAACGCGATGGCGAACAGCAGGCACAGCGCCAGAAACGCCAGGCAAAACCATTTGACACCATTCACTTCGCTGCGACTGATCAGGATACGATCGCGACGCACTTCGAGAGCATGCTCCAGGGACGCCGCGACCTCGCGCTGCGCCGTCTGCTGCCCGGGCGTAACGACTGGCAGGGATAGCGTGAACTTCAGTGCGTTGTTCAGCGTGGGAGGGCTCACGTTAAGCGTGACGGCTCCCTTCGCCACGAGCGGCCATTCAGTCGTCGCGGTGTACTGGATGTAGTCTCGGACCATCCTTCGCAGTTCGGTCTGGGCGTCGTTTGGCAAAACGGCAGACATGACAACAACCGATCGCAGCGCACTCGCTTCAGTGGCGACCGCGACACTGGCCCGCGCCGTATCGTTCCAGACCTGCGAGGCCGTGAAGGCGATAAATAAGCCGAATATGATCCCGAGCGGAGAAAGCAGACCGGGCGAAATTGCCTTGAGTGATCGCCCATGTCGACCGGCAGCAAGCCATCCGGTGACGAAATGGACGGCCGCACCCACGAGAAATATCGCGCCGAAAGTGACAAGTGCCATCAACCATAACGGCAGCTCATGTACCCATGTACTCATCATTGTGGTTGCGCAGTGCGCAGTCCGAACGGAATATTCCTGGTGGGTCGGGGAGTCCAAACCCCTCAACCAGACCACGAGGCTCCATCGGTAGTCTGTGCGCTCGACCACGTTGCGCCGTGATGGCAAACGGCGGAAACTGGCCGCCTTTTACCTGTCAACGATCCGCAGAAGTCGACCCCTTTCTGTCTATCAGCACTTGTATCTCAACGGCCGTTTGCGACCTGGTCCCGCCTTCCTTCATGGATGCCCGCTACCCGGCGCCTCGTCGTCCCACACCTGATCTCACGGCGTCAGTGATGACTGCCGCGAGCCGCTGCGCGGCCTCCTCCATTTGTGCATTGCTGAATCCGCCGAACCCAAGGACCAGGCCGGGCCGACCATTCCCTGGCGAGAACATTGGCGATACCGCTCGTACCGCTACTCCGGCTCGCGCGGCCATCGCGACCACCTCGCGGTCGTCCAGGCTTTCCTCGAGCCAGAGAACAAGGTGCATGCCTTGATCGCCGGGTTGAACCCATGCCACCTCCTGAGGCAACAGAGCGTCGATTGCGGCGATGAGCTGTGCCCGATGGTTCGCATACACATTGCGAACCCGCCTGATGTGCCGCTCAAGATGTCCATCCGCCATGAACGCCGCGAGAACGTGCTGATCCGCATTCGGCGGGTGCCGGTCCATCAGGACACGCGCGCCGCAAAACGCATCGGCCAGATCGTGCGGCACGATGACATAGCCCAACCGCAGTGAAGGAAACAGGATCTTGCTGAACGTACCGAGGTAGACCACCCGGTCAGGCTCCGAGCTATGCAGCGACGGAAATGGATAACCCTCGTAGCGGAATTCGCTGTCGTAGTCGTCTTCGACGACCCATGCGTCGTTGGTGCGTGCCCACGCCAGTATCGCGCTGCGTCTCGCCATGCTCAGCGGCATGCCGAGTGGATATTGATGCGACGGCGTCACGAACGCCACTTTCGCGTGCGGCGCTTGCCTGATGCCTGCTTCAACATCGATGCCCTCATCATCCACCGGCACCCGGATCATTGCACTGCCCCGTCCGTTATTCTCGAGCGTGGCAGTGATACCGCGATACGCGGGATCTTCCACCCACGCCTGATCCTTCGATCCCAGCAATACCTGACACGCGAGATACAAGCCCTGCTGCGTTCCGCTAGTGATGATCACCTGGCCGGCGTCGCAGTGCACCGACCGCGACTTGCGCGCGTAGGCAGCAATCGCTTCACGCAGCGGCAGCGCGCCTTTCGGATCGTCATAACCGGCGGGCGCGCCCGGCCCTTTGGCGCGCACACGGTTGCCAAGCCGGCGCCAGATGTCGGCAGGCGCGGTCAGGCCAACGGGGACCGAGACAGCAAATGGCATAGGCGGTAATGGAGTGAATTCGCGCGCCACTTGGGCAAAGCGCGCCGCCGGCTCAGGCAAGCTGGTCCGCGATGCTCGTCCGTGGGCAGTGTGCGCTTTGCGAACCCGCGTCCCTGCTCCTGCTCCTGCTCCCGACAATGCTTCTGCAACGCGCGTGGCCGCACCTCGTTGGGACTCGAGGAAGCCCTCGGCGATCAGTTGCTCATAGGCTTCCACCACCGTTCCACGCGCGACCTGCAAGGAAGCGGCGAGCAGCCGCGTGGACGGCAAAGCGTCGCCCGGAACGATTTCTCCCCTGTGTATCGCCTCTCGCAGCAGCTGCGCCAACTGGCCGGACAGGTTTCCCGCACCGCGTTCTAGTGCGCCGAGCGCGGGAACGTCTAATACAAGGGGAGTGCGCGCCATGATTCTGGTTCAATGAAAATGATTTAAATTGGCTCTACAGGATAAACCAGTTTCGGCACACACTTGCGTGCAAGACGAACACCCTTCGCACTGGTGAAGGACAGAAATTTATTGGAGCACGCATGTATATACCCGCCCATTTCAACGAGTCTCGCAAAGACGTGCTGCACGCACTCATCGCGCAAAATCCCTTTGGCAGTCTGATTACCAATGGCAGGAGCGGTCTGGACGCCAATCACATTCCACTTGATCTTGCCGCGAACGAAGGCGAACTGGGTGTGCTGCATGCGCATGTCGCGCGGAGCAATCCCTTGTGGCAGGACGTCGTCAATGGCGACGAAGTCCTGGTCGTCTTCCGCGCTGGCGATGCGTACGTCTCGCCTACGTGGTATCCGAGCAAGCATGAAACGCACAAGCAGGTGCCGACCTGGAATTACATCGTCGTTCACGCCCATGGGCGCATTACCATTCGCGACGATGAGAAATATGTGCGCGGCGTGATCGCCCGTCTAACCCGCACGCATGAGGCAACGCAGCCCGAACCCTGGAAAATGGGAGACGCGCCGAAGGAGTTCATCGACACTATGGTTAAAGCGATTGTCGGTTTGCAAATCGATATCACCCGGCTCACGGGCAAGAGCAAGCTCAGCCAGAATAAGGAAGTCCGTGATATCCAGGGTGCCGGAGAAGCGCTCAAGGCGCTCGACAATCGGATTGGCGATGCGATGCTTGAGTGCGCGGCGCAGAAGCAACCGTAGCCAGCGTCCTTTGACGGCAGCCCGGCGAAATTCCAGACGAGGAGGACGGCCATGACTGCGCGACAAGAAGCGAAGTTCACCTTCACCGACAGCAACGCTGTCCGCTGACAAAAATCGAAATCGGCAGAGGGCGTCGCGGTGAAAAATCTCGGCAAGGTAAATAGGCGCGCCACGCAACTGGTCCGCTTCGAGCCCGGCGCTGTCTTTCCCACTCACGAGCACAGCGGACCGGAGTTCATCTTCATGCTGGAAGGGGAAGGCATTCAGAACGGTCAGGTTTTGACCGCTGGCTGGGCAGGTGTCGCAGAACAAGGTACCGCCGATGAGCTTTTCCATAGCGATAACGGTTGCCTGTTCCTGCTCAGTTACGCGGTATAACGCTTTGCCGATTGCGCGCCGCAATCGTCTGGCTCAACGATCGTCCGCGCCGATCAACTCCGGATGGAGCCGTATGTGAAGCAACACGCACCAGCGCTTCGGGCAATCGTTGGCGATCGAGATCACCTGCGCCGGCTCACCTTTCAAGCCTAAAAGCCCTGCCCAATCGCGGTCTCATACGCGCGCGCCACGTCCTTTCGTATACAGAGGATCACAAAAGGCACCGTCAACGCGCCGAAGGCCGCAAACCAGAAGGGCGAAACGCTTCCATAGACAGAATTCACTGCCGTGGACAGCATCCAGGCCATGACTTGGGTCACGAGCGCCGCGAACGCCAGCACTGTGAACTGTCCTGTCAGCCACATCCTGGTCCGTGGTTTCATGGTCGACTCCACCTGCGTGGCTGTTCGTCACGTCGCCTGCATCGGCAATTCACACGGCAGGAAAATCGCCCTTACGTTGTCGAGCCCCTTGCCATGCGTACGCCAGAAGTCGCGCACTTTGGCATCCAGGTCAATGAGTTCGATGCAGTGAGGGAAACGGTGATGCGCGATCTCGATGTGTTCGTGACGCAGCCGGTCACCTTTCAGGTAACCCGCATGGACGCGATGCAAGAGTGCCTGCTCGATACCCGCTTCCTTCGCATGGCGAAGTAAGTGCGAGGCAAGGCTCGGTCGCGATACCCGATGCCAGAAGCGTGTCGGACGAGCCCTTTCGGAGTGGTGGAAATACAGGCGAAGCGAAATCAGCTGAGTCATGGCGATAAGCAGGAAAGGGTTCGAAGCGTTCAGGGTTGCGCGGAGACGGTCGCGGCCTTGCGGCGCGCGCGGCGCCAGGCGGGGATATCGGCGAGGCGCATGCCGGCTGGAATGAGCAGATGTTTTGCGTGGCCGACCCGTTGCGCACGATAGATACCCGTGTGGCCGGAGAAGAGATAACTGACCACGCAAGCCAATGCGGCATACACGCCGATCTGAGGACCAAAGAGTTCGATTGCCATCACGGTCGATGCGATCGGGGTATTTGCCGCGCCAGCGAACACGGCGACAAAGCCGAGCCCTGCCAGCACCGGTACCGGCAATGCAAGGACGTGGCCCAGCGCGTTGCCCAGCGTGGCGCCAATATAGAAGAGCGGAGTCACCTCGCCGCCCTTGAATCCTGACGCAAGCGTCACCACGGTGAAACCGAATTTGCCGGCAAAGTCATAGACCGGCAACGGACCGTTGAAGGCTTGCACGATGGTCGGGATCCCCAGACCCAGATACTGCGGAACGTTCAACACGGTGGCGAGGATCGCCACCACGGCGCCGCCAAGTACAGGCCTGAAAGGCGCATAGGCGATCTTGCGTTTGGTGAGGGCGGACAACGCATGCGTCGAGTCGGCAAAGAGCATCCCAACGACACCGAATGCGATACCGGCGACGATCGCGGATCCAAGCCCGAGGGCCGTGACGGGCGGCACGAACGGGATCGCATACACGGTGTGGTGGATGCCCCATAGACGGCATACCGCGTCGGCCACGACTGACGCAACGAGACACGCGAGCAACGCGTCATAGCGCAGGCGGCCGATCGCAAGCACCTCGAGGCCGAAGATCGCGCCGGCGAGAGGCGTGCCGAAGACCGACGAAAAGCCCGCTGCAATGCCGGCCATCAGCAGGATGCGGCGGTCCTCGCGACCTAGGTCGAAGAGGTGCGTGACACGGTCAGCCAGTGCCCCGCCCATCTGGACCGCCGTGCCCTCGCGGCCCGCGGAGCCACCGAACAAGTGGGTGATCACCGTGGCCACCAACACAAGCGGCGCCATGCGCTTCGGCACGATCTTCTGCGGATCGTGAATCTCGTCGATCAGCAGGTTGTTGCCGCCCTCGACGCTCTTGCCAATGCGGTGATAGATCCAGCCGGTCAGGAACCCTGCGAACGGCAGCAACCAGACGAGCCACGGATGATCCACCCGCGTATCGGTGGCGCGGTCCAATGCAAAGAGGAAAAGCGCGGAGGCAGAGCCGGCCAGGGCGCCGAGCACGGAGGAAAGCAGCAGCCAGCGCGCGAGATACGGCACCATGGCTATCTGTTCGACAGACTTGAGACGTTTCATGATTTCTAGGTTTGACGGAACATCAAACCTGGGCGACAGGGCGTCGCACGGACGACCTACGACCTCCTGCACCCAGGAACTCGTAGGCATCATCAGCCGAAAGATCGGCGGTTGTTTGGAGGAATGCCATCTCCAGAAACGCGGATTTTACGGATTAAATTTGCGCGACGCAACAACTGCGTTCCCTATACCAGCGTCAAGGCCAGTATCGCGACAAGCAATCCGCCGATCAGTGCGAGATAGAAATTCAGGTTGCCGGACTGCAATGCGCGCAACTTCTCGGCGGACCACGTCACGATCCGCGTTGCAGGCGCGAACAGGTGCCGCTCAAACAGATCGGTCACGCCCTCGGAAAAGACCAGCCGCTTGATAAAGTACTCACGCTGTTCGTGTTCGCGCTCGGTGCTCATCGTCGGTTGATACACGAAGCTGTAGAACGTGCGCATTGCGTTCGAGAACGTCAGCGGCGTGGTCATCGACTCGCGCCCATCCGTGGTCATGCCGCCGAACCAGACCGCCGTGCGCCGCACCGGACGCGTTTTCGTGAGCCTCAGGAGGGCCAGCGGCAGAAGCGCCAGCAACGGCATCACGATGACGAGCTTCGACGGAGAGATAAAAGCGAACTTGTCGGTCAACGGTACCAGCAGCCATCCGGCGACCATTGCCTGGGGACTGTTGGCTTGGAACAGCGCCTGGGCGCCGCTCGCCAGTGCGTTGAGCCAGAGCGGTGCACCGACGGCCACTGCGAGCACGCATAGTCCCAGCACCCCGACGACTGCCGCATTCCGTCGTGGCACCGGACGCGCGTAGTCGACGTCCGGCATGCCCAGGAGCCCCAACCCGAACAGTTTCACGAACGTAGCGAGCGCCACCGCTGCCGCGAGCGCGAGGCCCGCTCCGGCCAGTACGAGCACGAGGCGTCCTGTGAAGGCCGAGAGATGAAAACCTTGAAACACCGTTTGGAAGACATACCATTCACTGACGAACCCCGCTTGCGGTGGAACGGAGGCGAGGCTCATCACCGCAAAGGCCGCGCCGAGCCCGAGCATGAAACCGCTATTCTTGAGCCATGCGCGCGGCACGATATCGTAGTTCCCGGTCGACGCCTGGATGCCGTCAGCGACCAGAAAGAGCGCACCTTTGGCGAGTGAATGGCCGGCGAGGTGAAGCAGCGCGACGGTCCATGCGAGTCCGGCGAGGTCGCCCAGATGGTCACTTCGAAAGAGTTGCGTCACGCCGAGCATCGCCACCGCAACCGACGCGTTCTCCGCGGACGAGTAGCTGAGCAGCGCTCTCCAGTCGTCCTGCTGGAACGCGAACAAAATCGCCAGCACCGCGCTGACCACGCCGATTGCAATCGCGACAACACCCAGGCCGAATGCGGTGCCGCTATCGCTCGCCACGCCGAGCCAGCTATTCCAGCCACGGCTCAACGCGAAATAGCCGGCGTTCAATACAACACCGGAAAACAGCACGCCGGTCGCACCGCTGCCGCTCGAGTACGCACGCGGAAACCACTCATAGAAGGGGATGAGACCCAGCTTGGCGCCGAAGCCGACGAGCAGCGCGACCCCGGCCACCCACGAGAGAAGCGCTGACGCGTGGGGCGCATGAGCACTGAACGCATCGAAGCTGATACCGCCCGACGCGTGGTCGAGCAGCAGGATCGCGAGGACGAGCGCGATAGCCCCCACCTCGAGCAGCGCAAGCATGAGCAGCACGGAGTTGCCATTGGTATCGCGTGCGCGCTCGCCTGCGAGCATCACTGCTCCGCCGAGGCTCATCACCTCCCAGGCGACGAGCATCGACATGCCGTCTTGCAGGCCGAATACGCCCAACGCGCCCAACAAGCTCAGCGATGCGCCCATCCACCACGTCCCCGAGTGCCCCGAGAGCGGTGAGCCCAGCCAGCAGGCAAAGATGGCCGGTACCAGGCCAAAGCCCAATAACCATAGCGCCGACGGCTCAAGCTTGAACGCGATTCGCTGTGACGCGAGCGCAAACGGAAATTCGACGCGCGGCGTCGCGGTTGGCAAAGCGAGCAGACACGCAACGACGCCCAGTACGCAACCGGCGGTCAGCGAATATCTGACCAACGCGCGCAGCGGAGGCAGCGGCGAAAGGATGGCGGCGGCGAGCCACAGTGCGCTCGTGGCCAGAATCAGATCAGCGCTCAAGCTGCCCTCCTCGCATCCGTTGCTCTGCGCGGCCGAGGAGCAACAGCAGCGCGTGAATGATCGCGGCCGGGTTCGGCGGACAGCCCGGTAGATAGATGTCAACCGGCAGCACGCCATCAAGCCCGTTGCCGCATGCGTAATTGCCGCCAGTGACACCGCCCGACACCGCGCACGTGCCAGTCGCGATGACCCACTTCGGATCCGGCATCGCCTCATAGGTCTGCAGCAGCGGCGCGCGCATCGCGTGCGTCACCGGACCGGTGACGAGCAGGACATCGGCCGAGCGCGGAGACGCCGTGAAGAAGATGCCGAGCCGATGCAGGTTGTAGAACGGATTGTTCAACGCCTGCAGCTCCGATTCACATCCATTGCACGAGCCTGCATCGACGTGCCGGATATGGAGACTGCGCCGAAACGGTCGTCGCGTACGGTCCGAGAGGTCGCTGGCTGCACCGGGCGCGAGCGCCTCGGCCCACACCAGATCGTCGCGTTGCTTCACACCCAGCGCCCAATCTTCAGACGCTGAAAAAGCGCCTGTCGGACACGCTTCGGTACAGAGCTGGCAGACGATGCAGCGGCCCCAGTCCACCTCGGGACGCGCATTCTCGCCAAGCTTCGGCGAAAACGTGATGGCGTGCGTCACGCAAGACTGCACGCACGCGTCGCAGCCGTCCTGGCATTTGGCCGGGTCATAACGCGGCATGCCGAGCACGCCTTGCTGGCCATGCGCGTCGCCCTTGAGCGGCCAGCCGGTACTGGCGCTGCCGCTCGTCAAGCCGAACCATGTCCATAGAGACATAACCGCTCCGTCCTATCGTGCGCAACCCGAAATGGTCAAACCAAAACTCGCCTCGTTGATCGCATAGTCCATCATGTTGCTGTCGTGCACGGTGAAGGGGAAAACCCGCCAGTTCGAAACTGATGGCGACTTGATCTTCGCGCGCGCAATGCGTGACTGGTCGTCGAAGTGAAGCGCGTAGAGCACGCTGCCGCGCGACGATTCCGCCCACCCGAGCCCTTCGGCGTTGGGCACGCGCCGGCAAGGCTCGAGCAGTGGCCCGGTTGGAACGCCGCGTGTGATGGCGTCGTCGAGCAGTCCCAGGCTCGCCTGGAGTTCCGCGATACGCACCTTCATCCGGGCATACGCATCGCCCTCGCTGCGGACCGCGACAGCCGGCGTCAGTTCACCGTACGCGGCATACGGATGATCCCGCCTGAGATCACGATCGATGCCTGACGCCCGTTCGATAGGCCCAGTAGCGCCTTGATCAAAGGCGAGCTGCTGACTGAGCGGCGCGGTGGAAATGAGCCGGTCGAGATGACTGGTGGTCCGCTCGATGAGGTCGACGTACCGGTCCAGTTCACGCCGGAGCGTCGCGACGCCCTGGGAAATCGCAACCACGTCCAGATCACGGCGTACACCACCCGGCCAGACAATGCTGCGCAACAGCCGGCTACCCGATGCAAGCGCATTCATTTGTTTTGCGCGCTCCTCCAGGAGCTTGCCCTGGGCCTCGCCAACCTTCAGCGTGGTCGTGTGGCACAAGTGGCCGAGGTAGTGCAAGTGGTTGTAGGTACGCTCGAGTTCCGCCGCGATGACACGAAGCCACTGTGCGCGCCGCGGAACAATGCACCCCGAGGCGTCCTCGACGGCCTGCGCATACGCGAGCGCGTGCGCGACAGTGTCCACGCCCGATACACGCTCGGCCAGCAGAACACCTCGTTCAATGTCGATCCCCTCGAACTGTTTCTCCATCCCACGATGCTTGAGGAACAGGTTCGGGTGATAGTGGAGAATGCCTTCGCCGACGTAGTAGAAAATGAACTGGGCCGACTCGACCACATCAGCTCGCACGGGACCGAAGGGCAATAACTGAACGTGCTTGCCGGAGACTTGCGGCAGCGTTGGTGCCGCAAGTGAGGCCGCTGCGCTCGCATGCACCGCCCCGCCAGGCTCGAGCGGGCCACGCGCCGTCTGAGGCAGAAATGCACTCACCAGACGCTCCGGCTCTGGATGGCCGGCGAACGCGATGCCGCTCATCTCCATGATCTCGCGCTCGTGCCAGCCAAGCAGTGGAGACTTCGCCGCAAGACTCGCGACTGGTTCTTTGCCCGCATCGACACGCCAGCTCATAAACTCCCGCTGGCCGGGCGTGGTCGAGATGTACCGCAATTCCGGTGCGTCCGGTCTCGGAAACCACGCATACGCAACCTGCATGCGACCTCCGTGATCAAGAAGATCGGCAGCGGCCGCGTTGAGTTCGGCAGGCGTTATGGTCTTGAGCATGCAGTTGTTCATCGCGCCACCCCTCCCAGATCCGCGGCGACCAGTTCGAAGAAGCGCCACAGGTCTTGCGGCCACCACACACCGAGGATCAACACCGGCGCCAGGGCGAGCCACATCGGGACGGTCATCCAGGCGCTGACGCTCACCTTACGAATAATCTCGTGTGCCTCGCCCGCTGGCGTGGCTTCAAAGTACATGGCCCTGAAGTGGTTGAGAAAGCCGATGAAGATAACAATCAGCAGTAGCAACATCACGATCACGGCCCAGGCGTTCGAACTCGCCATGCCAGCGCGCATCAATGTCAGTTCGCTCAGAAAGAGCCCGAACGGAGGTGCACCCGTGATCGCCACGGCGCCAGCCAGCCACAGCGCCCCCGTGACCGGAAAACGAGTCCACACGTTGCGTATCTCGCCCATGTCCTTGGTGCCGAATACGCGCATGACGTTGCCGGCGCCAAAGAACATGAGCGACTTGTTTAGCGAATGGTTGAGCATGTGATAAAGCACGGCGGCGATCGCGAGCGGGCCGCCGAATCCGAATCCGAGCGCCAGCACGCCCATGTGCTCGACGCTGGAATAGGCCATCAGCCGCTTGATGCCCTGCTGCTTCACGATGAAGAGCGCGGCGACAAACAGCGAAAACGCGCCAAACGCGACGAGCACCGTGCGCGGCAGCAGCGAGGAACTCGCGGCATCCGTGATGGTGAGGAATCGCGCGATGCCAAGCATCGCCGTGTTTAAAAGCGCACCGGAGAGCATGGCGGACACCGGCGCTGGACCCTCGCTGTGTGCGTCGGGCAGCCACGTATGCATCGGCGCGAGGCCCGCTTTCGTGCCATAGCCCACCAGCACGAGCAGGAACGCCATCTGGGTGAGGGCCGGATTCATCTGCGGGGCCGCATGGCGCAGCGCATCCCAGGTCATGTCGTAAGTCGGGCCAATGACGAGACTTCCCGCCCAGTAGAACAGCACGGTCCCGAGCAGCGCGAGGCTGATGCCCGCGGACACCACGATGATGTATTTCCACGCCGCTTCGATCGCTTCCCGGCCGCGCTCGAAGCCGACGAGGAACGTGCTGACGAGCGTGGTCAGCTCGATCGCAATCCAGTAGACACCGATATTGTTCATGATCGGTCCGCAGATCATCGTTGCCGCGAACAGGGCAAAAAGCGCATAGAAGTTCGGCAGCTGTTCGCGCTCCTCAGCCAGCAAGCGCATGTAGCCGACGGCATAGATCGAAGCGAGGCAATACACGAGCGCGGTGCAAACCAGCGTCCAGGCGGCCAGCGCATCGACCACCACATAATCGTGCAGGAACCGATACCCGTCCTTGACGTTGCACGCCAGCGAAAGCGCCGCAACCACGCAGACGAACGACGCGATCAGGTTCGCATACTCAGCGACGCGCGCATGCCGGCACGCGGCGCAAATAGCTGCAGCAACGAGGGGTGAAACAACGATCACGATGCTCAACGTTTCGATCATGATCACCCCACCAGCCGTGTGAGTTCACGGCTGCTCGTGCTGCCGACGTGCTCGACCAGATAACGAACCAACACGCCGAAGCTCACCACGATGACGAGCAGATCGAAGAGCAACACCAGTTCGATCAACATCGGCATGCCCGGAACGAGGATTTGTGAGCCCAGGAAAATGCCGTTCTCCAGGATCAGCAGGCCGAGCACCTGGCTGATCGCCTCATGACGCACCGCGAGCATCAGGAAACCAATGAGCTTCATCGACAGCATCACTGTGAGCGCCAGCACTACGACAGTGCCGCCGAAACCCAGCGCGTTACCCAGATGGTTCGATACCACGAACGCAAAGAGCACCAGCAGCGCACCGAGCACGATGCTTGAACTCGGCTGCAAGATGACGTGCAACTCACGCTCGACTTTCAGCCGGACGATGATTCGCCAGATCAGATAAGGCAACACCAGCCCCCGAAAGAGCGCGGTCAGGGCCGCGATCAGGTACAGCTCGTGATAGTTACCGTAGTAACCCACGGCTCCGGAGAGCGCCGCGATCAGCCACGACTCGGCCATGAACGCGAGCAGGTAGTCTTTCAACCAGCGCGAACCCAGCATCACGAACGCGAGCAGGAGACTGCCGATCGCCAGCAGGCTGAAGAGGGATGCGGCAAGCGGACTCAAATGGGCGAGCAGCATGATGTGTCACCTAAGTTGGTCACCGAAGCTGGTTGGCGGCGATCGCAAGCACCGCCAGCATGAACGATGCAGCAAGCGGTTCCTGATAACGAAAGAAGCGCAAGCGGGATTGCGCCGTCTCGACCAGCACCACGACGAGTGCAACCAGCAGCATGCGCAGGAATAGGCCGATCGCTGCACCCAGTACACCCAAGGCCGTACCGCGTTGCGAGAGTCCCCACGGCAACGTCAACACGTTGCAAAAGATGGTGTAGAGAATGAACTGCTTCATCATCGACGCCCATTTGAGCAGCGCGAGAAGCGATCCCGAATACTCGAGGATGCGTGCCTCTTCGATCATGTACACCTCGATGTGCGTGCTCGAGTGAATCGGCAGACGGTCCGTCTCCACCAGCAGCAAAACAAAAAAGGCGAACACGAGAAAAAGGTGCGCAGGACTCCAGTACACGGAGGGTTGTGCCACCAGCAAATGGTTCACGACGAACGGCAGCATCGATTTGGCGAGGAGCGTAATGCCGACCAGCACGAGGATCAGCGTCGGCTCCGCGAGAATGCCGAGCATGACCGAGCGGCTCGAGCCAATGCCACCATAAGCGCTACCCGAATCCAGCCCCGCGAGCACGACAGCAAACGACCCGAGCGTCAGGATAAGGCCGCCGCCCAGGATGTCGCCCATGTCGGATAGAGGAAGCGGAAAGTCCGTGAGCACCGGAATCAGGATGGGCACCGTCAGCATGCAGGTGAAGGCCACGACGGGCGCAACCCAGTAGATCCACGAGGCGCTGTCCGGCACCACGAGTTGCTTGTGGAAGAGCTTCCACAGATCCCGATACGGTTGGAATATGCCAGGGCCGCGTGCGCGTTGCACACGCTCTTCCCATTGCAGGATGACGCCCTGCAGCAGCGGCGATACTGCGATGACGGTTACCACCTGGGCAACCTGGAGTGCCACGTCGCGTGTGCTCATGCGCCCTCCGCTGAAACGAAGGGTGCGCTTACACTGCGATGGGAACGTGTCTCAACGCACGTGCGGATCGCTAGACAATGACGCGACCAAACGCGGTCACGAAGGCGGCGACGAAAGCGGGAACAAGCACGATACGGCGACTCGCTGATGCATCCCATATTCTTGTGTTCTTGTAGGCAACAATATGCCCGGGGATGCTCAAAGAAACGAGCCGGCGGAAAAATGCCTACCGGCCCCGAAGCGCCCGGGGACCATGTAGGCATCATTAGCCGCTAAGCTGCTAGCGGCGGTTAGGGAGGAATGCCATCTCCGCCAGATTCAAACTTGAGTATAGGTGACGCGCCGACGTGTGCAAGGTCGGCATCGAACTATCTTGGCGAGCGGCCGTAGAGCGAAAAATGCTTCGGCGGCTTAGGCGGGACATCGTCGCCGATAATTCCGAACTCGATGGGAAAGCGCGTATAGAACACGTGCACGTTTTCGGCACGCACGACATCCAGGATGTGTTCGGCCTCGTCCTCGGTCACAGCAAGAATGATCTGCAGCGGCTGATCGGCGAGTTTAAGCATGTGCGCCGCATGATGCCCACCCGCGTGGCCGATGCCTTCTGCGCAGCTGATGACGGTCGCACCGCGGATCCCAAGTTCGCGAACCTCGTGTAACAGCCACTCGCATACGGTCTGGTGGCCGTGCTTGCGGTTCTGCTCGGTATAGAACGTCAGTTGATAGCCGTTCATCACCCACCTCCCTTGGCGCAATAGGCCCTCCTGCCCACCGTGCGGCGCTGCGACGCGCTGGCAGACTGTCAAGGGCCCCTATCACTATTCATTCTAGTTCATGGGTCCGGCGATGCACGACTGTGCAGTGCGATACTGCGCGAGCGCCGTCATGTGATTCTTGCGATGGCTCTGGTTAGCCGCGAACACCCTTAGCTGACTGCCTTTTCTAGGTCACTCCGACTCGAGATTGACTACCGCGCGGCGGTGCATGCGTTCTTACAAACCCATCTATTCAACCTTCGACAGACTGACGGAGATGGACTCGCCATGCGCTTCCAAGTCATCCTCCGAGTCACCTTGCGAGAAGAATATTCGCCTGTACAGATCTTCCCCATAGCTGGTTTGCAAGGGTTCAGCCTCAGTCAACTTGAACGTGCGCTCGCCGTCCGCGCGCCGCTCCGCTCTCAGGAACATCATGCCCCGCGCCTCCTGCTCATGCAGCCCGTGAGCCAGCGCGTACAGATGCGTCACCAATACAATTTTCACGCGCTTTTTCAACAACGCCGCGATGATCTGGCGCGCGATCTCGGAACCCTCGCGCTCGTTGGTTGCCGCGAATGACTCATTGCACAACAGCAGCGAGTGTTCGCGAATGTGATCGACGATTTCGCTCATTCGCTTGAGTTCCTCATCGAGCTTGCCGCTCTTCATCGACGCGTCTTCTTCGCGCTTGTAATGCGTAAAAATCCCGTCGCATACGTTCGCCGAAAACGACGCCGCCGCGACGAACATTCCGCATTGCATCATGACCTGCGCCTGGCCGACGGCGCGTAAGAACGTCGACTTGCCGCCTTGATTTGCACCGGTGATGACAACGAGGTCGCGGCCATCCCCGGCCACGTCGTTGCCGACGGGCGCACGCGCGATGCGCAGCGCGAGACTGGCATCGTACAACCCGTTAAAGGTGTGCCTCCTTTCACTGCGCTCCAATGGAACAGGAACGCACACGGCCAGGCGCAGCCGCGTCAGTTCGTGATGCAGATTGACGCATCCGATGTAGAAAGCCAGTTCCGTGCGCAGCATCGTAAAGAAGCTGAGTATGTGTTCCGCGGACTGGGCAAGTGCATTCGCGACGAGATTGATGCCGCGCGCCTCCAGGTCCGACAATGCTCTGGCACCCGCCTCGTCCCGGTCCGCGATATGAAACGTCGACGAGCGAGGCCGCTTTGCAAACAATCGCCTCAGAAGATTGGGATCCTTCTCGTGAGGTTTCCGGAGCACGTAGTGGATTCCCTTGTTGCCCTGGCCCAGCCCGGCACTGATCAGCAGGCCGTGGTTGAACCTGAGCTCCTTGAGGCAACGTTGAATTGTCACGAAATACTCGTCCGTCAACTCTCGCTGGATCATCGAGAAGAATTGATCGAACCCTTCTGATTGAAACTGCGCCGCCTGCGTGTCGGCGACATCTCGCAGTTTCTTCAGAACGCCGACGAATTGCTGAATCAAGTCGCGTGCGCCGTGCAGCACCGAACTGGGTGACCCCGAAAACACCCCGTAGTAGCACTTTCGCCTTGTTTCGATCCCCTCGATCGCGATAGCGTATATCTGCCTCACTACTGCTTCGAAGAAGATGCAGTCGCTAAGGACTGCCTGACGATAAATAATTTCGTCCAGTTTGATGGAGCTCGCCGGGACCACTCGTTTGGTCACGTCGTAGACGAACGCATCGCCCTGCGCCATCGCCTGATAGAGCGTGTTCAACTCCAGGTCCTGTACGAGCTCCGCCTCATTCCACACGGCCTCCTGGCACATATCCAGGTCGCGTTCCTGGTATAAAAGATAAGCCTTCATAGCCCGAGCCGCTCCGTCAAATGATCATAGGTCAGGCCATAAAGCTCTGCGACCGACACTGCATACGCCCGGCCGTCGGCGGGCCTTCTTCTCACGCGGAAGGTTCGAGAAGCCGGGTCTTCGGGCGTGACTTCGCTCACCATGCTCACGGCTCGATCGTCGAGATGAGCGAGCTCTTCGATGAAGGTCACGCAAACGCACAAGGCATCGCGTTGCAGTATCTCGCCGATGATTTTCCTGCTCAGGAACAGCGCGTCCGTCAGCGTTGTAGAACTGAATATTTCGTTCATGATGATGACGCTTCGCGACGTGGCGTGCGCCAGGATTTGACGGACCCGCATCAGGTCGTCCTGGAGCTTGCCTCGCAGGTCTTTCGTATTCTCCTCGCGCTCGAAGTGCGTGAACAGCTGGTCGCACAGAAAAAGCTCGGCGTTCCGGCCTGGTATGGGACAACCTATCTTCGCCAGATAGTGCAGTTGGCCGAACGTGCGGGCAAAGGTCGTTTTTCCGCCGTTGTTGGGACCCGATACGACAATCAGGCGTTCTTCGCCATCGAGATGGCAATCGTTACAGACCACATGCGCCTTTTCGACAGCGAGCTTGTGCGCGAGCGCCAGATCAAACGTCTCGTCGCAGTGCACCGCTTTGCTAGTCGACGACATACGTGGGTAGCAAAAACTCAAACCCACAGATTTGCAGATGCCGATGTAGTCGCGGTACGCCAGGTAAAATTGAACTTCACGATCGAACGTCTGGATCGTGGCGTCGAGATAATCCGCGTTGTTCACGCAATACGCAGCGAGTTCGATGAACACCTGAGGGTGCAGCTGCGCGACGAAATCCAGTACACGGGCTTCGACATGGTTCATGTCCAGCCAGTCGCGCAGCTCTGCGCGGTGATCCTTGACCGCCCCTTGCTTGAATTTTTCGAAGATACTCAGGACGTCGGCACTTTGATCAATTTCTGAATCATAGTGAAGCACCGTGACCGTGCTCCCCTTGACGCGAATGCAATACCGAATCGCCGCCAGACTCTCCTTGATATGGATCGCGTCATGCATGAGCGACTGAAAGCGAGCTGATGCAACATACCCGCTCAGGGTCAGATGAAACTCACGCAACCCTTTCGATCTGGGCGCCGCCAGCGGCAGATCACGGGAAAAGGTCTCGAGTGTCTTGCAATAAACCGCGATCGCTTCGAGAAGCCACCACTCGCTCTGGAGCCGGTAGTGGAGCTTCTCCGCCTGCGCAAGATGCTGGCGCATCTTGCGCAGGCCGACGGCGAAAGCGTTGAGGCTGTCGAGCACGGCGACATTGTCGAGGTCCTGCATGACCTCATGCCGGTAGGTGATCGCTCCCTCGCGCGCCAGCTCGGTGTGGAAGAAGGGCTTAAGCATGTACTCGTCCCGTCCCAGCGTGACTGCAGAGACGATCTGGTCGAGATTGAGGTCGCCGAAAAACGCCGGCTCCGACGTATCGTCGCGCCTTGGGCCGTCTTCCTGCTTTTCGAACAGGATGCTGTGAAAGACCACGCGTATCCCCTTCTTGTTTGAAGACTACATTCGCACCCCGCAGATCAATGCGGCCGATAGCCCGCCTGTAGGTCGCCTCCACATTGATTCGGGCAAGCCATGCCGCTAGCGGGCTAGCGCTGAACCGGATGACGCGACACCACGCGGCGCAAGAGGACACTCCGGGCAGCGCGCACGCGTGCGCCCGCATCGAGCGGAATGTCCTAAGAGAGGCCCGCAGGCCGATAGTCGAGAGATAGCCGACCCATCATGCTTCCTTGTTCGACGAGCAGCCTACGCAATCGAATTGGATCGCGGAGGGACTGCACGGACGGTGATGGAAACTGGGATCGGGCGCCGTGCTAACGAGGCGCATGTTTTAAAGCAAGTGAAGCCGTTGGACGCGCGCCCACAGTGCCATACCCAGGCCTGTAGGCATCATCAGCCCGTTGCGGGCGGTTACGGAGGAATGCCATCTCCGACGTCAATTCAAAGTCTACGCCTCGCAAGCTGCAGGGACAACCCCCTTGCCAAGCAGCGGTCGGACACCTGTTTATTCCGCGAGGGGTGTCCAAGTCATCTAGCTTGATGGGCGTCGCCCGTCGTTGTGCCTGTCCGCAGGGCGGTGATCTGTGCGTCGGTCCAACCGTTCATGCCGGCGAATCGACTGGCGATACCCATCATGTAGTCGTTCCCGACCGTGGCCGCAGTGGCGAGATTTAGCGCCCAGCTCACCTTCGGATCAAGGGTGCCGTGCTCGGCGGTCACGGCGCGCAGCGATGCGTACGCCGCCAACACTGCAGGAGAATGCGCCATCTGGGCATGCAGGTTCAGGTGACGTCCCGTCGGCGAAGACTGGGCAATCTTTTGCAGAAGCGGGCGCGACGCATCGGGTGCGCTCTCGACTGTGTGGGTAGGAATTCGGCTCATGGGGTTTGGCTCGTTCGTGATTCGATGAGTGCACTTCGTTCAGGTGGCGGCGGGGATCGAAAAGTTCGCTTTGGCCCACGCCGCAAACTTCGTCGGCTGCTGGCCGGCGACTTTGATGGCGAGCGCGATCGCGTCACGCGAATCCGAGCCGAGATAGGTGTGCGCTTCGAAGTAGGCGAGCATGGCCGCGATACCGTCTGCGTGCGGAAACCAGTTGGCAAAAACCTCGCGCGGGACTTGCTTGAACGAGAGCGTGTTTCCTTGCTGATTCAGGGTGGCGATGATCTCGTTGAAGCTCAGAAAATCGCCCACCAGCGCCAAATGTTCGCCGTGCCCCGCGAGTTCCGGCTGCGCGAACGCGCCGGCCACGAGGCGGCCGAGTTCAGTGATGTCGCCCATATGGATGACGCGCCGCTCCGGATCGAGCGGCAGCGCCCAACCAACGCTACCATCCGGTTGCTTCTGCGGAGCCATCTGGCCGATCAGGTTTTGGTAATAGAACGGCGCGATCACGAACGTGTGATACGCAAACCCGGCCTCTCTCACGACGGGTTCAATTTTCGCCTTGGCCGTGAAGTGCGCGACATCGATCGTGCCGCCTGTGATCGTCTCCACATTGGGAAGCGTCGACCAGATGACGTGCTGCACGCCGGCGTCTTTCGCCGCGTTGACGGCCGCGAGCGCCTGCCTGGGCTCGTCTGCCTGTGCTTCCCAGGCATTGGTCACCAGGAAAGCGCCATGTGCTCCGGCAAAGGCGGCCTTAAGGGTTTCCGGTCGATCGAAATCTGCCAGAACGACTTCGTCACCCAGGTTCGGATGCTTGGCCGGATTGCGCGTCAACGCGCGCACTTTGAATTGACCGCTCGCCTGCAGCGCGCGCACAACGGCGCCGCCTTGCTGGCCGGTTGCGCCCACGACGGCGATGAGCTTCTGGGTGTTCGACATGATTGCGCTCCAAGGGATATTTTGTTGAAGGGTGCGACCTCACGCAGCGAGGGCGGCGGTCCGACGGAACTACTGCTTCAGCGCTTCGGCCGAGATGAGCAGTTTGGTCTTCATACTGAAGCCGTAAGTCTTGCCAAAGTCGACGCCGAAGTCGCTGCGATCGAATTCGCCCACCGCGTCGACGCCGCACACTTCGCGCTTGAGCATCGGATGTTGCATGCACTTGAACGAGTCAATTTTCAGCGTTAGTGGCTTGGTCACGCCATGCATCGTGAGATTGCCGACGATAGCGGCCGGCTTGTCGCCCGTGAACTCGATCGTGCCCTTGTAGGTCGCGTCCGGAAACTTCGACGCGTCGAAGAACTGATCCGACTGCAGGTTCTGATCGAGCTTCGTGCTACCCGTGTGGACCGACGCAATGTCGGTCGTCACTTCAACGGCGCCAGTCTTCGCCGCGCGGTCGAGCGTCACGGTGCCCTGCGACTTGTCGAACTTGCCACGCCAGACCGACAGGCCGCCAATGTGGTCGGCCTCGAAACTCGGGTACGTGTGGTCAGGATCAAGCTGGTACGTTGACACGTCCGCGAATGCCGAAAACGACAGCGAGGCGGCGAGTGCACCAGCCGCAATCATCAGATGCTTCTTCAAATCAATTTCCTTGAATCGTTAAGTTGCCGCGCCGTGCGCGGTTTCAGGTGATGCAATGCCACGGTGGAGCGGAGGAATGACTTTTTACGGCCGCCTCTTGTGGAACATCTCAAGTATGGAGATCAAATTCGCTTCACACTAGATGGTAAAATGGGATTGGATTAATCCATTTATGGAGGAATAACATGCTCGATCTGAATGATCTGGCGATGTTCGTCCAGGTGGTCCGCGCCCGTAGTTTCTCCGAGGCAGCGCGGCTTCTCCGAATGCCAGCAAACACGCTGAGCCGGCGCATCGATAAACTCGAAGGGCAACTCGGCACACGTCTGCTTCATCGCTCCACCCGCAAACTCGCGCTGAGCACGGAAGGTCAGGCGCTGTTCGAGCGCTATGCGCCGGCGCTTGACCAGATCCTCGAGATCGGGCGGCTCCATGCAGATGAACAGGCACCGTCCGGCTCGGTTCGCGTTGCCGCGATGGCTGGCCTGTTCGAACTCATCGGGATGGAATGGCTGGTCGAGTTTTACGCGCGCTATCCACACATCAGCCTCGAGTTCCTGCTCGACGATACGCCGACCGATCTGATCTCTGAGCGTATCGATCTGGCCTTGCGCATGGGCATCGAGACCGGTAGCGGTTTTAAGGTACGTCGGCTTGCTCCGAGTGCAATGATCCTCGCGGCGAGTCCGGCCTATCTGGAGCAGCGCGCTGCACCGCGCACGCTGCGTGAACTGGCCGAACACGACTGTCTGACGATTTCCAATCGGCAGGGGCGCCACACGTGGCGGCTGCAGGGTCCACGCGGCAGTCAGGAAGTCTCGATCAACAGCCGGTTCGCGGTCAACGACATGCGCGTGCTGGCGCAGGCTTGCACAGCTGGACTGGGTATTGCGCTGCTGCCGCAGCTAATAGTTGAGCCAAACATGGCGAAGGGGAAACTGGTGCGCGTGCTGCCGACCTATCGGCGCGCGAGCACCGGCCTCGGTCTGCAGCTCGTCTACACGAGCCGCCCACCGGTGCCGCCCGCAGTTGCGGTCTTCGCCGAATTTCTTGCGGAGAAAATGGGCGAAGCGATGACAAACCCCTCGCAGAGCCATACCGAGTCGCCGGCCGAACGGCCGTAGATAGCCGGTTATCGACCTTTGCCGGCAATCACAGGCTGGCGAAGGCCGAGGGGTGGGAAGCGCCTCGGCTCGACACCCGACCTGCGGCCGGGAATAAACCATGCGTGGTAAGCGTTCCTTCATTGGAGGAAATGCAAAATGAAGAATGCAAACAAGGCTTGGCCGATGCTTCCCGCGTTGGTGCTTCTGCTTACCGCATGTGCCACAGGGGGCATGCAGGCAGGCTCGGGGACACACCTGAGCGCAATGGAATGTCGCGACCTGACCGAGATCAGGAATAAGGCACCCGTTACCCACGAGCGCAATATGAGTGAACTGTCGGCTTTGGAGAAAGCGGGCTACCACCCTGGATGGTTTAATGATGATCCTTACTACCCAGCCGATCTGGAGGCCGCGCAGCGTCAGGTCAATATCTGGTACGAGACCGAGTGCCCGAAAACATAGCCCGGTTGCGTAAATACCGGCCCCCCGGCGTGCGCGCCCACGCTTCGGGCAAGCAGTAAATACGTTCCTCGGACATCTCCGCAGCTCGTGCCCATGTCACGCCTGAGCCTCGCGATGCTGGCGGCGGGCAGGAATATGCCCCCGGCAAGCATCGCGCTGATGGCGGCATGAAGCGCGTCAGGAGGCGACGATTTGGGCACGTATCCCATGGCGCGAAGCTCGATGCATCGCGTAATGGTTTCCGCGCTCTCATCGGCCGATATCACGATCACCGGTAACGACGGCCGCTACGCCTTCAATCGGCCAAGCGCGCTGCAACCGTGGCCGTCAGGAAGGTCGAGATCGAGAAAAACGATGTTCAGGAGCTCGCCGAGTGCGTGACTCACGCCTTGCGACAACGTACTCGCGTGCAGCAACTCGATGTCCGGAAAGAGGTCTCTCAGCAGCAGTGCCAATCCGGCTCTAATAGCTCGTGATCATTGACGATCAGTACGCGCGTTCCATCGTCTCTCCGGAACACCTTCGGGGCGAGCTGCAATTACTCCGACCCGCCGCGCCTCAAATCAGTCGAGCTCTATCGAACGCCGCAACCATCCTTTCACCGCCTCTTTCGAACAGTGACGGCTACGCCAGCCGATATGCCCATCAGGCCGTACTCCCCACACCGTGCCGCCTGGGGCACGAAACGCGGTAGTGAATTCGTTTGCCGCATCGGTCAGCACAGTGATCTGCTCGTTGGGAGGCACTTCGCATCCCGGTGCAGCGATCAGCACCGCAGACGCCAGCTCGTGAGGCAAGGCATCGAGCGCAGAGGAACCCTCGACGAACGCATCATATTGAATGCCGGGTGCATCGATATAGCCGAGCAAGACATGCCGGCCCCGGCCGACACATTCATGCAGCCGACGCGCATGCCCGACGAACGTCTGCCGGAGGCTCCCTAGTTCGGGAACCCGGTCGCCGGGCGCGGGTAACGTCGCGTCCATGTCTGGACACTCGTCGGAGACGATGCGGCTACCTCGATAGGTCACAAGCAACTGGGTTTCGCGCATGGCCGGTGTCGCCACCCCGCGAGCGAGCACCGCATTCAATGCTGCGCTGGTGGACTGGACGACGTCGACTCCGACGGGATGCCGTTCTTCCGAATAGCTCTCGAGCAATTCAGGCTGTGCGAGACCCTTGGCCGCAAGCGTTAGCTTCCACGCCAGATTGTGTGCATCCTGCAACCCCGTATTCATGCCCTGACCGCCTACCGGAGGATGGATATGCGCGGCGTCGCCGGCGATAAACACGCGACTTCGAGCGTAAGCCGGCACGATGCGATGGCTGACACGATAGACCGATGACCAGCGCATGGACGACAACTGCGTGCCATCGGGCAATGCCGGCTGGAGCAACGCGCGCATCGTATCGAAATCGGGCGAAGGGGTATTGGCGAGCGCCACAGCCCTTTCTTCAGGCACGACGACCGAGAGGCGATAGCGCCGCGCCGAGCCACGAATCGGAACCGCCGCGAGCGACGCTTTCGGGCGTGCGCCAGCACTCCAGTCGAAGCGATACATGGGTCCCCGGGGCAAGTCCCACTCCACGTCGAGATCGGCGAGCGCGAATGTCTGCGGGTAATGACCGCCTTCAAACGGAAGACCGAGCGTCGAGCGAACCTTGCTGTGCGCGCCGTCACAGCCCACGAGCCAACGGCAGCGCAAGGTGTGCGCTTGCCCGTGAGGGTCGGTGAGTTGTGCATGGACCGCGCCCTCGTGCTCTTCGAAAGCGATCAGCTCGACGCCATACTCGACACGTCCGCCATGCGTCGCGAGTGCGGCCTCAAGCAGGCGTTCCGTTTCAAACTGCGCGAGCGACAACGAGCCGTACGGCAGGCCTTGCGTCGGGACACTCATGCTGCGCGCGGAGTCCCGGACACCATCCTGCCAGGATTCAATGCCGGTTAGCCATGTGCCGGCCTCAATCGCGCGTTGGGCGATGCCGATGTCCTCGAAAATTTCGATGGTGCGCGGGGTGACCCCAAGCGCCTTGCAGTAGAAAATTCGGGCGGCCATAGAGTCGATGAGACGCACATCGACACCATCTCGTCGCAACTCTGTCGCGAGCAGTAGACCGACCGGGCCGGCGCCAACGATCAGGACGTCTGTAGCAGCATTTAGCATGTCAATGAACCCTCAATGATGAGTGGCGGGAATCATTGTTTTGTAACGCGGAGCTATCGATTCCACATACAAATTACCGGGCCGAGCAGGTCTACCGAAGCGACGCACTCGCGCGTCCGAGCATGCGTGAGGCGGCAGCAGCTAACGGCAAACGACTCGAACGCATATTGGGAGTGAGACTCACCGGCTTTCGTCAAAATGTAGTCTCGATTTCAACTGTTTGCGCGCATTTTCGACAATACGGGCAGCTGTGTCGAACGGACGTTCCTGGCCGATTCTGATCTTCGCGGAACCCACCCTTTGCCGGACAATTCAGAGTTCAGAATTAACGCCGAGTTTAAGGATTCGGCGGCGTAACCGACAAGATGATCTCGGTTTGCTTGTCCGACTCATTCCGATATCGATGCGCTAGCCGCCCGTCGAAGGAAACGCTTTCACCACCGACGACGGTGTAGTCGACACCAGCAACTTCAGCGATGAGTTCGCCCGCGACCACACGGACGCACTCCGTTAAATCTTGAACCGCCTGTCGGATGACACAGAAAGTGAAAACTGTGACTGGTAAGTGGAAAACTACTGACACGGTTAGTGAAATAATCCGGGCGGCTGACACGCTAGTGCGAAGACTCGGCCTTCCGTGACGGTCGCAAAGCGACCCTGTATAGGGATGTTCGCATCTCTCTAAAACGGCCGTTCGTAAATGAACGACAGCGAAGCTACGGGCGGCTGCGATGAGGAACTGAAGTCGGGGAAGTTACCGTGCTCCAGCGGGTTTCCTCAACGCTTAGGTCGAGAGAATATGTTAACGAGATTCCCATCCGGGTCACGCAGCAACAGCGAGCGATTGCCCCACGGCATCAACGTTGTCGGCATAACGATGTCTGTCCCCGAAGCGTTCATTCGTTCGAACACTGCGTCAACGTCCTCCACTTCAAACTCCAGGATCGCCGACTGATTCGCAGCCGCGATGGCGGCACCGACATTAAAAAGCTTAATCAGGTGCTCAGACGAAATCGCAAGCGTCGCTCCTTCGAATTGTATTTCAGCAAACCCATCGGCCGGCCGCGCAGCCCCGAGACCGGAAAGCCTTTGGTAAAACTCGACCAGACCTTCAATATCCTGGGTAACAACACGAACAGATGCGAACTTCATTTTGAGCTCCTGGCTAAGAAAGGAAACTCAGTTTAATGGTCGATGCTGTCAGATTCTGGCAGTATTGTGCGGCTAGCTACGTGATTGACCTTACGCCACTCTCGAAGCAGCGTTGACCGTCTTTTGGGGTAGCGCTCCTCCATCTGCTCGACGTTCAAGATTCGGTCCGATCGGAAATTCCGAAAATCTGCTCGAAGCTCGCACCAACACATTAGCACCCGGGCTTGGTCGAAATACACCAGAGCAAATGGCCAAACTACACGCTGCGAGTTAATACCGCTGCCGTCCGCGTAAGTAATATTAAGCTTTCGCTCCGCCCGCACTGCGGCACGTAGAAGGTCTTGCGAGACCTTGTGGGCAGGTCTCTTCAACGGCGCACCGACTAGCAGCGACGATTCCTCCAGTTCTCGACGCAGTTCAGTGGGTAGTACAGCTGCTACCTTCGCAAGTGTGCTCAGCGCGCCGTCCGATAGCGTCTTGTCGCAGCGATCAGCCACCCAGCGCATGCCAAGAACCAAGGCGTCGAGTTCCTCTGAGCGGAACATCATTGGCGGCAGCATGAAGCCCGGTTTCATAACGTATCCAACGCCCGGCTCCCCCTCGATCATTGCTCCTTGCGCTTGCAGACTGGCGATGTCCCGGTATAGCGTTCGGATGCTCACGCCAAGCTTCTCGGACAAAGCTTGACCACTTACGGGGCGTCGACAACCCCGTAACACTTGCAAGAGATTAAGGAGACGTTCGGAGCGTGGCATACGCTGATCCTGATCGACACTCCAGTAAGTCGACGACACCATCGGTGGCTTCGAGCCGCATAACAATTGGTTGCTTCCAGATAAGAGATTGCATTGTTAACGATCTATAAGACTCTGTCGAACGTCTCCAGTTGGCCGATTGCCAACAATCCAGACCGGAGAGTTCTGATCGGACTCGGAGCGGATACGCTGGGTGATTCTTTGTCACGGCGATCGTAACCCGGCGCGACCAGACATTTTGTCGCCCCACAAAACGGCCAGTCACGTCTTAATCATCTCGATGCCGTTGTCGGCACACCATTGCCTCAGTGCGCTTTCGACAGAGTCGGCTTCAAACGTAAACCAGGCTTCGAGAACGCCTTCGTGCTGCAGCAGATCCTTGAAGCGCGAGTAAGCGCCTTGCCGTTGGAAAAATCCTTCGACCTCGTCGTAACGCGCAGGCAACTCTTGAGCGACAAAGCGCAAGGCGAGCCTTCTTCCGAGATCGAGATCGCTTTTATGCGGTATCGCAAGGTAGCGATCCGAAGATTCAAGGTCGTCAGGAACCTCCTCGTCGAATGCGTCGATGGAATCAGATGTGCAATAGACTTCGCCCGTATCAAGCGAGACGTACGCGTTGTGCTCCATCAGCGATGCGGAGCTAATGAAGTCCAAGGCCATAGAAAGATCGTCGTATTTGACCGCGACCATGGCTCTACTCCCATAGGTTGTGACGTCCGAGTTGGACGTGCCCCAGCGATCGATATCCGGCATGACCCGTCCAACAGCGAACATTTCGGCCCTTAGTTCGTGACTCAGGAAGGTGTCCCTGGTGTGTTCACCAATGTGGTCAAGTCGAACCGTTCACGGAACTGCGGTGCCGGCTCCGCGTTAGCCCCGCTGCAATACCCAGCGAGCGTCGAGCCGATGCGTCTCCCGTGAATTTTAGGCCATTTGAACGCACGCCGATGGCCGAGATGGAATGGACACAGCCCTCCCACCAGACGTGTGCTTCCGGCCCCCAGCCGGCTGTCGCGAAGGGCGTCCACCAGCGTCAAGCGGACGATGAGAACACAATAGTTTTTTTCGCTTACTGACGCCGTGCGAGACGGTTATTTCACTTTCCGTGGCACGTGCAGGGCGCCCGGTGCCACTGTTTCTGAAAATCGCTTTAAATTCAAAGACCAACTTTTCAGGAATGGTGTCGCCCGGCACCACCAGAAGTCAGTTCACTTGAACCGATAATTCACCGCAGCCAGAAAATTCAATTCAGTTCTTTGCTCGGTGATCGGGCTATGCCCTGCGTTGTGCTCCAACCGGCCGGCCGTGAGCGAGACCGATCCCACCCATTTCTTCGAAAAATCGTAGCTGACGTAGGTGTTGAGGTGAACGTCCCGGATGCCCGAACTCGTGTCGTAGACCGGCAAACCGGAAGCAGCACTTTGACTCGCGGACACGCCAAACAGCGTACGGTTATAGACGGCATTGGCCCATGTCACGCCGGGCCCGACCGACACCAGCAGCTTCGAAGTAAGTGGCATATTCGCCACCAGATCCCCACTGACGAGCAACCCCTGCCCCGTCCCCGCGATGTCCTGATAAGCCGCGACCGAGCCCGTCAACAGCGACACCGAATAATCCGCAAACACTTTCAGCTTGGGCCCGTAATGCACATTACCCAGGCCGTGAAGACGCGGATCGTCGGACTCGTTACGCGATTGAAAATCGAAGCTGATTGCCGTACCGAAGTGATACGCCGGACCTTTCAGGAGGTTGATGCCGAGTACGTCGAGACCTTGCGAGAAGATCCGGTCATCGTAGGAAATATCGAGCGATGGCAGCGGCAGCACCTGGAACGCACGGGAACCGGGGTATTTCGGCGACACCATCAACGCGGGGCCGATCGAGACTTTCCATGGATCGGCGGAAGCGGCGCTCGCATTGGGGGAAGCGCCGACATCAGGCGCAGTGCTTGGCTCGTCCGCAATGGCGTTCGTCAGCCAAACGCAAGCAAACGAGATTACGGTGCAACGGCAAAAATCGGCAAACTTCACTGCGGGTTCCCTGGCATGTCGAGTCCTTCGGGCTCGTGTGGACTGAACGGCTTCAGCGGCTTGGGCGTCGCCTGCAATGCTCGCCGCTTCGTTCAGGCGCAAGAATACGCCAATCTCCGCACGCCAATCTCCCGCATGCCGATCAACCGCCAGCCGCTAATCACAGTGCGCGACCTCGCGCCGTCCGGCATTGTGCATGGGAAAGTCCGCGAACGCACAATTCATGAGGCTGTGCAGCACCGCGCTACCGGCTGGGTCGCGATCCGTATGCGTGACGCTCACCTGATAACTCAACGCCCCGCTCGAGCGCTCGACGAACTGGATGGTCAGCGCATGAACGTAGTGCTTGCGCCCAAACCATTCCTTCTGTGGCGCCACATCGTCGCATGCGCTTTCGGGTGCGCCGGTGCACTCGGCGTGCACACGCACAGCTTGCGGACGCGTTGCATAACCCAGCTTGACGAGGTAGTCCGCGCTGTTCGCAGGCGCGTGCCGCAAGCCCTTTGCGGCCAGTGCTTCATCAAGCCAGCGAGCGGTGGCAGCGTCGGTCACCACGCTGGTCACGGCGTCTCCCTGAGCCTGGATACTCGATGATTGCAACGCATAGGTCTTAGCGTCCGTCGTCGCGAAATCTCCACTGTAGGCACTGATCCTCACCGGCGGTTCGCTGGCGCACCCGCCGAGAAGCGCGAGAAAGAAAATGGCGCATGCCATCGATCGTAGGTTCACTTCATTCCCCAAAAAACGTTCATTGCTTCGGCGCACCGGGTTGTTCGCCGCTCGCTTCGCGCGGCTCGATTGTCTGCGAGCGCAAGGTGATCGTCACTGTTGTCCCCTGGTCCGGCGCGCTTTGAATCGCGATCTCGCCCGCGTGGCGGCTGATCACCGTCTTCACGAATGCCATCCCCAGCCCGGTGCCGTCGCTCGGCGGCTGGCCATCGAGATGAAAGCGCCGGAAGCGTTCGAACAAATGTGCCTGCTGCTCAAGCGCGATACCGTAGCCCGCGTCGCGCACCACGCACACGATCGCGCCCGGCAACTCCGTGACGATACAGTCGACGCGCGTGCCGGGCGGGCTGTATTTCACCGCGTTGCTGAGCAGGTTGATGAGCGCGCGCGTCATCAGCGACCGGTCGGCCAGGACCCAGAAAACCTGGCCTTCGCTGTCGCAACGCACCTCGATGTCCTTCGCGTTCGCAAGCGGCCAGATTTCGTCGCTGGCGTCGATCGCGAGTTCGTGCAGGTTCAGCAGCTCGAGGCTGTAGTGCTGAGACTCGGCGCGGGCGAGTTGCACAAAATCATCAGCCAGCGCAAGCGCGCGGCGCGCGTAACGTTCCACGCGCTCCATCAACTCCATCGCCGGCTTTGAGTCGATGCGCGGCCGCTCGGTGTCGAGCAACGCGATAATCGACGCCTGCGGTGAGCGCATGTCGTGAGACAGCAGATGCAGCATGTCGTCGCGCTGACGCTCGGAAGCGTGGAGCGCGGTGATATCGACCCAACTTGCGATCCATCCAAGCGATTCACCCGTGCTGGTCGTGCAGGGCGCGTACCGCAGCATGTGATCGCGGCCCTGGCGATCGCGCACTTCAATGCCGTGCATCATCACGGCAGTGTGCCGCTCGACGCGCGGGTCGAGCATCGCCGGCCATGACATTCCGCTGGGCAGCGCGCCGCTGCTGTCTTCATCGACGGGACGCACGAAGTGGAACTCGCTGAAGATCTGCACGATGGACATGTCGTTGAAACGCATGGGTCCGAAATGCAGCCGTGCGGGATCATTAACCATCAGAATGCGGCCGTTGCGATCGCAGACCATGATCGGCTCGGGCAAGCTGTTCAAGCTGTCCCAGATGAACTGCCGCATATTGCGCTGGCGCTGCACGGCCTGACGCGTCAGCGCGATCAGGCGCTCGAGCAGATCGCCTGCCGTGCCCTGCGGTTTCTGGTCGGCCCCAGGCAGCAGGTTGGGCTCGGCAGCCAGCAGACGCAACTCCTGGCCGAGATACGACATCGCGACCTCGAGACGCCGCCAGCTCCACAACAGATAGATCAGCGCCAGGCCGCCCAGTGCCGGCACGGGCGAAAGCCACCGCGAGCGCAGATACACCAGGCAAGCGCTCGCAATCAGGCTGGCGCCACCCAGTGCGATCGTGAGCATGAGTGACTGCAACGGCGACACCACCAGCAGGGCCGCGAGCAGGATGCAGACCGGCACGAGGCTCACCCAGCCAGCCGCCTTGTTGCTTACTGGTTCGATGGCGCGGCCGTCGAACAACGCGTCGAGGATGGTTGCGTAGATATCGACACCGGGGAGTTCACCCACTTCGCCGGAGATCGGCGTGGCAAAGCGGTCACGCAGGCCGGCCGCAGTTGCGCCGACCAGCACGATCTTGCCTGCGAAGAATTCAGGCGGCACCGCGCCCTGCATCGCCGCCGCGAACGACACGCGCGGATAGTCCAGCGACGTGCGCGAGAACGGGATCATCATCCGATGTGCGCGCTTCAGGTCGCCCTCGCCCGCCGGTTCCGACGCCGCGAACGCCGTGTCGGTCGCCGCCCTTTCGATCCCGGGCAGCGCTGCATCCGGCCCTCGCAACGCCTGATACACCGGCACCGTAATGCTCGGCCACCAATCCTTGCCGCTGCCTTCGAACAGCGAGACGCTGCGCACGATACCGTCGTGATTCACCTCAAGGTCGATATGACCCACGCCCGCCGCCGCCTCGCGCAACACCGGGACGGGTTCGACTACGGCGGGCTCGTTTTGGTTGACGGGCAGCCGGTCGACGAGCAGCGGCAGATAGGTCGGCACATGCTTCATTGCCGCGGCGAAAACGGCGTCGCCGGGAGTGGGTTCGGTGAACAGCACGTCGTACGCGACGCTCGCCGGCTTGGCCTTCGCAAGTTGCGTCAGCAGCGCCGCGTGGGTCTCGCGTGGCCACGGCCAGCGCCCGAGTTCCGCGATGCTCTCGTCGTCGATCGCGACAATCACAATGCCGTTCGACGGATGGCCCGCGGCGTGCAACAACAACTGATCGTAGAACAGGAAACTGGCGCGTTCCGTCAGTGGGCTCACTACGCCAAAGAGCACCGCGGCCACTCCCACCACGCCGATCAGCGTCCACTCCAGCAAGAAGCGCTTGCCGATCGATGGCGCGAGCCAGCGCCGGTTGTGGAAGGGGAAGCGCCATGGCATGGGTGGCGCCTACCGCGTTTGAGTGAACGACCGGATTTCACTCGGAATGGACAGGAGCCGGCCGTTCTCGAAGGTATCGACAACAACCGTCCAGTAGTACTTTCCTGGCGGCAGATTCGCCACCGTCATCTCGCCTCCCGCCACATCGAGCAAGTCGATATACGGCGCGCTCAGGTCCGCATGATCCGACAGGATGAACCGATACCGCGCGCCCTTTGCCTCCCCATCGACATGCCAGCGGAATGTGTAGCCATTCCCGTCGATGGGCGTGGCCGCCGCGTTGGTGGTATCGAGATGACGGCTGAACGTGAACACTTGCGGCAAGCCATCGATACTGTGGGTGTCGGTGGCCGAGACACGCACGAAATAGTTGCCGTCAGGAATGTTGTCGAACGCCGCGTGCAGGCCGGTGGTGCGCTGGTCGCGAAGCAGGTCGAGGAAATCGGCATCGGTCGCGATCTCCGTACGGTACGCGCCCGCGCTCGCGACCGGCATCAGGTCGAAGGCGACTTCCGGGGCGTTCTGCAACTTGCCCGGATCGGCAATCTCCGGCGGATCGAGCAGCCGTACCGGAGCGCCGGCGGCGTTCCCCGTGCGCGTCAGGTTGCCGTAGCCGGCCAGCACGAGCGTCTGCGCGCCTCCCGGGACAGGCTGCGGAGCAGACGTGCTGTTGGCCGCTCCGTCCGGCCCTGCTCCATCCACGCCGATCTTGCCCGCCAGCACCTCGACGGTAGTCGCATCCTGCGCGGACAGGTAGTTCACCCGGAAACGCGTGCCGCGTACACCTGCCACCACTGACGGCGTAATGACCCGGAACGAATCGCGCGGGTTCTTGAACGGCGTGACGTCGGTTGTGACCTCGCCTTGCTTCAGGTCGAACTGGCGATCGACCGCACCGGTCAGCAGCGTGGTCCGCAAGCGGCCGATGTGGATCCGGCTGCTCGATGGCAACACGACATGCGAGCCGTCGGGCAACGTCATGGAGACAAATGCGTCGCGGCCAGTGCTGATTTCGTCGCCCTCCATCAGCAGCGTCCCCGCGCTCACCGGCAGCGGGGGTGCACCCGCCGTATCAAGCTTCTCGACACTGCCGCGCACCGCCACTACCTTGGCTGTCAGCAGTGTCTGCCTGAGCCGCGAGGTGGGGATAGAAAGACGGGCGTTGACCTGCAAGTGCCGCGGATTCGCCACGTGATTGATGTCGCGCAACAGCCGCCAGTCGGCAGGACTCTGCATATAACGGTCCGCGAGCGTGAAGAGCGAATCGTCCGCGCGCACCACGTAAGGCGTCATGTCCTGCGGCGGCACGCGTTTGGCATAGGCCGGCTGGATCGAACAGATCATCGCGATGACACCGGCCACCGCCATTGCAGCATCCAGCCCTGAGTGCGAACGTTGATGCGCCGCCCAACCGCGCCTGTTTTTATGGAACCCGTTCACGGCGATTCATTCCCCACTTTTTCCAACCGGTAGCCGTAGCTGTAGATGGGTGTTATGCGGTAACCGTTTTGCGGCCGCAACACCAGCTTGGAGCGAATCTGCGAGACATGGGTATCGATAGTGCGCGACGGGATATCCACGTCCTGCCGCCACACCGATTCGCGAATATGGGAGCGTGATAACGGCCGCGACAGGTTGCGAAAGAGCAGCAGCGCCAGCTCGAATTCCTTCTGCGTCAACACGGCCGGAGTTTCACTGACCAGTGCGGTCTGGGTGGTCAGATCGAATCGATAGATGCCGTAGGTTTCCTCGGTCACGTCGTTCTGACTCATGTAGATCCGCCGCAGCAAAGCTTCCACGCGGGCGAGCAGCACAGGCCGCGACACCGGCTTGAGGATGTAGTCGTCGGCGCCGGCGTTAAGCATCTGGACGATGTCGCTTTCAACACTGCGGCTTGTCAGGAAGAGCACCGGCAGGTTCGTGGTGAGGTTTTGCCTGACCCATTTCAGCACGACGTCGCCCGGCATTTCCGGCATGTTCCAGTCGAGCAGCAGCAGGTCGTACGGCTGACGCCTCAGCTCATGGATCAGGCTCTTGCCCTCGGTGAAAACCTGGCAGGAGTGCCCGGCCGCAGTCAATGTCTGAGCCACGAACGCCGTCTGGCTCAGGTCATCGTCCAGCACACAAATCCGCATTGCCTGATATCCCGTTAAATAGTCAAGACGGCCTTGTCATTTATTTTGCTTGGACGCCGAATGCCGATGCAGATTAGCTGCTATTTTTATTATACTTTTTTATGCGAAATCAACGCATTTGAATCAGCATCCGGTCAAAGCTTTTCATGACATGATCCCACGCCGCATCCGAGTAATCCTCACGCGCCCGCGCGCACATGCACGCGAAAGCAATCAATCGCCGCGCCGTCTGCTCGCAATACGTCAGCGGCATTGGAACGGCTTCATCTTCCTCAATTCCAGCAAATCGATCCTGAGTGCGGTCTACCGAACGGTTTAGTTTCTCCAGTCGTGCCCGCAGAATATCCGCCAGCCACGGTATTTCGGCAGCGCACGAATCGGCATAAGCCTCGATTGCCGCACGAGCATGCGAATCCGACGCAAGATCCAGCGTCACATAATGTAAGCTGTCGACCGATTGCTCTGGCCGGATTTTCGACTTCCACGCAAGCGGGCCGCCGCTGGATTTATTCAACATTCAAAGCACCCCGGTTTAGTGACACGCAACGAGATTGCTTAGAAGCGATTGCACCGCGACGTCCTGCGTATGGCTCAGACCGGAATCCCGCAGCGTCAATAAACGGTTGCGCCAATAGTTCGCGTGAAAAATAGCGCCATTGGCGCCCATCGCGAGACAACGGGACATGATCCCTTCAATGTGGACTATTTCCGCATCGATTATTATCGACGCGCGATTTCCCTGGTATGGCGTTTTGGTATTCACTTGATATCCCCGAAACTGACGTCTTGTGCGCGGCGAGCCAGCCTCTCAGCGCTAAATAAACCAGATCGCCTTCATGGGTTCTCATCCCTCGGAGCGTGGCGCCGGGCATGTTTTTCCCCACTAATATTATTTACCGAAGGACAAACCAAAAATGTCTTTCGATGAAACACTCTACCGCCAATCACTGCGCTATTTCACGTACTTTTCAGTATTTGACAGTTCCACCAGAGAGCCTCGGCTTACATGGTCGGAGGCGTTGAAAGTACAACGTTTGGCTTTGAGCGGTAAGTTAATCGTCAGGCTAAGGCGGAAATCGTTTGCGCGTCTATTTGCGCCGAATAACACGGGGTGTTCCCTAACGACCATTACCTTCGATGCGTTTAAACTTCGTCGGCGCAAACGTTATCGGTTCATCTACTTTTTACGGTCATCCATGAAATCGTTCTTGCTGAAGCTTTCCGCATTCGCGTTCATCGGCGGCGTTGCGGCCGCGACCACTGCCACCACCGTTCATGCCGCGGAATTACATGTCATGAGTTCAGGCGGATTCACGGCGGCCTATAAAATCCTCGGGCCAAAATTCGCCACAGCAAGCGGCAATACGCTCGACACCGCCTTGGGCCCGTCCATGGGAAAAGCGCCCGAAGCGATCCCGAACCGGCTGGCCCGGGGCGAACCGGCGGACGTGGTGATCATGGTCGGCTACGCGCTCGACGACCTCATCAAGCAAGGCAAGGTAATGCCGGGCTCACGCGTGGAACTCGCCGATTCGGCCATCGGCATGGTCGTGCGCGCTGGCGCGCCGAAGCCGGACATCGGCACGGTTGCGGCGTTGAAGGACACGCTGCTGCACGCGAAATCGGTCGCCTATTCCGACAGCGCGAGCGGCGTGTACATACAGAACGAGTTGTTCAAGCGTCTTGGCATTGAGGACCACATCCGGCCCAAGGCCACCATGGTGCCGAAGATTCCGGTAGCGTCGGTGGTGGCCAACGGCGACTACGAACTCGGCTTCCAGCAAGTGAGTGAACTGCTGCCCATCCCGGGCGTAACGTTCGTCGGCAAGATTCCCGAGTCGGTTCAATCGATTACGCGATTTGCGGCCGGCATTCCGGTGGGCGCGCAACATCCGGCCGAAGCGAAAGCGCTGCTCGAGTATCTCGCCTCGCCGGAAGCGGCGCCGGTCGTCACGCAGACGGGACTCGATCCTGTTCCTGTCACGCCGCACTAGTCAGGTTACGTTCAGCCGGGCCTGCTAATGTACGGGCTGAACCCGGATCATTGAAGGAGCGCAGCATGTTGACGAGCGTCGAACAACTGGAAGATATCTACGGCAAGGCAAACGAGCGGTCGTTGCGCAAGGAGATTTCGTTCATCAGCGAAGACTATGCGGCATTCATTCTTGCGTCGCCGTTCGTGATGCTGGCGTCGGCGGGAGAGGACGGGCTCGACTGCTCGCCCAAAGGCGATGCCATGGGCTTCGTCCGGATCCTCGATGCCCATACGCTCGCCATTCCCGACCGCCCGGGCAATAACCGTATCGATACACTCAGGAACCTCGTGCACGACCCGCGCGTGGCCTTGCTGTTTCTCGTGCCGGGCGTGGGAGAAATGATGCGCGTGAACGGCCGTGCATCGATTGCCGACGACAGCGAGCTGCTCGCCTCATTCAGCGTCAACGGCAAACCGCCGCGCACGGTGATCCTCGTGCATGTGGAGTCCGTGTATTTCCATTGTTCGAAGGCGGTCGTGAGATCGGACTTGTGGAACGGGGAGAAATACGTCGACCGCTCAAGCTTGCCCTCGGCCGGCGCCATGCTGAAGAACGTAAGCGATGCCAGCTTCGACGGCGACGCCTACGACCGCGCATTGCCCGGCCGTCTCAAGACCGACCTGTACTAGGCGCCGCCCTGCTTCCACGCTTGGGGCGAGTCACCGCCTACCACGGTGCATTGCAGGCCCGACATGCGGCCGGCTTCATCAATAGCCGCTTCCAACTCCGCGAATGGAAACGTCTTCAATTCGACGGACGCAAGCGGCAACTGACGCGATGCAGCCAGCGCAACCAGCGCGAGATAGTCGGCGGGTGTGTACATGAAGTGGCCGATCAACTCCCAGTTGTTCAGCAGCATCTCGGAATAGGGAATCGGCAAGTCCACCTGCATGCTGCCCATCAGGACGAGACGCCCGGCGCGTCGCAAGCTTCTTAGCGCGGCGAGGGTGGCGTTGGCATCGGTTGCGTTGCCGACCATATCGAAGGCTAGGTCCGCTCCACCGCCCGACGCCGCACGAATGGCCGTCACGTCGCGCGCCGCGTCGCCCGAAAGCACGACCGGCACCACGCGGCCTCGCCCGAGTTCCACCAGCGTTTGCAGCGGCTCGGCGCGCCTGCCGAGCGCAACCACCCTGCTCGCGCCCATCGCCAGCGCAACGAGTACGGCCGCCGAGCCGAAGTAGCCGGTCGCACCGTTCACGATCACGGTTTCACCCGCCGCCAGCCGGCCGCGCCGCAAACCGCCGAACGGCACTGCGAACTTGCCTAGTATCGCGAGACGCTCGGCTGGGAGGTCGTCGAGTCCATCGAGCGGAATCAGCGTCGATGCCGGGAATTCCGCTACCTCACGCAAGGTGCCATGTGGAAATTCGGCGAGCATCGGCCCGCTGTCGGCGCCGAGGCCGGTCAGCGCGATGAGCACTTGCGCCGGTTCGCGTACCGTTTCATTGGCAATCCAGTACGGGTTGACCGCGACGCGCTGACCCACGCGAAACGACATCACGCCCTCGCCGACCGCTTCCACCCGGCCGACGCCGTTTGTCCCCGGCGAAAACGGTCCCGGCGGATACGCATAAGGCAACTTGCCTTCAACGTGAGCGCGCGTGTAGCTGAGCAGCGGCACCGCCTCCATCCGGACAGTCACCGCATTGCGGCGTGGCGCCGGTTGTGCAATGTCGCGTAGCGCCAGCGGCGTACCGGGTTCATCGAGCATCCAGGCTTTCATCTGTATTCCCCTTGGGATTGGTTGGACAGTTGAACTCTAGGTTCCGGGTACGTATTCTTGAAATCAATTAATGGAATGCGACCTATCAACATGATTGATCTTCGCGGTATCGACTTGAATTTGCTGGTGTCGCTTGACGCCTTGCTCGCCGAATCGAATGTCACGCGCGCGGCGCAACGGCTGCATCTGACGCAACCGGCTGTCTCGACGCAGCTTGCGCGGCTGCGGCAGATCTTCGGCGATCCGCTGCTGATTCCCGCCGAGACCGGCCGCGGCATGACGCGCAGCACGCGGGCGCTCGAGCTGATGGAGCCGCTGCATCTGGCCTTGAAGAATCTCGAAGCGGTCGTACGCCATCAATCCTCGTTCGATCCGCATACGGACCACCGCAGCTTTGTCATTGCCGCAAACGACAACGCCACGGCGGTGCTCGGCCAGCGGCTCATGGAGCAGTTGCCGACGCTGGCGGGGCCAGGCGTGCGGATCGCATTTGTCGTAGCCGACCAGCCGTCGATGGCGACCCGCCTTGAGCGCGGTGAAATCGATTTGTTATTGGGCTCGGAGCGGATGGTGCCGGCGTCGATGAAAGCCCGCAAACTCTTCGATGAGCATTTTGTCGTCGTCCAGCGCAAGGGGCATCCCCGCGGGACGGCGCCGCTCGATCTGGACACGTATTGCGCGCTGAATCATGTGCTGGTGTCGACGAGCGGCGGCAGTTTTCATGGCTTCATGGACGAACACCTGGACGCGCTGGGACGCGAGCGCCGGGTTGTATTGTCGGTGCAGCATTTCACGCTTGTGCCTGAATTGCTCGCACGCACGGACTATGTTTCGACGCTGCCCGCCCGCTTTGCCGAGCGTTATCGGGCGCGCCTCGATATCTTCGACCTACCGTTCGAGGCGCGCGGTTTTACGTTGTTCGCCGCGTGGCCGCCTCGCAATCAGGCCGATCCGGCGCACGTGTGGTTGCGTGACACGCTGGCGGCACTGGCCTCGACGTAAGGGTCTGACTTACCCATTCATCCCGCCGATATTGCGTTTCTTCCGGACGTCGACGCCCCGGGCCCGACACCCAAAATGACTTATGATGTGGCCCCAACCGCGACATCAGACATGGCGAGCGATGGCAGAACCAACCGAAATTCCACGCTTCGACGCAGAGACGAATTTCAAGCTTGACCGTCTATGGTCCGAGTTCGAAGACGCGTCAGTGGAAAAAGAGTTTCAGCGCCATCACCGGATCGCGAACCATACCTCCCTGATGCGCACGCTGGTCTTCTGCACGCTGTTTTACGTCGCTTTCGCGATTACCGACATAGCCGCCCTCGGTTATTCCCGTACCACCTTCGTGCTTTTGCTGGCGCGCTGCTGCGTTGCATTGACGGGTGTGATCAGCCTGCGCGTCGTAAGCTTCCCGCAGGTTTCCCTCGCCTCCGTGCGCGCGGCCGCGAGCGCGTTCGAAGTCGTCGGCTTCACTGTCTTCATGTTGATCACCTGGCTTCGTCCCACCGGAATGGCGGCGCACTGCATGTCCATGTGCATTCTGCTGATCGTGGTGTACAACTTCATTCAGAACAAGCTGCTCTGGGCTTTGCTCATATCCTTGACCGCGACGATCGCGTTTATCGCCATTTGCGCGGTATCGAAGACGCTCGACTCGTCGGCGTTGCTGACATCGTCGATGCTTCTGGCCTTCACCAATGTGCTCGGTTATGTCACCGCTCGCCGCCACAATCGCCTGGTCCGCGACCAGTTCTGCCAACACGCGATGTTGCGCAACCTCTCCGTGCGCGACTATCTCACCGGCTGCTTCAACCGGCGGTACCTGACCGATGTTCTGTTCGACGCAGAACTCCAGCGCACTCGAAGGTACAAGCTCAAACTCGCGGTCATCCTGTGCGACATCGACCACTTCAAGCAGATCAACGATACCCACGGCCACCCCGCGGGCGACGCAGTCTTGCGGACCTTCGCTGCCATGCTGTTTGCCCACACACGGCACCGGATCGACAGCGTGGTTCGCTATGGCGGCGAGGAATTCCTGTTGCTGCTTCCGCAAACGGACCTCGCCGGCGCGACGGTGCTTGCCGAGCGCATGCGCCAATCGTTCGAGCTGACGACCACGCGCGCGTGGGATGGCCGCGAAGTGCGGTCCACCGCGAGTTTCGGTGTAGTGGCTGTGAATTGCGCGGGCGAACCAGGTCTCGTGACCGAGGAAAGCCTGGTGGGCGCGGCCGATGCGCAGTTGTATCGCGCGAAAAACGCGGGGCGCAACCAGGTCTGCGCCAGTCCGGCACCGGACGAGTGGGGTACGACAACGGGCCGGGATGGCGGGCAAGAGGGCGTCGTAGCGGTTGCACAGCCCTAGCTTTTGAAGCGCGCTGTGTTTATCGGCTCGCGGACGCCAGCAACATCATGGATTTAAAGCCGGGCCATGCTGCGCGAACAAAAGCAGCAAGCCCGGTTATCAGCCTTCAGGCGGCCGACGAATAAACGAGATCTCCCTCTACCAGTTGGAAACTCTCCAATAGATAGGTTTCCTCACAATTCGCCTCCTTCCCGCCACGATCCACCACGATAAAATCCGCAGCAACATCGAGCACGATCAGCGGATGATGCCAGACGCCCCGCGCATAATTCACGCCCTGCCAGCCGCGCGTGAAAAACGCCCGCAGTTTCGATGCATCGAATTCACCCGCCGGCGCGACCACCACCAGATACGACACTACGCCGAGCGGCAAGAACGCCTGGCTGCCTAGCGGGTGACGCTCCATCATTGAGATCTCGATGGGTTGCGCACGCGGCTGACCCCGGAACACGTTGATGAGCGGCCGGCCGCCCTCGTCTGGGCCGACATCCACGCGCGCCAGATCGTGAAAGCGCTGGGTCGTGCCGCCGTTGATCGGAAAATGCTGCGCGCCGTCGAGTTCGATTACATCGCCGAACGGTTTAAACGCCGCGCGCGTCAGAGGTTCGAGCGTAAGCGTGTTCATGTCTTCTTACTCGATCGCACCGAACAGGCGCAAGCGCGACACGCCACCGTCCGGGAACATATTGAAGCGAACGTGCGTGACGGGACCAAGCGCCGCCACTTCACTTTCAAATCGATGGATATTGTCCGCCGACAACTTCTGTTGCGGCAGCAACACCGGCCAGAACATCGCCTGCGTGACAAGCGATTCGTCCGTGCCGCCGGTCACGCGTGCTGCTTGCAGCGAACAGCCATCGGGAAAATTGCCCTTGAAGTGGGCAGTATCGACTTCGATCGCATGGATCACGCCGGGGTGCGCCAGCGCCACGATCGCCCAGTCGTTGCCGGGCTCACGGCGACGCCGCGTCTCCCAGCCGTCGCCCATATCCACGCCGCGTCCAGGCATCAGCATTTGCGATGCGGGTCCGAAATGCTGGTTGTTCGCCGCGACCAGATAAGCGCCATTTTCAATCGCCGCGAGATCGACTCGCGTTCCTCGTTCAACGCGCGTCCAGTCCACTTTCGGCTGGCCATACACACGCAAGCGCGCGATCCCGCCATCGGGGTAGATGTTCACGCGCAAGTGCGTGTAGGCGCGGGTGTCGGAGATCGGCAGATAGTGGTGCTGGTTGCCCTGCAGCGTGGTCGCCGGCACGATCTCGCGCCAGTCAGCATCGTCTTGCGGCGTAGCGCTGTCGCTCGTGCAGGCATCGATGGACGCCGCCGGCGGGAAGTTGCCTGTGAAGTGGCTGGTATCCAAATCGATGCCGTGAATGGTGCCCGGCCGCGCGAGCTTGACGATGCAGAAATCGTAGCCGGTGGTGCGCTTGCGGCGCGTTTCCCAGCCGTCCATCCACTTGCCGTTGTCGTCGTACTTACCCGGGATGAAAACCGCCGGCTGCGGGTCGAGCATCCGCTCCTTGGGTGCGAAGAATTCATCGCTGGCGAAGAGCGCTGTGGCGCCAAGACGCGGATCGGCGAGGTTCATGAAGCGGCGGGTAAACGCCGGTGCGTTGGGGTCGAGAACGGGGCTAGCCATGATGTGAGTTCCTTTAAAACGATTCAGAGAATGGCGATGAGCACGGCGCTCAGACAGCGTGCGCGGGTTCGTGGACATGGCCTTGACTTGCGCCGGCGTGATCGGCCGGCACGAAAAGCAATTCGGCATCCTGGTTCAACACGCGCGTGGCGCGCACGCGGTCGATATCTTTCTCCCACACGGCCACGACCACCGTCGCGACGCAGTTGCCGATCAGGTTGGTGACGGCGCGCGCAATGCCAACGAACCAGTCCACCGGCAGGATCAGCACGAGGCCGAGCACGGGAATGGCCGGGATGGCGGAAAGCGTCGCCGCCAGGATCACGATGGCCGAGCCGGGAATGCCGTGCGCGCCCTTGGACGTCACCAGCGACACCAGCACGACTACTATCAGGTCGTGGATCGACAGCGGCGTATTGGTGGCCTGCGCGATGAAGATGACGGCGAGCGTGAGATAGATCGAGAAGCCGTCGAGGTTGAACGAATAACCGGTCGGGATCACGAGGCCAACGGTGGAATCCTTCACGCCCATCCATTCGAGCTTGCGCATGATCTGCGGCAGCACGGCGTCCGACGAAGCGGTGCCGAGCACGATCAGCAGTTCTTCGCGCAGATATCGCACGAGTTTGAAGATGCTGAAACCGGTGAGCCGCATCACCACGCCGAGCACGACGAACACGAACACGAAGCAGCTCACGTAGAACACGGCCACCAGCATGCCGAGTTGCTTCAGCGACTCGACGCCATAGGTCCCCGTCGTAAACGCAATCGCACCGAGCACGCCGAGCGGCGCGAGCTTGATGATGAAACCCATGACGCGGAAAAACACGTGTGACAGTTCATCGATAAAACTCGTCACGCGCTGCGCCTTCTCGCCCAGCAGCGAAAGCGCTGCGCCGAAGAGCACGGAGAACACCAGGACCTGCAGGATGTCGCCCTTCGCGAAGGCGTCGGTGGCCGTATCGGGGATGATCTTGAGCAGGAAGCCAGCCGTGTCCTTCAGGCTTTTCGCGTGTTCGGTGTAGGTGGCGAGCGAACCGGCGTCGAGCGTATGAAGGTCGATATTCATGCCCACACCCGGCCGGGTCGCATACGCGAGCACAGCGCCGATCACGAGCGCGATTGTGGTCATCACCTCGAAATAGACCACCGACTTCAGCCCGACACGCCCGACCTTCTTCAGGTTGCCCGCGCTTGCCATGCCGGAGACGACCACGCAAAACACGATCGGCCCGATCACCATCTTGATGAGCTTGAGGAAACCGTCGCCGAGCGGTCTCAGCGATTGCGCGAAATGGGGAAACACCGCGCCAATCACAATGCCCGCGACCAGCGCGATCATGACCCGCCCAAACAGGGAATTAAGAAATCTCAACACGGTGTGTCTCCTCGGTGTCGCACGGCACGGGATTGATGACTATGCTAACTGTTCAGACTGGTCGGACCAGTTGCTGATGAGGAATATTAGAAAGCCGATATAGTGGAGTCAAGATCCGTTTGATAGCGGTTTACCCGGCGTTTTCAGCTTTCATTCTTCCGAAAAATCTCGATGAGGCAGACGCTTGGCGGTGTCGCGCCTACAATGGCGGTCAGACCGCCCCACTCTTAACCGCCCTATGAAAAATGTTCCGCACACCGTGACCGATGCCGCCATCGCGACTATTCGTGAGCGCATCGAGACGAGCGTTTATCCGGTGGGGAGTCTGCTGCCGGCGCAGCGGCAGTTATCGGAGGAACTGGCGATCAGCCGCGCCTCGCTGCGTGAAGCGCTGTCCACGCTCGAAGCGCTCGGCATGCTGAATATCCGTCCCGGCAAGGGCGTGTATGTGAACAGTGCAGAAGCGGCCGGTGCGCACGCGTGGCGTTTTGCCGATCAAGCGTCGCTGCCCGATACTTACCAGATGCGCTTCGCGCTCGAAGGTTTCGTCGCGCGGCTGGCGGCCCCGGCTATTGGCGATGCAGACATCGTCTGGCTGGAGGAGAACCTCGACTCGCTGCAAGGCGCGCTGACCTGCGCCGAACTCGACGAAGCCGCGCAACTCGACTTCGCGTTCCACATGCGCATCGTGAGTCTCGCGGGCAATACGGCTATTGAATCGATCCTGCGCGGCAGCGCTGACATCATGAAAGAAAGCCAGCGGTTGCCGTTTTATCGGCGGGAACTGGTGCTGTCGACGTATCACGAACATCTGGCGATTGTCGAAGCATTGAAGGCGCGCGACAGCGAACACGCGGGGCGGGCAATTGAAGCGCATATCGTGAACGCGGCGCAGCGGGCCGGCGTACATTTTCCGATTCCGGGCTAGTCCGGCGCAACGTGCTTGCGCCGCGTAACGACGACATGAAACCGTCGCGCGGGTTATTCACCGTTTATGTTGAGAACCCTGTGGATAACGTGTCTGGCGACGATCTAAGCGCTTGATGCGGCTCGGATTTGAGGCGCTGCCTCGGTTTGGTCAGCGGCCCGTATGCCCTTGAAAAACCGCGCGGTCCTGAGCTCGACAACGGGAATCACCAGCCTCGCGGCGCCAGCACGAATGACCTGCATCGAGCACGCTGGGACACGCGTCGCGCGGGTATCGCCTTCTACAATGGTGTCCATGCAGCCGCCTATTGTCAGACCAATGTCCGATCGCCACGCCGAGTTGATTGCCCGTGCGCTGGCTCACGCTGAGAGTCATCTCGACGAACCGCTGACGGCCGAAACGCTCGCCGATTGCGCAGCTATGTCGCGCCATCACTTTCATCGGGTGTTCCGTGCTTATACCGGCTGCACGGTGGCGAACTACGTGACCTTGCTGCGGCTTCGACGCGCCTGTGCGCTGCTCGTGAGCGGCCACGAACCGGTATCGGATATTGCGTTGACGGTGGGCTACGAGTCCGCGCAGGCGCTCGCCAAAGCGATGCGACGCGATCTCGACACCACGCCGACGGCTGTGCGTCGAGGCGATGTCCTTGTGTGTAAGGACCTTTTTACACGTTGTCGTGAACCCGATTTTCCCTCTACTCTCAAAGGAGCCGATGCCATGCAAGTCTCTCGAATGACCCACTTGCCTGAGGGCATTGTCGCGCTGACCGCCACGGGGCGCGGCATGGTCGACAACAACATGATGCGTGCAGCACAACAGGCGTTTGGCGAGTTGATGCAGGTAGTGAATGGCGCTGGGCTTCGCGAGCAGGTGGAGAGTTACATGAGCATAGTGCCCGACGATCCCAAAGGTCCTGACGATCCGCACTGCCGTTTTATCGCCGGCCTGGTGTTCGGTTATTCGATGGCCACAGGCAGCGGGAAGTGCGAGCAACCCGATGGCCTGCCGCTTTCCGGGACGCTGACGTGGCAGCCGATCGCGAGCGGCCGTTATGCGGTTTTCACCCACGTCGGTCCTTATACGACGTTGCATCGCACGTGGAAGGCGGCGTATCGGGACTGGCTGCCGTCATCGGGCGAACAGCTTCGCGACGAACCGCCGCTGGAGGTCAACCTGAACCGGCCCGAAGTCACTCCTCCGGAAGCGCTTCGGACGGAAGTGTGGTTGCCTTTGGTGTAGGGAATTAAACGCTGCTCGCTGGATCGCCTGACTGCTTCGCACAATGTCGATGCCGTACTGCATGGCTCCTCAATCGAACCCGCGATCCAGCACCCGCATGCGCCGATAATGCCCGCGGGTTGAACGAGCCGAGGCGCGGGCAAACCGGGCCAGAGCACCGCGAGCCCCAGTCGCGGGAACAGTCAGGAGCCGGTGTTAAAATCTGCCTCTCAGATTGAAGCCCCACCCCGCTCATATCCGATTTCCGCTGGTCCGAAGTCCCACCTCGGACGGCCGCCCGAATTTCCACGCAGCACCTTCGTTCGAAGGAACCCGTAGTGATCCGATCGCAACCGCCGGCGCATTCCGATGCGTCCGGAGATGGCCTGCATCGTCATATTGTCGATGCCGTTCATGAGCATGGCTGGTCGGTGCAGGACATTTTCTTGCCACCGGAACTGACCCTCGCGCTGGCGCTGGAATGCGCTGCGCTCGCGGCGGCCGGGAAGCTGACACCGGCGCACGTCAGCCAGGGCACGGCGCGATCGCTGCAGCCCGGCGTGCGCGGCGACCGGATCCAGTGGCTGGAGGCGGGTCAGTCGGACGCGTGCGACCGTTATCTCGCGATCATGGAAAAACTTCGCGTTGCGTTGAATCGCGAGCTGTTCCTGGGTCTCGATGAATACGAAAGCCACTTTGCGTTCTACGCACCGGGCGCTTCATACATGCAGCACCGCGACCGTTTTCGACACGACGACAGCCGGACTGTTTCGGTGATCGTCTATCTGAATGCGGACTGGCTGCCCGAGCACGGCGGGGCTTTACGACTGCATCCGGATGGCTTGAACACGCACGACATCTCGCCGGTCGGCAGCCGGATCGCCGTGTTTTTATCCGCCGACATGCTGCACGAAGTATTGCCCGCGACGCGCGACCGCTTGTCGCTCACGGGATGGTTCAAACGCCGCGCCTAGTGCTTGATTTCGGTTCCAGGCGCGACGCGCATTGATCGTTCGTTCGAGAAGCGAAGGCTTTAAAGAACGCGTCCTTCAGACCGGGGCATCGTCTCCCAGGGTGCCTTGTTCGCGAATCCACTGCGCAAGAGCTTCATCCTCGAAGCGATATTCACCATGCGCGAGTTTGGTCACGATGTTGCCGGCCTGAAGCCGGCGCAACGAATGCGCGGGCGTATTCATTGGCGGCGCCTTGGGCAGGGTGTCCGGTCCCTTTTAACTTGCACAACTTATTTCTGCTCTTCCGCTGTTTCGTCGAGCATCCGCATGGCGGCTTTCTCCGCATTTGCCACATGCAGTCGTGCGGCCGCGCCGGCCCCTTCTGCATCCCGCGCCTTCAATGCTTTGTACAACTTGTCGATCTCACGAAGGCTAGCCGGAAGGCGGTCTGGATGCATCAACGAAGTCGCGCGCAGCAGGTTGACCCGCGAATACAGGCTCGTCAGTATCTCTTTCACCAGCGCATTGCCGCAGTTGTCGAGCAGTACATCGTAGAGCTCGGTCTTCGCCTTGAGCACGCCCGCTTGATCGTTGGCCAATGCTTGCGTGCGCAGTACCTTCGCCTTTTCACCGAACTGCGCGACGGCCTCGTCGTCCGCAATTCGAGCGAACTCTTCGGCCGCGAAACCTTCGAGCAAACCTCGGATCGCGTAAAGCTCGGTTGCCTCTTGCTTCGACATGATCGCAACGACCGGACCCTTATGCGGCACGCTACGTACCAGCTTTTCGGCTTCCAACCGGCGCAATGCCTCTCGAACCGACGTCCGGCTGACACCCAGCGTCTCACACAGTTCACGTTCTATAAGCCGCGCGCCCGGTGCGAAGCGACCGGACATGATGGCCTGCCGGAGCACATTCTCCACCTGATGACGCAGCGTTTCCGGCCGTACTAAACCGATTTCGGTTGTCATTATTGTATTCCCGTCTGACAAAGATCACCCCGGCATGATACTTGACGGGGCATGTCGAAAAGAATGGTCGCGGGGGTAGTTTTGCGGCGTTGCAGGCTCGTGTCTTTGTCGTTTCTCGGTCTTATTCGATTGAATGATTGTCGGGCAGATCCGTTCGCGCGATCGGGATGCCGAGTTGGTTATCGGACACCATGATCCTCGAGTCCTTTTCGAAGTCATTTTGTTCCACGCGATTTTGAGCTTGACGCAGGGTATGCCGGCTCGTTCGTGCTTTCGTGGCGGGATGTTCGTCGACCAACCGTACGGTACATTGCCTCGTCAGCAATCTGAGAGAGCCTGAAGGAGCCCCTTTTTAAAAACGGGTTGTGCGTCCGAGCTGCCTGTCGGACCCTGGGCAGCGCGGGTTGCGGATGCGGAATGAATCGACCGTTAGTTGCGATTGATTGAATTTTGTCGGACTGGCTGTGAGCCCCAGCGCCTCGGTAATTCGCGCGAAGGCTCATGCTGTTTGATCTGCTTTTTCGGGATGGTTGTATAGCGGAGCATCTTCCGACGTCAGGCGGCTTGATGTTCGCCCGCGAAACGACGCGACACGCGTAAGCGCGCCAACACGCAGCGGGAATACGCCAGATCGTGGGGTACTGAAATTCCGATAGCACGCAACGTCCTGGTGCACGCTGATAATCCCGATCGATCGATGCCCATCGTGCTGCGTGAGCGAAGGCCTCCCATTCTTGTCGCAAAGGAAAGCGGACCGAAGCGCGCCATCAACCATTTGCCTTCAACCCTTGCCCCGAACTCACGTCAACTCGCATGTCGAGAGGGTCCAAGGAGGCGCCTGCACACGTTGCTCGCAGCATCTTCTTCATTTCGCTGAGGCGATCGTTGATCGTTGATGTTCTCGTCCGCGGCATCGCGTCTGCGGCTGGCGCTGTAGCCTTCGACTGAACAGCGCGATTGTTGTCGCACTTCAATCGGAATGCAGCTACCTGGTCGGAGGTCGCTCGAACGACTTCCCTTGCATTCAGCGCGGCGACGAACGCTGCTGCCCACTGGCCGGTCGAGACGCGTGGCTGTGCTTCCCGGTAGTCGTGGACGGTGATCGAATCGGCTGTGCTGGCGACCGTGATGAGACGGGTGTTGGCAATATCGATAAATACCTGTCCAGCGCACTGGAGCACAGCGGTGTCGATATTCGCGGCTTGCGCGTTCTCTTCGGCCAGTCGTTTTGCGGCGAGTCGCTTGGCGCGGATCTGGTGTCCAAAGTCAACCGGAGACCGGAGCAGGGCGCGAAGGTAGCTAATCGGGCGCTTCGCATTTCGCAGATGTTCCCAGGTCGCTTCGACCACGTCGGAAAGCAGCTTCGCGTGCGCCTTCGCTTCTCGCATGAGTTTAAAAATCAAAAATTGACGAAAACCCAAACTCAGCAAGCGCTGGAGATCCGCTGGGAGCTCTCCTGGTTGTCTCTTTTGATTCTTAGGGAACAGATCCTTATATATAGCTCCGTCTGCCACCGTGACACACGGCGAGGTAAATGAATGGGCAGGTGCGCTGAGTGTCGCAGCGTCCGTCGAAGGCAATTCGCCGGGGTGAGCAGGAGGAAGTTTGCGAATGGAAGATTGGGTGTCCGAAGCCTGAGCCCCGTACCCAAGGACAAGGGCGGATTTTTCGGTAAGGTGCAGATAGGCGCGACCAAACAATCCTGCTGTCCCGAAGCGTTTCTGCGGCACGCGTTCAATCAGACCGGCTGTTTCGAGATCGTCCAGGCTTCGATAGAACGTGCGCATCGATTGCATGGCGCGTCCGGTCAGAAGCTCACGACGGGCGAATATGGCGGCGTACGGCCGATTGGCGTCGACAGTGCGTGCAAGTGCGGCCAACACGGCACGAGCTCGAGCAGGGAGTGCTGGAAAATTCGCAGCACGATGCGCGGCCCGGAATACAACCCAAGGGAGATTTGATTGACCGGCGAGAAATTCATCCAGCGCGGTTTGGTCGATATCGACGGAGTCGTCGGAGGGTGGAAGAGGGTACAGGTCCCCCTCGCCAGCAACGGAAAGTTGCGCGATAAGCATGTCACACGTCCATTTCTTCAAAATGGAAGAGAAACGCTTGACTGCCGATCGCTATCCGCTACACTTCGAGGTGTTGGGCCTTTATCCGATTCCCGTCGGAGAAATGCAGCGGTGGGCAAGCGACAGCGAAGCCCGATTATTCAAAAGCCTTCGGTTCCCGCCGAAGGCTTTTGTTTTTCCTGCATTGAAATCAGTTCATGATCGTTCTCGGTCGTTTGGCGGACTGCTGAGCTAAGTCCATGATTTTTAACGATTCCCTACTAGGGAAGTCTTGAGTCGAGATTCAAGACTTCAAGGTGCTGATGTGCTGCGCGCTAAGTCGTTGATTTAAAGCAGTTCCCTACTAGGGATCACTGCTTTTCGAGTTCCGACTCAATGAACGCGTGAATCCGTTCTGCCCATTGCTCTGCTTCGTCAGCGGCTTTGCCGGAGAACGAAACCCCGACCACCCCATTTCGCGCTGAAATCTGGCAAACCTTCTTTGCGCCGCGCTTGACGATCAGGGGCTCATGTTTCTCGCGGGGGGCTCGATCCGGCTTTGTTGCCGCAACCGCTTGCGCCTGGGTGTATGCGTCATCAGCCAAAAGCCGCTCGATCGCCGCTTTTACTTTGTCTACGCGACCCTCCGCCACCGCCTTAGCCATTTGTTCTGCTGCGTTACTCCCCAATCGTTCGGGTCGAGTTGCCAGCAGTTCCTTGCACTCGTCAGGCAGCAGATCGAACTTCATGATCCGCCCGACGTGCGAGTCGCTAATGCCTGCGGCCTTCGCTAGATCTTCTTTCGTAATTCCCGTTGAGTCCTGAAGCGATTTGAAGCCCCAGAATTTCTCAAAGTCCGAAAGAGTGGGCGACAAGAGATTCGAGAAGAAGGCGGCGTACTCAACCATCGACGCATCGATGTCCAGCACAATGCCGTCAATCTCGGTGCGACCCAGTTCGCGATACACCGAAGCCCGGTTATGACCGGCCACGATGTCGTACTCGCCGTCGTGGCGTTCGCGCACCGTAATCGGCTGGGCGAGCGGGTATGCCGTCAGGTTCGCTTTAAGCTCTGCGTACTCTGCAGCCGTAAGACGTCGGCGTCGGCCCGGGATCTCGTGAAGCTTATCCAGCGGGAGTTTGCCGGGAGCGCGCTGTTCCAGCGCCCGTTTCAGTTTGTCAATTTCAGCCTGCTGGCTGTGAACGCGGCCCTGAAGACCGATCAACTGCCCAGGCGCGGTGCGAGGCATGACCGGTTCGGAAGGCGTATCCATGCCATCGTCGTCCAGTCGAATACCTGCCGCCTTTGCCTTTTGTTTCGCTGCTGTAGACATGCTTACTCCTTGTCCCAGAGGTAACAGACCTTGCTGTCGATCAGATCTACAACCTGGTCATACGGCACTCGGATTCGTCGAAGCGTTGCGGCATTGCCGTCATAGTTCGGGAAGTCGTACACCGTCGAAAAATCGTTGGTGGTCGTCCGGGCAAGATCCGTTTCCGGGATTTCGACCGGCAAGACACGCTCGCCATAGGTCGTAATGACCCAGTCGCGAACGATGGACGCATTCGCCTTGTTCGGCATACGCGTTACCAGGATGTCGATGAAATCGAACACCTTAGCTTCATCGGCTGACTCGCCGAATTGCTTCATCCCGGAGACCATGTCGGAGAAAAGCGACCAGAACTGGACCATCGATGCGAACGAGAGGGTGTCCGGCATGACCGGCACGATGACCCCATCTGCCGCGAAAAGCGCATTGATGGTCAGGTAACTCAACGTGGGCGCGGTATCGATGATGATGTAGTCGTACTCGTGCTTGAGTTCCTTGAGACCGTCGTTCAGCACGTTCCAGAACTTTGCGCTCGGCGATGCGTGAACGCGCGCCGGGAGCATGAATTCGGCGTTGAACAGGTCCGTGGATGACGGGATCAGGTCAAGGTTTTCCCAATACGTCTGCATCGGCAAATGCTTCATGTCGAAGGTTTCGCCGCTGACGTAAGCCTCGATCAGAGGCAAGATAGTCTGGTCGCCGTTGATTTCCGCGTGCGGGTTGATCCCGTACAGCGTGGTCGCGCTGCCCTGTGGGTCCATATCTATATGGAGGACGCGTCGGCCATGACGCAACGACAAACCTTGCGCCAATACCATGGACGTCGTGGTCTTGGTCACGCCGCCCTTGAAGTTGCCAATTGCGATGATTTTCCCGTCCTTTCCCGCCGGACGTTGTCGTGGCTTGCGTTCCGCCTTGACCCATTCGATGGTTTCGGCGAGCGTAAACTGCCGCGCGGCCCCAGCCTTCTCCTGGGTGCCTTGAGGCAGTTCCCCTTTCTTGATCAGATAGGAGAAGCGGGCTTTGTCGATGCCGCACAGTTCCTGCAGTTTGCCGCTCGGGAACACCGGGGCAACCTTCCGTGGGAACGGCTGGAGCATTTGAGTGCGAATTCGCTCGAGCATTTTCGCGGAGCGAGCCGCCAAATTGACGAGGTCGTCCGGCGTCACTTCGATGGGTGGCGTCGAAAGGTTAATATCCATGTTCTTCCCGGTGGCTCTGGTTCTACCAAAAACGTGGATTCTCCCTTAAAAGGTAGAACCGACGGTAACCGAAGACTAAGAGGTATACGGAGTAAACGCAAGTAAACTTTGCCGAACCGGGGTAGCCGCAAAGCCACGTGGTTGTTGGGCTTCGAGGAGAAAGGTGAGAAAAGACTTGAGGGAAATCGGGGGCTTTGCGACGCTTTAGGTCTGTAGATTCAAGCGTCGGCGAGGAATTTCTTGCTGTTAGCGCGACGACACAACGCCGGTTCTACCGTCTGCGAGCGAACCGTGGCGTCGGGCTTTTACATAAAGACGCGTGGTGGAAAGGTTGGCATGGCCGAGGCGGACCTGAACCTCGCGGCAATCCATGCCGCTTTCGAGTGCGTGATGCGAGTGGGTGTGACGGACCCAGTGCGTACTCGCATTGAAATAGCGACGGGAATCAAGCAGATTTTGCGGCGTTGAGAGAAGAGCGGCCCAGGAGAACAACCGCCGGAATACTTGCCCCATCCCGTCCGGGGTCAGTGAATTGCCGGTGCGAAAATGCGCCAGGAGCGGGGTGTCGGCCGGACAAGCGGCGGGGTCCCCGGGCAAACCGCGGGCTCGCAAGTTCTCAAAAACCAATTGCATGATGGCCTGTGGGACCGGAATGGTCCGCGCCGCAGGGCCTTTTCCGGGGATTGCCAGTTGCCAGGCGATGGTCGATGCGCCGTCGGGCTCGTCTTCTGCCGCAGGCCGGATCAGTCGGCCGGTTGTCGCATCCGCCAGTTCCGCACGCCGCAGCCCGGTCGAGTAGGCAAGATTCAGCGCCAGATAGTCGCGCAATTCCCGTTGAGAATACCGGTCGCGAGAAGCCGCCTGGACTACGCTTTGCCACTGCCCGTGATCAAGCGAGCGCCCCGAAACGTCAATCCGCGCGCCGATCGCCACCGCCGGGGCAGCCGAAAACGGGTTGTGCGCCCAATAGTTCTGCGCGACCAGCCACTGGCCCATTGCGTGAAGAATTGCCCGCGCGGTTTCCCGGCTGCGATTGGAGAGGGCGCCAATAAACGGTCGCCAATCCAGGTGAGTTCGCTCGATTTTCGCGCGTCCAACCCAGCGGGCAGCTGGCTGCGGATCGGCCAAAAACGTCCCGATATACCCCGCGCAGTCGGCGCCGTCCAACGACGATAACGCCTTTTTCTTTTCGTTGATCGCCCACAGAAGCAGGCGTTCGGCCTCCCGGCGATAAGCGCGGGCGGTGTGCGGACTGAGTTGCGGAGTGGCAAGCCACGCATCGATCGCCTGCAAATCCGTGCCCAGCGAACAGGGCAAACTGCGGTTTCGAGCCCGATTGGTACCCGCCGATCCGTCCATCTCCGCGGGTACAGCGAGTGATTCGATCGGCACGATGCCGTTCTGGCGCGGCCGCAGCAGCGCCGGATCGCCGCTGGATAAGCGCCGACGCGGGGTGAGCGCACGTTTGGACAGCGTATGACGGAGCGAATCCGCGTGAAGAGCGAGCCAGTCGACTATCCGGCGAGCCGCCTTTGGCCCGACGCGCGCCACGCTTGCATACCAGCGGTGACCGCGCTGCTCGATGTATCCAAGGAGATCGGCGAGCGTATGTATACCAGTGTGTTGAAGGCGGCCGGCAATCGCGGGCTCGAGCCAGCTCGCGACCGGGTGGTCTGCCTGCGGCGCCTGGACCAGACTGGCTTCCATGCGGGCGAGGGCGTCGATTTGACGCCGGCGCAGGCGGGCATTTCGGGTTGAACGCCGATCGACCCCAAGACTGTTTTCCTGGGGAAATTCCGCCTGATAAAGCTCCAGCAGTTCGGCTTCACTATGGAAACCGTTGGGGTCGACCGATTCACGAAAGGCCTCCAGCGTTGGCATCTCGCTGACTGCCAGCCGCTGTGCGTCAGGAATGCTGCCGGGTCTGAGGCGCAGAAGATGCGTGGCTTCGACATCGCGGGTACGGCGTGCAGCGCCCGACAGGGTGTCGCGCAACAGGCCGATCAGACGGCGGGTCGCCCGGATGTCGGTGGTGGCGTCGCCGTAAGTCGCATGCAGTTGCTCGACCGAAACCCCATCCAGATATCCGCGATAGAGCGCGAAATGCTCTCGAGTAAGCCGCTTGATTGAGGAGCGGTTCTCGGGATTGCGAACGGATGACGTAGGTAAAGCAGCCGGCATGAGTTATTTATGCTTTCGTTTCAATAGCTTGGAGGGAGGCTACCAGCGTACAGGCGGTTTGACAACAAAAAACACTACATCTGATAAGTATACGAACATATGCAAGCGTTGACCGCGCGCTGTCGCGGTCAACGCGTTGGAAAACCTCGGTTCGAGGTGAGCTCGGGGTAGTGAAACCTGAAGGGCCGACGTGCGTACGCTAGATGAATGGACGGAGCCTGCCGGCGTCAATGCCGGGGACAGTTGCCTGAGTTCGGCGGCCGAAGAACAATAAGGACAATGCAACGCCATCGTTACATTGAACGACTTGCGCGTGTCGATCCCGTCGACTGCACGACACGCACTATCGCTACAAGCTATAAGAAACTTGCGATCACGCCGCGAGCGCTTCCGCCACCACGGTAGTCAGGGGCGTAGTCGGACGGTCAAGGAGTTGACTCAACTGATGACCCTCGTCGAAGAGTGCGCCTTTCGATGCAGCGGTATCCGAGTCGGACAGCAGCGCAGCCACGACTTCCGGCAACCCGACGCTGATCAGCGCGGCCTTGTGGTCTGCCTCGGAAAGATTCCGGTATTCGACCTTCTTGCCCGACTGCCGTGTTACTTCGGCAGCCAGTTCCGCGAGGGTGTAGGCGGAATCGCCGGCCAGTTCATAAACGCGTCCCGCCTGGGCGTCGCGAGTCATTACCAGCGCTGCCGCTTCCGCATAGTCCGCGCGTGCCGCCGATGCAATCCTGCCGTCGCCCGCGCTGCCGAGGATCGCGCCGTGTTCGAGCGCAGCCGGGATGCCGTGGGCGTAGTTCTCGGTGTACCAACCGTTACGTAGCAAAACGAACGGTACGCCGGACGCGCGCAGCGCCTCTTCCGTCTCGCGATGTTCCTCGGCCAGTCCGAGCGGCGATGTATCGGCGCGCAGTACGCTGGTGTAGCCGATCAACTGCACCCCGCTGCGCTTAGCGGCATCGATTGCGGCGCGATGCTGGATTGCGCGCCGGCCGAGTTCATTCGATGAAATCAGCAACAATTTGTCGGCGCCCTTGAAGGCGGCGTCGAGCGTGGCCGGTTCGTTATAGTCGGCACGCCGAACTTGCACGCCCAGCGCGGCGAGATCGGCCGCCTTCTCCGGATTGCGTACAGCGGCAACAATGTCGCTTGCCGGTTGGGTCTTCAACAACGCTTTGATAACAAGCCGGCCAAGTTGGCCGGTGGCTCCGGTAACGACGATCATGATCAAACTCCTGGGATGAATGCGACAGAAACCGTACCGTATCGGATAAACTAACTTTTCGTAAGTACGTACGCCGAGGTAAGTATCGATGGACTCCAATGTTGATTTGCATGGCGACGGTGTGCCGTTGTCGGATCTGGTGCGTCGTGGTGAATTGCTGTCGGCGGACTGCCCGTCGCGGGAAGTGCTCAAGCATGTCACCAGCCGGTGGGGCGTTCTCGTCTTGATGGTGCTGCTCGAGCAGACCTGCCGTTTCAGCGATCTGCGCCGGAAGGTGGATGGCGTGAGCGAAAAGATGCTCGCGCAGACGCTGCAGTGGTTGGCCGCCGATGGTTTTGTGATCCGCACTGCGTATGACGAAGTGCCGCCGCATGTGGACTATCGGCTGACGCCGCTGGGGGAGGAAGTCGCGCGGCAGGTCACGTCATTGGCGGACTGGATTGAAGTGAATCTGTCGCGCATCCTGAGTGCGCGGACGGTGGAGGCGTAGAAGGCAGACACTGATCGGTGCGCTTCGAAGGGGAATGGAATTCGGCTGCGCCGGCACCGAGGCATACCGAACAACCTCATCTTGCTGTTCACGATTGCTATCAATGCACCGTCTTGTCATCGACCGATATTGACCTTTCGGCATAGCCCTCAGGCTGGCTAGCCCGTCGCACGATCAATTGCCGCTTCCCCCGCGGTTTCTCCTTATCCCCATCTCAAAGTGACCATCGCGTCTTCGCGCGCACGGAACGATCGGTGACGCCGCGCGTCTCCTCTCCCCTTCAAACAAATACAAACAGGGTAAACCCCCTCTATTCGATCCGTTTTTGGTCTCGTCTAATAAAAATGAATGTTGTTGACGACATCCATTTATAACTCTGACGATCTAAGGCGCGATGTCCATTTCCCCGATCACGGCCGTTGAGTTGTCTCGCGCTTATGCGGCTGGGGATGCTGATCCCGTCGAGGTGGCAGAAGCTGCCCTGCTGAAAGCGCTTGCAGCTCCCACTGTATTTCTCACCGTCACGGCGGAGCGTGCGCGGCTCGAAGCGGCTGCATCCGCGCGACGCTGGCGCGAAGGCCGACCGCTGAGCGCGCTCGATGGCGTGCCGATCGCGTGGAAAGATCTCTTCGATATAGCAGGCACGCTCACCACGGCTGGGTCCGCCGTATTCGCGGAGCATCCGAACGCTAACAAGGACGCGTCGCTGGTCGCAGCGGGCACGCGCGCCGGCATGGTGTGTATCGGCAAGACGGGTTTGAGCGAATTTGCGTTCTCGGGACTTGGGCTCAACCCGCACTTCGGCACGGCGACAAATCTTTTACTCGACGGTGGCCGACGCGCACCCGGCGGTTCCTCATCCGGCGCGGCAGTCGCGGTGGCTGCGGGCATTGTGCCTATTGCAATCGGGACTGACACCGGTGGCTCGATCCGCGTGCCGAGCGCATTCAATGGCCTCACCGGCTATCGGGCTAGCGCTGGCCGGTACTCGCGCGACGGCATGGTCGCGTTGTCGGCGACGCTCGACACGTGCGGCCCGCTTGCCACGAACGTGACGGACTGCATTGCGTTCGATGCTGCCGTGCGCGCAACCCAGCCGCCATCGTCCACCGATACCACCACGTTGGCCGGCACGCGTTTTATCGTCGATCCGGATCTGTTCGAGCGTTATTCGGTGACGCCGGCTGTCGCTGAAAATTTCGAACGTCTCGTCGCACGTCTGGAACAAGCGGGCGCGGTGATCGAGCGAAAGCCGCTCGCCGTGCTGGCCGCCGTGCGCGATTTGATTCGCGATCATGGCTGGCTCGGTGGACTCGAAGCGTTTGCGATGCATCGCGCGTTACTCGATTCGCCGGACGCCAAGCGAATTGATCAGCGCGTGCGCGTCCGCCTCGAAGCGAATCGCACGGTTCCGTCCGGCCGCCTCGAGCAACTCCTCGCGCGACGTAAGGACTTAATCGTGGTGTTCGCCAAAGAAGCCGCAGGCGCAACGCTCGTCATGCCCACGACCCCACACGTCGCGCCGTTGCTCGCGCCGCTCGAAACCGATCCCGACTTGTTCTCGCGCGTGAACCTGCAGACGCTCGCGATGACCATGTTGGGCAGTTTCCTCGATACCCCCGCGGTCGCGATGCCGTCCGGTGTCGACGCGGACGGCCTGCCAACCAGCGCGCAACTCATGCGCGCCCAGGATGACGACGACGCGCTGTTGCGCATCGCCGCGGCGCTCGAAGCACCCGCGCGTTGACACACACGCACGTGGTTTTCATCGACTATTCGCTGCACTTTTAAACGAAGGAGAAACAAAGATGGCCAAGGAAATTCTGGTGGCATTCGGTATTGACGTGGACGCGGTCGCGGGCTGGCTCGGCTCGTATAGCGGTGAAGATTCGCCCGACGACATCTCGCGCGGCCTATTCGCCGGCGAAGTCGGATCAATGCGTCTGCTGAAACTTTTCGAGCGTGAAAAAATCAAGACAACATGGTTTATCCCCGGCCATTCGATCGAAACTTTCCCCGAGCAGATGAAGGCGGTTGCAGACGCGGGTCACGAGATCGGCATTCATGGCTACAGCCATGAAAACCCGATTGCGATGACCCCGGAGCAGGAAGAAGCAGTGCTCGACCGCAGCATCGAACTGGTTACGCAATTGTCGGGGCAGCGCCCGACCGGTTATGTGGCGCCGTGGTGGGAGTTCAGCCCGGTATCGAATGAATTGCTGGTGAAGAAGGGCATCAAGTACGACCACAGCCTGATGCACAACGACTTCCACCCGTACTACGTGCGCGTGGGCGACACCTGGACCAAGATCGATTACAGCAAACATCCGAGCGCCTGGATGAAACCGCTCGTGCGCGGCCACGAAACCGATCTGGTCGAGATTCCCGCCAACTGGTATCTCGACGACCTGCCGCCCATGATGTTCATCAAGAAGTCGCCGAACAGCCATGGCTTCGTCAATCCGCGTGACATTGAACAGATGTGGCGCGATCAGTTCGACTGGGTGTACCGCGAGCATGACGACTACGCGGTGTTCCCGATCACGATCCACCCGGATGTCTCCGGTCGTCCGCAAGTGCTGTTGATGCTCGAGCGGCTGATCCAGTATTTCCGCTCGCATGAAGGCGTGCGGTTCTGCACCTGCAATGAAATTGCCGATGACTTCCTCGCCCGCCATCCGCGCGGGAAATAAACCCCTGTCCGCCACCCCTCTGGGAGAGCAATGATGAAAGAAAATCCGCTCGCTGCGTCCGGCTTCGTGCTGGAAAAGATCCTGCCCGTCGATGTAAAACGCGCAACCATTGTGGCGTTCTTTGCCTGGGTGTTCGCCGTCTACGATTTTATTTTATTCGGCACCCTGTTGCCGGAGATTGGTAAGCACTACGGATGGGATGCGGCCATGCAAGCCGAGATCGCGACGTTCGTCGCGATCGGGACAGCGGTGATTGCGTTCGCGATAGGACCGGTGCTCGATCGCGCCGGACGCAAGGCGGGTCTCCTTTGGACAGTGGCGGGAGCGGCGCTGTGTTCAGGGCTGACGGTCGTGGGTGGGGCGCTCGGGCAGTGGCCGCTCGTGCTTATCCGCTCGCTGTCGGGACTGGGCTACGCCGAGGAAACTGTCAACGCAACCTATCTCAACGAACTGTATTCGGCCGCCAACGACCCGCGTCTGAATCGCAACAAGGGATTTATCTATAGCCTGGTGCAGGGCGGCTGGCCGATCGGCGCGCTGATCGCGTCCGGCTTGACGGCGCTGTTGCTCCCGCGCATTGGCTGGCAGGGATGTTTTATCTTCGCGACGTTTCCGGCCATCGTGATCTTCTTCATGACACGGCGCTTGAAGGAAAGCCCGCAATTCCTGTTGCACAAGCGTATCAAGACCCTGCGCGAAGCAGGCAACGACAGCGCCGCGCGAACGCTGGCCGGCGAACATCGGGTGGACTATGAGCAGCACAGCCGCGCAGGGCTGCGCGAAGCGTTTCGCGGCACGTCACTGCGTGCAACGCTCGTGCTCGGCGGCGGCATTCTGCTGAACTGGTCGGCGATCCAGGTGTTCAGCGTGCTTGGCACCACGGTGCTGACGCGCGTGCATAACGTGTCGTTCGAGAACTCGCTGCTGATTCTCGTGCTGTCCAATGTGGTCGGGTATTGCGGATACCTGAGCCACGGCTGGATTGGCGACAAGATCGGCCGGCGCAACACGCTGGCAATCGGCTGGATGCTCGGCGGTCTCGCGTTTGCCGGCATGCTGATGGGCCCGAGCAGCACAGGCATTGTCGTGGCGCTTTATAGCCTTGGCCTGTTCTTCCTGATCGGACCGTATTCGGCCGCGCTGTTTTTCATCGGCGAAAGCTATCCGACCTCCATTCGCGGCACGGGCAGTTCGATCGTCCACGCAATGGGTCCTGTCGGCGCGATTCTCGCCGGCGTCGGCGTGACCGCCATGCTCAACCACGGCGGCGACTGGATGCACGCTGCGATCTGGTTCGGTGCGGTGCCATGTTTTCTGTCCGGCGCGCTGATCTTTTTTGCCAAACACGTCAATCCCGAGGAAATCAAATGACCTTGAATCCCGGCGTATCGAAGGGAAAACCGCAACGCGTCGCCATTGTTACCGGCGCGGCCAGCGGGATCGGACAGGCGCTCGCGGTGGCGTATGCGCAGATCGGTGTGGCTGTCGTCGGCGGATATTTCCCCGGCGATCCGCACGACCCCGCCCAGACCGAACGCGCGGTGCGCGAAGCGGGTGGCGAGTGTGTAATGCATGCTGTCAATGTGACTTCGGCCGACGAGGTCGAAGCCTTCGCGCAAGCGGCCGTGGACCGGTTCGGCCGGCTCGACTACGCGGTCGCCAACGCCGGTTTGCTGCGCCAGGCCTCGCTCACCGAGATGCGCGACGAGCAATGGTTCGAGATGCTCGACGTGGACCTGTCCGGCGTGATGCGGACCTTTCGCGCGGCCGCTCGGCACATTGAGGATCACGGCGCGATGGTGGCCATTTCATCAATAGCCGGTGGTGTCTACGGCTGGGAGCACCACGCGCATTATTCGGCAGCAAAGGCGGGCGTTCCCGGTTTGTGCCGCGCCGTCGCAATGGAACTCGCGCCACGCGGCGTGCGTTGCAACGCGGTCATTCCGGGGTTGATTGAAACACCGCAATCGCTCGATGCCGTTAATTCGCTCGGCCCCGATGGCCTGCGCGAAGCGGCGCGTGCGATCCCGCTGCGACGGGTAGGCCGGCCGCAGGAGATCGCCACGCTGATCCGCTTCCTCACGAGCGACGACGCGTCTTATATCACCGGCCAGTCGATCATCGCCGACGGTGGCCTGACCGTGCGCTGGCCGGGCTAAGGAGAGTTTTCGAATGACCATTTTGTTTTCACTCGATGGCCGCCGCGCGATTGTCACCGGCGCGGCAAGCGGCATTGGCGCGGCGATCGCGAATCTTTATGCTGCGTCCGGCGCGCGTTTGCTGCTTGCCGATCGCGACGCTGCGCGCCTCGCGGTCCAGGCCGATGCGTGCCGCGCATCCGGTGCAACTGTCGAAACGGTGCAGGCGGATGTCGGCGATGAAGCCGATGCGAACCGTATTGTCGATCGCTGTATCGAAGCGTTCGGCGGTATCGATATTCTCGTGAACAACGCCGGCATGCTGACGCAGGCGCGTTGCACGGATCTCACCACGGCGATGTGGGACGACATGATGCGCGTTGATTTACGCAGCGTATTCTTGTGCACACGCCGCGCGCTGCCTTCGATGATCGCGCAACGCTGGGGCCGCGTGATCAATGTTGCCTCGCAACTTGGCATTAAAGGGGGCGCGGAGTTGTCCCACTACTCGGCGGCGAAGGCCGGCGTGATTGGCTTCACGAAGTCGCTCGCGCTGGAGGTGGCGCCCGACAATGTGCTGGTCAACGCAATTGCGCCGGGACCGATTGAGACACCGCTCGTCGATGGAATCAGCACCGCGTGGAAGCAGGCCAAGTCGGCTGAGTTGCCATTGCGGCGTTTTGGACGCGCGGACGAAGTCGCGCCTGCGGCCTTGCTGCTTGCATCGGATCCGGGCGGGAATCTGTTCGTCGGCCAGACGCTCGGGCCGAATTCCGGCGACGTAATGCCGTGAGATTTCTCTAACTGATTTAACAGGAGAGGCAAACATGTGCGGCATGTGCGGATTGCTTGGTGGTGGCAATCATTGGTCGAACACCACGGCGCCGGTGGCGGGCGCGAATCCGCGTCGACAGCGTCTCATTCAGGCGGCGTTCGCCAATCGTGTGCTCGTACCGTTCCGGCTGAAACTCGATGATTTCCACGGACAGTCGTTCGTGTTGTCATCGCCCACGGGCGCAAGCGAACTCGTGAGCGATTTCGCTCAAGTGTGGCGAGCAGCCGAACGCATGCTCGGGCATCCGCTTGATCCGCTGACGTTGTTCATCGATGAACCGGCAACACCATGAGCCTCAGTTACGACATCCTGCCGCTGACGCTTGTGACCGGTTTTCTAGGCAGCGGAAAATCGACCTTGCTCGCCGATGTCCTGCGAGGCGACGCCGCGCTTGACACCGCCGTTCTCGTCAACGAATTCGGCGATGTCGGTCTCGATCATCTGTTGATTGGCGAGGTGAATGCGCGCACCGTGCTGCTCGATAACGGCTGCGTGTGCTGCTCGATCCGGGGCGAGCTGAAGGACGCGCTCGCGGCACTTTTTTCGCAGCGAGCCCGCGGTGAAGTGCCGCCGTTCACGCGCGTCGTGCTGGAAACCACCGGACTCGCGACGCCCGCGCCGATCGTCGCTACGCTCCTCGCCGATCCGGTGATCCGCAGCCACTACGCGCTGAACGCGACGATCACCGTAGTCGATGCAGTGAACGCCGCCGAGCAGCGAGCAAGGCATCCGGAATGGCTCGCGCAGGTGACGGCCGCGGACCGGTTGCTCATCTCCAAGCCCGATCTCGTCGATGAAACGCGCCTGACGGAATTGGCGGCCTCGCTCGCGGCACTCAATCCCGCCGCCGAGATCTTGATTCGCGGCGATGTATCCAGCGCAAAGGGTATCGATCGACACGCCGGTCGCGCTTTGCTCGACATGCTGTTCGCATCGGCGAGTTCGATCGATCTGATCGGGCGACTCGGGCGAGCTCAACGTCTGGCAAACGAAGACATGACGATGAACGGTCTGCTTGCGCATCGCGGTGAGCGTTATTCAACCGGCGCCGCATCCATCCAGTCTTTCTGCATGCGGATCGACGCACCCATCGACTGGCAGGTCTTCACGATCTGGTTCACGATGCTTCTAAACCGTCACGGTGATAAGATTTTGCGCGTAAAGGGTCTGTTGTCCATCGCGGGGTCCGACCAGCCGGCCTTGCTACACGCCGTGCAGCATCTGGTTCATCCGGTGCTGCATCTGGACGCCTGGCCCTCGGCGTCGCTGAATCCGGGGCGCCGCTCGCAGCTCGTGTTCATCACCGAAGGACTCAGCCGCGACGCGATAGAAACGTCGTACGCACGGTTCCAACATCATCTTGAAGAAGCTGTGCATTGAAGCCCAAGTCGACGCCCTCCAAACCCACCTCGGCCGCCGTGCATCCGGCGAAGATCGAATTGCGCGTGCTCGGCACCACGGTCACGCTACAGGAGCACATTCGCAAGCAGGCGGAGCAGGATCTCGGCATCAAACTGCGTTTCATTATCGATGACGGTTCCGCCGTGCAGCGCGCAGGTGTCATGCATCCGGAAAACTACGAAGTCTACGACCAGTGGTTTCACAGCATCGACTGTCTGTGGCCGGCGCGCGCATTGCAGCCGATCGAAACCTCGCGGATTCGCCGCTGGGACGAGATCAATGCACTGCCGCGTACCGGCCAGCTCGGCGACCACGCGTGCACGAACGCAGGCAGCGTGCCGGTCGATCGCCTCTACGTGCAGCCTGACAACTCGCTTGCGCGAACGCCGACCGGGCGCATCAGCATGTTGCCGCTCACGCATAACGCGGACAGTTTTGTCTATCTGGAAGACGCGTTGCCGGCCGCGCTGCAAGCCACGCCGGAAAGCTGGGCATGGCTGCTCTCGCCCGAGCTCAGCGGGCGAGTCGCCTTGCAGGCCGACGCGGCAATCGGCGCGATCGACGCGGCGCTTGCCGTCGAGGCAGCGGGGCTGATGAAGTTCGCTGACATCGGCAATCTGACGATTGAAGAGATCGATGGCCTGATCGCGACGTTGATCGACTTCAAGCGGCGCGGCCATTTCGCCGGCTTCTGGTCGAGCTTCGACGAAGCCGCGCAATTGATGATTACCAACAAGGTCGCGATTCAGAGCATCTGGTCGCCTGCGACGGTGGAGCTGGAACGCGCCGGCTTGCGCTTCCGGCTGGCGAGTCCGCGCGAAGGGTATCGCGCGTGGTTCGGCGGCATGGCGCTCTCGCGTGTCGCGCGTGGCCGTGTGCTCGACGCCGCTTACGACTATCTGAACTGGTGGCTCGACGGCTGGGCTGGTGCGACCATGGCGCGGCAGGGCTTCTACATCTCGAACCCGGAGCGTTCGCGCGGTCATCTGAACGACGCGGAATGGGCTTACTGGTACGATGGCAAACCCGCTGAAGCGGAATTGCCCGGACCGACCAGCAAGCATCTTGTCACGGCCGGCCAGCAGCGTGACGGCGGCAATTACGTTGCGCGCATGGGCCGTATTGCCGTGTGGGATTCAGTGATGGATGAGCATAACTACCTGGTGCGCCGCTGGAACGAATTCATGCGCGCCTGACGCAGCAACCATGATCCGACGATGACAAGAAGCGCACGCGCCGCGCTCAAGCAGCCGACCCGCACCGACAAAGCAGCCGAACCCGTGATCGACGCCATGATCGACACCGATAAGCGGCTGCGTTATCGCCTGATCCACGACCAGTTGAAAAGCGCGATCGCGCTGGGCCGTATCGCGCCCGGGCTGGTGCTGCTGGAGGGGCCGGTCGCGCGTATCTTCGGCACGAGTCGCGTACCGGTGCGAAAGGCGTTCGAGATGCTGCACGCCGACGGCTTGCTGCATACCTTCGAAGGCCGCGGTTACCTCGTTGCGGGCGCCGACGGCAGCGCGCCCGAGCCGCTGCGCGCACCGCTTTCCGAAGCATCGCTTGGCTTCGAACAGGCCCAGGCGCCGCTGGAATTGCCATCGAATAGCGAGCGCATCTATCACGCGCTCGAAGCGGCTGTGTCTATCGCAATTGCGTTCGGCCATTACCGCATCGACGAAAGCGCAGCGGCGACCGCGTTCGGCGTGAGCCGCAGTGCGGTGCGTGAAGCGTTGAGCCGTCTGCGCGACTTCGGCCTCGTCGAAAAATCGGCGTATTCGCATTGGCTTGCCGGACCGCTGACCGCGCGAGCGGTCGCGCAAGATTACGAATTGCGGATGCTGCTCGAGCCGGCTGCGCTGCGCGCGAGTTATGCGAAGCTGTCGCGCGAGATGATCGAAAGTGCCTTCGCCGATATCGAACGCGCGATCCGCGATCCTGGTTCAATTGATGCAGATGGCCTTCAGAGGCTCGAAACCACCTTGCACGTGGAGTGTCTTCAGCACGCATCGAATAAGAAACTGCTCGGCACGATCGACCGTGCGCTGATGCCGCTGACCGTGAACCACGCGTTTTTCAACGCGTTCAATCTGCATCCGGAGCCCGCGACGCTCGTTGAACATCGCGCGGTGTTGCGGCCTTTGCTCGATGGAAACATTGATGCTGCGGCTGACGCGCTGCTCGACCACCTGCGCGCCGGGCAGAAGCGTACGTTGCAGCGGCTGAAGGTGCTGGCCGTGCTGCCCGAGCCGGATCTGCCGGCTTATATGCAGCGCATCGTTTAAGTGCCCGGACAGTTCGGCTGAAACCTTTACCGATGGCCAACGTCCGGCAGCGCGGCGCCTTCACCGGCCAAAAGATTGGCGCGATATCTCAAGGAGTACGGAGAACCGGATAGCGTCGAGGCGTTGAGTGCTCATCGGTCGGTCAATTACATATCGAATGCTACGGGTCGGCCGCTTGACTGGCGGTTTAATGTAGAGGGTGAAAACGTCGCCATGACTATGCCAAGCCGCTTTGCCGTCAACGAAACAGAAGCGTATCTGCAATGCGGACTGGAAGGATTGGGACTGATCCAGTTGTCGGAGTTTGTTGCGTCGCCGTACCTCGAAACCGGGCGGCTGAAAGAAGTGCTGGCGAGCGCGAGAAGTGCGCCCGTGCCCATTTCGATTGTTTATCCCAACGGCAGAAATGCGGGCGCTGCGATCAAGGCTTTTGTCGATTGGATCATCCGGATCTTTCCGCAAAGCGGCGTCAATCCGGATCCAGGATCGAGATGACCTACCGCTTTTAACGTCCTCAGGGCGAGGGATAAAATCGGTCGAGCGCCTGATTGAACGTCGCTTTCGAGAAAGGGCCGAGATGCTTAGCTAAGAGCCGGCCGTTTGCATCGTAGAAAAGGGTGGTCGGAAAGCCTATCGCGCCCACTGCTTTCGCAACGGCGTGCGCCGGATCAAGCAGGGAGTTCCGGATATGCAGGTCATGCGATTCAAGGTAACTATCGACATGACCCGCTGACTCGCCTTGATTCACAAACACGAGATCGACGCCGGCGTGGTCGATCTGAGCGCGCGCGAGCACCGGCATCTCGGACTGACATGGGCCACACCACGACGCCCATAAATTAATGACCGTCGGGCGGCCATCCCCTTTCGTAAGTGCTTGCAATTCGCCGTCGTGATTCATCAACGCGATCGATGGAATGGTCTCGGGTGTTTTGAAAAAATCGACGGCAGCATTCGCAGCGCCCCAAACCACTAAGCCTGACGATACGGCAATGACCAGGGATTTCCGGAGCGCCGGTAAGCGAAAGAAGAAGCGTGCAGACACGCAAAGCCCGGCAAGTACGCCCGCGATAAAGTCGAACCCGAGATCGCGAATATCGAATATCTTCACGAAGTCGTCCTGGAAGTCGGGAAAAAAGCGAATGACAAACGACAAGCGCGCAACCAGCAACCCGACCCAAACGCTGGTGAAGAGTGCCCGTTGAAGCTTCTGATCGCCACGACTCACGAATTGCGCAACAGCCAACGCTATCGCTACGCTCAACAAGAAAAGCATTGGCTGCAGGGGTAACGCGATCGGGCCTATGTTCAATTCCAACCTCATGCTTCTTGCCGGCTATAGCGGCATCAAGCTGTATCCATCGTGTTGCAAAACGGTAATCGTCGTGAGCGCTGAGAGCGAGCGCGTCACGCCGGGGAGAAGTGCGTCCTGAGAAAAGCCGTTGCCGATCAGCGCCTGCGCGCAGACCGATACCTCAACGCCTGCGACTTGCAGCGCAGCAATGAGACGCGCATTTGGATTTGGGCTTCCATGGATCACCTGATATTGCGCGTCGTTCAAGACACTGGATGTTGCGTCGCCGTGGATAACGGTGACGCATTGAAGGCGATCGGGCGTCACCCCGGACATGCTGTACAAGTTGATTGCTCGCGCAACACGTTCGAGTCCCGCATTCGGTGCCTCGGGCTTCTTGCCTGGCGCGCTGACCGAGAAGACGATTCGGTACGTCGCGTTCGCGTCCGGAACATGAACCGCGCCCTCGATCCAATGCGCTTTACCGAATTGCTCGATGACGGGACTTCCGGCAGCGAAGTTATCTTGGGTCATGACTTGCCTGCATTCAGTTGATCAACCGTTAGTGCTCGGGTGCGGCGTCGGCCGTCCGAGAAAATGAAGGTCCCTGGATGCAGATGGTCGAAAATCATCGCGCCTGCCATGAGTGATAAAGCATATAGGCGGCGACCGAAATAATCATCGCGGAGAAAACGCGATTCAGCGCGCCACGCTTGCGCGCGAGGCGACTTGCAGCCTGAGTGCCCAGCAGGCCCCCGACCACACCGCCGCCGACAAATTCCGCCGCAACCAGCCAGTCGACCTGGCCCGACAGCGAATAGTTGATCGCAGTTGTCAAACCAAACGAACCCACCGCGAATAACGACGTGCCGATTGCATCGACGATCTGCATTCGACCGGCGAACATCAGGCCCGGGACCACCAGGAAACCTCCGCCGATTCCGAAAAATCCCGACAAGCTTCCTGCCCCCAATCCCGTTCCGCACAAACGCGGATAAGGCGTGGGATAAGCGCCGGTAGTGGCCATTGCCGAGGGGCGCGGCCGGAGCATGAGGAAAGCGACAAAGCACATGAGAAACGCAAAATAAGTCAAAAGCTTCTGGCCATCGATCAGCTTGCCGACGGTCGAACCTAGCGTCGCGCCGAGCACGCCGCTTGCCGCGAACGCGAAGGCCGGTCCCCACCGGACATGTCCGGCGCGCGCGTGCGGAATCATGTTGATGTAGGCGCTGGCCGCGACCGCTAACGCTGCTGTCCCGATCGCGATGTGCGGGTTGTGAACGCCGACCACGTAGAGGATAAGCGGCACGGCGAGGATCGAGCCGCCTCCGCCGACGAGGCCGAGGGAAAAGCTCACGAAACCGCCGCATAGCGCCGCGGCAATAGCTTGTGTCACTGGGGTGGAAGCAAGGATCATCAATCAGCCCTGGCGCCTTGCGGGCGTCGATGGCTGACCGCATGCCAGGTTCGCAGGGATGGCGACATCCATCATCCTGGGGTTCGGGAGATTCAAGCCCCTCATGATCTCCACGTATTCGCTTTCGCTTTTTCCTGCGAGTCTCGGATTGAAGAGCTTCTCCTCGCCGATGCTCGACGCGGTCCATCCCTTGTAATCGTGAGCGGGGTAGAGCGTGGTTTCGTCAGGCAGCGTGAACAGCTTGTTGACGATCGAATCCCACGACCGATGCGGGTCCCCGCCCTGAAAGTCTGTACGTCCGCTGCCGCGGATGAGCAGGACATCGCCGGTGAAAACGGCCTGCGGTGCGCAAGGGTTCAGGACGAAGCTAAACGATTCGTCGGTGTGCCCAGGCGTATAGAGCGCGCGTAGCTCGATGCCGTCGATACGCAAGATTTCGTCTTCGCGTACACGCTGCGATACGCAATGCGCCTTCGACAATTCGCCCATGATCGTGGTGCAATGCGTGGCGTCGCGCAGATCGCCGAGCGCCGTGATGTGATCGGCGTGCGTGTGGGTGTCAATAGCGTGAACCAGCCGCAGATCCAACTGTTCGATCACCTGCAGATATTGGTCGAGCTGTTCTTTTACGGGATCGATGATCACCGCCTCTCCACCTGATCGAGAGGCGAGCACATAGGTGTAGGTGCTCGACTGACTGTCAAAAAATTGCCTGAACAACATTGCTTTATAACCTCGAAAAAACCGCTATATTACTTTTGTGTATAAGCTTATATTAATAGAGAATATAGTGTTGAAGCCGTCGAAAGTCAACGGGCGAAAGGCGTCGCGGGTGGGAATGGAGGTGCCGGAAAGGAGGGCAACGCGTGTACGCTAGCCAGAAAGGACGAACGGTTTGCGCGCCGCTCACAAGCGGCTAACGCGTTTGATCGCTCGCCAATGCGGTTGTCCACGAATCGGAGAGTACTGCCATGAAATCCCTGGTTGACCAGCTTGGACAGTACGCGGTGTATCACCGCGACTCGCGCAACATTGCTTCGCACCTCATTGGCATTCCGCTGATCGTGGTTGCGGTCGCCACTTTGTTGGCGCGTCCGGCGGTCGGCATAACGGGGTTAATGAGCGTATCGCCGGCAATGCTGCTGGCCGCAGCGGTAGCCGTGTTCTATCTTCGGCTCGACCTACGATTCGGAATCCTGATGACTCTCTTGCTCGCGCTGAGCGTGTGGGCGGGGAGGCTGCTCGCGATGCAAACAACGGGGCTGTGGCTCGCCTGGGGACTGGGGTTATTTTTCATCGGCTGGGTGATTCAGTTCATTGGCCACTACTTCGAAGGCAGCAAGCCGGCTTTCATGGACGATGTAATCGGCCTGGCGGTGGGGCCGCTATTTATTGTGGCGGAGCTGGCCTTCTTCCTGGGTTTGCGCGACCCCGTTCGGCGCGCGATTGAAGAGCGGGCCGGCCCCATTCGCAGTGGCGCCGGTAAAAGAGCCGTTCGGTGACCGTCAGCTATCTGTATGGCGACGGTATCGACGCCTTTTGAAGAGTCAAGGGTTAACACCTAAATTAACAATAATCACTTGCGTGGTCTGCTCTTAATCTTAAGCGTGCATTTACCTACACTTCAATCACTGAAACGCGAACAGGGTTGTTCGCGAAGAAAATGAAGATTCGGAGGTAGGTCATGAAACTCGTTCAATCGCTTATTGTTGCCGCAGTCCTCGCTATCCCGGCCGTGTCGTCTTTCGCTCAATCGAATGCGCCTGTTACCCGCGCCGAAGTGAAAGCTCAACTGGTCCAGCTTGAAAAGGCGGGTTATCAGCCCGGCCGCGATGACCCGTATTACCCGGCCGATGTTCAAGCTGCAGAAGCACGTGTCGCTGCGCAAAACGGCGCTGCTACCAGCTTCGGCGGTGTAAGCGATGGCACGTCGGCATCGGGTGCTCGTGCAGTCGTGAGCCCCGCGCTAAACGACAACGCAAAGTCGATCTACTTCGGCCACTAATCAAGTCATCGGGTAGTCAACATTAGCCGGTTGCGTTACCCGCTCGCCCAAGCCGCGCAGAAACCCTGGCGGCATTGAAGATGGTTCGAAGAGGGTTGATGAGCGCGCAGCGATCCTGTGCGCTTATCGATTTCAGTCAGCCATGTCGAATCAACGAACAGCACCTCCTCCAGCGGGGTTGCTCCGATCCCGATGGATTTAGCCCAACTCCAGGTTGGGCTTTTTTTGGTTTCAACCACATGCGATGGCGAACGACGGTGCGCACCCTGAACCGAGCATCTTGAGCGCGGCCGCGAATCGTGGATCCTTCAGATATGCGACATTAAGCCGGCAGTACGGCGATACACCTTCCTGAGCGTTCGGGCACTTAAGGGGGCAATGCTGGATTCTTCGACCCGCGCCAACGAAAACCAAGCCTCAGTGCGTGAGGCTCGCCTTGATCTGCGAGGCAACGTCCGCCCTTAGCGCATAGCGTTTCCGCCGTGCCGCGCTACCCGAGTCCGTCCCTTGATGATTGGCCAGATAAAGCGCCGGCGGCGCAAGTACGAACCACCCATTCCAGTCATTGAACGCACCACATTCACGCGACAAACTATCGTAGTTGGCGGAAACCCGGCGCTTGCGCAGACAGTAGCGCCAGTTCGCATACACATGCGCGTGCTTCGACACAATGAACGTGCCGTCTACATCGAGCGCTTGCGCCACGCATTGCGCCAGGTAGATCACAAAGATCTTTGGCCGCAGTCCATGCCAGCGTTTCGTCAGCGCACGAAACAGCTCGCGGCCGTTCACCGATTTATCCGGACCCTGCACGCAGCCTATGCACATGCGCGGCCGGCGTACCTTGCCGCCGAGATAAGCAAGGCTGAACGTGCACGACACCACACGCTGGTCGAGGGCATCACGAATGCATAAGGTCCAGTCGCCTTCTCTCTGGAAATGTTCGGTCGATTCAAGCGACACCTGCCAGCCCTCGGGTCCCACCGAGAAGCGGGCGATTGTCACCCGTCCAACAGCCGCGATCCGGTTGGCCAGATGCGGCAAGCGCTGTTGCGTGAGGGCGTGGTGATCCAGGCTCGCGGCGAGCCGCTCGCCCGGCGTAAATCGACCGTGCAGGAAAGGCCGGTGCATGCGTTCGAGCGTGGCGGGGTGGCGATTCACCAGGTCGAGCAGCGGCGCACTTGAACAACGTTCGAGCCATACCTTCGTCGTGCGCCAGCAGATCAGCGAGCGCAGCCAGAACCGCGTGCGCCGCCAGCGGTGAAAGCGGCTCGCGCCTGGGTAAAGCGCGTCTCCGGCGCGCTGAATCGCGCTGCAAGCATTCGCGAGACCGGCCAGCCATTGCGAACCTGCGCCAAACCAACCGGTCAAAAGTGGCATTTCGGCAGATCCTTCAGTATGTCGATCGAAAGGATGCTAGCGATGGTCCCTAAGCCTTCATGTCGAATTGCCTGGAGAATTGTGGAGTTTTGTCGAGCGATGCGGGCCTGATCCGGACCATCCGCTATCCTTCGCATCACGCGGAGATGCTCGGCCAGTGGGGATAAATGAGGTGCTTCGCAGTATTATCCGGGCAGCGTCCAATGGCGCTGACCATATGGTGTACGCTGCCGCCGTTATGGTAGGGCGGCATCCCAACCAGTCCGTCTGGAAAGAAACCACTCATGCCCATCCGGATTCTGCTCGTGGAAGACGACGACCGCCTGTCCGCGCTGGTCGCCGGCTATCTGCGCAAACATGATTACCACGTAGACGTCGTGCTGCACGGCAACGACGCGGTTCCGGCCATCCTGAAACGCCAGCCCGACCTCGTGATCCTCGACGTCAACCTGCCAGGCAAGGATGGCTTCCAGATCTGTCGTGAGGCACGCGAGCACTTCGATGGCGTGATCATCATGGTGACCGCCCGCGACGACCAGTTCGACGAAGTGCTGGGCCTCGAATTCGGCGCCGATGATTACGTTCACAAGCCAGTCGAGCCGCGCATCCTGCTGGCGCGCATCAAGGCGCAACTGCGCCGCGAGACGGGCCGCATCGCCAACTCGGCCGGCCAACCGGATAGCTTCTCGTTCGGCAAGTTCGAGATCAGTCGTGCGAGCCGCAGCGTGAAGCTGCCGGACGGCAGTGCGCCTGAGCTGACGTCGGCGGAATTCGACCTGTTGTGGGCATTGGTGAGCTGTGCAGGCGAAGTAGTGAGCCGCGACAACCTGATGCGGCAGTTGCGCGGGCTCGAGTTCGACGGCCTTGACCGCACCATCGACGGCGGCATCTCGCGGCTGCGCCGGAAACTGCACGACGATATAGGCACGCCACAGCGCATCAAGACCATCCGCGGCAAGGGATATCAGTTCAGCAAGGGCGCGTGGGACTAAGCAGCGACGGTCCCAAGCCTGGGATCGAATCGACAAAACTCGACAATCCCCCGTCTAACTCGACAATCATGTGCGCGCGGCGCAGCTAGCATCGCAGGCTTATTCTGCCAAGAGCCTGTGCCATGCCCACCCACGCATCACCTCCTTCAAAACACGCCGTTCTGATGATCCATGGCCTGGGCGGCACGCGTCATGATTTCGGATCGCTCGACCGGAAGTTCGAACAGATCGGCTGCGATGTGTATCTGCCGTCGCTGCCCGGTCACGGCTCGCGCCCCGATCAGTTGAGCGGCGTGAGCCTGCGCGACTACATGCAGCTGTTGAGCCGGACGTATCAGGAACTGGCGCTGCGTTACGAACGTGTCGATGTGGCCGGCATCTCGATGGGCGCATTGCTCGCGGTGATGCTGAGCGCCCGCGAGCGCATGGGCAAAGGTAAGGGCCGCCTGATCCTGCTGTCGCCGCCGCTTTTCCTCGATGGTTGGGGCGGGTCGCGTTTTCAGCCGCTGCGTTACCTGCTGTATTGCGTACCGGGATTGCGCAATCTGATCCGCGTACCGGAGGGCGAGCCGTTCGGCATCAAGAACACGCGCATCCGCAACCTGATCCGGCGGCATCTGCTAAAAGGCAGTGGCGTGCATTATCCGTACGTGCCGCTCGCCGCGATTGCCCAGGTGGACTGGATGCGTTTTGCCGTCAAACGCGCGTTGTCGCGTGTCACGTGCAAGACGCTCGTGATGCATTCGGAAGAAGACGAAGTCACGAGCATCCGGTCCGCCGAGTTCGTCTGCAAGCATCTGGGCACGCGCGACGTCACGCTGGTGCGCCTGACTGACAGCTACCACATGATCACGCTCGACAACGAACGCAACACCGTCGCCGACTACACCGTCGCCTTTGTGCAGCGCCCCGGTATGCTAACGTGAGCCGCGCACCGGGACGTTGGCTTGAGCGAGCGCCGCTGCCCGGTTCGCCGGCTCATCTGAACAAGTCCGTGACCATGAACTCTCCCGTACAAAAACTCAACGCCTTCCGATACTGCAAATGGCGCTGGCTGAATTTCCGCCGTTCGTGGACCGATACCCGTGCCGACCGCATCCCGAGCTGGTCGAGACTGTTTCTGCGAGCCTATTTTCGTCTGTTGGGGCTGGCGCTGCTCGTCGCCGTGATCCTGTTGCTGGTGTTGGCGTATGTGCTGACGCCGGGCGTGGTGTGGCGTGCATTCGACGTGTTGCCAGGCGGCGGCGTGTCGATGATCCTGGTCGGCTGTGCGTTGCCGGCGGTGGTCGCATATCGCTGGATGCGGCCGGTCTGGCACGACCTCGTGATCATCCGCGAGCGCGCGATCGACTTCACGGGCGGGCGTTTCAACACGCGGGCGCAGGTGTCGCATAGTGTGATCCTGGGTCCATTGGCGCGTACGCTCAACGCGCTCGCCGAACGCATGGAGCGCTTGATTGCAGCGCAGCGGGAACTGACGAACGGCATCTCGCACGAACTGCGCACGCCGCTTGCGCGCGTTCGTTTTGCGCTGGAAATACTGCGTCAGCCAAGCTCGACAGCCGAGTACGAACACGCGTTGGCGAGCATCGCGCAAGACGTCACCGAGCTGGACGAACTGATCGATATGAGCCTCACGTATGCACGGCTCGAATACAGTTCGCTGCAATCGAATCTTGAACCTACCTCGCTGGTCGCGTGGTTCGACAGCCAACTCACCGACGCCACGCTGATGTACGCCGACAAGCAGATCGTGCCGGTGGTTGAGATCGACGAGACGGTGCGGGTCGTGATGGACAAGCGCCTGATGTCGTATGCGATGCGCAATCTGCTGCGCAACGCCAGCAAATATGCGCGCTCACGGATCCTGGTCGGTTTGTCCGTGCGCCACGGCAACGTTGAGATTTTTGTAGAAGACGATGGAACGGGTGTGCCGGAAAGCGAGCGCGAGCATATCTTCAACGCGTTCGTGCGGCTCGATCGCCATACCGCGGGTTACGGCATCGGGCTAGCGATTACCCGTCAGGTGCTGCACGCACATAACGGCCGGATCGGGGCCACCGATCCCGCCACGTTGGGCGGAGCACGTTTCGAGCTGAGCTGGCCGGTAGGGCTTGCCTGAACTGCCGGCGTTGATGATGAAAATCAACGCCGCTTCAATAGCTGTGTCCAAGCTGGAAGTAGAAGTTTCTCCTGCCGCCCGGCGCAAACGCGACGCCCAGATAGATCGGGCCAAACGAACTGGTGACGGCCGTAAATAACGTGACGCTGCGCTTGAGCGGCCCACTGCCGAATTGCGAGTCGTGCACCCAGACGTTGCCGGCTTCGAGGCTCATCCCGGCATACAGGCCGCGGATAGCCAGTGCGTTGAAGGCGGCGAGCTGGTTCATGTAGGTGACCTGGCCGTAGACCATCGAATTGCCGGACAACTGGTCCGCGGCATACGCCGACAGATGCTGGAAACCGCCGAGCGTAAAACCGAGCGGATTGGTGAGGTTAGTGGTGCTGCCCAGATCGTCGCCGGCCTCGATGCTCGCGTTGAAGCTGTGACGCCCGAAGCTCGCCGCGACAAGTCCCTTGCCGTAGACCTCCGTGAAGCTATCACTGCCGGCGAACAGGGAGTGCTCCATGCGCAGTTCCGTGAAATACCCTTTACGCGCAAACAGCGGATCGTCGAGCTGATCGATCACGAGGCGTGCTCGTGCACTGATTTGCCTCCCGGAGAGGTCCGGGAACAATTGCTCCGAGGGTGGCGCGGTGGGATCGAAGAAGTTGGCCGGCAGGTTGTATTGCGGCGAACCGAATGCATGCGCATAAGCGACACCGACACGGAAGTCGCCCAGCGTAGCCAGCGGCAGACCGAAGTCGAGGCCTGCGCGTTCGGTCTGCAGCGAGTATTGGGTCACTTTGGTGTCGCCATCGTCGTTGTAGATGTTCGCGTAGCGACGCTGAAATTCCAGATAAGGCGCAATGTAGTAACCAGCCGCATTCGACAACGGTTGCCGCAACTCGGCGTGAATGTTCGTCAGGTCGCTGCCTACCGTCGCGTCGATACGACCCTCCAGCCCCGACGACGTCAGCCATGGCCGTCGATAACCTACGTGCATCCGGAAGCCCCCGGCATCGGTGGAACTGCTCGACAAGCCAAGCCCGAACAGCAGGAAGTTCGGGCCCCAGTATTTGTCGCGTGCGTCGATCATGAGCGTGTGCTCGTCGCCATTCTCTATCAGCTGTTGCGTGACGCTTTCGAAGTCTCCGGCGGTGGTTAGCGCAAGCAGATCCTTGTTGAGCGTCTTTGGATCGTAGACGTCGCCGGGTTTGACGTGCAACGCGTCTCGGATGCGACCCTGCGGCACAGCGCCCCGCGAGTCTATTTCGATCCGTGTAATGCGCACCGGCTTTGTTCCGGGAGTTTCGTGCGAGGCCCGATACGCCGCGTATTGCTCGGGCGACAGTGCGAGATGCCGCAGCTTTGGCAGCGCCGCAATCGCAGCCGCCTCACCAGCGGCAATCGCTTGAGGCGCGTTGGCAAAATCCGTGAAGCTCAGCGAGCCGAGCGCCGGTTCGATCAGGACGTCTCCCGCGCGCAGTTGTTCACGTTGCCGCGCGACGTTCTGGTGGATCAGGATGCCGATCATCTGCTGCATCACGTCCGCGGGCGAAGCCAGCGCATCGAGTGGCCGCAGCGGCGAGCCGATATCGACCGCGATCACTACGTTCGCGCCCATGGAGCGGGCGGTTTCGATCGGCAGGTTGCTGACGAGGCCGCCGTCGACCAGCGTGCGTCCGTCCACCTCGGCCGGCGAGAACAAGCCGGGCAACGCCATGCTGGCGCGAATGGCCTGCGGCAGCGAGCCGTGATCGAGCACGACCATCTGTCCGGTTTGCAGATCAGTGGCGATTGCGCGAAAAGGAATCGGCAGACCGTTGAATGACACGTTCCCGGGTATGGCCGAGGTCCAGTCCTGCAACAGCGCCTGCAGGCGGTTACCCTGCACGAGGCCGGTCGGCAGCCGGAAGCCGTGCGTGCCAAAGCCGAACGACAGGCTGTTCACATACAGCCGTTCGTCTTCCCGTTGCGATTGCGGCAGGTCGGCGCGGGCGGTGACGTCGAAGGCGACATCGGCAAGGTTGATCTGCGCGAGGCGGTTCTGCATGTCCTGCGCGGTCATGCCGCTGGCATACAGTCCACCAACCACGGAGCCCATGCTGGTTGCAGCAATACAGTCGACCGGAATGCGATTCTCTTCGAGCACTTTCAACACGCCGAGGTGAGCGTAACCGCGCGCGCCGCCGCCCGAAAGCACGAGGCCGATGGCGGGACGATCAACCGGGCCGGAGTCGGCCAGACACGCTGGTGCAGCGGCGACGGCGGGGCGCACCCAGCCAGCCACGCCAATTGCCAGCAGCGCAGCGGCATAAAGCAGGCGTGGGCCTGCGATGCGGGGGCGATCGCCGATCGTTATATTCAGGATTTTTTTGCTCGCCAAGACCCGCATCGTCTACTTCAGGACAAGAAGAAGACCGAGAGGTTACATGGTTTCGCATCCGCGAAAGCGGATCTTGTGGCGCAATCGCCGATGTGTTGCGAAACGTCAAGCCCGAGCCGGCTCAGGAGCCATTAGGCCAGCCAATACGCGCAGCGCTGCGCATGCTTGATCGAACCACCATTTCATGGAATGGCCTGATCAGCAGGATGTAGGTACGCCCTAAAAGATTGTGGCATTGAACGACAGTCGATACCGTCAGGTAACGCCCGCCATCCGCGACATCTCCTCTCGTCTCCTGGAACACCGACACCCTGAAGTCGAGATGTTTGTCGTCCTCGCCGAGGACGATCTCATCGACGGTGCGCTCGTAGATCCTGAAAATGGAGACGTGCTTGTCCCGCTCGGTGCGTGCGGATTCCTCCAGGCCCTTCGCTGTCTTGAGGCCAAACCCGGCAACGAGCGCGTCGCGTATTCGCAAGAGCTTTCCAACCCATGCCGGCTGATGCGAAAACATGAATCGGGCGAGTAGCTCGGGATCGGTGGTGGCGTTGTCCGGCAAGCGGATGGTGTAGGCGTCCGCGAGGTTCGGATGCGCATAAATGCGCGTGACGCGTGAACTGGCCGGCAACGCGACGGAGGTGACGGACACACTTTGATTTTGCATGGGCAAGCGGCTCCGATGAGGGCTCGAGTGACGCAGACGAATTAACCGCGCCGCGAGCACGCTTCGTGACTGTACACCCGCTGTGTGCGGCGCCCATGCCGTGAATCCAGGCTATCTGCGAGAAGGTCTGATCTCACGGACAAGCCAGGCATGGTTGCCTGCCGACAAGTGGCCGCCGTGGCGAACACTTAACGCCCTTTACTGACCAGACGCATGTGCTCTGAGAAACGTTACATATCCATTCTGGGTCTTGATGATTTTCTCGGCACACTTGTCGTAGTCCGAACCTTTCGCGTTGTCCGGTCCATACATACCGCGGCACTGCGCAAAGAGGGTTAGCGTTGAGCCCGCACCTTTCGCAGCGCGGGTCGCCGAAAAGCTGGCCTTACCCGAACCGGAGGGTACGTCGGTGTCGATTGCGACCGCGTCTGCGCGCGTCACGGACGTGTCGGAATACTGTTCAATATAACGTTTTGTAAGCGCCCAGGCGGCGTCGCAGTTGGCCGCGTCGCAATCGACTGCGGCATTGCGTTGAGCGTCGGCAAGGCTGGCTTCGTTATGGACGAATTTCTGGGCTTGCGCCGCTTCCTTTTCGGGAGACGAGCAAGCAGTGAGTACAAGCGCAACGAGCGCACAAACAGCGATTTTTTTCACGGATAAAACTTCCCTGGCCACGTTTGAGCACGATTATAGCTGTGCGCCCGAAGCGTTCGCAGGTGGCTCGAACGGGTTGCGCAAGCATTGAGCCCGTCGGAATACGTCAGGACAAAAGCGGGGACATGGTTCTCAAGGTGCGGGTCATGACGTCCTTCACGCTCTCTACAAGAAGCGAATCGGCCGTACCCGAATACGAAACGACGGCAATGCCAACATGCGGAAGCGGCGGAAGCATCTCGCCAACGGGCATGATCCGCAAATCCGCAGGAACCGCTCCTCTCGTCAGCACGGCGACCGCTATCCCCGCCCTCACGATTGCCAGCAGCCCATCCTTGCTGACGCTCTCATAAGCCACGCGGTAGCTGACATTGGCACTTTCGAGCGCACGTCGCGCCGCCTGATGGTCGAGCGTTTCAGGCACCGACAAGGCTATTTGCAGAGGTCCATCGCTTGGCGGGTAGAAGTCTTGCGATGCAATCCACACCAGGTCCTCCCAGCGAATCACGCGTTCCAGATTCCCTTCCGGGGCGAGCGATATCAATGCCACATCCAGGCGACGTGCATCGAGCATTTTCTCGAGCAAGGGCGTAGGTGCACATACGACTTCCAGTGCAACCCGCGGATGCTGCGCCGCTATCGCGCGTAGCACGACCGGAAGGAACTCTGTGCAATAGTCCTCGGGGCATCCGAGCCGAATCGAACCGGTCATCCCGCGACCGGTCACATCGACCAGTGCTTCGTCATGCGCTCGCACCAGCCTTCGGGCGTGCGACAAGAGTCGATCTCCGCGCGACGTCAGTTCCACGCCGCGTGCGGTACGCACCAGCACCGCGCCATCGACGATCTCTTCGATCCGCTTGAGCTGCATGCTGATCGCGGATTGCGTGCGGCCGACTTCCGCCGCCGCGCGCGTAAGCGATCCGGCATTGGCTATTGCTACGAACGTCCTGAGCAAATCGAATTCCAGCTGCAACATGATGGCATCAGCTCCTCGAATGGCAGGCATGACAACTTTTCATTTCCACCCACCGGTTTAGTTCGCTTACATTGACCTGCAGCACATCCGCCCTCTACTCTGGACACAGTCATGTCAGCACAAACCGATCGGGACTTTTGGTCAAACGCTCAGCGGCACCTGATCCGCTACGGCGGTACATTCTCGCCCGTCATTATCGAGCGTGCCAGCGGCAGTCATGTCTATGATTCCACGGGCCGCGCGATACTCGATTTCACCTCGGGACAGATGAGCGCCATCCTCGGCCACTCTCATCCGGAAATCGCCGACGTCATTGCCGAAAGCGCACGCAATCTCACCCACCTTTTCAGCGGGATGCTCTCGCGCCCGGTAGTCGACCTGGCAACCCGGCTCGCCGGCATCGCGCCTGCAGGACTTGAACGGTCGTTGCTGCTCAGCACCGGTGGCGAAGCCAACGAAGCAGCGATCAAGATGGCGAAGCTCGTCACCGGCCGCCACGAGATAGTGAGCTTCGCTCAATCGTGGCATGGCATGACCGGCGGTGCGGCTTCGGCCACTTACAGCGCCGGCCGCAAGGGCTACGGTCCGGCCGCCGTGGGGTCCTTTGCCATTCCGGCCCCCTATCCGTACCGGCCACGGTTCGAGCGCAACGGCGCCTATGATTGGACGGCTGAACTCGACTATGCATTCGACCTGATCGACAGGCAGTCAAGCGGCAGCCTTGCGGCGTTCATCGCTGAGCCAATCCTGAGCTCGGGTGGCCTGATTGAACTGCCGCAAGGATATATGCGCGCGCTAAAGGAGAAGTGTGTCGAGCGCGGCATGCTGTTGATCGTGGACGAAGCCCAGACCGGCATGGGCAGAACTGGAACGATGTTCGCGTGCGAGCACGACGACGTAGTGCCCGACATCCTGACCTTGTCCAAGACGCTCGGCGCGGGACTGCCACTGGCTGCCGTGCTGACAACTCAGGAAATCGAGAGTCAGGCATACGAACGCGGGTTCCTCTTTTACACGACGCATGTGTCGGATCCCATGCCGGCCGCTGTCGGCCTCAAGGTCGTCGAGATCATCGAGCGGGATGGACTGGTTGAACGCGCAGCTAAAATGGGGTCGCATTTGCGCGATGGTCTGGAGACGCTTCAACGCCGCTTCGAATGCATAGGCGATGTGCGTGGACGTGGGCTGATGATCGGGATTGAAATCGTGGGCGACCGGTCAGCGAAAACTCCGGCGCCGGGTCTGTCAGCCGCCATCACACGTCGCTGCCTCGAGCTCGGCTTGCACATGAATATTGTCCAGTTGCCGGGACTCGGAGATGTCTTCCGCCTCGCTCCACCACTTACCATTGCAGAGGCTGAGGTCGATAGAGGGCTATCGATCATCGAGCAAGCTATCGAGGAGAGCGTGAACGTGTAGTAGCCGTCAGTGTTGTAGAGGCTGATGGGGAGGAGGCCGTTGACCGGCACATCCACCAGAAGCAGACCGTGGAGTTCAAAAAGCAATTGCCCCGCTGACCATGAAGGTGCGCGTGCTCGACAGCCGGTTCTGGCTGCTGACGGTGGGCACCCAGCGCGCGCTGAGCGAGAGCGGTGTCTTGCCATTCAATTTGGTGTCGTACGTCACGATTGGGCCTATGGCCAGATCGTGACCTCTGAAACCGTTGAGCTTGTCCGCGGTCGGGCCGCTGTCGTTCCCCAGTTGCTGCACAGTGCCGATAATCAGACCGGCACTAATGCCGTGCGGAAGGTGCTTGAGCGCCATGATGTCGAAGGTGAGCAACGGCGCATTCTGATAATCAGTTGCTGTATTCCGGGTGTAGAACTGCACACCCAACACGGCGTCGATCTGGAAACCCCATTCTGGAAAAATCCGCGTGTACGCGACCTGGGGAATGAATGTCCAGTTGTTCAGGCTCGGGTTAGCGAGCGCGTTCGGATCGTATTGACCCGTCGGGGCCCAGATATTGAAGCTGAACGCGACATGATCGACCTTGGTGATGTGGTACCCGGCAATGACAGGTGTGAAGTAAAGATCAAATAGATTCGAGGCTCTGTCCGATGTACTTGCTTGTCGTGCGCCTACACCGAGGGACGCATCGACCTTGGTCCAGACATACGGCAGCGTGATGCTGGAGGCAAAATTCCACGCGCCGGTATGCGTGTCCCATACCTTCATCAGCGTCGCGAGGGTAAACGCCACCTGACCGTCAATGCCCAATGAGGTCTTGCCCGCAATGGGCACTTCTCTATTCGCGCCGATCGAACCGTCGAGATAGATCTCGCTAAGATTCACAATAGTGAGAGGCTCGGGTGAAACGACGCCGCCGTCAGGCATGACGCTGGCTCCGGCAACTGGCCGCCCCAATCCCCCTTCAGTGGCGCTGGATTCTTCGCAAACCAATAAACTCGCCACAATCAGGATGACGGGACGAACCCATTGAACGCCAGCCGCATGTTTGATCCGGGAAAAGCGGAACATAGCTCACTCGCTTCGTGAAAAGGGTTCGGTCGACAATGCAGTCCCTTCCTCTCAGCTTCCGACCGATAATCGTTTTCAACTGTCGCGTCAACAAAGAGATGAAAAGTTTCGATCTGTGTATCTGCGATCGATACGGCCACTCTGTTGCGCAAACGCGAGTGTGCTTGCAACTGCATGAGTTATAGCTAGACACCTTCGCTTTGCGTTCGAAAGCGCTTTCTGTAATCGCCTGGAGACAGTCCGGTAAGCCGGATGAAGATTTTTCGAAATGATCCGACGTCCTCATAACCCACTTTCCAGGCAACCTGGTCGAACGATTGTTGGCTGGTTTCAAGCATCTCACGTGCTTTGCCAACCCGAAGATGCTGGCAATACTCTGTCGGGCGAAGACCGGTCGCCTTCTGAAATCGACGAAGAAATGTCCTTTCCTCTAACGCGGCGCGCTGAGCCATTGAAGCAACGGTGGGATGCTCGTCGCCACCCTTCTGTAACCAGTGCTGCACTTCAAGAATCGTTTTGTCGCCGTGATTGAGCTTCGGGGAGAAGGCGCTGTAATAGCGTTGCTCTCGCCCCGGGGGATCGACCAAAAGAAAACGGGCGGTTTCCACCATCGCTGCAGAACCGAGCAGGCGGTCGACTATCCTGAGTCCCAAATCGGGCCATGCCATCAAGCCGCCCGCGGTGAGGATGTCACCATCGTCAATGAGGAGTTTGTCAGCATCGACGTGGATCTCTGGAAAGCGCTCAGCAAGGAGCTGCGCCTGCGACCAATGCGTTGTCGCTGAGCGCCTCGCGAGCAGGCCGGTCTGCGCGAGAAGAAATGTCCCGACACAAACGGACGCCAGCACCGCGCCTCTCGCATGACAGTCGTTCAGCCATTGCACGATAGGAGCGAACGCATCGCCGGTGGGCAGTCCATCGAGTGAGGGAGGAACAATCACGAAATCAGGGGCGCTATCTGCCCACGGTGGGGAAGAGCTGCCAGCATCGAACTGAATGTGACTTACCCTGAGCATGGGGTGCCCAACACTTTTTTGCGGCGGCTTTGACCGCTGAAATAAACGCTCTGCAATGTGAAACAGATCTGTCAGCCCATGAACGGCAGCAAGCTGGCTGCCCGGGTATATCAGCAACGCGATCTCCACGGGCGCAATTTTCTTTGCCATTGTCAGTTTTACCTCGTCTTTTGTCAGTCCTGCCAATTCGCCAAACAATCGCGAAAGCTTACTCTTGAGTCTCAGAGAACGATCGGATTTCTCGTCAATACCAGGAGATGGATATGACCAAGCGCGCACTTATCATCGTAGACCTGCAGAACGATTACTTCCCAGGTGGGAAATGGACATTGACGGGCATCGAGGCCGCTGCCGCCAATGCGGCGCGCCTTCTTCAATCAGCACGTGCCGCCGGGCATCTCGTCGTGCACGTTCGCCATGAGTCCCCGAAGAGCGACGCGGCGTTTTTCGTTGCAGGTTCCGAAGGTGCCGCGATCGCTCCGCAAGTGGTTAATAGGGAAGGGGAGCACGTGGTCTTGAAACATCAAATCAATGCCTTTCGTGACACTGATCTCAAGAATATTCTGGATACCAATGGTATCGAGGAAGTGGTTATCGCCGGAGCAATGAGCCACATGTGTGTGGACGCGATCACGCGGGCATCTGTCGACTTTGGCTACAAGGCGACGGTTATACACGATGCCGTTGCTACGCTCGATATGGAGTTCGACGGCGTCAAGGTTCCTGCCGCCCACGTGCACGCGGCCTTCATGGCAGCGCTTGGCTTCGCCTATGCAACCATGCTGTCCACGGATCAATACATCAGCGCTTAGTCACTACGCAGATGCGCGATCACCAGATCCGCCACCGCGTCGGGCGCTTCGCGAGGCGGAAAGTGCCCCACACCATCCAGCACGACTCGCCGATACCCGCCCGTGAAATGCCCCTCCATCCCTTCCGATAAAGCCGGTTCATCGCAGAAATCGGCGCCGCCCTGGATCATCAGCGTGGGTGTCGAAAGTTGGTCGATGATCGCCAGTTTCTCCCGCAGCGAGGCATACGCCGGATCGGAACCTTCGCCCTGACGCCAGCGCCGCCGATAACCGTTGAGCGTGATGGGCACCCAGTCGGGGTTATCGAAGGCGGCGGCGGTGCGAGTGAATTCGTCATCGTCGAACCAGCCGGGCGGGGACCATGTATCCCATTGCAAACGCGCGAAACCTTTCGGATCGGCGGCGACTGCAGCGGGAGCGGCATCGAGTGCCATGAACCATTGATACCAAAACTTCCGCGCTTGCGAGAAGTGGGGCAATTCGAACGCGCCGTTCGGCTGGAATGCCAGTGCGAGTGCCGCGATACGCCCAATGCGCCCGGGAAACAACGCCGCTAGCGTGTAGGCCGCGCGTGCGCCCCAGTCGTGGCCGACGACATCGAAACGATCGATTCCCAGGACATCGGCGAGATCGATCACGTCTTGCGCGAGCGCTACACCGGAACCGTCGCGTACCGTGTCGGCCGACAGAAAGCGCGTGTCGCCGGCGCCGCGCAAGTCCGGAACAATCGCTCGAAAACCCGCTGCGGCGAGGCGTGCCGCCACGGGCGCCCAGGCGCGCGCGGCATCGGGCCAGCCGTGCAGCAGCATGACGGGCGGCCCGTCGGCCGGTCCGGACTCGGTGTAGGCAATAGCGAGTGAGGGCGTGCGTGCCAGGAGCTTCCGGTCGTCCATGCGCGTTCTCCACGAGATTGGCGAATTCCGTTCGACACGTAAATGCTGCCACGTATTCCAACGCTCCGCACGCTGCGCTATCTCCCTAAAAAGCAACTAACAATCTGACCCGCCGGACGCCTGCAAATTTGTCATCTGCCATCGCCCGATCGAAGCACTTTTGAAATTCATCAAGGCGGGTTCCGCAGGGAAGGGGGCTTCCGGCCTCTTATATGAACCGTATGAGACGCGCCCGGCATCGCGTAAAATTCCTCTTCGATACAAACACAAGACGCTTCGCCCACGTCACTTAACCATGCAAACGCCTGAGATCAAAGCTGGCCCGAAAGAGAGCGAAGGCGTTGCCGTCATCGACCGTGCTTGCGCGATCCTGTTCGCGTTCAAGCCGGACGATGGGTCGCTGACGCTCGCCGAGCTCGCGGCGCGTACCGGGCTCTATAAAAGCACGCTGCTTCGCCTCGCAGGCGCGCTGATCCAGCACCGCTTGCTGCTGCGTCTCGACGACGGCCGCTATCAGCTCGGCGCAGCCACTTTCATGCTTGGCGCGTTGTATCAACGCAGTCTAAATCTCGGCGATATCCTCGTCCCGCTGATGCGCGAGCTCGCCGAAATCAGCGGCGAAAGCGTGTCGTTCTATGTGCGTGACGAAGCTGTGCGCGTGTGTTTGCATCGTGTGGATTCGACGCATGCGGTGCGTTATCACGTGCGCGAAGGCGATGTGCTGCCGCTGGAAAGCGGGTCGGGAGGTTTGGCGCTGCTCGCGTTCGGCGGCGCTGAAGGCGAAGTGTTTGAGCGCATTCGCGACGACTTTTACTGTGTCTCCATGGGCGAACGTGATCGCGAGACAGCCGGCATGTCGATGCCCGTCTTCGGCGTGCGCCAAACCGTGCGCGGCGTGTTGACGCTCGCGGGTCCGAGCTCACGGATCGATCAGGCATTCGTTGCGCGCAACCTTGGCGCGTTGTTCGACTGCGCCGCCCGTGCAACCGATGCACTCGGCGGCGACGCGCGCGCGTTGCGCAACGCGCAACGCCACACGGCCGAGGTTCAAGGCAAATGACGCTCGGGCTTGCCCGTATATTTGTAGGCCATCTGACGCGGCATCGGACCTTTATTGCGCTCGTTGCGCCCGCGTTGTTCCCACGCATGCGACAGGATCCCGACCGCACGCGATAAGCAAAACACCCCACGCGCCAACTCCGGCGCGAAGCCGAGTTCCGCGTAGATCACGGCCGTTGCGCCGTCGATGTTCATCGGCACGGGCTTGTTTTTCCGCTGATGCAGTAACGCTTCAATAGCGCGTGCGACCGCCGCGTATCGTCCGCTGATTGCGCCTTGTTCGACGCTGGCATCGACCAGGGCGAGCAGCTTGACCGCACGCGGATCCACGGGATGAAAACGATGCCCGAAGCCAGGCAGATACTTGCCCTTCGTTTCGATGAACGCATCCACGCCTTGCGCCACGGCGTCGCTTAACGTGGCGCCTGAGTCTTCGAGCGCGACGATTGCATCGTATAGCTCGACCGCTTGCTGGCCCGCGCCACCGTGGACATCGTCGAGTGCATTGATCGCCGACGCCATCGCGCCATTCAGCGGCAAGCCGCAGCTCGTCGCCATGCGCGAGATGGCGATGGACGGCGCGTGCGGGCCATGATCCACCGACGCCACGAGCGCCGCTTCAAACAAAGCCGCCTGCGCTTTATCCGGCAGTTCGCCACGCAGCATCAGCCAGATCATCTGCGGGAAGCTGACCGCGCCGATCAGCTCCTGAATCGGAAAGCCGCGAACTTTGATCGATCCCGGATGGATATCGATGATCGATGTGCTCCAGTAATCTGCAGCGAGCGTGGCGGCGTCAAAAGTTTGCGTCATGTTCAGATCACTCCTTCGGCGCGCAGTGCGTCGATCTGTGTGTCGTCGAAACCGAGCGTTGCAAGATGCTCGCGCGTGTTGGCGGACAAGGTCGGTGCGGGGGTGGAGGGCGCGGTGTCGGCATCGGAGAAACGGAAGCCTGCACGGGTGACGCGTTGCCGGGTCGTGGCGTCGTCGCTGTTGAACTCGTGCACGAATTCACGCGATACCAGATGCGGATGCGCGAGGATTTCCGGCACCGACATCACGCGCCCAACCGGCACGCCGGCCTCGGTAAACTTCGCATCCCAGTTCATCGCGCTGTCTGTCGCCAACGCTTCTTCAATCTCCGCCTTCAACGCGGCACGATTCACCTTGCGCGTGTTGCGCTCGGAAAAGCGCGGATCATCGGAGAGATCCGGCCGCCCGATCAAGCGGCACAAACTCACGAACTGCTTCGTTTCATTCGCCGCGATGTTCAGCAAACCGTCGCCCGTCTTGAACGTGCCCGATGGCGCGGCGGTGAAGTTCTCGTTGCCCATCGGCGCGGGCGTCACACCGGCGTTCAGGTAGTTCGACACGACCCAGCCCATGGTGGAGAGCGTGGCTTCGAGCATCGATACATCGAGCATTCTGCCGCGACCATTCGCGCGGGCATCGACTAACGCGGCGCAAATGCCGAACGCTGCAGTCAGGCCACCGACCGTATCCGAGACCGGATATCCCACGCGTAGAGGCGCGCTCTCGGCATCGCCCGTTACGCTCATCACGCCGGAAATGCCCTGGATGATCTGGTCGTATGCCGGCCGCTTCGAAAATTCGCCATCCTTACCAAAACCAGAGATCGCGCAATAGACGAGCTTTGGATTGATCTCGCTTAAGGCCTCGTAACCAAGATCCAAGCGCGTCATCACGCCGGGCCGGAAGTTCTCCACGAGCACGTCCGCCGTCTTCACGAGCGAGCGCAGGATCTCCTTGCCGCGCGCATCTTTCAGGTTCAGCGTGATCGACTGCTTGCCTGCGTTGACGGCCACGAACGACGCACCCATGTCGCGCGCCGACGCGTCTTTATCGGCGCCCAGGCGTCTGGCCAGATCACCGCCTTCCGGATGCTCGACCTTGATCACTTCCGCGCCGAGCAGCGCGAGTTGATACGCGCAGAACGGCCCGGCCAATACATTCGATAAATCCAGCACCCGCACGCCAGTTAACGGAAGCGTCATGTCAAAACCTCATGTTCATTGCGAAATTTCATCGAGATTGCGGTTGTTGGTACGCGGGCCGAAGATGCCGATCGCGCCCATCACCATCACCATCGATACGCTGATCAGAGCGAACACGCCGGTCACTTCGAAGTGGCGCAGTGCGAACGCGATCATGAAGCCGGAAAACATGGCTGAAAGACGCGAGATGGAATAGACGAAACCGACGGCGCGAGCACGCAGGCGCGTGGGGAACAGCTCGGTCTGGTAAGCGTGATACCCGACGGAAAGCAACGTCCCGCAGAGCGTGATCAGCACGCCGAGGATCATCAGCATGACCGGCGATGTCTGGGTGGCGAACAAGCTGCCGAACACTACGATGCCGAACGCCGATAACACGATCAGCGTCTTCCGTTCGATCCGGTCCGCAATCGCCATCCCGATGAGCGGTCCAAACGGATTCGAGATCGCGATGACGAACGAGTACAGCAAGCTATGCGTGATCGTGACGCCCTTGGAGACGAGCAGCGTCGGCACCCAGGATGCAAAGCCGTAGAACCCGATTGCCTGGAAGAAATTGAAGACGAGCATCGTGATCGCGCGCTTGCGATACGGCGGCTGCCAGATTTCGCGGAACGCGGCTTTCGTTGTCGCCGGCTCGACGGTTGCGACCGGCGTCGGTAACGCGCGTCCGTACTGCGCAGCGACCTTGGCCTCGATCGCTTGCAGCACCGTCTCCGCTTCCGCCGTGCGGCCTTGTTGCGCGAGCCAACGCGGACTTTCAGGCACGCGCCGGCGGATCGCCCAGACCACGATCGCACCCAGCGCGCCGATGATCACCACCCAGCGCCACCCGTCCAGACCGAAGGGCTTTTGCGGCACGAGCCACCACGCTAGAAACGCGACCGAGGGCACCGCCGAATATTGAACCAGGTGCACGAACGCGAAGGCGCGGCCGCGCAGATGTTTGGGGACGAGCTCGCTCACGTAGGTATCGATGGTTACCAACTCGACGCCCACGCCGATGCCTGCAATCAGCCGCCACAGGTTGATTGAGGGCGCGGTGGTTTGCAGCGCCATGATCAGCGTTGCCGCGGAGTACCAGAGCAGCGAGACGGTGAAGACCGTGCGGCGGCCGTATTTATCGGCGAGGCCTGCGAGGAAGAACGTACCGATGAACAGTCCCGCAAACGATGCAGCCACGAACGCCCCGAGTCCCGAGACGCCGAAGAAGGACGCTGTTGTCGTGGAATAGAGGCCGCTTTTGACGAGGCCCGGGCCCACGTACGCGGTGAAAAACAGGTCGTAGAATTCGAACCAGCCGCCGATGGAGAGCAGGAACACCAGCATCCAGACGGAACGCGTCGCCGGCAGCCGGTCGATGCGCGCATTGATGCCGAACGTCGTATCGCCCACGCCGGTGCTTGAATTAGGCGACCCGTGTGTCGCATCGATTGGCACGCTTGCCATTGAACCCTCCTATGGGCGTCTCGTGTCGTGACGTCGTTCTGTCTAATAGAACTACGTTCTGTTTAACGGTGACGCGAGAGTAGTGCGTGAGGAGGTCGCGCGAAATCAGGGGTTTTACCTAGACAGGGGAGGAATATCGCGCGCTGCATGGAAAGGCAGCGCGCTTGAACTTGATGCAGCGGCCTACTTATCCGGCGCGCCGGCGAGAATCCACGCGATCACGGTATGCAGGTCAGCGTCGCTGATATTAGGGTTAGGCGGCATGGGGACTTCTCCCCAGACGAAGGCCCCGCCGTTGCGGACTTTGGCGAACAGCTTGTCGGGCGCCGTAGCGTCCCCGTGATACTTCTTCGCGATCTCTCGATACGCCGGCCCGACGACCTGCGAATCCACGGCATGACAGGAGAGACAGTTATTCTTCTGTACGATCGACAAGGCGGCCGCAGCGTCCGGCGCCGCCTGCGCCGGCAAGCCAACCGCCGCGAATAGTACCCCGCAAGACCATATCGCCCATGTTCGTCCGGCCATCGGTTTTGTCATTAGTCAGCCCGCCACCTTGTCAGTCGTCGCCGCTGCCACGTGGCTGCGAAAATCCATCGATGCGTTCGCCCTCAGCCCTTGATATCGAAGACAGGTGACGCGCAGGAACGACGCAAAATTCGTCGTTTCGCCCAAATGCTGTGTGATCTCTTCATGCAACTTCGCGATGAGCTGGTTGGTCGTCATGTCGTTGTCGGCGGCGAGTTCGGACAAGGTCTGCCAGAACAGGTTTTCCAGCCGGATGGTTGTCGTCACGCCGCTGATGCGCACCGAGCGCGCGCGGCATTCATAGAGAATGGGATCGGTTTGAGCGTAAATCCTGCACATGGACAGCTCCTCACAATGAAGAAGGAACCGCCGGGCGGCGGCTCCTGCGGCTCATTTTGCAAGCCTCTAAATGCTACGCCGTTTCATCTGGTCCGCGATGTAATCCGATTGCCGGATCGCCAGCGACACGATTGTCAGTGTCGGATTTTCGGCCGCGCTGGTCGTGAACTGACTGCCGTCGGAGATAAACAGGTTCGGTACGTCGAAGGTCTGGCCGTGCTTGTTGCAGACGCCGTCACTCGCCTTCGCGCTCATCCGGCATGTGCCGAGATTGTGCGTGGACGGGTAGGGCGGCGTGCGCAACGTCTTCACCGCTCCGGCTGCCGCGTAGATTGCCTCACCTTGCTTGAACGCATGATCGCGCATGGCGATGTCATTGGGATGATCGTCGTAATGGACGTTGGCAACCGGCAACCCGACCTGATCCTTCACGTCGTGATTCAGCGTGACACGGTTGGTCTCACGCGGCATGTCCTCGCCGACAATCCACATGCCGGCGGTATTTACGTAGTTATCCATATAGTAAGTGAAGTCCGATCCCCACGCGCCCGGATCCAGGAATGCGGCGGCGAACGGCAAGCCGAGCGAGATGGTCTCCATTTCATAACCGCCCGCAAAACCGCGCTTCGGATTGAACTCGGCTTCGTCCGTGACGATGCCGGCCATCACCGTGCCGCGATAAAAATGCACGGGTTCCTTGAACACACCGAACACCGAGCCCGTGGTATGCCGCATGTAATTGCGTCCCACCTGGCCCGAGCTGTTAGCGAGGCCGTCAGGATGCTTCGATGATTCCGAGAGCAATAACAGGCGTGGAGTTTCTATCGAGTTTCCCGCGACGCAGACCACGCGTGCGCGCTGACGCTGCTGTTTGCCGTCGGCATCGAGGTAGACCACGCCGCTGGCCTTGCCGGCCGCGTTCGTCTCAATGCGCATCACATGCGACTCCGGCCGCAATTCGAGCCTGCCCGTGGCTTCGCCCGCGGGAATCTCCGTATAGAGCGTCGACCATTTCGCGCCCGACTTGCAGCCCTGGAAACAGAAGCCGAGCTGCATGCAGCGGCCACGCCCGGCGCGCGGCCGGCTGTTGATCGCCATGTGACCGGTACTGCAGTTCTTGTAGCCGACCTTCGTTGCGCCGTCGTAGAAGATCTTGAAGTTGTTGTTGCCCGGCAGACCCGGAACGCCGTTCGTGCGCGTGACGCCCATCTTGTCTTCGGCGCGTGCGTAGTAGGGCTCAAGATCGGCAAGCGTGATCGGCCAGTCGAGCAGGTTCGCCTGATCGATGGAACCATAGGTCGTACGCGCCTTGAACTCGTGCTCATGAATCCGCAGCGACGCGCCCGCCCAGTGCGTGGTCGTCCCGCCTACGGTCTTGCAGATCCACGCCGGCAGTTCAGGGAAGTCCTTGGCCACGCGCCAGTTGCCTGACGTGGTGCGTTTATCGGTCCAGGCGAGTTGCCCGAAGGACTTCCATTCGTCGTTGATGAAGGTGGCCGACGACTGGCGCTTGCCCGCCTCCAGCACGACCACTTTCACCCCTTTCTGACATAACTCGTTCGCCAGCGTCCCGCCGCCCGCGCCCGAACCGACGATCACGACAACGGAGTCGTCGTTGTAGTCGAACTTAGCCATGCTTGCCTCCTCGGCAGTATCAGATGTGCGCCACTATCCCGACTTTTACGCGACCGGCGGACTTGCGTCGGCGGGTGGGTTGGGCAGCCAGGTCAGGTCGTTGAAGCCGCGATACACGTAACCGCCCTTGCTGAACGCTTCACCTTCGTAGCCGAAATGGGCAAACGCCATTTCGTTGTTATAGAGCGAGGTGACGCACTGGCCACGCACGAGCAGGACGAACGGATCGGTCTGGTTGGCTTCGACAATGGCGGTTCGCTGCGCATCCGAGAGGCTTGCGGTGTCGTTCCATTTACCGGACGCAGCATTGTTCAGTTTCGCCACGCCGGTCTTGATGACATCGATGGTCTTCGGGTCGGTGGCCTTTGCATCCACGTCCTTGGCCACGAGTGCGTAGACTGCATCCGGCAGCGTCTTATGCGGGTAGAGGGTACGCGCGAGCACCATGATGGCGTCGGCCTGGTTCTGATCGATATGGCTAAGTTCCACCGCCCAGGCGCGGCTTGGCGCAAGCAGGGCGATGGGCGTGCCGGCCACGAGCAAACCGGTCAGCACGACGGAACCTTGGAGGAAGTGTCTGCGGCTCACGCGCGCAGACGATATGACGGGGGTCGCATTGCCGGTCTCGGCGGCGACTATGGCAATGGGGATTGCCTTGGGCATGATTCGTCTCCTTTTATATTGTGTACAGCGCCAACGTCAGTTCATACGTAGTGACCCTCCCTGGATAGCACCTCGATCTTGTAGCCGTCGGGATCGGTGATGAAGAAAAAGCGTGCGGCGATGGCGCCGTTGTGGCTCAGTGATTTCAGGTCGCCTGGTTGCATGCCCTGGCTTAGCAGACGGTCGCGGAATGCTTCGATGTCGTCGACAGCGAATGCAACGTGGCCATAGCCCGTGCCGTGCGTGTAAGGCGTGGTCGTGCCTTTGTTCAACGTGAGTTCTATCTCGGCGCCGCTCTCCGCATCGCGGAGATAAACGAGCGTGAAGGTATCGAAGTCGAGGCGATGAGACTCGCGCATGCCGAACGCGTCTCGGTAGAACGCGATGGATGGATCCAGCGATTCAACGCGAATCATGAGGTGAAGGAATTTGGTCATGCCGGAACTCGTGTCATAGCGTCGCTTCAGTATGCAGCGTTGACAGAAAAGAAGGTAATAGCGGGTTATTACGACGGGGGAGTTTCGTCGGGTTAAACACCTAGGGCGGGGGTTTTCGCTCGCGCTTGGGGAGGGGT